>ONDJ01000020.1 GCA_900316575.1 uncultured Prevotellaceae bacterium | reverse complement strand
ATCTATTTGACTATTTACTATTTGACTATTCTGCGGACGTTTTGAAGCGCGGTGGAAATTGTCAGATTGTAAATTGTCCAATTGTCCAATGCATTGGTTGTCCAATGCATGGGCTGTCAGATTGTAAATTCTAAAATGGTCAATAATCTTTGTGCCCTCGCCGGTGGCTGGCATCGCGGGGATGCTCTTGAAAAAAGATCGAATTTCATAGTAATTTTGCTTTGTATAAAAAAAATAGTTTCTGGTCGTTTTTATCATAATCTCAAATCTCAGTCTTTCAGTTGTTTTTTGAGGGGTAGGTACCTCCCATAACTTACTTTACTTTATATATATTATTATATATTAATTAGTTATATAGTATATAGTATAAGAATTAGAGAGGTAGGTACCCCCTTTTTTCTTACTGAGAGACTGAGATTTGAGATTTAAGATTTGTTAATTCGCGTCACATACGGCGTGTACTGCCTTGGATTTGTTTTTTTGTCCCGAGCTTTCAGCGTTTGAAGCGGCGCAGTGCAGCGTTTGTGGGATGATTCGTGGAGATTAAACCTTTTTTTGAGGCAAAAAGTCTTGTCTCTATCAAGCATATAGGCTATTTTTGCAGGTGCGAAGTGCATGCAGAGATCAGTGCTGTATGCCGACACATAGTATAAACGCAAAGCGTTGTGCTTTTCTTGTAGTCCGAGAACGTAGGAAATTTTCGACTACCATAACAAGAAGTAGGCATAGCAGTGTTTGCGCGTACCAGTACGCGTGGGCTGTTATCATCCATTCTTGTTATCAGGTTTTTCCTACGACCTTAGGACTACGGTGGGCATCAACAGTCCACGTTTTTTTGTATTTATACGTGTCATGCAAGGTCTGCCTCTAAAACGCTTTGGTGCTCCCCTCATTGGGCAAAACAAGTTTAACCCCAAAACATACTATCTAACCATGAACCTGAAAACAACATTCGCCATCGTCGCTACGATGCTCTTTGCGCTCACCGCTGTGGCACAGACCGACAGAAACTCCGCGCCCTTAGTCACCGATTCGCTGAATTTCGTCGCTACAAAACATCGCGATCATCTCGTGCTGGAACTCTCCTTGGAATACCCCGTCAGTGGACCCGAAAAGATGGTGCGCACGCTCACCGACTCCATCTTGAGCAACATTTGTTTTGCCCGCTCCTTTTGTGTTGACACTATTTACGAAGACGAAATAGCCCGCACGTGGGACGAACTGCCCGCTATGCTCTGGGAATCCCTAAATGACGATTGGGACACCGATGTAGCCCGGGGTTATATTGAAGAAGACGATTTGCGTCCTTACGAGCTCTCTGCCGCCACGTCATGCCTTGCTTCCAAACCACGCTTTGCTACTTTTGAATGCACAACAAGCATTTTCCCCTATGGAGCAGCTCACCCCATGCCCTCATATAGCCTCTACACCGTCGATGCCGCCACGGGCCACCTGCTCACCCCCGACGACATCTTTTGCGTCACAGACTCAGAAGAACTCTGGAAATTGATATGCCAAGAACTCTATAGCCAAGAACTTCATAAACAATTTGAAAGCTATGCAGCCTTTATCGACTTTCAGAGAGAATGGAGCCAAGAAGTTTCCTCTTCATATACCGAAGCACTTCCGTGTAGCCAAGGCGTAGGCCTCGTGCCCGAAGGCGTTCGCCTCCAATACCAAGCCTACGAATTAGGTCCATACTCCATGGGAGCCCCCAGTTGCGTACTCCCCTTAGGCAAAGTGCGCCACCTGCTCACCCCCTATGCCCTGCGCCTGCTTGGGAAATAATAAAAACATGAATGTTTAATCCCCAAAACTATCTTCACCTATGAAAACAAGACTACTCACCACCCTCACCGCTGCCCTCCTCGCCCTCACATCATGGGCAAATGGTGTAGAGATTGACGGAATATATTATTTGCTTGATGGAGAGACAAAGACTGCCAGCGTGACTTATACAGGATTCGTCAATGTTACAAGCTGGAATCCACCTTCTACAGCTTATACGGGTGATATCACCATACCCTCTACCGTCACATATCCATCTGGCACCACCTATACTGTCACAAGCATCGAAAAGAGGGCGTTCTTTCGCTGCGAAGGCTTGACAAGCGTCACCATACCTAATTCCGTCACCAGCATCGGGGAGGAGGCGTTCTATGACTGCACTGGCCTAACAAGCGTCACCATCGGCAATTCCGTCACCAGCATAGGGGACTCTGCGTTCTTTGGCTGCTCCGGCCTGACGAGCATCACCATCCCCAATTCCGTCACCAGCATCGGGGACAGAGCGTTCGAGCTATGCCGCGGCCTGACGAGCGTCAACATGGGTAATTCCGTCACCAGCATCGGATGGAATGCGTTCTGGGGCTGCATAGGCCTGACGAACATCAACATACCTAATTCCGTCACCAGCATCGGAAAGTCTGCGTTCTTTGACTGCGTTGGCCTAACGAGCGTCAACATGGGTAATTCCGTCACCAGCATCGGGGAGAAGGCGTTCCAATACTGCAAAGGCCTGACAAGCGTCAACATCCCAAACTCCGTGAAGAGTATTGGAGAGCTGGCGTTCCAATACTGCAAAGGCCTGACAAGCGTCACCATAGGCAATTCCGTCACCAGCATCGGATGGAATGCGTTCCATGACTGCACCAACCTGACGAGCGTCAACATATCGGATATAGCCGCTTGGTGTGGAATTACATTTGACCGTCCTGACGCTAATCCTCTTCGCTATGCCGTTCATTTATTTTTAAATGGTGAAGAAGTAACAGAGTTAATCATCCCCAATACCGTCACCAGTATCGGGGGCTTTGCGTTCTATGACTGCAAAGGCCTAACAAGCGTCACCATCGGCAATTCCGTCACTAGCTTCGGGCGGGAGGCGTTCTATGGCTGCACAGGCCTGACGAGCGTCACGATTAATAGTAATGACATTGTTTCAAAAGATTATGAAACCAACTCAAATTTAAAATCAATTTTCGGTTCACAAGTCACAACATATATCTTAGGAGATAACGTCACCAGCATCGGAGACTATGCGTTCTATGACTGCAAAGGCCTAACAAGCGTCACCATCGGCAATTCCGTCACCAGCATCGGGAACCATGCGTTCCGTGGCTGCAAAAGCCTGAAGAGCATCACCATTCCAGAATCCGTCAACAGCATCGGGAACTATGCGTTCTCTGGCTGTACTGGCCTGACGAGCATCGACATCCCCAATTCCGTCACCAGCATTGGGTCGTCTGCATTCAATTACTGCACAGGCCTGAAAGATGTCTATGCACTTCGCACCGACCCTGCAGACTATTCCTGCGCTACGGATGCGTTCAACGACTACTCCGCCACCCTCCACGTCCCCAAAGGCTGCAAAGAAGCATATGCCAGCACCGAGCCCTGGAGCAACTTCGCCAACATCGTGGACGATATCGATACCGGTAGCGACGATGCCGTTGTCCTTACCGCCGACGGTGAGGATGTTTGGACGGACGGCGTGCTACGCTTCAGCGTGTCAAGCGAGGAGAACGGCGAGGCTGTAGTCTCTGGCGTGAAAAACAAGGATAACCTGGGTGCTGTCACCATACCCGAAAAGGTGAAGATAGCCGACAAGGTATATTCCGTCACCTCCATCGGAAACTGGGCGTTCTCTGACTGCACTGGCTTAACGAGCATCACCATCCCCTCGTCCGTCACGAGCATTGGAAGCGGTGTGTTCTCTGGCTGTACAGGCCTAACGAGCATCAAGGTAGAAGCAGGCAATACGAAATACGACTCCCGCGACAACTGTAATGCCATAATAGAAACAGCAAGCAATACCCTCGTTGCAGGCTGCAAAACAACCACCATCCCCTCGTCTGTCACAAGCATCGGAAGTTCTGCGTTCTCTCGCTGCACTGGCTTAACGAGCCTCATCATTCCCTCGTCCGTCACCAGCATCGGGGACCAGGCGTTCTTTGGCTGCACTGGCTTAACGAGCATCACCATCCCAGAGTCCGTCACAAGCATCGGAAGTTCTGCATTCTCTCGCTGCACTGGCTTAACGAGCATCACCATCCCCTCATCCGTCACGAGCATTGGAAACTTTACGTTCTATGGCTGCACTGGCTTAACGAGCATCACCATCCCTTCGTCCGTCACGAGCATTGAACAGGATGCGTTCTCTGACTGCGCTGGCTTAACGAGCATCACCATCCCCTCGTCCGTCACGAGCATTGAATGGGGTGCGTTCAGAGACTGCTCAGGCTTAACGAGCATCACCATCCCAGAGTCCGTCACGAGCATTGGATGGTATGCGTTCGATGGCTGCACTGGCCTAACGAGCATCACCATCCCAGAGTCCGTCACGAGCATCGGAAACTCTGCGTTCGATGGCTGCACTGGCTTAACGAGCATCACAGCCTGCAAAATGGAACCCTCTGAATATAATTGTAGTACAGGTGCTTTTCGTGGTGTACCCTCTTCTTCTGTTACCCTCTATGTTCCTTCTGGTAGTGCAAGTGCCTACAGAGCTTTAGAACCTTGGAGCAACTTTACGAATATCGAAGAAGAGCCCATACAAGTGGGCGGCCTGCGCTATACCATACAAGGTAATGAAGCTACCTGTGTGGGAACTGGGAGAGTAGAAGGTTGGTTTAACGAACCCGTACTGAACATTCCCGAGCGTATCACATACGATGGCAAAGAATACACCGTTACCGTTGTTGATGGCGTAGGCTATGGCTATGGCTCCATCATCGTTTTGCCCAAAACACTGAAGCGCATCGGCCACCTTTCCGCCCAATCCAAAACCATTATCTGCCTGTCTCCTACGCCGCCAGAGATTGAGAGCAACAGTGTAAATACAAATTGTGCGCTTTATGTTCCCGACGAATACTTGGAAGCACATCGCACAGGATGGGTCGTTGACGGAAAACTTTTTGGGTATAGGCGTTTTGACGTTGAGTCTTATCCAAACCTACTTGAATTCTATATCCGCCCGATGAGCCATCTACTCAACTATGTGTACGACGACGAAACCATGACAGCCACCGTGTCGGGCTTCCGTCTGGAATATCCTACGACCGTCATTTCGGAGGCCTTAGGGTGTACGAGCAGTCGTATGTCGAGCACCTATAGTGAACGCATTTGGGCAGAGCAGAACGATATCAACCTCGACTGGGTTGTACCAGCTACGATTACAAAGTTTCAATATTTAAGAGTCAGTACACAGTCTCGCGTAAAAACAGGCGAGACCTACGCCGTAAAGCGGGTAGCGAAGTTGCTCGGCGCGCGCTCCGTGACGCTCTCAGAAGGCATTGAAGAGGTCGGGCAGAGAGCTTTCAGCTTGACAACATTGCCAATAGTAACAGATGCTGAAGGAAATGCGCAATACTACAACGACCCATTGGAAAGCGTCAGCCTGCCATCTACGCTAAAGTTGCTTGACTGGTATGCATTTCAAGGTTGCACCTCATTGAAGCACGTAGAAATGAAAGAAGGCCTCGACAGCATAGGACGAGGTGTCTTCACCTATTGCCTCAGCCTCGAAGACTGCCATTTGCCAGCCTCCCTACGCGCCATGGGCTACGGGCATGGCAATCTCTATTCGCTGCAAGCTTTCAGCACAGCGCAGGGCAGCGAGAACATCGTAGCAAAAGACGGTGTGCTCTTCTCCGACGGTGGTAAGACGCTCCTGCAATATCCCGCTGGCAAGCCCGACACCACCTATGAAGTGCCCGAGGGCACCGTGAAACTCTCCGAATGGTCGTTCGAGGCTGTTCAAGCGCTTGAAAGCATCGTCCTGCCCACCTCAGTCGAAGAAATTGGCAGTTACATCTTTGCCAATACCCACTGCCTGAAACATATCTATTGTAAATCCCAAACACCGCCAGTCTTAACGAATGGGCAATGGTGGCTTAGAGGTGGTCCTCGCCCAGATGATGCTGCCCTCTCCGCGTATGATATATACAAAGAGGTAACGGTTCATGTACCATTTGGCTGTAAAGAAGTTTATGCCAACGCTCCAGCATGGAGGGACTTCAACATCGTTGAAGATATCAACACCGGAATAGAGCCTCTTACGCTCACGCCCTCCGAGGCAGGCCAGGCCTACTACAACCTCCAAGGCCAGCGCATCACCAATCCGCAGCGCGGACAGCTCGTCATCGTGCGCTACGCCGACGGCACGAGCCGCAAGGTCGTGGTGAAGTGAGGCATACAATCATTCCGTAGTGTCCTGGGAGCATGGGCGTCACGTTCGTGAAAAAAATCGAGAAAAAAGCGATAAACCCGTGAGAAACCTCGCAAAAGAAACCCGCGAATTCCCGTGGAAAAGAGAAAAATACTCGTTTGCCCTAATAACAAGCCGTGCCCGACATGGACATCGCCGACGAAGACAACGAAATGATATAACACAAACTTATTCAAACAACCTTTTAAATTAAACACATCATGAAACACATGAAACTTTGGTCAATGCTACTGGCAATGGTTGCCATGACCGTGGGCTTCGGCTCTTGTAGCAACGAGGATGAAGAGGCCGTAACGACAGGCAGTATCGTAGGTCTTGTAAGCGATTTCGCCAATGCCAACACGCCCGTGGCGGGTGCTACAGTGACGCTCGTGCAGCAGGGCGAAGTGAAAGTTACTGGTAGCGACGGACGCTACGAGTTTTCCAACCTGCGTCCAGGCTCCTACACCGTGGCAGTCAGTGCCAACAACTTCCAAGCCAACACGCAGATGGCTTACGTAACGGCAGGAAACGTCTCACACTGCGATTTCCAGATGCAGCGCAGCTCGCAAAATGTGGAAATCACACCCATGTCGCTCACTTTTGGAAAGAACATCAGTCAGCTGTCGTTCTACATTGTGAACAATACCAACACGTTGCTCACTTACAGCTTCTCAAACGTGCCCGACTATCTGCAAATCTCCCCCGCCTCGGGAACCGTCGCAGCAAAAGGTCGCCAAGCCATTCTTGCCTCAATCCCCAATCGCAGCAGTGTTTCCGTTTCAGGCACTCAGACAATTATTGTCAACGTGGGTAGCGACTCCTATGCTTTGACACTCACCATGACCAATAGCACCGTAACTCCTCCCGAAGACCAAGGTGGTCAGGGCGGCGAACAAGGCGGCGAACAAGGCGGCGGTGGACAGCAGGGCGGCTCCACTTCAGACGTTACGCGCGGCTTGCTTGCCTATTACAACTTCGACAACGGCACAGCCAACAATGCTGCTGGCACGCAGAACAATGGAGTTATCAACGGCGCAGCCCAATTCATTGACGATACCCCCAGTGGTTCAGGCAAGGCCCTCTTCCTCGACCAAGAGCAGTATGTCAACGTAGCAAGAAATCCACTCAGCGGCAAAGAGTCCTACACCATAAGCATGTGGGTAAAGGATTTTGGTACAGGTTTCCTTTATAGTAATTACAACACAGATTGGTATAACAGGAGTGACAAAGTCAGCTTATACATCAATAGTGATGGCACTTTAGGGCTTCAGGATTCATGGTATAAATTCAACTATAACATTCTTAGCATGCAGTCCTCTGGCTGGCATATGCTTACTGTTGTGGCAACCGGAAGTACGTTTGAGCTTTACGTAGATGGTAACATTTATGATTCAATAAACAATAGCTGGACGCTGAATGGTAACAAAATGCAGATTGGAGGAAGAGGCGATACCCAAAGTATGGCATGGGCAGACCCCTTCAAAGTGGATAATGTCCGCATTTATGGAGTTCCTCTAACCGAAGAGGAGGTTTCGCAGCTCTACAACTACGAAAAGAAATAAGAGTTCATTGTTTCTTATTACCCTTTAAGACTGGCTGGAGTGTGCTTTGTTACACTTCAGTCAGTCTTTTCTAACCTTTTGATTGTGCGATAATCCCAAAAGTTTGGCATTGTTTGGATGAAAGTCTTTATCTTTGACCTCGAAAATCACAAACCATCGTCATTACTTCCGATAACTATTTAGATTACTTAATATAGCAAAAAGCCCATGAAACGCATCCTTTTCAGCGAAATTTCGCCCTTGACCTATCGCATCTCTATGGAAAAAGAAATCCTGAAGCGGCGATTGAAGGACCTTCTCGCTCGTACGCGCTTTGCCGAGGAGCGGGTAGGGGAGTCGTTGCCTGTAGTTGTTTATTGCCACAAGTCGCTCATCCGCCGCCGTTTGGGAAACGTCAATATGCAGTTGCAAGAAAACAAAGCTGTCAACTTGGCTCTGGCCGTGAAGCAAATAGACGGACTGGTGATACATCCAGGGGAAACGTTCTCGGTGTGGAAGCTCCTGGGGCGCACCTCAAAGCGCAAGGGCTACCGCGAGGGACTCACCATCAAAGGCGGCAAGCCTTCGCAAGGCATTGGCGGCGGATTGTGCCAACTCTCAAACCTCATACACTGGATGGTGCTCCACAGCGAACTCACCATCACCGAGCATCACCACCACGACGGCCTCGACCTCTTTCCCGATTATGGACGCAAGCTGCCCTTTGGCACAGGCACCAGCATCTCTTACAACTACATAGACTACCGAGTGAAGAACGAAACCGCTGCACCCTTCCAACTGCGGTTGTGGGTGGACGAAGAATATCTCTGTGGCGAACTGCGTACAATGAAGCCCCAGCCCCATACCTTCCATATTCGTCTTGAGGACGAACGTTTTGTGCGCGAAGAGGATGGTATTTATCGTTGCGGATCGGTCTTTCTCGACAAGATAGACACCACTACGGGCCGCTTGGTCGGAAGCAAACTCATTCGCACCAACCATGCCAAACTGATGTACGAATGTCCGCCCGACTTGATTGTAGAGCAACCCAACTAAGCTTGTCAGTAAACAAAGGCTCGCCCTTGTCCTTCCTCATAAAGAGGGGATGGGGGCGAGCTTTTTTGAGAATTACTTTTACAGCTCACGCCATACCTTCAGGCATTCCGAATGGAGTGCCAGTGCGTCCCGTTCCTTCAGGACTTCCAGGCAGGCGAATGGCTCCAAAAGCCTTTTCGTACTTATTGATATTGTCTTGCAAGGCATAGAGCAAGCGTTTGGCATGTTCAGGAGCCATAATGATGCGCGACTTCACTAACGCCTTGGGCACACCAGGGAGCACCCTCACAAAGTCCGTCACAAACTCAGCACTTGAATGCGTAATCACCGCAAGGTTAGCATACTCGCCTTGTGCCACTTCGGGCGTGAGCTCAATTTGGAGTTGGTCTTTCTTGTTTTCCATAATAATATATAAATCTTTGTTTGTTGTGCAAAAGTAGTGCGAAGCGCAGCTCTTTACACGAGAAACGTTTCCATAGTCCCATGCCTACTTCACTTTCGCGCAGCAAAGGTAAGCATAATCCACGTAAAAACACTCCCCACCACAAGCTTTTCATAACTCTGTTTAGTCAAGTTTGCAACGAAATCCTGTAAAAAATGTAAAAGCTTATTATTTTTCAACAAAAAAGTTTGGCTTTTTGCTTTGGTAGTGTATTTTTGCGGCTGAAAAAGGAACAATGCTCTCCTTATATTATCAAAGGACAACCAAACAACTTTTAATTTTATAACAATCAGTTATGAGAAAAATTTTTACACTTCTCGCTGTTGCCGCTGCTATGACGGCAAGCGCACAGAAGGGAGCCTTTGTTAGCAACGGCTTCTTCGACAACTGGAGCGTCGGCCTCAACGTTGGTGCTACAGCTGCAACCCACAACCTCGGTTTCGGTCCTTCTTACAATGGCGGAACCTCTTTCGAAGGTACCACTACTCAGCAAAACACACGTAGCTTCTGGCAACGTGCTCGCTTTGCAGCTGGTGTAGAACTCGCCAAGCAGTGGACACCTGTGTTCGCCAGCGTAATCAATGGACAGGCTGACGTGAACACCTCAAACAGCAGCACATTCATCGACCGTTGGAGCGTGAGCTACATGAACCGTTTCAACCTCTCTAACCTCTTCTTCGGTTACAAGGGTAAGCCCCGTTTCTTCGAAGTAGGCGCACAAGCTGGTATCGGTATGGCAAGCTGGATTCTTGAAGGCAACAACAGAAAAGATAGCCACTATCTCTTCACACGTCTTGGCCTCGTATTCGACTTCAACCTCGGCCAGAAGCGTGCTTGGACCTTTTCTATCAAGCCCAGCATCGTTTACAACCTCGACCAGGAGCTCTATCAGGGTAACCGTCAGCGCGCACGTCCTGACAACGACCACATCTATCGTGGCGCTACCTTCAACATCAACGACACCGAGATTGAAGTTATGGCAGGTCTCACCTACCACTTCAAGAATGCTAACGGTGAGCACCACTTCACCTACGTTCGCGAATACGACCAGGCTGAAGTTGATGCCCTCAACGCTCGCATCAATGGCCTCCGTGGTCAGCTCGATGGCAAGGACGCTCAAATCGCTGCTCTCGGTGCTGAGGTTAACGACCTCCGTGCTAAGCTCAACGACTGCTTGAACAAGCCCGCTCAGATCCAGTACGTTGACCGTCCTGTAACTGTTACTCAAACTCAGACTCAGAACACGCACTCTCTCGCCACCAACGTACACTTCCGTCTGGCTAAGTACGTCATCGATCCTAGCCAGGTGCCCAACGTTGAGCGCGTTGCCATCTACCTCAAGCGTCATCCCGAGGCTACAGTTACCATCCTGGGCTACGCTTCTAAGGACGGTAACCTCGAAGCCAATAAGGTACTTGCTGAAAACCGTGCTCAGGCTGTGAAGAACATGCTCATCCAGAAGTATGGTATCGCCGCCAGCCGCATCAACGCTAAGGGTTGCGGTGTGAGCGAAGCTTACGACGTGCTCGAATGGAACCGCGTCAGCGAGTGCACCATCGTTACTGAAGACTAATTCAGAGCAACGAAAACCCTACTTAATACAAAAAAAGACGGACTGCCACTTGTGCAGCCCGTCTTTTTTTATACCTTTGCTTCGCAAAAACAATAAACAATTTATAAAAACAATGAAAAAGACTATTCTCCTTGCCGTTCTTGCCTTTGCAGCATTGACGGCATCTGCTCAAAGCAAACCCTTCTCAAGCAATGGGTTCTTTGACAATTGGAGCATCGGCCTCAACGCAGGTGCAGTGAGTGCTACCCACAACCTCGGCTTCAGCCCCGCTTATGGCGCTTATCAGTTTGGCGACCGCACAGTGACTGACTCACGCAGCTTCTGGCAGCGCGCTCGTGTTGTGGCAGGCTTGGAACTCACCAAGCAATGGACACCCATCTTCGCCACAGCCCTTCAAGGATGGGCCGATGTTAACACCACACCAAGCCACACCTTCATTGACCGCTGGGGCGTGAACTATCTCAACAAGTTCAACCTCTCAAACCTCTTCTTTGACTACAAAGGAAAGCCTCGCTTCTTTGAACTTCAAGCCATTGCAGGAATAGGCGTAGCTTCGCACATCAAGCCCGAATACGCCACCCCCTTTGGCAGCAACGTTGTTAACCAAAACGGTGGAAACCTCAGTAGCGACGACAACGACCTGTATTTTACTGCACGCTTTGGTCTCTCCTTTGATTTCAATATCGACAAGGCACGCGCATGGACCATTTCGCTGAAGCCTTCAATCATCTATAACCTCGACCAAGAACTCTTCCAAGGTATTCGTCCCGTCAATCCTAAGGGAGCTAGGTTCAATATCAACGACAGCGAAATTGAACTCGTTGCAGGTTTGACCTATCATTTCCTAAATT
Source organism: uncultured Prevotellaceae bacterium (assembly GCA_900316575.1). Classification (GTDB taxonomy): domain Bacteria; phylum Bacteroidota; class Bacteroidia; order Bacteroidales; family Bacteroidaceae; genus Alloprevotella. The sequence goes on along the minus strand of ONDJ01000020.1, from coordinate 23,187 downwards.
CCAACGGCGAGCACTATTTTACCGCCGTGCGTGAGTACGACCAAGCCGAAATCGACGAGCTCAACAATCGCATCAACGCCCTGCGTGGTCAGCTTGAAGGCAAGGACGCTCAAATAGCCGCCCTCAACGACCAACTCCAAGCCCTCCGTGCTCAGCTCAGCGAATGCATGAACCGCCCGCCGCGCATTGAATACGTTGACCGTCCCGTGACACAAACCGTAACAACCACCAATCGCAGCCAATCGCTCGTCAACAACGTACACTTCCGTGTAGGCAAGAGCACCATCGATGCCAGCCAAGTGCCCAACGTAGAGCGCGTGGCCATCTATCTGAAGAAACATCCCGAAGCCACAGTCTCCGTGCTCGGCTATGCTTCAAAGGATGGCGACCAAGCCCTCAACGAACGTCTCGCCGAGGCACGTGCTCAGGCCGTGAAGAGCATGCTCATCAGCAAATATGGCATTGCCGCCAGCCGCATCAATGCCAAGGGTTGTGGCATCAGCGAAGCCTACGACGAGTTGGAATGGAACCGCGTCAGCGAATGTACCATCGTAACTGAGGAATAAAAGTTTCCACCCATATAAAAGAAAATTTCTATCAGCAAAGCTCTCGGGCTACTGGCTAAAGAGTTAGCCCGAAAGCTGTGCTGAAATCATCAACTTATATCAAATAAAAAGAAATCATAACCATGAAACCAACACTCTTCCTGCTCGCAGCAGGTATGGGAAGCCGCTACGGTGGCTTGAAACAACTCGATGGTCTCGGCCCCCACGGCGAAACCATTATGGACTACAGCATCTATGATGCCATCAACGCAGGCTTTGGAAAGCTCGTATTCGTCATCCGCAAAGATTTTGAAGACGACTTCCGCCGCATCGTTCTCTCCAAGTACGAAGGTCATATTCCTTGCGAAGTGGTGTTCCAATCGCTCGACGCACTGCCCGAAGGCTTCACCTGCCCCGAGGGACGCACCAAGCCATGGGGAACCAACCACGCCGTGATGATGGGCGAAGCGGCCATCAACGAACCTTTTGCCGTGCTCAACTGTGACGACTTCTACGACCGCGACGCCTTCCGCGTGATGGGCAAATTCCTCAGCGAACTTCCCGAGGGAAGCACAGGCAAATATGCCATGGTAGGTTTCCGCGTAGGCAACACACTCAGCGAGAGCGGCACCGTTTCGCGCGGCGTGTGCGTAAACGACGAGAACCACCACCTCACCAGCGTAGTGGAGCGCACCAAGATAGAGCGCCAGGGCGGTGTCGTAAAGTTCCTCGACGACGACGGCGCAACGTGGGTTTCTATCCCCGACACCACGCCTGTGTCTATGAACTTCTGGGGCTTCACGCCCGACTACTTCGCCCACAGCCGCGAGTATTTCAAGAAATTCCTCAGCGACCCCAAGAACATTGAGAACCTCAAGAGCGAATTCTTCATTCCCTTGATGGTTGACGAGCTTATCCGCACCGGTCAGGCTACCTGCGAAGTGCTCGACACCACGAGCAAGTGGTTTGGCGTGACCTATCCCGAGGACCGTCCCGAGGTAGTAGAGAAACTTGCTAAACTACATGCCGAAGGAACTTATCCCGAAAAGATGTTCTAAAAAAACCGAAACAAAAGCCGAAGCCTCTTCAAGCTATCAACGTTGACCGCCCGCGAGAGGCTCGCGCTATTCCACAAGGAGATGCTCAGTTAGAATGGGCATCTCTTTTTTTGTGCACCGCAGGGAAAATAATCTTTCCCTGCAAGGAAAAGTTTCCTCCCCCCGCTCCTCACTGAGAGGAAAAGATTCCTTCCCCGCTCCTCCCTTGATAGGAAAAGTTTCCTTCCCTGAGAGGAAAAATTTCCTTCCTCGAGAGGAAAAGTTTCCTTCCCTGAGAGGAAAAGTTTCCTCGCATGAGAGGAAAATGTAAGTACAAGCAATTATCAATTTCATGAAAGCCTTTTTTTGAATATCATAAGAGGATAATGCTTCGTTTTCCTCAGTAGCTGTACATGATTTTCAGGAACATTGCACGTAGCGGCTTGGGCGGGCGCGAAATAAAACGTACTTTTGCAGCGGTTTCGATTGTGAAACAGAAAACAGTCAAATTGTAAGAAATCATTATGGAATATATCAAGACATCCATTGAGGGCGTGCTGGTGTGCGAACCGAGGGTTTTTGCCGATGCACGCGGCTATTTTATGGAAACGTGGCGCGAGGAAGATTTCAATCGTGTCGTGGGGCATGAAGTTCGCTTTGTGCAGGACAACGAGTCGAAGTCTCATCGCGGTGTGCTGCGCGGGCTGCACTATCAGAAAGGGGCTCTTTCGCAGGCCAAGTTGGTGCGCGTGTTGCAAGGCACGGTAGTTGACGTAGCGGTTGACTTGCGCGAGGGTTCGCCCACGTTTGGCCAGTACGTCATGGTAGAACTCAGCGCTGAAAACAAGCGCCAACTTTTCATCCCCCGAGGATTTGCCCATGGCTTTCAAGTGTTGAGCGAGGAGGCCGTGTTTACCTACAAGGTTGACAATCGCTATGCCCCCGAGGCCGAATGTTCCATCCGCTACGACGACCCCACGATAGGCATAGACTGGCCGCTCAAAGAAGGAGTGGAACTCTCCGAAAAAGACCTTGCCCACGCGGTGAGCTTCCAAGAGGCCGAAAAATTCTGATAGCTTTCTATGAAGAACATTCGCAACTTCTGCATCATTGCCCACATTGACCATGGCAAAAGCACCCTGGCCGACCGCTTGCTGGAACGTACCGGCACGCTGCAAGTCACCCAGGGCCAGATGCTCGACGACATGGACCTTGAGAAAGAGCGCGGCATCACCATCAAGAGCCACGCCATTCAGATGGTTTATCCACGCGGCGGCGAGCAGTTTACGCTCAATCTCATCGACACCCCGGGGCACGTGGATTTCAGCTACGAAGTCTCGCGCAGCATAGCCGCTTGTGAAGGTTGCTTGCTCGTGGTAGATGCCACGCAGGGTGTGCAGGCGCAGACCATTTCCAATCTCTACATGGCCATAGAGCACGACTTAGAAATCATTCCCGTGCTCAACAAATGCGACATGATCAACGCGATGCCCGAAGAGGTAGAGGACGAAATCATCGAACTCCTCGGCTGCAAGCGCGAAGAAATCCTACGCTGTTCGGCCAAAACGGGCGAGGGCGTTGATGCCATTCTGGATGCCATCGTTGACCACATACCAGCGCCGCAGGGCGACCCCGATGCGCCGCTGCAAGCCTTGATTTTCGACAGTGTGTTCAATCCCTTTCGGGGAATTATCGCCTATTTCAAGATAGTCAATGGCACCATCAGCACAGGGCAGGACGTGCTCTTTGTCAACACCGCTCACCAGTATAAGGCCGACGAAGTGGGTGTGCTCAAGATGGAACTCAGTCCCCGCCAAAAGCTTGGCTGCGGCGACGTGGGCTACATTGTCAGCGGCATCAAGACCGCTACCGAGGTTAAAGTGGGCGACACGATCACCGCAGTAGCCAACCCCTGCTCCAAAGCCATTGAAGGCTTTGAGGAAGTAAAACCCATGGTCTTTGCCGGAGTTTATCCCATCGAGACCGAAGACTTTGAGCAACTACGAGCCAGTCTAGAGAAACTGCAGCTCAACGATGCTTCGCTCACCTTTCAGCCCGAAAGCAGTGTTGCGCTTGGTTTTGGTTTCCGCTGCGGCTTCCTCGGATTGTTGCACATGGAGATTATTCAAGAGCGCCTCGACCGCGAGTTCAATATGAACGTCATCACCACCGTGCCCAACGTGTCCTACCACGTCTTCGACAAGCACGGCGAGATGCACGAGGTGCACAATCCTGCCGGTATGCCCGACCCCGTTGACATTGAGCACATCGAAGAGCCCTACATACGTGCTTCCGTCATCACACGCACGGACTTTATCGGTGCCATCATGAAGCTCTGTCTGAGCAAACGCGGCGAACTCATCAAGCAGGAGTACGTCAGCGGCGACCGTGTGGAGCTCCACTACGACATGCCCTTGGCCGAAATCGTCATAGACTTCTACGACAAACTCAAGAGCATCTCAAAGGGCTACGCTTCGTTTGACTACCACGCCATCGGTATGAGGCCTTCGCGCTTGGTGAAGCTCGACATCCTGCTCAACGGCGAGCCCGTCGATGCCCTCAGCACGCTGACCCACGTTGACAACAGCGTCACCTTCGGTCGGCGCATGTGCGAACGCTTGAAGGAACTGCTGCCGCGCCAACAGTTTGACATCGCTATTCAAGCCGCTATCGGTGCTAAAATCATAGCTCGCGAAACCGTCAAGCAAGTGCGTAAGGACGTAACCGCCAAGTGCTATGGCGGCGACGTGAGTCGTAAGCGCAAACTCCTTGAAAAACAGAAGCGCGGCAAGAAACGCATGAAAGAAATCGGCAACGTGCAAGTGCCACAGAAAGCTTTCCTCGCCGTGCTCAAACTCGACTGACACACATATAAGGGGTGTTCTATAAATGCATACACGCAAAAGCCGCCGACCATTTGGCCAGCGGCTTTTGTTATGATGAATTGCCAATGCTGTAATGACCGTGTTATGGTCTCATCACCTTGTGGCTTGTGCCATCGGCGCGACGTATGATGTAGATACCGCCAGCGGGGTTGCTGATGCGGCGGCCCTGAAGGTCATAAATAGCGCTTGTACTTGATGAAGGATTGTCTGTACGTATGGTCTCAACGGGGGTTTCTTCGCCATCGTAAGTGAACGTGGCGTTGAACACATAGACGCTACTGGCGGCAGGACGGAGCGTGATGCTTTGGTCGAAGTCGTATTCCTTGGTAGTAAGTGCCCCGCCGAGGTTTGCTTGGTTACTTTCGAAAGCCTTTGTGAGTTGTACCTTTCCGTTGAGATGGGCGGGTATTTCAAAGATTTCGCGATAGGTGGTGGTGAGTGTTTGTGCCGAGGTCGAAGGGTTGCGCAGGGCAAAGGTTCCGCGCGGCCCGTTCCACGAAGCCCAGCCGTAGATATTAGCCTTAGAGCCGTCCCAAGGATTGCCGCCCACCCAGTGAGCATCGGGCAGTACGTCGGCATTGTCGCGCTGCCAAGCGATACACTCGGCAAGGTCAGCCCAGAGTTTGCCGTTGTTGATAGAGTTCATCAGGGCGTAGTCGTTGTAGAGTTCCACCATACCACTGCCGCAAGCAAAGGCGCAACGCATTTCGCGAAGGATACCAGCGTAGTCCATGTTCTTCGACACGGCACCAAACTTGGTTAGGATGAAGCCGTGCGTCATCATCGTGTTGATAGGACAGAGCGGCGAGTTCTGCACAAAGTTTTGATAAACCAGTCGGTCGCGGTAGGTAATCCACTTTTCGCGGTCGGTGCCTTGGTTGCCTATTTCGCCGTAGTCGTTCTCTTGTCTCCACACGGCATCGCTGACATGGAACCAGAAGGGTGAGGCCCATGTTCCCACGGTGGTGTTGAAGAAGATGTCGGGTTTGATGCGCCGCAAGGCTTGTTCTATGGCAATGATGCCTTCAGCATTCTCTTCGCCCGTTGTGCCAGCATCGGGACCCACACTACTCCATTGGGCACTGATGCCGTCGAACTTGAAGAAACGGAAGTCGTAGTTGTCAATCATGTACTTGCAGGCGTTATAGAACACGTTGTAGTATGCAGGATTTGAAAGTTGCATCCCGCCGCGACTGCTCCAGTAACTGCGGCGATAGTTTCCACTGGTGCCATAGCCTCCTACTGGGCCAAGCCACGCTCCTATGCCGCTTCCCATCTGTTGGGCAATCTTGTCAACGGGTGTGAAACCGTTGGGGAAATTAGGATTGAAGCCCCATGTGCCATATTCGTCCCAACCATCGTCCCACATGAATACAGCGGGGGATTCCCCGTATTTGTCGTAAAAGTCGGTTTTCCAATGGTTCATCACGTCTTCGCACTGCTCAATGGTCATGTTGCCCGAATAGTCGTGCGAGTTGTTGCGGTCAATGTTGAGCTCGTACCATGAAACATAGACGGGTGTGGGGCGCCAGGGCACCGCGCGCTCGCGCTCGCTGTAGCAAAGGAAGCTGCGGCGTGCTTGTCCTGGAGCGATGAGCCCTACAACAGCACTAATCTCCCACGTGGTGCCAGCTGCAAGCGTTGTGTTGCGACTCCAGCGGCCTTCAATGCCCACGCCGCTTTGTGCGGGTAGGTGCAATGTTTCGTTGAGCGAGTAGGAGAGGTTGATGTTGCCCGTTGACGTGTTGTCGGCATCACCAAGAATACAGAGATAACGCAGCCGATAATCACCGGCAGTTCGCACGATAAATGAATAGGTGTTGTTGGTCTTGGCGTGTCCCGAGAAGCCTTGGTGATAGTCGCTTGCGGCCACGTTGCCGTCGGCATCAATGAGTTCTACGCCGGCGATGGTCAATCCGTGCGTGCCACTTTGGTAAACGTAAGTGGCCGAGAGTGTACCGCCGCCCTCAGCAAAGGCTATTGCCTTGTCCATGTATTTCACGCGCGGATAGTTGTAGCCCATGTCGGTTATGGCTTGTGCGGGTGTTTCTACCGTAGTCCACGAACTGGTGTTCCAAGTATCGGTGCGTGTGCCGCCAATGTTCAAGATAGGGTTGCTCAGACCTGAGGCATCACCCCCGTCTGTGGCAAGAACGTTTTTGTCCAGCGCGCCGTCATAAACCACAGAAGGAGCAGTCACTTTGCCTGTCCAAGTGATGGAACCATTGCTGTTCCACGACCCGGTGATAACGCCATCTACGACCTCGGTCATATCGCGGTAGTAGCGCACAAGGTAGTAGCCCGCTTCGGGAATGGAGAGCGTAAAGACGTTATTCGAACTACTCCCGCCCGAATAGCCCTTGTGGTAATCACTGGCTACGATTTCGCCCGTGAAAGCGTCAAGCACATCAACGCCAGCCAGGTCAAGTCGGTGCGAGCCACTCGTGAACTTGAACGTTACGGTGTGAGTGCCGGCGTCTTTGATAGCCAAGTATCCTTGCTTTATTTTCAAGTAACTGGCTGTAAAGCCCAAAGCCGAAATACCTGAAGGCAACACTTCGGGAGCATCGTCGGCAAAGTAAGTGCTGTTCCAAGCGGTATAGGCAAATGGCTCGCCGCTTGTAGCACCGCTCACGGTGTTGATGCCCATAGGCGTTTCCAATCCTGCAAAAATCTTCTCGCTGGCCAACACTGCCCCGCGTGTGTTGCCCACTACTACGGGTGTGCTCCCAGCGGCTTCGTTGTCAACATTGTATATCATGGGCGTGATGGCCGACATGGCCGTGGCACGTCCCGCCGTAAGGCTGAGTTCTGTGCGCAGGTAGTGGCTTCCGTCGCGCAACACTGCCCGCCAAGTGAGTGTTAAGTTTTGATAGATAAATTCGGCTTCAATGGCTTTGCCCGCCAGTTTCTCACTGCCACGGGCTGCTTGGGCATCGGGAGTTAAAGTGATGGTGCGAACATCGCTCAATGTCATTTCAGAAGCTTTGACTTTCGTGCCGCCCGAAAGTTCTATGGTGAACAACTCGGTGCCAGGCAGGAGGTTCATGGCTTCGCACCCACCAAAGAGGAGGGTACCTTTGTCGCGAACAAATGATGCAGAGAGCAAATCATTGCTCAGTGTGTAGGTTGTTCCGTCGCTTTCGGCTACTGCCATGCCCGCTTGTTGTTGCTGTGGGAAAGGCACACTCTGCGCTAAAGCTTGTTGGCATAGGAACGGACTTGCCGAGGTAAGCGCAAGAAGGCATAAGTTGAGTAAAAGTTTTTTCATTTCAGTATGATGTTAGAATAAATATGTTTGAGCAAAGAATACGACTGCCGCTACCACCCAGCCGACAAAGACGCGCGGTGAGCAATGGCGTAGGTACCAGGATAAAGGAGCTTTTTCCATGCGTTCGAAGAAAATGCCTGCCACTGTGCCGCCGAGGAGCATCGCACCGCCCAATGAGGTACACAAGCTGAGCCATGGCCAGAAAATGCCTTCAGCGGCGTAGGCCTCAGGGATGGTTTCGGTAAATGATGGGGTATTAAAAACTGCCAATCCACCAATCAGCGCAGTGACGTTACCAACGAGTGCTCCCAATATGCCATGGACCGCCCCGCTAAGGTACATGTGCCCGCCATGAGGTGCCAAGGCTGCGGATAGAGTGTCCAACACTCCTGTTTCGCGAACGGCAGCAATAGAGAGTATGAGCCCCGTGAAGAGCATCATGTTTTGCACGTTGGCATATTGCAAGGCCGTGGGGAAGCGACGGCGCGACATGCGGTCGCTAAATATCAGTTTGCGATTGCAAAGCTCGTTGACTACCCAAAGCACAGCCACTACGCATAGTGCACCTACAAAAGGAGGAAGCTGGGTGAGGTGGTGAAATGTTGGTATAAACCACAATCCGCCAATGCCTATGAATAAGAGTAAGAAACGCTGCCATGCAGGGAGTAGATTGTCGTCGCCGCGATAAGCTCCTGCCGTACTGGTAAGTTCTAATCTCGATGGTAGTTTAGGCATTAAGAGGAACAATGTTGTCGCTAAAGCTGCCATGCAGGGCAGAGCGAGCATAAGGCTGTAGTTGGTGGGTGTGACCAATCCCTCAGTCCAAAGCGTGAGGCTGGTTACGTCGCCGATGACAGTCATAGCACCACCGCAGGCTACAGACATGACGATGACAAAACCATAAATACGCCGCAAGCGGTCGCTTGTCACCAAGGTGTGCATCAGTGTGAGCATCAGCACAGCCGTAGTGAGGTTGTCCAAGTTGGCCGAAAGCAGAAAGGTGAAAGCAGATAGCGTCCAAATCAAACGCTTTGGCGAACGTGTGCGCAACCATGCCGTGAGAAAATCAAAGCAACCGTTGTTGTGCAAGATTTCTACGATGTTCATCGTTGAAAGCAGAAATAGCACAACGCCTGAAGCTACAGCCACGTAGTGCGAAAAAACGGTTTGCGCAACGAACTGTTTGGCCAAAGCGTGCGAGGCTGTTCTTCCGTCAAGGAATTGCTGATATGCTTCGCCATGGAGTGCCGTGATGTATTCGTCGGCTTGAATAAGGTAGAGCACCCAGCAAACGGCTGCTAAAAACACAGCTACCGCCGCGGCGTTGAGCTTGTGCAAGCGTGGGGTGGCGAGCAGTATCAGTCCAACAAGGAATATCGCACAAATGATCAGCGTCATTGTTAGTGAAGTTTAGCGTTGTTCGTTTAAAGTTTAGAGTTGCGAAGGGCTTTATCCTTTAGCCTTTAACCTTTAATCTTTGAAATAGGTTAGCCATTGTTCTACGGTGTATCGCTCTTTTATCTCGTTGGGGATGGTTGTTAAGGGCATTTGCATAAAGTGCATCACAGCCTCGGTGTCAAGGTTTGAGCCTGGCTCCATGGCAAGGATGTTTTCTCGGCGGAAAAAGTCGAACGTTGTGATTTGAGGATTTTCGGTCAGTAGCTTCTTGTCGAAAAACAGAGCTTCAACTGGGCGGCGAGTAATTCCTACTTGCCCCTCGCGAAACAAATCTACCAAGCAACGACTTTCGCGCACGTGTTCTATGTATTGTTCGTACGTAATGCGTTTGTCGCCTGTGCCCACTACGATGAAAAGGCATTTGAACCCTTGTTCTTCGAGTTGTTGTTTGAGGCGATTCAAACGTTCGCCTCGGTCTTTTGCTTCGCCGCAGAAAAAGAAGTCGTATTTTATCTCTTTTGCTGGCGCGCTGTCGGGAAAGCGGTAAAACTGAGGCGCATAGACCATTTTGTGCTCTTCGGCCTCTTGGGGGTCGAAGGTGACAAGCGTATATCCCATTTCGTGCATCCGCTTCACGCGATAGGCTACCACTTCGGGTGGAAGCACGAAGCGCAGGCAATTATTGAAGTATTGATAACGACGCACGCCCTTTGGAGTGAGCCAAGCTATAGCTTTGAGCGTTTTCAAGTTTGTAACGCCATTGAGCAATAGGCGGTCAGCAGGTTTCAAAGTTTTCAGCCATTGCCATCCCTTGTAGCCCGTGATGCGTTCAGCCCATTTTCCGCTGACGGGTATTCGTCCGATGAAGAGAAACTTCAGCACTTTGTGAAGGAACGAGCGAGGTTGCAGGGTGAAGTCGGGCACAAACACCAACTCGCTGTCTTCACGCTCTTGCATGGACTTGAAGATGTAAGCTGGGGCTTCGTTTAACGTTTTAGGGTAATAGATGTGGCTTTTCATGAGTTAATAAAGTTTTTGTGCTATGCGACACACCCTCTTATCTCTTCAAGCGATTTCACGCCGTGGGTATTCATCCACGTTTCTATGCCTTCGGCGACTTGCTGGGCTGTGCGTGGGTCGAGGAAGTTGGCCGTGCCTATCTGTATGGCCGTAGCTCCAGCCATGATGAAACTGATGGCATCTTCGGCGGTGCAAATACCGCCCAGACCAATTACGGGTATGTTAATCGCTTTGGCCGTTTGCCACACCATGCGCAGGGCTATGGGGCGTACCGCTGGTCCGCTCAGTCCGCCAGTGGCTATGCTAAGAACGGGACTTCGTTTTTCTATGTCAATGGCCATGCCCAGCAAAGTGTTAATGAGCGAGACGCTGTCGGCACCTTCGGCTTCGACGGCGCGGGCTATTTCGGTGATGTCTGTGACGTTGGGCGAGAGTTTCACGATAAGTGTCTTGGGATAAACCTTGCGCACAGCCTTTACTACCGCCGAGGCACCTTCTGTTGTCACGCCGAAAGCCATTCCGCCAGCTTTCACGTTGGGGCAAGAGATGTTGAGTTCTATGGCGGGAATGTGTTCCAATTCGGCAATGCGCGCTGCGCACTCGGCATAGTCTTCAATGGTTGAGCCGCTCACGTTGACAATCACGTTGGTTTTGAGGTCTTTGAGCGTGGGATAGATTTTGCGGCAAAAGTGGTCCACGCCTTTGTTTTGCAGACCCACGCAGTTCAGCATACCCGATGGTGTTTCTGCCATACGGGGATAGTCATTTCCCTCGCGAGGATGAAGCGTCGTTCCTTTCACAATAAAGCCGCCCAAGGCTTCAAGGTCAAGAAATGGAGCGAACTCTGTGCCGTATCCAAAGGTTCCGCTGGCTGTCAGAACGGGATTTTTCAAGCGCAGTGCGCCAATGTTTATTTGTAAATCGCACATAGGTTAGAGGCTAATCATACATTTGACAATTTACAATTAGACTACTGCGCTGAGAAACGTCCGCAAAATAGTAAAATGGTAAATTGTGTAATTGTCAAATTCTAAACTTTTCAAATTCTACCATGTCAGTTCTTTCGTGTCGAACACAGGACCGTCTGTGCAGACGCATCGATTGCCCGATGTGGTTTTTTCTACACAGCACAGACACGCTCCCAGACCGCAGGCCATCATGTTTTCGAGCGAAGCTTGGCAGGGAATGTCTTTTTCGCTTGCAATGCGTGCCACGGCTTGCATCATGGGTTTAGGACCGCAAGTATAAATAATGTCGTATTTGGTAGCGTGCATCGCTTCGTGCTGGGTGACAAACCCCTTTGTGCCAGCGGAGCCGTCTTCGGTGGTGAGGCAAATGCGCCCGTATGGCTCAAAAGCTTCGCGGCGTAAGATGTCGTTACTTGTCTTCCCGCCAAGAATAAACGTTACATGACAACCGCGCTCGTGCAATGTTTTTCCCAGATGGAGCAAAGGCGCAACGCCAACTCCGCCGCCGACGAGCAAAGCGTTTTGTGGGCTTTCGGGCAGTGAAAAACCATTTCCTAATGGCAGCACACAGTTCAATGTGTTTCCAACGGGTGTTTCGCAGAGTTGGTGTGTGCCTTCGCCAACATCGTGCACCAAAAGTTCTATGGTGTCTGAACCATTGTAATTGTGAATGGAAATGGGGCGGCGCAAGAATGTTGCAGGACTTTTGTCAACACGTACTTCTACGAATTGCCCAGGCTGAATGTGTGAAAGGGAAGGACGAAACAGCGAAAGTAGCGTATGAGCGGATGTTAGTCTCACGCGCTCTTTCACCAATAAATCGGCTACGATTTTCATAAGCAGCGGGTTTCTTTGCGACAAAAATAAGAAGAATTACGTTGTTTTCAGTACTTTTGCCTGCAAAACTGAACGAAAAATGGTATAGGCGCTTGTTTTGCGCCTTGCGCACCACTCCATCATATATATTATATAGCGTATGCCGAAACTTTCTTCTCGTGCCGTAGAGATGCCCTCTTCGCCTATTCGTAAACTTGCGCCGTTGGCGGTTGAAGCCAAAAAACGTGGCACACACGTCTTTCACCTCAATATAGGCCAACCTGATGTACGCACCCCACAAAGCGGACTGGAAGTCCTCAAGCATATTGACCGCAGTGTCTTGGAATACAGTCCCAGCCAGGGTTTCCTTTCTTATCGCGAAAAACTGGTGAAGTACTACGCGAAGTACAACATAGCACTTACGCCCGACGATATCATCATTACAACGGGCGGCAGCGAAGCCGTGTTGTTCGCTTTTCTTTCGTGTCTCAATCCTGGCGATGAGATCATCATTCCCGAACCGAGTTATGCCAACTACATGGCCTTCGCTGTCAGTGCAGGCGCAAAGATACGAAGCATAGCTACAACGATTGACGAAGGTTTCTCGCTGCCCAAGGTGGAAAAGTTTGAGGAATTGATCAACGAGCGCACACGCGCCATCCTTATTTGCAATCCCAACAACCCTACGGGCTATCTCTACACGCGCCGCGAGATGAATCAGATACGCGACTTGGTGAAGAAGTACGACCTCTATCTGTTTAGCGACGAAGTATATCGCGAATTCATTTATACAGGTTCGCCCTATATCAGCGCGTGCCACTTGGAAGGCATTGAGCAAAACGTGGTGCTTATCGACAGCGTGTCGAAGCGTTATAGCGAGTGCGGCATACGCATAGGAGCGTTGATAACGAAGAATGCCGAGGTGCGTGCCGCAGTGATGAAGTTTTGTCAGGCACGTCTCAGCCCGCCTTTGTTGGGGCAGATTGTGGCAGAGGCTTCCATGGATGAGCCAGGGGCGTATGCCGAAATGGTTTACGAGGAGTATGTGGAGCGTCGTAAGTGTCTCATCGATGGGCTCAATCGTATTCCAGGCGTTTATTCGCCCATACCGATGGGAGCTTTTTATACGGTGGCTCGTTTGCCGGTTGACGATGCCGAGCGTTTCTGTGCTTGGTGTCTCACCGACTTTCAGTACGAGGGGCAGACCATCATGCTTGCTCCGGCAGCAGGCTTTTACACCACGCCAGGGGCTGGCATTGATGAAGTGCGCATTGCCTACGTGCTCTGTAAAGAAGACTTGGAACGCGCCTTGAACGTGCTTGCCGAAGCTTTGAAAGCCTATCCTGGGAGAAAAACTAATATCTGACAACCCCCGCATTTGACAATTTACAATTAGACTATTTCTCGGACGTTTCAAAGCGCAACTTGTCCAATAGTAAACACCATGTCTTTCCCTTTGTTTCTTGCTCGCCGTTTCCGCACGGCTAATGCCAACCAAAGCAATCGTCGCTCATCGGCTCCAGCAGTGTTTGTGGCTACGTTTGGTGTGGCGGTGGGCTTGGCGGTTATGCTGATTGCCGTAGCGGTTTCAAAAGGTTTTCAGCAAGAGGTGAAAGACAAGATATCAGGCTTCGGTTCGCACATTGAGATATTGGATATGTCTTCGTTCCAGTCGCCCGAAGACTTCCCTGTAGCGGTCAGCGAACCTCTTCTTGATAGTCTGCGCCGCGTACCAATGGTGACGCACGTAGAGCTCGTTTCACAAAAGATGGGCATCCTCAAAACCAACGACCACTTCACCACCATAGCACTGAAAGGCGTGGGCGAGGATTTTGACGATGCTTTTATGAAGAAATCCCTCGTAGAAGGGGCGTGGCCTCGTTTTAGTGCAAGCAAGTCGGGTAATAACATTGTTCTTTCCAAACGTCTTGCTACGAAACTCGGACTTAAAGTGGGGCAGCGCGTATATGCTTACTTTTTTGAAGACGTTGTGAAGATGCGTCGGTTTACCATCGCAGGGCTTTACGATACCAATCTTGCGCAATTCGATGAACTCTTTGTGTTGACAGACCGGCATACAGTCAATACGCTCAACGGCTGGGCTCCCAATCTCTGTAGCACCATTGAGGTGCTTACCCAAGACTTCGACCGCCACGAAGGGGCTCTTGCACCAATTCGAGAAATTCTGCTTCATCACACCGACAGCGCAGGTATGCAGCCCGTAGCCCTCAGTGTGCGCGAAGACCCGCGTGCTGTCACTACTTTTCAGTGGATAGACCTGCTCGACTTCGACGTAGTCGTGGTGTTGGTGCTCATGATACTGGTAGCAGGCTTCACGATGATTAGCGGTTTGCTTATTCTTATTCTTGAGCGCGTGCAAACCATCGGTGTGCTCAAGGCTGTGGGAGCAACCAACACCCAGTTGCGTCACGCTTTCTTATGGTTGGCTGCGATGATAGTCGGCAAAGGTATGATTATCGGCAACGTTGTTGGGCTTGGACTCATCGCTGTGCAGCATTATTGGGCTCCTTTGCGCTTAGACCCCGCTTCTTACTATGTAGAGCAAGTCCCCGTGTTGCTGACTTGGTGGTGGTGGCTAGCCCTCAACGTGGGTACGTTGTTGCTTACGGTAGGTGCATTGCTCCTTCCCAGCTACGCCGTTTCGCGCGTGCAGCCCGCCAAGGCCATACGCTTTGAGTAGGGTAGAGGAGTGTCCGCTACAATTACTACATGAATGCACGTTATGTTCTGCATTTCTTATCGTTAATAGTAGAAGTGTAATACTTTTGCAGCGTAAACGCCGCTTAAACAATAAAGACAACTATGGCTACAGCAATCAGAGCGATTCCAACAATCGCACGGGCTGCCGTTTCCTTATTGTTGATGCGCTGAATCGTCCTGAAACGCTTCGTTATTATGTAAAGAATGGTTTTCGCTACCTTATTAATGACGAACGGCTTGAAGCCAAGTATATGGGTATCGGCGGCGGTCGTTTACCTTTGAACACTCGGCTGATGTACTTTGACCTACTAAAGATTAAAGTAAATGAATAATGAAAACGTGCCTCCCCATCTGTTTGCAAGCGCAAGCGTTGGGGAGGCTTTTGTAAGCGTTGAGCTAAACCTTTTAAGTTTGGTTAGGTCGGTTTAGATGCCTTTTAGCCCAAATCGGTTAAGTATTCAGATAAAACTCTCTTGTCAGTGCCGCATATTCGGCGGTTCTACTTCCGTCTGAATTAGTTAGGAAGAGCGTTTCGGCTTCTTTCAATCCCTCTTTGGAAGCGTGCGCTTGTTTCGTCCATTCTATCAATAAGCGCTTTGGTGCTTTCCCTGCTTTTGTGTGTACGGTGGTGAGGCGCGTGAGTTGCAGGCCTATTTCTACGGCTGCGCTCAAAACGATTGACTTCGCTGCGCAAGGAGCAATCATGGCGAAGTGTCCCTCAGGAGCGAGCAGGCGGACGGCGTGGTGTATGAGTTCTTTGAGTGTTAGCGCATGGGCATGACGGGCTTGTGCACGCCGGTCTTTGGGCGAGGTGAGTGTTTCGGTGTGAAAAGGTGGGTTGCATACAATGTGGCTGAAGGGCTCGGCTTCAAACCGTCGGATATCGGCTTTCTGCATACAAACCCTTGACGCAAAGGGCGAAGCTTCAGCGTTTTCTTGTGCTTGTGCGATGCTTGCTTCGTCAATGTCAATGCCGACAACTTCAGTTTGAGCGGGCGTGCGTTGTGCCATCATCAGTGCAATCACACCGCTTCCCGTGCCGATGTCGAGCGCACGGGTGCAACCTTCCATGCTTGCCCACGCTCCGAGTAGCACGCCATCGGTATTTACCTTCATGGCGCAGCGGTCGTCGGCTATGGCAAATTGCTTAAATTGAAAGCTCATCGAGCATGTGGATAAGTCCCTTGTTGATAGGCTTGCGTTTTCCCACGGCTTCAATGAAGGGCACGTAAACTATCTCGTTGTTGCGCACACCTACCATCACGTTGCGTTGTCCCATGAGCAAGGCTTGTATGGCTCCGTATCCCACGAGTGAAGCCAAGATGCGGTCGTGCGCCGTGGGCGAACCGCCGCGCTGCAGGTGGCCGAGGATGGAAACGCGCACGTCAAATTCGGGATACTCCTTGTTGACACGTTTGGCATAGTGCAGTGCGCCGCATGTGGGGCTTTCGCTGACAATGACGATGCAACTCTTCTTTGACTTGCGTATGCCGCGCTCCATAAATTCAATGAGTTGGTCCTTGCCTGTGTTGTCTTCGGGAATAATGGCACACTCGGCACCTGCGGCTATAGCACTATTTTGTGCCAAGAAGCCAGCGTCGCGCCCCATCACTTCAATGAAAAAGATACGCTCGTGGCTGTTGGCCGTGTCGCGGATTTTATCGGCGCACTGCAGAATGGTGTTGAGCGTGGTGTCGTAGCCGATGGTTGAGTCCGTTCCGAAGAGGTCGTTGTCAATAGTTCCAGGTAGGCCTATGCAAGGGTAGTCGTATTCCTCGGCAAAAATCTTTGCGCCAGTGAGCGAACCGTTTCCGCCGATGATTATCAGCGCGTCAATCTCTTCGCGCACCAAAGTGTCGTGTGCTTTCTGTCGGCCTTCTTCGGTCATAAAGGCTTGGCTGCGAGCTGTGCGCAGTATGGTGCCGCCGGTTTGTATGATGTTTGAAACGTTTTCAGTGGTGAACTCGCGAACATCGCCTGTTATGAGGCCGTCGTAGCCTCGGTAAATGCCTTTCACGCGTATGCCGTTGGCGATGGCCGAGCGCGTCACGGCGCGAATTGCTGCGTTCATGCCTGGAGCATCACCGCCTGAAGTGAGCACTCCTATACATTTGATTTTTGCCATAATTGTTGTGGGGTAAAAAGTTTACACGGCAAAAATACTTTGTTTTGCCGACAGAGCGGACCGCTTTTTCCCGTTTTTTCGCTCAGACGTGCTTTCTTTGGCTTTCAGCTTATTATCTTTGCGGGCAGAATTTCCTGCAATGAAGCCACAAAATCCTTCTAAACAATCTTCACTTCGTACCGCGCTTTCCCCCGAATGGCTTGATGATATTCGTGAAGCCGTTCGCGTGATGCGTAGCGGCGGATTGGTGCTTATGCCTACCGACACCATTTGGGGTTTAGCCTGCGACGCTACGAACGAAGCGGCGGTGCGCAAAGTCTTTGCCCTCAAGCGTCGCGATGATTCCAAGGCACTCATTGCTTTGGTTGATGCGCCCGAGACAGTGCAACGTTATGTTTCAGTTGTGCCCGATGCTGCTTGGGACTTGATGGACGTGGCTACGAGTCCTCTTACTCTGGTTTACGACGAAGCCCGCAACTTGGCGTCCAACCTTGTTGCTGCCGATGGCAGTGTAGCTATCCGTGTCACGCGCGAGCCGTTTAGTCAGGCCTTGTGTAAACGCATGGGTCGTGCTGTCGTTTCTACCTCCGCCAACATCAGCGGAGAGCCATCGCCGCGCTGTTTTGCTGAAATTAGCGAGGACGTGAAGGCTGCCGTTGACTATATATGTACTTCTCGCCGCGATGAAAAGCCCGCTGCCAAGCCTTCGGGCATTATCAAGATAGGTCAGGGCGGCGAGGTAAAGATAATCCGATAAAGAGAGAGAGAAACGATGACAGTCCGTTTGAAAGCCCTTCCCACTTGGTGTGCTGCCCATTTGAGCGAGCGACAGTACCATGTGTTGCTGGCCTTCATCGTCGGTGTGCTTTCGGCCTTGGCTGCCAACGTGATGAAGTGGCTCATTGAGACCATCTCTATGCTTCTCACGGGCGGCTTTGATGCTACGGTGAGTAACTGGCGCTACTTGGTTTATCCCGTCGTCGGTATTGCGCTTAGTGCGCTTTTCATACGTTTTGTCGTGCGCGACGACATTGGCCATGGTGTCACAAAGATACTCTATGCCATCTCTCGCCGCCAAGGTCACATCAAGTCGCACAACACGTGGTCGAGCATTGTAGCCTCGGCCTTGACCATCGGGTTCGGTGGTTCGGTGGGAGCCGAGTCGCCCATCGCGTTGACGGGTTCAGCCATAGGAAGCGACGTTGGGCGCAGGTTTGGTATGGACCATCGGGCCACCATGATTCTCATCGGTTGCGGCGCATCGGCTGCAGTAGCAGCCATTTTCAAAGCGCCTATCGCAGGCCTCGTCTTTACGCTCGAAGTCTTGATGGTGGACCTCACCATGGCTTCGCTCTTACCTTTACTCGTAGCCAGCATCACCGCCACATGCGTCACATACGCCATCGGTGGTGCCGATGCGATGTTCCATTTCGAAACGTCGCTCTCCTTTGAAGTAAAAGACGTGCTCAGCGTAGGGTTGCTCGGCGTGTTCTGCGGATTGATTTCGCTCTATTTCACACGCACCATGAGCCGCTTTGAGCAGTTTTTCACGCGATTGCCTGGTATGTGGACGCGCATCCTCACGGGCGGTGCAATTCTCGCCGGATTGATATTCCTTTTCCCATCGCTCTATGGCGAGGGCTATAATACCGTAGAGCTCCTGCTCAATGGCCGCGCCCAGGAAGTGCTCAACAATTCCCTCTTCTATGGACGCACAGCTTGGCTCATCCCTTATCTGGCACTTATTCTCGTGGTGAAAGTCTTTGCTGCTACGGCCACCAACGGCGGTGGTGGTTGCGGTGGTACGTTTGCTCCCTCGCTTTTCTTGGGTTGTATAGGCGGTTACGTGTTTTCCACG
Organism: uncultured Prevotellaceae bacterium; assembly: GCA_900316575.1. GTDB lineage: Bacteria > Bacteroidota > Bacteroidia > Bacteroidales > Bacteroidaceae > Alloprevotella. The sequence continues at coordinate 4,543 of ONDJ01000020.1, read as the reverse complement.
CTTTGGAATGGTTACTTCCCCTCGCTCACAGCTCCCGAGGCTATCTTTGCCTTGCTGGGTATGGCGGGTGTGATGAGCGGCGTGTTCCATGCTCCCCTTACAGGCGTGTTTCTCATTGCCGAACTAACGGGTGGATACGGACTTTTCATGCCTTTGATGATCGTGAGCGTAGCGTCCTACCTCACCATTGTAGCCTTTGAGCCTCATAGCATTTACGCCCAGCGACTGGCGCGGCGCGGCGAACTGATAACCCACCACAAAGACAACGCCATTCTCACGCTCATGTCGCTCGATGCAGTTATAGACAAGCGTATGCCTAAACTCTCGCCCGATATGCCCATGGCCCACATGGTGCAAGTCATCTCGCGCGGCACAGAATATATGTTCCCCGTGGTTGACGCTGGCGGGGCTTTGTTGGGCATTATCAATATCAACAACCTGCGCCACCTCATGTATCGCACCGAACTCTATCGCCTCTATCGCGTGGAACAACTGATGGAACAGCCCGTGGCCGTGCTCCACAGCGACGACCCCATGCGCCAAGTGATGGACACCTTCGATGAAACCACTGCCACAAAACTCCCCGTGATCGACACCGACGGGCGGTTCAGTGGTTTTATTTCTAAGAACACGCTCTACGCATCCTACCGCAAGATGATGCGCGACTTTTCTGAAGAGTAATCTCTAAAACCTCCCCCGTAATATGAAATCCCTACGTATCGTATTTATGGGCACGCCCGAATTTGCCGTAGCCTCCTTGCAAGCCCTTGTAGAGGCAGGTGCAAACGTCGTGGGCGTGGTCACTATGCCCGATAAGCCTAAAGGCCGTCACCAAGACACGCTGCAGCCCAGCCCTGTGAAGCAATATGCGCTCCAAGCTGGTTTGCCCGTGCTACAGCCCGCGAGCCTCAAAGCCCCCGAGTTCTTGGCAGAACTTCAAGCCCTTCGCCCCGACCTCGGGGTGGTTGTAGCTTTCCGTATGTTGCCCGAAAGCGTGTGGAGCATGCCGCGGCTCGGCACGTTCAATCTCCACGCCTCGCTCTTGCCCCAATATCGCGGGGCAGCACCCATCAACTGGGCTGTCATCAACGGCGACCGCCAAACGGGAGTGACCACCTTCTTTCTCAAACACGCCATCGACACGGGCAACATCATTTTCCAACGCACCACGCCCATTACCGATGAAGACAATGCAGGCACCGTCCACGACCGACTCATGGAACTTGGAGCAGCATTAGTCGTCGAAACCGTCCAATCCATTGCCAATGGCACAGCGCCCGCTCAGCCCCAAGTTGAAACAGAACCGCTTCGTCCCGCTCCAAAAATCTTCAAAGAAACATGTCGCATAGATTGGAACCAAGAGGGACGCGCTGTTTTCAACTTCATTCGCGGACTGGCACCATATCCTGCCGCGTGGACCACACTCATTGACGGCGACAAGCGCACCGAAATAAAAATCTACAAGGCACACTTTGAGCCTACGTCCGATGCTCGTACAAACGAAGAAGCCCCAGTGCCAACAAACTTAGCCGCTTCTGCCCCTAAACCCTGCATTTGTGGTAAAGATACCCTCACCGTCCCAGTTGTTGATGGTCGGATTTTGGTCGATGAAATCCAAATTGCAGGCCGCCGGCGTATGCCTACAGCCGATTTCCTCCGAGGCTTGCACAATAGGGAGAGCCTTTTTGTAGAATAAACTTAAAAAGCCAAGTCCGTTTCAACACCGACTTGGTTTTTTTCTTATAGACCGCAGCGACAACCACCACCGCTTCCTCTTTTGCAAAAGCTGGGAGTGCGGGCGTCCTCGCTCGCAATCATAGCATACGCCAAGGGCGCATTGCACCTCCTTTTATCCCTTTTATAGCGTGCTTATTTCCCACCTTGCCTACTTTTCACGGCCATGAACTTAACTTTTCATGGCCATGAACTTAACTTTTCACGGCGATGAACTTAACTTTTCACGGCCATGAAAAGTTGTCGAGGTCGCTTTCTCGCACAACAAAAATGGGAGCGAAGGTCTTGTCGCTCCCTATTATGTTGGCCATGCCCTCCGTTTTTTCAATAAAGCGTTTCCAATGCTGCCCAATGCTCCTCGGTCATGCTGCTGGCACTAAACAAGCAAATGCCTTGTGCACCAGCGCGAAGTGAGAGGCTCACAGCCTCTTTGAGTTCTTCAGGACTGAGCCCCCAGCCCTCGGGGTCTGTGATGTCCTGCTTCGTGCGCCAGTCTTTGCAAATAAAAAGTCCGCTGATAACAGGGAAACGCCCGCGCACGCTGCGCACTTCTTCGCGCGTCATTTTGCCTACCCACTTAGCGGACTTGAGGTAGAAATCGTTGTAGTTCATCGGGAAAGCCAAGTCAATGTCCCACGCGTCCCACTGCTGGCGCACCATCCACGTGGCGTGGCTCTTAGGACCAGGAAAAACGTCGGCACTCACCTTCTTGCCCTCAGCGCGAACGGCGGCGGCAATCTTGCCCACCAGTCCAGTAATGACGCTCTCGCGAAAAAGCGCCCACGGTTTGCATTTCGCGGGGTTGCCCACCGAGCGAATGTCAATGCCCGTCTGCGCTTTGAAGTCGCCCACGCAGTCATCGCAATAGCAATAGTCGGCAGGCGGATACTCTTCGTGCATCACCAGGCCGTATTTATCCCACAAACCGCGCGCCAAGATCACATCAACGTAGCGGATGTAGTCGAGTTGCACGTAGTCCACCTCGGGAATACGTGCCACAGCTGCATATTGTTCCACGAGCCATTGCTGCACATCGGGGTTGTGCGGGTCGAGAGCCGTATAGTAGGGCACATAGGCTGGCGCATGATTGGCACGAACGCCCAGACGGTTCACCGCATACCACGTCGTGGGTTTACCGCCTTGGAGCATACAAGGTATCCAGGCGTGAAATTCCAAGCCTTGTGCCTTCGCAGCACGGGCAGCTATGGCTATTCGCCCTGTGTCAAAGCCTGCATTATAGCAAACACCCGTCACGCCGTGGCCTTTCAGCTTGGCGAAATCAGCCGAAAGGCTTTCGTAGGTATCGGTGTCAGTGCTACCTTGCCAGATATACACAGGGAATGCTTTCAATTCAATCATCGCAACAACGAGAAACAAAAAGAGAACGATGCGTTTCATCTTACAATAAGTTTTTTGTGGGGCAAAAGTGGCTAATTTGTTTGACGCGCAAAACGTTTTCTTGGGAAAATCGTTTCGCGCGTCAAACGTTTTTCTTTAAGATTTGTTTTGCGCGTCAAACAAATTGAGGGTTGGGTTTCCAGAAAGCGTCCAACGACAATCCGCTTGCGCCATTCCGCCCGACACTTAGCGAAGCGCATAGGGTTTCTTGGCCACGCTTTCTTCACGAAACTGCGACAAAGTATGCTATTTTGCTATCCATATTTGACAAAATGGGGGGGGTAATAGCAAAAGTTCATTGAGAATATGCAAGAAGATTTGAGGCTATATGCATAAGGAGTACTTTTGCTGAACAAATCAACGTGCCGAACCGTGGTCGGCGTTCGTTACGATAATGAGAAAACCTTTCTTGAAGAAACAACATATAGAGAGTAAACGAAGCGCAGAAAGTGCGTTTCTCAGAACTTATTTCCTTAATCAAACTTAAAACACAACAAACTCAACCTCCTCCCCTCCACGCAAAGTTTTCGATGCGTGCCGCTTTTGCGCACAAAATATAAACCATAATAAACCAAAACAATTATGAAAAGAATTTCTACACGCTTAACGATCCTGCTATTGGCATGTATGTTCGTGCCGATGCAGTTGATGGCTGTTGTGTGGTACAAAACGGATGCTTATGGCTATCCAGACCCTAATGATCCTGCACGAGATCGTACGAATTGCTTTAAGACCAAAGGTGGTCCAGAAGCACCTGCTTACGAACAATTGGAGCCGAATACAGAGTATTGCCGTATTTACAAATACAAATATGGTACTACAACTGCTGACAACGACGGTAATTTCGAGGATCCAGAACTACGTTATTATTTAGCACGTCATTTTGACTATGTTCCTAGTGGTTATGTTGATCAATGTCGTTTTTATATCACAAAGGAAGAGGCTGATACGGTTACCGATCTTGACTTGAGCAAAGCCAAGTATCCTTCGAGAAGTTCTATGATGTATGATTTGAATGGTATTCAGATTTTTAGAAACCTCAAAAAGCTGAATGTTTCAGGACAAAACGGATCTCGTACCTCGTATGGAGTTGTACAAAATTTAGGCTTTGGGTATATTCCTTCTTATGTTTACAATGATGCATCCCATCAATATCTAAACTTGCCAAAGACGCAAATGGCTTTAGCACATTCGAATAACCATGGAGGAGCAGGCTTTGTTGAGGCGCGCAGACACTATCTTTCATGGCTCCTTCTTTTCTTCCCCGAATTAGAAGAATTGAATTGTAGTGGTCTTACATATCTTGAATATATCCATATTGATAATGGAACGGCTGCCAAACCGCGACCTTTCAAGAAACTTATTTGCAGTAATTGTCCTAAATTGTATTCCGTAAAAGCAAACTATACGC
>ONDJ01000003.1 GCA_900316575.1 uncultured Prevotellaceae bacterium | reverse complement strand
ACATGGCCGACTACGGCGGCATGACGCTGGCCTACTCACTCTTCAAGCAGAAGAAAATGGATGAGGGGCTTCAGGGGGCTGCCCTCGACTATGCCTGCCGGGAGTTCTTCCTGCACTATGCAAAACTGTGGCTGGAATATCCCACCCTTGCCCAAAAGCAGGCGTTGTACCTTGACGTCCATTCAATCCCCCAAAACCGCGTCAATGTCATCGTGACACTCTTCGACGACTGGTACAGACTCTTCAACGTGACTGACGGGAAACTCTATCTCGCACCAGAGAAGCGCGTGCAGATCTGGTGATATATATTTCATAACAGAAGGACGGTTCTTTCGTTATCACAGCACGATAACAAAAGAACCGTCCCCGTGTATGTTCCGATCAGTATGTATTTAGTAGCTAAGCACTATAAAGTTGTCGCTGTAATTCGAAGTAATGTGCTCTTATATCGGCAACTGACATTTGTAGCCTATCTTTAGCGTCAGACATTGAATTGAACTTTATAGTAATAAATGTTTTCAAATTGTCTGAACCGAGTTCCTTAAAGCCGTTGGTGACGTAGTATTGCAGAATCAGGTTGTCGAACTCACGCTGCTCTTCCATCAAAGTATCGACATACTGTTTCTTCACAAGTTCTACTCGCTTTGCTCGCTCAATAGGTGTCGAGTCGTAAGCGATGTACTCCAGAACATCCAGCAAGTCGCATTTCTGCATTTTCAGCATGTTCTTCAAGAGAATCAACTTATCCTCTGCAAAACCTGCTTCATCCAGCGTTTTCAGCAGTTGTTCACGGGTTTCTGGGTTTGACCATTTCTTTCTGAGGTCATCGGCTCCAGAGAAGAAGTCAGGTATTCTGCCAAAGAGCTTCTTTACATATTCATCGATACTGATGAACTCGTCACCGAAGAATATCTTCTGTTCCCATGTCGTTTCAATAGAAAGTTTCCTGCCTGTAGAAAGTTTTACATCAATGAGCTTGGTTTTCGGTCCTTCACAGGTGCATGGCAGATTTCCGCAAACGGGGCATGGTGCGGGTTCACGAACGACAAAGGAACCATCGTCTGGTTCGACATACGGTTTCTTCTTGTTGCAAGTACAAGGCCAGTTGCCACACACAGGGCAGTACTGGTCACCATCCCAATCGGGGTCTTTGAACATATCGCACGCACCGACAAAATCATATATTGTGAAATAGTATTTTTTGTCGAATAAGCGTGTTCCGCGGCCAATAATTTGTTTAAACTCAACGATGTTCTGCACTGGTCGCATCAGCACGATGTTGCGCACATTGCGAGCATCAACACCAGTGCTAAGTTTGTAGGATGTCGTAAGGATGGTCGGCAGCAGCTTTTCATTATCTTGGAAAGCTCTCAAAGTGGCTTCACCAACTTCGCCGTCGTCGGCGGTTACTCGTTCGCAATAGTTGCTGGCAGGGCGTTTTTTATGCTTGTTCACCATATTGCGAACAATCATGGCGTGTTTTTGAGTAGCGCAGAAGATAATGGTTTTTTCGTCGGGGTCTATCTTGCCGAGCAACTCTTCCACGCGGTGTTCGTCGCGTTCCTTAATCTGTATTCTGCCATGATAGAAGTCGGACTCCGAGTAAACCTTTTCGAGGTCTATCTCTCCGCTTTTCACGATGTCGCCCTCTTGATATTGGTATTCGTCGATGTTGCTTGTGGAAATATCTACGCGGAAGGGCACGAGGAATCCGTCCTCGATACCTTGTTTCAGCGAGTAGGTATATACAGGCTCTCCGAAGTAGGCGTAGGTATTGGCATTGTCCTTCCTTCTGGGTGTGGCAGTCATGCCGAGCTGATATGCCGAGTCGAAGTATTCCATCAGCTTTCGCCATTCGCTTTCATCGTTCGCTCCCCCACGATGACATTCGTCGATGATGATAAAGTCGAAGAAGTCGCGCTCGTATTGCATATAGTACGGCTGGTCGCTGGAGCCTTCTTGCAATTTTATGCCTTGTTCTTCGGCTTTCTGCGCGTTGGGCGAAGTCATCATCGTTTGGAATATAGTGAAATAGAGGTTTCGGGCGGTTGGCACACGGTAATTGTTCTTCTTCAGTTCCTTGGGGGTTACGCGGCACATGGCATCTTCGGGGAACTGGTCAAAGTCGTTGATGGCTTGGTTGGCAAGAATGTTTCTGTCTGCAATAAAGAGTATTCGTGGCGCGCGGTCAACACCCTTTGTGTTCCACTTTGTCTGTGTCAGCTTCCAGCATATTTGGAAAGCTGTATAGGTTTTACCCGTGCCCGTTGCCATGGTGAGCAAAATGCGGTTTCGCTGTTTAGCTACGGCTTCCAGCACATTTTTGATGGCTATTTCTTGATAATAGCGTGGCGGACGACCTCCGTTGCGGTTCAATGCGCAGATGTTGAATTTATCTCGCAGCGGGTTCTCATCGGGGAATGTCATTTGCCACAATTCTTGTGGCGAAGGAAATTTGCTGATTTCATATTCCTTGCTGGGAATGATATATTCTCCCCTGCCGTCCTTGACACCCATGTCGATGAACCATATTTCATCACCATTTGTGCTGTAAGTGTAGCGTATTTTCAAAGCTTCTGCATACTGCTTGGCTTGGTCAACTCCTTCAGCCACGTCTTTCTCGTCGCTCTTGGCTTCTATGACGGCAAGTTTTATGCCTTTGTATTCAAGGATGTAGTCAGCCTTTTTGGGGTTCTTATGTCCGCTGGCAGTGATGCGACCGGGCGCAATATAAGCACTCTGCTCCACGAGAATCTTGCTCCCTGGAACAATGCCCCAGCCAGCATCCCTCAGCTTGGGGTTTATCTTGTTCAGTCGTGTCTGCGCTTCGTTCATTGTCTCTTTTTGTTTTATAGTTTCTTTGGTTCCTATAGCCCCTATAGTTCCTATAGTTTCTATAGCTCCTATCCCTTATCTTCTATCCCTTTTTCCTCCAGCAGCTTTTTAAGGCGGGCCACCTCTGCCCTGAGGGCTGGTACCTCGCGCCTCAGCCTTGCAAGCTCCTCGTCCTGAGCCTGGCGATAGCCTGTGCGGGCGGCGTGCATGCGCTCTTTTATTCCCCCGTGTTCCACAAACTCCTTCTCCATGCGCAGCAGCACCTTGTGCATCATGGCATCTGTCTGATAGCACAGCGTCAGGGCGATGTTCGCCATCTCCTCATCGCTCCATTTCTGTAAGAAGGGCTGGTAGTCGCCCAGCTGATTGTGCTGACGGCAGAAATCCTGCATCGACTGGTAGCGCTTGTGCGTGCTGTCCCATATCGGCAGGTGGTGCGCGAGCAGGTAGTCGCGGTAGTCTTCGCGCAGCTCCTGTAGAGATGCGCGGGCTACGTTCATGAGCTTCACATGCATCTCTGTAGAAGTCTCTCCGTCCTCAGTGCCCTCGATGATGTTTTGCTTGCCGCTGCGCGCAGCCTGCACCATCTGGTCAACGGTGCGGTCGCCGTGGGCAGGCAGAAAACGCTGGCAAAAGACGTAAGTGAGCTGATAGAGCACTTCTGCCTTCTGATAGTAGTAGGCACTGCGCCAGGGCATCTGCCGTTTCAATATCTGGAATTTCTTATCTTCCATGATGGCGTTTGTTTTTCTATTCTCTGTTTTCTTTCTATTTTCTTTCTGTTTTCTATAGTCCCTATAGCTCCTATAGCTCCTATAGCTCCTATAGCCCCTATCCCTCAAACACCTCTTTTAGCAAGGCTTGTTTCAATGCGTCGCACTCCTTTGAAATCTTCTCGTAGTTCGCTTGGAGGCGGTCAACCTTGGATTTGAGGGAGTCGAGGATGGCGACGATGGATTGTTGCTCGGAGAGAGGGGGACAAGGTATAACTGCGTACTTTATTGCATCAATACCTACATTTCCTTGTCCAACAGTACCTCCTTCATTTGCAAAATACTGATCTCTAAAATAATCGGTCCAGGAATAATAAAGAAGATATTTATTTATAATTGTATTAACTACTCTAATCCGTGCAATGCGCTGATTTAATAATAGATTATCTTTATCTATTAATACTGAATACCCATAGTCTCTTTTATTTCTTGAACCAGTTTGAGTAATAATCATATCTCCAACTTTCAAAAGTGCTTTTTCAATCTTGCTTTCATCCATTGATTCAATATACACTGGAGATTCATTATATCTAATTAAGCCTGGTCTTACATTACCCATCCTAATTACCTGATACTTTCCACTTTTTTGGAACTGAGTGCTTTTGAAAGCAAAGCCACTTTGGATTTCAGACATTTCACCCAGCGTCTTCTCTTCCCACCCTTCTTTTGGTTCGAGCATTTCTTTGAGTGATGCTTGGAAGAGGGCTTTGGCTTCACCCAGGGCTTTTTCTGCATTAGCCTTCATCGCATCTATCTTCGCAAAAGCAGAATCAAGATAATCCACAATGGATTGCTGCTCGGAGAGAGAGAGGATGGGGATTTGGATTTTACCTATCGAAGATTTATTCAGAGTTGCTCCTTTTACTTTCTCATTGCCCTCAGTCAAACTCAACCAATTATATGACAAAAGATAATAATAAATAAAACGAAGAATATACTTATTGCTTTCAGGAATAGCAATAATGGCTTCGTTTGTGTAGAGGTCATCGCCAGCAAAAGCCATTCGACCAATTGAGAGCTTAAAACTCATCAGTAGGCTTCCTTTTTGAACTTTATTTATTTTCTCTGCTGCACTATCAGAAATGTACTCTTTAGTATCTTCAATTGTTTTACCTTCATTATTGCTAATATCTGCAATAGACACCCATTTATTATGGGTGTCTTTTTTCTCGTCCCAAGATGATTTATCACCGCGAGGCGGGGTTTTTCCCATTTTTATAGGAAAGACATCTTTGAAATCTATATATTCCCAACCTTCCTTCATTTCACCATCTCCATTATTTCGTTAATAAGAGCCTGATTCTCGCTATTGAGGGCAAGGATGCTCTCTGCTATCTCGCTGGGTGTACGCTCATCAACGACCTCTACCTTGTTGGGGTTCTTCACGCTGAGGTCGCAGGCGTCGTCGAGGGTGCTCACATCGAGTGTCCATGAATGTTCACTCTCTGCCTGCGTCTTCTGCAAAGTCAGGAACTCCTGCATGTCGGCCTCCGTAAGTGGCTGCGTCTTGGTGAAGTGCTTATCTACCTGATAGTACCAAATCTTCTCTGTTGGTTCGCCCTTGGTGAAGAACAAAACAACCGTCTTAACTCCAGCACCTGTGAATACGCCAGAAGGCAGGTCGAGGACGGTGTGGAGGTTGCAGTTCTCCAGGAGCATCTTGCGGATGGCGCTTGCGTCGCCGTTGCTGAGGAATGTGTTCTTGATGACGATACCTGCACGGCCGCCAGCCTTCAGCATCTTGATGAAGTGCTGCATGAACATATAGGCGGTCTCCGAGGTGCGTATCTCAAAGTTCTGCAACACTTCACCACGCTCGTTGCCGCCAAAGGGCGGATTGGCAAGGATTATGTCCTTGTGGTCGCTATCCTGAATCTGGCTGAGGTTCATGGCGAGGGTGTTGCCGTGAATGATGTTTGGAGCCGACACGCCGTGGAATATCATGTTCATCGTGGCGATGATATAGGGCAGCGCCTTCTTCTCCTTGCCAAAGAAAGTGTCTTTCTGCAAGGTCTCGTGGTCCTTCACGCTCTTTATCTTGTCCTTCATGTAGAGGAAAGCCTCGCAGAGGAAACCCGCTGAGCCGCATGCGGGGTCATAGACCGTTTCGCCTATCTTTGGGTCCACCACCTTGATGATGCTGCGAATCAAGGGGCGCGGCGTGTAGTACTCGCCACCGTTGCGGCCAGCATTACCCATGCGCTGGATGTTGCTTTCATAGAGCACAGTCATCTCGTGCTTGTCCTCGGCACTCTGGAAGTGGAGCTCGTCAATCATGTTGATAATCTCGCGCATGTTGAATCCAGAGCGTATCTTGTTGTGCAGTTCGCCAAAGATTTCGCCTATCTTGTATTCGAGGCTGTCCGTCTGCGTGGCAGTATTCTGGAAGTTTTTGAGGTAAGGGAAGAGCTTCTGATCGACGAACTCCACGAGGTCGTCGCCACTCATGGCGTTGACGGTGTCCAACACCATCTTGCCTGTCTGAGGGTCTTTGCGCTTGGGCGCTGCCCATTGGCTCCAACGAAAGTAACCAGTGACGAGTCGATTATAGGTTTTACCCTCAAGTTCGGCTTCTTCTTCTCGCTCTGTTTCGAGGTCATCAAGATATTTAAGAAAAAGCATCCACGACTTCTGCTCCAGATAGTCAAGCTCGCTGCCGCAACCTTGCTCCTTCCACAAAATCTGATCGATAGCTTTGAAAGTATTTTCGTATTTCATTCTTTCAGCCAAACAAAAATAGCCTGCACAATCGGAGTGCTGTCCGAGAGTGCAGGCTGTAAACGCGCGTTATTTTTTGCGGCGCGGCAGCCCAGCACAGCGTGTCGTCCGTTTGTATTGGCGCAAAAATAATAATTCCTCTTAAACTACGAGTGGTTACGAGCGGATTTCCGCTCAACGTAGCTTATGCGGATTGGGGGCATTGTTTTTTCAATCGTTATGCCCGTATAGGCTATAGCAGGGGGCGTTACGCATAGAACGTGGGCGTGCCCTGGGGGGCGTTGCGCATGGGGGCGCTGAAAAAAAACAAAGCCTATCTGTAAGGACTAATACGGGGCTTGGCTTATCTCAAAGCCTTCGGGGCCGATGTCTTCGTCGTCGAAGCCTGATGCTGAGAAGAGTTCGTCTTCGTCGTCGGAGATGGGCGTGACTTTGTGGGCGATGGGGGCTGCTGCTCCGAGCTCGGCTATATGGATGGGGGCATCGCCGCGCATACGCTTCACCTCGGCGCGATTGAGGTCTTTGCCGGTGATGATGTCGCGCACGTTGAGGAAGAAGCTGCGCTCGCTGAAGGGGTCGAACACAAATTCCATCTTCTGGCCTTTGTCTTCAAGAAATTCGTTCAGACGTACGTCGGCCATAACGTAGATGTCCATGTCGGCTGACGATGTTCCCATATCCTCGCGTGTGATTTGCTCGCCGCGTTCCCACTCTTCGTTGCAGATATAGAAACTGGTCATCTGGTCGTCGGGATAACCGCAAGATTCAAGAATGACCTTGCAGAGGTCGAGGAATGTGGCTTCACTGTCGATCTCAAACTCGCGAAGGAAACCATCCACTTCGTCGGATACCATCTTAATCTTGAGTATCATAATTGTATGTTTTGGGGGATTATTGGGGCTGAACGATGCCTCGTTTGGAACTGTGAACGAAATCGAGGATATAGTCTATCTCTTTGCTGTGGGGTATTTCTTCGCGCACCATGGCGAAACGCTCGTCGCGAAGTATGTCTTTCTGATAGATGATGCGATAGGCTTTGTGTATGTTTTCGATGAGCTGCGGACTGAAACCGCGCCGACGCAGGCCTACGAGATTGAGTCCGCACATAGCGATGGGTTCGCGCGCTACGAGCACATAGGGCGGAATGTCTTGGCTGGTGCGCGACCCGCCGCCTACCATCACGTAGCTACCTACGCGACAGAATTGATGGAACAGGCAGTTGGCACTGATGATGGCGCAATCGTCGATGACTACTTCGCCTGCTATTTTGGTGCTGTTGCCGATGATGCACCCACTGCCGATGCTCACGTCGTGGGCGATGTGCATACCTTCCATAAAGAGGTTGTTGCTGCCTACGACGGTCTTGCCGCGCGCGGCTGTTCCTCGGTTCATGGTGACATTTTCGCGAAAGGTGTTGCCATCGCCAATTTCGGCTGTAGTTTCTTCGCCTTGGAATTTGAGGTCTTGCGGGATGGCTCCAATGACTGCGCCGGGGAAGAAGTGGTTTTTCTTTCCGATGCGTGTGCCGCTGAGCACGGTGACGCTGTTCATCAACACATTTCCCTCGCCGATCACTACATTGTCGTCGATATAGCAAAAGGGACCTATTTCGCAGCTTTCAGCCACCTTTGCGTTGGGACTGACGTAAGCTAATGGACTGATCATAATCTGTTGGTTTTGTAGGATTTTGGCTTGTTCGTGCTTAATGGTTGATTTGTTGACGCACGAGTCTAGCAAACTTATTGTTCACGGTATGTCCTGGACGCATGGCTACGAGCTTTCCACGCAGGCGGCGGCCTATAAGTGCCATGTCGCCGATGATGTCAAGGAGCTTATGGCGTGCGGGCTCGTTGTCCCATGTGAGCGGGCGGCTGTTGAGGTAGCCCAACTTGGTGGCATCGCGATGGGCTACGCCGAGTGTGTCGGCTATGCCGTCGAGCACTTCTTGGGTCACTTGGTGCTCATAGATCACGATAGCATTGTCGAGGTCGCCTCCCTTGATGAGCCCAAGCTGTAAGAGGGGAAGTATTTCGCGCACGAAAACAAAGGTGCGTGCAGCGGCTATCTCTTCGCCAAACTGCGACAGATCTTCGAGTATGGCTTGCTGGCTTTGTATGAATTGCGAGGGGAAAGCGATGGTGGTATCTACGGAGAAGCCATCGGCGGGAAGCAGGGTCAGCGAGGAGCCACTCTCTTCATCGGAAAAGGTGATGGGCTCGGTGACGACAAATTCTTCGCGCTCGGCCTCTTGTTCTACGACCCCTACCTTCGCTATGGCTTCGCAAACATAGCGTGCACTACCATCGAGTATGGGCACTTCGGGACCATTGGTCTGAATCAGGCAATTATCCACGCCTGCTGCATAGAGGGCTGCCATACAGTGTTCTATCGTAGAACAACGGGCTTCGCCATTTGCCACTACTGTGCCGCGACTGGTATCAACGACGTTCTCAGCTAAGACGTCGATGATGGGCTGACCTTCAAGGTCGGTGCGTTGTATTTTGAATCCGTGGTCTGCTGGCGCGGGAAGAAACGTGGCCGAAAGCATCAGCCCCGTGTGAAGACCTTTGCCCTGCAGGGTGAAAGCGGATTGGATTGTGCGTTGTTTTGACATTCTTTATCTTTATATATTGCTAAGTGTTTGTAAGCCCCCCAACTTTGATTTACTCTTTAGGCTTTCTCACTGATTTTTCTCGGCTTTCAAGGCTTCGACTTCCTTGCGCAAGGCGTTTAGCTCGCGATACATTTCGGGCAGTTTTTTGAACACGGTCGTGGCGCGGGCAAACTGCTTATAGTCGATGGCTGGCGAACCGAGCAAGGTTTTGTTTCCTTCGGGTACGCTACCTGCGATGCCGGCTTGTGCGCCGCTCTGTACGCGGTCGCCGATGACGGCATGGCCTGTGATGCCCACTTGACCGCCAAACATACACCACTGACCGATCTTGGTGCTACCAGCTACACCAACTTGTGCTGACATAACGGTGTTTTCGCCCACTTCGCAGTTGTGAGCCACCTGCACGAGGTTGTCTATCTTCACTCCGCGATGTATGCGTGTGCTACCCATTGTGCTACGGTCCACACAAGCATTGGCTCCGACCTCTACATCGTCTTCGATCACAACGTTGCCTATCTGAGGTATTTTGCTATACCCCTCAGCGCCTGGTGCAAAACCGAAACCATCGGCACCAATGACACAGCCGCTGTGGAGAATCACGCGATTGCCCACCACGCAGTCGTGGTAAACACTCACACCTGGATAGAGAATACATTGCTCGCCCACCCTTGCACGCTCTTCAACAACGGCATGTGCATAAATCTGCGAGCCACTGCCTACACTGGCTTGCTCTCCGATATAGGCAAAAGGCCCCACATAGGCATCATCGGCCACCTGAGCTGTTTCGGCTACGCAGGCCAATGGGTGCACGCCTTTGCGCACGGGTTTCTGAGCGTCGTAGAGTTGCAACAACCGAGCCACCGACTCGTAAGCATTAGGCACGCGCACTAACGTGGCTTTTACCTCGCCTTGCAATTGCAGGTCGTTATTGACCAAGACAACGCTGCTCTGGGTTTCGTAAAGATAATGTTCGTAGTGACTATTCGCCAGAAAGGACAGCGCACCAGGGCGTCCCTCCTCTATCTTTGCAAAGGTGTTGACGATGGACTGAGGATTGCCCTCTACCCTACCTTGCAGGAAATCAGCTATTTGCTGAGCAGTAAATTCCATAGTTCGTTTGTAAGCCTCAACCCGTTTGCGGGTATGGTTTCTTTAATAATGCGCAAATTTCTGTAAAAATTGGCATACCGAAAAGTAAAAGCCTTAAAACTTTTATGAAGACTTGCTATAGCGCGTCAGACATCTGAGCGAAACTCGCTGAAGAACAACGACAATCCCAATTTGAAACCACAAGAATAGAGTTACTTGCACACTAAGCATTCAACAACAATGCCCATAAAATAACCTGAAAAGCGTATGAAACTGTGAGAACACGGAGTAAAAGCCTCAGGATTATAGCCTTTATGCATCTCATGATAGGACCCTTTCTATTTTTCACGGCGGTGAAAAGTTGTAGAGCTGGGATTTTGATACGCTTTCAATGGTGCGAATGCTTTGTTTGTGTGCTATAATCGCACACGCTTTGTCAATATATAATGGCGAATACTTCATGAAGCTCTACCTATTGTTGCCATATAAAAACTTTAACCTCAAAGGCACATTAGCCTTTATGCTTTTTTGGCTACTTTTGCGCTTCGTTAAAAAGAATTTCTGAACCTACTCATATGCTATCAGCCAACGATATTTCTGTTTCTTTTGGAGCCACACCGCTCTTCAGCGGCGCTACGTTTGTAATCAATCCTAAAGAGCGCGTAGCACTCACTGGCAAGAATGGTGCGGGGAAGAGCACTCTACTGAAGATTCTCTCAGGCCTGCAAAGTCCCACATCGGGAAGCGTAAGCACACCGAGCGGGACCAGTGTGGGCTACTTGCCCCAAGTGATGCAGACATCCGATGAACGCAGCGTGATCGATGAAACGCTACTTGCTTTTGAAGACGTGCGCCGCTTGCAAGCTGAGGTGGACAGCCTCACACGCGAGATGGCTTCGCGCACCGACTATGAAACCACGTCGTATGCTGCCCTACTTGAGCGCTTCACGGCTCAGACGGATCGTTTGGCACTTATTGGTACGGACAATTTCCGCGCAGAAGCCGAGCGCACACTGCGTGGTTTGGGCTTTGAAGCCGAAGAACTTTCACGGCCTACGCGTGAACTTTCGGGCGGATGGCGAATGCGTATTGAACTGGCAAAGTTGCTCTTGCAGAAACCCGATGTGTTGCTACTTGATGAGCCCACCAACCACCTCGACATTGAGAGCATACGCTGGTTAGAACGCTATTTGGCGAAAAGCCGAGCCGCAGTAATGGTGGTGAGCCACGACCGTGCTTTTCTAAACAACGTCACCAATCGAACTATCGAGATTTCGTGCGGAAAACTCACGGACTATCGTGTGCCCTACGACCAATACGTAAAACTGCGGGCCGAACGCCGCGAACAACAATTGCGAGCCTATCAAAATCAGCAAAAAGAAATTGCCGACATGAAGGACTTCATAGAGCGTTTTCGCTACAAGCCCACCAAGGCCGTTCAGGTGCAGAGCCGCATCAAGCAGTTGGCGAAGATCGTACCTATAGAAGTGGACGAAGTAGATAACAGCGCGCTCAATCTGCGTTGGCCGCCCTGCCAGCGTGCAGGCGATTTTCCGATTATCTGTGAGGATGTCAGCAAGCACTACGGCCAGCACACCGTTTTCACCAATGCCACATTGACGATACGCCGAGGAGAGAAAGTAGCCTTTGTGGGAAAAAACGGCGAAGGCAAAACCACTTTGGTAAAATGTATCATGGGCGAAATTCCTTTTGACGGCACTTTGCGCATCGGCCACAATGTCAGCATCGGCTATTATGCGCAAAACCAAGCTCAGCTCCTTGATGGCGAAAAGACCGTTTTTGACACCATTGACCACGTGGCTACGGGTGAAGTGCGCTTACGCATTCGCGACATCCTTGGTGCCTTCATGTTTGGCGGCGAAGCGTCCGAGAAGAAAGTAAAAGTGCTCAGCGGAGGCGAACGAAGCCGTTTGGCCATGATCAAGCTGCTGCTCGAGCCTGTCAATCTGCTTATTCTCGACGAACCGACCAATCACCTTGACCTGCGCACTAAGGACGTTCTCAAAGAAGCCATACGTGCCTTCGACGGAACAGTCATCCTGGTGAGCCACGACCGCGATTTTCTGGATGGATTGGTGGAACGCGTCTATGAATTTGGCGGCGGGCAAGTTCGCGAACACATTGGCGGCATCTACGACTTTTTGCGCAAGAAAGATATCGAAACACTCGACCAGCTCCACGAACTCGGCACAGCGGCCACTGGAACTATTTCCAGCACCAACCAAAAGGCTCAAAACTCAAAGGGAGCTACATCACATTTGAAAGAAGAACATTCAAACACAAGAGCCGCAAGTTCTTCATCAGAAGCCCCCAACGAAACCGACAAAGCCACAGCTCGGCAGAACTACGAGCAACAAAAGGCTGCAGCCCGCGAATTGCGACGATTGCAACGCGCGGTGGAACAAGCCGAAGCCGAGGTGTCGCGTATAGAAACAGAAATTGCGCAACTCGAAGCTCAACTCGCTGCGGGCAGTTCCGATCCTGCACTATATAAGCGCCATGGCGAACTCAGCAGCGAACTCGAAGCTGCCATGCAAGCCTGGGAAGAAGCTGCAGCCAACTTAGAATCATTGTCCTAAGCTTGACGTCCTTTTAGGCGTGATGCCCCCGCCCCATGAAACACGCATCCTAATCCGTATCGGTTGGGAGCGCGGACGTCCTCGCCCGCGTATGCAATGAAAGGTTACGCAAAAAGGAGCCAACCTTGGGGCTGACTCCTTTTTGCTTTAGTTAACCTACAGAACCCATCAATGCGGGCTTTGCAAGTACCAGCCAGACTCTCCTTGTGAAAGGAGGTTGTAGATGGTTGCATTGCCTAAGCGTGTTGGCTGCTCGTAGGGCTTCAAGCCCAAGTCGCGGCGGGCAATGAGCCATGCCATCCATACAGAACCATAGTTGGCACCAAAGTAGGGATCATAGTTTTTGTGGCGAGCCATGCGCATGAGGTCGTAGTAGCGGAAGCCTTCAAAACCAAGTTGCAAAGCAGCTTCGTCGGCAATGAGGGTTTCCACGGCATTGATCTGTGCGGCAAGTGCTTCGGCTGAAGGAGCTTCGATTGCGAGCGTATCAATGGTCCAAACGATTTCGTCGTCACCTTCGCTACCGCCTTCACCTGAATCGTCACCTGATTCGTCGCCGTCCATCATGCGGCGCGCATACTTGCGAGCAGCTTGGACAGAGAGACCAGAACGAACGGCTTCGTCAGCAATACGCTGTTCCACTACGTTCTCATAAGCATAAGCGGTGTTCTGCAGACTGCTGCGACCACAACCCAATTCGTGAATACCAAGGACGTTGCTCCACAATTTTTCATTACTGAAGTCGAGCCATGGCTTTTCTTGGGCTTTAACCAACTCGTATGGAGAGATGTGGTTGGCACCTTTGTAGTAAGTCAAGTTGGGATGACGATAGCTGACAGAGTCGAGCACTGGTTTAAGCGTAAGAACATGATTCTCGTCGTCCTTTGAAAGAATGTGGTAAATGACACCTTGCTTGCCATCGGGACGTCCCTGTGAGTCTAAAGCTGGCTTGACAGGCATGAAGTTAGGGTTGAGACCTTCGCGCAGAATTGTAAAGGCATAGCGCGGGAAACCGGCGCGGTTGATAGCCTCGGCAAAGTGGAGGTAGATCTGCGGAATGGTATAGAGTGGAATAGAGTAGCGGAAAGCTGCACCACCAGCATAAAGACCATTGTTGTTAACATTACCTATCGTAAACTTCTGAATGAAGCGCAGGCGACCTTCTTCGTGGGTGTTGAAGATAGGAGCCGAGAGATAATTGCGGGCATCACCAACATTTTCGAGATAACTGATTGCCTCTTCATCACGAGAACGAATGTCATTGATGGCATAAACCTGTGACTCGTTGAGGAGTTCATATCCTTTAGAAGGTTGCAACTGACGCAAACGGTAGTCAACGCCCGAAACGTTTACAGCACCTCTCTGTTCGACATAGTCGTTGTCCGGATTGTCTTGCTCAACGGTACGTGTAGTGTTGGTCGAAGTCAGGCTATAACCATAGATTTCAGGAATGCGCTTGAGAACCAGGCCGAAATTCGATGCTGCGGCAGATGGCACAAAGGTAATAACATTACCAGATGTCATATTGGCATAACCTGCACTGGCCTTGAGATAGTTATTCCAAGCACCTGAATTGAGCAGATAGCTGATTTTACCATCTCTTTGGTACTCCATCCAAGAACAGTTGCTATTAGCAGCAATGGAACCTACAACGACATCGTCATCACTGAGATATTCGTAGAAGTAGGAAGCGGCTTTCTCATAATCAGCTTGGGTTTGAGCACACAGCAGATAGAGCTCTCCCATAATTACGTCGGCGGGGAACATGGTGAGACGGCTCTGCATGCTCACAGCTCCATTGAAGTATGCTTCATAGGACGGACGACCTTCTACCTTCTCATAGCTATATGCCTGCAAGAGGAGTCCAGTAGAGAGGAGGCGGTTGAGCAGATTTTCTTCGCCAGCCGCGAGCGAAACCCAGCCTTCAGCAGGATTGGTTTCCCAGCCCGTGCCAGCAGAACTGACAGGAACGGTGATATAAGGTACACGACCATAGTTTTGAACCAACTGCATGTAAGCCCACGCACGTACGAGGATGACTTGTGCCACCTCTTTCTTCATGAGGTAGTTGTAGTTGAGCGTACGCGTAGAGTCAACATTTTGCAGATAGTAGTTGCAATGGTTGATAACATTATAGTATGCAGCGCGATTGAGCAATTCGTTCTCACCATCAACGGGGTTGCGGAAGTTTACGATGCGCTCAATGGAATCGCTGGTGTAGGAAGTGGTGGTGACGAGGTCGCCACGTGCTTCACCGAGTATCACGTGTTGTTCGGCCACTTGTTGAACGGCACGCATAATGCCGAGAAAATTGAATACAGTATCGGAAATGGTGCGGTCGCCGTCAGACCCGATCGTGATGTCGGGGGTGAGCATATCTTCACAAGAAGTAGTGACAGCACCGAAGCCAATCAGACAGACAAAAAGGCCTATGATAGATTTTGCTTTCATAAGTATTGTTGAAGTTATTGATTTTAGTATTTATGTGGCGCTACTTCGCCAATAAGAAGAGCGGTTCGCGCTACACAAACTTGATAACTTATATACGGATTAGAGATTGATTGTTACACCGAAATTGAAGCTACGACCAGCGGCAAGGCGACCAGCGTCAATACCTTGATAGAGAACTCCGTTACCTGCGGTAACTTCGGGATCGGTGCCGAGATACTTAGTGAGCGTGAAGACATTGTTGGCCTCGCCCCAAATTGTCAAGCCTTGCAGCCATGAGAGAGAGATGGGGGTCTGCCATGTGAGACGCACTTTCTTGAGTTTGAGATACGAACCATCTTCAATCCAACGGTCAGAGAAACGTTCGTTGTTCACCCACTCTTCATTGGTGTAGTGCATGGTGCGAGGAATATCGGTCACTTGACCTTCGTAGCGCCAACGATTGACAACGGCACGTGTTTGATTGCCGATGACATTCACCTGAGAGGCGCTCTCAAGTTGCATACGCTGATAGTTGAAGATGTCACCACCTACGCTGTACTTGAAGTTCAGGTCGAGCGAAACACGCTTGTAGGTCAGACGGGTGTAAAGGTTGCCATAGAAATCGGGATTGGGGTTGCCAATCTCTACCATGTCGGCTTCGTTGATCCAACCGTCGTTGTTCTGGTCAACAAAGTGAACATCACCTGCACGGAACTGGCGATAAGGCTGTTCGGTGATACCAGTGGGATAACGCAAGTAGCCATACTTACCAGCATTAGCAGCCTCGGCATCTGTAGAGAAGACACCTTGTGTCTTAAATCCATAGAATACGCCTGCGGAATGGCCTACGGCTGTGAGAATGTTGTTGTAAACCTGCTTGTCAACAATCTGAGCATAAACTGCACTGGTATAACCATTGGTGGTTTTGCCCTCGCCTACTGCATTGCCATTAGCATCAAGCGCATAGGTCGTGAAGTAGTTGAGCGGTGATTCGGGCAGTTCGAGTATCTTGTTGTGATAGTGGCCAATGGTAAATCCAGCCTGCCACTTCCAATTACGGCTGTTGATCAAGATTCCATCAACGCTGAGGTCAAGACCGGTATTCTTGAGCGAGCCACCATTGGTGAGCTGTACTTTCTTACCGGTAATATCGCTGACTGTCTGATAAGTAAGGAGGTCAACCGTCTTGGCATAATAGAGGTTCAAAGCAAACGACAGACGGTTCTTCAACATTGAAGCCTGCAAACCTGCATTGAAGCGGTGAGTGGTTTCCCAAGAGAGTTTAGGATTTGCCACACTGCTCAGGACGAGGGCGGTATGTTTTTCCAAATAAGGAACATTGCTGAGGAACGTACGACTGGCATAGTAGTCGATAGCATCGTTACCACTCATGTCATAGCCAAGCGTGAGCTTCAAATAGTCGATAGAAGGCACGCGGAACCATTTTTCACTGCTGATGAGCCAACCTGCCTGCACAGAGGGGAAGAGGCCCCAGCGAACACCGAAGAGGTTGAGACCACCCTCGGCCTCACTACCAAAACGTGAGCTACTTTCCATTGATGCAGTAACATTCAGGAAGTAGATGTTCTTGAAGTTGTAGTCAACATTTGCATACCAAGAAATGCTACGCCATTCGTCGTCCTGACCGCTCATGTTGCGATATTGGAGAGCATAGTCGATGTTAGGCATCTTGTCGTTGTCGTTGTTGTAAACCTCAAGGAAGCTGCTGGTATAAGTGTTGGCCATAAAGCGCATACCACCAAAGACATTCAGATAGTGGGCGGCAAGTTGCTTACGCCAGTCGAGACGCAGGTCGTTGAATATGGTTGTACCCTTAGAGAACTGTGAACGAATAACGTTGCGTGAAGGACCAAGGCCTTCAGCGGCTACGATAGGTGTACCATTATAAGGCAGATAGTACTTCTCATTGGTACGATTGAGCTGATAGCTGAAGCGATCGGAGATCACCAAATTCTTATTGATCTGATAGCGCGGAGCTACGTTAATAAAGAATTGTGTTTGCTCTTGGAAGTTCTTGTTGTTTCCACTACCATTGAGAAGTATCCAATAAGGATTGGCAACACCAGGGAAACCATAGTCAGCTGCATAAGCCAAAGGATTGTTTCCGTCCTCATATATTTTACCTGTATAGACATGATCAGAATGTCCGAGATCAAGCATGCCTGTATCTTGGTTGAAGTAGATATAGTACATATAAGGACTGATGAACGGTGTCTGGAGGAGACCCAGCACGTTGGGCGAGGAGATGTTGCGAGAACTATAGTCCTGCGCCCATCCGTTGTCGCGAAGGTCGTAGGCCGCACGCACATAGCCAAGGTCAATGGCCGTAGTAAATCCTTCGAAGAGATTGACATCAGTATTGAAGCGGATGTTCAAGCGGTTGAAGTCGTTTTTGCGAGCTGTGGACTGACCATCGGTATAACCCAAAGAGAGGTTGTACATAGCGACATCGTCACCACCCTCAACGCTGACTTTATAGTTCTGAGTAAAGGCTGTGCGATAAAGGTCTTTCTGCCAGTCAACATCTTGGTGGTACATGTCGTAGAAGCGGTAGCCCTGAGGGTCCTCGATGAGGAAAGGAACATTCATGGACGAACTGATAAGTTCATTATAGTCAGTAGTACCCAACAACTCGGCAGCATAACTGCGGAACTGACCGGCGTTCATCATCTTAACACGTGACGGAGCGAGCTCAAAGCCACCATAGGCACGCACGTTAATACGCGTGGCCATGCTCTTACCGCGCTTGGTCTTAATAATCAACACACCATTAGCACCTTTGGCACCATAAAGCGACGTTGCATTCTTGAGAACTTCAACGCTTTCTACTTCTTCGGGGTCGAGAAGGTTGAGCACGTTGTTGACAAAGCCATCGTGAATGGTACTACGATCGTACTGCATATCCCAAATAACGCCATCGACTACAACGAGAGGTTGCGCATTGGTGTTCAACGAATTCAGACCATTGATCAACATCATGGCACCTTGCGCATTGAGACCGCCACGTGAGATGGTCAGCATATTGGCATTGAGCGAGTTTTCTATCTCTGACTCAATGGTCTGCGAACTGGTGAGGTCTAATGTGACGCTGCGGGAGTTAACAATGGTTGTCCCGTTGTTATACTGCTCGCTGATCAGTCCGCGATAGAGTACGGCATCCTGACCTTCACTGCCCTTAATAGCAATTTGGGTAGCATTGTAACCATCAACGGCAATATAGAGCGCGGTTACAAAAGAAGGAATCTTTATGGTATAAGCACCTTCAGCATTGGTCATTGCCGTGTATTGGCGATTGGCTAATGCTTGAACGCGCACACCTACCATAGGTTCTTTGGTGGCCGCATCATAAACATGGCCAGACACTTCGCGAAGCTCGTATTGAGGACCGCGCTGAGAGGCACGCTGTGAAGCTGCAGTAGAGGTTGCCGGAGCCTGAGCATACATGCCAAGCGAAATAGCAAAAGCTAAGGCCAAAGCACCAAGACTGAAAAACTGCTGCTTAAGATTTTTACTGTTCTTATTCATAGCTTGATTTATCTTTCGTAAAATAATGGCTGACTGAAATAGTCGGATTAGCTTTTACTATTCTTCATCGGGAAGAGGCTCAAGAATGATACGCACAATGTTGAGCGCATTATTGTTCTTACCCAGAATTTTTTGATAACGCGGCGAGATCTCGAAGAGGAGGTATGGTGCGCTATCGTCGTCAGAGGGAAGAGCATAATAGCACTTATTGAATGTCACACGATCAAAGAGGACAAACTCTTGAGCCTCGGTTTGGTCAACACTCACTGCCGTAGCCTTAGCGATGGTGTTTGCAGCATCAACTGTGAGGTTCATACGGTGGGTATCATAGAACAAAGTGGCATCAAAGATAGAAATCACTTCTTCCATGATTTCCTGGGTGATAGGCTCACCAGTTTCTTCATCAATCATGGGTTCGCCGGTCTCGGGATCGAGTACTGGTTCACTCTTATATTGTGCATCGGAAAGGCGCGTATAGTTTGGAGCCATCACCAACTTAACGCGATAAGAGGTAGCCAATACGTTAGGCAGTTCGATGAAAATCTGCAACGTTCCGTTACCAGTGGCTTGGAAACGCTGGTAGTGATCATCTTGAATGTAGCCGCCAATTTCTGGATTGCGATTGGTACCCGTCAATGTAACAGCATCTCCCTTAACGTCAACGCCATTGACAACCTTCAACACATTCTGCCCGCCATAAGGAGAGAAGTTGATGCGCGGAGCCCATATCAGCGAAGGATCAAAATCGGCTCTCTCTAACTCAAAGACATAACCATTGGAAAGACGACGCGGTTCCTTACCTTCAAAGATAGGATTTACACTACCTGGAGTAGGATTGCGATAAACAAGATCTGTGGTCGTCAAGAGTGTATCGGCATTTAAAATGTAATTGATCAGTTGTGCAGAGTCAATTGCCGTTTCTGTATCAAAACCACAATCAGAGGGAGTAATGTACATGGCTTGGAACATACGTTTGTAAGCGCGGTCATAGGCCAGGGAGTCTATCATTTCTTGAGAGAGTTGCAAGCCATTGGTGGTTTTAGAATACTGACCTGACTCGTTGTCCCATGCAGTCCAATAGGTTGAACCATATTTAAACAACTTGAGCAGTTTGCCCAGGACTGTCTGATAAGCTTCTTCCGTTGCAGGAACGATACCTACATAAGTAGAGTCCTCATTCTGAATGGGGGCGTTCACTTCGTTTATCAGATTGTTTGAACGATGCCAAATGGTATCAACGTAAACCATTTGACCCTCAGCATTCATAGCACCTGGAATACTGGCATCGGTGTTCAAACTATTGTACTGATAAATATAGGTATCATCACCGCCTTTGCTATAAAGCACTTCGGTGATAGAGGGATAATCCTCTTCGATGTTCTCGCGCATATTCTTATAGAACGGAGAACTACCATTGAGCAAGTGGAGCGTACCATTAGAAGACGGAACACTCTCATAACCCGCCAACAAGGGAATGTTGTTGAAAAGGCTGGCCGATGAATTATAATTCACACGCTTAGAATTCATCAAGAAAACTTCTTGATCTCCAGAGTTGCTTTCATAATTGAAGCGGGCCATGTGGTTCATCAAGAATTGATAGCCAACGCGAAACTTAGCCACGGCCCTCAATGAGTCGTCGGCAATCGTTTCGGCCTCATCAAGGCGGTCTTGATAATACTGAGCATCAAACGTTCCATTAATTGGTGCCCAAACTGTGAAACTTTGAGGCTGATCCAAAAGTGTGGAATAAAGGACTTGAGAACGTTTGTCGCTCACAGACTTGTAAACGGGGACACGCTGAAGAATTGCAGCCAAATCACTAAGCTGAGGTTCGGCCTGAATATTTTGCCAGATTGTCCTCGAGGCGGTAACACCACCGCCATCGTTGATGTCAAAATGGTCATCTGTACAAGCCACTGCAAACAAGAGAATAGCTCCACAGAAGAATGTTTTGAGCATCATATTGATTGGATTTGTTTTCATCACAATTAGATATATAAAGTATTTTTATAAATCAGAGTCTGCTAACTCTTGCCACAATTGGAAAGGCCAACAGTGACAAGGCGAATGTTATTTTTTGATTTCACTATAACGTTCCCAGACTGGATTCTGAATTAGATAACCTCCAGCTTGAATGCCTTCAACACGCATCTCGGAATCGGTTATCGGGCAATAGAATGCCCACAAACTACGCGTGCGATTTTTCACAACATTAGTTACTGAAATGAAGTCAGAAAGGCTTTCCATCAGGCTAACGGTACGGCCACCATAGTAGTCGCCGGCCTCTGCTTGACGAACGACATCAAACCAACGCTTACCTTCACCAACGAATTCACGCTGACGCTCGTAATAGATCTTGCGGAGCAGAATGGCTTGCGTATTCTCGGTTGTCGTATCGGATTCGCTCATAGCCGGGCAGTTGCGTGCATAGATATGATTGACCAAATAGTTTGCCTCGGGGTAACCTGATGCCTCGCCCAAACGACAAAGTGCCTCGGCCTTGATTAGCATCACGTCGGTGAGACGATAAATAGGCCAGTTCTTATCCATGGTACTGCTATAAGTCGGATCATTTGCAAAACCTTTAGACATATCGGTAGCTTCCTCAATGAATATACCGAGTGCAATATTCTTATGTACAGGAATTGCGCTTGCGCTTAGATTCTCAGGAGTATAAGCAAACGTTTGCAACGAACGAAGGTCGGTCTTACCAAAACCTTGGCTACTGGAATTAACCGTGCTGTTGAACTTAGACACCAAGAAATCTGCTGCAACCATCGTACCCACAGTAAGGTCGGAACCTGAATACGTAGCATACCAGTTATAGATGGTATTGGTGAAAGTACGGTCGAACTGTATCTCAAAAATACTTTCATTCGAATTGTCTGACCACAATTGAGTATAAAGGTCATCAAACGTACGACGATCGGTCTTTGCTATCGTGCTACGATAGAGCGGATAAAAACCACCACCGGTGTAACCTGTGTTGTTGAAATTAGAAGGCAACGTCTCGTAACGGCGACGAGCTAATTCATCTGCGCGCTGATAGGCATTGTAAAAACGATTCATCTGTATCTTGATGACCTCGTTAGCATGGTCAATAGCTGCGCGGAAACAAACGTTGCTCTGCTCATTGGCATATTCGTCAGTAAGGAGCGTACCATCGGCGGTCACGAAGGTGGTGTCGCCAGCTTCACTCACTTGCATCACATCAGACATATTCACCATGCGGTGATGACCTGCGGCATCTCTCTTTGCACTATAGTTTTTCAACATACAACCACGCCAGAGGTACATATCAGCAAGAAGGGCATGGATGGCTGTGCGGGTGAAATAAGCTTTCTTGTCGTTGGAGCTTGTGAAAGATTCTTCAGTGAAGGCTAAGTTAACAACGTCTTCTAACTGCGTGCACATCTCACCAAGAATGGACTCACCGCTCGACACGGGAATATAGAGCTGCATTGCCTGTTCATCTGACGTAACCACCGACGTTACATAAGGCACATCGCGGAAAGCACGGACCAAATAGAAGTAGTACAATGCACGCAAACCCATAATATCAGCTGAATACTGATTGTAATCATTGCGAGAGAACGTGGGATCGCGTAGAGGCTCCTGAGTCATCTCATCGCCCTTAGCAAGAATAAGATTACAGAGGCTGATTCCTTTATACACTCCTGACCAATCAAAGTTATTGTTGGTGGGACGAAGGATTGCCTGCTGAAGGAAGAGCAACTCGTTGTTGTCAAGCTTGTTCAGCTTAAGATTGTCCGCACGGAGCTCACCCCAATAGATAAAGGCATTGCCCAGACTGGCTAATTGCCGATAAGCTCCAGCTCGAACATTGAGTAGGTCCTCCTCGCTCTCCCAGAAGTGTTCCTCGGTTGTGGAGTCTTCAGGAAGGACGGTAAGGAAATCATCGCACGCAGTAAAGAGCGTACCTGCAGCGAGTATCCCTGAGAGGAAAATGGTTTTATAAATATTGTGTAATTTCATGTCAACAATGGATTAGAAGCCGAAGCTCAGGTTGAAAGTGAAAGAACGTGAACGCGGTGTAGAAGAACTATCTACCGTTGGTGAATAACCACTCTGATTGTGCTCGGGATCTACACCAGAGTATTTCGTCCAGAAGATCAAGTTGTTTCCACTGGCAGAAATACGCAAGTGTGACAGACCAAAGCGCTTAGCAACAGCAGCGGGCAAGTTGTAGGAAAGCTGAACGTAGTTGAAACGAAGGAAATCGCCGGGCTCTACGTAACGGTCGCTGATAAGGCTGTTGTAAGATACCGCTGTTGCATCGTATTGACGCATAGCGCGAGGAATGTCGCGTACGTCGCCATTCTTGCGCCAACGCCAGTTGACAGATGACATCTGATTCTTGTTGGTACGCATATTCTCAGCATACATCTTGGCCATGTTGATAATCTTATTGCCAAGACGGAAGTTGAAGGATGTCTTCAGCGTCCACTGACCATAAGTGAGGTCTATACCAAATCCACCAGTGATCTTTGGATTAGAACCGCCGAGATAAACAATATCAAGATCGTCAATCTGACCATCGTGGTTGATGTCCTCATAAATAACATCACCACCCTGGAACTGATAGTTCACACCTCCATAGTTGAAATACATGGGAAGCGGGTTACCATTCTTGTCGTAAATGATATTGCCCTGTGCATCATAGGCAATAGGAGCTGTCAAGCCTGTTGCAGCTGCCGTGTTGCGACTACCATCGGCTTTGCGATAATCATTCTTTGCGTCATTGAGGAAGTAACCATTGTGGTCGTAGTCGTAAGCATATACACCCTTATAGCGGAAACCATAGATACCACCAAGAGCGTTACCAATCTGAACACGACGCATCACTGATTCGTTGGCATAATTAAAGTCGGCATTGTTGGCTGCAAGAACGGCTGCATCCATCATGGTGATGGTGTTGATGTTCTGAGCGAAGTTCAAGCGGAAACGTGCGTGGAACTTACCCATCTTGAACAACGGGCCAGTATTGATAAAGAGTTCCCAACCTTCGTTTTCCATCGAACCGATGTTGGCTGAGCTAAGCGAGCTGAAACCAGAGGTTGAAGGAATACGAACACCATTGTTGATCAAATCTGAAATCTTACGATTGTAGATATTCAAGTCGAACTGCAAGAGGTCGTCGAGAATATTCAAGTTGAAACCGAGGTTCCATGACTTTGTCTTTTCGTAACGAATTGTGGTCAGCTTGAGGTTTGTCGGAACAATAACGCTGGTTCCATTGTAAGTTCCCTGGTGAGAACGGCTATAGGTATTATACTGCGTGTATGTACCAATGGCACCATGGTTACCAGTGATACCCCAACCTGCACGCACGGCCAACATATTGATGTAAGGACGCAAGGGCTTGAAGAAGTTTTCATCACTGATATTCCAACGACCTGAAATACCGGGGAAGAAGCCCCATTTCTTACCAGCTCCAAACTTAGAAACACCGTCGGCACGGAGCGTGAAGTCAAATGCATACTTGGAACCATAAGAATAGTGCATTGTTCCGAGTGCATTAGCATTGTGGCTGGTGGAAGTGCTGGTTGAAGCACTGGTCAGATAACCTTGAGCTGCTGAAGATGTGATACCACCAGCGATACCAGAGGAAGAAAGGTTCTGAGTGGTGCTGCTCGAAGTATTGATTTCACCACGTACCATTACCTGCAAGGAGTGGTTCTCGTTAGAGAAATGAGGATGGAATACCAATTGGTGACGAGTGGTGAACGAAGTGCTCTTGAATTCACCATTGCTGGTAAGATTCACACCGTCAGACACTGACTTAGCGGTAAGTTGTTGGGGGAAATAAGAGTCCTCACTCTGTGTATAAGCAACGAGCTGAACAGAACCTTGATAGTTGAGTTGAGTCTCATCGGCATCCTTACCGAGGAACTTATAATCAATTGAGAATTGAGGAGTGATATTATAAACGGACTGATGGCGCCATGACAAATTGGCCTCGGCAATGGGGTTACCATTGTTTACCATGTCACTCAAATAGTATGAAGAGCGACCACTGGAGTTGTCAAGCAAACCAGGGGTTGTGGCAGCCGGCGGCATGATGAAGTAATCGTTCGTCTGATAATACTCACCCGTAAGACGATCGTTTTCATAACGATACAAGCTCATATTAGGCATGGCATAATACGCTTTACTAAGAAGACCAGTAGAATAGTTCTTAATGTTGCGTGTGTAAGCCAAAGAGAAGTCGGTTGTGAACTTGATACGGTCGGACACATAGTAGTCAAGGGCTAGGCGAGTGGTGAAGCGATCGAGTTTCTGCTTGATGATAGAACCTGTTTCGTGGTCGTAGCTACCCGACACACGGAAAACAGCTTTTTCACCACCACCACTGATTGCTAGGGTGTAGTTGTGAGCCTGACCAAAGGTCGTTACAAGATCAATCCAGTCGGTATTATGAGAGAAGTTACCATAATAGGCTGGCTTGTTGCGGTCGTACATTAACTCTACGATACCTGAAGCCACGTCGCTCTGCTGGGGATTGAAGTAGGCTTCCTTGAGCATCATACTATAATCGTCACCGCTCAACATGCGCATGCCTTGAGGTTGCCAAGTGCCACTGAACTTATATGAGAATGATACACGGGTCTTACCACGGGAACCACGACGTGTGGTGATTGAAATCACACCATTTGCACCACGCGCACCCCATATAGCTGTTGCTGCAGCATCCTTGAGTACGTCGATGCTCTTGATGTCGTCAACATTTACTTGAAGAAGTGTTGCAAACTGCTCAGTGTCTTCCATGTTCTCGAAGTCGAGGTCATCTGAATTATAATCCTCAAGGATATATCCGTTGACGACGATCAAAGGCTCGGAAGAACCATTGATAGAAGTCACACCACGCAGACGCATTGAAGTACCTGCACCAAGGTTACCTGAATTCATCACAACGTCAAGACCTGCGATCTGACCTTGCAGAGCTTCACCTGCGGTCTCAAAAGCAAGACCTTCCATGTTGTCCATGTCAAGCGTCTGACGCGCGGTAGAAATCTCGCGCTGAGGAATGTCAAGTCCATTGGAAGATGCGCGACGCTGAACGGTAACCGTTGCCGCATCCATTGTTGAAGCATCTTTCATTTCAATCTCAAAAGACGTCTGAGTACCTATACTCATCGTCACCGGCTTATAACCAATGTAGGAAACATTCAGTTTGTTGCGCTCGGGATTCTTCACGGTCAGCGTGAAGTTACCATTTGCATCCGTTTGTGTTGCTGAAACAACACGATTGGAAGCATCGCGTTCCGTTACATTGGCCATCACCACCGGGCCATCGTCTGCATTGAAGACGTGACCTGTGATACGCGTCTGCGCCGTTGCAATCAAGCTAACGAAGCAAAAGACTACGGTCAATAAATGCTTTATATTCTTCATGGTTTAGATTATTTACGTATTCTGTACTTGTTAACAAAACGACGCGCACTTTCGACCGTGTTCCACGAACTGTCGAAGCGACCACCGCTCCTGCTCCACTCTGAATTGCTTACGAAGTTGAGATACTTACCTGTTTGCAACTGGTGAAGAACTACATAAGAGTTTACTTTAATATGGCCGAGATAGGCACGTGTGTTTTGGTTGTTACGCATATTATACTGTATGTCGTTAGCCAAAACATTGTGGGTGCTGGGGGATGAAACATCCACACTAACACTACTGCCGCTATTATCGGTTACAGACATATTGCCAGAAGTCTGAGAAACGTTCAACATCAGATAGTTGTTGGTTTCGCTATCAATGCAAGATGTCTGATAAGCATCCGAATTAGAAACGTTGTCAACAAAAATACTCTTACCCTGGAAGTGATAACGCAAGAAGTTCAGCAAGCAAGTCATCATAGCCTGGCCGCGTTGCATCTTCTCCCAGCGCTGAGCAATCAGAGCATCATATTCTTCCTGGCGTGGATCATCCTCCTCTAATTCTCCCATAGCATTGATCTGCTCTGTCAAAGGAGTAATTTCCATCGCGAAGTTTTCTATATCGTCCCACGTGGGCAAACCGTGACTTATAGCATCGTCTATAGCGTCGTTGGTAGGAAGATAGATGGTATAGTGGTAATTGTTGAAGAAACGTACCAACTTTTCATTATTAGGAGTATAGAATTGGTTACGCTGATCTTCTGGACGGAACACCAAATACTTTGTGCGCTCTCTATTCCAGTCTGCTGTAGCCATTGCGGAGTCGGGCTTAGCAAGATTGAAACCTACATTGGCTGCCAAATCTTCAATGCGAGAGTCATTACACATCGCAAAGAACTTAGACCAATCGGAATTTTCGCCCATCACGCGATAGACACTGCGAATAGAAGGCTGCATAGGACGGTCAATAATGTATGACATACCATTACCATAACCAGTCTCGCGCCCCGTTTGGTCAAAGCCTTTCAATACTGTGCAAAGTTCATCGTTTGCAGCATTAGCATCATTGTTCAACCACATCTGCAAACCACCTGCTACTTGCATTCCTTCGCTGTTGTCGTCGTAAGTCTTTGTCTGCACATATACTGGAGCTCCATTACGAGAACGATACCAGTTAGGTGCACTCAGTACGCCTTCTGCCTGCTGGTCGTCGTGCACAATAATATGCTGGTCAACCATCTCTGTCAAGAGGAACTTGCGCAATTCTCCACCAGCTCCATCGTCGGTTGCCTGGCGATTGGTAACATTAAGACCTGATTGAGCTGTAGCGGTCTGGCTGTTTCTGGCTACATTTGGATCCCAACGATATGCACGCATGGTGATAGGGATATATTTACCGCGTTGGTTAGTCTTGGAGTACTCAAAGCTCCAGAAACGCCAGTTCTGCATGGTACGAGAGTCGCTACCCGTACTATAAGCAAAAGGATCAATGAGACCATAATCGCGCAAACCTTCATCGCAAGGAATGAACAACGAGAAATGGCTCTGCATGGCCTTCAGATAAATACTATAATACTTTTGAAGAGGAGAATTGGCAAAGCTGGTAGCACCTTCAACACCCGCATTTTCGTCAGCAGTAATCAATGCATTCATAATCTGTGCATTTTCGCTGTAGAGTGCTGGTGCAATAACACTGGCGAGATCTGCAGGAGCAATCAGCTTGTTCATCACATATACAACGCCATTGTTGGCCATCAACACTTTATCGAACAATGCATAAAACTCTTCCTCTGTATAATCTACAGGCGGGAACATTTGGTCTTGAGCATCGTTCATTATCGTCTTCCACTTGCTGGGAACAGTTTCTACGAAAGAGCTCTTCATCAAGTTGTTGATGAGTGAGCGCATAATGTTCAATGGAATTTGATAAAGGTTGTCCAAGAAGTTTTCGCGAGTAACTGGCAACTCCTTAGCAAAGCGGTCCATAAGCGTCACACCTTGTCCCTGAGTGAAATAAACCCACATAGCCTCGTTACTGGGAACGAACATCGCGGCCATATCTTGTTCCTTTGCTACAGAGTTTCCTACTGAATACTCATTCCATCCTGGATCGTAAGGCAAGCGGGGGAACTCGTTGGAAAGAGGATTTCGGTCGGGATCGTTCACCGTTTGGCCGTATCTTCCATTATCCGAAGCGTAAATCTTAACAAAGACAGTATCGCCATTCAATTCGTGAAGTGCGTTGTAGTTTGCCGTCAGTGTCATGTCGGGATAAGGAGCAGAGAAACGATCGAGCATTGCTGAGAAATAAGAGGTCTCTGGCGTTTGGCGAATAGTCTCTGCCATATTTGATGGCGGCACCAATACATCATCAAGTACGTGGATGTAACCATTCTTACAAACAATGTCCTGTTGAACGACTTGACGATTGTAAATATAGCTACGGTCTCCATCGGTCCAAGCATTACGATCGCCTAAAAGAATAAAGCCAACGTCTGAACGGGTGATACTCTTTTCCTTCATATTGGTTTCAATGAAGTGGGTCATCATACCATCCGTACCATCTATTGACATATACATATAGCGATTACCCGGCTGATTGCGACGTCCCCAAAAATCTACGTCGTTCCACCAACCGAGGTCACTTGTATAGGCAGTCTCTGTTTCTGAATAGCTGTTTCGCATTACAGGTAAATCAGCGGGCTTCCAATAAGGAACGGTATCCACAGCAGTAAAGGCTGTAATCTGTCGAAGACACTGATTCTTGCTTAACGTGTTGTTCAACGTCACATTAGCCAACATCTCAAGAACATAAGCATTGTCAAGCATAGCGTTCTTAAAGAGCAAGCTCTTCTGTCCAGTTGACAACTGTTCGTAACTGCGGACGGGATTTCCGGCACCATCAGTCCAAGTAGTTGTAGCAAAGAATCTTTCCCACGCAGCATCATCTGCAGCAAAGAGAGTCTTACTACCAGTCTTTGAGAGCACTTCAGCGTAACCCAGGTCGTCTATCAGACGAGTCATAGTGGTAAACCCACGAGCTTGCAGTTGGTCGTAGATACCTCCATTAGCCATGTCAGACGGTACGGTCTCGTCGAGATCATAGTCGTCAGAGCAGGAGTAGGAAACGCCGCAAATAGAAAGGAAGCACATCGCATAGAGCGCAGCCTTCACTTTCACGCAAAAACGGTTTTTCATACGCATTAAATAGGTTTGTTATTTTGTATTTTATTTATTCTCAAACGCTTTGTTTTAAAAGCTTTTTGTTTTCAGCCACAACAGACAGCCTTCCAAAGAACAGAGAAACCTCCTTTTGCAAGACTCAAATGGCAATAATAGGTAGCAAAATTAAGTATTTTTTATATTACGCAACACAATTAAGCATATCAAGGGCGGTTCTTTAAGATTTTTTAAGAATTCGACACACTCCAAGCACGTACAAACTCGGATGTAGAATACTGGAAATTTGTCGAAGCGAAGAAAGAGCTACTCGTGTGCTATATTATATATATTGTATAGTCTGATGTATTTTTGTTTTTTGCGAACAATCGCTGAACTAACTATGTGTCTCACGCAACCTACGCCGCTGCCATTCTTTATTGAGTAAATAGTTGAAATGGTAATTCTTTATCCCCCACCCTGGGGTTTCGAGCAAATTGGGTGGAGACTGATTTAAGAAGCGATCAAGGGCTATTGTAGCTGGCAGCAACGCAATATAATCTAAAACGAGGCTTGCATACTTAAGAGGTGTCATAGGAATGAATAGTTCTGGCGAGGAATGAAAGAGCTTGGCCATGGGAGTATTACGAATTATCTGTAACTGATGAAGTTTCAACGTATCTAACGGAAGATGGGCTATACGTCTTGCTTGTTCTAATATATCTGATTCATCCTCGCTAGGCAAACCAAGAATCATGTGGCCGCCTACTTTTATACCCCTACTTGCAAGTCGCTCTACGGCATCGGCGGCACATTGATAATCATGCCCTCTTCCAATGAGCCGCAAGGTACGATCATGCACCGTTTCTATCCCTATTTCAACATGAACAAAAGTTTTTTGAGAAAGTTCTGACAGGAAATCTAAAACATCTTCCGATAAACA
The DNA here is from genome assembly GCA_900316575.1 of uncultured Prevotellaceae bacterium. GTDB lineage: Bacteria > Bacteroidota > Bacteroidia > Bacteroidales > Bacteroidaceae > Alloprevotella. Next base: position 107,714 of record ONDJ01000003.1, on the reverse strand, counting down.
ATCAGGGCGAGTTGCAATAACGAGTCCAACAACTCCTGGAACGCTCAGTGCCTCTTCATATTTTTTTCGCAAGATCTCGATCGGAGCATAGGTTCCAGTGTATGCCTGAAAGTATGCCAAATAACTCATTGCAGGATACTTACTGCGAAAGAAATAAATTCCTTGTTGCAATTGCTCAGAAATACTGACACGTGGAGAGCAATATTTGGGAACAAAACTTTCATTGTTGCAAAACGCACACCCCTCCTTACTGATGCTTCCATCACGGTTTGGGCATGAGAAACCTGCATCTATACCGATTTTCTGCACTTTTCCCCTAAAATGGTCAGCGAGGAAATCTGCGTAAGTCCTATATTCAAATTGTTCTTTTTTCATAAACCATCCAACGGCGCCATGCAAAAGTAAAAAGAGCCTCAAGAGAAGGCGGGAGTTCATAGCATTTAAGTAGCAACTTTGAAAAAAGTAAAAAGTTTTTTGTTAAAATATTTGTTCAAGCATTTGTTATATTTTACTTTTGCTCCGCAATTCGCCATTTTATTAACTCACTTAACACACTTGCCTATCGAACCACATTACTTCTAATCATCAACAACAAGAAAGTAATGGATTTCCAAAAGCCACTCACCGACGATCAATTGGTTGAGATGTATTTACAAGGTTCAGGCGCAGCCTTTGATGAATTATTGGCTCGCTATCAGGACAAGTTGTACACCTATATTCTTTATAACGTCCACAACGAAGATGCAGCAAATGACATCTTCCAAGAGACGTTTGTAAGAGCTATTACGACTCTTCAGCAGGGGCGCTATACTTCGTCGGGCCGCTTTTATGCTTGGCTCGTACGCATTGCCCGCAATCACATCATAGACCGTTTTCGCACGCTTCGTGGTGAAAACGCGATTTCCAATGATGAATGCGAATATGATCTACTGAATGACGTAACGTTGGCCGATCAACCGATTGAGACACAGATGGTCAACGAGCAGACGCTAATTGATGTCCGCAGACTGATGGACCATTTGCCAGAGTCGCAACGCGAAGTTGTTTTCTTACGTTTTTTCCAAGACTTGAGCTTCAAGGAAATAGCGGAAACCACTGGTGTGGGTATCAACACTGCCCTCGGCCGTATGCGCTATGCGGTTCTCAACATGCGTCGGATGGCAGAAGAAAACAACATCTCGCTATTTGTTGCATAAAATTTAACTTTATTAGAACAAAAGGTGGACACAAAAACGTGTTCGCCTTTTATATTTTTTATTTTTGCGCATTATTACTAACCAATCTAAATCATCTTTCAACATGTTTACCGAGAAAGACAAAGCGCAACTGTTAGCCAAAGGCATTAGCGAAGAACAACTAAAAGCCCAATTACAACGATTTTCGCAAGGCTTTCCCTACTTAAAAATAGCCCATGCAGCCACGATAGGCAATGGTATCTTGGGCATAAAGTCCGAAGATGAAAGCACTTATATCAGTGCGTGGGATGAATGTTTGGCTGAAGGCAATATAAGCGTAGTGAAGTTTGTACCAGCAAGCGGTGCAGCGAGCCGAATGTTTAAAGACCTTTTCGCATTTTTAGACAGCGATTGCGACACCCCGAAAACCGCATTTGAAAAGCTTTTCTTCGGAAAACTTGAAACAGCCGCTTATAAGCCCGACCTGAACGCAGTTTGCACACGTCTATACGGAATTGATGCTGATGCACTACTTCGTCAAGGGCGTTACAAGGATGTTGTCCGCGCTCTTTTAGGCAAAGAAGGTCTCAATTATGGTTCCCTGCCTAAAGGCTTATTGAAGTTCCATCGATATGCCGATGGCGAACGTACACCAGTTGAAGAACATCTTGTCGAAGCGGCACTCTATGCACGATGTGGCGATAGCACGGCTCAAGTTCATTTTACGGTTTCTCCAGAGCATCGCTCACTCTTTGAAACCCTTGTCAAACAAGTTGTGCCAACATACGAAAAAGTGTATAACGTCAAATATGTTATCACTTTCTCCGAGCAAAGTCCCTCTACCGACACCATAGCTGCAAATGCCGATGGAACACCCTTCCGCAATGAAGATGGCACACTTTTGTTCCGCCCAGGCGGTCATGGAGCACTCATTGTCAACCTCAATGCCATTGACGCGGATATTGTTTTCGTGAAGAATATAGACAACGTAGTTCCCGATCGTCTGAAAGGCGACACCGTTCGCTACAAGAAGCTTTTGGCAGGCCTACTCATCACGTTGCAGGAACGCACTTTCAAATATCTACATCTCCTCGACGCCGGTGCTTCACACGACGATCTCCTTGAAATGCTCCATTTCTTGGAAACCGAACTCTGCAGTCACAGCGACAAAACAAGCCAAATGAGCGACAACGAACTGGCCACCTACTTACGCACCAAGTTCAACCGCCCAATGCGTGTAGCAGCTATGGTTAAAAACGTTGGTGAGCCTGGTGGTGGACCTTTCATGGCCTACAATCCCGACGGCACCGTAAGTTGTCAAATTCTTGAAAGTTCGCAGATTGACATGAGCGACCCCGAAAAGAAAGCCATGTTTGAGCAAGGCACACACTTCAACCCCGTAGATCTTGTATGCGGCCTGCGTGACTATCAGGGAAAGGCCTTTGATCTCACAAAGTTTACCGATCCACAAACAGGATTTATCTCGCACAAGAGCAAGAACGGGCGCGAGCTACAAGCCCTTGAGCTCCCAGGGCTTTGGAATGGTGCCATGTCCGACTGGAACACCATCTTCGTCGAAGTACCACTGAGTACCTTCAATCCCGTCAAGACGGTCAACGACCTTTACCGCGAGCAACATCAATAAATCTTCGGATAAATTTTAGAAAAGAAAGGGAGCTTTATCGCGGAGCTCCCTCCTTTTTTTCCATATCTCTTGCAAACCCGATCAAGCTAAAAGAGGATGCACTCCTATTGAAGCGCATCCTCACATCTTAATGTCCACTAAAAGGGACGTTGTATAAGACAAGAACCGTTTAGCTCATGCCTTATTTTGGCCAACCAAATGTATGCGTCCAGCCTATTGTAAAGAATAGACCAGAAGTATTCACATCCTTGACTACATCGTAATAGTAGTTGTATTCATCTCTTTCATAACCTTTAAGTTTACTTGAAAGAGAGTAACCTACACGTGCTTCAAAATAGGAATTATTCGTTGTACGCAAGGACACGCCTACTGCAGGGCGCATAAAGAAGCCTACGCTCTTCCATTCCTTAGTGTCTGAATATTCAAATTCATCCCAATCGGAATCATGGAATGAGCGAATACCGAGGTCTAAAGATGCAAAAGGCGAGAAACGAATGCAAAGAAAAACTTTTTCATTCTGATTGCTTTTAAATAGTGAAACATGTGTGTGTGTGAGTAAGCTAATCCTAAGAGCGTCAGACACTAAAAAAGTGCAAACTCCTCTTACCTCGGTCAGGCCTACCACAGCCCGTAACACCTAAGATGAGTCCGCACTATTGGGGTGCATACTCTGCGCAATAGGTGTTACATTTGCCCGTTTCAGTCATCTCGTAGTGAGGTGGTAGTTCGACCGAGGTACTTTTGTGAGCAATTAAAATGTCTGTGCCCCTATAAAGGGTAGGCACGCTGCAAAGAAGAACAACTTTTCGGTTTTGACACCTACGGCTTGTCACTTTTTGATTTATCACTACCTTTGCAGGCATGAAAATTCTTCTCGTTGGCGATTATAGTAATGTTCACGCCACGTTGGGTGCTGGGCTACGCAAACTGGGCCATAAAGTTACAGTCGCATCGGATGGCGATGGGTGGAAAAACTATCCACGCGACATTGATTTGCGCAGGCATTCTATGGGCAAATTATATAGCTTGCAATACCTATGGCACTTAGAAAAGCTCTTTCGTCAATTACGCGGTTATGATGTGGTACAACTGATAGGCCCTGACTTTCTGCCCTTGAAGGCCGAACGTATCCTTCACTTCTACAACATGCTTCGTAAGAACAATGGCAGCGTTTTCCTCGGAGCTTTCGGCATGGATCGTTACTATATTGAAGCTTGCCTTGATTGTAAAACATTCCGTTACAGCGACTTTAACTTCAATCAACAAATAAGACATAGCAAAGAAAACGACCGCTTCATCGCCGATTGGCTCAAAGGTGCTAAGGGACAAGTCAACGAATACATTGCTAAGGATTGTAACGGCATCATCGCTGGGCTCTACGAGTATCATGCCGCTTATCAGAAAATATTTTCTCAGAAACTCACGTTCATTCCCTTTCCCATCGTCCCCGACCATGAGACGAAAGTTAAAGACACGCTCGCAAAAGGACGCTCCATACGATTCTTTATCGGCTTGATGCGCGACCGCATGGTCTATAAGGGTACAGACATCATGCTCAAAGCCCTCCTGCGCGCTCAAGAACGCTATGGCGACAAAATGACTATACAGCAAGTTGAAAACGTTCCTTTCGCTCAATACCAGCAAATGTTGTTAGAAAGCGACGTGCTCCTTGATCAGCTGTATTCCTACACACCAGCGATGAATGCACTTGAAGCGATGGCTCATGGGATTGTTGTTGTCGGTGGCGGCGAGCCCGAAAATTATGCTATCTTAAGAGAAGAAAACTTGCGTCCCATCGTCAACGTAGAGCCCAACGAAGAGCATGTTTACCAAGCCTTGTGCACGCTTATTGAAAAAAGCCATGACATTCCTGAGCTACAACGTCAGAGCAAGGAATACATCTGTCGTCATCACGACTACTTAAAAGTGGCTCAACAATACGTCAATTATTGGTCTTCGCGTCTTTGAGAAGCCAAAATATAAGCCTTTTATAGCTGCTCTTTACTTTTTATCGGGATTAAAAGTTGTCAGCCCACGACTTTTTTCTACATTTGCACGCGCAAAACGCACAATTGTGTCGCCCTGATGGTGGAATTGGTAGACACGAAGGACTTAAAATCCTTTGGCCAGAAATGGCCGTGCGGGTTCGAGTCCCGCTCTGGGCACAGCGTTCTGACAATAACGTTAAAACCCAAATTGGTCTTTAGGCTGAGACAAATCCTAACAACCGATTTGGGTTAAACAATAACCTGCTTCCGACAAGGAAATTATAGTCTCTATTGGTTACTGTTTAACGTCTTTAAGTTTTAACAGCCTTGGTAGTTCAACGGATAGAATAAGAGTTTCCTAAACTCCAGATCGGGGTTCGATTCCCCGCCGAGGTACAACATTCCTTTTGCAAACACTTCTACATTATCCAGATGACCATTTCATTAGGGTTCTTAGCGATTGTCGGACTCATTGGACTTGTCATTGCTGTTTGCAACACGATTATTGTTGCCACCACTCGCAAATACACTTTCAACTCCCCCTCATCAGTCCCTTCAACATATTGGGGCATAGTTTTAGGAACGGCTCCAATTCGCCCCGACGGGAAACCTAACCGCTATTTTGTGCGCCGCATTCGTGCTGCCGTTGAGCTTTTCCAAGCAAGAAAGGTGGAAAGAATCATTGTCAGTGGCGGCAGTAGGCTTAATGGCTATGACGAAGCTAAAGCCATGCGCAACTCTTTAGAAAGAAAGGGGATACCGGCTTCTGTCATTGTAGAGGACAACGGCGGTCAACGCACATTGCTATCGGTGCTGGCACTTAAGCATCGCTTTGGTGCCGATTGCGCGGTTTTCATTTCACAACGTTTCCACAACGAACGCGCTATTTTTATGGCTCGCCAATTGGGCATTGAGGCTTATGGCTACAATGCCGAGGACGTTCATGGCGGTAAAGCCCCTATTGTCATGGCACGCGAATGGATAGGGCGGGTGCGAGCTTTCGAAATTCTTTTTCTGAAACAAAACCACACTCACTGAAAGTTTTATTTCAGTCTTCCGAATTCACATCGACGGGTTTCCTGAAAAACGAGAAGTTAACACTGCCGTAGGTCCTATGCTCCAGAAAGAAAGGATGCAGGTCGAAGTTGTTGTCGCGTCCATGCTCCAGCACAAAAAGACCACCCGCTTTCAACACACTGCCTTCAAGCACAATACGAGGCAAATCCGCTAACTCAGGAAGCGCATAGGGAGGGTCGGCAAATACGAGGTCGAAAGTCATTTTGCTATTTTCGGCATACCGAAGCGCATCAGTACACAACGGACGTGCGGCCTTGTCGCCCAATGCTCGCAACGTTTCGGCTATAAACCGAAAGTGACGGCGGTCTTTCTCCACACTGACTACAAGTGGGCAACCCCGAGAAAGCAATTCCAGCGTTATAGCTCCTGTTCCAGCAAACAGGTCAAGCGCTTTTGTTTGTTTGAAATCCAAATAAGCTCGCAACACATTAAACAAATTCTCCTTGGCAAAGTCTGTCGTAGGCCGCGCTTTGAAAGATGTAGGCACTGCAAAATGCCGCCCTTTATATTTACCTGTAACTACACGCATCGTGAAACTAACTTGAAACTATCTGGAAGGGCTCATGCGCATGGCACATGCTAAAGGATAGGGCAGTTTGGAAAATTCAGCCGAGAGTGTCTCGCCCGTTGCTGACACAAAAGGCTCAAGAGCTTTCACAATAGCTTCGCGCTTAGGTTCTTCGCCTACAACAGAAAGATGGAAGTCAGACGCCTCATACCCCAATGCCTGCATCATGCCCAATATAAAGAAAGCGGCATCATTGGCATGATGTGTCGTGAAAGTATTGAGGGCTACGAAAGTGCGACCTTCCCAAAGGACAACGTCGGTCTGGTCTTCATGCCCGTAAACTACCATTGTCAAACCATCACTATGGACGATGGGGCCACTTTGAAGTATTGGGACAAGCGCATTATGATAAGAAACATGGGGAAAAGCCTCCTCCACGGCACGACAAACGTTTTCTGCAGCACCATAGACCAGGGATATTTGAGCCGCTGGCAAAACGTCAGAAAGCACGCGCACACGATCGTCATTACGAAAGGTAGCTTGATAGAGCGTCTGAGCCTCACTTTCCGTAAATTCTGAAAGCGGAACAATGCTAACGGGGGCTGTTATGAATACTTCCACTTGATTGACACTATCTGTAAGGGAAGAAGGAGCTGCAGCAAGAGCTTCGCGCAAATTGAGCGTAAATGAAACACGCCGATTGAATTTTTGACGATGCGACACCAAGCGTTGCGACACCACACGCGCCAATGTCAGATCGTCGGCTGAAGTTCGAATAAAGAGAGAAGAAGTAGTAGTCACCATCGGCTTCAACTTGAAAGAATTAAGAAAAAATCGTTGTGTAATGTAAACTTGTAAAATAAAGTTCTTTATCCCTTTTCTATAGGAATATCTTTGTCCTTTGATCTGCAACGGTTGCAACGAAAGGCAACGGCTATTAAAGCCGCAAGAACACAGCCCAAACTATTTGCCGCAAAGTCTGCCCAATCGCCATTGCGGTTTACGGGCAGATATTCTTGGCCCAATTCAAGAAGTCCGCCCAAGCATACAGGAATGAGCAAGAAACCTCCCCACCCTTTCAAGCTATGTGGCTGTCTATTTTCTGAAGAACGAAAAGAACGCTTACGCTCCATCAGCATACACCCTGTCAGCACAAAGTACATCAAGAGGTGAACCACTTTGTCAGTCCATTGAAAATGTGGTATAGCCGAAACCGACAAAGGCAAAAGACTACCTACGCAGATAATCAATGCTAAGAACAATGAAAACGGATAGTGTACCAACGAGTGCTTCATTCTTGTGCTAACATATCTGTCGCCGATTAAGGGCAATCCATTATTCACCAAAACCTCCTATGTGCCTCATCATAGGAAAATCCGGCTGAAGATAGAAGCGTTTCAACCTCGGTGCGTGTCCTGCCCATTTGAGCACAAACATCTTCGAGCGTTTCGCCGCTGTCGCGAAGCTTCATATTGACAACACTCAGCAACATTGCAGGGTCGGTAATCGGGATATTCATTAGGCCTATAAGAAAACTTTTTACTTTAAGCCGCGAAATTACTCACTTTTTAAGGATTTCAAGGGCTTCGCTTCGTTTTTCAAGTCACTTCAACGCAGAGATTACCTCTGAGCGTAGTTTTTTTCAACACCACCATAATATGAGTTCGCAGATTTGACTACTTTTGCTACGTCAAAAAAAACCAAACAACACGTATGTCTACAAATCATTGCTCTTATTGCGGTGCGCCGATTAGTTTCGACAGCAATTTTTGCTCCAATTGTGGAAAAGAACTCGACGACAGCACACGCATCATTCCCAGTCAAGACCCGCTTCATCCTCAGCAATCATCTGCCCCACAAACGCCACAAGGCTATTACCAGCCACAACCAGCACCGACCCAAATGCCTCCAAGCAATAGCAACAGAAACACGCTTCTTGTTGTACTTTCGATAATCGTCGGCATATTGCTTTCTGTCGTTGGCTTTCTCGGCATCAGGTATTTCACTACTGAAAAGGAAGAACCTGCCAAAACCGACACCGTACTAACACGCACCGACACCGTCTATCAAACCATCGTTACTCAACAACCCACACAGCCTGTCCCACCTAAAACGACGCTCATCGATGGCGGCACCTACACCTATACTGGGACTATTGCAGAACAACGCGTCAGCATGGTGCTCACCAATGAACGCGGCTACATATCGGGTTCTTATCGATACACCAAATTCACAAGCGACAACCGACTGGCTCTCACGGGAACACTCGCTGGCAAGCGACTTTCTCTATACGAGATTAACGAAGAAGGAGAATATACAGGCGAACTCACCACCACCGTTGTCGGTGGAAAGATTACAGGAAAGTTTGTCAATTTAAGCAGCGGGAAGTCCTATAACATCAATCTTACCCAAGAATAGTTTACCAACTATGAAGTGCCCCTCATGTGGAAAAACCACGGACAACGATGCACGCTTCTGCAAACATTGCGGAACACCTTTGAGTGGGCACAAATCAGCTACTCCACCGCCTGTTCCACCACGCAGAGAACGTTCACACGAGAGTACTTATAGCTCCTCAAATGCCAAGTCATCGCATGGAGCAACCTTGACGAGTCGCCAGCGCTCAGCCCCTGACACACCGCCACCTTTGCGCAAGAAAGGATGTGGTTTTGGATCTGTATTGATCGCCTTGATCTTGATACTCGGCGGCGGTGCAGCATGGTTTTTTACGCAGCAATTTCGATTGGAACGCGCAGCCTTTGAACGCATACGCCATAGCAACTCAGTCAGCGAAATCGAACAATACCTCGCCACGCGCATGTATATGCCCGACGAACACCGACGCGCAGCCCAGGCACGCATCGCTCACCTGCAATCCGATTCCGTAGATTTCGCCAACGCCACAACAATTGAAGCTTGTGAACACTATCTCACCATCCACCCTGATGGCAAATACGCAAGCGAAGTTCAGTCACGCCTCAACCGTCTCAGAAAAAATCGGCCTACGCCCTCAGCTCCCACAGCGCTTTTAGACCAACCATCTACTACGCCATCAGCTGCTTCCGCTACGGATACCTCTGAAGCATCGAGTGCTTCGGCCTCTTCGCCCGTCCAACCAACATCAAACGCTCGCTACCACGTCGTTGCAGCATCGTTTGCCAACTATGATTCAGCCACCATGCGAGCAGCAGAACTGCGTGGAAAAGGCTATTCGGCCTATGTCATGGAAGCCATGAGCGATGCAGGTCGCGTTTATCGCGTCGTTGTAGCATCCTATGCCGACCCTCAAATGGCGCAGCGCACGGTGCAGGCACTTCGAAACGACTGCCCTGGCGCATGGGTTATGACCAAATAAAAAGAACCATCAATCCATCACACGCCTAAGTGGACGTACAGCAATTCTACGAAACACTCTGTTCTGCGTTCCCCCATCGTATGACTTTGCGGCAAGAGACAGCCGCACAGCGATTGGCTGCATTTGCCTTTACCACAGCAGAGCGCCCCACATTCATCTTACGTGGATATGCCGGCACTGGCAAGACCACACTCATAGGTGCCTTCGTACAAACGCTACACAAGGCGGGTGCGAGTGTTGTACTATTGGCTCCCACCGGACGTGCAGCTAAAGTTTTGGCAAGCCATGCAGAGCAAGAGGCTTTCACCATCCACAAAGCCATCTACCGCCAACGTAGTTTTAAGGGCGAAGACAGCCGGTATGAACTTGGTTTTAACCAAGCGAAATCCACGATCTTCATCGTTGACGAAGCCTCCATGCTTCCCCGCAGTGGCAATGTTGATAGCCCCTTTGGTTCAGGGAGTGTGCTAGACGATCTGATCGAATTTGTATTCAGTCGTCCACGGTGCCGCCTGCTATTTGTAGGCGACACAGCCCAACTGCCACCCGTAGGCGAAAGCGATAGTCCCGCGTTGTGCGCCGACGTGCTTCGTAGCTATGGGCTCCATGTAAGCCAAACCGACCTCACAGAAGTGGTGCGCCAACATGCACAGTCGAGCGTACTTGCTGCCGCAACTACGATACGCAACAGTTTAGCCGAAGGACACCTCAACCGCCCCACTTTGGGTGTCAGCCGCAAAGGAGAAGTACGCTATTTACCTGGCGACGAACTCATCGAGCAACTCGTCAGCGACTATTCAGACTATGGAACAGACGAAACCATCGTCATCACCCGCTCAAACAAAAGAGCCGCCCTATACAATACAGGAATACGCCAACGCATCTTCGATCGTGAAGAAAACCTTACACGCGGTGACCGCGTGATGGTTGTCAAGAATAATTATTATTGGACCACCCAAATCGCTAAAACACTACAGCCCGGCCAACGAATACCGCTCGAATTTATTGCCAACGGCGATAGTGCCGATGTGGTACGCCTCAGCAACATTCACACAATGCACGGATTTCTTTTTGCTGACGCCACCCTGCTTTTTACTGACTACGACAACTTCGAACTCGACTGCCGCGTGCTGCTCTCTACACTCACCTCCGAAAGCCCATCGCTCACCTACGAAGAAGCTACCCGCTTGCAAGAAAACGTTCTTGCCGACTATGCCGATATCCCCTCAAAGCAAGAACGAATGAAAAAACTGCGCGAAGACCCCTACTACAACGCACTTCAGCTGAAATACGCCTACGCCGTCACGTGTCACAAAGCCCAAGGCGGGCAGTGGAGCCGCGTTTACATCGACCAAGGCTATATACCCGAAGATACCGATGCGCGCGACTATCTCCGCTGGCTCTACACCGCCGTGACACGCACCACGGATAGGCTCTATCTGGTGAACTGGCCAGCGGAAAACCGCGAAGAAAAGTAACAGCAGCCCGACAATGCTGGTCCATGTGGGGAGGAAATTTAGAGATAGAAGCTTCATGTAATCGCACGCACTAACGAAAGAACCACGGCTCGCTTTGGATGCTTACACGCAAACAAGCCCTATCGTTGCGGAAACACATAGGACCTTTTCGGTGCGCACCGTACGGCGCGCACGCAAAACATAGGCTGCTCATGCAAAGACGTAACGTTTTTCAGGCGAAAGCCTCTTGAGTGAACAACGACGCGGCTCCTTTTCGGAAGAACCCGCCGAAGTCAAGAAAGGCCTTAAGCAACATTGCCTAAGGCCTTCTTTATGGGGTAAAAAGGAGCAAGCTGTAAGGGCGCGAGGGGACTAAAAACCGCGCGCGCTGTTTGGTGGAATGGTTTATAAGATACCGTCTCTGCGCATCAGGGCTTCAATCGTAGGGTCGCTGCCACGGAAGTTGCGATAGAGCACGGCGGGATGGCGCGTTCCGCCCTGCGAAAGCACTTCTTTGCGAAAGCGGGATGCGGTGGCAGTGTTGAAAATACCCGATTCTTGAAATACAGCAAAGGCATCGGCATCGAGCACTTCAGCCCATTTATAACTATAATAGCCTGCACTGTAACCTCCCGTCATGATGTGACCAAACTGTGTGCTCATCAGACACGCTGATGGCGGAGGAAGGAGCACAGCTTCTTTCCACGCTTGGTGCTCAAAAGCTTGAATATCACCCGCAAAAGGCTCCGCGCGGTCATACCACGCCATATCAAGTAAGCCAAAGCTAACTTGACGCAAGCAAGCATAGGCTACACCGAAATTACGACTCTCGCGAATACGCTCTAAAAGTTCATCGGGCAATGGTTCACCAGTAACATAATGGCATGCAAAGGTTCGGAGGAAATCTTTCTCTACTGCATAGTTTTCCATAAACTGCGATGGCAGTTCCACAAAGTCCCAATACACGTTGGTTCCACTAAGCGAGGCATATCGCGTGTCGGCAAATATGCCATGGAGCGCATGGCCAAACTCGTGAAGCAAAGTTTGCACCTCGCCGTGCGTGAGCAGAGCGGGTTTGAGGGCTGTAGGCGGCGTAAAGTTTGTTACTACGGCAACGTGAGGACGATGGTCGCCTGCCTTGTCGCGATATTGTTCGCGATAGGTAGTCATCCAAGCACCACTCTGTTTATTGGAACGGGGGAAGGGGTCGTAATAGAACACAGCCAGGAAACGCCCGTCGGCATCATAAACCTCGTAGGCTTCTACATCGGGGTGATAGACTGGAATTTGGCTGTTGCGCTCAAGGCGAATACCATACAACTTCTCGGCCAGTCCGAAAATGCCTTGCTTCACCTTTGACAGCTCGAAATACGGACGGAGCATCTCGGGGTCAAGATTAAACCGTTCTTGCTTTAATAGTCGCGAATAGTAAGCATAGTCCCACGGCTCAAAGCTGAAGTCGTTGCCTTCGATTTGCTGAGCTTTGGCAAGCACATCGGCGAGCTCTCGCTTTGCGGCAGGCTTGTAGCCTTCGATCAGACTGTTCAACAGGGCATAAACCGACTCAGGCCGAGCGGCCATACGATGCACAAGAGCATATTCTGCATAGTTCTTATATCCCAAGAGTTGCGCTTTCTCCAATCGCAGGTTGACCAATCTGGGCACAATATCCATATTGCTGGTTTCGCCCTCGTGGGTACATTGAATCTGATAGGCCATATATAGACGCTGGCGCAAATCGCGCCGCGAGCTGTACATCATAAACGGCCCGTAACTGGGTGCTGCCAACGTGATGAGCCATTTTCCGTCTTCAGCCCCTCGCGCTTTTGCCGCTTCAGCGGCTCTCGCCTTGACATCATCGGGCAAGCCTTCTAATTCATCCTCACAGAGCCACATTTCATAGGCATTGGTTTCTTTGAGGTGGTTTTGCGAAAAACGCATCGTGAGCCGTGCCAACTCTTCATTGATAGCCTTCAGGCGTGCTTTTCCAGCATCGTCAAGCAAAGCACCTGAACGCACATAGCCTTCGTAGGTCTCTTTAAGCAGCATGGTGTCTTCTGCGTCGAGCTGCGGATGGGAATCATATACGGCCTTCACACGCTTGAAGATGCGTTCATCGAGAGCCATTTCTGTGTGGTGGCGCGCAATGATGGGCGACATCTTTTCGCACAGAGCGTCTATTGCATCATCCGTGCACGCACTGAAGAGGTTGGACAGCAACGAATGGGCATCGGCGAGCAAACGTCCGCTATGCTCTAACGCCACGATTGTATTCTCAAACGTAGGTGCGTCTGTATTCGTGGCTATCGCTTCAATCTCCACCCGATGCTCATCTATACCCTGGCGCAGGGCTTCTTCAATGGTTTGAGCGGAGATTTTGTCAAAAGGAAAAGTATGATGAATAGTTTGGGGCTGAACAAATAAAGAGCTAATAGCTGTATCGTGAGCGTTCATCAGTAAAAGTAACTAATTGGTTGGAAGAACAAATTGGTTGATTTCTTCAAATTCTTTACCCAAATTGAGGTTCAAATAGACCTTATAGAGGAGTGGTGCCCAGCGTTCGTTTTCTTCGGGCATTAGGGCGCGGAATTGTTCCAAATGAGGACGAGCCAAACGATAAAGCTCCATCTGCCTTTGCTTAGCCGACTTGTATAGATTGGAACGGGTTTGTCTTGGCAGTTCCACCTTTTCTGCTTGATCAACATAGTAGAAGCCAAGTATATAATAGGCATTGGCATTGAGCGTATCAACTTGTAACAAACGCTCGGCTGCGATCTTGCTTTCGTCAAATTTTCCTAATCTGAACAGCGACTGGCATCGGCAATCCAAATAGTACTTGTTGAACGGATCTAAAGCAAGCAGCGAATCAGCCAAAGCCAAAGAAGCTTGATAATCTCGGTGCGCGTAATAATAATTAGCCAGTGCTGCGAAATAATCAAGGCGATTGGGACGCTCGTGCAAAGCTTGAGAAACCAGAGTGATGTATGTAGCTGTGTCGGCACGCCTATTGGAAGCTTCAATAAGCATGTCCAACACTTGATCGTGCAAGGCACTATCGGCGAGCAACAAAGGCGAACGCGAAGCAAGCTCTTCATACTGTTGCAACTCGTACATCGCCCGAAAATCAAGGTACAAATTCTCTTTATAAGTGCTTGTGCTACTTAGAGCCGTGTCGCCCACCCATAGTTCATGTTCAGGAAGACTGAAATAGTAAGCGAAGTATTTTCGCGCTTGTGCATATTGGCGCTTTCCATAATGATAGCGAGCAGCTGCGTTTATGTTGGGGAAATACTGCAATAGGAGCGGAGCATTTTGCTTGCGAAGGGATTCTGCACTCTCTCTGCGTTCGTTAGGCTGAATTCCTCTATCCGCCAAGAGGCTAAAGCGTTCAACACTGTCGCATCGCAGAATGTAAGTCATCATGTCGTAGTTGGCTTGAAAAAACTGCGCGGTGTCAATCTTCTGCCCCAAATACATCTTTTCATTAAAACCTTCGCAGAGCAAGAGTTCTGCTTGAATGGCATAGGCATACAGTTTGGGATCACGGGAAAAGGCACTATCGGAGAGAAGCTTCTGAATGGTCTTCAGAGCTTCCGAGCCATTTTTGGCTTTTAGCGCTGTGCGTATAGGCTTATAAGCTTTCCGATAGTTTACAGGCTTTTGAGCATTGACGCTCAGCGAGACGAGGAGGAAGAAAAAACAGAAAAAACGTTTCAAATACGTACGATGCGTTTAGTAGATTGATAATAGTTTTACGCGAAGACGCTGGAGTTGGCAAAAGATAAGTTGCAGCCCCCGCGTCTTCGCGCTAATGATGTTTCTCTGATGAAGTTTATTCGCAGAGAGCGCCTACTTCATCATATTTCTTTTGATACTCGGCTGCCGTGGCTTTATCGTCGAGATTTTCATAAACGATGCGCAAGTGATTATAAACACGCTGTAAGCGGCGTCCCCAGAGGTCAGGATTTTCGGGTGCTGACTCGCGAGCCTTTTCTAAATACTTGCAAGCCTCAAGATAGATGTCGCGAATGGTGCGAGTTTCTTGCATAAACACGGCTTCGGTCTCGTGGTTGAAGTAGCCACGATTGAAATGGTCGAACTCGTGGTTTTCGCTGCGATGAGCGATTTCATTATAATACGTTGTGCCCATGTTGATATAAGCCTCCGTATATTTAGGATTGAGCTCTATCGCTTTCTGATACGACTTGCGGGCGGCTTCTATGTCGTCAAGAATATCGCTCTCCACAGCGCCTTTCATAAACCACGCTACGGGCTCTTGCGGTTTTTTGGCCACCATCTCGTTGACAAGATTTACAGCCTTGTCTTTCTGCCCCGTCTGTGCGTAATATGAAACAAGCTCGTTGAAGAAACCTACATCGCCCTCGATCGTAGCGGCATCAATCAAGGTCTGCTCCCACTTAGCACTGTCGCCCATTTGAACGTGGGCGTCTTTGAGCATTACGTAAACGTCGTGATTGTTGAAGTTTGTCTTCAACGAGGCTGGAGCTTCTGAGAAAAGATGCTCCCAGTTCTTTGTTTCGTAATAGAGCAAGCACAGATTGAAATGGGTCTGTGCGTAAGTCTCAGCGTTGAGCGTTTCAAGCGAATCGCGCTGGGCTTGTGTGAAAGCGGGATTCTTGGGATAATCTACGTACTTTTGGAAGTATTCTATGGCATGAGCTTGGTCGCCGTTGACATAGCAAAACATGGCTGCATAGTTATAGAAATCAACCATGGCCATAAGGCGATCGTGGGTGTCGGCCTGAATTTTTTGTTCTACTTTCACGGGTTTTCCTTTGGAATCAAGAGCTTGTGAAGCCTCAAAGCTCTTAGTATAGAAGCCTACAGCCCGGTCGAGTGTGGTGCAGAACACCACTGTGTCCAAGGGCACTCGTGAGGAGGCCTTCATCAGCTCGGGAGTAAACGTCATCAGCTGCACTTGGCCAGCCTTGTTGTAGAGTTCCTGGAACTTGGTGGTTTTGGGATTGGCAATCGCTTCGTCACAAAGCGCTGCAGCGGCAACAAGGTCGCCTTTCTGTATCAGCTCGTCAATTTTGTAGAGAGCTGAATTCTGTGCGCTTGCAGCTATAGTCACTACCGCAAGAGCAAGGATAAGCAGATGCTTTTTCATGGTTCTTTGTTGGTTTGTTCAGCCCCTGATGGCTCACACTTCTTGATTAAGAGAAAAGCGTGGGTTCTTGGGCTTCACGGTTATCGGTTTCTGTATCGTCGGTCTCAAAGTTGGTGCCATCGAAAAGGCCTAATTGCTGATTTTCTTCGCCTTGTTGCTGAGGCGTTTGTTCTTCAGCGGTAGCAGGTGCCGGTACGGTTTCTTCGTCCTCGGCGGCGGGATCTGGTTCGTCGTCACGCCCTACGGGGCATACGCTACTGATGCTATCACCGCGTTTTTCAAGATTGATGACACGCACACCTTGTGTATTACGCCCTGTGACACGAATGTCGTCAACATGCATACGCAATGCGATGCCGCTCTTATTGATAATCATTAGGTCAATTTCGTCAATCACAACGCGGATGGAGATAACCTTGCCCGTCTTTTCTGTGACATGAAGCGTTGTCACACCCTTTCCGCCGCGATGCGTCACGCGATAGTCTTCAACACTACTGCGCTTACCATATCCATTTTCGCTAACGATAAAAATGGTTTCGCGCTCGGGGTGGTTCACAGCTATCATACCTACGATGCCGTCCTGCCCATCGTCGTCAATTCTCATAGCACGCACACCGGTGCTCATACGGCCCATGGTGCGTACTTGGTTTTCATTGAAGCGAATGGCGCGACCATTGCGGTTTGCCAAAACAAGTTCGTTCTCGCCATTGGTGAGGATTACGCTTACCACTTCGTCTTCGGGGCGAATGTTGATGGCATTGATGCCATTAGCGCGTGGACGAGCATATTGGGACAAGCACGTCTTTTTGACCAGTCCGAGACGGGTGGCAAAGCAGACGTAGTGGCTCATGCAGAACTCAGGATCGTCAAGTTTGCGAATTTGCAGACATGCGCTTACGCTATCATCGGGTTCGATCTGGAGCACATTCTGTATGGCACGGCCTTTTGCGTTTTTGGCTCCTTCGGGTATATCATAGACCTTGAGCCAATAACAACGACCACGGGTGGTGAAGAAGAGCATCGTGTTGTGCATCGTTGCGTGATAAAGATGCTCTATGAAATCGCCGTCGCGCGATGAGCTACCACGGCTTCCCACTCCTCCACGCGATTGCTGACGATATTCACTCAGTGGCGTGCGCTTGATGTAACCGAGGTGAGAAAGCGTGATGACCATTTCATCGTCTGCGTAGAAGTCTTCAGGATTGAACTCCTCGGCACTCAGGAGTATTTCGGAGCGACGCTCGTCGCCATACTTTTCTTTCACTTCAATGAGATCGTCCTTCATCACTTGGCGACAAACGCTGTCATCGTTGAGTATACTGTTGTAGAAAGCTATCTTGCGCTCAAGTTCTTCGTACTCTTGATGAAGTTTCTCCTGCTGAAGCCCTGTGAGCTGCGCTAAACGCATATCCACAATGGCCTTGGCCTGCACTTCGTCAAAACCGAAGCGTTGCATGAGGCGCTCTTGAGCCTCCTGGGGCGTGCGCGAAGCACGGATAATGCGTACTACTTCGTCGATATTGTCGCTTGCTACGATCAAGGCGTCAAGAATATGAGCACGTTCTTGTGCTTTACGCAGATCGTATTTGGTGCGACGGATGGTAACGTCGTGGCGATGCTCTACGAAGCTACTGATGCAGTCGCGAAGCGTCAAGAGCTTTGGCCTTCCATGAACCAGTGCTATGCAGTTCACGCTGAAGCTGGTTTGCAGAGCCGTCATCTTGAACAATTTGTTGAGCACCACGCCAGCATTGGCATCGCGCTTCACATCTACAACGATGCGCAATCCTTCGCGGTCGCTCTCGTCGTTGACATTGGAAATACCATCGAGCTTCTTTTCGCCAACCAATTGCGCGATGTGGCGAATGAGCTCGGCCTTGTTCACACCATAGGGTATCTCGGTGACTACGATTTTATCGTGGGTGGGCGTGGTTTCAATCTCCGTTTTCGCACGAATAACAATACGTCCACGTCCAGTCTCATAAGCATCGCGCACTCCTTGAGTACCCATTATGTAACCGCCCGTGGGGAAGTCAGGAGCTTTGACATAGTGCATCAAGCCAGGTACGTCAATCTCGGGATTATCAATATAGGCCACACAGCCGTCAATAACTTCGGATAGATTGTGCGTTGGGATGTTTGTGGCCATACCCACAGCAATACCGCTGGCTCCGTTGACGAGCAGATTGGGAATGCGCGTGGGCATCACGGTTGGCTCGGTCAACGTGTCGTCGAAGTTGTTTTGCATATCAACGGTTTCTTTCTCGATATCCTGCATCATTGCTTCGCCGAGCAATGAGAGGCGAGCCTCGGTGTAACGCATCGCAGCTGCGCTATCGCCGTCCATAGAACCGAAGTTTCCTTGCCCATCAACGAGCGTATAGCGCATATTCCAGTCTTGAGCCATACGAACCAAGGCTCCATAAACGCTACTGTCGCCATGCGGGTGGTACTTACCGAGCACTTCGCCAACGATACGGGCACTCTTCTTTGTGGGTTTGTCGTGTGTGTTTCCAATTTGGTCCATTCCGTATAGAATACGCCGATGTACAGGTTTGAAACCATCGCGCACATCGGGTAGAGCTCGAGCTACAATTACGGACATGGAGTAGTCAATGTAGGAAGAACGCATTTCTTCCTCAATGTTGACATTGATAATTCTGTCGTCTAAAGCCATTATGTAGGTTTTGATTTTGTTTCTGTCGCCTAAAAGCGCACAAAAGTAAGAATAAATGGCTACAAAAATGCTTTCACGCGCGTTTTAGTTGGAGGTTTTAAGTTTTTCAAACCTAATTTAGGCTTTTTTTTACAAACTTTTGGCAAATGTTTGTGTATTTTTGAAGAATACCGCTGGATTTCTTCGCATTTGGCCAAAACAGAAACAAAACAACTACGACACCAAAGAGAATAACATATCTTTGCCGCAAGTTTCAAAAATGGCTCTGTGATAGTAGCCTACCAAAACGCTCAACGCAACAATGGATTCTTTCGCAATCATTCGCAAATACTACACCGAGGACACCCCCTTGCGCCACTTGCTTATAGAACATAGTCGTGCAGTGGCTCGCAGGGCACTTCGCATTGCCGGACGCCACCCTGAACTATACGCAGATACCCACTTCCTATTCCATGCGGCAATGCTCCACGACATAGGAATTTTTCTCACCGATGCGCCTGGCATACACTGCCATGGCACTGAACCATATATACTCCATGGAAGATTAGGAGCCGAACTACTTCGCAAAGAAGGTTTGGAACGATATGCCCGCGTATGTGAACGACACACAGGAACCGGTTTAACCAAGGAACAAATCATAGCACAAGCACTGCCCCTACCCCAACAAGATTTTTGTCCGCAAACAGAGGAAGAATGTATTATATGCTACGCTGATAAATTCTATTCAAAGTCGCATCCCGAGTACACCAAAACCATAGAACAAGCCGCTCTTAGCTTACAAAAATTCGGAGAAGATGGCGTGCGCAAATTCCTTTCTTGGTCAAAGAGGTACGAATAAGCACGCAAGGCAAGCGTTGTCAGCTTTATCCTGCGCAATGAAAACTGATTTTCATTGTAGCTTCACGTTTTAGGGTGGCGAGAAAGCATATTAAGAAAAAAAGGAAAAGCCTATAATGCGCTTTGACGCCTTACACTCAGGCTTGCTTATGTCAAAACTTTGCTACATTTGCCATAAAGGAAGAGTTTTTTGGCTGAACGTTTGGACAAACGGAATATTATCTTTACACTTGCAGGCATATTGTTTGACAAACAGAACTTTGCTCTTGTAGTTTTTGGCAAGAGGAATATATATTTAATAGAATTCATATAAAAACTTTAAAGCTTATGAAACGTTTATTTACGCTATTATTAGTTGCTTTACTATCACTCTCGGGTGGTATGCCATGGGCTTTCGCTCAATATATATACATATATGAGAGAGAAGCTAATCGCACGCACATTACCGACCCTGCAAATTTGGCTGCTGGTGACGTTGTTTTACTCCAAGCGGCAGATAATGCCTCCAAATTCTTTCGCGGAGCTGCACAAGTTGGTAGCATTGAACAAAATAGTTATTGGCAACTTGTAGCAGGAGATGGTGGCAAATTCAAATTGGCTAATTATCTCAGCTTGCAGGCTGGCGGAACGCCTCTTTATGTAAAAGCCACGACTACTGCGTCTTTGCAGCCTATCCAAACAACAATAGATGCCAGCCAAGCAGCACAGTTCACCTTGGTCAATCAAGGAACAGGACTTACTACTAACCAAGGTTTTATTCGCTTCAAGACTGTTTATAGTGGAACCTCTGAAACATTCCTTAACAACGCTACTTCTGAAACCGCAGGCGTAAAGTTTGCAACAGGTACAGGTGGCTGGTCATATTGGAAAGTCTTTAAGGCTGACGTCTTTGCAAACTCTCAATCAATAAGCTTTGATGAAAATGCTGTTAGCACACACAATTCTCGATATACGAATAAAGTGGGTTTGGGAGATCAAGCCATTACATGGACGTCACAAGCAGGAGACGTTATATATCGCGACTTAACCAGCGAATCAATGACTGTTTTAGTTGGTTCCAACCTAACGCCAGTTATAGGTTATCGAGGTTGGGCTATGTATGGATACTTATATATAGATTACAACAACGATGGCGACTTCACTGATGAAGGAGAATTGGTATCACAACTTGCGGGTAACACATGGGCTAGTGGTAGTACAGCGGACAAAACCATTCCTGCTTTTACTATTACATCAACGCCTGGTACATATCGTGCACGTTTCAAAGTGGAGTGGAACAATACAAATCCTGGAGGTTCCTATCCTACTATTGCTAAAGATGGCGGTAGCATTACCGATGTTACGGTGCATGTTGTTAAAGACCTTTCACCATCTGAAACGATTCTAAAGAACAACATTTATGCACTTCAAGAATTGTATGGCGTAATTGATGCGACCAAGATTTCCTCCAATCATCCTCAAACAAATGAAGGAAGTATTGCAGCACTAATTGATAACACTTACGGAACAGATAATAATAGAAGTTATTTCCATAGCAACTGGAATTCTGGTAATGAAACAGCTGGAGCACACGACCTCATCTACGAACTTACCGATGCCACCGACGCTATTCATTTCTATATTCAGCAACGTGCGAATGGCACAGGTAGGCCAGAAAACATAACGATTTCGGGTTCTAACGACGGTTCTACTTACACTCCCATATTAACAATCAACATGACTTGGGGAGGCAACCCGCTTGATACTTATTCCTCAAAAGTTACGGCTTCAACCAGCTACAAATATTGGAAATTTGAGGTCAATAGCACAAACAGCACTAATTCTTCAAATGCTGCTGGTAGCCGATGGTTCTGTGCCAGCGAATGGTATGTACTACCGAGCAATAATACCACGGATGCATTCTTTGATGCTGCAACCCAACTTCGTGCTGCAGCCACTTCCGTTGATGATAATGTGCGCACAGCAGCAATAACAAATGTAGAAACCGCAAAGCAAACACTTGATGATGACATTGCGGCACATACTAAATATACAATCACTTATCAAGTAGTAGATGTAAATAGCAATCTCCTTGCACAATCTACGGCTGAGGTTTATGGTGGCACCATAATTGATGCTTTGCCAAGTAACATGCGTAGAGATCTTTTCTACGACTATAGTACAGAAAATTATACCGCAGCAGAAGGATTGACTGCTACTTTCACAGCCACGCTTAAGTCCAGTGCTCCGTTCATTCCGAGTACTTCGACTGCAAATCCTGTTTGGTACGGATTGAGAATACATAGCGGATGGTATCCCACTTATGTTTCAGAAGGTACGCCCAACGTGACGTTACCTGCTACTAATGCTAAAGACGCTACCACTTGCTGGGCTTTTATAGGCGATCCTTACTCTGGTTTCCAGATCATAAACCGTGCAGCTGGCACATCCTTTGTTTTGGGTTCTGAAACCCCTCAAGGCGATGGGAACACAGGTGGGAACACGTACGCAACACTTAATGCACCTGGGACAAAGACTTATGAAACATGGACAGTATCAGCAAGCACACATTATACTGGCGGTTTCTTTATAGCCAATGCCCAAGATTATAAGCTAAACTATCGCAGTACTGCCAATCTCGCCTATTGGACTGGGGGATTTGGACAAGGCTCAACCTTTGTAGCTTTCTCTATGAAAGATTGGCTCAACGAGACCATCGCCGATGCCAATGCGCTCAAGGCCATATACGATCAATATGCTGGTAATCCCCTTTTCCCAACGACAGCCGCTGCAACCACTTTTGCCGCAGCTATAGCTACTGCACAAGGGGTTTATGACAATGGAGGCGACTACATATCTGCTCGTGAAACGTTGCTCGCTGCGATGGCTACGGTTCAAGCCAACGAAAGCCTTGTTACTACGCCAAGAACAGATGTAGTTTATACCATTACAAGTCCACGCGGCTCATGGGCTGTTGGGAGTGGAGCAACAGAAATAAACTCTACGCATGCAAACGGGCTCAACCTGGCCTTTTCTGCCGATGACGTCAAGCAGCAGTTTGCTTTTATACCCCATGGCGGCAACTATTACCTCTATAGCGTCAGCGAGCAAAAGTTTGCCTATATTGACGGCACAAAACTTTCGCTCTCAGCATTGTTTACTGCCGAGGTTGAAAACTGCCCTGTGACTTTCACACGCTCTACATATACCTACGCAAAGAACTATCCGGCTATTGTTACCATAAATGGGCGCCACTTTGGTGTTCATCCGAGCCATAACCCAACAGCTTATCAATATCAAGCTTTGACAGACGAAGGCAATGCGGCACGTCTCATAGCTGGAGTAGCCTTCGACAACGCTGCTGCCCTTGCCGTGATGCAGAATTATTATGACAATGATGTAACCTACGTTGTGGAAGACGAAGATGGCAACACTCTCTTTACCTCGCCTGCCATAAACGCAAATCTTGGCACAGTCATTACCGACCTACCCGAAGAATATAAGCGCAACACGTTCTACACCTATAACACCATTGACCTCACTACCACGCAGCAACATACCACAGCCACATTCACCGCTACGCTGAAACCTCAGAGCGAGTGGCCCGTAATTTATACAGAAGAAGGAAACACCCCCGTTTACAATAACCTCAACATCCGCAGCAAGTATCTTGTTTACGACAGCGAAGCCACGGGCGAAATAGCCTTGCAACAAAACAGCGAGCCGTTCAACGCAAACGCAGGCTGGGCATTTATCGGCACCCCCTACACTGGTTTTAAGATGGTCAATAAGGCTAAGGGCACGGACAGTTATCTGATATACACCAGCGTTGTGACAGGCAACAATGCTAACAACAATAACATACAGTTCCAATCCGCCCAAGACCTTGGAGCAAAGCGTTGGCTGATAGAAAACAACACCAACGGCTTTGTGCTCCGCATGATGGAAAACACCGCCATTTATTTCCACCACGATAATGGCAGTAACTTCTTGCGCACCTGTAGCGTAACTGAATGGAGTAGTGTGCACAATGATGCAGGCTCTACCATCATTGCCTCCGATGACTTTGCTGAAGTAGAATCACTCTACAATGCGCTGAAAGACATACCATTTGGAACTGCTCTCGGACAGTATTCTACTGGAGCCATCTCTCTGCAAGAAGCGTCTGCAACAATTATTAATGCAGCAATGCCTATTCAAAACAAAACGTACGATGCTTATCCAGCATTGTATGCTGCGTTGAAACAACTCAGCGATGCCTTATCAATCAACATGCCTCAAGCAGGTTCCTTCCTCCGCATCAAGACTGCACCAGCTCATGCTGCAACGAATGCAACAGCTTTCAACAACACGCAACCTTACTTGATCGGAACGAACCATACCACACAGACCACACGTGCAGCTTTCAGCACCGATGCTTCTGCAAGTAGTGCTGCCAATAGCATTTGGTATCTCGCAGAAATCAGCGGTACGAAATATCTTGTAGCCTATAGCAACGGATACCCCGCAGTGAAGGATGAAGACCAAAGGTTTGGTGTTGGCACTGGAACACAATATCTAGCATCAAACGGTACGAGCATCGTGTTTGAAGAGGCTGCCAATAAAGAAGTCGGGACATACAACGTGAAGTTCGGTACAAACCGCTACCTTTTCACAACAACCGGACTCTATACCGATGCAGGCGATGCTGCTAATGGTTCAAATGCAAATGGCTACAACTTCGAGCTCGAGGCCGTTACTTCCCTTCCCGTCACAGTCACTGCCGCTGGCTATTCCTCTCTCTATCTACCCGTCAGCGTTGAGATACCCGAAGGCGTGATTGCTTACATCGCTACGGTTGACCAAGACGTTCTGCGTTTCACAAAAGTGATCGACATCATTCCCGCTGCAACTCCCGTTGTCATTGAAGCCGCCGCTGGTACATACAACTTTGTAGTCAGTGCCGAGGATGGTTCAATCTCGGGCACGAATGCTCTCCAAGGAAGCGTAGCTAATGAAGCCTGCGACGCTGGTGTACACTACACGCTGCAGAAACCTGCAAACATGGGCATTGGCTTCTATCGCTATTCTGGCACGAAGCTCACTGGTTTCAAGGCCTATTTGCCTGGTTCAGCCGTTTCGGGTTCAGGCATTCGCGGTTTCGCTTTTGAGGATGCATTCATTGACATCACAACGGGCATAGAACGTTTTGACAACATACAATCTGACGAAATCTACGACCTGCAAGGCCGTCGCGTAACTACGCCCGCCAAGGGACTTTACATCATCGGCGGAAAGAAAGTGTACATCAAATAAGTAAGTTTCACGCTCTAAATACTCGATAATACAATGAAAGCATATATTAAGCCTGCAATTCGCAACATCCAACTTCGCCCCGCCGATTCCTTGCTTGACACTCCTTTTATGGGAATTAGCGACTCGATGGGCGGCGACCAGCTGACACGTCGCCATGAAGGAGACTGGGATTCAGAAAACGGAAACAATTCCTTCTGGGACTTCGGCCCCGACAACTTCAAATACTGATTTCCGCATAGGATTAAGCCACAAAGAATTTGCCGCCTCAGCGTTATAGAAATACTGAGGCGGCATTTGGTTTATTAAAGAACCTGTAGGCGCGATAGCTCAATTGCACTTCAGAAAGGGAAGGTCACTCGGAATGTAACATTCCTGCCAGGGTTGCAGAAGCCTTTGTCACCAGCATACTTCAGACGGCTCAAGTGGGACTGATAAGCACGGTCAAAAAGATTGTCCACACAGACGAACACTTCAGCCGCCTTGCGCCCATGCAGCACGATGTCTGTCCCAGCATTAATCCCCACAAGGGTGTACGAGGGTGTGGGTGTTTCTGTTCCGTCAAGTCGGTAGCAATGGTCTTGACGAAGGTAGCAATCTACGACAAGACTTATGAAGGCATTGGCTGGAAAAAGACTTGCTGAAGTTTTCCCTGAAGCTGTGATTTCCCACTTCAGCTCGCTGCGCCAATGTGGGGCTGGGGTTAGCGGCAGGTACTTGATTTCTTGAGGCTGATGAGCCAAGACAGCATGAACATACGCGAAGGTATTTTTGAAGTGCAGGGCATGAATGGGGTGGATGTCCAAGGCTGCTTCAAAACCCGCCAAGCGAGCATCACCGCTGGTATAGCGATAGACGGGATGCTCGTCAATGACATCGAGCGTGCGCCGCGTATAAACGTAATTGTCAATGCGGTTGGCAAACAAGCATAGTTCTGCCGAGAGCAATTGGTTGATATAGTTCGCGCCCATATCTACTTGCCAACTGTGTTCCGCCTTGAGGTTAGCATTTCCCAATTCGTAGCGAAAAGCCCCTTCGTGGATGCCGTTTGAAGCCAGTTCGGGTATATTGGGGGCGCGGAAGCCATGTGCTACATTCATTTTTATGTTCAACCCACGTGCAGCATGCCACACAGCACCCAAACTGCCCGTCAACCCATTGAAATGGCGAGCGATCTGCTGAAAGCGCAGCGCTCCCTCGTCTTCTAATTCTTTGGCTCTCACATGGCGAGTGTCAAAGCGCAATCCACCACTGAGGCTAAACGCCCCAATCTCTCTGCTGGCAGTGGCAAACAAGCCCCAGTCCGTGAGTGAATAATCTGGCACGAGGTATTCATCGCCTTTATTCAACGAATGTTGCCACATACCAGCGGTTCCTGCTGCCACTTTCCAGCCTTTACAGATTGGTGTCACGTAGCGCACATCAAACGTTGCCACATGGAGGTCAAGTCCCAGCCCAAAAGCGGCGGCACTCTCCTCGTATTCTCTGCGGCGGTTTTGTTGATAGCCAAGAATGGCGGTCAGTGTGCCCTGCCCTATCCTAAACGCATTGTCGAGCACAGCCTTGTAGTGGTTCACACGTTGAAAAGGCAAGGTGCGCCCGTAGGTTTTTATCTTGTGAACTGGAGCTTGGTTCTCATCCTCTCCCCCTTCCTCTTCCTCCGATTGGGCTATGCTGGGCGAAAGATGGTAAAGGCTCAGTGTAAGCAAGCTGTGTCCCCACGATTTGTCAAGTCCCAGTATGGTGCGGGCGGCATGGCTGCGATGCTGCGTGCCTGCGACGTATCCGTCACGACTATTCTTGTAGGCATGAGCAGCTTGCTGCGACCAGAGAATGTCCCAAACGAAGCCGCGCGCGTTACCGCGATGGCCTACGTCGTAATGCCACAAGCCGCTGTTGGTCTGATATTCGCCGCTGGCATTTCCGCGCATCGTTCCTTCAGGCAGAAGCTTGAAAGGATTGAAAATAAGCACACCCGCCATAGCGTCAGAGCCATACATCAACGAGGCTGGCCCTTTGATGATTTCTACCGACTCTACGCCTGCTCCGTCGAGCTCCAACCCATGTTCGTCGCCCCACTGCTGCCCTTCTTGCCGCACGCCATCGGCCAAACAAACGATGCGGTTGAAACCCAGTCCACGAATGAGCGGCTTAGAGATACCACTACCAGTAGTAAGTTGAGAAACGCCAGGAGAGAGTTGGCTTACAGCACTGACCACGTTTGTGGCCGAAACGTGATGAAGTTCGCGCTGTGAAACCACTTGTACAGAGGCAGGCGATTTTCCCTGACGCACGCGCCCCGTAACACCCGTCACCGTAGCTTCGCCAAGGTCGGTGTGGCCAAAGAATATATCGGTGCTGTCCGCATGGTTTTGCCCATACAGGCTGAAAGTCACTGCGCATAGAAGCAGCGACACGATTGTCCTATACATATATATAAAGGAATGTATGTGTGTGTTAATCAAAGAAAGAAAAGCACATGTTTTTCGCTTATGGAAAAACCACACACGGAGGAGCCCGCAGGCTCACGAATGCAGAAACGCGCTTTAGGGGAATAGCACCCAAAAATGCCAGACGTTTCTGCTTAGGTTGTAAAAGGAATAAAAAAGAAAGAAGAGTGCAAGCAGCAAAAAGCACGGGCAGCGTCAGAAAGCTGCAAAGCAAACAATCGGTAAACGCCAGCGTATGTTCGCCGTGTAGCGTACTGAGATGTGGAACATTCTTTTCACACAGTGGGCATGGAGGCTCCTTGTCGGTATAAGCTGCATGGCGATGCCCCAATGCCAAGATAAGCATCGGCACGAACACAGAGAGCAACAACCACGCTGCAATCCGTCGTCTGAAGAGTAAACTTTCCACGCCTTTCATTTCGGTGCACGTATCCAATCGGGCACAAAAATAGTAACATCTGACAATTGGACAATTTACTATTAGACTATTTCCACACTCGTGTCTGCCGCTTAAATAGTCTAATTGTAAATAGTCAAATAGTCAAATTCTTCGTGTTTCGTTTCCCTTTGCGCTCACCTTGCACTACTTTGCTTCGCGAAGATAGGCGGCGGCTCGGCAAAGGAAATACAAAAAACTTCGTGTTTTGTTTTCCTTTGCGCTCGCCTTGCACTATCTTTGCCGCTGTTAAAGCATTTTTTATTGAGGAAACACGAACCAAAAACATAATCTAAACACGAATGACACTCATTAAATCAATCTCGGGCTTCCGTGGCACAATCGGCGGAAAGCCTGGAGACACACTCAATCCCTTAGACATCGTAAAAGCCGTCTCAGCCTTTGCACAACTGCGCGAAAAAGTAGCTGGTCAGGGCCAAATACGACGCAAGATTGTCGTAGGTCGAGATGCGCGTATCAGCGGCGAAATGGTGAGCCACGTAGTTTGCGGCACACTGATGGGATTAGGCTACGACGTTGTCAACATTGGTTTAGCCTCTACCCCCACCACAGAAATCGCCGTTGTGGCCGAACATGCCTGCGGCGGTATCATTCTCACAGCCTCGCACAACCCCCGTCAGTGGAACGCCCTTAAGTTGCTCAACGAGCGCGGAGAGTTCCTGCCCGCCAAGGAAGCGCAAGCTGTTGTGCGACTGATGAACAAGGAAGACTTCATCTATCCTGACGTGGATCACTTGGGACAATACGTCAAGAACCTCTCCTACGATCAGCGCCATATCCAGATGGTCAAAGACCTCGAGCTCGTCGATGTCGAAGCAATCCGCAATGCCCACTTCCGCGTGGCGCTCGACACGGTGAACAGCGTGGGTGGCCTCATTCTGCCTCGCTTGCTCGGACAGCTTGGTGTGACCGAAGTGAAAGGCATTAACCTTGAACCCACAGGCGAGTTTGCCCACAATCCTGAGCCGTTGGCAAAGAACCTTGGCGACATTATGGACATGATGCGCCGCGATGGGAACTTCGACATCGGTTTCGTGGTTGACCCCGACGTGGACCGCTTGGCCATCATCTGCGAAGACGGCACCATGTATGGTGAAGAGTACACCCTCGTCACCGTAGCCGACTACGTGCTGCAAAACACACCAGGCAACACCGTCTCAAACCTCTCAAGCACCCGTGCCCTGCGCGATATTACCGAAAAATATGGTTGCCGCTACACAGCAAGTGCTGTAGGCGAAGTGAACGTTGTCACCAAGATGTACGAAACCGGCGCCGTCATCGGCGGCGAAGGCAACGGCGGAGTGATCTACCCGCGTGCTCATAGCGGACGCGATGCCCTCGTAGGCATAGCCCTCATCCTCACCTACATGGCCAAACTCGGTAAGAAAGCCAGCGAAATGCGTGCCATGTACCCGCAATACTACATGGCTAAGCAACGCATTGACCTCAGCCCAGGTACCGACATCATCGGTATTCTGAACAACATCAAGGAAAAATTCAAGAACGAGCAGGTTACCGACATCGACGGCGTGAAGGTAGATTTCGCCGACAAGTGGGTGCACCTCCGCAAGTCAAATACCGAGCCCATCATTCGCGTATATTCCGAAGCCCGCACACAAGAAGAAGCCGAAGCACTGGCCAAGCAATTTGTTGACTTGGCCTACGCCTACAGCGGCGAAAGCTTCTGATAAAGTTTCTACAGGGAGTATTCTATCTGACATCCTCCCTTTTGAGCACTCCATACCCCGTTTGCAGAAATTCTGCAAGCGGGCGTTTTTTATATAACTTTGAAAAGGAAAATAGTTCACAGCAACAATCAGCTTATTAAAGAAAAAACCTCTCAACATCGGACAACTTCTTTTTTTATAGCGAACAATTTATTTTCCTCTCACGAAAGGAATCTTTTCCTTCCTTGAAAGGAAACTTTTCCTTCCCTGAAAGGAAACTTTTCCTCCCCTGAAAGGAAACTTTTCCTCCCCTGAAAGGAAACTTTCTCATGGGGTGCGAATAAGAAGCGCCCAAGTATAACCTGATCGTAAATCCCAAATCGTAAATCAGACCCTATCGTTGGTGTGATTTGCTATTGGGGATAGTCGCCAATGGGCGGGTGGATGTTTTAAAACCTTTTTATCCCAATGAAAATGGTCACGTGTGTGGACAATTTACCCCAAATTGCGGAATTGCCAATTTGGGGTAAAGGAAGAGCAATGAAGCAAAGCGACTAATTCCACACGCTGCTCAGCCATTTTCGTACGGGTATGTCGTAGAAACGCAAAGCCCCCCAACCAAGCAGTATACAGGCAAAGGGAAGCACAAGGGCAACGGGCCAGTCATGGGCCAACTGGTCGATGGGCACGAGGTCGCCCTGCATACCGATGTAAGCATAGAAGAGATACATCAAAGGATAGTGTACTGCATAGAGCGGATAACTGAGTTCGCCAAGGAAGTGACTCACGCGCTGAGCTGACTGCCTTGTGACTACCGCTGAAGCCCCGAGCCAAACAATGAAGGGAAACACCACGATGACACACAGCGCATCGTAGAGCCCCGAAGCCCAAGAAGGAATTTCGGGAAACAGAAGTGGCACGGTGGCCACAGCAAGAAGCATCAACGAACAATAAAGAAAAGCATGAGCCACGCGCCCTGGGCGCACCACACGAGCCATCAACATACCCACACTATAGGGAAAAAGCATACGCACCAAGCCTGTCCACAATCCGCCGTCAACCATTGACCAACCCACGCCAAGATAGCCATTGCTCACAGCGACAGAAGCCAAAATGCAGCCCGACGTGATGCTCACCCCCGCGAGCCAACGTGTAGGCAAACGGCGTAGTAGCAGGGCATAAAGCACATTGCCTATATATTCAAAGAACAACGACCAATGCGGGCCATTGAGCGGAAAGAGTTCTCCGTTTCCCCGCACGTCAGCCACTGCCCCAACAGGGAGCGGGAGCATCAGCATGTTGAGCAACAGCGCAAGCACTACGTAGAAGGAAGAAACCGACGTACCGTCCCACTTTACACTACCTTGCACAAAAAAGCATATAGCCCCGATCAGCGCACCAAGCACAACCATTGGATGCAAGCGTATGAGCCGGCGACGAAAGAAGCCTGCCATTGTAAGCCCCCTACTCCACCGGTCGTCGTAAGCATAGCCAATCACGAACCCCGAAAGCACAAAGAAAAAATCTACCGACAAATAGCCATGAGGAACGGGCGACCACGTGTAGCACTCAAAGACGTGATACACGATAACAATGAGAGCAGCCACGCCACGCAATCCATCAAGATGCACATAGTGTGGCTTTGGCAGGAAGGACTTTGCCATAAAAAACGAAGTAGTTGATAGGTTTCTGAGCGCAAAGCTATGAATAAACGTTGAGAAAGCATTACTTTTGTGCCAAATTACACTCTGCGTGCTTTGCACCTAAGACGATAAGTTTGTATTCACTTAAAGTCCCACTAATACTCAAAACAACATGACGCGACTTTCAGTACTTGCCCTCGCAGCGTTGCCCACAGCTGTGGCAGCCCAGCGCTACAACATCGTGTACATCATGACCGATGACCACACGGCTCAAATGATGTCGTGCTACGACACGCGCTACATCCAAACCCCCAACCTTGACCGCATCGCTCGCGACGGCGTGCGTTTCACCCATAGCTACGTGGCCAACTCGCTGAGTGGTCCCAGCCGAGCTTGTATGCTCACCGGCAAGCACAGCCATGCCAACGGCTTCACCAACAATGAGCACGGCATATTCGACGGTACGCAGCAGACCATGCCTAAACTCATGCAACAAGCTGGCTATCAAACGGCAATCATTGGCAAATGGCACCTTGTGAGTCTGCCCACGGGTTTTGACTATTGGAACATCCTGCCCGAGCAAGGCGACTACTACAATCCCAGCTTCATCACCATGGAAAACGACACGGTGGCCGAGCGTGGGTATCTCACAAACATCGTCACCGACAAAGCCATCAACTGGATGGAACACCAGCGCGACCGCAGCAAGCCCTTCATACTCTTCATACACCACAAGGCTTGCCACCGCAATTGGCTGCCCGAACTGAAGTATTTGCGCGAGTACGAGAACGTAAACTTCCCCATACCCTACACCTTCTACGACAATTATGAAGGACGCGAGGCCGCAGCAGCTCAGGAAATGCACATTGACCGCAACATGGACATCGTTTACGACATCAAAATGTTTCGCCCCGACCTCAACACACGCCTAACGCCCAACTATCGCCGCATGATTTCCCGACTAGGCGGACGCGAGCAGATGGAATACAACTGGTTCTACGACTCACTCTCGCTCGACTTCTACCGCCGATTCCCACAAATGGCCGACGGACGCACCACCGACAACACACCCGCTGTGGCAGAATTCAAGTACCAACGCTATATGCGCGACTATGCCAAGGTGGTGAAGTCCTTAGACGACAACGTGGGCCGCGTGCTCGACTATCTGAAACAATGTGGGCTTGACGACAGCACACTCGTAGTTTACACCAGCGACCAAGGTTTCTATATGGGCGAACACGGCTGGTTTGACAAGCGCTTTATGTACGAAGAGAGTTTTGCCACACCGCTCGTCATGAAGTTGCCCAAAGGCATGAACCTACGCGGCGACATCAACGAACTGGTGCAGAACATAGACTATGCTCCCACCTTCCTCGACATCGCGGGAGCTCCCATTCCCAGCGACATTCACGGTGTTTCACTCCTGCCTTTGCTCAAAGGCGAGCACCCCAAAAACTGGCGCAGTGCGCTCTATTACCACTACTACGAATATCCCGCCGAACACAGTGTGAAGCGTCATTACGGCGTGTTTGACGGCAGGTGGAAACTCATCCACTTCTACCGCGACATAGACCGCTGGGAGCTCTTTGACCTCCAAAGCGACCCCCACGAGCTCCACAACCTATACGGACAAAAGGGCACAGAAAGGCAGACACGCCGCCTGCGTGAGGAGCTCAAAAAGCTGCAACAGCAATATGCCGATCCCATCCTGCAACAATTCCCACTCTAAAATAAAAACTAACCTCAAAGAACAGCATGAAAAAAACATTCTTTCTACTCATGTGCTTAGCAACAACGCTCATTGCTACGGCACAAGACCACACGACCTACCAACGGCTCACACCCTCAAAGAGCTATCGCGTATACCTCCACGACAAGGAAGGCAATGGCTACTCCCTCAGTCGCCCCGAAAAGTTTCTTTCTCCTAAAGCCTTAGCACGCCGTGCCAAGTTTGGCATCGCTGTGGACGAATACGACCTGCCCGTCAGCAAGAAATACCTCAAGCAACTCACCAAGGCTGGCTTCCCCATCCACTGCGTGAGCAAGTGGAACAATACCGCCGTGGTCACGAGCAGTTTGGAAGATGCAGCCGAGCGATTGCTTGCCATGCCGTTTGTTGACAGCGTAGTCCATGTATATACAGCTCCCGACAGCATCAAGGTTATTTTACATCGCGACAACGTCACCAACCGCTTCAGCAACGCAAGCGGATACTATGGCGAAGCCTCAACCCAAGTAGAAATGATAGCCGCCGACCGCCTGCACGACCGTGGCTTCACAGGACAAGGCGTGACCATCGCAGTCATCGACGGCGGCTTCCACAATGCAGACCGCATCAAAGGCCTAAGCGGTGTCAACATCCTCGGCACGCGCAACTTTGTCAACCCGGGACGCGACGTATATCTTGAAGGTAGCCACGGCATGATGGTGCTTTCGTGCATAGGCAGCAACAATCCCCGTGTACACGTGGGCACAGCCCCAGGAGCATCGTTCTACCTATTGCTCAGCGAAGACGGAGCATCCGAGTTTCCTATTGAGGAAGACAACTGGTGTGCCGCCGTTGAATATGCCGACAGCTTAGGCTGCGACATCGTGACAAGTTCCTTGGGCTACACCGAATTTGACGACAAATCAATGAGCCACCCCTATTGGCAACTCGATGGCAAGACCTTTGTCAACAGTCGTAGCGCCAGCCTCTGCGCCAGTCGCGGCATTGTGTGCCTCAACAGCGCTGGCAACAGCGGTGATGAGCGTTGGAAACTGATCGGTGCACCAGCTGATGGCCAAAACATGCTCGCCGTAGGAGCTGTTGATCCCCGCCGTCGCAACACACTCTTCTCATCGCTCGGCAACAGTGCCGACGGACGCATCAAACCCGACGTGATGGCGATGGGACAACGCTGCGCCGTTTTTGACACCGACGGCGAAATAACCTACGTAAACGGCACCAGCTTTTCCTGCCCCATCCTCTGCGGTGGCGTGGCCTGCTTGATGCAAGCCTTCCCCAATGCAAAGCCCGAAGAAATAGTACGTGCCGTATGCCTTTCGGGCGACCGTGCCGAACATCCCGACAACGTTTTTGGCCACGGCATTCCCAACATGTGGCGCGCCTATCAGATACTAAGCAAATAGTACATGCAGATTTATAAAGGAAACTTCCTGTTCACTCCCCAGCGCGAAAGTTTTCGGGTGATCGAACAGGGATATGTTTGCGTGCAGAATGGCGTGATTGTCCACGTGGGCACCAGCTTGCCACGCCCACTCCCTCCAGAAGCAGAGGTAATAGACTTCGGCGACTGCTTGGTAATACCCGCCATGAACGACATGCACGTTCATGCCTCGCAATACCGCAACCAGGGCATCAGCATGGACCTCGAGCTGCTCACTTGGCTGAACACTTATACTTTTCCAGAAGAAGCCAAGTTTGCTGACACGAACTATGCCCGCCGCATCTATCGTAGGTTCATTCACGACCTTTGGCGCATGGGAACTATGCGCGCAGCAGTCTTTGCAACCATACATCACGAAAGCACCCGCCTACTGATGAAGCTCTTTCAAGAAGCTGGCATGGGTGCCGTGGTAGGCAAGGTTTGCATGGACCGCAACTGTCCCGAAGAACTCTGCGAAACAGTCCGTGAAGCCATTCGCGCCAACGAAGCACTAATAGCCGAGTTTAACGACCCACAGGGGCTGGTGCGCCCAATTATCACGCCGCGCTTCATCCCCTCGTGCAGTCCCGAAATGTTGAAAGCCTGCGGACAATTAGCTTCGAAGCATGG
Organism: uncultured Prevotellaceae bacterium; assembly: GCA_900316575.1. GTDB lineage: Bacteria > Bacteroidota > Bacteroidia > Bacteroidales > Bacteroidaceae > Alloprevotella. The sequence continues at coordinate 72,597 of ONDJ01000003.1, read as the reverse complement.
CATAGCTGTGCAGTCCCACTTGTCGGAAAATCGGAAAGAAATAGAAACCGTCAAGTCGTTAGAACCTTCAAGCACATGCTACGGCGATGCTTATCTCCGCTACAACCTCTTCGGACAAACGCCAACACTGATGGCACATTGCGTGTATTCGTCAGACGAAGAGATAGAACTAATGCGGCGGCAGGGTGTGATGGCAGTCCATTGTCCTACGTCAAACCTCAATTTATCTTCAGGCATGGCAGCCATGCACACACTGATTGAGCGCGGTGTGCGTGTAGCCCTTGGTAGCGACATTAGCGGCGGCCACGACTTAAACATGTTTCGCGTCATAGTCTATGCCATTCAAGTAAGCAAGGCCATTAAGGCAGTTCAAGGCATAGAACCTCAGCTTTCACTGCCAGAGGCTTTCTGGTGTGCCACGAAATCTGCCGGCAGCTTCTTCGGGCAAGTAGGCAGTTTTGAGCCAGGCTATGAGTTTGACGCGCTGGTTATTGACGACCACGAACTCAATTTTGACCGTTACACACTGGAACAACGCTTGGAACGCTTCATTTATCTTGGCGATGACCGAAACATCATTCACCGCTTCTGCAGGGGAAAAGAAATCAGCGAGCCGCAAGTTTGATAAAGGAGCGTAAACAACTTGACTGACCAGTCAATCATTTGTTGAGAAAGCCGCGCTCCGCACGGCTACGATGCAGGCGAGACGCCTGCGTTCCCAGGAACTTTGCTTTACGAAGATAGGCGGCGGCTCGGCAAAGGAAACAAAAACTTCGTGTTTTGTTTCCCTTTGCGCTCGCCTTGCACTACTCTGCTTTGCGAAGATAGGCGGCGGCTCGGCAAAGGAAACAAAAACTTCGTGTTTTGTTTCCCTTTGCGCTCGCCTTGCACTATCTTTGCCGATTGTTATGGCTAAAACAAAAAAATTCAAAAAAATACGCCTCCACCAAGAAGGGAGTGCTACCATGCTCTGGGGCGGTCTTTCACTGCTCATCATCAACGCTTGCTTATATTTGCTCACAGCGAATACGCCATGGATATGGCTGTTTTGGGTGGTTTTGGCAGTAAGTGTTGGTTTGTATGGAGTGATCGTAAACTTCTTTCGCTGCCCAATACGTGTGTTTGAAGAGGAAACCGAAGGCATTGTGGTAGCTCCTGCCGATGGTAAGATTGTTGTTTGCGAAGAAGTGGAAGAGCAAGAATACTTCCACGACAAAAGGCTCATGATTTCCGTCTTTATGTCGCCGCTTAACGTTCATGCAAACTGGTTTCCTATCGGTGGCAAAGTGCTTTCGGTGAGCCATCACAAGGGAAACTTCCACAAAGCTTGGCTCCCAAAGGCAAGTATTGAAAACGAACATGCCGACACGCTGATTGAAACCGACCACGGAGAGCGCGTGTTGGTGCGTCAGGTGGCTGGAGCCGTAGCCAGGCGCATCGTGACTTATCCACGCGAGGGCGACACTTGTTATATTGACGAGCACTTGGGCTTCATAAAGTTTGGTAGCCGAGTGGACGTTTATCTTCCCGTTACGGCTAAACCGCTCGTCAAAATTGGCGATCGCACAGTAGGCAACGAAACCGTTTTGGCTACACTGAACACCCACGACTGACATCCATAAGAAGAGGAACCATGAAGCGTCACATCCCCAACCTCATAACGCTTTGCAACCTTGTATGTGGCTGTGTGGCAACGTTGCGTGGCTTTGAAGCCGAATATGAAGCGGCCTTGCTATGGATTTGTGCGGGCGCTGTGTTTGACTTCTTTGATGGCTTTGCAGCTCGGTTGCTCGGCGTAAGCTCGCCCATAGGTAAAGAGCTCGACTCGTTGGCCGACAACATCACCTTTGGGTTTGCGCCAAGTGCGATTTGTTTTTCTCTATTAGCCGATGGCGTTAAGCCCGAGCTTCCTACAATCATACTCACCATCCTTCCATACGTGGCTTTCATCATGGCAGCCATGTCTGCAATGCGCTTGGCAAAGTTCAATCTTGACGAGCGTCAGGCCACGGGCTTTTTGGGACTCCCCACGCCTGCTAATGCACTCTTTTGGGCAGCGTTGGCAGTGGGAGCTAAAGAGTGGCTGACAGAATCACCCTGGGCCGTTTGGACGGTGCTTGGAGGGCTCATATTGATGAGTATGCTACTCGTGAGCGAAATTCCCATGTTTGCGCTGAAGTTTAAGCACTTTCGAGTAAAAGGCAATGCCCTGCGCTATGGGTTTATCGCAGCATCAGCCGCCTTACTCTTTGCATGTGGACTCACGGGGCTGGCACTCGTGATACCGCTCTACGTAATTGTTTCTGTCGTGGCAAATCTTTTAACAGCAAAAGCTGAAAAGCATTAGAATTGTCGTCACGCCTACACTTTAGAAAAAGACTATGGAATTACTCGGCTGTTTATTGGGTTTCGTACTGGCCATCATTATATACGTTTTTGTTGCGGCACGGCAAGTTTTGACGTTTTTCTACCGGCTGATAAACGGCTTTGGTGATAAAAGCTCTTTTACAGTTGGAAAAGAACGCTCAAACAATGTTCATCAAAAAGGTAGCAACACACCGAAGCAAGGCGAAAAGCTGTTTGAACAAGAAGGCCGCCAGTATGTTGACTTTGAAGAGGTCAAAGAGTAAAAGCTAACGTTTCTAAGATTATAATGAGCCTTAAGTATAGTTTCATTATTCCCGTGTATAACCGCCCCGATGAAGTGGCGGAACTGCTTGAAAGTTTGACATTGCAGCGTCTTCAAGACTTTGAGGTTGTTATTGTAGAAGACGGTAGTTCTATTCCTTGTAAAGCTGTTTGCGACAGCTTTACAGAAAAACTCACTATTCGCTACTTTGCGAAAGAAAACGGCGGACCTGGTCCTGCTCGCAACTATGGAGCGGAGCGTGCCGAGGGCCAGTGGCTGATTATCTTGGACAGCGATGTTGTACTACCACCAGATTATCTCTCAGCAGTAGAGCAAGAACTCAGATCCAATCCTTGCGATGCTTTTGGCGGCCCCGACCGCGCACACCCTTCGTTCACTCCCATTCAAAAAGCCATCAACTATGCCATGACGTCTTTTTTTACTACAGGCGGCATTCGCGGTGGTAAGAAAAAGATGGACAAGTTCTATCCTCGCTCCTTCAATTTGGGGGTTCGCGCTGATGCCTACCGAGCACTCGGCGGTTTCAGTCCCATGCGCTTTGGCGAAGACATTGACCTGAGCACACGCATTTTCAAGGCAGGCTATCGCTGTAGGCTTTTCCCTGACGCATGGGTGTGGCACAAGCGGCGCACGGATTTCCGCAAGTTTTTCAAACAGGTCCACAACAGTGGCATAGCGCGCATTCATCTCACCTTGCGCCACCCTGGCACACTGAAGTTAGTGCATCTCCTGCCCGCAGCTTTTACCATAGGGTGTGTATGCCTGCTGCTTGGCGGATTGATTTGCTGGTGGCTATGGCTACCGCTGTTGGCTTATGCTTTGCTGGTATTTGTGGATGCCACGCTGAAAGAGCGTTCTCTTAAAGTAGGGCTACTTGCAATTTTGGCATCCTTTGTTCAACTCATCGGCTATGGCACAGGTTTTCTGAGAGCCGCATGGAGGCGCTACGTGCTGCATAGCGGGGAGTTTGAAGCTTTTACAGAAAACTTTTACCAGTAAGCTGAAGATGGAAGCAAAGCTCACTGTCAAACAATGGAATGAAGCCGACCGTCCGCGCGAGAAGCTCCTCGCCCACGGGCCACAGGCATTGAGCGATGCTGAGCTCTTAGCCATACTCATCGGCTCTGGCACGCCTGACGAAACCGCCGTTGACGTAACGCGGCGCATTCTTGATGGTGTTGACGGGCATTTGCGGCAATTAGGAAGGCTCTCTTGTCAAGAGCTCTGCCAATATAAAGGCATCGGCCCCGCCAAGGCTGTAAGCATCATTGCGGCCTGCGAATTGGGGCGGCGGCGCGAAGCGGAGCTGGAAGATAAACGCCCGTTGATGACTAATGCTGAAATGATTTGGCACTACTTCAAAGGCAAAATGGCAGACAAAATCGTAGAAGAATTCCACATCGCCCTACTTGACAACAGCCTGCATCTGATTACCTCGCGCCTCATAAGTCGCGGCGGATTAACCAGTACGGCGGTGGACATCCGTGTGTTGCTACGCGAAGCGCTTATCGGCGGTGCGGCTGCCATCGTTGCCGTTCACAATCATCCCAGCGGCAATACTCGTCCCAGCCATCAAGACGACGACTTAACCAGTCGCATACGAAAAGCCTGCGAAGCAGTCAGTCTGCAATTTATTGACCACATCATCGTCACGCCCAACGCATACTATAGCTATAGCGAGGCTGGCCGACTATAGACGAACACAGAAATAGATATTCCCTTATTATTATGACACAAGAAGAACGTCTGCAAATGGAAGAGCGCATCGTTGAGGTGCTCAAGACTGTTTACGACCCCGAAATTCCTGTTGACGTATATAACCTCGGGCTCATTTATAGCATAGACCTCCACGACGATTGTTCGCTTGACGTAGACATGACCATGACGGCCCCCAATTGCCCCGCAGCCGACTTCATCATGGAGGACGTGCGTATCAAGCTGCAAGGCATAGAAGGCATTGGCGAAGTGAAAGTGCACCTTGTCTTTGAACCCGAATGGGACAAGGACATGATGAGCGAAGAAGCTAAGCTTGAATTAGGCTGGCTATAAGTCTCTACAAACCGAGAACCAACTCCTTTTAATCCTATCTTTTAGACGTTTCCTCCCAACAATATTCCCTTTCGGCCCAATGAAACCCGTTTATTTCCTATCCGATGCTCACCTTGGTTGCTTGGCCATACACCACCAACGCACACAAGAACGCCGACTCGTCAACTTCCTTGACAGCATCAAGGACAAAGCTTCAGCCATTTACTTGCTCGGCGACATTTTCGACTTCTGGTACGAGTACAAGACCGTTGTGCCGCGTGGCTACACCCGTCTGCTCGGCAAAATCAGCGAACTGACCGACAGCGGCGTGGAGGTACATTTCTTTGTGGGCAATCACGACCTATGGCAGAACGATTATTTGGAAAAAGAATGCGGTGTCCAGCTCCACCACAGGGAATGTACGATGGAGATAAACGGCAAAGTGTTTTTCCTTGCTCATGGTGACGGGCTTGGCACGCGCGACTGGAAGTTTCGCTGCCTACGTGCCATGTTCCACAGCAAGATTTGTCGCACGCTCTTCGCGAGCATCCATCCACGTTGGGGCATGACTTTTGGTCGAGAATGGGCGCGCTATAGCCAGCTCAAGCACCAACGCGAAGGCGAACCGCAATATATGGGCGAAGACCGTGAAGAGCTCGTAGTTTTTGCCCGCAAGTATCTTAGCACACACCCTGAAGTGAACTACTTCGTCTTTGGTCATCGCCACATTGAGCACGACATGAACCTTGAAGGAGCCGCACGACTACTCATCATTGGCGACTGGATTAGCCGTTACACATTCGTGCGCTTTGATGGCAACGAACTCACGATGGAAAACTTTATTGAAGGACAAACAGAAGCCTAACACCCTTTACATATGCCACAACCTTTTCTCATTGCAGAACATATCTGTAAACAATTTGCTCATCACACGGCACTCAACGACGTAAGCATCTCTGTGCCCGAGAGTCGTGTATTTGGTCTGCTTGGTCCGAATGGTGCCGGCAAAACCACACTCATACGTATCATCAACCGCATTACGCTGCCCGACAGCGGCCAAGTTTCCTTCGACGGTCATCCGCTTGAAGCCGACGATGTGCGTCAGATAGGCTACCTGCCAGAAGAGCGCGGACTATACAAAAAGATGAAAGTGGGCGAACAAGCCCTTTACCTTGCCCAACTTAAAGGCATGAGCAATCTTCAAGCTCGCGCGGCACTTCAGGAATGGTTTGAACGCTTCGGCATCATGTCGTGGTGGGACAAGAAACTTGAAGAGCTCTCGAAGGGTATGCAACAAAAAGTGCAATTCATCATCACCGTGCTCCATCGCCCGCGCCTGCTCATCTTTGACGAACCGTTCAGCGGTTTTGACCCCGTCAATGCCGAGCAGCTCAAGCGAGAGATACTTCGCTTGCGCGACGAGGGGCACACAGTTATTTTCTCCACGCACAACATGGCCTCTGTTGAAGAGATTTGCGATGAAATGGCGCTCATCAATCATGGGCAAGTGGTGCTTAGCGGCAATGTAAGTGAAGTGAAGCGCAGTTTCAGCACGGGCGATTATGAAGTGACCTGCACCGATGACACGCTTCAGCCTGAAGGAAACGCAGCGTTCGAAGTCATTGAAAAAACTGCCATGCCCGATGCCACACGCTATATTCTGCGAAAAAAGCCCGAAGTCAGCGTTCGCGACTTTATTTGCCAACTTGCTCAGCAAACCGAGTTCAGAAGTTTCAGCGAGAAACTTCCTACGATGCACGAAATATTCCTTAAAAGCGTTGCCCAATGAACAAGATATTCATCATCATTCGCCGCGAATTTCTCACTCGCGTCACCAAGAAGTCATTTATCCTCCTCACGCTGTTGATGCCTTTCATCTTTGCAGCGTTGGTGTTTGTTCCGTTAGCCTTAGCTGGCATCAAAGACGACAAAGCCAAGCAAGTAGCCTTGGTAGATAAGACTGGACTTTATGCTGAAACCTTTCAGAACAACGAAGCCTATACTTTCATCCAAGTGCCCGACACCACGGCAGAAATGCGCGCCGACGACAGTCCTACAGAGGCTGTGGTCTATATCAGTGATACGCTCACCGCTCATCCCGAGGCCATCACCATCTATTCCCGCCGCGAAGTAAGCAGCGATTTGCTTACACTCGTTCAGACTCAGCTCAACGAACGTTTACGCCAAGACAAACTCCGAGCCTACAACGTTCCCGAGCTAGAACGCATCATTGAAGATGTCCAAGCCCAAGTCAGCATTGGCACAAAGAAATGGACTGCCGATGGCACCGAACGCCACAGCGACACATTTGTAGCCATCGGAGCCGGCTTCCTCTTCACGTTTCTCATCTATATGTTCGTCATAAGCTACGGAGCCATGGTCATGCAGAGCGTATTAGAAGAAAAGACGGGGCGCATCGTTGAACTGATGGTAAGCAGCGTCAAGCCCTTTCAGCTCATGATGGGCAAAATCATCGGCATAGCCTTCGTAGGCTTTCTGCAACTCGCCATTTGGGGAATTATGCTTGCCGTAATTCTTGTGGGCGCGAGCCTCGTCTTTGGCCAAGCTCCGAGCATGGGGATGCACCTACCTCCTGGCACCGACGCTGCAACACTCCAAGCCATGCAAACTGCCACTCAGCCCGCCGAAGGCAGTACTGAACAGCTTATGCAAGCACTCATAGGCTTGCCTTATGCCGAAATGGGCATTATGTTTGTGCTCTACTTCATAGGCGGCTATCTGCTCTACGCGTCTTTCTTTGCCGCCGCTGGCGCCAGTGTCTCCCAGCAAGAAGACACTTCGCAGTTCACCATGCCTCTTATCTTGCTGATGATGTTTGGTCTCTACGCCGCAATGTATAGCATAGAAAACACCGATGGGCCGCTCGCATTCTGGGCCTCGCTCTTCCCGCTCACCTCGCCCATCGTGATGATGGTGCGCATACCTTTTGGTGTTCCCTTGTGGCAAGAACTGCTCTCGCTGTCTCTACTCTTTGCTACGGCCTTGCTCTTCGTGTGGATTGGAGCAAAAATCTATCGTGTGGGCATCCTCATGTACGGCAAGAAACCCTCGCTGAAAGAAATAGCCCGCTGGATTAAGTACAAGTAAAGAATCTTTGTATTTCACCTAAACCTGCCTAATGGCTCAAGCTCTCAAAACAGCATAATGCTCATCTCCACTTAAAAATGAAAAAGACTTTTACGCATATCCCAGTCCTATTCGCAGCATTATTCACCTTGATGCCCTTAATGGCGCAAGAGACTCTTACAGAAGCTATTGTCTATGAACGCCTCATGTCTCGTTGTTTATTACCCCAATATAGAGAGGGAACTATTTGGACAAATAGCAAATCGTATGTTAACACGGTAGAGTTTCATGGTTATCCCCCTGGTTTTTATACTGGCTATGGGTGCTTCGGATTTATGATGGATATGATGGAGTTTTGCTCTGGCTATGAATATCCCATTGATAGGATAGAAGCTTCTTACAACAACCTACCAGTGATTCGCGTTGGTGACGGCATCCGCATAAACAACGACACACATTCGGTGGTGGTCATCAAGGTGAATAATGATGGACATACTGTCACAGTAGCCGAGGCTAACTACAACAGATCGGTTCACTGGGGACGAGTTATAAACCTTGCAGACCCCAATACAGGCGTTACAGCAATTTCATCTTTTTGGCCCAACGTGATCAGTGGCATTAGTGACTACACGACAGCGCAACTTCACCGTGATGTCACAATCACTTCGATTGCTGGTATTCAGATGCGTCAAGTTCCGCATACCGACAAGCCTGTTCAAGAGTTTCTTAGAGGTCTTCCTAAAGGCAACTATATTATTAGAGACGGGAGCAATACTTATAAACTTTTCTACAAAGGTTACTGAGACATCTTCGCTTCTTAAGCAAACATGACGTTAACGCTCACATACCATTCTTTTATTCCTTAAAGAAAAACCTTTTATGACCGACGAAGTCTATATGCAGCGCGCTCTGCACGAAGCCGAAGCTGCCATGAATGCAGGCGAAGTGCCCGTGGGGGCGGTGGTAGTTTGCAGGGATAGAATTATAGCCCGTGCTCATAATCTCACCGAAACGCTCCACGACGTTACGGCTCATGCCGAGATGCAGGCTATCACTGCGGCAGCCAATGCCTTGGGCGGAAAATATCTTGACCAATGCACGCTGTATGTCACGGTAGAACCCTGCGTGATGTGTGCTGGAGCTTTGGGCTGGTCGCAAATAGGTCGCATTGTCTATGGTGCTACCGATGAGAAACGCGGCTTTACGCGCTTTGCACCCAACGCTTTGCACCCCAAGACAGAAGTCACAGCAGGCATCCTGCAAGAGGAATGCTCCGCGCTGATGAAAGCCTTTTTTAAGCAGAAGAGATGAAAACAGCCAAACAAGTCCTAGGCTACCAGGGCGAAGAAGCAGCTATACGCCATTTGGTGCGAAGCGGCTACCACCTTTTGGAACGAAACTGGCGCATAGGGCACCTCGAAGTAGATATTATTGCCGAGCAATATGGGACGCTGGTTTTTGTAGAAGTAAAATCCCGAAAGAAAGCAAACCCTTCCGAGGCTCTTGAAGCCGTGGCGCATACCAAACAAGGCAACTTGATCGAAGCGGCTCGCGAATTTCTGTTGTTGCATGGACTTGACAACCCTGTGCGCTTTGATATCATAGCCGTTACGGGAACAGACAATACGCCTCAAATCACACACGTTCGGGATGCTTTCAGCGCAGAGAGCTATGCCCGCGTGGAGCGTAGTCGCACGCTTCGCGCTTGATAATTAGCCCCCCCTTTGCTCATGAACCGACAAATACGCTCCATAGCCCTGCCTGCGATTGCCACCAACGTCACAGTGCCCTTGCTCGGACTGGTTGACACAGCTATCACGGGCCATCTGGGGGAGACTTCTTATATTGGAGCAGTTGCCGTAGGCGGCATGATGTTCAACATGATGTATTGGCTGTTGGGGTTCCTACGCATGACCACCAGCGGACTAACCGCTCAAGCCCTTGGTGCTGCTGACAGAAAGGAAATCGACACCATCAGATGCCAGGCGATGACCTACGGAATGCTTTTTGGCCTGCTCATCATCGTGTTGCAATGGCCGCTGTCTGTAGCAATGCAATACTTCTACGCTCCTGGTAGCGAAGTCTCCGACTTGGCTTCGCAGTATTTCTTCATTCTTGTTTGGGGAGCTCCCGCAGTGTTGACTACAAATAGCCTCAGCGGTTGGTTCTTGGGTATGCAGGATGCACGCAGTCCTATGCTTACGGCCATTCTTCAAAATGTGGCCAACATTTTGCTTAGCCTTTTCTTTGTCATAGCTTTGGGAATGAAGATTGAGGGCGTAGCACTCGGCACCTTGCTCGCACAATGGATTGGGCTTGGCGTAGCCATGCTTTGCTACTACAAACGTCATGCAAAGGGTTTCCCGCTCTGGAAACTAACGCTCAGAAGTAGCGGACGCTTCTTTGGTGTGAGTCGCGACATCTTTCTGCGCACACTGTGCCTGGTAGCCGTGATGTCGTGGTTTACGCGAGCTGGAGCACGCTTTGGTGAAGTAACTTTGGCAGCAAACACGGTGCTCATGCAGTTTTTTGTCGTTACGAGTTATGTCTTTGACGGACTTGCTAATGCTGCCGAGGCCATTGGAGGCAGGCTTTACGGAGCAAAAGACAGAAAAGGTTTGCGCACGTTGCTGCGCAAGCTCATCATGATATGCCTTGTGGTAGCAACAGCCTTCACTTTGCTCTTCATGATAGGCGGCACATCGTTTATCTCCCTGCTCACCGACCGCGATGAAGTGCGCCTGGCCAGCCACGAATATCTGCCCTACCTCATTGCTGTTCCCTTTGCCAGCTTCGTAGCCTTTTTGCTTGATGGCCTTTTTATCGGCTGCACGGGCACACGCCCAATGCTTTTAAGTGTAGCTCTGTCGGCTGCGCTCTTCTTCGGCTTGCTCTATCTGCTTTCTCCCTCTTTGGCCAATCATGCCCTCTGGACGGCTTATCTCGCCTATTTACTATTCCGAGGCATTGTTCTTGGCCTCGCTACTCCAAAGCTCATTAACAAAACGATTTGACAATTGGACAATTTACAACCAGACCACTGCGCTTCGAAACCTCCGCAGAATTGTCTAATGGTAAATTGTCCAATTGTCAAATGTGTAGGTTGTCCAAATGTTAGGGCTTAAGATACTTGTCGCCTGTTTCGCGGACGATAACGGCACGTTGTTGCTGGTCGAAGCCTGGACGTTGCGGGAACACAGCAAGCCCATCGTCGGTGAGGCGATAATTGCCTTGCTCGTCTTGGGGCTTCACGGCTTGGTCGTTGAACTTCACAATGAGATATTCGCCAAGTTCTTTCCAGCGTGCCAACATGTCCAACGCACATCTGTTGGTGTAGCTATCCAAGAAAGCTTTGCCCTTAGCTTCGTCTTGTTGCAAAAGAGCCAACGCTTCGCGCTCCACGGCAGGCTGTTGGGCGATGAGTGCGTCTTCCACTTCGTTGCGCACACGCTCCACAGCGGGAAACAACTGTGAATAGCGCGGATAAGTCATATTCGCTACCCAGTTGCACACCCAGAAAGCACTTTTCCACGAAAAAGTGTGGTCGTTTGCCGTTTCGGGGGCATAGGGTTCGGGCACTGTTGTGGCGCAACAATACACGGGCGTATAGGCCACCATATTGGCATCGTCGTTGCCAAACCAAAGCACACAGCCCACGGCTGCGGGCATGTCCGCGCGCAACTGTGCCACTACGGTGTAGGACGTTTGCTGCGTGGAAATGGGACGTTCGTTGAAATATCTGCGTCCGTCGTACTCCCACTCCAAAGGCGTAGGCCGATAGGGAGCGCAATAGGCTCCAGCACCAACATCCTGTGTCACGTCGAAAGGTGTACCCTCGTAGTGGTCGCGCATGGCGTTCATTACGTCCTTCAAGCTGAGCTTGTGGCGCGGTTTGAAATAGAGCGGGAAAGGCTCTGCCTGCCCAATGTGGCGCCCATCGGCATAGTCAAGATATTGATCCATCCCATCCACAAAGCGATTAAAGAAGCTCCAAGCGCGCGTTTCGCAATAGCGAATGGCACTGAAGTCGGCAGGCGAATAGGCATTGCTGAACGAGAAATCTTCGTCGCGCCCACTGAAATAGCCTTGACTGCGAGCAAAAGTGATAACATCGGGACTGTATATCACATTTTGCTTGTCGCGAAGGTCAAAGCGGTGAATGCGGCTCTGATTGGCGTGGGCTGCGATGCAAGCGTCGGGAATGCGCACTGCCACCCACACGGCTCCTTTCTCCTTGCCGCCTTTGCCTATCATTTCCATAATCCAAACTTCGTTGGGGTCGGCAATGCTGAAACTTTCGCCCGAGCTGGCGTAGCCATATTGTGCCACAAGTTGCGTCATTACGCCGATGGCTTCGCGCGCTGTTTTGGCACGTTGCATACCCAAGGCCATCAAACTGACGTAGTCAATGATGCCACCCTTGTCAACTAATTCTTCTCTACCGCCAAATGTGGTTTCCATGATACTTAGGCCATATTCATTGATGTTGCCCATCACGCTGTAGGTGTAGGGTGCTTCGGGTATTGTGCCCATGAAGTGATTGGTGTCGCCATCTACAATGCGGCGCATGGTGCCAGGCTTATGGTGGCTAGCTGGATAGTAAACGAGTTTGCCATACATGCCATAGCTGTCGGCACTATAGGATATCATGGTTGCCCCATCGGTGGAGGCGTTCTTGCCCACGAGGAAGTTTGTGCATGCCATAATAGGCATAAGTCCTGCAAAGAACGAGGCAAGAAAAAGAAAGTGTTTTTTCATTTTTTCGAGCGTTTGTTTAACCTCTAAAGCATTAACGCTAAACTTCTTTTGCGGCCTTGAAACTCATGTCAAGGCTCTTCACACTGTGCGTCAACGCACCCACACTGATGTAGTCCACTCCACACTCGGCATACTGCCGCAACGTGTCGATCGTGATGCCACCGCTACTCTCAAGTTCCACACGACCGCCCACCATCTCAACGGCGCGGCGCGTGTCTTCAACGCTGAAATTGTCGAGCATCACGCGGTCGGCACCGCCGTGCGTCAGAGCCTCTTGGAGTTCATCAAAGTTGCGTACTTCTATTTCTACTTTCAAGCTGAGCTCTTTGGCTTTCAGATATTCGTGGCAACGATCGAGCGCCGCACTTATTCCGCCGGCAAAGTCCACGTGATTGTCCTTGAGCAATATCATGTCGAAGAGCCCAATGCGATGGTTCACACCACCACCAATTTTGACGGCTTCTTTTTCTAACATACGCATACCAGGCGTGGTTTTGCGCGTATCGAGCACACGCGTCTTTGTGCCTTCAAGCAGTCGCACGTAGCGGCGCGTTGTAGTGGCAATGCCACTCATTCGCTGCATCACGTTAAGCATCAAACGCTCAGTTTGCAAAAGGCTGCGCACACTGCCCGTTACCACCATAGCCACATCGCCAGGCTTCACTTCTTCGCCATCGTTAATCAACACTTCCACCTTCAGCGCGGGGTCGAAACGATGGAATATCTCTTTGGCAATACGCACGCCTGCCAACACACCCTCTTCCTTGATAAGGAGTTTCTGACACCCATGGGCATCAGCCGGAATGCAACAGAGCGTAGTGTGGTCGCCATCGCCGATGTCCTCACTGAAAGCAAGGTCTATCAACCTATCGTTTAGTTCGTCAACTGTGTACATATATATAAAGTTGAGAGGTTAGAGGTTAGAGGTTATAGTTTAGAGGTTATAGTTTAGAGAAGCGGCAGCGGCACTGCCCCTTAACCTCCAAACTATAACCTCTGAACTCTTTTATTCCGTCAATGGTTGTTTCTTAAAAGCACGATAGAAGCGCTCCGGCCACAGATGGAGGTCGCCCCATTCGTCGAAATCAAATATCACCAATTCGCCGCCACGCGTCCAGCGGTAGCGACAAGAGAACGATTGTTCACCATAGGGCTGAATATAAATTCTGTCGATCGTGGCCCACCAAGTGAAGTTGTAGCTGTAGCCATCTCCGTACTCAATGTATCCGCTCTTCGATGTACTGAGCACAAAATACACCGAACCGTCAGTGCTCCAATACTCGCCCATCATCTCTTCCTCCCACGGGTCGTCCTCACATGACGTAAACACTGCGGGTAGGCAAAGGAGCAGTAGCAAAGGGAAAATCTTCTTCATCATAATAAAAAAAGAGTTAAAGGTTTGTATTCTGCGTGCAAAGATAGTGCAAGGCGAGCGCAAAGAAAAGAACTTGTTCATATTCTTTGCCGAGCCGCAGCCTATCTTCGCGAAGCAAAGATAGTACAAGCCGAGCAAACCGAGCGCAAAGAAAAGGAACTTGTTCATTTTCTGTAGCGAAGTACTGCCAATCTTAGCGAACGACAAGCGTAAGAAACACGCCTGCTTTCTGCAACAATTCCTACTTTCTTTTCACGCGCATGAACACTTATTTTCACGCGCATGAAAATAGATGTTCATGCGCGTGAAAAGTTGCTAAGGTGCGAACAACGCACGCCTACTTGCCTATCTACGCATTGCTACTGCAAGGCTCTTTGACTGCCAGAAGCCTTATGCTCTTGCTGAATGGATACGAAAAAACTTCCCTTGTTCCACGAGACGAAACAAGGGAAGTGTGAAGTGAGAGAGAACGTGCGCGCAATGTAAGTTGCGCAGCGAGGTCTGGGGAATAAATGGGGCTACATGCCTATACCCGTGCCGCCACTCAAACCGCCGGTGGTGGAACTTGCGGGATTTTCGCTACTGCCATCGGTGTTCTCAATGGAGCGGTTCACGCTGCGCGTCTTCAAGCCCATCTTGCCCAGTTTGAGGGTGACGCTCAGGCCAATGGTTGCCACGGGAATGCGCAGTGACATGCGATTGGTGAAGGTGGGGCCTGAGGTGTGGTTCTTGAAGTGGAACGATGTGCCGCGTAGGGGCATGAAGCCACTGATGCCCACGGTTAGCATGTCGTCTTTGAGGAACGAGCGGTTGAGGCTACCCATCACACCGCCAAAGCCGCTTCCAGTGCCTTGCAGTTGTATGGTGCGCGACATGGTGAAGAGGTTAGCCGTAAGTTTGAGTTTCCACCAAAGGGTTTGCTGTAGGCCAAGCATCAGGTTGCACTGCCAGCCGTGGTTTTCAGCACCGAGAGAGTTGCTATGGTAGCGCACATAGGCTGCACCGCCATTGAGCATGATATTGGTATTCAGGGACGGACGCACGTTTATAAACACGTTTGCGCCAGCGTTGAGGGCGGAGCCCATGTTGCCGTAGGTGGTGTTGAGCACGCCTTGGGTGTCGTAGAAGCTGTATTCCTCAATGCTGTTGTTCGTAAACGAAGCCTCGGCCTGAGCGCGAACTATAAAGGCTGGCGAGAAACTGCTGTAGATAACCCCGACGGCGTTGGTCTTTTCGGCATCGAGGTCGGGATTACCGTAAGTAACGTTGGTGGGATCAGCAGTGTTTCGATAGGGATTGAGGGCTGAGATAAAGGGTCGCGTGATGCGCATCTTGTAGGTCAGTCCCAGGCTTCTCGTTGGTGCCATCTGGTAAGTGAGCGTAGCCGAAGGCACCAAGTTGCCATAGTCAAGGGAGAAATTGTGCTCGGGGGCTTCTTCATAGCGCACGCGCTGCCACGTGTGCTCATAGCGGGCTCCAGCTTTGAGCTTGAAAGAACCAAGTGTGCCTTCGTACTCGGCGTAGGCAGCTCCGATGTCGTTGTAATGACGATAAAGCGTGCTTTGGTCGGGCTGCGGGGTAAGGATATCACCGTCTATGTAGTACATCGTGGCATCACTGTTGTTGATACGGCCAATAAACTTACCTCCTATGCTCAGTGTATGTCCTGCGGTCAATGGTGTGGTGAAGTCGGCCTGCGCGGTGTGTTCGCTGGTGTAAGCATCGTTGTCGCTGTAGCGGCTCTGGAGAGCTGTAATCATGCCTTCGAAGTCGTCAAAATAGTTATGGCTGCGCTGTACGAGTGGGGTGTGGTTGAACTGATAGGACAGTGTGAGGAAACGCTCTTTACAGTTAGCGAAGCCACGTTGATAGTCGAGGTTGGCCGACAAATTGGTGTAGCGCATCCGCTCACGGGTTCGCTGATTGTAGGCTGAAAGTTGAGCATCGCCCATTGCGGTTGAGACGCGGCCCGTTCCGTCGTTGTGTTGGCGGAAAGACATGATGTTGCCGCTGGCGGTAATCAGGCGCAACGTGTCTATCTGATAGGAGAGGCTGAGGCTACCACGAAGCATATTGTGCTGCACAGCGTTGGTGTTGCGCAAGAGGGTGGCAATGTCGCCAGCGTCGGTGTGCTGTATGCGGTCAAAGTCAAAGTGGGACGTGCCACTCTTGCGATGCGTAACGCCCACGTTGGCATTGAGCGAGAAAGGACCACGTTGCCAAGTGAGGTTACTCGAAATGCCTTGGTCGCGATTGCCCGCGCGTGCATCTATGTTAAGGCTGTAGCCATCTAAGGTTTGTTGCTGACCGCCACTTGCAGCACCTGAGGCCATAACGGTCTTGATATTGATGATACCGCCAGTACCTTCAGCGTCGTAGCGTGCGCCGGGATTGGTGATTACTTCTATCTCTGTGGCATATGAAGCGGGAATGCTCTTCATCACAAGGGCGGCATTCTGTCCGTTGAACATAGGCTGCGGCTTGCCATCCACGTAAATCTTGAAATTGCTCTGACCCGCCACTTGTATGTTGTCATTGCCATCAACGGTGACGAGGGGCACTTTGCGCAACATGTCGAGAAGCGTAGAAGAGCGCGTGTCGGCATCGGCTTGGAGGTCGTAAGCCACTTTGTCGGGCTCCATGCGCACGACAGGGCGAGCTGCCGTTACGACTGCACTCCCGATTGTAGCCTCAGCGGGTTGCATCAGGATGTCGCCGAGTTCAATGGGCGCACCACTAAGTTCGAGATCTTTTTCAACAGGCTTTGTTCCGATAACAGCCACAACAAGACGCGCTGCGCCCTGTTTGTTCGTCGTAATAACGAAGTGGCCTTCAGCATCGCTGAGTGCTGTGACGCTGGCTTCTTTCTGTGATGTTGGAACAAAAAGGCGCACTGTGGAATAGGGCATCACGGATTGGTCGGTTGCATCCTTCACGATTCCGGTGATGGTGGTAGTTTGGGCTTGAGCTACTATCATGCTGAGCGCGAATAGCAGCATTGAAACAGTTCTTTTCATAGCTTTCCTGAAGATGTTTGAAGTTCTGTAGTTTGTTGCATATCGCCAAGTTGCGCCTCCAACTGTTCCTTGCTCACACCATAGCGACGCATGTTGTGAAGGAACGTTGGCACTTCTACTTCTATAAAGTGAGCACGACGACGAGAAAGGATGGACTCGCGGGCACCAGCACTAACATAGTAACCCATGCCACGTTGAGCCACCAGCACTCCCTCTCCAGCCAAGGCTTCGTAAGCACGTGCCACCGTGTTTACATTCACCTGGAGCAGTGCGCTATATTCGCGCACACTGGGAGCACGCTCGTCTTCAGCGTAACGACCGGCCAAGACTTCGTCTTCCAATCGCTCGGCTATCTGACGATAGATGGGTTTGCTTTCTGCGAAATTCATAGGTTGATGTACTTATGATTTATAACTTGCACACGCTTGAAAACTCTTATGGCCAGCACATAGAACACAACGCTCAACACAATCAGCACAGCAGAAAGAATATATGCATACAAGGTTCCTGTCTGATCCATATCGTCAAAGAATGCACTGAGTGTCTCGCCGCCCGTGGCTACCATCAATATGCTCATCACGCTGCTCACAACGCAGATAACGCCTGTAGTCATCAGCCATGGGAAGCGCGGGAACACGGAGCTACCCAGTATGTACGTGCTGTGACTGAACACCCAATTGCTAATAAGCATCATGGCTACAGCGGTCACAGTATTCCGCTCCTCGGCATTAGATAAGTTCCAATTATCCATAAAGTGTGACCACGCTGATCCTGCATGCTCAATGAGCCAAGTGATCATGAGTCCAGGATGATAGGGCCCTATGATGGGTTGCACAGCATAGCGCAAAAGGTCGGCAGCAATAAAAGCCGTGAGCACCATTAAGCACCAGACAGGCACGGCATACACCCAGCGCGCCAACAATTTCTCTGTGTGCGAAGCTGGTAGCGACAAGAAAGTGATGCGCTGTTGCTTGGTGGTCATATTATTAAGGAATAGCGATGCACTAAACGTGAAGTAAAAGGCTACGATAATAAATAGGAATATGGCGCAAATAGCGTGTTGCTCCTCAACGCGGTCGGCCCATTTCTCTATGCTGGGCATCTCCACACGGTGTTCGTAATATTGAACGCTTTCCCCGTCTTCGTTGACAACTTCATTGCCTTTCCAGAAATCTGCCTGAGTGTCTTTGTCCAATTGGTCGTACTCCTCCTGCGAAATGCTTTCAACATTGATGTAGCTTGACTGCTTGTCACCCTCAGTAATAACACAAGTGTGTGGCAGTAATATCGCAAAGAAAAAGAGCGTAAGCATAATGAGCCAATGGCGCACGTTGGCACGTATGTTGGTCTTGGCATCCCACTTGAGCGTGAGCCAGAAACGATGTAAATTAAAGGATTTCATAATGCTATAAAATGTTCAAAGGTTTTGCAATTAAAGGTTAGTGTCTTGGGATTGAGCTTCGGGAGCAGTGAGCGGCACGTTTTGAAGTGCTCCGCAGCTGACAGCGTTAAACAACAATTCGATGTTCACCATCGTAGTGTCGCCCTGACCATTGCCCCGAGCTATCACATAGTTGCCTTGCAAGGAAGGCTCGGCATAGAGCACATCTGGCTCCTGAAGCGTCCCCGACGGACGGATCTCGAAGCGCAACGCGCGACTAAGGCCTTCAATGCTACTATTGAGCAACACCTGCTGCTGATTGATCATCACGACGTGGTCTATCAACGTCTCAACGTCGCGCACCTGGTGCGTGCTGATAATTACGGTGCGTTGCTCATCCATATTGCCCGCTACGACACG
Organism: uncultured Prevotellaceae bacterium; assembly: GCA_900316575.1. Taxonomy (GTDB): domain Bacteria; phylum Bacteroidota; class Bacteroidia; order Bacteroidales; family Bacteroidaceae; genus Alloprevotella. Next base: position 53,881 of record ONDJ01000003.1, on the reverse strand, counting down.
ACGAAACTGAGCCTTTGAGGGAATGTCTAATCCATTGGTGGGTTCGTCCATGAAGAGGTATTTCGTACCAGCTGCAAGGGCGAACGAAATAATCACCTTCTTTTTCTGACCCATAGAAAGCCGCCCAAGACGAATTTTCTCAGGCAGCTCAAATTCGTGTAAGTTTTTCTCTAAAGCCTCGTGCGAGAAGTTGGGATAAAAGGGAGCATTGATGCTCACGTAGCTCTCCAAGCTGATGTCGGGCAAGTCGTACTCCTCGGGCACAAGCATAATCTCGCGCAACATTTCTGGCTTGCGGTCCATGGCCTTGAAGCCATCTACCTCTACAAAGCCACTCTTGGGACGAAGCAAGCCGCTGATGAGATAGAGCAAGGTGCTCTTACCCGTTCCGTTCTTGCCCAATAGACCATAGACTTGACCTTCGGGCAAGTCTAAACTAAAGTCGCTGAACACCGGCCACGCTTTCACGTAACCGAAGTGCAAATGCTGAATGTTTATCATACTTCTTTGTATAAAAAATAAAGGATGTTTGTACGTGTTAATAGTGTCATAGTTCGCTATTACACCGCAAAAGTATGTCGCCGTGTGATTACTTGCAAGTTTTTTGTGCCTTTTTTGAACCAAACATTGACTTATGCCGCAAAAAGTGTCGTTAGGACGCTAACAAAGAAAGAAATATCAGCGTTACAACCACATTGTGAAAATATGAAAAGTTACTTTTGCGGCAACGAACTAAGCAAAACGACAAGACAATGTTCAAGATTGTAGAAAAAAGTCAGTATTCAGAGAAAGTTTACAAGCTCGTTGTTGAGGCTCCGCTCATAGCAAAGAGCCGTCGCGCGGGCCATTTTGTTATCATACGCACCGATGCACAAGGCGAGCGCATACCGCTCACCATTGCCGAAGCTGATGCTCGCCGTGGAACGATCACACTCGTAGTGCAGGCTGTGGGTCTTTCGTCTGCGAAACTCACGCAGATGCAACTGGGCGACTCGTTGGCAGATATTGTAGGACCACTCGGTCGCGCCACACACATTGAGAACTTCGGCACGGTGGTATGTGCTGGCGGCGGCGTGGGTGTTGCACCGATGCTCCCCATCGTTCAAGCACTAAAGGCTGCGGGCAATCGCGTCATCGTGGTATTGGCAGGCCGCACCAAGGAACTCATTATCATGGAAGAAGAGATGCGCCAAAGCAGCGATGAAGTCATCATAATGACCGACGATGGCAGTTATGGCTCGAAAGGACTCGTCACGCAAGGCATCGAACAAGTTATACAACGCGAAAAGGTTGACAAATGCTTCGCCATTGGCCCAGCCATAATGATGAAGTTCTGCTGCCTGCTCACGAAGAAGTACAATATTCCCACCGACGTTTCACTCAACACGATCATGGTTGACGGTACAGGCATGTGTGGTGCTTGTCGCGTCACGGTAGGTGGAAAGACGAAATTCGTTTGTGTTGATGGCCCAGAGTTCGACGGCCATGAGGTGGACTTCGACGAAATGATGCAACGCCTTGGAGCTTTCAAGAGCGAAGAGCGCGAAGCCATTGAAGCTTGGGAAAAAGCGCAAGCTGACAGCGCTGCTACAGCTTCCACTGCGAGTGAAGACGAGGAAAAAAGCATGGGTAGTTCTTGTGAAACTCTTACCGCCCCAATTGGGATTGCTCCCGAAGGCGAAGGTCGCGATGCCGCATGGCGCGTGGAATTGCGCAATGCCATGAAGCCTAAAGAGCGTATGGCTGTTGCTCGTCAGGAAATGGCAGAGCTCGATGCCGAAACACGCTCTCACGAATTGCGCGAAGAAGTGCAACGCGGACTTACTGCCCAGCAAGCCATGACTGAAGCAACGCGCTGTCTTGACTGTGCCAATCCAGGTTGCGTCACGGGCTGTCCTGTAGGCATTGACATTCCTGCCTTTGTGAAACTCATTGAAAAAGGAGCCTTCGTGGCTGCAGCCCGCAGCATCAAGAAGCAATCGAGCCTGCCCGCCGTTTGTGGCCGCGTTTGTCCGCAAGAAAAGCAGTGCGAGAGCCGTTGCATACATCTCAAGACTGGTGGAAAGCCCGTTGCTATCGGCTATTTGGAACGCTTCGCTGCCGACCAAGAACGTCTTGCTGCTCTAAATGGAAACGTTCAGCCCCAAACTGAAACCCACGAACTTACTACGGCCAAGAAGCAGAAAGTAGCCATCGTTGGTAGCGGCCCTGCAGGGCTCACTTGTGCAGGCGACTTAGCTCGTCGTGGCTATAGCGTCACCGTCTTTGAAGCCCTTCACGAACTCGGCGGCGTGCTCAAGTATGGCATTCCCGAATATCGTTTGCCCAACGACATCGTTGACTTTGAAATTGAGAATTTGCGCACACAGGGTGTGGAGTTCGTCAAAGACTGCATTGTAGGCAAGACCATCACCGTGGAGCAGTTGCAAGCCGAAGGCTATAGCGCTATCTTTGTAGGTAGCGGTGCAGGCTTGCCCAACTTCATGGGCATTCCTGGCGAAAACGCCACAGGCATCCTTTCAAGCAACGAATATCTCACGCGCGTCAACCTCATGGATGCGTCCAACCCCAACGCCGACACGCCCGTGCCCTTTGCTAAACGCGTGGCTGTTGTAGGCGGAGGCAACACAGCCATGGACAGCGTGCGCACGGCTCGCCGGTTAGGTGCAGAAGAAGCCTTTATCATCTATCGTCGCAGCGAGCAGGAAATGCCTGCCCGCCTTGAAGAAGTGCGCCACGCCAAGGAAGAAGGCGTGAAGTTCCTCACCCTCTGCAACCCCTTAGAATACATCAGCGACGAACAAGGCCATGTACGACAGGTAGTTCTTCAGAAGATGCAACTCGGCGAACCCGATGCTTCGGGCCGTCGCCGTCCTGAGCCCATCCCTGGAGCAACGGAGACGCTCGATGTTGACCTTGTCATCGTAGCCATCGGCGTATCGCCCAATCCTATTGTGCCTGCCAGTTTGCCCGCTTTGGAACAAGGCCGAAAAGGCACCATTGCTGTGAACGATGATATGCAATCAAGCATCCCCACCCTCTTCGCCGGCGGCGACATTGTTCGTGGCGGTGCCACAGTCATCCTCGCCATGGGCGACGGCAAACACGCTGCCGAAAGCATTGACAAGATGCTGAGCGGAGAACAAGAATAGTTCTTTCATAATCAAGCAGATACAAGGCCGCCGGTCGCTCACATGGAGTAACCAGCGGTCTTGTGGTTTGGGAAAGTCAGAACTCTTATTGGCTCTTAGACTATAAGGCGTGCGACTTTGAGGCTCGCGGGTGGGATACACTTTCAGTTCTTAAGGCCGCACAGGACGCACGCTGTGCCCGCGAAAGCGGTAGTTGTCTAAGAAGTACACACCTCCCGAAGCGAAGTCTATGTAGTACGCGCCGTCTGGAATGCTCTGGTTGAACGAGCGCGACCAGTAGTAACCGTCCGAGCCAACGTCTTCGAGCGACTTGTCGACGCGGGCGCCCGCAGCAGGGAGGAAGATATAGAAAGAAAATGCAAAACGAAACAAAAGACTTTCGGGAAATTAGTCGTGAATAGCAACCGTAAAACTTGCAGACGAGGACGCCCGCGCTCCCAACTGGGGCGATAAAGTTTCCGCTATTCTATAAGGTATCTCGGGATGTTGTACGACAAGGGGGCATGTCTTTCTTGGCAAGATAAACGGAATTATCAGCGGAGCAAGGTGCGATCGGGGGAATAGATGAGTCCTTCGGCGGCGTTTATGCCTGAGGGGTCGGTGAGAACGAAGGTAAACATCCATTTTCTGAGACGCTGTGTGCCGTCGGGGTTGAAGGGCAACTTGATAAACACGAGGTTCCATCCTTCGTGAAGTTGAACTTGTAGGGGCGGACGGGCGGGAAAGTTCTCGTTGATCAGGAAGGTTTCGCTCTCTACGTGGGCTATGCCGCTATTTGCCCAAACTGGCGGGGTGAGCGGTTGGTTGTTCACCCATATTTCAGAACCGTAGCGGTCCCAGCGGCCTGCATCGGGGGCAACGTCGCGCTCGGAGCGTCCGTAATTATAGAACTCCACTTGTGCGCCGAGTGTCTGCTCCTTGGGGGAATAGACGTAGGTCCAGGCATAGGCTGTGGTGCTTGGTTCGGACTTTGGGAAGAAGGTGGGTATCATCTGCCGTGGCAAGCCATCGGAAGCCCAGGTGTGGCGCAAGTAGATACCGGCTCCAAGGGCTTCGGCGGTGTGGTAGGTCTTGCCCTCGAAGATGTACTCTTGCTTTGGTCCTTCAAGTTCGGGCGGCAATCTACGCGAGGCATCGCCTCTATTGGGGAAGGCATCGGTGATGCACCAACGCACGTTGGTTTGGCGAACGTAAGGGATGGGCTCATGGCTTAGGCAGTGAGCCTTATGAAAGAGGAAACGACGTTCCCACTCGCAAAATTCTTCGAGCTCTTCGCCTTGGAGAGGTAGCATAGTGCCACCGTCTTCGATATATTGCAGTCCCCCACCCCGCCAAGCGCGCCATGCTGTGACGAGCAGGTAGGCGTAAAGATTGTTTTGACTAATGATATCGGACTCGGAAAGCAGTCGGCGGTCGTTCCACGTGCAGACGATGGTGCCTGCTACTTCGGGATTGCCTCGCTCGACGTAGTAGATGTTGCTCTTGAAGATACCCACGAGGTCGGCATATACGTCCATGTGGTTGGTATATACGTAGCGACAATCGATGTTGGGCAAGCCGTCAACTTTGCGCCCTGACGTGGCCCACATTTGTGTCATGTCGGCTATGTCGGCAGTTACGGGTATGTTCACCAAGCGGTTCCAGGTTACAACGCGCTTGCCCGAGGCACGTACTTGATGGGCAAACGTTTCGAGGAACTGCGGATAGTGTATCCTCACTTCGTCGCCACCCAAATGAATATAAGGTGCACGCGTAAAAGTGGCCAACACTTCGGAGAGAATAACCTTCAAGGCTGCAACGCCCTCATCGCTCTGCATATCAAACCCCATGGCTCGGCGGAACGCTGCACTATGGCCAGGCATGTCAATCTCAGGAATAACCGTCACACCGCGCAACGCTGCATACTCTTCCACCTCGCGGCATTGTGCTTGGGTATAATACTTCCCAGGTAAACGCACCATCGTGGTGTCGGCAGTAAGTTGCGGATAGGCCTTTACCTCGAAGCGCCAAGCTTGGTTTTCGGTCAGATGCCAGTGGAACACGTTAATCTTGAAGCGCGAAAGCAAATCTATCTCGCGCTTCAGCTCCTCGACCGAAAGAAACGAGCGCCCCACATCGTGCATCCAGCCACGCACCTTGAACGCGGGGAAGTCTGTGATAGAAACAGTCTCAATACACGCCTTTCCGTCTGCATATCCTTCAGCCAATTGCATCAACGTCTGTGTGGCACGAATGACTCCTACCGACGTCGCGGCACAAATCTTTATCTCTCTATCCGTAACGTCAAGGGTATAGCCTTCGTTAGGAAAGCCTGCCACGACATAATCAAACGTGCCAAGCCCTTCCTTCAATTCTACACGCACCAGCGGTGCACTCCCTCGCTCTGCCACACCACCATGCTCATTGAAGAACTGACGCAATAGCCAAGTAGCCGTAGGGTCTTCAAGGCGCACACTACGCCCCAACTGGAATGCCCTTTCTGCGGGCTTGAGGGTTACGACTTGCGGCTGTGGCAAGAGATGCTCCACCTTAGCAACACAAACAACGGCAGACATCAGTCCGAGCAGGAAGAGAGAAACAAGTTTTTTCATAGCGAAACGAACATAAAAGTCAAAGATTTCGCCTGCGAAGGTAGGCAAAAAAGAGCACATACCATATTTATATATATAGGGGCCAAGCGATTTTCAGTCCAAAGTTGTTGAGCTGACAATAAATTGTCAGATTTTTTTCATTGGCTGAAAACCGATTTTCCTCACGTAGAAAATCAATTTTCTGTGCTTGAAGATCGGCTTTCAAGCACAGAAAATAAATTTTCAAGCCTTGAAAAAAATCTAAAAAAAGGACGATTGATTATTTTAGATGGGTTAGTTGCATATTTCTAAACCGACCTTTTCATTGACGAAAAGGGGAAAACCGAAAAAAGCACGGATAGCTGCGATGAGCATCCGTGCTATAATTCGTAACAAAGCGAATGTGGCTTTTACTCCGTGGCGAGCTCGTCGGCAATATCGTCAACAAGGTCGTCGATCTCACCCTTTGTGAGTTTGATACCACGCTTGCGCAGCGCTTCTGCAATCTTTGTACGCGTGTCCATGCCCTTTTCGGGAGCAAAAAGAATGCCACAAGCAGCACCTACTGCGGCACCGCCAAGAAAAGCGGCTAAAATACTGAGTCCTCTCATAGTAGTAAAGATTTAATTAGGTTGAATACTTTGTTGTTTTCGATGCCAAATGTACGCACTTTTTACGGATAAAAGCCATTCGCCAAGCAGAAAACGTACTTTTTGTGGTCTGAAAGCACATCTTTAATCTTTTTTAAGAGCAGAAACTATTTTCTTGGCTTATATTTGCACTGCAAAAGAAAAAACCAATCAGTAACAACACAAAAACTAATAATATGAAAAAAACATCATTCATTCTAATTAGCATCGCAGTTGCTCTGTCGGTGAGCAGTTGCAAGTCACGCGAATCGGCCTTTGCGCAGGCATATCAGCAAGCGCTTGACGAGGAAAGCCAGCGCACTGCGGTTATCACCGAACCCGTACAGCCCGTAATTACTCAGCCCGTACAACCTGTTGTAACCGTGCAGCCCGTAGAGCCCGTGCAGCCCGTACAACCCGTTGTTGAAGAAGTTGACTTAAGCGATGTTCGCACCATTGACAGCGACCTTGAAGTGGTAACAGGAGATGCTTTGAAGACCTTCAGCGTTGTTGTAGGTAGTTTCATCACAAAGAGCAATGCCGATGGCTTGATGGCTACATTGCGTTCTCAAGGCTACGATGCTCGTGTGGTACGCACCAACGAAACCATTAGCGGCCGCACAGGTTGGTATCGTGTCATTGCTTCTTCTTCAGACATCAAAAGCGATGCCGCACGTACGCGCGATGCACTGAAAGGGAAATACCCCGGTGCATGGCTTCTCCTGAAGAAATAGGACATTCCCTCCCTCAGAGAATTTGTGTACACGATAGTGGCGCAAACGAACGCATAAGCCCCTCTTTGGCTTCAGGAGCAAAAACTGCTCGCGTTTCTTTGCTCCACTATCGTTTTTATTTTCCTTCAGCTCCCCCATCACCTTACGACTTCATTCATCGCTGATGAGCAATTCTTCAAAAACATCGCTATTAGGTCTGTCCCAAGAAGCACTTACAACGATTTGCACAAAGCTTGGAGCCAAGCCTTTTGTAGGCAAGCAAATGGCACAGTGGCTCTATGGAAAGCGCGTCAAATCAATTTCACAGATGAGTAACGTGCCAAAATCTTTGCGCGAAACGCTTTCGGAGCAATATGAAGTGGGACGCAAAGCTCCTATTAAAGAGCAGGCATCAAGCGATGGCACAAAGAAATACCTTTTTCCCACCTCTGACGGGTTCACCGTTGAAACTGTTTACATCCCCGATGGAGAGCGAGGCACCCTTTGTGTGTCGTGCCAAGTGGGCTGCAAGATGGGTTGCGCCTTTTGCATGACAGGCCGTCAAGGATTTCAATCATCGCTATCGGCCTGCGACATCGTAAACCAAATACTCTCCGTGCCCGAATACGAGCAACTCACAAACATTGTCTTTATGGGGCAAGGCGAACCGCTTGACAACTTAGACAATGTATTGGCAGCAACGGGCGTGCTGACGGCATCGTGGGGGCTTGGATGGTCGCCCCGACGCATAACAATCAGCACCGTTGGGCTGCGAAAAAACTTCAGACGCCTCATCAACGAATGTAAATGCCACATAGCTATCAGCCTACACAATCCGCGCTCTGAAGAACGTGCCCGCCTGATGCCAGCAGAAAGCGCATTCAGCATACGCGACATCACGAGCGAACTCCTCCCCTATTGGGGAAAGCAAGCAGACAACCGCGACATGCAACGTCGCTTATCGTTTGAATACATTGTATTTCGCGGCGAAAACGACACAATGCGCCATGCCGAAGCCCTTGTGTCGCTATTGCACGGACTTGATTGCAGAGTAAACCTCATACGATTTCATGCCATCCCCGACTCTCCACTCCAAGGCGCACCCGAAAGCACCATGGTGAGACTTCGCGACTATCTCACCGCCCATAGCATCTTTACAACAATTCGCGCCTCACGAGGCGAAGACATACAAGCGGCCTGCGGACTGCTCAACACCGAACACCAGAAAAACAATTCTTAATCCATCTCATATAATTCCACTTTAACAAACTACCATTATGTCTCCAAACGAAACCACCAGTCCCGCTATAACAAAACCTACGTCTTCCCACAAACTGCGTATCGGCATCACACACGGCGACACAAACGGAATAGGCTACGAACTCATCTACAAATGCTTTGAGGACGAAGCCATGTTTGACTTGTGCACACCGGTGATTTATGGTTCCGCCCGTGTTGCCACATACCACAAAAAAGCCTTTAACAGCGATGGAGTATTCAACATCGTGGCAGATGGCGCAGAAGCCCAAGAAGGGCAACTCAATCTCGTAAACTGCATACCCGAAGAAGTCAAAGTAGATTTCGGCCATCCAACAGCTGAAAGCGGAGAAGCTGCACGACGCGCACTTGAAACAGCCGTTGCTGAATACAAAGCTGGAAAAATCGATGCCATAGTAACCGCGCCCATCAGCAAAGCCGCCATCAATAGCGAGAAGTTTCCCTACTGCGGTCACACAGAATTTCTATCCGCGAGTTTCGAAGGAGAACCCTTAATGATACTTTGCAACAAATTGATGCGCGTGGCATTAGCTACGACACATCTACCCATTCGGGACATCGCTGCAGCAATCTCGCCCGAATTGCTTGAAAGCAAAATAAGAACGCTGTCCCAAGCTCTTCGCACAGACTTTCTCCTTTCAGCACCCAGGATTGCCGTCTTAGGGCTCAATCCACATTGTGGCGATGAAGGAGTTACAGGAACTGAAGAGAAAGAGATCATCCAACCCGTGATAGACAAGTTGAATGCAGAAGGTATTGATGTATTTGGCCCATTCGCCGCTGATGGTTTCTTCGGTGCTGGAGCCTATCGTAACTTTGACGCAGTGCTCGCCATGTACCACGACCAGGGACTGGCTCCACTAAAAGCTCTTTCGATGGAAGGCGTGAATATCACGTGCGGCCTCAACGTCGTAAGGACTTCGCCCGACCATGGAACAGCCTACGACATAGCAGGCAAAGGCATTGCTGATGCATCTTCGTTTCGCGAAGCACTGTATGCTGCAATCACGATTTGCAGAAACAGACGCACCCATCTAGAAGCCACCGCAGATCCCCTACCAAAACTCTACCACGACAGACGCGAAGAGGGAGGGGCTCCACGACGTTTCATGCGCGACACAATGCCACAAGAATGAAGTTTGCCATCATTGCCGGCGGAGAAGGATCACGATTAAAAAAAGAAGGTTCAGATACGCCAAAGCCTCTGGTGAAGCTGGGAGGAGAACCTTTAGTCACAAGACTTCTACGAATTTTCTCCAAAGCCGGTGCAAAGGAAGCCATCGTTCTCATTCGCACAGATGCAAACGATGTGGCAACCGTAGTCAGCAATGCTGCGAAACAATATGGGCTGGAATTGACAATTGTTCAAGGCGATACCCCTTCATCAATGCACAGCCTCTACCAGCTCTCTCCTTATTTGAAAGGTGAAGCCTTTTGCCTCACAACGGTTGACACGGTATTCAACGAAGAGTTATTCATAAACTTCGTCAATGAAGCTCGCTACCTTTTATCACAAAATGAAATAGACGGATTGATGGGCACCACATCATACATAGATGACGAGCGCCCCTTATATATTCAAACAAAGGGCGAAAATACGATTAGTGGCTTTCTTGACGAAGCCGCTCCGAGTTCCAACACAATTTCTGCGGGGGTCTATGCGCTAAGCGGAAAATCACTTGACGTGTTGGAACATTGTGTGTCACAAGGCGAAAGTCGATTGCGAAACTTTCAACGAGCCCTCCTCCGCAAGAGTTTTCAACTGAAAGCATACAATCTGGGTATGGTCGTTGACGTAGATCATGTTGACGACATCGCCAAAGCTGAGCAACTTATACGGAAAGAATTATGATGGTATTTATTATTAGCAGAGCTCCGCGCTTTTCGCCCAACGCAGAAGAAAAAGACAAACAGCTCATTACGCTCATAAAAGAACATTTACACCAATCAGGGTGTAGCACTTTTTCCATGGTTGAAGATGACGTAGAATTACTTGTAGATTTACATCGCGTTGACTGCGTATTGAGCATGGCGCGATCTCAACAAGCCATTCAGCGGTTAGAACGCATTGAAGCCCAAGGAATTCCTATTTACAATTCTGCCAAAGCCTTGTTACAATACCCCACACGCGAGAGCCGTTTGAAAAGATTAAAAAAAGCCAAAATCCCCGTGCCCCCATATCGTAGCTTTGAAAAAGACGGAAATCAGAGGTTTAAATATCCCGTATGGCTAAAAGCGTCCAGATTAGATACACCAGGAAGGCATGTTAAGCTCTTTCAAAATAGAAAAGAACTGTACTCTTTCATAGAAACTCCACAGGTAGCAAAAATCGGTTCCTTCTCTGTAGAGCGTCACATGGTAGGCCAGCTGATGAAGTTCTATGCCATTCCATCCAAGGACTTCTATCGCATCTATGTAGCACCTCAAACAAACGAGAAAACAGCTCCTGACGGCAATGATTGGGAAGAAATTGACCATCTCAATAGTGCGAACGCCCAATTGTTTCAGTACGTAAAAGATGCGTCCCGTGCATTTAACCTTCATTTCTTGGGCGGAGATGCAATCATTGATGACAAAGGCGTTCCCCATTTCTTCGACATCAATGACTTCCCCTCCTTCAGCCCATGTGTGCAGCTTGCTGCAAAAACTATTTCTGACTTTTTAATATCGCAAGAATTTTGATGAGTACGATCAAAGCGAGCGACACATACAAAAGTTTAGAGACAGAAGAATGGCTTGATCGCGTATTCACACGACCAATTGGACTATTATGGGCAAAAGTGTTTATCGCCATAGGATGGACTCCCAATACTGTCACCATCCTATCAATCATTCTGGGAATTGCCGCAGGTGTGCTTTTCTTCTTTGATAGTCTTTTACTCAACCTCATCGGCATCATCTTGCTCATACAAGCAAACATCTTTGATAGCACCGATGGACAAATAGCCCGCATCACAGGCCAAAAGTCGCAATTAGGGCGTGTGCTCGATGGTGTGGCGGGCGATTTATGGTTTATAACAATCTATTGTGCTATTTGTATGCGACTTCATCCCACATGGGGACTTTGGATTTGGGCTATAGGAGCGCTTGCAGGACTGGGCTGCCACACACGTCAAGCGCGCCTATCTGATTACTATCGCAACATTCACCTCCGCGTACTGAAAGGTTCGCAAGGAAGCGAGCTCGACAGTAGCAACGAGCTTAAAAACCAATATAAACACCTTTCGTGGAAAGCCAACACTGTATGGAAAGCATTTTTGTTCTCCTATATTCGCTATACCATTGCCCAAGAAGCCGTAACACCTAACTTTCAAAAAATACGCACACGTTTGTTTACTGACCCTACATTGAAAGAGCCTTTTCTCATTGGAAGCCGTCCCCTAATGCCACTTGCGAATTTCTTAACCTTCAATGCCAGAGCTATAACACTCTACATTAGCCTCATTATTGAGAAACCCTGGCTCTACTTTCTCATTGAAATTACACTCTTCAGCATTGTTTACCTCATTATGCACAAGCGCCACGAAACGCTTTGCAAAGAACTATATCGCAGTTAAACATGTCAAGCACCATACGCAACATTCTTTTTATATTCGGCATTGTTTGTGTAGTCATCATGGTCATACACTTTGATGCCGACGGCAGAGGAGCATCCATGTTCCTCTCTTCCGTCTGGCCTTGGATGCCCATCGTCTTAGCAATATGGATCCCCATTTACGCTTTTAACGCATTAGCCTACAAGACGATTGTCAACCTCACAGCGCCAACGTCAGCTTCACCCCGTATCAAATATGTTGAAGCAGCACGCCTCACCATCAGCGGATTTGCATTCAGCTATATTACACCCATGGGATTTGGAGGCCTACCCTATCGTATCATGGAACTGCGCCAACGACTTGGAACAACACGCGCCACAGCAAGCACATTGCTCTATTCCATGACACACGTTTTAAGCCACTTCCTGCTTTGGTCAACAGCTGCAATTCTTTTCCCAGTTTTCTACTCTGGCAAAATGGATATGACGCTATGGCTACTTATAGGTTGTTTTCTATTATTAGCCGTAATCGTTTTCTTTGTTTTCCTCAAAGGAATAAAAAGCAAAATAGCACTTAAACTCCTAACACTATTCACCCTCATTCCCTTTATTAAGCGATTTACGCAGCATTGGCTCCTAAAGTATAGCGAGAAAGCTCAACAAATAGATCAAAGTCTTTCCATGCTACACCGAGCTCCACTTTTATTCCTAAAAGCCTTGGCTTGTGAATACGTCGCAAGACTGATAAACACATGGGAATTTATTTTTATCCTGGCAGCCTTTGGGCATCACATAGCCTATGTAGATGCATTGATGATCCTTGCATTTAGCTCATTGATCGGAAATATCTTCTTCTTCCTTCCCTTACAGCTTGGTGCCCGCGAAGGAGGTGTAATCTCAATCATTTCGCTACTGAGTCTTCCTGCCGTTGTGGGCGTTTACACAGCATTTTTTACACGCATCCGTGAGATCTTTTGGGTCGCAATCGGAGTTATTCTCATAAAGTTTCATCCCAAAACTGACAATAATGATTAAAGCCCTGCTATTTGACTACGGAGGCACACTCGATACTTGCGGAAGACACTGGTTCGAGGTACTGTATGAAGCTTGGCAAACTATAGGAATACATACAGACGAAACTTTAGCCTATAAAGTCTATGCCTGCGTCGAAAAGCAACTTGCCAAAGAAGGGACAGTAAAGCCTAACGATAATTTCCAACAATTACTTGAAAAGAAACTTTACCTTGAACTCTCTTTATTGAAAGAGTTTGACAAGGACTTCCCTTCTAATATCAACGTCGCACGTAAAGCCAAAGAATTAAGCAGAAACATTGACTCAAAGGTGCGAAACAATATAACAATTGTACGCCCGATACTTGAAGAGCTGAAGAACTCTTATAGACTTATACTCGTTTCAAATTTTTACGGAAACCTCAAAGCAGTTCTTAGCAACTATGACCTATTACATCATTTTGACGGAATTATTGAAAGCGCAATAGTCGGAGTACGTAAGCCACAAACAGCTATTTGGCAGTTGGGTCTAAATAAAGCACACTGCAAAGCCCAAGAAGCCATCGTCATCGGAGATAGTCTCAAAAATGACATTTTGCCTGCCAAAGCAATTGGCTGCAAAACTATTTGGCTCACCCCCAAAGCAGATAATATATACGAGCAACCATTAAATTCTTCGACCAATTTAATCGCTCACTCCTACTCAGAACTTTTAGAGCAACTCCTGCCACCTAAGACATCTTAGAAAAACAAAAAACGTCCTTTTATGCAATCTACAAGCACCATCTGACACCAAATAACACGATGTGACGTATTTTCAACTCAAAAAAAACAAAAAAATATTTGCTTATTTAAAATTCGCACTTACCTTTGCACTCGCAAATAAACAACGGTGCGTTAGTTCAGTTGGTTAGAATATCTGCCTGTCACGCAGGGGGTCACGGGTTCGAGTCCCGTACGCACCGCAAAAAAAGAAGTAAGAACATAAACGTCTTATTTCTTTTTTTGCTTTTTGGGGGTTCATTATCGATTCAGTTTCTAAAAATCAAGAGGACGCACCATTTCTGATGCGCCCTCTTGATTTACTCAAAGAATTGTTTATTTGAAAACTATCTTTTTACCATTGACGATATAGATACCCTTCGGCATATTACCATTGACGGATGTGCCGTTTACCATTCTCCTGCCCTGCAGGTCGAATACGGAACCGTCATCCTTCATTTCATATTGATTGGAATATTCAATTGTCCCAATGCCTGTGGTTTCGCTCGCGTAGTCCGTTGCGGGACCGCTAAGCAGCAGGTCAGTGTCGTCGCCAAGCGATGCCACGAGCGAGTAGGTACCGTCCTTGATACCATTGACAATGGTGCTGTTCGTTGCGAATGACGTTTTGTTGCTCACCCAGATGAGTTCGCCTTTGTCGTCGTAGATCTTGAAGCCTACTGCACCTTTGCCGCTGACGATGATTCTCGTTCCGCTTGTTCTGAAAGTCAGCGTGGTCAGTTCGTTCTTGCCGAAGTGGGTGTAAGTACCCAAACCGCCCTGATTCTGCTGGGCACCATCATCGGCATACTGCTTCTTGCTGCCCGCAAGACTCGGGTCGTATTTCAAACATTCGGCATCGTCGTCGATGACCGTCAGTTCACCTGTGTCGTTGATGAACATCACGCCAGGAGCCTTCCTCCCGTAGCTCTGCATCTTGGTCTTACACCATGCGAGGGCTTCTTCATCGACCTCGTTGCCACGCATCGGCAGGCGCACCAAGTAGTTGGAATAGTCACCAATGCGGTAGGTGCCGCTCTGTGGGGCATCGGTGTCGCCTCCATCGGTTTTCACGTCTTCGGCATAACCGAAGAATCCCCACATCTTGAAGAATTCGTAGAGGTCGGTCTGTGAGGCTTCGCAAGCGGCGAGAGCCATTCGCATGTATTCGCTCGTCCAGCTGCCATAAGTGCTGGCCTTTCCTTGCAGTTCGTAGAGGGTGCGCGATGCACTTTGGCGGGCGATGGCATTTTCCCTGTCTTCCGTATCTCCGGCCCTCTTGATACCGCCGTCCATCGACCGCAGTGTTTCAATCCAACGGGAGAAGAAGGTGTCGTCGCCTTTCAGGTGGAAGTATAGCCAGAGTTGATACCAAATTTTATTGGTGAGCCACAGGCAATCGCTTCTACGCGGATAATCAATCCATGTCACACCTTCGTTGAAATAGTCGTAGGTGGCGTTCTGGGCTCTTCCACGGGTGGTGCGATAGCCCCAGAGGTGGGTTACAATCTGTGCGAGGCCGTTATTGCTTATCTCGGTAGTTCCGCTGAGGTTGATGGGACCCTGATGCCCGTGGCCTTCCTCGTGTTGGATGACCCATTGCTGACCTCCAGCCCCACCGGTGTAGAGCAGGTTGTTGTAGTTCAATGCACCGTTTCCCCAGATTCCAGGCATCGACACGCGACCGCCTCCCCAGTTGGGGTTGCCTGTCGAATTGTCGAATACAAGCATAATCGGACGGTAGTAGCCGTCGTTGAAGCGAGATGTCATGAGTTTCTCCTCAGTTTCAAACACGAAGTCCCAGATTTTCAGCGCACCTTCCATGTTATCCGAGTTCTTCACTCGGTCGAGATAGCAGTTCATTACGTGCCATTTCGAGCGCAGGTGCAGATAGGTGTCCTTGAACATGTTTTTCACCAACCACTTCCAGTCGCTTTCGGTGTGCCCTCTGTTCATGTCGAATGTACCGTTGCACGTACCTCCGGCAACGTGAATATTGATTTTGGGGAAGCTCGAAAGCGGCTTACTGATGCTTGTGCTGTAATAGGTGATGAACAGTTCGCAGTCACTTGAGGCGATGAGGGCATTGTAGCCGCGCTTCAGCGAAGTTTGTGCACCCGAGAGGCTCACGCCAGACACCATCTCAGCATAGAGTTTGCCGTAGGAACTGCCGACATTTGCATTTACGAGGATGAATACGAGTTCGCCCGACTTCAGTTTGATGCCCGTGGGTTGTGTGAGGTGGCCGAAGGGACCAATACCCAGTTTGTCGGCCCAGACACTTGGGTCGGAATATATTTCGTATTCGTGGATGCGGAAATCCTTCTCGTAGCTGTTCCAGGTCGCGTCGTCGTTCCACTTGTCGTTTTTTACGCGGACAGCCTCCTCGCGCAAGGTGGCAGGCAATTCGCTCATCGCCGCGCGAAGTTCGTCGTCGCTCATCGAGGCATACTCGCTCTTCAACTGCGTGCAGGCATAGTCGTCGAAGAAAGTCAACAGTTGATTGGTGTAGTTGGTAGCGATGGCCTGCTGCATCTCATTGATGACGTCGAAGTCGATAGTGCTCTCATCCACTATGTCCAGCAGCCATTTTGAAGCGTCGGTGCTGGCTGTCCACGCCACCACGGTGTTGCTCTGGTGGGGCGCCGAGTGCAGGGCGGTGTATGAGGACTCGCTGTTTTGCGTCGAGAACCAGAACAGCGTGTTGTCATCCGACGTCGATGTCCCGCTGTAGAATGTCGCGCCCGAAGAACCCGTTTTCCACTGCGAACTGGTGCCAGGACAGCTCGTGATGAACTTGCCCGTGAGCAGGTTTTTGAACGTGTAGCCATTGCCGCTTGCCGTCAATAGCCATACCTGGCTGTAGTTCTTCTTGTCGCTCTGCGAAGTGACCAGACCGCCGCCATCATCAGCCATCGACACGCTTTGGTTCGTGTGGCTCACCAAGCGGTAATACTTACCACTTGTGATGCTGCTGACATAGCTCGGAAGCTCAGTGGCCGCATCAACGATATACCAGCGTGCGTTGTTGCCTTGCGACTTGTCGGTATAGACATACGCACCGACACTTGCACCATCGTTCGGAGCGAGATAGCCTTTGCTCGACTTGATATATACGTAGTCATCGCCGGCATCAACAAGCGTCCACGCGGTTCCACCCGTGTTCGACGTGTTCCAGCCCGCCATTTTTCCGTTTGTCGAAAGGCTCAGTGTCTTGTCGGTGCCTTTCTTTGTGAACACATAGCCCGTGCTACTCTTCGTGATGGTAAACAGCGATCCCGTGCTTTCCAGCGTCGTAGCATTCACCACGTTGGTCTCAGTGTAACTGTCATGCAAGACAAGATACGCTCCCGTCGTCACATGCTTCAGCAAGTAGTCCTTATCGGAGCTGAAGTCCCACTGTGCCTGCGCAGTAACTGCAAACAGCAGGGCGCAAATGAAGATAATGGTTCTTTCTTTCATGGTTTATTATCGTTTGTATTGTCTGTGTTTTTTATTTCAGCAAGTTGCGCGTTATGGTGTCTCGTCCGTTTTCTGTTTCGCTTGCAAATATACAAAAAATTGGATATGGAAAGGGTAGAGGCAGGGAAAATCGTGTTGTGAGGGCGAAACACGGGATCGAAAAA
The DNA here is from genome assembly GCA_900316575.1 of uncultured Prevotellaceae bacterium. GTDB lineage: Bacteria > Bacteroidota > Bacteroidia > Bacteroidales > Bacteroidaceae > Alloprevotella. The sequence goes on along the minus strand of ONDJ01000003.1, from coordinate 36,605 downwards.
GGGCCGTTAATTTTGGAGAATGTACGCCTGTTGAATGGCTTAAATTTCGCAAAAGCAAAACAAATGATAGAAGAAGCAACCAAACAATACTCGTTTGTTTTCTTTCTGATGCAAATGATGGTCTTCCGATGACCATTATGACCACAAAACTTGTAAGATAGTAATATCAAGCAAGATAAGTCATAACGGTGCAAATCGGGTGTAAATCCCGTACGCACCGCTAAATGCAAAAAGGAGGACTTAAAAAATCCTCCTTTTTTAGTCTTTAGAAATAAATAGAATACGGGATAAAGTACAGCTTTATCCGCTGCCCCCCTTTTTTATTAGGGCTTCAAGAAAAAACACCGTGAAAAAGAGCTGTAAATCAAGCCTTTTTACCGATGTTTCCTTTGAGCCGAGACGGGGACTCGAACCCCGGACCTACTCATTACGAATGAGTCGCTCTACCAACTGAGCTATTTCGGCTTTGCGAGTGCAAAAGTATGTATTGATTATTAAACGACCAAATGAAAACGCAAAAAGCTTTTAATATCTTGGGATTATGCGAAATTTGCTTTGCTCACGAGTAAGCAGGGTTTCTATTAAGGCGTTTCCAAATGGGACGTATTTGTTCAGATTGTGAATTTGCCAAAGTCTTTGTCAAGAATAGACATTTCTTTGGCCAACCCGCCTTCACTGGTTTCGCGATAAAGGCTGGGAATATCAAGCCCTGTCTGACGCATCACTTCTACGGTTTTGTCGAAACTTACGCGATGCACTCCCTCGGCGAGCGTGGCGTATATATTGGCATCAAGGGCACGCGCTGCAGCGTGGGCGTTGCGTTCTATGCAAGGTATCTGCACCAACCCGCAAATGGGGTCACAGGTCATGCCAAGGTGGTGTTCCAATCCCATTTCGGCTGCATATTCTGTGGCTGCGAGCGAACCGCCGAATACGTAGTTGGCAGCAGCACTGGCCATCGCGCAGGCTACACCTACTTCGGCCTGACAACCAGCCTCTGCACCACTGATGCTGCCTCGTGTTTTAGCCACATTGCCAACAAGACCTGCTGTAGCCAATGCGTGTAGTATGCGTATATCGGGAAAATGGCGGCTCTGCTGTATATGATAGAGCACACCCGGAAGCACGCCGCTACTGCCGCAGGTAGGAGCTGTGACGACTCGTCCGCCGCTGGCGTTTTCTTCGCTCACAGCCAAAGCGTATGCAAATACAAGACCGCGCGTCTGAAGATTAGGACTATAGCCCATGGCCTTGACATAATAATGCGGGGCTTTGCGCTTTAGGTGCAGCCCACCAGGAAGCACGCCTTCCGTTTGAAGCCCGCGCTCTACGGCTTCGCGCATCACTTGCCACACTTCGGCCAAATAGTCCCAAATCTCCTTTCCTTCGCAGGCTTCTACATATTGCCAATAATTCATGCCGCGTGCATCACACCAACGAGCTATATCGCTAAGGTGGTCGAGTTCGTAAAGGTCGGGCACATCGGCTATTTCTTGGTCTTCCATACGCAAGGCTCCCCCGCCCACACTATATACAATCCATGGATTACTAGTCTGGCCCTGTTCGTCCACACATTCGAAGCACATGCCGTTGGGATGGAAGTTGGGTGTGATTTCGGGGTGCCAACAGATTTCTGTTCTTTTGGCTCCAAGCACTTCAAGGATAGCCACGTCTGTGAGGTGGCCTTTACCTGTGGCAGCAAGCGAGCCATAGAGCGTCACTTGAAAACGATGGGCATCGGGATGCTTCTTGATATATTTTTCAGCAGCGCGCCGCGGTCCCATGGTGTGGCTACTACTCGGACCGTGGCCAATGCGAAAGAGATAACGTAGGCTCTTCATCTCATTATACTATATATATAAGGTATGGGGTTAGTCTAATCCTACACTGACGTGCGTGGCTTTATATAGAAAAAGGAACGCTTCGTCAGGCGGCAAAGCCCGCTCAATGCGAAGTCTTAATTTTATAAGCTGCGCTCACTTTCCCTTTGGATATGGCCAGAAGTTTTTTCTTGACCATTTGCTTGCGCAGCGGTGAGAGTCGGTCTGTAAAAACTTTTCCGTCAAGATGGTCACATTCGTGTTGCAACACGCGCGCCAGAAAACCCTCCACCCATTCGTCGTGCTCGGTGCCATCAACGTCTTTCCATGCTATGCGGATGCTTGTAGGACGCTTCACTTTTTCGTTAATCCCTGGCAGCGACAAGCAGCCTTCATCGTAGGTATCTTGCTGTCGGCCATATTCTTTAATTTCGGGATTGACGTAAGCCTTACGAAAACCTGCGTATTGTGGCTCATCTTCGGCCAAAACGTCGAGGTCAACGACGACCAAGCGCAATGAACGGCCTATCTGTGGTGCGGCAAGTCCCACGCCCTCGCTCTTGGCAAGCGTGTCAAACATGTCTTGAACCAATGTTTCCAATTCGGAAAAGTCGGCAGGCACTTCTTCGGCTTCTTTGCGCAGGACGGAAAGGCCGTAAGTGTAAATGGGAAGTATCATTGTTATATCTGTGTTTTAATTACAAGAATGGTTGAAGGGTTATTGTCGGCTTTGTAAATAGTCTTGCAGTATTATGCAAGCCGAGATTTCGTCAACGAGTGCTTTATCACGCCGTGCCATCTTGCCTATTCCACTTTCAATGATGGCTTGATGCGCCAACTTCGATGTAAAGCGCTCGTCATAGAAGTGGATGGTTTTCTTGGGAAAACGCTTGCTGAATTGTGCGGCAAACTGTTTTACTCGCGCTTGGTTCTCACTGGGTTGCCCGTTGGTTTGTACAGGCAATCCTAACACTACGGCTTCTACCTCTTCGCGCTTGAAATAGTCGTCGAGAAAACTGAGCAACTGGTGCGTCGCTACTGTACATAGACCATTTGGCACGATTTGCAACACGTCTGTCACAGCTATGCCGCAACGCTTACGTCCATAATCTATGCTCAGCAGTCGCGCCACTTTATTATTACTGTATAATCTCACACCCCATGTAGGGTTGCAAGGCTTTGGGAATGCGTATGCCCTCGGGTGTCTGATGGTTTTCGAGCAATGCTGCCACGATACGAGGCAAAGCCAGTGCTGATCCGTTGAGCGTGTGGCATAGGTTTATCTTTCCATTTGCATCGCGATAACGACAATGTAAGCGGTTGGCCTGATACGTGTCGAAGTTCGAAACGCTGCTCACCTCGAGCCAACGTCCCTGGGCTTCGCTATATACTTCAAAGTCGTAGCACAAGGCAGACGTAAAACTCATATCGCCGCCACAAAGGCGCAAGATGCGATAAGGCAGTTCCAACTTCTGCAGCAGCCCTTCCACGTGTGCCAGCATTTCATCGTGCGACTGTTGGGAATGTTCTGGCTTGTCAATGCGCACTATCTCTATTTTGCTAAATTCGTGCAGGCGGTTCAAGCCGCGTACATCCTTACCATAGCTGCCTGCCTCGCGACGGAAGCACTGTGTATAGGCACAATTCTTCACGGGCAGTTGGTCTTCGCGTAGAATAACATCGCGATAGATGTTCGTCACTGGCACTTCGGCGGTGGGAATGAGATAGAGGTCGTCCTGCTCGGCATGATACATTTGCCCTTCTTTGTCGGGCAACTGTCCGGTTCCATAGCCCGAAGCTGCGTTCACCACCGTAGGCGGCATGATTTCAATGTATCCAGCTTGGCGAGCCTCGTCGAGGAAAAAGTTAATCAACGCTCTTTGCAGGCGAGCACCATAGCCTTTATAGACAGGAAAACCAGCACCCGTGATTTTCACACCTAAGTCAAAGTCTATCAAGTCGTATTTCTTGGCCAATTCCCAGTGTGGAAGGGCGTTCTCGGGCAAAGGAATGGTTTCGCCCCCTTGCTTAACCACCACATTTTCATCGGCACCAAAACCTTCAGGCACGATCTCGTAGGGCACATTGGGTATTGCTAGCAGCAATTGCTCCATATCCTTTCGTGCCTGCTCCATGCGGGCTTCCAACTCCACGTTGCCAGCCTTGATATCTGCCACGTGTTGCTTCACACGCTCGGCTTCTTCGCGCGCACCTTGTTTCATCAGTTGGCCTATTTCCTTTGCCTTCACTTTCAATTCGGCAAGTCGGCTATCGAGTTCAGCCTGCGTTTGCTTGCGTTGATTGTTGTGTGCTATGACGCGCTCCAACGTTTGGCGTGCATCAGCAAAATGTTTTTTCTCTAATCCACGAACTACGCCTTCAAAGTCGTCCGTGATTTGTTTAATCGTGAGCATATTTTTTGTGTTTCTTCTTATTTTCGGAGCACAAAAGTACGACAAATCGCCCGTTACAAGCGTTTTGCCCCTTGTTTTTGAGCGCGTTCAAGGGTTTTTAAGCGTATTTTTCAGCTTTCAGCGGTTCTTTTTGTACTTTCGCGTCTGATATGCAAGAAGATACTTTTGACATCCGACGCGAACAGAGCCGTCCCGCTCAAACCGACCGTGAGTTTGAGAATGCCTTGCGCCCGCTGTCGTTCAACGATTTCACTGGCCAACAAAAGGTGGTTGAAAATCTGCGCGTCTTCGTCGCTGCAGCTAAGTTGCGCGGCGAGCCCCTCGACCATACACTCCTTCATGGTCCTCCCGGATTGGGAAAGACCACGCTCTCCAACATCATTGCCAACGAACTTGGCGTGGGTTTCAAACTCACCAGTGGCCCCGTGCTCGACAAGCCTGGCGACTTGGCCGGACTGCTCACCAGCCTCGAGCCCAACGATGTGCTCTTCATCGACGAAATCCACCGCCTGCAACCCGTTGTTGAGGAATATCTCTACAGCGCCATGGAGGACTACCGCATTGACATCATGATCGACCGCGGTCCAGCGGCGCGTAGCATACAGATCGACCTCAATCCTTTCACCCTCATCGGAGCCACAACACGCAGTGGCCTGCTCACAGCCCCTCTTCGCGCTCGCTTTGGCATCAACATGCACCTGGAGTATTACGATGCCGAAACGCTTGCCACCATCGTGACGCGCTCTGCCCGCATCCTGGCTGTACCCATCAGTGCTGACGCTGCAGCCGAAATTGCTGGTCGCAGCCGTGGCACACCGCGTATTGCCAACGCCCTGCTTCGCCGTGTGCGCGACTTTGCACAAGTCAAAGGCACTGGTAGCATCGACACTGCCATTGCTCGCCATGCGCTTGAAGCACTCAACATTGACAAGTTTGGGCTGGACGAAATCGACAACAAAATTCTCACGGCCATTATTGACAAGTTCAAGGGCGGCCCCGTCGGTATCAGCACCATAGCCACAGCCATTGGTGAGGACAGCGGCACCGTGGAGGAGGTTTACGAACCGTTCCTCATCAAAGAAGGCTTCATCCGCCGCACACCCCGTGGACGCGAAGTCACCGACTTGGCTTATCAACACTTAGGCCGCTTCCGCCCCAACGAAACAGGCGTACAAGGCAGTCTATTCTAAACACAAACTATTTTACCACTCTCTCTCTTCGTGATTTCCTATCAAACTGAAAACGTGGCGCCCCCTCGCCTACCCCGCCGCTTGTTGAACAAATGGATACGCGCTGTTGCCGCTAATTATGGCAAGCGCGTTGGCGAACTGGCCTACATCTTTGTTGACGACAACAAAATTCTTGAAGTCAACCGCCAATACCTCAACCACGATTATTTCACAGACATCATCACCTTCGACTACACCCAAGGTGCAGTCATCAGCGGCGACCTCTTCATCAGCCTCGACACGGTGCGGAGCAACAGCATAGAACAAGGCACAGCCTACGACGAAGAACTCCTCCGCGTGATTATCCACGGCGTGCTCCACCTTTGTGGCATCAACGACAAAGGCCCAGGCGAACGCCAAATCATGGAAGCCGCCGAAAACAAAGCGCTTGCAATCTATAAATCCTCTACCCTATGAACATCCTTCTTCTCGGCAGCGGCGGTCGCGAACACGCGTTGGCATGGAAAATCGCACAAAGCCAACACGTGCGCCAACTCTTCATTGCGCCTGGCAATCCTGGAACAGCAGCCTTGGGCACCAACGTCCCGCTCAATCTCTCCGACTTCTCGGCGGTGGCTTCGTTTGTCAAGCAAGAAGCCATCGACATGGTAGTTTGCGGTCCCGAGCAACCGCTCGTTGACGGCTTGGCCGACTTTTTGGCTAACGACACGTCCACTTGCAACGTGGCTTTCATTGGCCCGAAGCGGGAAGGTGCGCAACTCGAAGGCAGCAAAGATTTTGCCAAAGCCTTTATGCGCCGCCACAACATCCCCACAGCGGCCTACCAAACCTTCGATGGCACACAGGCCGCCGAAGCCAAGGCATACCTGCGCACCCTCACCCCACCCCTCGTGCTCAAAGCCGACGGTCTATGCGCCGGCAAGGGCGTGCTCATCCTGCCCACATACGACGAAGCCGATGCGGCACTCGACGAAATGTTTGCGGGAAAATTCGGCACCGCTTCGGCCAAGGTGGTCATTGAGGAATACCTCCAAGGCATCGAACTCTCGGTCTTTGCTTTGGTCGATGGCACGGGTGGATATGTCATTTTGCCCGAGGCGAAAGACTACAAACGCATTGGCGAAGGCGACACGGGGCTCAACACAGGCGGCATGGGCAGTGTCAGCCCCGTCCCATTTGCCGACGCTGCGTTTATGCAAAGCGTTGAAGACCAAATTGTCCGCCCCACAGTCAACGGGCTTGTGGCCGACAACATCCCCTACAAAGGCTTCGTCTTTTTTGGACTGATGAACTGCGCCGGCAGTCCCAAGGTTATTGAATACAACTGCCGCATGGGCGACCCCGAAACCGAAACCGTGATGCTCCGACTGCAGACCGACCTCGTTTCGCTGCTCAAAGCCACAGCCGACGGCACGCTCTCAGCCATGCAAGTAGTCTCTGACCCACGCGCGGCGGCTTGCGTGATGCTTGTCAGCGGCGGCTATCCCGAAAGTTACGCCAAATGCTACCCCATCACGGGTGTTAGCCAAGCTCAAGAAGAAAGCGTTGTTTTCCACGCTGGCACGGCTGTAAAGGACAACACGCTCGTCACCGCAGGCGGACGCGTCATTGCCGTGAGCAGTTATGGCAGCACACTCTCTGAAGCCCTCCAAACCAGCCTACACGCCGCCGACACCATCACTTTCAAAGATGCTTACCACCGCCGCGACATCGGACGCGACGTAACGTGCTAAGAAACGGTGCCACCTCTGATGAAACAACCGGCCACAACCCGCTCAAAGTTCATCGCCCGATGGTCTGAACGCGGCTACGAAAAGGGCGAGACGCAGCAATTCTGGATTGAGTTGCTCACCGATGTATTGGGCATTGCCGATGCTTCTTCGTGGCTCACGTTTGAACAACACGTGCCGAACATTGGCTTCATCGATGCTCGCATACCGCGCACCAAGGTGCTCATAGAACAAAAGAGCGCCGACAAAGACCTCCGTAAGCCCGCCGCACAAAGCGACGGGTCGCTACTCACGCCTTTCCTCCAAGCCAAACGCTATGCCGACTGGTTGCCGGCCTCCGAGCACCCGCGCTGGATTGTGTGTTGCAACTTCCGCGAGTTTCTCGTCTATGACATGGAACAGCCGCAGGCCGACCCCGTGAGCGTATTGCTGCGCGACCTCGCCAAGGAACACCACCGCCTGTCGTTCCTCGTCAAAGAAACCTCCACCCACCTCGAACGCGAACTCCAAATCTCGCTTCGCGCCGGCGAAATCATCGGCGAAATCCACGACGCCCTCCTCTTGCAGTACCAATTGGGAGGCACCCCTAGGAGCGTACCCTCTGGAAGCGCTGGCGTCTCGCCTGCAATGGAACAAAACGCGCAAAAGGAAACCTCCGCCCTCAACATCCTCTGCGTGCGCCTCGTCTTTTGCTTCTACGCCGAGGACGCTGGTATCTTCGCCAAAGACCAATTTCACGACTACCTCAAGGCGCAAGACACGCCGCGTATGCGCCGCGCCTTGCTCGACCTCTTTCGCGTGCTCGACACGCCCCTCGCCCTACGCGATGCCTATCTCGAGCCCGAACTCGCCGCCTTCCCCTACGTCAACGGCGGACTCTTTCGCGAAGAAACGCCCATACCGCCTTTCACACCCCGCCTGCGCCAACTCATCCTGAAAAACGCTGCGCTCGACTTCAACTGGGCTGAAATCTCCCCCACCATCTTCGGTTCGCTCTTCGAGAGCACGCTCAATCCCGAGACGCGCCGCGCCGGCGGTATGCACTACACTTCTATCGAGAACATCCACAAAGTCATCGATCCGCTCTTTCTCAACGACCTGCGCCGCGAGTTCAGCGAGATTTTGAAGGAGCGCGTGGAGCGTCGGCGCAAGCAACGGCTCGGTGCGTTCCAAGAACGCCTCGCTGCACTCACCTTCCTCGACCCCGCCTGCGGCTCGGGCAACTTCCTCACCGAGACCTACCTCTCGCTGCGTCGCTTGGAAAACCAAGTAGTCAGCGAACGCCATCGCTGGCAAGGCTTCTTTCCCGGCATGAACCCCGTGCGGGTGAGCATCAGCCAGTTCCACGGCATAGAGGTGAACGACTTCGCCGTGTCGGTGGCGCAAACTGCCCTGTGGATTAGCGAGGCACAGATGCTGGCCGAGACCGAGCGCATCACGGGCCACGAACTCAATTTCTTGCCGCTCAAGACCAATGCCAACATCCTTGAAGGCAACGCCTTGCGCACGCCTTGGCAAGCGACCGACTACATACTGGGCAACCCGCCGTTTATAGGCTACTCGCTGCAAACTCGCGCTCAGAAGGACGACATGCTCCACGTCTTTGGTACGAAATGGAAAAACGTGGGTAAGTTGGACTACGTGTGCGCTTGGTATAAGTTGGCTTGGGAGCAAATCAAGCAACGCCCCACGACGCGCTGTGCCTTTGTGAGCACCAACTCCATCACGCAGGGCGAGCAAGTCGCCGCCCTGTGGCAGCCCTTGATGCACGAGGGCTTGGAAATCCACTTTGCCCATCGCACCTTCCGCTGGGACAGCGAAGCCACGCAAAAAGCCCACGTGCATTGCGTGATCGTAGGGTTCGGGGCTGCGCTCGCGGGCGAGCGGACGCTATTTAATGCCGACGGAACGAGTGTGAGGGCCGAGCATATCAACGCTTATTTGATGGACGCGCCAGATGTGTTTGTGATGAGCAGGCCGAAGCCGCTGTGTGATGTGCCATTAATGAATAAAGGTAGTCAGCCAACAGACGGAGGCAATTTCTTCCTTACGAAAGCAGAGCGCGATGCAGTCTTGAAGCGTGAGCCAGGGCTTGCACGCTTTATTCACCCCACTTTAGGAGCCGAGGAGTTTATAAAAGGTAAGGAGCGCTACGTCTTTTGGCTGAAAGATGCGTCGCCTGCCGACATCAATCGGTCAGCAGAACTGCGCCGTCGAGTGCAAGGCGTGCGCGATATGCGTCTTTCAAGTCCTAAAGCCGCAACACGCAAAACCGCCGAAACACCATGGTTGTTCCAAGAAGACCGACAGCCTACTACCAACTACCTCCTTGTACCTCGCGTTAGCAGTGAACGGCGTATGTATGTGCCTATTGGCTTTATGCAGCCAGAAGCAATTTCCAGTGACGCTGTGCTCATCATCCCCAACGCCACGCTTGCTCACTTTGCCGTATTGACCAGCAGTGTGCACATGGCATGGATGCGAGCCGTATGCGGCAGGCTTGAGATGCGCTATCGCTACTCCAAAGACGTGGTCTATAACAACTTCCCTTGGCCTGCGCTCCCAGCACTCCTCACCCAAACGGCACAAGCCATCCTCGATGCCCGCGCCGAGTATCCCGACAGCACACTCGCCGACCTCTACGACGACCTCACCATGCCCCCAGCATTGCGCCGAGCACACCAAGCCAACGACCGCGCCGTGCTCGCACTCTATGGACTAAGCGAAAACGCCACCGAGGAGCAAATCGTCAGCGAACTCTTCCGATGCTACAACGAATTAGTATCTCACGCATAAGAAAACATCTGTAAAGAAAATTCACCATGCCTTTCTCCCTTCGCTACGCTATCACCACCTCGCCCGCCACACTCCCAACGACTGCCATCGTAGGAAGCATGATATGGCTATTAGGCGGCTTGGGCGAGGGAATGCGATGGGCGGCATGGTTTGTGACGTTGCTCACCATGCTGGCCATTATGGATTGGAACAGCCGCGCCACGCTCATTCGTCAACGCACACGCATGGCGAGCACGTCGTTCATTGCCCTGCTCACAGCCCTTGCCTTCTTGGAGCCGTGGGATAGGTCGATGCTGGCGGCATTGTGCTACGTGGTGGCACACATCGTGTTTTCGTATTGCTATCAAGACGCGAAGTGCCAAGGCAAGGCCTATCACGCTTTCCTCTTGCTCGGCATCGGCTCGTTCTTCTTTCGCCCAGTGCTGTTCTTACTGCCTTTCTTCATCATTTCGTTGGCCATACAGTTTCGCGCCTTGACGTGGCGGTCGCTGGCGGCATCGGTATTGGGGGTGCTCACTCCCTATTGGCTCGTGGTGCTGTGGTGCACGGCTACGGGCGATTGGCAAGCCGACTTGCTTTGGCGCGCGGACGACATCACGCTGTCGTGGTTCAGTTGGAACGCACTTGACGGCCCACGGCGCGCAGCCTTGCTCTTTACGTTGCTCTACGTGGGCATAGCCCTTGTTGACTACATCCGCACGTACTATCAAGACAAATTCCGCACGCGCATGTTTATCTACACCATTATGCTGCAATTGGTGGGCATCGGATTGATGCTCTTGGTGTTGAGCAAGGATTTCGACAGCACCATGCGCCTGCTTTGTTGCTGCGCCGCGCCACTCATTGGCCACCACTTGTCGTTGGCACGCGGGCGATTTGTCAACTGGTATTTCTCGGCAACACTCCTGCTGCTGTTGTTTCTCACCATTTATACCCGCATGTAGGCCGTGTTGCAAGCGTTTGTTCAGTTTCTGATCGACATAGGGCTGCCAGGCATGTTTCTGGCCGCATTTCTGGCCGGAAGCATTGCGCCATTTTCGAGCGAAGTGGTGATGGTAGGCTTAGCCGCCCTGGGGGTATCGCCCATTGACCTACTGATTTGGGGCACCCTTGGCAACACGCTCGGTGCGATGTTCAACTATTGGGTGGGCTCGCTGGGCAAGACAGAATGGATCGTGCGCTATTTGCACGTAAAGCCCGACCGATTGCAGCGGGGCATAGCCATGGTCTATAGCCACGGCGCATGGTGCGGCTTGCTGGCTTTCTTGCCCGTATTAGGCAGCATGGTAAGCGTAGCATTAGGCTATATGCGCGTGTCGTGGTGGCGCAGCACGCTGGCTTTCTTCGCGGGAAAACTTGTGCGCTACATCGTGCTGATGGCCTCTTTCGGCTGGTTGTTTTGAGGCGGTAGCCATCTATAGCGAGCCATAGGCGATTTTTTTCACATACCATCTATTCTTCTGACAATCGGTTGTCAGCCACGACGCCATGGGCTGAAAATCGATTTTCAAGCACAGAAAATCAATTTTCAAGCACAGACGTTCGATTTTCAAGCGCAGAAAAACGAACTTCAAGCGCAGAAAAAAATTCTGAAAAGCGCATCAAGAAATTCTGAAAAGCGCATCAAAAAAAAGACCATCCCACGCTCTGTGAAAAAGGAGCGGGATGGTCTTTATCTTTGGTAGGTTAACGAAATGCCCTACGCTTATGCTCGGCTTAGCGAGGAAGGGGAATAAATCTCTTGCTATTGCTGAACGGCCTGCATACTTACCACGCGGAGTTCTTCGCCATCGGCTTCAAGGCGGAAAGAGGTGCCGGGTTGCATGTCATCCATGAGGAGTTCTGTGAGTTTATCCTCCACGTGTTCTTGCACGGCACGCTTCAGCGAACGGGCACCATAGGTCTTGTCAAAACCTTTCTTGACCAATAGGCAACGCGCTTCGTCGGTGAACTCTATGGTGTAGCCGATGGATTGCACACGTTTGCTCAGGGCTGTGAGTTCGAGGTCAGCAATTTGAAGCGCGCTTTCCTCGCCAAGGGGTTGGAACATGATGATATCGTCCAAGCGGTTGAGGAACTCGGGAGCAAACTGACGCTGCAAGGCTTTGCGTACGATGCTTTCGGCTTGCTTGCCTGTGGCGTTGGCTGAAGTGTCGAAACCTATGCCGCCGCCAAACTCGCGAAGTTGGCGCGTGCCGCTGTTGCTGGTCATGACGATAACAGTGTTGCGGAAGTCAACCGTGGTGCCGTTGCCATCGGTCATACGACCTTCGTCCATCACTTGCAGCAGGGTGTTGAACACATCGGGATGGGCTTTCTCAATTTCGTCGAGGAGTATGATGCTATAAGGCTTGCGGCGCACTTGCTCGGTGAGTTGTCCGCCCTCTTCATAGCCCACATAGCCCGGAGGCGCACCGACCAATCGGCTGGTGCTAAACTTTTCGCCGTATTCGCTCATGTCAACGCGGATAAGGGCATCCTGACTGCCAAACATAAACTCGGCCAACGTCTTGACCAAATAGGTTTTACCCACACCCGTTGGGCCTACGAACATAAACGTTCCGATGGGGCGGTTGGGGTCTTTAAGGCCGATGCGGTTGCGTGTGATGCTGCGCACAAGGCGGTCGATGGCTTCGTCCTGCGCGATGATACGCTCACCAAGGGCTTTGCGCATACCTTTGAGGCGAATGCTTTCGGCTTCGGCCATCTGACTGACGGGCACACCGCTCATCATGGAAACCACGGCGGCGATGTCTTCGCGATCGACCGTGTGGTGCTCGCCTTGCAGACTGGCTTGCCACTCGCGCTTGCGCACATCGAGGTCTTGCTGCTTGCGCTGGGCTTCGTCGCGCAGGTTGGCGGCTAATTCGTATTGCTGCCTACGGGCAGCATCGTTCTTGCGTTCTTTGAGGGAGGCTATCTCACGCTCGGCTTCCACAATATCTTGCGGAACGACAACACTCGTCAAGTTCTTCTGACTTCCAGCCTCGTCGAGCGCATCAATAGCTTTGTCGGGCAGACTGCGGTCGGTGACGTAGCGAACGGTGAGTTTCACGCAGGCTTCAAGAGCCGCATCGGTATAGGTGGCATGATGGTGCTGCTCGTAGCGTTCCTTGATGTTGTGGAGGATTTGAAGCGTCTCTTCCTCGGTCGTAGCCGCGAGCATCACCTTCTGGAAACGGCGCTCCAAGGCACCGTCTTTTTCAATGCTCTTGCGATATTCGCTGGTGGTAGTAGCACCAATGCACTGGAACTGTCCGCGTGCCAAGGCGGGCTTGAGCATATTGGCCGCGTCCATACTGCCTGCGGCTCCGCCAGCTCCAATGATGGTGTGGATTTCATCGATGAAGAGGATGATTTCTTTGTGCGCCTCCATCTCTTCAATGAGACGACGCACGCGCTCCTCAAATTGTCCGCGATACTGTGTGCCAGCGACCATGTTGGCCATGTTGAGCATTACGATGCGCTTACGTTGCAAGGCGGGGGCTACTTCGCCCTTGGCTATACGTTGCGCAAGGCCTTCTACTACAGCACTCTTACCCACGCCAGGTTCGCCGATAAGAATGGGGTTGTTCTTCTTGCGGCGCGTGAGGATTTGCGCGATGCGCATCATCTCTTTTTCGCGACCTACAACGGGGTCGAGTTTTCCATCGGCGGCGGCGCGGGTGAGGTCTATGCCATATTGGTCAATGACAGGTGTGTCGCTGTCGCCCTCTTGTTTATTACGCTGACGCGTGTTGTTGCTTCCGTCGGCTTTGGGAAACTCTTCGGGCTCCTCGGTGTCGCTATAACTGCCAAGGGAATTGGATACAGCACGCCCACGATGCAATCGCTGAGAAAGCATCGCATAACTTGCCCCTTCAGCGGTGAGCATTTGGCGACCTTCGTTGTCGTTGTCGCGAAGTATGGCCAAAAGCAGATGTTCGGCTCCGGCCTCAGCGACGCGTGAGAGGCGGGCTTCAAGAAACGAAAGTTTCAGAATGCGCGTCACAGCAGGGTCAAACGCTGCGCCTGCCTCGGGGAGTTCTTCGCTGGTAGCCGCTTCGCTACTGGCTTGTTCGGCACGATAGCGCAAGGTATCAAGGCTCACACCAGCAGCACGAAGTGCCTCGGTTGCAGCATTTTCGCCATCGCGCAACAAGCCCAACAGCAAGTGGCGGGCGGAAATGCGCGAGTTGCGAAAACGACGGGCTTCTTCCCTACTTAACTGAAGTATATGCGAAAGTTTTGAAGAAAGTTCGTTATTCATCGTCTTGTTATAAGAATTTAAGGTTTGAGAAACACCCTAACAAACAAAAAGCGTGCCACTCAATCAAAACACCCCAAGCTCGTTGAGGAAAATCAACAAGATACCCACGGGGCAAACCCAGCGTACCATGAAAAAGAAAAGGGCGAAAAACGGAAAACGTCGTGTGCCGGCATTGGTCATCTGCACCCACCAAATGCGTTTGCTCAAATACCAGCCAGCATAGATTGAGATGAAGAAACCTGCCAAGGGCAACATCCACTTGGCGGTGATGTAGTCGAACCAGTCGAACATAGAGCGGTCGGCCCAGGTGAGCCAGTCGGCACTTGCTCCGAGCGACAAAGCACAAAAGACGCCAAAGAATGTTGTGAACGCTGTCACCATGCGGGCTGCATTGCGACGCGTGAAGTGGAATTGCTCGGCCACATAGGAAGTGATGGCTTCGTGCACACTGATAGCACTCGTGAGGGTGGCAAGCACCAAGAGCACAAAGAAACTCAGTGTCATGACATAGGTGATAACAAGATTGCCACCAAAGGCTTGCTGGAACACACTGGGCAAAGTTTCAAACAATAGGCTCGGACCCACTGTAGGCTCAATGCCCGCCGTAAACACGGTTGGAAAAATAAACATGCCACAAAGCAGTGCCACCACCGTGTCGAGTATAGAAACGTAGACTGCGCTCTTGCCAAGGTCGGCATCGTCGCGAAAATAAGACGCATACGTCGTGAGAATGCCCATGCCCAGGCTCAGCGAAAAGAACGCCTGCCCCATGGCTGAAAGCACCACTCCGCTATCGATCTTGCTGAAATCGGGTTTAAACAAGAAAGCGAGGCCTTCAGCCGTTCCTGGCATAAACATGGCACAGCCCACAAGCACCAGCAACAAGATAAACAGCCCAGGCATCAAGAGTTTGGAAGCACGCTCTATGCCCTTCGACACGCCTTGCACAATGACTAAGTGTGTCAACAGAGAAAAAGCGATAAGACACAAGGCTTGCTGCCACCAAGAATTGATAAACTGCGAAAAGAAATTGCTGAAAACATGCTCCTCGCCACTGGCTGCCAAGGTAGGAAAGTAGTCAATGGCAGCAGCACCAGTGTACCACAAAGTCCAGCCCGCCACTACGTTATAAAAACAAAGAATGATGAGCGGTGTGAGCACTTGTATGCGTCCGTTCCACTTCCACCACGTTCCAGGCGAGAGCACTTCATAGGCCTTGCCCACACTGACGCGCGAACTGCGACCTATCATAAATTCGCTCACCATAACGGGTAAGCCAAACACAATGACGCAAAGAAGATATATGATGAGAAAGGCGCTACCACCATTCTGTCCACACTCAGTGGGGAAGCGCCACAAGTTGCCCAACCCCACAGCGGAACCCGCCGAGGCAAGAATGAGCCCCATGCGTCCGCTAAAGTTTCCACGTTTTTGTTGTTTCATCGTCGTAAAGAAAAGATACGCAGTCCGTGAAAGGTTTTAAATCCTTTCCCGGACTGCGATAGGTTGTTTAAGGAGATTGCGCTTTGTTTATCCTTTTTGACGCAATTTAACGTCCGGGCGGGGGCGCAATCTCGTTGTCCTCTTTTGAAGTAGCCACTCCTTCAGGGGCATCCTCTACGTAGATAGTATCTCCCGTGAGACTATCTATGCGCACAGAGTCAGTAACAGTGAGCGAGTCCTGCTGTGTACTGTCCGTAGCATCCTGCGCTGCGTCGGTCTTGCCGTTGCAGGCTGCAAACGAAAGAGCAACGGTGGCTAACACGAGATAAAATGCTTTTTTCACTGTGACGAAAGATTTGTAGGTTCTGTTTTTGTAGAAAAAAACCTGTGGGGACTACGTCCCTACAGGTTCAGTCTCTCTTGTAGCTCGTAGATTACTGAGCAGCAGCGGCGCTGTCAACAGGAGCAGCTACAGTGTCAGCAGCAACGCTGTCAGCAGCAAGGCTATCGGTAGCGGCGCTATCAGCAACTTCAACAGCAGTGCTGTCGGCGGTTGAATCAGCAGCGGCGTCAGTAGCAGTTGTGTTACCACCGCAAGAAGCGAAACTAATAGCTGCGAAAGCTACGAACATGAAAACTAACTTTTTCATTTGATTTTTTGAATTTAAGTAAAACAATCAATTGCCTTAAAACGCTGCAAAAGTAGAGCGGGTTTTCACGCCGTGCAAGCCTTTCAAAGTTTTTTTTCAAAAAAAATGCGTTTTTGCCTTTTTTGAGCCAATTCCACAAACAAAAATGGTAGTCGCAGTTTGCAAACGGGGCGTTTCCAAATAGTCACGTGGTTCTAAGGGTATGGTTTTCACACGTTCTTCTTATCTTTGCAGCGCAAATGACCGAAACAGATACAATATATATATACGCGCGCGTAAGGACCCAAACTTTAGGCTGCAAGCTCAATTTTGCTGAAACGGCTGCGCTTTGCGACCGATTGGTCAAGGCTGGCGCGCGCATGGCTTCGCCCGACGAAGAAGCCACGCTGTGCATCATCAACACGTGCAGCGTTACCGACACTGCCGACCACAAGTGCCGCCAAGCCATTCATCGTATGAGGCGCGAAAATCCTGAGGCACTGATTGTGGTGATGGGATGCTACGCACAGTTGAAGCCGAAGGAAGTTGCCGCGATAGAGGGGGTTTCCTTGGTGCTTGGCACGGAACAGAAGGCCCAAGCCTTTGAACTGATAGAACAATTGTGGCAATCACGCCAGACTGCAAGCCTCAAAGCTGAAGCCAACGGGGGGATTTCTTGCGAAGCCATCGTACAAACCTCTAAACTCGGCCAAATACGAAGCTTTGCGCCTTCGTGTTCGCGCGGCAGTCGCACACGTTATTTCCTGAAAGTTCAAGACGGCTGCGATTATTTTTGCACCTACTGCGCCATCCCTTATGCAAGAGGCAGAAGCCGTAGCGCGTGTATTGCCGACGTGGTGGCTCAAGCCAAAGACGTGGCTCGCCAAGGCGGAAAAGAAATTGTGCTGACGGGTGTAAACACAGGCGATTTCGGACGTGGAACAGACGAAACCTTTTTGCAACTCATTGAGGCTTTAGACGGCGTTGAGGGCATTGCGCGCTATCGCATTTCGAGCATAGAACCCAATTTGCTCACCCAAGATATTATCGACTTCTGTGCGCAAAGTCGCGCGTTCATGCCTCATTTCCACATTCCGCTTCAGAGTGGTTCTGACGCGGTGCTTAAACTGATGAAACGCCGCTACGACACAGCCTTTTTTGCCCAAAAGATTGAGGCGGTGCATCGCGCCATGCCTGATGCTTTTATCGGGATAGATGTCATTGTGGGCACACGCGGCGAAACGCCTGAACTGTTTGAAGAAACTTTTCAGTTCCTTGAGCAACTTGACTTTGCCCAACTTCACGTTTTCACCTACAGCGAACGGGCCGGCACCAAGGCACTTGAAATTCCTCACGTTGTCAGCCATGAGGAAAAGCACAGCCGCTGCGAAAGGCTCCTTGGACTCTCGCGCGAGAAACTTGCTCGCTTCTATCAAAAGCACACGGGCACTAAACGCGAGGTACTTTGGGAACAAGGCAGTCACGAAGACGCACCGCAGTTAGGCTTTACCGACAATTACATTCGCTGCGAACTCACGACAACGAGTCCGCGTCGCGCTGACAACGAGTTGCGCGCGGAATTGCTTGAACATCTTCTTCCCAACGGACACGTGGCGGTGTCTTAACCCCTATTCTCCTTTGAAATGAAAACTGCTATCGTCATACTCAACTGGAACGGAGCTGAAATGCTTCGCCGCTTTTTGCCCTCGGTGTGTGAGGCTTGCGAGGCCGATTGCGAAGTACTGGTGGCCGACAATGGTTCTACCGACCATTCGCTCACAATGCTTCGTGAGGAGTTTCCTTCAGTACGCCAGATCGCCTTGCCCAGAAACTACGGATTTGCCGAAGGATACAATCAAGCCCTGAAAGACGTTGAGGCGGAATACTACGTGCTGCTCAACAGCGATGTGCGCGTTGAGATAGGATGGTTGCGCCCTTTGATAAAGTACATGGACGAACATCCGGAATGCGCCGCTTGCCAACCGAAATTACTATCCGAAAGCGCGCCTACATGCTTTGAATACGCTGGAGCGTGCGGAGGATTTATAGACCGACTGGGCTATCCCCTATGCCGTGGACGAATGTTTACCACGGTGGAAAAAGACGAAGGCCAATACGACATCATTGCTCCTATCCTCTGGGCGAGCGGTGCAGCCTTATTCATCCGAAAGAGTGATTGGGAAACTGTTGGTGGACTCGACGGACGCTTCTTTGCCCACATGGAAGAAATCGACCTTTGCTGGCGACTTCGCGCCCGTGGCAGGCAAATTGTTTGTATTCCACAGAGTCGCGTCTTTCACGTAGGCGGAGGCACGTTGGCACAAGGCAATCCGCGCAAGACGTTCCTCAACTTTCGCAACAACCTCTTGCTCCTCTATAAAAACTTGCCTCAATCAGAGCTTAAGCCTGTGATGCGCTGGCGTTTCTGGTTAGACTATCTGGCCGCACTGAAGTTTCTCGTCGGCGGCAACATGGGCGAAGCGAAAGCCGTGTGGCGCGCACGGCGTGAATTTCATCGCATTAAAAATTCTTTCAAGCCTCAACGAGAAGAAAACCTACGCAAGGCCACGGGCGACACCATTCCCGAAATATTCCCCTACTCCCTACTCATCGCCTACTATTTGCGTGGACGCAAAACGTTCAGCCAATTGCAAAAGCCGTAGTCTTTCGTTATAATGCTTTACGTCAAGGAGCAAAATGCACCATATCGGACTTCAAAGAAACTACATCGGACTTCATAACGCACTACATCCGAGCAAATTCAAACTACATCGGACTAAATTCTTATTCATTCCATCTTCATATTCTTCAACAATGAGAACCCTGCTGTTCGTTGCAGCATCCGTACTTTTCGTATGGAGCTGCCAAGCCAATCAAACCCCGCAAACAGTCTCAGCTGCCGACGAAGTGGCAACAACAGACAGTATTCAGCCGTCAGCTTTGGCTGAGAATGAGAGAAACACCAACATCACCGACACGCTCGTGATTGCCCTCACTGGCGATATCATGATGGGCACCACGTTTCCCCGCACGCAATTACCGCCCAACGGCGGCAGCGAAGTCTTTCGCGACACGCGCGAAATAACGCGCCGAGCCGATATTGCTCTGGGCAACTTAGAAGGCACGCTCGTCAATGGTGGTAAGAGCACAAAAGGCAACGGCCCTAATAGTTTTGCATTTCGCACGCCGCCTTCCTATGGTCAGTGGCTGGCCGACGCTGGCTACGACTACGTGAGCCAAGCCAACAACCATGCCAACGACTTTGGCATGCAGGGCATCCTCTCTACCGAACAAGTGCTCGACAGCTTGGACATTGCTTATAGCGGCATCAGTGGGAGGCGTGAAAGTGTCGTTGTGGAGCGCAATGGCGTGAGATATGGCATTTGCGCTTTTGGCCACAATCGCTACACTTACAAACACACCGACCTCGCCCTGGTTGGGCGCGTCTTGAAAGAACTGCGCGACAAGTGCGACATTCTCATCGTATCTTTCCATGGTGGAGCCGAAGGCAAAGACAAGCGACATCTGCCACAGGGACGCGAGATATTTCTGGGCGAAGACCGCGGTTCGCTGCGCGAATTTGCGCATTTCTGCATAGACCATGGTGCTGACGTTGTTTTTGGCCACGGGCCACACGTAGTTCGTGCCATGGAAGTTTACAAAGACAAGTTCGTAGCCTACAGCCTTGGCAACTTCTGCACGCCCTACGGCATGTCGCTCAGTGGCATTTCGGGCTACAGTCCCGTTTGCGAAATTCGCATTGACGGACAAGGAAAATTTCTCGACGGACAAATCCATAGTTTCATCCAACAACGCGGCCATGGCCCGCGCATAGACCACACTCACGCCGTAGCCCGCGAGATCCGCTTGCTTTCTCAAGAGGATTTCCCCGCTTCCCCGCTTCGCATTGACGAAACAGGCGCGATGCGTGTTCAAGAATGAAGAACAAAACAGCGTTTTCCCACTAACGAATACGACAAAGTGCGCACCTTATTTCGTAAAGGGTGCGCACTTTGTTGGTATCATGTGCTATTTATCAGTTCAGATAGGGGTTGTAGTCGCGCTCGTAAGCCACCGATGTGGCAGGACCATGGCCTGGCAACACGCGCGTTTCGGGCGGGAGCGTAAGTATTTTTTCACGCAAAGCGCGTGGCAAAGCCTCAGCATCGCTGCCTGGCAAATCACATCGGCCTATAGAGCCACGAAACAAACTGTCGCCACTGAGCAAGAGGCCTTCATCGGGCTCGTAGAAGCAAACGCCACCGGGCGTATGGCCAGGCGTGGCAATGACTTGCAGCGTGTGCGTTCCGAAACTGAAATGGTCGCCTTCATTAAACACTGGGCCCAAAGCGGGTTGCTGCAACGGAATAGCGCGATGCATGAAAAGTTGTATCTGAACGGGCTGCAAGCGATAGGTCTCTGCATCTTTTTGAGAAACTTCAGGGAGCAGACCATAATGCTCAGAAATCCACCACGCTCCAAAACAATGGTCGAAGTGTCCGTGAGTGAGCAAATGGTGCTTAAGGCACAAGCCCTCTTCACAGATATAGGACTCAATCTCAGCAAACTCCTCGTCAAAAAACGCGCCACAATCTACCACCACTGCCTCGCGCGATGCATCGCTAAGCACATAGCAGTTGGTTTGCAGCATATTCAGCGCAAAAGCTTTTATCTTGAGCATACGGCAGACTACGGTTTACACATGTACATACACAACGCTCTTCTCTTCATAGTACTCATAGGGGAAGACCTCGTGCAAGGGCCAAACCTCCGCGCTTCGCTTGAATGGCTGAAGTTCGGCTTGAAGGTCGCCACCCTTCAAACAAATAATTCCGTTAGGCAAGGCGTTGCGTTGCTTATTATGAATGTTTTTGCGCACGAGCGCAGCCAAGTCGCTGAGGTTCATCACTGCCCGCGACACGACGAAGTCGAATTTTCCCTTTTCCTCTACGGCATTGCGGTGAGCCAACGTCACATTCTCCAAGCCAATAGCCTCGGCCACGGCTGTAGCCACACGAATTTTCTTGCCGATGCTGTCAATGAGGTGGAAGCGACATTCGGGAAACATAATTGCAAGAGGAATACCCGGGAAACCGCCACCAGTGCCTACGTCCATCACCTCGGTGCCAGGCCGAAAGTGGATGGCATGTGTAATGCCGAGCGAGTGGAGCACATGATGCTCGTAAAGATTGTCGATGTCGCGCCGTGAAATGACGTTAATCTTAGCGTTCCAGTCGCGATACAAAGCGTCTAACGCCTCAAACTGCGAACGTTGTTTTTCGGTGAGTGAAGGGAAGTGGGTGAAGATGGAACTAACTGCCATATTGATAGGAGCGTTTGTGGTGTTGAAACTTAAGGGAAACAATGAATATGGGATTGCTTTGAAAAAAGGCGGAAGCACACAAGTGACAATGCTTGCTCAACGGCTTCAGTATTTCATCTCCGTCGCTTGCTTTTCATGGGATAGAGCCGCTTCAGCAAATCGTCTCGCCCCATACGCTGAAGTTCTGCCATGATGCGTCCGCGCTCTTCGGGTTTGTACCAAAAGAAGAACATGCGCTGACGCTTCTTTTCGGCGGGTGCTTTAGCCGTGAAGAGCGGTTGCAGCGTGTAGGGATGAAAACCGCTGTACCATATTGTGGTGGCAACCGTCATGGGTGTAGGCGTGAAGTCCTGCACTTGTTCTAAGCGGAAGTCGAGTTCACGCGTTTGAGCTGCGAGTTCTGCCATATCTTCTTCGGTGCAACCTGGATGCGAACTGATGAAATAGGGAATGATTTGAAATGGCAAGCGATTGCGGCGACAGATGTCGTCAAAGAGTTGCTTAAACCGTCGGAATAGTTGGAACGAAGGCTTGCGCATCACGTCAAGCACACGATCTGCGGTGTGCTCGGGTGCAACTTTAAGCCGTCCTGAAACATGGTGTTTCACAAGTTCTTCGGCGTAGCGGCGATTGGTGCGGTCGGTGACGTCGCTGCCTGTGGGGTGAAGTATGAGGTCGTAGCGTACGCCACTACCGATGTAGGCGTGCTTCACACCAGGCATAGCCCTAACCGCTTGATAAATATCAAGCAACGGGGCGTGGTCGGTGTTGAGATTGGGACACACTTTGGGATGAGCACACGAGGGACGCCTGCATTTCTTGCAAAGAGATAGGTCCTTGCCGCCCATGCGATACATATTGGCCGACGGACCGCCAAGGTCTGAAAGTGTCCCATGAAAATCGGGCATCTCTACGATTTTACGCACCTCGCGCAGTATGCTCTCCTTGCTGCGGCTCATAATGAACTTACCCTGATGGGCAGATATGGTGCAAAAAGCGCAACCACCAAAACAGCCACGATGCAAGCACACACTGTGTTTGATCATATCGTAGGCTGGAATGCGATGGCCGCGATACTTCGGGTGAGGCAGACGCGTATAGGGCAAATCAAAACTGTGGTCAATTTCCTCGGTGCTGAGCGGCGGGAAAGGCGGATTGACTACCACGCACTGTTTGCCCACCTCTTGCAAAATACGTTGTGCCTGCCAGCGGTTACTTTGCTCTTCTACGATACGAAAATTGGCAGCATATTTACGCTTGTCGCGCAGGGTTTCTTCGTGGCTGTAAAGCGTGAGATCGTCAGGCTTTCTGCCACCTGGCACTTTGTCGCTGTCGTAGAGCATCACGGTTTGAGGCACTGGTCGGCGCGTCACGGCATGGCGAAACTCGCCTACCGAGCAATAACGACTGTCATTGCCGTGCAGCACTGTGTCCTCAATCAAATGGCACAAAGCGGGCAAAGGCTTTTCGCCCATGCCATAAACGATCATGTCAGCCTCAGCATCGCAGAGCAAACACGGACGCACACGCTCCTGCCAATAATCGTAGTGGGTGAGCCTACGCAGAGAGGCCTCAATCCCCCCGAGCAACACAGGCGTGTCGGGAAAGAGTTGCTTGAGTATCTTGGAATAAACGATGCTGGGATAGTCAGGGCGACGGTCGTGGCGACCATCGGGCGTATAAGCATCTTCCGAGCGCAATCGACGAGCCGCGGTGTACTTATTCACCATGGAGTCCATTGCTCCAGGCGAAACGAGGAAAAACAAACGCGGACGGCCTAATCGCCTGAAGTCGCGCAAGTCGCCATGCCAGTCGGGCTGTGGCACGATGGCAATGCGAAAACCTGCATCCTCAATGATACGTCCACACACGGCCATACCAAACGAAGGGTGGTCAACATAAGCATCGCCACTGAATAGTATCACATCGGCCTGTTCCCAGCCGCGTAGTTCCATCTCGCGACGGGTGGTGGGAAGAAAGTCTGTGAGTTGGGGCGGGGTGTATGCCATGGTGAACAAATGGGGACCGGTGCTTTATTGAAACGAAGTTGAAACGTGCAAAAGCCCTAAAGTAATTACTACTCACTGAACGACGTGAGTTCCTCGTTGTCGGAGGAGGGGGCGGCTTTCGCTATATATTGGCGGTAAGCTGCAATGAGTTGTGCGAGTCCGTAGGCTTTCATTCGGTCGTGGAACACCACGTTCACACAGAGGTTTAGCAGTGGCTTCACGTCGCCATCGGTTGAAGCGATTAAGCCACGGAGCGTTCGGCGCAGGCGTTCTAACGTCTCATCATCTACAACGCCATGACTGCCTACCAAGTCGTCAAGGAGTCTGTAATGACAAAGTGTTTCGAAGTTTTCAACTGATACACTGAGTGTGCGTGTGCCTGATGCATTTAGTGTTATCGTCATTGTGGGAGAGGGATGTTGGGATGGTTATCTTGAGTTCTTTATCTCATTTGTTGGGCAACAAGAAACGCAATATCGCGCGCATCACGGTGCGCTGTGTTTCACGTTCCTTGATACACTCAAAGGGGAATGCCATACATACTACGCGAGCACCCGCGCCGCCATAGGCTGTGCCAGCTCCGTGGCCACCCTCATAGGCAAAAGCACTGAAGGTATTGGCATCGGCAGGCATGATAACTTCGGGATGTTGAGCGGCATAATGCTGTTCGCCAGGCGTGCGATGAATAGGGATTTGCTTGCCTAATCCTGTGACCAATTCGCTACCGCCTGCGGTGAGCGTATCGGCATGTGTGTAGTGGAGCACGCGAGCTCCAAATTCGCGGGCTTCGGGAGTGCGCAGTTCACTGCCCAAGTAAGCACCACTCACGAAGAGGGCTGTGCCGCGTTGTGCACATTCAGTCAGTCGTTGGCGCATGATAGGTGTAAAGAGTGCATGGGGCCGCAAGTTTTGCGGAGCATCGCGCTGCAGTCCGCCTACAATGTCGATGAGGTCATAGGCTGAAACATCTACATGCCCACGCTCAAAGGCTTCGCGACTGCAAGAACTGATGGCAAAATTGCCGTTGGTTGCAATGGCTTGAGCGTGTTCGGTGACGAAGTCGAAAGTGTTGCCAGCAAAGATTTTTCCCTGATACTCGCTCCCACTATATCCGAGGGCATTGGATCCTTCTGTCCAGTCGAGCGATGTGCTGAAGTTCTTTTGTCGTCCGCAATAAGAAGCGTTATATCCCCAGGCCACTCCTATGTCGCTATCAAGGTCAAAACCTTGTCGGCCTTCGCCCACCACTTGAGCTGGTCCGCTCACGCGGTCGAAAGCATTGACAATGAGCACACGCTGAGCGATTTGTTCGGGACTGAATACGGCTACTTCCTCACTCAAAAGGCTTTGTCCTCCACTGTTGCAGGCTGCTATGCGAAAACGCAGCACTTCTCCGTGCTGAATTCCCACTGTGGCGGTTGTTCTGCCCGTGATGAGTTGGCCGTTGTCAAACCCGCCATCGCCGTGAGCTATATATAATAGGTATCCTGTGGGCTGAGCGGAGCGTTCCAAGGTGTCGGGTGTAGCCTGCCACGAAAGCGTTACACTCTTGCCGTCACCACTCAACACGGCACTCATACCATGTACGGGCAATGGCTGAACCACAAAGTCACGAATGCCGTGCTCGTAGTTTACGAAGCGGAGTATTCCTTTGTAGATGGCGCGCGCCATAAGGAACTTAAACCAAGGGTCGTGGCCGTAGATCAAGTCGCCGAAGTTTTGGTGCGACATGGTTTCAAGGATTGCCGAAGGGAGTAAAGGCATGCGCGACTCGCCATAGTTTCTGTCCCACATTTCGCGTCGCGTCCAGCCTTTAGGCAAGGCGCGACTCAGGTCTTCGCTCACGGTGTTGAGCAACAAGTTGGCTAAGTCGGCACTGGATTGGCGCGAAAGTCCGCCAGGAAACGTGCGAATGCTGTCGCTAACGGTAGTCGTGCAAATACCCAGCGTGCCATACACCCCACCATCGCGACGCACACCAGCATCGCTATGGATGGCCAAGCACAACTCAAAAGGCACGCCCAATCCTTTTTCGGCTGGCAGGTAGGCACTGCGACCGGCCATGAAGTTGCACATATCTGAACGCGTGCGGATATCATCGTTATAGTCGTTGGTGCCATCGCCCATGGAGTTATAGACGCTTCGGGGCATTCCGCTGTAGAGTGCATGGTATCGAGCACCTTCGAGGAAACGTGGCAGCCCACTGCGCCCTGCTGAGCCTCGACTCACAAGCGACATTCCGCCGCCGAGGCGCACAGCATCAGCGCTTACAACGCCACGTCCTGATGTCTGTGTGCTGAGCACAACGCGTCCTTGCCTACTTTGCCCTTTTTCAAAAAGAAATGTACCGAGATACACCCACGTGCCGCCTCCCATTTGCTGATTGACGCGAAACGTGGTCTTGCCGCCAGCATGGTAAACGGTGTATTGCGCGTCGTCTATGCTATTGGGCAAACTGGCGTAACTGACATAAACGGCATACTTTCCCGTGCGTGGCACTACAGGTGTCCAAACGGCTTCGCCAGCGTGGTTGCGACGCGTTGTGGCTGTGGCAATGCGAGCCGTACCTTTGCTGAAGGGATTAGTGCCATCGGTCAGTGTGGCTCCAGGATGGGCATAACCACTTACTGCTGCATTGCGCCATTGACAAGTGGTGTCGCCCGTCTCTTCGTAAGTGCCGTTCTGAGCAGGGGCATCGTTATCTACTACGACCATTGCCGTCTGATAATCACGCTCGCGCGCCGTACCGACTACGGCACCGGCGTTTTCAAGCATGGGATAAAGAAATGGAACGACGATGCTCTGCGTGAAGAGGTCTTCCGTGGTACAATAGAGGAAAGGACGCTGCCATTCCCATTTTCCCTGCTTATAGTAGCGTCCGTGGCTGGGTGTCACCATGAGATGCCGCCCTTCCAAGCCGTTTTCGGGACGCAACGGGCGCGATGTATTCGTCACCCACGCAGCACCTTCGTGCTTACGCTGTCCCCAAAGTCGGCTCTCGTCGCGACCAGAGGTGCGCAAGTGATTGGGAATGTAGGCTTCTATGCTCTGTCCCTTGGTGTCAACGAGGCTAACAGAGTAGGTGTTGTAAGGCGGTGGCAATCTGAGCTGCAACTGCCGCGTCACTTCTGTTACGCGCTCGGGCGTTAGAGGCTGTGCGCAAAAACTTTCGTTCAAAACGACGCACACCGTACGCAGGCTGTCGTCCACGCGAATATCTTCATAACCCATCGGTTTTGTAGGGCGGTAGCCTTCTACGCGGTAATTGGCTATCCACGTGGCCACGCCTTGCGAAACGTCAACGGGTACACCTTGCGAGAAAACGCTAAGGCTTATGGTAAACAAGAAAAAAGAACTTAGAAACTTATAGAAAGGCATTGAAGAACAATATGTGTTGTACAAAAAGAAAAGAAATCAAAGAGGCTGGCAGAGTCTTTGTCTCAAGCAACTTCGCCTACGGTGTGAATTGTTCGGCACGCTCCACTTGGAAGAGCCCAGGATGACGCTCCGTGCCTTCAAATGGCGCGTAGTAATCCATAATTGCGTGCCAATCGGCGTTGAAGTCGTCAGAGGGTATCAGTTCGCGCGTGCAGACAATACGTTTGTGCTTATAATCTATGGCAAACAATTGGATAGGCAGTTGCGCCTTTTGTGCGATGAAGTAGAAACCGCGCTTCCAGCGTTCTACACGTTTGCGGGTGCCTTCGGGCGTTACGGCTAATTCAAAGTGGCCTTCGCGCTTGGCTGCTTCGGCGAGCGCATCGGTGAGACTTCCGTGACGGCTGCGATCAACTGGTATTCCGCCCAAGCGGCGAAATATCGGGCCAAGCGGCCAAAAGAACCAACTCTTTTTCATCAAGAAGCCTGCCTTGCGACCTATGGCGGCATAATAGAGTTCGCCCATCAGAAAATCGTAGTTGCTGGTGTGAGGGGCTACGCAAATGATGCACTTTTCACGGCGCGGCACAGTGACTTCCTCCGTCCAGTCCAGCCAGCCGAAGAGCAATTTGCGACAGAATGATTGAAACATAGGCTAATATGGCGCATAACAAGGCGAGCGTCTTTCTCAAAAGACAAACAAGCTACACACGCTCGTTTTTGAGGGGTAGCCCTACTACAAGACACGTAACCCATCGGGCCCCGAAAATAAGTCAGAAAGATTGCAAGCCGCCTTGTTTGCAACTTATTAAAGGATAACGGTCAGAGTTTGGCGATTTCTGCGGCAAGCTGGTTGGCCTCTTGGGTGAAATCTTCGCGTAGTTTTTTATAGAACAAGCGCACGCTGCCTGGCTCTGTATGGTTGACGCGGGCTATGTATTCTTTCTCCATGGCCAGTACGCGGGCGGCCAAGGCCGAAAGTTTCTCTTGGTCGGCATCGCCTACCATGCCTATTGCCACGCAGTCGGTAAGCAATTCGTTGGAAATGCCTGCTATCACTTTCTTGAGTGTTTTGCGATTTGCCATAATGCTTATATTGTTTTGTTTTTGTTTTGCGGCAAAAGTAAGCATTTTGACCGACATAAGTCGTACGGGCAAGGCTTTTTCGGCTACACTGGCACACGAAAAGCTGTCTTTCATTTGCAGCCTGCGGTTCTTTGACTATTTTTGTGCCATAAACACTTGGCTGAGTAATTACCCCACCCTATACAGATTTGCAAAAAAAGACTTCAAAAACGCATAAACCAATGAAAGCAAGAACTCTTCTCTCCATGGCATTCATTCTGCTCACTTTGAGCGTCATGCCATGCAGGGCTCAACAGGTCATCAAACTGCCTGCGCCCAACTTTCCCACCACCATGAGTCTGGCCGAGGCTCTTCAGACGCGCCGTTCACAACGCGAGTACACCAATCCGCAGCCCCTCTCCGACCAGGTGCTTGCCAATTTGCTTTGGGCCGCCTGCGGGGTGAGCAGCGAAGATGGGAAAATCACAGCACCCTCGGCCATGAACAAACAAGATGTGCGCGTTTACGTATGCCGAGCTGATGGGGCTTATCTCTACAATGCTCAAGCCAACACACTCACGCAGTTGACTGATCGCGACCTGCGCCAAGCCGTTGCCAGCCGCCAAACATTTGCTGCCGAAACCCCAGTGTGCCTTGTTTTGGCAAGCGACTTGAGTCTGTTCGGACGTAATGCGGAGGTTACGGGGGCTGTCGATGTAGGCTACGTTTCTCAAAACATCTGTCTGGCATGTACTGCGTTGGGACTCAAAACCGTGCCACGCATGACCATGGACCAAGCCACACTCCACAGCGCACTCGCACTACCCGAAAAGACAGTGTTGCTCATCAATCACCCAGTGGGCTATTGAGCATATTCTCTGTTTGGAAAAAAATGGCCTACTTGGCAACTACATTCTTCAACAAGCCAAGTATTTTTATCCTTGTTGGCACTAAAAAAAACGAGCTCGGATCTATTTCAAACGAGCTCGGATCTATTTCAAACGAGCTCGGATCTATTTCAAACGAGCTCGGATCTATTTTTAACAAGGTCCGAGCTCGTTTTTTATGCTATAAAAGGCGAAATATAGGGGTTTGGGCTATGGGGGACTTTCTGTAGTGCAAAGTTAAGGAGAAAAGCGCCCCGTGAGGTCATCTGTCGTTCAAATCTTTGGAGACAAAAAAGCGAGTTTCCCGCCTTTTCATTTCTCCTTTGCTACTATCCACAAGAATAATGCTTACCTTTGCGGCAACAAACTCCTAAGTTCCCTACCAACTACACAGAAGTCGCAAACAATGGCTATTCAATATACCAAGGACGAAGAACGTCTGAACGTTTGGTCGCACGCTGGCGGCATTGCCATGGGCGTGGTGTGCGGGGCTCTGCTACTCTGGTGGACCTTCAGCGAAGGCGATGGGTGGGCTCGTCTGGGCGTGGTGCTTTATCTGATAGGCATGATTGGTTCTTACACAGCCTCAACCATTTACCACGCTGCCCCGATGCGTTGGCCAAGCCGCCGCGTATGGCGCAAGTTTGACCATGCGGCCATCTATTGGCACATTGCAGGCAGTTATTCGCCCGTAACGTTGGTGGCGTTGCGCCAACAAGGCTATTGGGGCTGGAGCCTCTTCGCATTTGTATGGCTTTGCGCATTGGTCGGCACGGTGCTTTCGTTTATAAAGCTGCGCGACCACAGCCACTTGGAAACTATCTGCTACTGCGGCATGGGGCTCAGTGTGCTGGTTTGTTTCAAACCGCTTATCGACAGTGTGCACACAGCGGCTGTGGTGTGGATTGTGGCCGAAGGGGTATGCTACCTCACGGGAGCACTCTTCTACAGTCTTAACAAGAAGAAATACATGCACTCGGTGTTCCATTTCTTTGTTTTGGCCGGTAGCGTGTGCCACTTGGTCGCCGTGTGGGACATATTGATGCAATACTTATAGGGCTACACTCCCCGTCTCAAACCAAGCGTATTTTTATTGTATGGTTTGGCGGTTGGTCGCAGCGCATAAACCAAAACAAGCCGCTCTTTGGAGCGGCTTGCTGTATAAAGATTGACACTGATAAACTTTGCCTTATGGCCTTTGCTGTAATTGCGTAGGAATTTCCATGCGCACCTTGCGCCACACTTCGCGCAGCGGGCGGTCGCTATTGGGAAGCATGAAGCGAAGGCTCATCTCGCCTTTTTCTTCATCGAGCGTGTATTCCATCATCACTTCCACGCCTTTGAGGTCGGGATTTGTGAGACTATTGAGAATTCGCTCCGAATAGTATTTATCGCTCACCACACGGAAATGACCGTCAGTAGTCATAAAAGCAGGAGCCTTGGGATGGGGCATAAGGAAATTCACAAAGTGACCATCGCCCTGTAACACTTTCCAATGGGGTAGGAACAATTGCATGGCATTGCCCGTACTGTCGGTTACCTCCTCCACTTGCTGCCATACGCCAACCAACTTAAAAAGGAGTTCATGGCCTTGCTGACGCTGACGTGTGGGCTGAGCCAACGTGGGTAAGGAAATAAGAAGTGCCACAAGGGCGACAAAAAGAGATTTCTTGTTCATTGTTTAAGCGTGATTGTTGATTTCAGCGCGCAAGGTAGTAACAAAATTGTGGAAATCTCAAAACTTTAACATCTTTTTGGCTCATCGGGCGCGAAAAGGTAGCATCTGTGGCATTGTTCAGCCAAAAAAGTGTACCTTTGCGGCACTTTTTGCCAAGATGGTCACCATGGACGAAAAACGGATCAAGCAAATCAAACTGAAATATGGCATTGTGGGCAACAACGAAGCCCTGATGCGTGCCATCGATATAGCCCTACGCATTGCGCCTGTGGACTTATCCGTACTCATCACGGGCGAAAACGGTGTGGGTAAGGAAAACTTTCCGCGCATCATCCACGACCATAGCCTACGCAAGAACAAAAAATACTTTGCAGTCAATTGCGGTGCCATTCCCGAAGGAACGATCGACAGCGAACTCTTTGGCCATGAGAAAGGAGCTTTCACCGGAGCCATCGAAAAGCGCGAAGGCTATTTCAGCGTCGCCGATGGGGGCACCCTCTTCCTCGACGAAGTAGGCGAGCTGCCTTTAGCCACACAAGCCCGTTTGCTGCGCGTTCTCGAAACAGGCGAATTCATCCCCGTGGGAGCCAGCCAAGTGAAACGCACAAACGTACGCATCGTAGCGGCTACCAATGTCAATATGCAAGAAGCCATACGACGCGGACGTTTTCGCGAAGACCTCTACTACCGCTTGGGCGGCATCACCATCAATGTGCCTGCCCTGCGCGAACGAGGCGACGACATCGTATTGCTCTTCCGCAAATTCGCGCTCGACATGGCCGAACGCTACAACATGCCCGCCATTCGCCTCAACGAAGAGGCACAACAAGTGCTCAAAACCTATGCATGGCCTGGCAATGTGCGACAACTGAAGAACATTGCCGAAACACTTTCAGTCACTACCGATGAGCGCGAAATCACAGGCAACATGCTTCGCGAATTCTTGCCACGTGTCGAAGCCTCACACACACAACTGATGGCAAAAGAGGATAACAACAACGGAAAAAGCCGATACGAACAAGAACGCGAAATTATCTTCAAAATTCTCTTTGCCCTGCAACGCGACGTGGAGCAACTCAAAGAAATCGTAAACGGCAAATCCGAAACAAGCTCAGGCTCAACAGCGCGCGCATTGCCTGCTCCTGAAGCACAAACCCATCAGTCGCAGTTCAGCGAAGCGGACATGGCCGATGCCGAAGAAATTAAAGACACGGCGCAACCTACGATTGAAGAAGTCACCGAGGAACTCATTCGCGACTCCCTGCGCCGCAATCACGGCCATCGGCGCGCCGCAGCCGAAGAATTGGGCATCAGTGAGCGTACGCTCTATCGCAAAATCAACGAATACGGAATAGAATGAAATCCGCGCGCCCATACATTTGCCTCATCGCCGCCTGCTTTGGCATACTGACCATGCTCACGGCCTGCTATTTGCCTAAATACTCATTCACAGGCACAAGCATTGACTATGAGCAAATAAAAACCATACAGATTGATAAAATCGTCAATCGAGCGCCCTATGGCTGGGCACCTATGGAGGCCATGTTCAACACCAAATTGCAAGATAAATACGTCAACCAAACGCGCTTGCAACTCGTCAAGCGCAATGGCGACCTCCACGTGGCAGGCGAAATCACCGCCTACGACCAGTACAACAAAGGTGTTAGCTCAGAAGGCTATAGTGCCCAAGTGCAATTGAAACTCACGGTGAACATCAGATTTGAAAACCCCAAGAAAAACACACAGTGGGAACGCCAGTTTACTGCCACAACGCAATACAACTCTACTCAGCAACTCTCGGCAGTGCAAGAACGCCTCGTCACTGAAATGATAGAGGATCTGACCGACCAGATATTCAACGCCACCGTCTCCGACTGGTAAACATCTTCCCTACCCTGCTGCAATGTCTTCACTCGCACGCTATATCAACCACCCCGAACAATTAGACCAAGAATCGCTCTACGCCCTACGCACACTCGTAGCGCGGCATCCCCACTATACCCCTGCAAGGCTATTGCTGCTACACAACCTCTTTGTGCTCCACGACGCCTCCTTTGGCGCAGAACTACGCAAAGCTGCCTTTTTGGTTCCCGACCGGCGCGTGCTCTTCGACCTCATTGCAGCCGACAAATACCGCATTGAGCCCGAGCCCCTACAATCCACCCAACAGCAACAAACTGACGGACGCACCCTGCAAGTCATCGAACAATTCATCGGCAAAAACGAGGTAGGAGAAAAACACCGGAAACCTACTGTTGCCGATGCCACAACCAACTATGCTGCATTCTTGCTAAGCCTTGACGATGCTCCCAGCACAGGTAAAGGTTCCGAACAAAACGACACAACGGACCGACTGATGGAGACCTTCTTGGAAGGTGACCGCAAATTTCACGTAGGCGACAATCAGGATTCCGTTACCTCACAAGACACCACAGCGTCCGACCTCGCCGAGAAAAAAACATCAAAGAATGCCTCTAAACGCCAAACGCCCGAAACGCAAAATGACGACAGCGATGACAGCTTTTTTACCGAAACACTTGCCAAAATCTACATCAAACAAGGGCGTTTTGAGAAGGCTTTTGAAATTATCAGCAGTCTGAATGCGAATTATCCAAATAAAAGTGTTTACTTTGCCGACCAAATGCGCTACCTGCGCAAACTTATCGTAAATAATCAACACAAGCAATAAAAGTTTTTCCAAACCACTATGTTTACTATCATTGTCGTTCTGGCCGTCATCGTGGCCGTACTTCTCACATTTATCGTGCTCATCCAGGAATCCAAAGGCGGTGGCCTTGCTTCTGACTTTGCTTCTTCAAACCAAATCATGGGTGTGCGCAAAACGACCGACTTCATCGAGAAAGCCACTTGGACACTCGCCGCAGTGCTCGTGGTGCTCAGTATAGCAACCACCTATGTTGTGCCCCGTGGCAACAGCAGTGCCGACATCGTGACCAGCACACGTGCCGAGGCCCCGCAAACCCTCCCAGGACAAGCCGCAGGGCAGCAGGCTGCCGACCAACAAGGCGCACAGCAGCAGGCTCCCGCCGAAAATGCCTCGCAACAGGCTAAATAAGCTTCCTCCCATAGACATCAAACCAATTTAATAGGCGTAAAGAAATTCCCTTGGGAGATTTTCTTTGCGTCTCTTTGTTATTAAAAAAACCTTATCCCCCCATAAATTATGAATGTAGCCATTGTTGGAACGGGCTATGTAGGCCTTGTTACAGGTGCTTGCTTCGCAGAAGTAGGCGTAAACGTGACGTGTGTTGACATCGACGAAAACAAAATCAACAAGCTGCGTAGCGGCGAAATTCCCATCTACGAGCCAGGTTTAGATGAAATGGTGGTGCGCAACGCCCGCGAAGGTCGCTTAAACTTCACCACGAAGCTCACCGATTGTTTAGACAACGTTGAAGCCGTATTCAGCGCCGTAGGCACACCGCCCGACGAAGACGGAAGTGCCGACCTCAGCTACGTGCTTGAAGTAGCCCGCGAAGTGGGGCGAAACATGAAGAAATATGTGGTGCTTGTGACCAAAAGCACCGTTCCCGTTGGCACAGCTAAGAAAGTGAAGCAAGTCATCGAGGAAGAGTTAGCCCAGCGCGGCGAAACCATAGAGTTCGACGTAGCTTCCAACCCCGAATTTCTGAAAGAAGGTAGCGCCGTGAAGGACTTCATGTCGCCCGACCGTGTCGTAGTTGGTGTAGAAAGCGAACGCGCCAAGGCTTTGATGACCAAGCTCTACCGACCATTCATGATGAACAACTTCCGCGTGATATTCACCGACATACCTTCGGCTGAAATGATCAAATATGCAGCCAACAGTATGCTGGCCACGCGCATCTCGTTCATGAACGACATTGCCAACCTTTGCGAACTCGTTGGTGCCGATGTTAACATGGTGCGCAAAGGCATTGGCTCAGACACGCGCATTGGCAGCAAATTCCTCTATCCAGGTTGCGGCTACGGCGGTTCGTGTTTTCCCAAAGACGTAAAAGCCCTGATACGCACAGCCGAAAAGCAAGGCTACGAAATGCGGGTGCTCAAAGCCGTTGAAGCCGTGAACGAAAAGC
The DNA here is from genome assembly GCA_900316575.1 of uncultured Prevotellaceae bacterium. Taxonomy (GTDB): domain Bacteria; phylum Bacteroidota; class Bacteroidia; order Bacteroidales; family Bacteroidaceae; genus Alloprevotella. The sequence continues at coordinate 1,918 of ONDJ01000003.1, read as the reverse complement.
AAAAAGAAATTGTTTTTGAGAAACTATCCTCACACTTCGGGGGAGACCTGAAGGGCAAAACCATAGCCATTTGGGGCTTAGCATTTAAGGCCGAAACCGACGATATGCGCGAAGCCACATCGCTCGTCACCATCAGCAAATTGCTCGAAGCTGGCTGCCATGTGCGTGTGTTCGATCCCGTGGCGATGGACGAATGTCGCCGGCGCATTGGCGACAAGGTGGAATATGCGCGCGACATCTACGATTGCGCACTCGATGCCGATGCCCTGCTCGTGCTCACTGAATGGAAGCAATTCCGCCTGCCCTCGTGGGAAGTAGTGAACCGCACCATGCGCACCCCCGTTGTCATTGATGGACGCAACATCTACAACGCCGATGAAATGAAAGCCGCTGGCTTTGCCTACTCCTGCATTGGCCGTGCAGAAGAACAATAGCACCCTAATCATTGCAAACAAAAAAACGTAAAGCCATGAAACATACGCTTTATCTTTTAATGGCTCTATTGAGCGCAGGAAGTCTTTATACCTCATGCGGCAACTCAACAAACACAGCTTGGCTTCACGAAGACGATGTGCGCGTGGCCATTGACGAGACTTTTGCACCCATCATGGACGAAGAGGCTCAAGCCTTTGCACTGAAACATATTGAAGCCACGATGCTGCCCACCTATGTCAGCGAAGACAGCGCCCTCCACCTGTTGATGGCCGACAGCCTGACCATGGCCGTCGTCACTCGTGGGCTCACCGAAAAGGAAGAAGCCTATATTAAAGGACAAGGACGCTCCGTGCTTCAAGCCAAAATTGCCACCGATGCTTTTGCCCTTGTGGTAAGTGCCGGCAGTGCCGACACACTCTTCACCATAGACGACCTGCGTGGCATCGTAAGCGGTAAAATCACGCGTTGGGAACAGCTCTCTCACAGTAAATCCACTGGCGAGGTGCGGCTTGTGTTCGACAAAAGCGGAAGTAGCACCGTCCGCTACATGCGCGACAGTCTCAACGCCGGTAAGCCCCTCAGCGGCAATGTCTTTGCCCAAGGAAGTAGTCAGGCCGTCATTGAAGCCGTAAAGACCAAACCAGGCGTCATAGGCGTGGTTGGCGTAGATTGGCTCCGCACAAGCGGCGACAGCACCTTGAAAGACTTCAACAACCTTGGCTTCGAAGTAGCCCGCGTGAGCCGCTATAGTGACGAGCGTAGCGACTTTAATCGCCCATGGCAGTACCACATCGCTACTGGTACCTATCCCCTATCGCGCTCAGTCTATGCCATTTGCACCGACCCGCGCAGCAAGTCTATGCTCAAAAACTTCTATTTCTTCCTCAAAGGCGATGCAGGCCAGCGCATCATCTGCAACAGCTCGCAGATGTTGCCCAATACACCCGTCTATGTCAAGCAAGTCACAGTGAAGTAGGCTCTACTTAAGCCCATATTCCGAAAGACCACGCTTCATACCCTATAGCGCCAAACGAAGTCTCACCGTGCTGTGTTGAGACTTCGTTTGGCGTTTGTTCGTTTTCCGTTGCACATAAGAGTTCTATTTTTTTGAGATTATTCTTAAACCCAAATCGGTCATTAGGCTGTTACGCGCTAACACGCTTTCTTATTGTCATCTGTTTCGCTGATTTCGATCACAATGGAACCCCATTGCTCGTTCAAAGCAACAAAACATCTGCTCAATAAATAAAGGCGATTATCATCATAACGATAATGACCGATTTGGGTTAAAATAACCAATTCATGCGGGCGAGGACGCCCGCACTCCCAGGATGCCCGCACCCCATGGTACACGCCTGTTTACCTCAAAAACAACGTCTGGCTCAACTGCCCTTGTGGGGGTGCAGTTAAGCCAGACGCTCGTTTTGTTGTTTTGTTGTTTTGTTCTGTGTGGGCTCTGGGATTTCTTATCCCCAGAATCCGT
>ONDJ01000019.1 GCA_900316575.1 uncultured Prevotellaceae bacterium | reverse complement strand
CGGTTTAGAAGGTGAGAAGTAATCGTTGTTTCATTGTTTTGAGGTTTTATGGATTAGAAATGTTGACGATTCTCCAAGGTGTCGCAATGCCTTGGGAGCGCAGGCGTCTCGCCTGCAAGAAGACTTTCAGCAGAAGAATACGTTTTGAAGACGTTCTGTATGTTATGTTGAAACCACGAACAGCACACTTGCAGTTGTTTGATTTCAACGGCAAATATAGTGCATCAGCTATAAATGAACAAAACTAATTGATTGCTTTATAGCGTTTTGCTTAGAAAAGGCTCTCTAATTGGTTGCAGCAAGACCTGCTGTACGAAAAAACAAGAAGAGACACCACAAACATTTCATGTCCTTTTATAATAATTGCAGGGTGCTCGCCGTTATACTTATAGAAGACGCCGAAACTTCGATATTCTACTTTTTCATTCACTTCTTTTACTTTTACTTAGCTTGCTTATGGTGCATTCTACACCGAAAGTCCCTCAACCTCGCCCCGACATTCTGCAATACATTCGTGCCTATGCGCGAAGCTACATCCCTCGTGAGGTTGTCAGACCTGTACGGATTTGGGCACAGGCTATTGGAGAATGCTGAGTTTACAACAAGTTACTACACAGCAAGGACGCAAGGTTTCTCTGTTTTAGACCTTGCGTCCTTGTTGTATCTAAGCCTGAAACCGCTACCAGGCGACTATTCTTCCCATGTGAGCCAGGAAGAGACGAGCCAGTGATTGAGCTTATCGCCATCAGCTGGCTGTGCATCGGGAATACTTATCGTTAGGGTATGTTTCCCTGCGTCAAGCGTGCCAAGAGGTATGCGCATCGGCGGGACATCGCTGCCTGGGCACCAGCCTGAGCGCGAGAGGTCGGACGAGGCTATGGTTTCTTCTATACGCTTCTGCCCGCGTGTGCCTTGATTGGTGATATAGCTCGCCTCGCGTTCGCGAAGCCACACGCCAGTGGAGGGATTGAAGCGACGAAAGGTATAGCAGTCGGTGCGCCAGGGAGTGAAGCGACATACTTCGCGCCCGTCAAAGGAAAGGATGTTTTCGCAGGGTGTAAACTCATCGCCGCCGCTGTGTCCTCCGTGACCACTGACTACATAGTAGAGCATCGCATTGCGAGCCTTTCGAGGCAGAGCAACTGTAGTTGTTAAGGGCTGACGTGCAAAGAGGTCGCAGTAGGTTTGTTGATAATAGGCGAGTGTATTGACCAAAGGCTCTACATGGCGCACAGGTGCTTTGTCGCCTTTCAAACGGCTCTCCTCAAGTATGAGTTGAACCGAGGCTTGGTAGCCCTCAGCGGTCCACGTGTCTATAGCCAATCCCACCCAACAGCTATCCTGAAGTATGGGTAGGCGGTCGGTAGCATCTTGCAGCCATTCCACGCTGTCGGCATACTCATCAAGCCAAGCGGGCTGAATGCGCTCGCGGGAGATGCTGTCGCGCGGTGTGTAATATCCCACGCCAAAGGGTGTCATGAAACGAAGTAACTCTACGCTCGGTGCATAATAAGGATGCGTGCTTACGATACCTGGGAACTTTTCGCCGCAGACGCTGAGATCGGGATAGGAAGCCGCGCCTTGTGCTACTGAAATCATGCTCACTGGCTGCTCACAGGGAATGAGGAAAACACTGCCAGCCTTGTCCCATCGGTCACCATGCGAACGCAAGCTGACGCGAACGGTGAGACGAGCATCGCGCCGCGTTTTTGGCAAACACACTTTGCGCAGCACGATGCGCCCGTTGCCTATAACGAGCGTTCCGTCGGGTTCTTGGCAGATACTTCCAGGATGTTCGGTCTCACTGAAGTTCACGATACGACGATCAAACACCATATTATTATATATGGTGTCGAACGGAACGGCTTGCACAAAGAGGCAAGCCAAGCAGAGCGGAACGAATAAGAATCTTTTCATAGTCGGTTGTCACACAACGACACGAAGACGCGCAAAGTTTCTTTCTCAAAAAGGTTTCTTTGCGTCTCTTCGCGTCGTTGATGTGAGGAGTTATAATTGTCCTAAGCCACCTTTTCTAAGCGTTTCATCACAGCAAACATAAAGGCTGCGCTGAGCAAACAGAGGACAATAAATACGGTCCAAACAATCCAAAGCGGCAGACCACCCCACAGGAAGCCTCCCACGCTGACGAGGAAGTTACCCAATGCAGTAGCTACAAACCAACCGCCCATCATAGTGCCTTTCAGTTTGGCAGGAGCCACTTTCGACACAAAGGAAATGCCCATTGGACTAAGCAACAGCTCACCAAAGGTCAATACAAGGTAGGTTCCGATCAAGTAGTTAGGGCTTGCAAAGGTTTTGTCGACATCGGCAGCAGCCGCTTGAGCATCGGGCGACAGCAGACTTACAGACCCTGCCACCATGATGAGATAGGCAGCACCAGCCACGAGCATACCATAAGCAATCTTGCGTGGGGCACTGGGTTCCTTACCTTTTGAAGCCAACCATCCGAAGATAGCCAAGCTAACGGGCGTCAACGCTACGACAAAGGCTGGATTGAACTGCTGGAAGATGGGTGCAGCGAGCGCTACTTCCTGACCCTCTGACGCTGTGTATTGATAACAGAGCACACCCAGACAGGCAACAATTACCACAGCGGCAATACTTTTCGTTTTGGCGGTCTTTCCCTGAACGAGCGAGAACAGCCCGTAAACCATCACGATGCAGAGCACCAGGTTGATCACATCAAACGGCATGGCGGCAGCACCTGTCACGGTGGGCGTGACAAACTCGTCGGCGAAGTAAGTTAGCGTCAATCCGTTCTGATGGAAAGCCATCCAGAAGAAGATTACAACAGCAAATACCAAACAGAGTGCCACGACGCGGTCTTTGGTATCTTTCGGGTCTTCGGGTTCATCTACCACTTTAGCCGCAGCGTCCTTTTTCTTATCGCTCTCAACATGACGGAACGTGGAGCGGAAGCCATAGTAGATAGCGATTGACAACACCAGTGATACACAAGCCACTGCAAAAGCAAAGTGATAAGCGTCAGCATGGCTGTAGCCCAGGGAGGTTTCAGCCCATTCCATAATCTTCACTGCTGCCGTTGGCGCAAAGAGCGCACCGATATTTATGGCCATGTAGAAGATGGAAAAACCGCTGTCGCGCGAAGTACTGAAACGTGCTTCGTCGTAGAGGTTTCCCACCATCACTTGCAGATTGCCCTTGAACAAACCTGTTCCAAAGCTGATGAGCAACAATGCGGCAATCATGCCAATCATAGCAACGAGATCGCCGCCAAGGGGTACAGACAGCATCAAATAGCCAAGAAACATGATGAGAATGCCGATGGTGACCATCTTGCCATAGCCAAACTTGTCGGCCATCATACCACCAAAGAGCGGCAGGAAATAGACAAGGGCAAGGAACGTGCTGTAGATTGCTCCTGCTGTTCCAGGAGCCAGCCCAAAGTTCTCGCGCAAGAAAAGTGCGAAGACGGCTAACATGGTGTAGTAGCCGAAGCGCTCGCCGGTGTTGGCCAGCGCAAGGGCGTAAAGCCCTTTTGGTTGGTTTTCAAACATAGAATTTAGTATGGTTTATTATTTATTCTTTTGCTTACTTCAAAGGTGTAAATCGCAGGGTATAGGTCAGCGTTCCTGTGCCTGGGCAGCGATACTGCGGCAACGTCTCGTTTCCTCCGCCACAAGAACCATTGCCTACGCCTTGAATGGCTGCATCAAGGTGAAGGATTACTCCTTCGGGCTTCAAATCCCAAGGATGGCGCGTTGCGGCCATCGTTCGATCGGAGAAAGGAAGGAACTGCATGGCTACGTTGCCTTGGGTTTCCAACTTCAGACCCTTGCCGTCAGTGCGTGTGAACGAGGCTTCGCGTATGTCCATGTGGTTGCCACAACTCTGCGGATGAGCATAAGGCCAAAAGTTGTCAGCAACCGTAGTTTCGTATCGACCGAGTCGCGAGCCGAGCATACGGTCGGGATAGTTTTCCTGCGGGCCACGGCCATAGTAACTTACATTTTGGAGTGCTTCAGGCAGTTGCATCACAAGTCCTATGCGGCGCAAGCCTTCACGCTTGGGCTGGAACGTGGCTTGAATGTCCAAAGTTCCATCGCCGAAGAGGGTATAGAGCAACGTATAGTCGCATTGCTCGGTCTGAACTTCTTCGGTGAGGGTTGCTGCTCCGTTGCTATTGACTGCAATAGGGCTAACGCGGCGCGACTGCACGGCATTGTTGGCAGGATAGGCTCCCTTGAAGTTTTCTACATAAGCAAAGCTGTCGAACTCGGGAGCTTGCTTAAACAAGCTACACGTCACACCGCCATTCGGGGCATGACCGAGCGTCACGCCATTAGCACTAACACCCATCGGACCGCCAGCGGCATAGTCGCCATAGGCCGAAACGTTCTTCTTGGCACGAACAGCAGGGAGCAGAGGCGAACGCTCTTGCAACATAAAGTCTGCACCAGCAATGCTATATCCCGCTGTCGCCCAATTGGTTTCTTCGATCAGCTCGAAGTCGATTTGCACGGTATATTCTTTGCCGGGCTTTACCTTATGCTTCAGAGGAAGAACGAATTGACCAGTTTCGCCAGGGGCTATGCTTGGAGCATCTATGGTACGATGCTCCACCTCGCGCCCTTCACAAAGCAGGCTATAGCTCACTGCGTATTCATCCGTACTGGTAAATGCAGCATCGTTGCGTACCGTTACGGTTCGGGTAGCTGCGTCCCAAGCGAGGAAACGGATGGGTTGATACACTTGCTTGACCTCGGTGAGTTTTGGCGACCACTCGCGTGTTGCGGTCAGGATGCCATTGTTGACGAAGTTGGCCTGATTGGGTCCGCCGTAGTCATTGCCCGTCATCAAGCGGGGCAAACCGTTTTGAGCCGTATTGCCCTTGCGAATGTCGTTGCCGTCAAGAATGCTTTGGTCCACCCAGTCCCAGATACAAGCACCTACGCCGTAGCGCGAACCAATGATTTCGTCCCAGTATTCTTGCAAGTTGCCCACACCATTGCCCATCGCGTGCGCATATTCACAGATAAAGTAGGGCTGACGCGCATCGTTGCCATTGGCATTTTTCTTTGCCACGCTCACTGCGGGATACATCTGCGAGAAGAGGTCGGAAGCTTGATACTGGCGAGCACGCGTGGCTCCTTCGTAATGGACAGGACGTGTGGGGTCTAACTGACGCACAAGTGCATAGCAGGCATCAAAATTAGAGCCGCCACCCGACTCGTTGCCTAGACTCCAGAATAGAATACTACTGTAGTTGCGATGCTGCATCACCATGCGACGCTCGCGATCAAGGTAGGCCGGCAACCAAGTCGTGTCGGACGACATCGTTCCGCCGTCGCTCCAATTCTTGTGGCACTCCAAATCGGCCTCGTCCATGCAATAAAGACCATAATAGTCGAACAAGCTGTACATACGATGCTGACGGGGGTAGTGCGAACAGCGCACGGTGTTGACACCTGCTTGCTTCATCATTCTCACGTCGGTTTCCATCGTAGCAACGTCCATGGTGCGCCCATTCGAATAGTGCGTGTCTTGAGTGTTTACGCCCTTGAGATAGATGCGCTCACCATTCAGTAGCACCAGTCCGTCACGGATACGCACATCGCGAAAACCGAATTTGCGGCTAATCGCCTCGGTTTCCTCGCCGTTGTCGCTCAGAGATAGTTCTACGGTATAGAGCTGCGGGTCTTCAGCACTCCACAATGCAACGCCGAATACTTCTTCAAGCGCGAGTTCCACCACGGCGTTTTTACCCGCTGCTATCGTCACCACGCGGCTCTCTTCGGCTTCGAGCATTCCGTAAGGAGCAAAGAGGCGCATGGTTAGAAGTCGCGTTTGGGGCTGTCCGTCAGCAAGCGAATTTTCCAACTGCACGATAGCGCGGAAAGAACCATGATGATAGTCTGCCGTGTCGAGCTCTGAACGCAACACAAAGTCCTTGATGCTCACTTGCGGAACGGCTGTGAGATACACGTCGCGGTGTATGCCACTCATGTGCCACATATCCTGTCCCTCAAGATACGAACCGTCGCTGTGGCGAATGAGCTGAACGCTGATAGAATTGCGCCGTCCCATTTCCACATAGGGCGAAACATCAAAGGCGGCTTCGCTGTTGGCTCCTTGGGTGTAACCAACGTATTTGCCATTCACCCAAATGCTCGCTGCACCATAGATGCCATCGAAGTGCAGCAACACACGCTTGCCTGCAAAGGCAGTGGGCAGCTGAAAGTCGCGGCGATAGGAAGCTACGGAGTTTTTCAAGTCGGGATGCGTACGGATGTAGGGCGGATTGTCAACAAAAGCAAATTCTTCGTTGACATAAAGCGGTTCGCCATATCCTTTCATCTCAAGACAGGAAGGCACACTGATGGTGTCCCAAGTGCGTGTGTCAACACTCGAGCCATAGAAATCTTTTTCACCAGGGATTTCACAGGGAAGTGTGCTCCACTTCAAACGCCAAACTCCGTTGAGGCTCAGGCGTAGCGGGCTGTTGGAGTCTGTCCACGGGAAATCATAGTGAATGTTGTCAGCCCTGAGGCTTTGGGTATTGGGATAGGGCGTATAGGCAGTGCGCGGTGTCAGTACGTTTTCAGCGAAGACGGTCTGGTCCTGCCATTTGTAGTAAGGACGTGTGTAGCTGACACGTTGGAGACGCACGGTTGTAGCCTGAGCAGCGTCGGTCGTCGTCTGCACACCTTGAACAGCAAGCACGATATAGACCTTCTCGCCACCGATTTGCGCATAAAGTTTATAGACATCCGCTCCTGCGGGCTCAAACGTATAGTTCTGATTAGCATTGCCCTTCCCTGGCGACCATTGCAAAGGCTTGCGCGAAGCGGGAATATCCATGGCCAATCCGCTCTCTACGTTGGTTACGAGCCAACCTGTATTGCCTTTCACCAACTGCCAGATAGTATGCTCATTCTGCACCGTGGGAGCAACCTGCACAGGGGCATTGAGCGTTGTTTTTCCACCCGTAGAAAGACAGCGGCTACCATCGGCCGTCGTGACGAGATAGGTGCTGTCGGCCATTGGCTGGGCTTGTAGGAGAGCAAAGCCGCAAAGAAGCACCACTATGGATAAGAGTTTTTTCATCGTGAGTAAGAAAAAGGTTTAGAAGAAAAAAAAATGGAAAAAGCACTGAAAGCGCAGGGGCGGCGCAACGTTTTTCATCTGCGTAACCCTGCGCCACCAGTGCCTGGTTTTGATATTTCTTGTAGGAGTGTTCTACAAAGGCCTTAAGCCTTTACGCGCTGCACGTAGCTACCATCGCGCGTGTCAACCTCAATAAGGTCGCCCTCGTTGATAAAGAGCGGGACGCGCACCTCAGCATCGTTTTCGAGCGTGGCAGGCTTGAGCGTGTTTGTAGCGGTATCGCCTTTCAGACCAGGCTCGGTGTATTTCACCTTCAATTGTGTCTTGACAGGCATTTCGGCATAGAGGATTGTCTCGGTTGAAGCATCGCTCACCACTTCCACCACGTCGCCTTCCTTCATAAATTGCACGCCTGTGATGAGATCTTTGCTTATAGCAACGTCGTCCCACGTTTCTTGATTGAGGAAATGGAGCGTATCGCCCTCAGCATAGCTGTACTGATACGGACGACGTTCTACGCGCACATCTTCGAGTGCCTCGCCAATGTTGAAACGCTTTTCCAATACACGTCCGCTCACCACGTCTTTAAGCGTTGTGCGCATGATTGTGTTGCCCTTTCCAGGCTTCACGTGCAGAAAATCCACACAAAAGTAAAGTTTGCCATCCAAGCGGATGCAAGTACCTTTCTTGATGTCTTGTGACTTAATCATAAAAAGAAAAAAATAAAGCTTTATTTAATATTGTATTTCTCCTTTCGGGGGCAAAGATAGTGCAAGGCAAGCGCAGAGTAAAGCAAAAGACGAAGTTTTTGTTTTCTGAGACCAAAGCGCTGACTGTCTTCGCAACGATGAAAGGGAACGCACACTGTCTTATTTTTCACGCGCGTGGACTAAACTTTTCATGGCCATGAACTTAACTTTTCATGGCCGTGAAAAATAGAAGAGCTTGTAGTTTCGCGATTTGGGTTGTGTAGTTTCACGTTTTAGGTTGACTACTTTTGGTCTTATTCACACTATAGGTTGACTTTGATTGGGCTTATATTTATTTTGTTGACGCGCATGAGCGCGAGCCCCTAAAATAGTATTTTTTTCCTCTTCACATACAGCAATGAGGGGGGTCACCTGCTTGTCAAAACGTAAGCAAATAGCGGCGTAATTTTGTCAATAAGAAATAAAAATCGCTTTTCGACTAAACTTTTTTCACTAAAAGCTTGTTTTATCTGAACTTTTGACAGAATTTTGCGGCATGGTTCACGATTGTATTTGTGACAACTGATTATGAAAGAACATTGTTTCAACATATATTGGCGTTGGCAGAGTTGCTTGCAAGTTCGCTTGTTGGTATGATTGTCGTGTGCCACGTTTTATCTACGAAAAGGTCGATCCGACAGCCTAATCCAAGCGAAGATTGAGGTTGTCGGATTTCTTTTTTGAATAAACAACCAATCAGGAAATCTAAAAATTTGTTACAGTTTATTACCAATCCCAATGAACAGTTCAGACGCAACGTATTGTGTAGATGAGCGCGGTTTTTTTGGCCGCTACGGAGGTGTTTATGTTCCCGAAATCCTTAAGCCTAACACAGATGCGCTCTCAGCGTGCTATCGGCAAATCATAGAGAGCGAAGCGTTTCAGCACGAATATCACAGTTTGCTAAGAGACTATGTGGGGCGTCCGAGCCCGTTGTGGTTGAGTCCGTCGCTGTCAAGACGCTATGGTCGGCGCGTGTATCTGAAGCGTGAGGACTTGAACCATACGGGGGCACACAAAATAAACAATGCTTTGGGCCAAATACTCTTGGCGCGTGCGATGGGCAAGACACGCATCATCGCTGAGACGGGAGCTGGGCAGCACGGGCTGGCGACGGCTACAGTGTGTGCTTTGTTTGATATGCCATGCACAGTATATATGGGGCAGGTGGATATTGCCCGTCAGCAGCCTAATGTGGCAAAGATGCGCTTGCTTGGTGCCGACGTTCGCGCGGTGGAGAGCGGCAATCAGACGTTGAAAGATGCCGTGAACGAGGCCTTGCGCGACTGGTGTTCGCATCCTTCAGAAACGTTCTATCTGATGGGCAGTGCTGTGGGGCCTCATCCTTATCCCGACTTGGTGGAGCGTCTTCAGGCTGTCATCAGTAAAGAGATATGCGCTCAGCTGTTAGAAAAGGAGGGACGCGAGTATCCCGACATGGCGGTGGCTTGTCTGGGTGGTGGGAGCAACGCGGCAGGTACGTTCCATCGGTTTCTGAACGAAAAAAGCGTGCGCCTTGTATGCGCAGAGGCCGATGGGCTTGGCATTGTAGGCAAGAGCGCAGCAACCATTATTCGTGGGTGCGATGGTATCTTGCATGGAGCACGCACCATCGTGATGCAGGACGAAGACGGGCAGATCACAGAGCCTTATAGCATTAGTGCAGGCCTGGACTATCCTGGAGTAGGGCCGCTACATGCCCATTTGGCCCAAAGTGGGCGTGCTGAGATGGTAGCCGTGACCGACGGTGAAGCTTTGGCTGCGGCCTATGAGCTAAATCGCAGTGAGGGTATTTTGCCCGCTATTGAGAGTGCTCACGCGCTGGGAGCTCTTGGCAAGTTGGCGTGGAAGCAAGAGCAAGTAGTTGTCGTGACGCTCAGCGGTCGCGGCGACAAGGATATAGAAACCTATTTGAAACATTGCAGTAAATACATAAACCAATGAAATATTGTTACAAAGTACTTTCGCGTCCGCTAGCAGGCGACCTTATCACACCGGTAGGTGCCTATCTCCGCCTTCGCGACTTGTTTGCGCAGAGCGCACTCATGGAGAGTAGCGACTATCATGGTGCTGAAAATGCTCGCTCCTTCATAGGCCTTGAGCCTATAGCTTCTATTCGGATTACGCATGGGCAGGCACTCTTTAGGTTGCCAGGCGAGCGGATAGAAATGCGCGACATCAGCAACGATTATGATGTTCCGGCAGCTTTTGAAGACTTTATGAGCCGCTTTGAGTTGCATGGGCAATACGCGCACTATTGTGGGCTCTACGGGTTTACTAGCAGCAATGCTGTACGCTATTTTGAATCGGTGGATATCAAGGACAGCTGCGAACCCGAGCGCGATGCAGCTGACGTGTGCTACATTTTGTATCGCCATTTGTTAGTTTTCAACGACTATCACAACGAGCTGATGCTACTCACACTTAGCGGCGAAGGCGAACAGCCAGACTGCCTACGCATTGCACGAGCACTTGAGGGTGCCCCAGGGCAGGCTTTTGCTTTCAAAGCTGTAGGCGATGTCACCAGCACGCTCACCGATGAGCAACACCAAGAAAACATACGTCGCGGTATTCAGCATTGCAAGCGTGGCGACGTTTTCCAGATTGTTCTTTCGCGACGCTTCGAGCAGCGTTTTGAGGGCGATGATTTCCAACTCTATCGTGCTTTGCGCCGCATCAATCCCTCGCCATACCTTTTCTACTTTGATTTTGGCGATATGCGCATCTTTGGTTCTTCGCCCGAAACGCATCTGCGCGTAGAAGGTGGAAAAGCTTTCATTGATCCCATTGCAGGAACAATGCGCCGAGATGGCCGTCCGGCTGAAGACCAGATTATTGCTGAAAAGCTACTATCAGATCCTAAGGAGAATGCAGAGCACACCATGCTTGTTGACCTTGCACGCAATGACCTCAGCCGACATTGCGACAAAGTGCACGTAGCGTTTCTCAAAGAACCTCAGATGTATAGCCATGTCGTACACCTTGTGAGCCGCGTAGGGGGGAGTGTGCGACCAGGAACTCATACCATGCAGCTACTCTCCGACACTTTTCCCGCTGGAACGCTCAGCGGAGCACCCAAAGTGCGCGCCTTGCAACTCATTGCGGAGATTGAACCCCATAACCGCGGTGCCTACGGAGGGTGTATAGGCTTTATCGGTTTTGATGGCTCGCTCAATCAGGCTATTACTATTCGCACATTTGTCAGTCGCTCTGGAGTGCTTTGGTTCCAAGCTGGCGGCGGCATTGTAGCTAAGAGCGATGTCAAGAGTGAGCTCCAGGAAGTCAACAACAAACTCGGTGCCCTGCGCAGTGCCATCACGCTTGCTGAGACAATCCGTTAACGCACACAAATATATTATATACGGTATGAAAATACTCCTTGTTGACAACTACGACTCCTTCACTTACAACCTGCGTCAGATACTCATAGAAGAAGGTGCAGACGTAACGGTGTGGCGCAATGATATGTTTAGGATTGAAGCCGTCGCCTCTTTCGATAAAATCGTTTTGTCGCCTGGGCCTGGTATTCCCGACGAAGCAGGACTCTTAAAGGAGGTTGTCAGACACTACGCCCATCTGAAACCCATGCTCGGCATCTGCCTGGGGCATCAAGCTATAGCAGAAGTTTTTGGTGCACATCTCGTCAATCTCACCACAGTTTACCACGGTGTGCAAACTCCGCTTGAAAGAACAGCTGATGACTATTTGTACAATCATTTGCCCGAAAGTTTTCTCGTAGGGCGGTATCACTCTTGGGCAGTCAGTCCTGAAGACTTTCCTGCCGAACTTGTCGTCACCGCCGTTCATGAAGAACAAATACTCTCTCTGCGCCACCGCACGCTCGATGTGCACGGCTTGCAATATCATCCCGAAAGCATCCTCACACCGAAAGGCAGGCAAATCTTAAGCAACTTTGTGTCTCATCCCCTCCTTCCCTTGAAAGGTGGGAGTGAAAAGTTTAGCGTTTAAAGCTGTGGCGAGCTTTAACTTTTGAACTCTTATCTCTAACCTCTAAAAAAAGATAGATTTTCCGATGAAAACAATACTTGAACGCCTCTATCTTGGCGAAACGCTCACGCGCGACGAAGCCTATCAGACGCTAACGCGAATTACCTCTGGCCAAGTACCCGAAGTGCAGGTGGCTGCTCTGTTGAGTATTTATCGCATGAGGGCTATCACCACGCAGGAACTTCTTGGCTTTCGACAGAGTTTGCTTGAAGCTGCACTCCCTGTTGACCTTTCAGCCTATGGCGCTGTAGATGTCGTTGGGACAGGGGGCGATGGAAAGAATACATTTAATATATCCACGTGTGCCTGCTTTGTTATAGCAGGGGCTGGATATCATGTAGCCAAGCATGGCAATGGCGGTGCTTCTTCCGTAAGCGGAGCAAGCACTGTGCTCACTCAGCATGGTGTAAAGTTTACTAACGATGAAACCCTATTGCGTCGCAGCATCGAAAAATGCGGCGTGGCCTACCTGCATGCTCCTATGTTTCATCCAGCATTGGCTGCAGTAGGTCCGTTGCGCCGCACGCTTGGCGTCAAAACGTTTTTCAACTTGCTAGGCCCCTTAGTCAATCCATGTAAGCCCGCAGCACAACTGTTGGGAGTGGCAAACCTAGAGCAATTGCGCCTTTATCGTGAAGTGCTCTCACAGATAGGAAAGCCTTTTTGCGTAGTGACAAGTCTGGATGGCTATGATGAAATATCGCTAACCACTGATTTCAAACTTGCAACGCGCAATGGCGAAAACCTCTTTCGACCCGACGAAGTGGGGATGCCTATCTCTGACTTTGCCAAGTTGCAGGCGGGTGCGACAGCATCGGATGCGGCAAAACTCTTCGACCATGTACTTGAAGGCACAGCCACCTCGTCGCAAAGCAACACCGTGATAGTCAATGCCGCCTTCGCCATTCGCCTGCTCGCTCCCGAAAAGTCTATTGCTCAGTGTGTAGAAGAAGCACGCGAGTCACTTGAGAGTGGTGCCGCTCGGGAACGATTCGAGTGCTTTATAGCATTAAATAGTTAAGACCTCACACAAACTTATGAATATCTTAGAAGAAATCTGTAAAGCAAAGCGTTTGGAAGTGGCTCAAGACAAAGAGCATATTTCGTTTGCCGCTTTAGAAAGAAGAATAGTACACATGCCGCCATGCCGTAGTCTTAGCGCTTCGCTCAAAAGCCACTCGCCAGGTATCATCGCAGAGTTCAAGCGTCGTTCGCCCAGTAAAGGATGGATAGCTGCTGATGTCGATGTGTGTGAAGTGGCTAAAGGATATGAAAAAGCAGGTGCAAGAGCTATGAGTGTGCTGACCAATGGCTTATATTTCGGCGGTACGAAGGCCGACGTACAAGCAGCCAGGGCGGTGTGCAATCTGCCTATACTGTGCAAAGAATTTGTCGTTGATGAATATCAGATTGCAGAGGCTCGAACGCTTGGCGCTGATGCTGTGTTGCTGATTGCAGCGGTGCTTTCGCGTGAAGAAGCTGCAAGATATGCACGAAAAGCTCGTGGCTACGGACTTGAGGTTCTATTGGAGGTACACAGCGAAGCAGAAATTGCACATTGGACTCCCGACATGGCACTCATTGGTGTGAACAATCGAGATTTACGTGTTTTTCGCACCGATCCTGCAACTTCGCTGCGATTGTTTCCCTTGCTTCCTAAAGAAGCTTTAGCTGTTAGTGAGAGTGGATTACTCGACCCTGCAGTAGCAGCTACACTAAGAAGTGCAGGTTTCGGCAGTTTCCTTATTGGCGAAGCCTTTATGCGCACGTCCTCTCCTTCCCAAGCGTTGAAGGATTATTTAGAAGCGATGGATGCGCATCTCAAAGCCTAATTTATAGAACATCTCTTCACCGAACAACAATGCCTCTTTATTATGAAAAAACTTATAAAGGTATGTGGTATGCGTGATGCCGAAAACATTCGCGCTGTGGAGCATATAGCCCGTCCCGATTTGATGGGATTTGTTTTCTACCCCAATTCCCCTCGCTGTGTGAGTTTCGTGCCCCAATATCTACCCAACGTCCCAAGGGTTGGTGTGTTTGTGCACCCAGAAGAGTCCATTGTTTTGCGCATTGCACGGCTGTTCGGTCTGTGGGGAGTACAGCTCTACGAACCCACCCCCGATCTGTGTGAGCACCTGCGCCTCTATGGACTGCATGTTATCGTGGCTCTTGCTGCCAAAGACAACCTTGATGCTTTGACTGCGCCCTATGCGATGGCGACCGACCATTTTTTATTCGACACCCCGTCATATACTTTCGGTGGGAGTGGACGTAGCTTTGATCATAGTCTCTTAGCTTCTTATCACGGACGCGTTCCCTTTTTGGTTAGCGGTGGTCTTAATCCGCATAGCATAGAAACTATCTTGCGAATAAAGCATCCACGTTTTGAGGGAGTAGATCTCAATAGCGGTTTTGAAGCAAAAATCGCAATAAAAGAGCCTACACTGCTTCGTGATTTTATCAGCCGCCTACGCAATGCTTGGGAAATAAAATGAAAACCGTATCCAATCCTTTCTAACCCTCTCAAAAATGAAGAATCGTATAGACACCCTTTTTGCTCAAAAGCCCCGAAACATTCTTTCTGTATATTTCTGTGCAGGAGATCCTGCGCCTTCAAAGCTTTTGCCTACACTACGCGCGCTTCAGAAAGCTGGGGTAGATATGATAGAAATAGGCATACCCTTTAGCGACCCTATTGCCGACGGTCCTGTCATACAAAATGCGGCAGCGCGCGCACTACGTGGCGGTATGTCGCTACGAAGGCTGTTCGGCCTGCTACATGGTGTGCGTAAAGAAATTCATGTGCCGCTACTGCTGATGGGCTACTACAACGTGGTGCTACAATACGGTCCAGAGCGTTTTATAGACGCTTGTGCAGAATGTAGCATTGATGGGTGTATCATTCCTGATATGCCTTTTGAGGAATACGAAGCTTATTACCGCCCCTATGCTGAAGAGCGCGGTGTCAAATTTATATTCCTAATAACGCCCGAAACTTCTGATGAGCGCATACGTAGCATAGACCAAGGTAGTTCAGGGTTTATCTATGCTGTGAGCTCTGCCAGTGTTACGGGCGCACAGGCTTCTTTTGGCGAAGCTAAGCAAGCATATTTTGCACATCTGGCAGACTTGGCATTAGAAAATCCTTGGTTGATAGGTTTTGGCATCAGCAACAAAGCCACCCGCCAAGCCGCCGACCAATATGCAAATGGTGTGATCGTAGGGAGTAAATTTGTTTCTTTGCTTCACGAACTTAATAATCCTGGAGCAGCTGTCAGAGCTTTGTTGGAAGCTTTACGGT
This sequence comes from uncultured Prevotellaceae bacterium, assembly GCA_900316575.1. Lineage (GTDB taxonomy): Bacteria > Bacteroidota > Bacteroidia > Bacteroidales > Bacteroidaceae > Alloprevotella. The sequence continues at coordinate 35,053 of ONDJ01000019.1, read as the reverse complement.
CTTAAGGGGTGTTCCATGAGCATCTTCCCAAACTAACTTCCCAGCACGTAGCCCGCTACGCGGCTGCGAACTTAATTCAAAATCTGCATCATGATAGCTCAAAAATCATTCAATCCTAATTTATAGAACCCCCTTTAAGCAAAAAAACGGATGGGAAAGCAAAAACCCATCCGTTAAAGCGTATTCTAAATCTTTACAGTAAAGCCACCGTGCCATGTTTGCCCTGGTTTGGCTTGTTGCACATAAGGACGTTTCTGGAGTTCACGGCTTTCGCCCTCGTTGTCGGGTAGTCCGTACCAAGGCTCAAAGCACACGTATGGACTGCTCACATCCTGCATTTGCCATACAAGCCAGCAAGGAGCATCGCTCTCAACCATAGCTACTTTTTGTTTGTTGGCATCAAGAAGTTCGATGGCACAGACTTGATTTGCTTCAAAGATAAGAGCTTCGTTGGCAAACGTATCAACACAGATAGGAATAAGCCCGTCGTCGTTGATGGGGGCGGGGAAGCGGCCAGGCTGGATACAACCTTGCTCGCGCGCGCGTATTATATATATAGGTGTAACTGTGTCGGCAGTGTGTAGGCGCACATAGCCATTTACAACGCGCTGCTTGTTGAAATCAGGAATTGCAAGTGCTGGGTGGCCTCCTATCTGGAAAAAGAGTTCCTTTGTGTCAGTGTTCTCCACGCTAAAATCCACGCATAGTGTCTGTTTCTCAAATCTGAAGCGCACTTGGAGCACGTATTGAAATGGAAAGAAAGCGAGTGTCTCCTCTGTAGGCTTGTATTCCAACACCAGCTGGCTTTCGGTGTGCTCCTTGACACTGAAGATTTGGTCTTTGACAAAACCGTGCTTAGGCATCTTGAAAGCAGTTCCGTCTATCGTGTATGTTTCATTCCACGGAGCACCTGTGGCTGGAAAGAGAATTGGTCCGCGCCCTTCCCAATAAGGAGGAGTGCCTTGCCAATTGTATTCACGTCCATTGCTGTCGCGCAAGCTTTGGAGCTCTGCGCCTAACGTACTCACTACAGCCGTAAGGCCATAGCCTGAAATGGTTAAAAAGTCTTCTTTCATGGTAATAAAGTGTGTTAATCAAGGCAAAGGTAACAAATAAGTCTGTACTTTTGTGCGCTATGACACCAGAAAAAGAAACTTTTGTCCGAGAATTATGCGCTTTTGTTCGTGCTTCGCTCCCCCGCGATGGTGCAGATTATGTACGCGAAGCCGTTCAAATAGTAGATGCTCGTAATACACTGTTTCGTCTTGTAGGAGATAAAAACACAGACGAAGAGCACGACATCTATGCCCTTGTGAGTCTTTGCCGTCTTGACGAAGAAACGCTTGATCTCGTACCCGATGAAGGGCGCGTGCGAAGCTTGGCGCGCCATTATTTCTGAATGTTATCAGATACCCAATCCTTTTACTTGCTATGAAAGCACCTCAGGAAAATACCATCTATCATCATTCGTTGCCCATCCAAATACGCTTCAGCGACGTGGACCGTTTTGGGCATGTGAACAACAATGCTTACTTCGCCTACTATGATCTGGGCAAGCAGGAATATATGCAGCACGTTTTGGGGAGCGATGTTTTTGATGCTGAAATAGTGCCTGTCGTGGCCAGCATCAATGTAGATTTTTTTATTCCTGTGCGCTATGGCGACGCAGTCAGTGTGGAAACCGCTGTGACCCACTTGGGAAACAAGAGCTTTACCCTCGAACAACAAGCAGTGCGAACCGACACCCACGAAGTGCTATGTCGTTGTCGCACAGTTATGGTTTGCGTTTACAAAACAGATGGGAGCAGTGCTCCAATCCCACTTCGACATCGGAGACTCATAGAGGCCTTTGAAGCATAGTTGGAGTGCATGAGCTATTACGATTTTGTAAAAAAGTGTGCAACAACTTGGCTATAGGGTGACAAATTCCTATTTTTGCCGCCACACGATAAATGTATGCGCATACTTTTTTTGACAGACAACTTCCCCCCAGAAGTAAATGCACCCGCAACACGTACCTATGAGCACGCTCGTGAGTGGGTGAAAATGGGACACGAAGTAACAGTTATTACTTGTGCGCCTAACTTTCCACGAGGCAAAGTATTTCAAGGCTATAAAAATCGTTGGCATCAGGAAGAAACGATTGATGGTATTCGAGTGATACGCGTTTGGAGCTTTATTGCACCAAATCGGGGAATTGTCAAGCGGCTTATAGATTTTATCTCGTTCAGTGTAACAAGCTTTTTGGCTGGGCTGCGTGTTAAGACAGATCTCATTGTAGCAACTTCGCCCCAATTCTTTACAGCCCTAAGCGGTCGAGCTTTGTCGTGGATCAGGCGCATACCTTGGGTGATGGAAGTAAGAGACCTTTGGCCTGAATCAATCAAAGCTGTCGGTGCAGCCAAGTTAGGGCCTTTTATTCGTTACTTTGAATGGGAAGAATTTCGATGCTATAAAAGTGCACGCAAAATCATTGTTGTTACCGATTCTTTTCGTGACCAACTCGTAAGACGCGGCAATTTCGCCCACAAGATTGAAGTGGTCAAGAATGGATGCAACCGCGACCTTTTTCATCCCGTACCAAAAGAGTCTGAATTGCTCCAACAGCTTGGTTTGTTAGGAAAGACGGTTATCGGATACATCGGAACGTTGGGTATGGCGCATAAGCTTGATTTTATCTTAAGATGCGCTAAGGCACTCGAAGCCGAGACAAAATATCATTTCCTAATTATGGGTGATGGAGCTAAAAAGGAAGAACTCCTTCAGCTCAAGGAAGAACTGCAACTAACAAACGTCACTTTCCATCCTCCAGTACCGAAGCAACAAGTAAGTCGTTACGTTGGTATTCTTGATGTGGCACTGATCAACCTCAGGCGTTCTGATACATTCCTCAGCGTTATACCCAGCAAAATCTTTGAGAACGCAGGCATGGAGATACCCATACTCATGGGCGTGCAAGGCGAAGCACAAAAGATAATTGAAAGTTATGGCGCAGGCCGATGCTTTATCCCTGAGAACGAAGAGAGTTTTATTAAAGAGCTCCATGCACTCACAGACAATCCCGCAGAATACGAAAAATGTAAAGAAGGTTGCCAGAAGCTCGCAGCCGATTTTGACCGCAAAGTGTTGGCTCGCCAGATGATGGAACATTTGCTTCAGGCCTATGAACTCCGCAAACGATAAGCATCCTCTTGCATCTCAAGCAACCGATCCACCTCCAACCCCAGTTTCTACGACAGCCACCCATCCGAGCCAAGCAAAGCCTCGTATGGTCATTCTTGGCGGAAGCGGGTTTATAGGTACACGTCTTATCAACCTGCTTAAGGGCACAAATAATTATGACCTTAGCAACATTGATATAGCCCAAAGCGAGGCTCACCCTGAAATTACAGAGAGAGGCGATGTGCGCCACCTCTTTGATATGCTCCATGTTTTGCAAGGAGCTGATACTGCCATATTGCTTGCAGCTCAACATAGAGACAATGTGCACCCGCTGTCATTATATGCAGAGACCAATGTGGACGGCATGCACAATGTCCTTGAAGCGATGAGTCAAAACAAAGTCAGGCGTATCATCTTTTTTTCTTCTGTATCTGTTTACGGATTGCACAGAGCAGAGCCCAACGAAGATGCTCAACTCACACCGGTCAATGAATATGGTCGCACAAAACAACAAGCAGAACTTCTCTTGCAGCAATGGAGCAAAAGGCATCCTGAACGCTCCGTGATAATCGTGCGCCCTACAGTCGTTTTTGGCGAGGGAAATCGTGGCAACGTATATAACCTTCTCCATCAGATTCAAAGCGGTCGTTTTCTCATGGTGGGCAATGGACGAAACCTTAAGAGCATGGCTTATGTAGGCAATGTCGCAGCCTTTGTCCAATTCCTGCTTGAACACAACGATAAGCCAGGCCTGCAGATCTACAATTACGTAGATAAACCCGATTATGACATGAATAGGCTGGTCTCCCTCGTGAGTAGAACGCTTCATAGGCATATTCCATCCATGCACTTTCCGCTTTGGATGGGGCTTTTGGGCGGTTATGCAGCCGATGCTCTTTCGCTACTCACACGTCGTCCTTTAGCCGTAAGCGCACAAAGAGTTCGTAAGTTCTGTGCAACAACCGCTTTCTCTTCTGATAAGGCTATGAGTATTGGATTTGTGCCTCCCTTTGCTATTGAGGAAGCCTTAGAACGAACGTTGCGCTACGAATTTGGGGAATAGTCAATCTGTGTAGCTATCAATAACTTTTATATACTATCTTTGCGGCATGAAGCCTTTAGTAATACCCGCTGAGATGCCGCTAATACAACTTCTGCGTGTAGCACTCGGTCGCTCTGATCAGCTTGACAAACCCTTGTCAAATGCAGATTGGGTAGCGCTGCTCGAAGTGGCGCGTAAACAAACACTCACGGGCGTGCTCATGGAGGGCATCAAACGCTTACCTGTGGGGCAACAACCCGATACAGAAGCCATGTTTCAATGGCTTGCAGCAGCGGAGCGTACCAAACAATCATCGCGCCGTCTCAATCGGGCTGCTGTTCAGATCTGTGAGCGGCTTGAACGCGATGGGGTTCCAGCAGTAGTGCTCAAGGGACAAGGTGTGAGTATGCTCTACGATGAACCGCTCACACGTACTCCTGGTGATATCGATTTGTGGATAGGAGGAGGGCGAAAGCGCATCGTGGCATATATACGTCACTACTTTCCCAACGAAAGCGTGGTTTATCATCACATGGACTTTCCCGTGTTCAAGAAAATCAGCGTAGAAGCCCACTTTACACCTTCATGGATGTATAGTCCCCTGACTAATCGACGGTTGCAACAATGGTTTCAAGGGCAATGGGCTCATGAACTCGCCAATCGTGTCAGTTTGCCTGAAGGAACGGGCACAGTCAGTATCAGTACGACAGCTTTCAATCGCGTGTATATAGCATTGCACATTTACCGTCACTTGCTTGATGAGGGAGTGGGCTTGCGTCAAGTGCTTGACTACTATCATGTGCTTAACAGCGACGAAAATACTGAAGCCTCATCTTCCGAACGAAGTGAAAGCATTCGCGTGTTGTGCAGTTTAGGAATGAAACGTTTTATGGGTGCCCTTGCTTGGGTTATGTGCGAGCTTTTTAGCTTGGATGATAACAAGCAACTCTTTAAGCCAGACCCCAAAGAAGGCGCTTTCCTTCTCAACGAAATTATGCAGGCTGGTAACTTCGGCAAATATGACGTGCGGTTCGCTCACGAACAGATAGGCGACACCCATTTTCGTCGATTTGTGCGCAAGCAACAACGCAATTTGCATTTTCTCGCTCATTATCCATCGGAGGTGCTCTGGCATCCACTTTGGCGCATCTGGCATTTCTTTTGGCGGCGGATGAATGGGTATCAATAGTTAACAAAAGAAAGCAAAGAACTATGAATAGATTGTCCTTTCTTATACAGTTTCTCGTATTAGCGGGAATAGCCATGGCACAGAATACAGACGGATGGACTACATTTAACAACGGCGCGCTATGGATCACACCAAGTGGCGATACAGTGCAAGCGCACGCTCCTGGTTTCCTCTACGACGGGGGACGCTGGTGGATGGTGGGAGAAGACCGCACACCAGGACGTTTGGCTGACGTGAACTTATACAGTTCTGACGACTTGCGCCATTGGCACTTTGAGCGCAAGGTTATTACGCTGCCGCTCCCTGATGTGGAAGAGTCGCGTATGATAGAGCGCGCCAAAATACTTCGCAGTCCCTCTACGGGCCAATATATTATATGGTGTCATTGGGAAGCCCCCGACTATCGCGCTTCAGAGTCGGCTTCTTTTGTAGCAGACAGTATCATTGGGCCTTACACTCCCGTTTTTAGGGGACGGCCTATGGGGATAAAGGCACGCGATTGCAATGTGTTTGTGGATAATGACGGGACGGCTTATTTTATAGCAACAACCAATGAAAACCGCGACCTCGGTCTGTTTCGCCTTTCAGACGATTATACCCGAGCTGTTAGTCACACCGTGCTTTTTCCTGGAGAGCGTCGCGAAGCACCTGTCATTGTGCGCATCGGCGATACGTACCACATGCTCACTTCTGCTTGCACAGGCTGGGCTCCCAATCAGTGTAAATACGCTCGTTCGTATAGTCTTACAAACGGATGGACTCCGCTAACACCTGTGGGTGATGCGACTTGTTATAGGACACAGCCTGCTGCTGTCGTCACGATACGTGGTACAAAGAAAACTACTTATCTCTACGTAGGCGACCGCTGGAAGGACCCCACGCTTTTTGAGAGCAAAACAATAGTCTTTCCTATCACGTTCCCCAATGATGCCCCTTGTCGTTTCCAGCCTGCGGATACTTTTCGTGTTAATCTCAGAACGGGAGAAGTAAATACAAACAGTTAATACCTGATATGCAGAGCGAAAAAGAAAAATTTCTGGAGTTAGGCGAAAAACCTGTTGGACGACTACTCTTGCGTTATGCTACGCCAGCCATCGTGGCAATGGCGGCAAGTAGCGTATATAACATCATTGACGGAATCTTTATCGGGCAGGGCGTAGGCCCTGAAGCAATCATGGGGTTGGCATTGACTATGCCCGTTATGTCGCTCACAGGTGCTTTCGGTGCTATGGTGGGTGTGGGTGGCAGTACGCTAATGAGCGTACGATTAGGGCAACGCGATTATGAAGCGGCTCGTAAGATTTTGGGTACTGTGCTGGTGATGAACATAGTGATGGGTTTGTCGTTACAGTTGTTGTTGCAAATTGCGCTTGAGCCTGTTTTACGCTTTTTCGGTGCAAGCGATGTGACATTAGGGCCTGCGTATGACTTTATGACGGTGATTTTGGTAGGCAATGTGGTGACACACCTTTATCTGGGACTTAATGCGCTACTTCGTTCTACCAATCGTCCTGAAAAAGCTATGCGTGCTACAATAGGAACTGTTGTGGTGAATTGCCTACTTGCGCCTCTCTTTATTTTTGTCTTCGGTTGGGGCATTCGCGGTGCGGCAATGGCCACGGTCACTGCTCAACTTGTTATGTTGCTTTGGCAAATAAGGCTCTTTTCACACAAGAGTGACATGATTCACATCCAGCGTCGTTACCTGCGCCCCGATTGGCGTATTGTGAGGCAGTCTTTGGCCATAGGCCTGTCGCCTTTCTTGATCAATCTTTGCGCTTGTTTTGTCACCATCCTGATGACACGTTCTTTGGCCAACTATGGTGGCGACTATGCAGTGGGAGCTTATGGAATAGCCAATCGCTTGTTGATGCTTGTTGCGCTTGTTGTGATCGGGTTGAACCAAGGTATGCAACCTATAGCTGGCTATAACTATGGGGCAAGGAAATTTGGACGAGTGGTAGAGGTGTTACGCTGGGCACTTATATTCGGAACTGTAGTGACGACGATAGGTTTTGCTGTAGCGATGTTCTGGGCCGAACCTTGTGCTTCACTGTTTGCAAGTGATTCTCCAGAGCTTATCACAATGTCTGCCCATGCCATGCGTATCCTTGCACTGATGTTCCCCGTCGTAGGCTTGTGCATCGTGGCAACTGCTTTCTTCCAAAGTCTCGGCAAGCCTGGTACAGCCATATTCCTCTCGCTCACGCGCCAATTGCTATTCATCGTACCTGCGGTTATCGTGCTGCCTCGTATCTTTACCGACCCCGTAGAGGGTGTCTTTTGGGCCTATCCTGTGAGCGATGCTATTGCCTTTGTGCTTGCTGCTATTATGCTTTGGCGGCAGGTGCGTGCCTTCAAGCGCGAATATTCTATCCAATCTATTTAATCAAACTTTTTTTCTTAAAGAAATCATGAAACCCTTTGTTCTTACAATAGGCCGTTCGCTGGGGAGCGGTGGTCGCACTATCGGCAAGAAATTGGCCGAACAACTTGGTGCGCAGTATTTCGACAAAGAAATTCTCGCTCTTGCAGCCAAAGAAAATGGTCTGTGCGAGGCTGTTTTCAAGCGTCAAGATGAGCACGTGGGTTTCTTCCGGGGTGTTTTAGGTCAGTTCCACAATGCTTGGGGGGCTGATGACTTTTCGCCTAAGGGTCTTACTGAAGAAGCGCTTTTCCGTATGCAGAGTGATGCCATTCAAAGTGCAGCAGAAAAGGGATCTTGTGTATTCATAGGGCGTTGCGCCGATTATGTGTTACGTCGTCATCCGCGTCTAATAAGTGTTTTTATTGCCGCCGATCCTGCAGATCGTCTGCGGCTTATTATGCAACGTAACGATTGTGATGAAAAGACTGCTCAAAAGCTTATGGAACACGGCGACCGAGAGCGGGCTTCTTTCTATAACTTTTATAGCGATAAACCTTGGGGTGTGGCTTCTACTTACGATCTCTGTATTAATAGTAGCCGCCTTGGCTTTGAAGAAACAGCCGCGTTCATCCTACGTTTTGTGCAACAGCGACTTGCTTTGCTCCAGTGAAGAATATCTTTTATGCTTCATATATAAATAGGAGAACAAAAGAGCGATGAAACGCATCGGAATTATTTCAGACACTCACGGCTATTGGGATGAGCGCTTTGCCGAGCATTTCTCCTTGTGCGACGAAATATGGCACGCAGGAGATATAGGCTCTATGGAAGTTGCCGAGCGACTTTCTGAGCTTGTACCCATCTTTCGTGCCGTGCATGGCAATATTGATGGCGGCGATATTCGACGTATGTTTCCCGAAGTACTTCGCTTTCGTTGTGAGGAGGCCGATATTCTTCTCAAACATATTGGTGGTTATCCAGGGCACTATGACCGTAGCGTATTCCTCTCCTTACGCCTACGACCGCCTCATCTTTTTGTGTGTGGGCATTCCCATATTCTTCGTGTGATGTACGACAAAAGTTATCAATTTCTGCACATAAACCCAGGTGCCGCAGGTTTGTATGGTTGTCAACGTGTGCGCACTTTGGTGTTGCTTACGGTTGATGGGCACGAATTCAAGGATTGCCAAGTTGTGGAATTAGGTAATATGCCGCATTTCTAAAACAAAACGAGAAGAGGAAAAGCAACGAGCTGGTTAAATTTTAGGCTTCAAGTTCGTTTTTATCAAAACTTAGCCTATTTTTGCAGTCGTAATCACAAAATATAAAAGTCAAAAAGGCAGTAATCGTCTCAATACAGGCGATTACGCTTCTTTTTTATTGTTATTCCAAAAACATTATGGCATATATGACACAGGAGGGCTACGACAAGATGGTAGCCCAGCTCCGCAAGATGGAGCAGATTGACCGCCCCGCCGCTTCAGCCGCTATAGCCGAAGCACGCGACAAAGGTGACTTGAGCGAGAACAGCGAGTACGAAGCCGCCAAGGAACATCAAGCAATGCTTGAAATGAAAATCAACAATCTTAAAGCCGAGATCAGTGCCGCTAAAATCATTGACAAGTCTCAACTCAAGGGTGATCAGGTACAGATTCTTTCAACCGTAGAAATACGTAACGTGAAGAATAAGGCTTTGATGAAGTACACCATTGTCAGTGAAACCGAAGCCAACCTGCGCGAAGGAAAAATCAGTTCAGCCACACCCATTGCACAGGGGCTTTTAGGCCATAAAGTTGGCGATGTTGTCAACGTTAAGATTCCTCAAGGAACTGTGCAGTTAGAGATTGTAAGTATCAGTTTGTAATTAAAAACTATTTAATTCCAATGACAATCTTCAGCAAAATTGTTCGCGGCGAAATACCTTCATATAAGTGCGCTGAGAACGACGAGTTTTATGCATTCCTTGACATTAATCCCGTAACAAAGGGTCACACACTTGTTGTTCCAAAGCGCGAAGTCGATTATTTCTTCGATCTTACCGATGAAGAACTTGGTAGAATAATGGTATTCTGCAAGCAAGTTGCAGCCGCGATAGAGAAAGTGTTTCCATGCAAGAAAGTCGGTGTAACCGTGATGGGGCTTGATGTCAACCATGCTCATGTCCATCTTGCTCCCCTGCAGAGCGAAATAGATATGGACTTTGGCAAGAAAAAACTTTCTTTGGAACCCGAAGAGATGCAGGCCATCGCTGAAAAAATCCTTGCGGCTTTTCAAGAGGCATAAGCAAAGAGTTTTATATCAAATAATAATGAAGCGTCAGTATTTTTGCAGATGAGAGCAAATATTGACGCTTTTTTCTTTATCTAGAGCATAGCAGATTCGCACAATAGGAAGAAAGGAATGATCGTATGCATTAGTAGTTCCATCACCTTCTGAGAATGCAGGCTTGCTATTTTTAGTAGGTAAAAACAGTCTGTTCTACAGCGGAACAAGAGGCTTTGCGCTAAAAACTTTCATAGTATGAGCTTGTTTTTAGAAAAATGTTTTTATTTTTGCATCTGTAAAAGAAAAGCGGGCTTGTAGCTCAGTTGGTTAGAGCAACAGACTCATAATCTGGAGGTCCTAGGTTCAAGCCCTAGCTGGCCCACCGCAAAAAAAGAAGAGGGCACAGACAATGTGCTCTCTTTTTGTTTTAATAATAAATGTAAAGATTCGTTTATGTTTTCGTTTGTAATAAGCCTTATATGCCTTGTTTTGGGTTATATGCTTTATGGCCGTTTTGTAGAGAAAGTATTTGCTCCAGACGATCGCCCCACTCCTGCTGTGACGATGGCCGATGGTGTTGACTATATCGTGATGCCTAGCTGGAAGATTTTTATGGTGCAGTTCCTTAATATAGCGGGAACTGGACCTATCTTCGGTGCAATTATGGGTATCATGTTTGGGCCTTCTGCTTATTTGTGGATTGTTTTAGGATGCATTTTTGCTGGTGCTACTCATGACTATCTGAGTGGCATGTTATCTCTACGTCACGAAGGTGCTGGTCTTCCACAACTTGTTGGTTTTTATCTGGGTAAGCCTACAAAGCGGGTGATGCTCCTTTTTAGCATACTACTTTTAGTGATGGTTGGAGCCGTGTTTGTTTACAGCCCCGCATTGATTCTTGGAAACATAACAGCCTCTTGGGCTGGCACGCCTTCTTCGGCAGCTATGTTTTGGGTCGGAGCTATTTTTCTCTATTATGTTATTGCAACGTTGATGCCTATCGACAAAATTATCGGAAAGATTTATCCACTCTTTGCCTTTGCCCTGCTGTTTATGGCCGTTGCGTTGATGCTTGTTTTGTTTGTAAAATGGCCTACGCTTCCCGAGGTTTGGCACACAGATGTGAAGCCCCTGACTGAACAACCGCTCTTTCCTTGTTTGTTTATTACGATAGCTTGTGGAGCTATTAGTGGTTTTCATGCCACACAGAGCCCGCTCATGGCGCGTTGCATGAAGAGCGAACGTCAAGGACGGCCTATTTTCTATGGAGCGATGATTGCCGAAGGTGCTGTGGCTCTGACATGGGCTACTGTTGCATCTTGGTTTTTCTATGACGGTGGGGCCGAAACGTTAGGAAGCACTATTGCAGCCCAGGCTCCTGAAGTAGTGATGCTTGTATCCAAAGGATGGCTGGGCACTGTGGGAGGTTTGCTGGCCTTGCTAGGGGTCGTAGCCGCTCCTATTACATCGGGCGACACAGCGTTGCGTTCCGCACGCCTGATCATTGCCGAATTTATCGACTTCAAGCAAAAGAAACTTTTCAACCGCTTGGCTATCTGCATTCCTCTTTTCACTGTGACAGCCTTGCTAATATGGTACAACATTGCTGACAAAGATGGGTTTAATGTGATTTGGGGCTACTTCGGTTGGGCCAATCAAACGCTGTCAGTCTTTACGCTTTGGACACTAACGGTATATCTAACGAAGCAAGGTAAACCATATTTTATAACACTCGTTCCAGCTTTGTTTATGACCGTGGTGTGTACATCCTTTATTCTTATCTCTAAAAATGGCCTTGCCCTGCCACAAATGCTTTCCTATATCATCAGCGGTGTGGTTTTTGCTATTGCCTTGACATGGTTTATCATGTGGAAAAGGAAGTACATAGTAAAAGGTGTCTGATGGTGAAAAAGAACTATCATAAAGATTTCATGTGTGTCATTTGCTTTGTAATCGCCATTTAGACTATCTTTGCCCAACAAAAACAGAAAAAAAGAAAATCTTTATTACCATGAACGATAACGTTACGACCTCTCATCCTGCTCCAGAAAAAACCAAGATAAAGCGGAGCGGTGTGCGCAAATTCTTCATTATTTTTCTTTGGCTGATTGTTCTTGCCGCTCTTGGAGTTGGCGGTTGGTATGGCTGGAACTATTATCAAGCGATGAGACCCTCGGGGGACATGGCTTATGTAGATTCTCTTACCCAACGTGCTGAGTCAGGAAACTTACGAGCACAAAGTGAACTTGCAGCTGATTATTTCTATGGCAGGCATGTAGCACAAAACGATACGCTTGCTTTCCGCTGGGCAACGCGGGCAGCCGAACGTGGTAGTGGTCCAGCGCAGTTTATCTTAGCGCAGCTGTATGATCAGGGACGTGGCACAAAAAAAGATCAAGTTTTAGCCTTCCAACAATTTTATGAGTCAGCGCGTCGTGGTAACACTATCGCTCAGCGCGAAACTGGTTTACGTCTCTTTGAGGGTACAGGCGTTCCTCAGGATTATTCTCGTGCTGTCTTTTGGTTCAAAACAGCGGCTGAAAAGGGAGATGCTCCTTCGCTTGTAGCTCTCGCACGTTGCTATCGTGAAGGAAAGGGTGTGACGCGCGACGTAAAAAATGCCATAACTTTTCTTGAGCAAGCCGATAGCTTCGGAAATATTGCCGCCGCCCGTGAGTTAGGGCATATATTCAACGACTCCATTACTCTCGATTCTGCAAAGGCGGTGTTCTGGTATCAAAAAGCAGCTCTAAAGGGAGACGCTTGGTCGCAGAATTTTGTGGGCGATTGGCGTTATAATATGAAAGAATACAAGAAGGCTGTAGAAATGTACCAAAGAGCTGCCGATCAAGGCAATGCCGATGCCGAGTACAGTTTAGCTTACTGTTATGAATATGGGCAGGGCGTAGAAAAAAACCTGACAACGGCCATCACGTGGTACGAAAAAGCTGCCGAAAAAGGCAACATTAAGGCACGGTTCAACATGGGGTGTCTTTATGACGAGTTGAAGCAACCTGAACAAGCTTTTGCAGCTTATCAAGCGGCGGCTGATGCCGGCCACATTGATGCGTTGAACAACGTAGCTTATTGCTATATTTACGGTTCGGGCGTAAAGGCAGATCCCAACAAGGGAATAGCCCTTCTTCGTCAAGCCGCAGGTAAAGGTTCTGTGCTGGCTTGGCGCAATCTTGGAGATTGTTATTATAATGGCAAAGGCGTAGCCCTTGATTATCGTCAGGCCGTGTTGTGGTACACTCGCGCTGCTGAGAGTGGCGATCGGGATGCACAATACCAACTTGGTGTTTGTTACGAAAATGGTCAAGGTGTTCCCAAGGACATCCTAACCGCCAATCGCTGGTACGAAAAGTCAAACCAACCTTAAACCATCTCTCGTCGCTTCTTTTTTTACTATGAAGCTCCATTTCACCCAAGAATTACGCGGCACTGCTCAGTTGCCATCGTCAAAGAGCATCTCCAATCGTGCACTTTTTATCAATGCTGTGCAAGAAAAGCCTTGTCTGATCGAAGGCCTTGCTCAATGCGATGATACCGAGGCTATGATGCGTGTTGTTCGTGGTGAAACGGCTCATGATGTTGATGCTCCAACTTCTGCTCAGACTTCGCGCTCAACGCGTAAACGCAAAGCTAACGCAGCTGAAGGAATGGCGAGCCTTTTTGGTGATTGCATAGATACGATCAAAGAGGATAAAACTGTAGCGTCTGCCATACGTATTGATGTAGGAGCGGCAGGAACAGCAATGCGCTTCGGGGCGGCTTTACTCTCGCTGCGCGAGGGTAAACAATTTCTTCTTTCGGGGTCCGATCGTATGCACCAACGGCCGATTGGCATTTTGGTAAATGCTTTGCGCTCGTTGGGAGCAAACATTTCTTATCATGGCAAAGAGGGCTTTCCGCCGTTGCTAATAAAAGGGAAAAAGCTCACGGGTACGACGATAGAGCTTACTGCTGATGTGAGTTCGCAGTATGTTTCGGCTTTGCTGATGATTGGGCCACTATTGCCCCAAGGACTACAATTGAAACTTCAAGGTGAAATTCTTTCACGTCCATATATCAACTTAACACTTGGCGTGATGCGTCAGTTTGGCGCACATGCTACGTGGGTAGGCGAGAATACGTTGTATGTTCACGCTGGTGGCTATCAACGCGAACAGCCTTTTTATGTCGAAAAAGACTGGACAGCCGCTTCCTATTGGTATGAAATGGTCGCGTTGTCAGACGATGTTGATGCTCGTGTGGTATTGCCCAGTCTGACGCGTGAGAGTCTGCAAGGCGACAGCCGAGTTGTTGAGTTTTTTAATAGTCTCGGTGTGCACACCTCGTTTGTTGATGGAGGGGCAGTCCTTACAAAACAAGCTCTTCCCGCAGGCTCTTTTATTCATCTCAATCTGAGTGAACAACCCGATTTGGCGCAAACGCTTGTGGTGACATGTGCAATGAAGGGCATACCTTTCCACTTTGAAGGGTTGCAAAGTTTGCGCATCAAAGAAACCGATCGTTTATCAGCGTTACAAGCTGAATTGGTTAAATTAGGCGTTCGCGTACAAGTGCGCCTTGACAGCGAGATGCTATGGGACGGACATGTTGACGCTGTTTCTATTGACAACATGGCTATTGATACTTACGAAGACCATCGCATGGCTATGGCTTTTGCACCATGTGCAATGAAGTTTCCTGGACTTCGTATCAACCACCCCGAGGTGGTCAGCAAGTCCTATCCTTCTTTTTGGACCATGCTTCAACCTTTTTTGAAGCAAGATTAGATTCTGTCCTATGTGGGTGCTTCTCCTACTTTTGACTCTTTTGTGTGTCGTTGCAGCTTTGTTCGGCTTAGCTCAGCGTGAGCGAAAAGGTGATGACGCTTCAAGTATTCTGAAAACTGAAGACCCCGTAGGAGCAAATGCTCCAGAAGCCTGCAATACTTGTGCCGCAGAGGGTACGGGCTGTTATGCCGAAAGAATGTTGCGCCATTCCGTTAGTGCAGAACCCGTTTATTTTGATGACGAAGAGCTTGATGCTTTTCGTGGTACACCAGCAGATGCCTACACTTCAGAGCAAATCGCACTTTTTGAAGACGTTCTTCACACACTTCGCACCGAAGAAATTGCCGATTGGCTCCACGCGCTTTCGCTTCGTGGTGTTGAATTGCCCATAGCCCTTCGCGACGAAGCTGTAATGCTATTGCAACCATAGAGGCAACTCCTTTGTTTTGGCACCACTTAGGCGGCCAGCAAGTGTTTTTTAGCTCGCAAAGTGCGTCTTTGTACATTTTATAGTCAAAAAGTTTGTCTTTTTGTCGTTTTTATATATTTTTGGCGACAAATCACAAACTATAAGTCTAACCCTTAAATCTACTATTATGGAACAACAACCTAAGAACCTCTTTGAGGTGTTTCTGGACGTAATCCAGAATCATTATGCCGACTTCGAAGGACGCGCAAGTAGGCAATATTTTTGGTATTATGTGGCAGTCAATTTTCTGATAAGCTTCGTACTCAGCATTGTTGGCAGTATGTTTTCATCAGATATGGGCTCTATTCTTTCGGGGATATATGGTCTTGCAGTGTTAGTGCCAGGTCTTGCCCTTAGCGTGCGTCGTATGCACGATATTGGCAAGAGTGGCTGGAATATCCTTTGGGCATTGTTGCCTTGCGTTGGATGGATTGTAGTGCTTTATTGGGAATGTATGAAAGGTCAGCCTGGCCCCAACCAATATGGCCCTAATCCCGAAGGTGACAACGGTGGCCCGCAGCAATTCTATGGTCAGCAACAAGGTTGGCAGCAGCCCCAACAGGGCTGGGCACAACAGCCACAACAAGGTTGGCAGCAGCCTCAGCAGGGTTGGCCTCAGCAACCGCAGCAAGGTTGGCAGCAACCACAACAAGGCTATCCCCAGCAGCCTCAGCAAGGCTGGCCACAAGATCCTCAACAAGGATATCCTCAACAGCCCCCACAAGGTTGGCCTCAACAGTAAACATTAAAAACAATATCATATACTTATGCAAACAAAACTTGCAGGAAATCCTGTAACACTTTTGGGCGAGATGCCCCAAGTGGGCGACCTCGCGCCCGATTTTGAGATGGTCAAAGGCGACCTTTCTACAGCCCGATTGAGCGACTTTCAAGGAAAGCGCGTGGTGCTCAATATCTTTCCCAGCATGGACACAGAAGTGTGTGCAGCCAGTGTGCGTCGTTTCAACAAAGAAGCCTCTTCGTTAGAAAACACGGTGGTACTCTGCATTAGCAAGGATCTGCCTTTCGCACAGGCACGTTTCTGTTCCACCAACGGACTTGAGAATGTTGTGCCCTTGAGTGCTTTTCGTTGCGAAGAGTTCGATGCCATGTATGGCCTCTTGATAACGAGTCTTCCCATGGACGGACTGTTGGCGCGCGCTGTGATTGTCGTTGACGAGGAAGGTTTGGTGAAATATACCGAACTCGTGCCCGACATTGTTCAGGAACCAAATTACGCTGCTGCGCTCGAAGCATTGGCTTAAGCCAAATCGCTTTGACACGTTGACGGATTGTGCTTTTCTCTATGTGAAGAAAAAGTGGCAGAGATAGCAAGCAGAAGAAACGCTGTTTTAACTATGTAAAGTGTCTAAGCACACTTCGCGTAACAAGAAGCACAGAAGAAAAAAATAGCTCGGACCTCGTCACGACTACATCCGATGTAGTTTTAACGAGGTCCGAGCTATTTTTGGGGATATTTGCGGGCCGTTTTAGCCCCATGGGGTTCTACTTCCTTTTTCCAAGTCAAAAATACCGCTTTCTCGCACTGTTTTCCAAGGACAAAAATTCAGCAAAACCTAAAAAGCTATAAAAAAATTGGCAGAGCGTAGCGAATATCGTATTTTTGCCCCTATGAAGTGGAAAAACGCCTTTCCTGCTCGTGTGTTTCGTTTCTATGTTGAAGGCTTTCGGCAAATGACGTGGGGACGGACGTTGTGGATTATTATTTTGTTGAAGCTGGCCATCATGTTTCTCGTGTTGCGCATGTTTTTCTTCAAACCTGTACTTGCGGGAATGAACACAGAGCAAAAGCAGGAAACCGTAGCACGCAATCTTGCACCATAAATAGCGTTCAAAAAATGTAAAAACGCCCACGTCAATGCTGGGCATGAATATATCAATCAGAACAAAAACAGATTAAGAAATGCTGACCTTACTTAATGCTGACCCAAATGCCTTACTTGGATGGTCGCGGGCACAATTTGCACTGACAGCGGGCTATCATTGGCTTTTTGTACCTTTGACGCTTGGCTTAGCTGTAGTGATGGGCGTGATGGAAACGCTCTATGTTGTGAAAAAAGACGAGTTTTGGAAACGCACAGCGCAGTTTTGGCAAAAACTCTTTGGGATAAACTTTGCCATCGGTGTGGCTACGGGTATTATTTTGGAGTTTGAATTTGGTACAAACTGGAGCAACTATTCATGGTTTGTTGGCGATATTTTCGGTGCCCCCTTGGCTATCGAAGGCATTGTGGCCTTTTTCATGGAAGCCACGTTTATCGCTGTAATGTTCTTTGGTTGGAACAAGGTGGGCAAGAAGTTCCACCTCAGTGCCACATGGCTTACAGGTATCGGCGCAACGCTCTCGGCTTGGTGGATTTTGGTAGCCAACAGCTGGATGCAACATCCTGTAGGCATGGAGTTCAATCCCGACACGGTGCGCAATGAAATGATGGATTTCTTTGCCGTGGCTTTCCAGAGCGTAGCCGTCGTAAAGTTCTTCCATAGCGTGTTGAGCGGATGGATGACGGGCGGTTTCTTTACCATTGGTGTAAGTTGCTGGTACTTATTAAAGAAACGTCATACGCGCTTTGCGCTGGCCTCCTTGCGCGTAGGAGCCTTCGTGGCAGCAATTGGTTCTTTTGGCACCATGCTCACAGGCGATAGCAGCGGTGTTGACATAGCTCGCTACCAGCCTATGAAACTTGCTGCTGCCGAAGGACTTGAACGCGGCGGAAAAGGTGCGCCTTTCAGCATCGTTCCCGGTGTGGAAGTGCCCAAAGTGTTGTCAATCCTGGCCACACACGATCCCGATGGGTTTGTACCAGGCATAGAGGACATTAAGGATGGTTACACCACGCCTGACGGAACGGTACAACCTTCGGCTGACGAAAAGATTAAACGCGGAAAACAAGCCTTGGCTGCGTTCAAGCAGTATCGCGAAGCGCGTGCTATAGGCGACAGCGTGACAGCCCAAGCAGCACGAGCCGAATTGGATGATCATGTGCAGTATTTCGGCTATGGCTATTTGGACAAAGCCGACGACATAGTACCATCAGTGCCACTGGTTTACTGGGCATTCCGCGTGATGGTGGGATTCGGCAGCGCATTGGTTTTGATATTGTTGCTCGTTGTGTGGTTTGACTATAAGAAAAAACTCTCAACGATGCGTTGGTTGCAATGGCTTGGCATAGTAGCCATTCCGATGGTCTATCTTGCTGGGCAAGCTGGTTGGATCGTGGCCGAAGTAGGGCGCCAGCCATGGGCCATTCAGGACCTCTTGCCCGTAAATGCTGCGATTAGCAGTTTAAGTGTTGGTGCAGTGATGACCACGTTCTTCCTCTTCCTTGTGCTTTTCACGATATTGCTGATCGTAGAGGTGAGAATTATGTGTAAAGCCATTCAAAAAGGTCCCGAGCTCACAGTATCAAAGGATAATTAAAAGAAAAACGTAGCAACGCATCTTCATGATGAAAAGAGCCCAAAAGGCATAAGGGTTAAGATGCGTTGTCCGTCATTTTAAAGATATTTTTAACAGCTATGATTACTTACGAATTTTTGCAAGCATATTGGTGGTGCTTAATAGCACTACTCGGTGGATTGCTGGTATTTCTGCTCTTTGTGCAGGGAGCCAATTCCTTTATTTTTTCATTAGCGCATAATGAGCCCGAGCGCGAACTGATCATCAACAGCACTGGTCGCAAGTGGGAGTTTACGTTTACCACTTTGGTCACGTTTGGTGGAGCGTTTTTTGCCTCCTTTCCGCTCTTTTATAGCACCAGCTTTGGCGGGGCTTATTGGGTGTGGATGCTCATTCTCATCAGCTTTGTGCTTCAAGCCGTTTCCTATGAGTACCAAAAGAAACCGGGCAATACTCTTGGGCGCGATGCCTTCCGCACATTCCTTATTCTCAATGGCGTTCTTGGTCCATTGTTGTTGGGCATGGCAGTTGCCACATTCTTCACGGGTTCGCCTTTTGTGGTAGAACATAGTGCAATGGATGGTTCAGGGATTACGCCTGTCATCAGCCGCTGGGCAGGCAGTTGGAATGGACTTGAAGCAGTGGCCAATCCCGTAAACTGGCTACTTGGCTTCGCCGTTGTTTTCTTGGCTCGCACCAATGGTGTGCTCTATATGATGAACAATATCAGCGATGCCGCCTTGCGTCCACGTTTATTGAGGGCGTTGAAAGTCAATTCAGGCTTGTTCCTCGTGTTTTTCTTGGCGTTTCTCGGCATAATCCTGTTTGCCGATGGATTTGCTGTTGACGAAACAGGTGTGGTGACAATGGAAAGTGCCAAAATCTTCCACAACGTAATCAATATTCCCGCTGTGACAACAGTTCTGCTTGTGGGTGTGGTGCTTGTTCTGTTAGGAATAGGTTTGCCTATATTCAAGGGCAAACTTCGCATAGGTATTTGGCTGAGCGGAATAGGCACGGTGCTTGCCGTGATGGCTCTCTTTATGCTTGTAGGTTTCGGCGGAACGAGTTATTATCCCAGCACCGCCGATCTGCAGAGTTCGCTGACGTTGCAAAACAGCTGTTCCAGTGAGTTTACGTTGCGCACCATGGCTTGGGTGAGCCTGCTTATCCCCTTTGTGCTTGCGTATATAGCCTATTGCTGGTATGCCATTGACAAGAAACGACTCGACAAAGCCGAGTTAGCGAAAGAAGAACATAAATATTAAAATTATAAAAGACTTACAGACGACTTAGAGATGAAAACAAAACTTCAACGTATGCAACATTTCCCAACACTACGCACCCTTTGGCTGACGTTTCTATGTCTTCTGGCCACTGCAACGTGGGCACTACCCGAAACGGGACACACTTATCAGATTGTAACCGCGGATGGATTAGCCCTCAGCACTGGTGGCTATACAGACAACAATAAATATCTGTTGCTCGAAGCAGCCGCAATCACTTCTGTCAATCAGCATTGGGAGATAGAGGCTGTAGGCGATTACTTTGCACTTCAAAGCATAGCCAGCGGTAAAGGTGTTGACCAGGCGCTTGGTTCAGGTACGGCTCCAGGTCGCTTGCTGCAATGGACCTATGCTGTCACCAACGACAATCAATTATTCTTTTTTGACAAGCAAGCTGATGGAACCTATTATCTCCGCAGCAAGGATTTGCAGTATGTGCTTGCTGCAAGAGCAGAGGGGTGGTTGGAAATGACAGACAACGCTGAAGAGGCTACACCATTCACTCTTATCAGTTTGGGCAACGACAATGCCAGTCAACCCAAAGAGGGAAAGACGTATGTCATTGAAAGTTATACGAGCGGCAAGGTGGTATCTGCGATTAGTACAGCTCTCAATGCTACGTTTGTAGTTAGCGATTATGATGCGAGCAGTCCGTTTCAAGTATGGAGGCTTCAAGAGGCAGGTAATGGCAATTTGATAGTCAACCCTAACACCAATATGGCCATCGACATTGCTCCAACGCACGACACACCAGTACAGTGGACAGCCAGCTACAACGAAGTCAATCAGCAATTCTATATTGAAGAAGTTTCAACCGAAGAAGGCGTTTTCCAATGCTATGCTTATCCTCGCAATAGTGGAGGCACAAAAATGTATTTTGCTGTAAATAGTAGTGGAAAAGTGATACGCACCACACAGTCTTCATCGCAGGATACGTGGTTCCGTTTTCGCATGGTGAATGATGCACCCCCACTTCCATGGCAAAACCAGACCATCTTTGAAGAAAACAAACTACCTGGCCACGCTACCTATATCCCTTATGCCACAACGTCAGAGATGCGTGCCGACACCGAGCATTATCAGAAAGCATGGCTCACACCGCAGAGTTCGCGCTTTGTAAGCTTGAACGGCATTTGGCAGATCCATTTCAACGATGGTACCGATCCTCTGCTTGGTGCTAATGATTTTTATGGAAAAGATGCTGACGTGAGTGCTTGGGATACGATAACAGTACCTTCCTGCCTTGAAATGAAAGGCTATGGTCGTCCCTATTATATCAACCAAAACTATGCCTTCAACGACAATCCGCCCTACATTAATCTCAAGAGCGGCTTGCAGGATGGCATAGCTTCTTATCGTCGCAACGTGACAATTCCCGCTAATTGGAATGGTCAGCGTGTTATACTCCATTTTGACGGAATATATAGCGCAGCCCAAGTTTGGGTGGATGGAAACTATGTGGGCTATACACAAGGTGCCAACAACGATGCAGAGTTTGATGTAACAGACTTCGTAACACCAGGAAAGGAGGCCAGCGTCAGTGTGCGCGTGTTCCGTTGGTCGGATGGTTCTTACTTAGAGGGACAAGACGTTTGGCACATGAGTGGAATCCATCGCGATGTATATCTCTACGCAGTGCCACAAGTACACCTCCGCGATCATTATTTGCAAGCCAATCTTCAAGCCTCTGCTTATACCAGCGGGGCACTCAATGTTGTACTTACTACAGCAAATCCCCGTGGCCAAGTGGCTCAGCGAACAGCGCGTGTGACGTTGCTTGATGCAGCGAACAATCAAATCGCACAAAGAAACTTTGAAATCCAATTAGCACAGGACGAATTAGAACGTACGGACTCTTTTGTCATAGAAGCTCTCTCAGGGCTCAATCTATGGAGTGCAGAAATACCTTATCTTTATACAGTAGAAATCGCCTTGCTTGACAACAATGTAGAGACAGAGGCTTTCTCTACAAAGTTCGGTTTTCGCCATGTGGAAATCAAGAGCGGCACGCTTCGCATCAATGGTAAGCGCGTGTTCCTCAAAGGAGTGAACACTCAGGATACTCACCCTGTACATGGGCGTACGATGGACGTGGCAACAATGTTGGCCGACATCTTTTTGATGAAGCAAGCTAACATCAACACCGTTCGCACCAGCCACCATCCACGTCAAGCAAAGATGAACGCCATGTTCGATCACTATGGTCTTTACGTGGTTGATGAAGCCGACATAGAATGTCATAAGAACTGGAGCGATCATACCAGCGACGGGCGAGGAATTTCAGACGACATCACTTGGCAGCCTCAATACCTTGACCGAATGTTGCGCATGGTGCTTCGTGACCGCAACAATCCAAGTGTTATTATTTGGAGCCTGGGCAACGAAAGCGACAACGGCATTAACCACTGGGCTATTTATCAAGCCACACGAGCCATTGATCCCCGTCCCATACACTATGAAGGAGCCACCCGCGAAGACCATCGGGGAACGGACCACCCCACCGATATTTGGTCGCAGATGTATCCTACGATCAGCAATGTGCAGAGCTATAGCAGCAATAACTGGCGCCAACAGCCCTACTTCATGTGTGAGTATGCTCATGCTATGGGCAATGCTGTTGGAAACTTGCGTGAATACTGGGATGCAATTGAAAACAACCAATATGGACTTGGCGGTTGTATTTGGGACTGGGTGGACCAAAGCATCTTTGATGCCTATGACATCAAGGCAGGTAGTCTCTATGCCAATGGCTTCCCAAAATGGCGCACAGGTTACGACTATCCCGAGGCACCACATCAAGGCAACTTCGTAAACAATGGTCTCATCAATGCCGACCGCACATGGTCGCCCGAACTGACCGAAGTGAAGCAAGTTTATCAGTACATCACGCTTTCTTCATATACATCGTCAACCAAACGAGCACGCTTTGTAAACAACTACAACTTTCTGGATCTTACGCAATTCTATTTGCAGTGGACCCTGTTAGAAAATGGCAGACCCATTGAGTCAGGAACATTGGATATTCCAACGACAAGGGCAAACGGCGGTTCGCAAACCATGCAGATCCCTTATACTTCAGCCCTTAAGCGCGATTGTGAAGTGCTATTAAATCTTGAAATACGCCTCCGCGAAGCCACCGATTGGGCAGAGGCAGGGCATATCGTGGCGCAGTTCCAACAACAATTGCGCGAGCGTCCATCAACGTTGCCAACCATTGACCAAACAGATGGAACTGAAGAACTGACCATGATTGAAGACGGAGAAACAACAACATTCTCAAACGGTCGTCTTGTTATGACTTTCCAAGCCAATGGTGACATTACAACCTGGAGCTACGACGGAGTTGATATGCTTGTTTCCGCTCCTGAATTTAACCACTATTCGTGGATTGAAAACCACGACGATAGAGGCTATCACGCCGGTTATTCTGCCGACAACGGCATTGGTTTAAAGACAGCCAATTTCTCGCTTTCAAGCGATAAGAAAAAGGCTCTTGTTATGATTGAGGCGCAAGGCAATCGTGCCAATTACAACATACTCTATACCATCTATGCCAACGGACAAACCGATATGGCTATCACCTATAGCCCCTTGTCGTCTGGCTTACGTCGCTTGGGTATGAAATGGCGCATACCAGGTTCGCTTGAAAACGTAGAATATTATGGACGCGGTCCTTGGGAAAACTATTGTGACCGCAAAACGGGTAGTTTCTTGGGTAGATATACCAATACCGTTACCAACTTCTATGAACCATATTTCAGACCACAAACTAGCGGCAATAGAGAAGATATCCGCGAGGTAGTCATCAGCGATGAGAGTGGCAATGGCTTCAAGGTTGAGGTTGAGGGGCAGATGAACATGCAGTTGCTTCATCGCGACGATGCAACGCTTTTCGGCAACACCAGCCACCAATGGAATCGCACACAGACCGAAGACACCTATGTCTATTTCGACTATTACTTTGCAGGCGTGGGCAATGGATCATGTGGCCCGGGAACATTGGGCAAATACCAAGTACCCTCTTCTGGCGAATATACCCACACATTGCGCTTCACACCCTTAGCTTCTCCCGTCAGTGGAATTTCTGTTCCAACAGTGGTGAAACCAGCCGAAGTGGAAAATGTATGGTACGACCTTCAAGGGCGACGCATCCACAATCCTCAGCACGGTGTGTTCATCGGTAGCGGTGGCAAGCGCTATGTTAAGTAGCAAACGCCTGCCTGCTATCGTTGAGCATTAAGCTATAGTAGTTAGAGTTCAGAGGTTAAAAGGCAACGCCGCATTTTTAAACTTTAAAAGATGAAACTATAAATTTTTATATAAGGCACAATGAAAACGACGCTTACTTACAAATATTTGTTTGCCTTTGTCAGCTTGTTTATGTCAATTTCGCTCTTTGCACAGAGCACTTTGACATGGAGCACAGACGTTACGGCAAACGACCAAGCAACGGGTTTTAAGTGGTTTGGTGTAAAGACACCTGCTACAGCCACTAACTACTTGCTTTCTGCCATTACCTTGAGATTGGTCAACGGAAGCAAAACAACCGACCAAACCGACAGCTATTTGGCAATAGCTACGACAGCTACAGCCAACACTACTCTTGCAGCGAGCGATGTCATAGCAGTTTCATCCAATCATTTGCAGCCCACGACCGAAGCCGACTATACTTATCAGTTTGCTTCGCCCGTGACGCTCAATGGCGATGCCACCTATTATCTTTATTGGGTGAGTAGCAATACGCCCGTGAACGGCAACTACACCTCGGTGGGGCAGCGCGCAAAGTGTCGCAATAGCTCAACATACGAGCCAGGTGTGTACCTCAATGGTGTTCGCTATGACCTCATGCCTATCTTTTCAGCAACGCTCACCTATACGTCGGGCGATATTAGCACTTTACATACTTTAACTGTTTCAACGCTTCCTGCCGTTTATACAACCTTCACATGGAACGGCCAGACGCGTCGCGGAACCTCGGCAACATTCGTCTATGAGGGCAATGCGGTAACGGGCGATGCTGCGACAGTTACGATTGCCGCTACAGATTACTACGACGTGCGTTATCCAGAGAACGTTTTGCAGTGGGACGGCCAGACGAACGTTTCGACGAACGTGAAAATGCTGTCTGATATATTCAGTGAAACGTATGGTGAGAAATGGGTGCGTGTGATATTTCCGCGCGATGCCAACTACCATTGGAGTGTGGCTTCGGCTACCGATGTGCCTAAATGTACCAACAGTGCTTCGCCTGACGATGGAAACCTTTGGTGCTTCCTTGGAACACAGGAGCGTTTCGTGATATACAACAAACTTGTAGGCGAGACAAAAGGCTTGGCAACGTCAGCCGTCAGCAGCGGCAGTTATGCAAGCTTTGTTGATATTGCACAGGCTGATGCATGGACGCTCGGAAGCACAATGACCTTAAGCGACAATGCGCAGGTTGACGGAACATCGCAAACAACAGGACTCCCTATATATAGATATGGAAGCGAGTCGGCAAAACTTGGTCTGAATGCTTATCGAGGCAAGGGCAACCAACTTGCTTATTGGGATCAAGAAGATGGCGGTTCGCTGTGGATTCCCATGAAGGACATTCCAGCTGATACCGATATCTATAGCGAAACGTATGGTGAGAAATGGGTGCGTATCACCTATGGAGCCAGCAATAGATACTGCCTGATGGTAACGCCAAAGGAAACGCTCTCTTACAACAACTCCATGGTGCGCAATGGTCGCACGGATATGACACACGAAGGCCAACTTTGGTGTCTCGTGGGCAATGCCGAAGGCTTTAAACTCTACAATCGTTTGGCAGGCGAAAATTACGCTGCAACAACAGGTTCAGCGCTCAATGGAACCCAACCGCTTATACTCACCTCCGCTTCTCGAGGAGCAACATTTATTATTCAAGATGGTGTGTGTCTAAGCAATAAGACGAACTTGACTACGGGCATAGCACCTATTGGCAGCAATGGCTCACCCGCAGGAGCCGAGTTCAAAGTGGGCTTTATCTCCAAATCAAATAGCAAGTGCAGCTACCTCTTTGAGCCTGTTCGTGCCACGCTCGATATCACGCTTCAAGGATTGCCCGACGAAGTCCCAGCTACCCACAGCCACGTGGCTCGCGGAGCTGTGACGTTCCCTATCGGTAGCTCCACACGTCAGCTCAATTACAACCTCACACCTACGCAGCACACACTATTCCTACCTCAGCAAGGTGTCCTCTCATTGACTAAGCCCGTGTGTTGGATCGGTTATGATTTCGGAGGGTTTAGCGTAGATGGTGGTTCAAATGTTCAGACACTTCGCGACGTCAGTACAGAGACAGAAAGTCTCACAGCAACCTTCACAGAGACTAACCCCGAAGTGCGTTATATCGCCTACGATGGTGACGAGCGCGACATTCCTTATCGCATTCCTTCTATCACGCGTGCCACCAATGGCGACATCATTGCTATGTACGACCTCCGTTACAACGAAGCCGACATAGGCTATTACGATCGTGGTTTCTATCACTACCGCATCGACCTCGTGATGAAAGTCAGCAAGGACGGAGGTCTCACGTGGGGTGACGAGCAGGTAGCAGCCGCAGGCGACAATAGCGGTCGCTTCACTGCAGCTTTTGGAGATGCTGCAATGGTGGCCGACTGCGAGCGCAATCTGGTTCTCGTACTTGCAGCAGCGGGTAACACGGGATTTGGTTCAGCTGTAAAGATGGCACGCTTCTATCTCAAACTCAACGAAACAACTGGCGAATGGGAAAGCGGTTATCTCAATGCTCGTGGAAACTTCGTCAAGGGCAAACCCCAGGATATCACTGATACCATGCTGGCTCTTAAGAGTAAAGGCGGCCTGAGTCCATCCGTTTATTCCGCTTTCTGTGGTAGTGGACGCATGTTGCAGAGTAAGGTATATAAGAAAGGTGATTACTATCGCGTTTATTTCACAGCGATTGTCAAGAGCAACAATACCGACGGCACATGGGGTCAAAATGGCAACATAACATTCTACAGTGATGACTTCGGACAGACGTGGAACATTCTTGGTGAGCGTGCTGCCTATACCGATAGCGACGAACCTAAGTGCGAAGAACTTCCCAATGGAGACATTTGGATGAGTGGTCGCGCGGCAAATGGACGAAACTTCAACATCTATCATTTCACAGACATCGCCACAGGTGAAGGAACTTGGCTCAATCGCCGCCACACCTACAGCGGGTCGGGTGTAACCAATGGTATCTATAGTAGCGAAAATGCGTGCAACGGCGATATCATGCTTCTTCCCGCTGTTCGCGTTGCTGACAATCAGAACGTAACACTCGCCCTCGTTTCCGCTCCTGGTCGCAGTAGTTTCACGGATCCCGTTTGGGGAGCCACTGGCCGCCGCCATGTATCTATATACTATAAAGCTCTTGTCTCAGAAAGCGACTATGCTACCACCGAAGCTCTTGCAAGCAACTGGGAAGCTCGCAATGCTTCTACCGCTTTCGTCGTTAGCGAACACATGTCGGCCTATAGTTCCATGTGTCTGATGAAAGACGGGCGCATCGGTTTCTTCCTCGAAGACGACGTTGTGACGAGCACCGCTCCTTGGTCGCACTTCGACATGGTGTTTATCCCTTATTCATTAGAAACGATAACCAATGGTAAATACACGATCAACTTGGACCGCGTCACAGCTATCTCCTCCGCTGTTTCAGTACCAACCACGCGGACGGATGCTGTTTACGACTTACAAGGGCGTCGTGTGGTCAATCCCCGAAATGGTATCTATATCATCGGGGGTAAGAAAGTGATACGGTAAAATTGAGAAAAGGAGTTCCGGAAACGTAAAGGATCCGGAACTCCTAAAATTTACTTGAACGCTACTCTCTATGAAGCTATTTGATATAAGAGCGGAGTATGAGCAAATATGCAGTGCTCCTGTAGAGCTTGGAGCACGTCCTGTCGTCGGGATTACGGCCAACTTTGGTCCCGCCGGGGCAGAGTTGGCAGAAGGCTATTATCAAAGCATCTTGGCTGCAGGCGGTGTACCTATGGTTATACCCCCTTTGGCTGACAAAGCAACTTTGCTTTCCTTGTTAGATAGAATTGATGCCTTGGTGCTTTCGGGCGGTGCGGATGTTAACCCGCTATGGGCGGGCGAGGATCCTATTCCTGCACTTTCAAACATCAATCCTGCTCGCGATAGAGGTGAATTGCTCTTGACACAATTGGTTTACGACCGCAACTTGCCCATTTTAGGTATTTGTCGGGGCATACAAGTGCTGGCTATGGCAATGGGCGGAACGGTTATTCAAGATATTGTTAACGCTTACCCCGAAGCTGACACACTTAAACACAGCCAGCAAGCACCACGTCACGAAGCGACTCATTTTGTAGAGACAGAACCTGGCTCCATCGTGGCAGAACTGTTAGGAGAACGCTTTGCCGTAAACTCCTTCCACCATCAGGCTGTAGGCGAAACGGGCGGCAAATTGCGCGTCACGGCGCGTTCGGCCGATGGTATCATAGAAGCCGTTGAAAGCACCGAGTACAAACCTATTTGGGGTGTACAGTGGCATCCTGAGTGTTTTATTCTGGCAGGCGACGATTGCATGATGCCTCTGTTTAAGGAAGTAGTAAGGCAAGCCTATTTGCATCGACAGTCGCGCGACTTTCATTTAAGGAAAGACGTTCTCATTTTAGATTCTCACGAGGACACGCCGATGTTTTTCGATCAAGGCGTTCAGTTTGAGCAGCGAGACGAAAAAGTTCTTGTTGATCACCACAAAATGTGTGAAGGCTTGTTAGATTGTGGCATCATGGCGGCCTACATTCCTCAAGGAGAGCGTTCTGCCGACGGTCACAGGGCTGCAACAGAAATGGCCTCACGCCTCTTGGGAGAAATTCGCACCATGGCTGAAAACACCGAGGGGGTGGCACTCGCCTTTACGCCCGATGACCTTGTGCGTAATAAGCGCGAAGGCTTACGTTCCTTGATGCTCGCTATTGAAAACGGATATGCCTTAGGCGATGACCTTGCCAATGTAGAGCGCTTTCGCCGCATGGGAGTTGTGTATCTCACGCTGTGTCATAATGGCGATAACAACATTTGCGACAGTGCTGTTAAGACACACAGCGAGCATGGCGGCTTGAGCGATTTTGGCAAAGAGGTGATTTACGAGATGAATCGTACGGGCATGATGGTTGACCTTTCCCACGCTGGCGAACAAAGTTTTTATGATGCAATCAGTGTGAGCGATGTGCCTCCGGTTTGCTCTCATGCCAGCAGCCGTGCACTATGCAACCACCCGCGTAATCTTACCGACGAACAACTTTCGGCTCTATCTGGTGTAGGCGGAGTGGCACAGGTCACGTTCTATCCAGGCTTTCTCTGTGAAAGAGCCGATGACGCATGTATCCATGATGCGGTGCGCCACCTCATGCACATGATTGACGTAGCTGGTATTGACCATGTTGGTGTAGGTAGCGACTTCGATGGCGATGGCGGCGTGCCAGGTTTAGCCAATGCTGCCGATATGCTCAATTTTACAAAGCGCCTAATAGCCGAGGGGCTTAGCACAGACGATTTACAGAAAGTGTGGGGCGGAAACTTCCTGCGTGTGATGCGTCAGGCACAAGCCGCTGCCGATTCCTTTTTTCAAGAATTATGAAAAAACTTGTTACGACCGTGCAGAGCGTTTCTCTGCTAAGTTTTATTTTGATTTCCATGTTGGCGTGTGGCGAAAAGAAGGCTGAGACTGTGCCTTTGGATGAAGAAACGGCTACCGCAGTGGTTTTTGATGCTGATAGTGCGATGTCTTTTCTGATGGCTCAGTGTGATTTAGGGCCGCGCACACCAGGCAGCGAAGCCCATCGCAAGTGTGGCGATTACATGAAGTCGCAGTTTTCCCAATATGGGCTTGAAATTGTTGAACAAACAGCTCCTATCACCATGTGGGACGGCAAGACCTTCCAGTGCCGCAACATCATTGCTGCCTATAAACCCGATGCCGAAGAGCGCATTGTGCTATGTACGCACTACGACAGCCGTCCTTGGTGCGACCACGATGCTGATGCTTCCAAACACAATGAGCCTGTCATGGCCGCCAATGATGGGGCGAGTGGTGTGGCAGTCCTTTTAGAAGTGGCTCGAAAGTTGGGGGAACTAAATCCCTCGGTAGGTATCGACTTCGTTTGTTTCGACCTTGAAGACTACGGAGTGCCTCAGGGTCACCCCACTTCTTCCGATGATGGCAGTTCGTGGTGCCAAGGTTCGCGCTACTGGGCCACTCATCCCCACCGCGAAAACTATTCGCCAGTGTTCGGCGTATTATTAGATATGGTAGGAGGTAAAGGAGCGCGCTTTGCTCACGAATACTATTCCATGCAATATGCCGCGCCCGTTGTGGCACGTGTGTGGTCGGCTGCTCGCACGGCAGGCTTCTCCGATGTCTTTATAGACCAGGAAGGCGGTGCTGTGACCGACGACCATCTCAATATGAACGCGGCTGGTATTCCCACGATAGATATTATATCCTACTATGGTGAGCAGGGCGGATTTGGTCCTACTTGGCACACCGCTCAGGACACCCCCGAGAACATAGATCCAGCCACACTCCGTGCAGTGGGACAAACATTGTTGCAAATGCTTGCAGACTATTAGCCCCAAGTTCTTTTGAGTGCTTTGGGCAGGAATAAAAACCGAAGAAACATATTATGAACAATCCTTCAATAAACGAACTTCAAGACGAGGTTATCGAAGAGTTTTGCGCGTTAAACGACTGGATGGATCGCTACCAGTTGTTGATTGATTTAGGCGGCGATTTACCCGCGCTTTCTGAAAAGGAAAAGGTAGAACAAAACCTTATTGATGGTTGCCAGAGCCGTGTGTGGCTCGTTTGCGAAGAAAGGGGAGGACGTCTCTTTTTTCAAGGCGAGAGCGATGCGCTGATCGTTCGTGGTTTGGTGGCTTTGCTTGTAAGAGTTCTTTCGGGCCACACACCGCAGGAAATACTCGATGCCGACCTCTTTTTCATTGAACGCATCGGGCTGCGCGACCAATTGTCGCCTACACGGTCCAATGGTCTTTTGGCTATGATTAAGCAAATGAGGATGTACGCTTTGGCGTATAAAGAGTTAGAAAAAAAGTCATGACAAGCGTAAACATAGTAAACAAGTCTCATCATCCCCTGCCAGCTTACGCCACGTCGCTTAGTGCTGGTATGGATCTTCGTGCAAATTTAGAAGCCCCCCTTACACTTCAGCCATTGGAGCGCAGACTCATCCCAACTGGTCTTTTCATAGCATTGCCAGCAGGTTATGAGGCTCAGGTTAGGCCACGCAGTGGGTTGGCTTTGCGCAGTGGCATCGGTGTGCTCAACTCGCCCGGAACCATCGACGCTGACTATCGTGGTGAGATTGGTGTAATTCTCGTCAATTTAAGCAATCAGCCTTTTGTGGTCAACGATGGAGACCGAATTGCTCAAATGGTCATTGCCCGCCATGAAACCATAAGTTGGCAACCTCAAGAGAGCCTCGACGAAACCGAGCGTGGCTCGGGCGGATTTGGACATACGGGAAAGCATTAGCCGTTAGCCGATAAGCCATAAATTTTAGTTGTTGTCCCGTTTCTGTTTTCTGTTTGAAACAAGTCCTATTCATATTATCTTTCTTGCTATTTGCGGGTTGTTCTATGTTTAAGCCTGTGAGTAGGCAAAGACCATCGCGTCAGCCCATCGCTCACGTGCATGTAGATACTGCAAGTAGGCGTTTGAGTGCTGAAACTCAGTTGCGCTTTAGTGAGCTATACCATGCTGCCGTGATTGAGCGCATCGGACAGAATTTTGATGCAGCATTCGAATTGTTCAATGAAGCTGCCCGCATCAATCCTCACTCGGCAGAAACGTATTATGAACTTGCTCAACTTTACCAGGACGTAGCGGGGCAGGATTCTGCCCGTCTGTTTCACATGGCCGACTCTTTGTTGCAGCTTAGTGTGCAGATGGCTCCTTACAACAAGTATTATAAACTTGCTTTAGTAACGAGTTATACCCAACAAGGGCGTTATGCCGAGAGTATCCCTTTGGCGCGCGAGATAGCACTGAGTGACCCTACAGCCGAAAACTATCTTCAGCTCGAAAACCTCTGTGAGTTGGCTGAGGACTACGAGGGCGCTCTCTTTGCGCTTTCTCATTTGGAGCGCATTGAAGGAAAAAGCCTTGAAAACAGCTTGTATCAGTTCCGAGCATACCAACAACTTGGTAAAGAGACCGAAGGCTTTCGCGTGATGGAAGACTTGTGTCGTGCTTATCCTACCGAACTCCGCTATCGTGTGAAGATGGGCGACCTTTACTATTCGGGAGGGCACGAAGAGATGGCTTTGGCTACGTACAACGACGTGCTGACGGTTGACCCCGACAACGATGCTGCCCAATATGCTATGCTCGATTATTATCTGCAGAAAGGCGACACGGCTCATTTCAATGCGTTGATGCCGCGTTATCTGTTGAATAGTCGCGCTCCCGACTACGATAAAGAAGTGCTTTTCGCCGGTTTTGTTTTCGACAATGGTTTGGAGAGCCCCTTGGTTATACGTTTGTTCGACCAAATCTTGTTTGTCGCCGAACCCAATCCACGCCTGGTGCGTTTCTGTGCCGAATATCTCGGAGAGGGTACCGAGGCATTGCCCGCGATGCGTAATTACTATCAGCGCATTCTTGAAGTAGCACCATCTTACGACCGTGTGCGATTGCAGGCTTTGCAGTTGGCAATAAACGACAACGACGACGATGCAATTCTTCGCCTTTGCCGCGAGGGGCATACGTTCAATCCCACCAGTGCCGTCTATTATTTTATTGAAGGCAACACGCTCATTCAGCAAGAAAAGATTGATGAAGCACTTGAGGTCTTAGACAATGGAACGGAATATGCCAGCGACCAGTCCGACCCCTATATCATTTCGTTGCTTTATGCCACACGCGGACAGTTGCTTGTGGAAATGGACGAAACGGAGGAAGGCTATGCTGCTTTTGACAGTGCATTGGTGTACAATCCTCACAACAACCAGCTCCTTTACGAGTATGCCACGTTGCTCGCGTTGCATGGTGAGCGCTTGGAGCAAGCCGAAACGATGATTAATCAGGCCCTAAGGAGCGATGGGAAAAATCCGCTCTATCTGGCCACGTATGCTTATACGCTTGGAAGCCTTGGGCGCGTGGAGCAAGCCCGTGAGGTGATAGACAGCTCCATCCTCTTAGTCAAGGAGCAAGCAGATTGGGGCTACAACGATGAATACGGTCGTATCTTCGACCACGCTGGCGATATATACGCGGGCTTAGGACTCACTGATGAGGCCGTCAACTTTTGGAAGCAATCTTTGGAGATTACCACCGATCCCGAACTGCAACAAATCATTCAAAAGAAAGTGCGTCAGCGAAGAATTTAGCACAAAACAATAGTTTCAACAATCTTAAACCAAGCAAACACCATCCGTTATGAAAAGAATACTTTGGCTCTTTGTAGCCTTGATCGCCCTCTCTTCCTGTGGAACAAAACGCACCGTTACCAATGGGACAAACTCTGACACGCAGGCTCAGGCACAAGAGGCGGTTACAGCCTTTGTACGCAGCGTGCAGGCCAACAATCTTACAACAAAGGCATTGACCGCCAAACTCTCCATGGACTTGGGTGTGGGGAGCAAGAACGTAGGTGTCACGGGTTCGTTGAAGATGAAGAAGAACGATGTCATACAACTCTCTTTGGTGGTGCTCTTCGTAGAAGTGGCGCGCATTGAGTTTTCGCCCAAAGACGTGCTTATCATCGATCGCGTGCACAAGCAGTATGTACGGGCTTCCTACAACGAAGTTGATTTCTTGGCGCAGGCTGGTCTCAACTTCTATTCCCTGCAAGCCCTCTTCTGGCACGAGCTGTTCGTTCCAGCTCAAGACGGCAGTGTTTCAGCCGATCGCTTCCATCTTTCGTCAGCAGGCGACCATACATTGCTAACTATAGCTGACGCGCCGCAGCTCAATTATGATTTCCTGACCGTTACAAAGTCAGGCCTCATCGATCGTCTTTCCGTTGAGGGAAAGCAGGCTTCCGCGCGTGGTAGCTTTGTTTGGCGCTATAGTGACTTCACTCAGATAGCTGGCAAGCCTTATCCCAAGAAGATGAGTCTCTCGGTCACGGGAGTAGGCAAAGACATCCGTGCCGACCTTTCGCTTTCGGGCTTTAGTACCGACGCGGGGTGGAACGGCCACACCGTTCCGTCCGACAAGTATCGCCAACGCAGTGCCTCGGATGTTCTCAAAAATCTGTTCTAATCCCTATTGTTCTTTCTCTCACTCCTATTCTTCTCTTCATGATGACCATTCGTAAGTTGTTCTTCCTTTTTGCATTGTTGCTTCCCTCTGGTCTGTTTGCGCAAAATGAGCCTACGGGTTTTGCAACCGAAAAAGGCAACCTACCTGTTCCGATCACTGGGCAATACAAACTGATAAAGCCCTTTGGCACAAACGTCGTAGGTGGCATAGAGCTGGGCAGCAAAGGTGTTTATGTGCGTGGCAAGAGTGGTTGTCAGGCTCGCGCGGTCTATGGCGGCAAGGTTGCTGCCGTCTATGAGTTCGATACAGGCTATTGCGTGGTGATCCGCCATGGTTCTTACCTCACGGTTTATGCGCGCTTGGAAGATGTCAGTGTGAAGCAAGGCCACATGGTCAAACCGCTTGCCAATCTTGGCAAGGTGGCTCGCGATGCTTCGGGCGAGCGCGTGCTTCATTTCCAGGTGCGCCAAGAGCGCGAAGCCCTCAACCCCTCCCTTTGGGTGAAGTGGTAGCATAAAACATGCTTAACCCTTCATACAATCTTTCAAGATGAAAAAGTATTTATCCCTTTTCGCGTTCGCATTGTTTGCGGGCGCACTCGCGTTCTCCCTTTCAGCTTGTGGTGGAGACGATGACGAGACTCCCGAAACTCCTGCTAATAGCGGCAATGTAGATAATGGTCATGTATATGTTGACCTTGGTTTGCCGAGTGGTTTGAAGTGGGCTGACCGCAACGTAGGTGCCGACAAGGTAGAGGCCTATGGC
>ONDJ01000017.1 GCA_900316575.1 uncultured Prevotellaceae bacterium | reverse complement strand
TAGCTAGCGTTCATCCTGAGCCAGGATCAAACTCTTCAATGGAAATATCTATATATAAAATATATATACAAATACTAATATAATTTGTCTCTGGCTGCGTGAATTGTCTAAAGGTAAAATTGACAGAGTGTGTTGTTCGCGTTTGTTGCGAACTGCTTAGAGGTGATTATTATACATATTATTATATATAACTGTATAACCCCTAAGCCACCCTTGCTATATTGCTCTTCTCAAGCTCAACAAATAAAAAAACCATTGCGCTGAGAAAAAAAGCAATCTTGTACTACTCTGACTGTAAGTATGGAAATGTTTCTAAGAACTTGCGTCAAACTACTTTGCAGATACCCTGCGTTTCGTTTGCGGGTGCAAAAGTACAACAGGCCCGCAGCTCGCTCCAAATTTTTCGCAAACTTTTTTCATTGTTATTTAGCAAAAGTTTTTTATCTCGTTGGTTTTCAGTGCTTCTTATTTCTGAGCAAATTTAACGAATATCAGCTTTTGCGCTGAGCAGATTGCATTTTCAACAAAAATTGGCTTACAGATTGCCGCTTATTATGTGACAGAAAACAAGTGCAGAAAGCCTTTTACAAGGTTTTTTGTAGGGTGGTGTCTGTTTTTCATGGGCATGAACTTAACTTTTCATGGCCGTGAATATAACTTTTCATGGCCATGAAAAATAGACGAGATTGGATGTCGTAACCAAACATACACTGTAGTTTCACGTTTTAGGTTGACTACTGTGAGCCTTATTCACAATATAGGTTGACCAAGGTTAAGCATATTTTTAATTATCGTTGACTTGGTTTTACGTTAATCATTATTTGAGTTTAAAGGGCCTAGTTGGTTCGCAATCAAGACGACCGCTCTCTTTAGATATTGCGGCAAAGTGTGCCTTCATTAGACAAGAAGAACCGCCCCGTAGCAGGGATTGCTACGGGGCGGAACAAATGGTGGTATTCTATTGATGGCTTACTGCCACTCAAATTCATAGAACTTGCGGGTTCCGAGGAATTCGTCGCCGTCGTCAACTTCTTCGTCGCCTGTTTTTTGGGCTGAGCCTGTCATCAATGTATCATCGCAAAGGGCTTTGAGATAAACAACGCGGTATGTTGGTTCCAAATAAGCTTTCTTTTTCATAGGACTTTGTTGAAAATCTTTTTTACATTCCACGATAAATAGTTTACTTCACATAGACTTTGCGTCCGTTCACGATATACACACCGGGCTCTGTCGGTTCGTCAACGCGACGACCTTGCAGGTCGAAGGTGCCTGAGTTGCTGTTGCCATTGAGCAGGTCGTCTTCGTCCTCGGTGTCGGTCATAGGCAGTGAAATACGTGTCACGGTGCCATCGTCGAAGAGCATACTGAAGCCTACGGCACTCAGGCTGCGTGTAGCATAGTCGAGCGCGCTACTGGGCAGATATGCGCGGTGGTAACCGAGGGTTGCTCCCTTGCTTCCTACTTTGTAGAACCTCAGAACGTAGTCTGTGCCGCTCTTCTTATAAACGAATACATAATTGCCGGGATCCACGGTATTGTTGGTGAGTTCGTCACCTGCACTCACGAGCAGTGAGGTGGTTTTCGTAACGTTGGCTTGCCCTACGGATAGGAATGGAATGGTCTTACCGTTTGGTGCAAGTATTACCACACCCATGCCAGCGGGAATGGTCTGTCCGCTGAGGTCGTCGAGCTGTTCGAGGTGAATGGCTTGACTACCTACTTCGTAGTCTGCGCGGAATGCGTATAAGTTGGAGTTGTGCGGGAATGCTACGTTGCGATCCGGATTACAATAGGTGGTAAAGACGAGGTCAGATGCAACGGTGTTCGCGATGGTTGTTCCATTGGTCCAAGTGTAGCCTGTGGGGATATTCACGGTAGAGAATTCTTCCACACGTGCCGCTACGTCTTCCCAATCATCGGTTGAAGCTGGTGTCTCAGTCATGAGCGGCACGATGTACCAACGACGTTGTCCACCGCCTACGTGTCCGCTGTGTGCCTCAACGTTTCCATTGATAACGGAGAGACAGGTGTTAGACTCTGTTACATATCCGTTGACAGCTGTTCGCAGGACGAACTGACCAGGATTTTCCATGACGGTCATATCGTTATATACGTCAATCGTACCAGGAGAGCCAGAGCCAGACTCGAGCACGAGTGTAGCGTCTTGACCATTAGTCATCGTAGCGAGATATGCGTTCCAATAGATGTTGTGCATAAAGTGCTGCGTGTTGAGCTCTGAGCCAAAGTATGAGGCATCGTAAGGACTTCCCATCTCAAACTGCCAAACGGCACCAGGCGTGGTCTCTGGCGAGTCGGTCAAGGTGAGGTTATAGGAAGCATCGCCTTCGTTGCCAGAGGTCACGGCGAGATATTTTTCATCGCTGACGCTCTTGAGGTAGTAGTAGCGCGGACGGAGGAATTCAACGCCATTGGTAAGTCGGGTGGTAGTATTACGCTCCTTGAGCCAACCGAAGAAATCGTCGTATGCTTTGACGAGGGCAGCCTTATACTGGCTCTCATTAAGCGTTTGGTCGGCGGCGAGGTCTGCAATGGTATCCTGATACCACGCATAGCGTGCATCAATATCTTCTTGCGAGCGGAACAAGCCAACATACCCAATCATACTGCTGAGATATCCGCTGGTAACAGCATCGGTAATCAATCGGCTATAGGTATCAGCGGCTGATGGGAATCCCATGGTGCGACCATAGAGTCGATTAGAGCCACGATAGAACGAGTTGGGGATATCGCCGAGCTGTGTCTTCTGGTAGTCGGTGGTGATGACAGAGCTGTTTGAAGCATTGTCAGCATATCCTCCACCATTTAAGATGGGACGTCCGTGCCAATAAACAATGTGTCCACCCCAGCGGTCAAGACCTAAGCCACTATAACGGTCCACGAAGGTATAGTAGCCTGCACCATCGTGTTGTAAACACTGGAAGAGGATGCGCGACTTATTGCGTTTCTCTTCGGTGGATGTAGCAAAATCGATCCATACGATGTTGCTTGCTTCGTACCAGCGAGCTTGTGCGTTGCGCGGTCCCATGAAGTGGGCGGCACCCTGAGCCTTGTTATATACAAGATAGCCGTTTTCTTCATCGCCCACGAAGCAGAACAGATACTTATCTACAAACGGATTAGTTATCGAAGACAACTGCACGTTAGCCATCAGCTGGTTATTGATCAAGTCTTGGTCTTTTATCTCGTTGACATCAATCATATACCAATAAGTATTGGCCATATCGAACTCATAGCCTCCCGAAGAACCTATCGTTGGCGCAGGCGAAGCCAAAATAGGATACTTTTTCAGTTGATAACCCGTAAACTCGTAGTATCCATCAACCATGGTTGAGATTATAGAACCTGTGTAACCGATA
This sequence comes from uncultured Prevotellaceae bacterium, assembly GCA_900316575.1. Lineage (GTDB taxonomy): Bacteria > Bacteroidota > Bacteroidia > Bacteroidales > Bacteroidaceae > Alloprevotella. The sequence continues at coordinate 34,434 of ONDJ01000017.1, read as the reverse complement.
AGTGTAGGAGCAGTGAAGTCAACGGTTTCCATGTAGGTATCCGTAGCGTAGTCGTAGGCCAGGAATACTACGTCGGGCAAGTGGTAACCAATGATAGAGTCGTTGTGGTCGCCAACACCCTGGAGCCAGTTGCGCGTTTCGAGGATAGAGGTTTCGGCTTCTGCGTAAGCACCATTCGCAGGAATCCACTCCAAGCCCTTTGCTCCTTTACCAGGACCATAGCAGTCCCAGCCCTTGGCAAGTACTTGTCTGTTGGTATAGGCATCACTGAGCGTTTGGCTCTTGAGCGGCGTTACGCGGAAGACGCAGTCGGCATACCAACGTGTAGAGCTCTGCGTGGGATTGGAAGACAGCACCATGGCATTGGCATTTCGTGCACAGAGATAGAGCTTTGTGGGCGAAGAGGCTGAAGGATCATAGGTGTAGAAACCATAGACTCCTTCAAGCTCGTCGTACTCTGCCTCAACGCCGTAGAACGTTGTGGCATCTTCCTGAGCGGCATTGATTGTAACGGCTGCGCCATTTGTGTAAGAAGCTACCTTAGCATAACCATTGGGTGTGCGGAGCAAGTAGCCAGCTTCGGCACCACTAACGGGCTCAAAGTACCAAACTTGCTTCTCGTTGTACATGTAGTCAAGACCGGTGTAGGTGTCGGGCAACCAGTAGTAGGCATTGTATTGCTCTACGCTGGCAGCAATGACACTGGCTTCGGTCACAGCGGAGTTAGCACTTGAGAGCGTCAACGTCACTGGACGTCCAGCGGGGAATTTGTCTTGGCCTACCTTACCAGGCATCTCGATGCGGTAAGGACGATCGGCTACGATGTCGTTGTTGTAGTAGTCAACAATGCCCACGGGAACAAAGGCGTACTTATAGGCCACACCCGTATTGTTGGTTCCTGAATAGAAGCCATAATTGGTGGCAGAGGTGGAAAGTCGTGTCTCTGTTGCGTTGACTGTTGCTTCGAGGAAGTAGTAGTGTGTGGTGCGGTCTGCTATGATGGAGCGGAAATTCACTGTCGTTCCCGTTGTTCCATCTACATAGGCTGTGCCTGCACTATTTACGTTACCGTTGAATGAAAGCGCATTACCATTGAGCGAGAGTTGCATCGTGGCAAAATCGTCGGATGTACTTACGGTCCAATACTGCGTGCCATCGGTAGCAAGCGTAGATTGGTGCTTCACCTGAGAACTGTTCTTCGTGAGATAATTGGCAGCATTGCTAACGAGGCGTTGGATGCGATACGTGCGACCTGCAACAACGGGATTGCCATTGATATCCAAGGGGCGACGGCCAGATGCGGCAACTGTCACAGTCACGGTGCCACCATCAGCAGCACCTGCACTAAAGAGGTCACCCCAGTTATCATAGTGTGTGCCGTTATACTCGAAGTCAAGGATGTTAAGACCCACACCATCGGCAGTTTGGAAGTAGTAGCGGAAGTTCTGCAAATTAGTAAGTGCAGTGTTTCCATTTACACTATAAGTCTTGGTGCTGACTTGCGTGTCTTGCTTGGTGCTTGCATTGGCGTCCGTGTTGTTGTAGATGTCAACCAAGATTGGGTTGCCATTGGTATCTACAAAGTTGAGCGTTATGCCGCTGGCATAAGGCACAAACTGCACGAGGCCACCGTTATCAAGCGTGCTGTAGAAGCCCAAGTGCTGATTTGTTCCACCATAGTTGCTCATGAATGTGGTGACCGTTCCATTGTGGTTAGCCACGCGCAGACCATAGCAGTTGGTATAGGTGGTGTTCTTCTCAGCACGGAAATTCAAAGCATAGTCGGCATCGTTGATAAGTTGCACCTTGTCGTAACCATCGGTCACGTCGGTGCTACCCACGTAGTATCCGCTCTTGAACGCTGGAACAAGACGCAGGTAGCTACCATTACCCACAGGCTGGAACACAAGACGGTTGCTGGCAGATGCATCATAGCTCATGCTATTAGTAAGCCCCAGATGGTTGTTTGAAGCAGAGATACTACCTTGCAACTTGTAGTTATTTCGCCCAGGGAACTGAATATAGTAGTTATTGCCCGAAACGAGGGGATTGCCATAAATGTCAAGCACCGTCATTTCTTCAACGCCTTCTTTCACTGTGATAACGACTTCCTCGCCTTGTGCTACTTCTAAGTGCATCAGGGCTTCATAAATACCAATAAGGTCGTATTCCTCGCCTTGGAGTACATAGATGTTGTCGAGCTTGGTATAGCCATCAAGAATAATGTTTGTGAGACAGCACCCCATACCGATACTATGTTTATTGGCATAACCTGAGGTGTAACCCATGCCGTGAACGTCGCTCGAAATAGAGTCACCATTTTCATCTAGGAACGAAAGGTTGAAGTAAGCGTTGCACTTAACTTGGGTGTCAGATGTGAACTGAGCCACACGCTCCATTACTTGCAGATAAGAGAGCCCGCTCTCTTCACCGATGGTATAAGTAGCAAAACGTGTGGGCGGGGTGAGCGAATTGAGCGCATGGCCATAAGGTATGCGAATGATACCATTGGCATGTTCTTCGTCATTGGCCGTTACCTTCACGGGCATACCATTAGGACCAGTGAAAGTCACCTTGATGGCAGGAACAAAGCACAAGTAGGTACCTGCATCGCTGAGCTCGTTATAGAAACCAATGGGATAGTCTGTACCATAAATGTTACTGAGATAAGTGCTCACCGCGCTGCCGCTATTGCTACCTACAACATTGAGGCCATATAGGTGCTCAGCGTTGTCGTGAAGCACAGGGCTGAAGGTGATAAAGTTATCGTAGTTAGTAGCTGCGAACACCTTAGAAGTCGTGTTGTTGGTAGCACTGCTTCCTGCGATATTGTCGTAGGTGGATGAACTCTCCAAGGCTGAAAGAGCCGCACCAAGATACGTATCCTGGGAAGTGGGAACTACCAAGCGCAGATAATCCACGCTGTTGCTGGTGGCTACACTACCGCCCACTACTTTGAAGACCGTAGCATTGTTTGCAAATTCTGCTACACTATACGAAGTAGTAGGCTTAAAGAGGTTATTGCTGCGACCAATGAAGTTCTCTTTGTTCGTAGAACTACGGCCTACGAGTTTGAGGAAGTAGTAGCCGCCGTCGGTTAGAACATTGCCTAACTTGTCAAGGGTAGAGAAAGTACCGTTGGCAAGATTTACCGTAACGGTAGCATCGCCCGAGATACCTGCCAAAGCGGTGCAGAGCGCACTGCGATAGTAACGGCGTGCATCATATACATTGCCGCCGAGCGTGAAGGTTGCAAGCACTTGCGATTCTTCAATATCAAAGGTGGGCTCATCAGGTGTAGCACCCTGAAGCACCGTCATGGTAAGCAGTGTGGTGCTTTCGCTTGCCTCGGTAAATGTCACCGTATATATATTAAAGGTAACCGTAGCGTCGTCGGTCAAAGCATTGATGGCGGCGAGGATGTTGTCGGCACCCGTATAGGTCGTACCATTGATGGTAGCCGTAGTGGTGCTACCCATAGCCTGAGCATTGGCCAATAGCGAAGTGATGCCTACACCATAAGGACGATAGAATACGTTCGTACCCAATGCGGTGCCGTTAACTGTGACATTTAGCGCACCTGCGTTCTGATCCTGCACGGTAATGGCAATCGCGGGAATGAACTGAAGGTAAGCACCTGCATCGATCGTGCTGTTGAAACCCATGTTTCGGTTCACACCGCTGTGATTGCTCAGATAGTTGCTGGCAGGAGTTGCTCCATCTACACCACTCACGGCTCGTAGAGCATAGCTATTCACATAAGCTGCCTGAGGTATGGCGTCAAAGCGCAAAGCTTGATTTAAGTCTATGGTGCTTGAAACCTTTTTATAGCCATCAGCCAAGGCGGTAGCATTCCAAGAAACGCCAAGGTAGTAGCCGCTGCCTCTATAGGGCAATTGCAAAGCCAGATATTCACCAGAGCCTTTAATCTGATGGATCTGTCCATAAGCAGCATTGTAAGCTGTGGGTTGAATGTAAGAACCATTTTGCGTGAAATAGTATTCACCTCGTCCAGGTAGCTTCACATAGTAGTTCTTGCCTTCTTCAAGCGCATTGCCATTGATGTCGGCCACTGCGATGTCTGCTCCATAGATGACCGTAACCGTAGCATCGGCTGTGAGGGCGGCAAGAGCTGTATAGAGCGCCGACATATTGCGGTCGTCGTAGGTAGTGTTATTAAGGATATATTTCACTACGTAGGGAAGTCCTGGAGCACCCGAAGGAGTAAGTGCTGTCCAAGTAGCACCTTGCGGGAAACAGATGTTCGTGCGGTCGTACGAAAGCGATTGTCCACCCACCGTAGCACGCATATTCACCCCATTACCGTTGGCATCAACAAAGTCCACGCGCAGGGCGGGAATAAACTGCCAAGTGTTGGTAGCTGCGGTAGAATTTGGTGTATTCCAAAAGCCGAGGTTACCACTTGCGTAGAAATTCAAATAATAATTTCCTGCTGGAGTGAGGCTAAATCCGTTGGTGGTGCTACCTGTGCCAGCGTTGACCACCATGGCTGCATCGGCTGTAGCAGCCGTTGGGGAAATCTTGCCAGCACCATCGCTGATGTCGGAAGCTGCAAGATATGCATTGGCACTTACACTCTTAAGCACAAGCATAGAGCCTGCGCCTTCTACGCTGTAACGATAGTTGTCGGCCCAAACGGACGAAGCTGCATAAGGACCGATGACACTCTTATCGTCGGCTGCCCAAGCATATGTGTTTGCACCAACGTTCTTGAAGAAATACTTGCGAGAGGTTGAGAGCGCATCGCCGTTCACGTCGGTCACGGTGATGTCGCCCGTGGCAGTAGTCACCGTAATGGTAGCACTCGACGTTAGACTTGCTATGGCTGCAAGCAACGCGGGGTTGTTGTTGCCGTAGTAGGTTGTGCCATTGAGCGTATAGGCTACGTAATTGCTGCTACCATAGGAAATACTGCTGAGGGCTGTGCCGTAGGTCTGTGAATAGCTGCTTGCTGCCGTACCGCCATCGACGCTCACACTCACGGCATTTGTGCCATCTGTGAACGAAACAACACTGCTAGCGGGTGTATAGGCAACAGTGACAGTGCGATTTGTGTTGTCAATCGTCACCGTGCGGGTATATCCTGTGTATTCAGAGACGGTAAGGTCATTCTCTGTGATACCTGTAGCAGGAGCAACGAAGATGTCGCCGTCTGTTACCCCCGTCCATCCGCCATAAGTCAGTGTAGGCGTTTCGCCCGAGGGAGCACCTGAGCAAGTCAAAGTATAGACAACATAGTCCGTGTTCTGCGTCAAAAGGAAGTCGGTGGACCAATTGGTTTGCTGGGTTTTTTGGTTAGCATAATAACCAGAACCCGTCGTTCTACCAAATTGATACGTACTATTCGCGTAACCTGAAGCCACATAACGACCACCACCCAAAGAGCTATTATATAAAGCAATGTAAGGATTGGTTGTACCCAAGCTCACGGTATAAGGATAAGCCGTGCTTGTCAGTCCATCTGTAGCTGAGAGATATTGGCCATCGTAGGCACTGCGGAAATAATAGGTATCGCCCGTCTTTACAGCCACCCACAAGTTTTCTAACGTCGTAGCCGAAGCCGCGTTGCTCACCGTGAACGTGCCTGCACTATTATATATAGGAAAGTCTGTCACAGTACTTTCGTCAATTGTCACACCGGCACTGACATAGCCCGCGATAGTAAAGATACTACCACCAGCAGGCAGATAGTTAATCGTGATCGTACCTCCCGAAACACTGACGTCGGATACCTCGTAGCCACTCACTGCGATGCCCGTGAGATCGGAAGCCGTAATCACTGCGCCACTAATGAACGCTCCGTGGGCATAGTCGGTTCCAGAATAGGTCACGCCGCCTGCAGCAATGTTAGAAGAAACGGTGTAGCCCATCGTAACGGGATAGAAAGCCCAGTCGTTGTTGCCGCCCGTAGAGGTAGGAACCGTCGTACCCCATCCCACAACGGCAGCATCGCCAGAGGTTGTAGCATTGGCATCAAGAACTAAACCTAACGACGACTGCAAATAAAAGTGTCCATCGGTACTGGCAATCTTTTCAACCGTAATAGGCGCAATCGCCGAAGCACTCATTGGCACAGCTGTTGATTGCGTAATCGTTCCGAAATAGTTACCAAAGCCGTTCTGGATGTAATATTTTCCATCAGTGGCATCCGACAAGCGCACCAAGTATTTGGCATTGTTAGCGCTCAGCCCGCTTGGAACTGTATTGGTGTTGTAGAGCGTGTGGGAAGAGGTCTGCTCGTAGAGATAGCCGTGACCAGGACCACGGTCGAACATCACGTACCACTGCCCTGTCGTAAGACTTGCGGCTTCGCTGCCCACAGAGATGCCGCCATAGAGTTCTGAAAGTGCGGTGGTAGAAGTTCCCGCAGAAGCAACCTCCACGTACGTCACGGTAATCTCGGTAATCTTGAGTCCCGTGTTGGCTCCTGTGAGCGTAAAGAAAGGATTCTGACAATAAATACCGGAAACCGTCACTATTTCTGAGGCTGCTGACGTAAATGTCGTAGCGGTCCCGACTGCGGGTGCCACGGTTTGGTCGTTACTATTGGCTGTACCCGTAAGGGTATAGCCCGTCACAACATAGCCACTCGGCACACTGATAGTGTACGTGGAAGATTGTATCTGCCCCGAGGCCCAAAGCAGGTAATCGGAGGTCTGACTCATGTCCATGTTATTGGCCGAGGCCGTCACTGTCACTACTGGCGTAGAGCTGAACGTGGCTGTCTTAGTATAGCCACTACTAGCACTATACGTCACATCCGATGGTGCCAGCGTCACCGTTTCTGCTCGCATTGTACCACTACCCAGCACAAAGGCAAGTAGCAGAGCGAGCCATGCTAAAAATGAAGTTGATGAATGCTTCATTGCTTTTAATGATGTTTGTTATTGGTTGATTTTTCTCGTTAATATGATGTTTATCCAACAACGTCCAGAAACAGCACAATTGCCTACTAAACGCAAAGTATAGCACGCAACAAAGCCGAGCCGTAAAGCTACGGACCTTAAGCCATTACTGTATTTTAAAGAACGCTTTCGGCGGAAGTTTCCTTATTCCACCGTGGATTTAAACAACGAGTGCAAAGATATAGGCACTGTTTCAAAGCACACAAGCTAAAAACACCGCATAAGAAGAAAGAAAAAAAAAAAGGGCATTTTGGCAAAATAAAAGACTACGTTTTTTCAGCGTACTTAACAATCTTTCGCATTTTGCAGGAGCTAAAACACCCTCAACGGGCGTGAAGAGTGACTACAATTCACGTACGCTGACGGAATACGTTTTTACATTTTAATTCTTGCGATTTAGGACGCTTGAGCTCCCATGAAAAGCGGCTGAACCTGCTTGCGCAAGTAGTCGTTCTTAGCCTTTGAAAGTGCTTTGGCTGTGCCTGGACCGCCTGTCATGCGATCAACTTCTTGCCAGAATTGTGGGCTGTGGTCAAGGTGACGCAGATGAGCAAGTTCGTGTTTTAGCACATAGTCAACAAACTGAGAGGGCAGAAGCAGGAGCCAAAGGTTGAGATTGATGTTTCCATGCTCAGAACAAGAACCCCAACGCGAACTGAGGTCTTTGATGAACACGCGACGATAGGTATAGCCATATTGCTTAGCGAAAGTGGCTAAGCGAGGTAGAATGATGCGCTTTGCCATACCTCGGAGCACTTCGCGCACCACTTTTTGCAACCAAAGCTGATTGCGGCGGTCTTTGAAAGAGAAGTCTGCGGGAAGGCGTAGCAAACAGAGATGCGTCTGTGGGTCATAGTGCGCCTGCGCTTGGTTTTCGCCAAGCGTACATTCCATGCGAAATGTGAGCAAATCTGTTTGAAAAGCAAACCCTTCGTATATCTCAAAGTTCAGCATAGCAGGTAGCTGTAAATAAAGAGAGAAACGATGAAAAGGGGAACTATAGCATACTCATAGCGTCAAGGCCATCATACGGACTGGTAACGCCCGTGCTCCAAACTCATGCGACGATGACGCTAAAGAAATAAAAGAAAAACAAAGTCCCGCCTTCGGGTTTATTGGCGGGACTTGTGCTCGTCACGAATGTTGTTCCACTCCGATTCGAACGGGGACTAAGTGAACCAAAATCACTTGTGCTGCCATTACACCATGGAACAGTGCTCTTTGTTTCTGGTGTGCAAAAGTAAGGCGAGGAGAATGAAAAAACAAATTTTTTTGAAAGAATTAGCACTTTTGCATTGACAAAGCGGGCTGCAATTGGGTAAAATACCAATCAAAGCTACGTTTTGCTTTGCTCTTGCGCCCAGCTTGCAGTACTTTTGCTTCGTCAAACCAACAAGGTAGATCTGACAATGTGGATATTTCTGGGCTTTACCCTAACTCTCGGCTTTGCTTACACAATATATTTTAGTTTTAATCATGGTATGTCGCACTCTGCTCGTGGGCAACAGACGCGACGTATGCTCTTTGCGACAATAGCTGCGTGGTTGCCGATGGTGGCAGGATGGACGTTGATGCCTTTTGTTGTGGGCGGGGCGTGGATGCTCACCTATCCCCTACTCTACCATCTCACAAATCGAAAAGTTTCGCCCGACTACGAGAACTATGCTGACACAACCTTTGGCATTTACCTCATAGGCTGGCTCACGACCCTGACGCTACTGGCTACATTGTGGCCACCTCTTCTTGCTTTGGTTGGCGTGGTGGAGTTTGTGTTATTGCTACCAGTGGTGTTTATGTGGGGTTATTATATTATATATGGAGTATGTGTTGATTCGCGAGGTTTGCTATTGGTTCAGGAAACTGACTTGAATGAAGTGTTTGAGTTTGTGCGTTCATTCAAGTGGTGGAGTGTGCTGACTGCTGTAATGACAGTTGCGATGGTGTTGGTGGGATGCATTGCAGGAAATACGGCAATAAATGTAGAATTTGCGGAAGAATTCCCTTTGATGGGTTTATCGCGTGTAGTGGAGTTGATCCTTTTGTTCTGCTATGCAATGGCCGTGGGGTGGTATCTGTTCGGAGGACGCCAAGGCTTTGTTCTTCGGACGGGGCTTTTAGGATTGGTGCGCGATGTAGAGGAATATATGGCAGAAGGCAAGCGTTATTTATCTGGAAGGAAGCGAAGAATTGGGAGTCTGCAGGTAAAACAGCGAGGTGTTCCTTATGATAAGCCACACACGATTCTATTAGTAATTGGGGAATCAGCTTCGCGGGATTACATGAGTGCTTTTTCCAACTATCCACACGACACAACGCCATGGATGCGGATAATGACTGAGGACAAGGCGCATACACATATTTTCAAGCATGCCTACAGCTGTACGATGCATACGGTGCAGGTATTGGAAAAAGCGCTGACAGAGATGAACCAGTATGGAGCGAAAGGATTTGAAGAGTCGTGTAGCATTATTGATATTGCTCAGGCACTGAACTATAAGGTGAGTTGGTTCAGCAATCAAGGCCATTTAGGGGTGTTTGATACTCGGGTAACAATTTTGGCGGGCACGTGCGACCAAGCAAAATGGACGATGCAAACACCTGGGGTGGTACAGTATGACAGCTCTTTGCTAAGTTTTTTGAATGAGATTGATGGGGGTTGCAACAATTTGGTTATACTCCATCTATTAGGAAGTCATTTTAATTTTCTGAACCGCTACCCTAATGAAACGCATACTGTATGGGGCGCGCCTGGTGTGCAAGACGATGTGCTGAACTATGAAAACTCGCTACGATTTACGGACGAAGTGCTTCAGAAGGCATTTGAGTTTTGCCGTGATCGTCTGAATTTGAAGGCGATGGTGTATTGTTCAGACCATGCAACAATGCCAGATCGTCGCCGCACTCCTAATTTCAATGGTTTCCGTAATATGCGTATTCCACTGTTTGTGTGGACTGACGATGAATTCTTGTTGAAACATGCAGAGCGGGCAGCAGCAATGAAGCATAACGCGGAGCAATATTTCACAAATGATTTGCTCTATGAGTTAATGTTGGGCATTTTTGACGTGGAATGTAATTATTTTGATGAGGGAAGTTCGCTGGCTTACGATCATTTTAGGTATAAACGTGAGGATTTGCTTACGTTCGACGGGCAGAGACGTGTGGCTGATGATGATGAATTGTTTGTTACTCCTAATTACTGATCAATATGGATAAAGGACTTTTTTCTATTTTGATCCCAACGTGGAATAATTTACGCTATCTACAGTTGTGCATTCGGAGTATCCTGACACATTCGCGGTATGCTCACGAAATTCTTATTCATGTGAATGAAGGAACGGACGGAACATTAGCCTGGGTAAAACAGCAGGGGTTGAAATATACATATTCAAAAGAGAATGTGGGAGTGTGTTATGCCTTGAATGGATTGCGTCCGTTGGTAAGCAATCCGTATATTTTGTATATGAATGATGATATGTATGCGTTGCCTGGATGGGACGTTGCGCTATTAGACGAAATTGAGGCTATCGGCCACAAAAAATTCTTTCTTTCGGGTACACTAATCCAACCTCGTCCGTTTTTTTGCAAGAGTGTGATTGCTCCAGCTGATTACGGGCAAAGCGTTGACACGTTTGAAGAGGAACGTCTGTTGCGCGAATTCAAGTCGCTACCTCATGGTGACTGGATGGGAGCGACTTGGCCTCCGAATGTGATGCATCGAGATGTATGGGATTTGATTGGAGGATACAGTGTAGAATTTTCGCCAGGTATGTATAGCGACCCTGATCTTTCTGCAAAATTGTGGCATGCGGGTGTGCGTATGTTCAAGGGTGTGGATGCTAGTCGTTTCTATCATTTTGAAGCACGCTCTACGGGACGTGTGGTCAAGAATGATGGCTCTACGCAATTTCTGCGCAAGTGGGGCATTACATCAAGAACATTTATGAACGAAGTGCTACATCGCGGCGAACCCTGGCAGGAAAATGCTTGGTTGTCAGCGCGGTCGTTTAAGGGGAATGTTTTGCGCAGTAAGTTGAAACGTGCGCTAACTATTTTCAAAGATGTTGGTATGCGCAACATTTGGGAATAAGTTCTCCCTACGAGAAGTTTTGTAGCATTAGGGTTAGAACAAATGACTTAAACCTTTTTTGAAAACGTAGTAAGTTTTCGGTGAGAGAATGATTAAATGCCAATGCAAAACAAATGTTACAACGACATAAAGAACTAAATTTTATTTTGTAAGTGGTTAAGTATATGCAGTGCTACTTGCTCCCAATCAAATTGGGCTATTCGCTCTCGCGCTGCTTGCCCTAGTTTTTGGCGCAGAGCTTCATTGTGATATAACCGAGCAATATGGCGTTCAAAGCAGAAAACCCAACGGGCTGAGAGAATACCGCATTGTTCATCTGTTATTAAGTCAAGTGTGCCTGCTTTGGTAGTGACAACTGGCAATGCGCAAGCCATCGCTTCGGCTACGGTGTTATTCCATCCAGAATAGCGTGGGTTTTCGGCTGACACGAAACAATCGGCTCTGCCAAACAATTGACTATTTGCTTGAACGGGATGGTTTGTGACGAATTCGAATGGACATTTACATCTGAATTGCTCTATGCGCTCCTGCCACTCAACTGACTGTGCTGTATCGAAGAGCAACAACTTAATGTTATACCCTTTTTTGTACAACCTTTCACAGGCTTTGACTACATATTTCGTGCCTTTTACTCGTTCTACAATGCGTCCGTAGGCCATTACGACGAATGGTCTGCCCTTTACTTCGTAATTGACTTTGGGCTGGTAGTTTGCTACGGTCACGCCACCAATGGCTTTGAAAGTCTTGCGACCGAATTTTTTCAAGTCGTGCTGATACACGTTGGAAGAACAGGCATATATCTCTATTTCAGGATTGCGAACGATGGATTTCATCTTCTCATGAATACGCACATGGTAGAAAATCTTGTGGCGCGCATTGACCTCAAGCATCATTGGAACGTAGGAAGTTTTCGTGGTCCAAAGGGCATCAAGGCTTGCGTTGCGTAATTCTTCAAAAGTACCCATCCTACCTTTGTAATCAAACCATGACGGCGGCACGCCATCGGGTGTGTATATACAAAAGTCGTGACCTTTGTTTACAAAGATATTTCCCAATTCAAGAAAACGTTTCACACCGCCATATAATTTAGTATGCGGAAGCAATGCTGCTAACTTCATAGGTCTCTCTAAGATATTGATTTGGCATTAAGCAAACTGCGAAGATAGTGAATTGGATGCGCGAAATGTTTGCCTCGAGCATAACTTTTATTACTCCGCTTCTTCGCACGCATGATTTTTTCATAATCATCAGCAGGCCAACCACGGGCATCGGCATAAGCTTTGACTACTTCCTCAAACACACCTTTAGGCTCCCAAAAGAGTGTACACAGATTTTTTATACACGCACGTTTTGGCACAGGCCGTCCTTCATAGAAACGCATACGGTTGATGTCAATCAGTTCAAACGAATAAGCAGTGCCGTCTTGAGGTTTCTCATAGAGTACGTTCGAAGGATTGCAGTCGCGATGGAGCACACCGCTTTCGTGTAGCTGAGCCACATATTGGGCATAAGGCTCAACGAGTTTTGTGTTGTAAGGACTACTAAGCACCAGTTCGTCCTTCACACTACGCTTCATGGAAGGCATACATATATAATAATAGTAACGTCCTGCCCGCATCCATGCCACGGGGTCTGGTGTATTGAAGCCTAATTGGAGCAGATGTAAAGCATTTTCGTATGCCCGCTGCGCCTTGCTTCGCCGCAAATAGCGATAGATAAACGCTCGCCATGCCGACAAATGCTTGAAGCGCTTCACCACAAGCGATGTGCCATCCACCTCAACGAGCCTCACTTGGTTGCGCTTATTGTAGAGCACCGTGCCTTGCGTTTCAAAGTTTGATGCAAGCGAAGCAATGCCATCGCGTAGTGAAGCGAAATTGGGATGAACGATAAGTTTCATGCAAAGGTGTTAGAGAATTATCACACAAAAGGCCTTATTGCTTGTAGCTTTCACGCTGACCATACCAGGAAAGCGAAGCAAAAGTAGCACAACTCCACCGAATAGGCATCTTTAGCGTGCATATAATCCCAAAACTCGCTCATAAAACCCACAGAATTTGCACTTTGCTTGAAAGTTTTTTGGCTGTTCAAGATTTTTATCTTTAACTTTGCAGCCGCTAAAAAAGAAGAAATCGTAGAAATAAAAAAGATACAGCAATGAAAAGGACTTTCCAGCCGCACAATCGTAAGAGAAAGAACAAGCACGGCTTTCGTGAACGTATGACTACCGCTAATGGCCGTCGCGTATTGGCCAGCCGCAGGGCTAAGGGCCGCAAGAAACTTACCGTATCCGACGAATTCAACGGACGCAAGAAGTAAGCCCCTTAAACAAGAAGTTTAATGTGAAATAGGGAAGAAAAGCCAAGTTTGCGCTTGCAAAGTGGTTTTTCTTCCGTTTTTTTGTACTTTTGCCCTGCATAAGCAAGTAAACAGTAAAGATATGCGCCTCTCCAAATACTTAGAAAAGATACCAGGCTTCTTTGTTGGAGCCAATTGCTTGGGTATTCTATTGCTTTCTGCCGTACTCGTGGCTGGTGCCTACTACGCGCTTCAGTACTACACACACCATGGCGAGACGGTTACCGTTCCCGACGTAAAGGAAAAGAATGTCACCGAAGCCATTCGCATACTGGAAGCTGCAGGGCTTGACGTTGAAGTAAGCGACACTGACTATGTGGCAACCAAGCGCCCCGACATCATTCTTGAACAATCGCTTGCTGCGGGTCAAGTGGTAAAGCCTGGACGCATGGTGCACCTCACCATTAACGCCGCCGCTCCGCTGCCTGTTGCCTTGCCCGACATTGCCGACAATTCTTCTATGCGTCAAGCTCAATCTCTCTTAAAGTCAATGGGCTTTGATAGCGTACGCATAGAATGGTGCAACGGCGACAAGGAATGGGTTTATGGCATTAAAGTAAACGGCAAAGAAGTAAAAGTAGGCGACCGCATTTCATCGGGAAGCATCATTGCCCTGGTTGTTGGCAATGGCAAGCTTGTAGAGCAATTCAACGGAGAGACGAGCACCCAAGAAATTGCCGAATACGTCACTGACACCATTTCCGAGAGCGAGCTCCACACGCTCGGCCCCAACGACATTGTTCTTGACAATCCTGAAGTTCTTGTTGAAGAACCTATTGAAGAATAGCTTCGTACCATGACGAGCGAGGCCTATATGAACAATGGCTCTGACGAACTTTACGAGCACCTGCGCGTTGTAGCCGATCGCGGGCAAGAACCCTTGCGTGTGGACAAGTTCCTCATGGAACATTTGCCCAACACTTCTCGCGCTCGTATCCAAGCCGCAGCCAACGCAGGCTTCATCCACGTCAATGGGCAGCCCGTAAAAAAAGGCTATCGGGTGAAGCCCGGCGATGTTGCAACGTTGCAACTCGATCGCCCGCGCTTCGACAGCACCATTCTGCCCGAGAACATTCCCCTTCACATCATCTACGAAGACAACGCTTTGATCGTTGTTGATAAGCCTGCCGGCATGGTGGTCCATCCTGGTGCAGGCAATTTTAGTGGCACATTGGTCAACGCCATTGCTTGGCACATGCGTGGTGTTCCCACCTACGACCCCAACGATCCCACAGTGGGATTGGTGCACCGCATCGACAAGGACACTAGCGGTCTGCTCGTCGTGGCCAAAACGCCCGAAGCCAAGACTCGCCTTGCGTTGCAGTTTTTCCATAAGACTTCACGACGGCTCTACACAGCCCTCGTTTGGGGCAACCCTGCCGACGAGGGACGCATTGAAGGCAACATAGGGCGCGACATTCGCGATCGTCTGAAGATGGCGGTCTATCCGCCCGAAAGCGACCAAGGTAAACCAGCCGTGACGCATTGGCGCGTATTGGAACGCTTTGGTTATGTGTCGCTCATAGAATGTAGGTTAGAGACTGGTCGCACCCACCAAATTCGGGCTCACATGTCCCACATTGGTCATCCGCTTTTTGGCGACGAACGCTATGGTGGCACGCAAATTCTACGCGGACAGCCTGGTGCTGCCTACAAAACGTTCGTTTATCGGTGCTTTGACCTCTGTCCGCGCCAAGCATTGCACGCTCGCACGCTTGGTTTCCGCCATCCAGTGAGCGGCGACGAGGTGGATTTCGACAGCCCACTGCCCGAAGATTTTCAATCCCTCATAGCGCGTTGGCGCACCTATAACCCCGCAAACAATTAACTATGTTTCTATGATTATTAACGCAAACAAATATCAATCTCTAATAATGAAAAAGAAAATAGCCATTGTCGCAGGTGGCGACTCCTCCGAATACCAGGTATCGCTGCGCAGTGCTGAAGGTTTGATGTCTTTCATGGACAACGACAAATACGACTGCACCGTCTGCGTGCTCCATGGCACAGACTGGCACGCCTGCTACCAAAACAAAGAATACCCCATTGACCGAAACGATTTCAGCTTTACAGCCCCCGACGGCCACCACACATTCGACTTTGCTTACATCACCATCCACGGCACTCCTGGCGAGAACGGCGTGTTGCAAGGCTATTTCGACCTTATCCACATGCCCTACTCCACCAGTGGTGTGAAGATCGAAGCCGTCACGTTCAACAAGTTTATGCTCTGCACGTTGCTTCGCTCACAACCGGGGCTCTTTGTTGCCGACAGCATTTTACTTCGCAAGGATGAGGCGCGCCCATCTGACGAAAGCATTGTGGAACGCTTAGGCCTTCCCTGCTTCGTCAAGCCCAATGCTGGCGGCAGCTCTTTTGGTGTGACAAAGGTGAAGACCATCGACCAACTTTCGTCAGCCATTGATGCAGCCTTAGCCGAAGACAATGAAGTGATGATTGAAAGCCTACTCACTGGCACCGAAATCACTTGCGGCTGCTACCAAGGCGGTGGCGATTTGATTACCTTCCCACTCACCGAAGTGGTCACCGACCAAGAATTTTTTGACTACGATGCCAAATACAATGGCAAGGTTGACGAGATAACGCCAGCCCGCATCCATCCCGACACAGCTGCCCGTGTGCAAGAATTGACGCGCACGCTCTTCCGCCTATTGGGTTGCTACGGCATCATACGCATTGACTACATTCTGCGAGGCACACCAGGCGAAGAAGAAATTTGTTTGTTGGAAATCAACACCGTCCCAGGCATGACAGCAACCAGCTTCATTCCTCAGCAAGTACGCGCCGCCGGTCTCGACATCAAAGACGTGCTCTCCGACATCATAGAAGGCCGACTTTAATTCAGCCCATATTGCATCATAATGCCAAGCCATGCAAGTACCCTCTCGTTTTGACACTATTCGCCCCGTAGAGCCCGAAGAGCTTCAGCAAGCCTTGTCAACTCTGCTTGCCGACTCGCAGTTTATCAGTGCGCTCAATGCCATGCCTGAAAATCTGCTCGGCGCATCTGAGTCTGAGGACAAAGGAAACTTTGCGGCTATGCTTACACAGATGGTCACGAAGTGCCACACCAACCTTGACTTCCAAAAGGTTTTTGTCTATCCGTTGATCAAGACTTTGGTGCAAAAGCTTACCACCTCCTGCACCATTAACACTGAAGCTATTGCCGACAAATCTGCGCCCCACACGTTTGTTTCCAACCATCGCGACATTGTGCTCGACAGTGCTTTGCTCGCCATGCTCCTCATAGATGCAGGCTTTCCCGACACGGTTGAAATAGCCATCGGCGACAACTTGCTGGCTTATCCTTGGATAGAACAACTCGTAAGAGTGAACAAGGCCTTCATCGTGAGGCGCGGATTAGGATTGCGCGAGACCTTGGAAGCCAGCCGCTTGCTCAGCGAATACATGCACTTTGCCATCGCTCAGAAGCATCAAAACATCTGGATTGCGCAGCGAGAGGGACGTGCAAAGGACAGCAACGACCGCACGCAGGAAGCTCTTCTGAAGATGATGTGCATGGGCGGCACCGGAACGCCTGCCGACCGCATTCGCGAGCTTAGACTCACACCGCTCGCCATCTCCTACGAATACGACCCTTGCGACTATCTCAAGGCCAAAGAGTTTCAACTCAAACGCGACAATCCTGATTACAAGAAATCGCGTCAAGACGACCTTGACAACATGCGCATCGGCATCTTCGGTTACAAAGGACGGGTGCACTACCACATTTGTTCGCCCACCCACCAGTGGCTTGATAGCAACAAGAACCTCCCCAAGGCAGATTTCTTCCCCGCATTGGCTCACCACATCGACCGCGAGATCCATAGTCACTACAGTCTCTTCCCCAGCAATTTCGTGGCGCTCGACTTGCTCGAAGGTACTCATTGTGGCCGCTACACCGACGAAGAGCGCACACGCTTTGAGCAATATGTAGAAAACCGCATTGCATTGGTGGATTTGCCCAATCCCGACGTTGCGTTTCTCAAAGAGCGCATCCTCACTATGTACGCCAATCCCGTGCGCAACTACCTCGCAACACGTTCATAACCTCTGAGCCATGCGCACGACCTTTCTTCTCTTTATTTCTTGCCTGCTTGTTTTTGCTTGTTCGGACGACGACGGGGAAATAGCACCCGCCTATATCACCACCTTGGCAGAAATCCAAACCGATGGCAATGGCCGTCCTGAAACTTTAATTCCCGATGCAGCGGGCGTGCGCACCATTACTTCTAGCCACAAAGTCCTCACGCCCGATTCCATCTATCGCGTGCAGGTACGCGCGCTCTACGATGGTGAAGAGAGAGCACATCTCTACCAAATCGCCAACGTCGTGTCACCAATGCCTCGTGCATTTTCTGAAGACAAACGAAAGTACCACCCTGTGGAACTCCTTTCGCTGTGGAGCAGCGGGCGATACATCAACATGCGTCTAGCACTTCACACAGCCACAGAACCTCATGCCTTCGCCTTTGTCGAAGAAGGTATAGACCTGCTCACCGATGGTACTCGCCGACTTCGCCTGCACCTTTACCACGACCAAGGCAACAACCCAGAATACTACACGCGCGAGACCTATATCTCTTGCCCCATATACCACTATGGGGAAAGCTCCACTCCGCAAGAAAAACTGCTCACCGCAGGCCGTGACTCTATCGTTTTCACTGTCACGACCTATAAAGGCGAACAAACACTCCGCCTGCTCTATCAGCCATAGAAACGCAAAGCCCGTAGGCCGTCTGCCTACGAAAACAGTCGCACCGCCTGCCCACATCTTTCCCATAAAGGTGCAATAGCCTCCGCACCTCCCCACCCCACCGCCTGCAATATCCCAAGCGCTGTGGGACTAATCTTTGCTGCCGTGACCGACAGAAGCACGCTTTGTGCTAAAAATAAGCACACTGAGCGACAAAGACAAGCACACTTTGCGGCAAATAGATACCGTCCTTTCGCTTGAACATCGTACGGTGTTCACGTGATTTTCGTACGGCGCGCACGTGAACACCGTACAGCGCGCACGCAAAACAGTGGGGATTTCTCGCAAAAACATGCCTTAGCTTATGCGAAAACATTGGGAAAACGAAGCGAAAACGTTGGGAAAAGAAATGAAACAATCAGAATACAACGAATTTTTCATGGGCCTTGAGGGCTAATACATCTCACACCTTGCACTGAGAGAAGGTTGCTTTATTGCCAAAAATAGCACACGCAGCAAGCACTCTTGTGGAAAATTTGTACTTTTGTGCGCTGCTTTACGTTTACCAAACACCAAACGAACGATGAAAACGCTATTCGACAAAATATGGGACGCACACGTGGTGCAGCACGTGGCTGACGGTCCCGACCAACTCTACATTGACCGTCTCTACTGCCACGAAGTGACCAGTCCGCAAGCTTTTGAAGGCCTTAGACAACGCGGCATTCGACCCTTTCGCCCCGAACGCATCACGTGTATGCCCGACCACAATATTCCCACCCTCAATCAGGACCAACCCATAGCCGACCCCGTTGGGCGCAAACAGGTGGAAACATTAGCAAGAAACACACGCGAATTCGGACTGACGCACTATGCACTCTGCGACGAACGCAGCGGCATTGTCCACGTGGTGGGCCCAGAGCGCGGACTGACACAACCTGGCATGACCATCGTTTGCGGCGACAGCCACACCAGCACACACGGAGCCGTGGGAGCTGTGGCTTTTGGCATTGGCACGAGCGAAGTGGAACAAGTCATGGCCGCGCAGTGTATCCTCCAAGCCAAGCCCCGAACCATGCGCATCACCGTTGATGGCACATTAGGCAGAGGTGTAACCGCCAAAGACCTTGCGCTCTACATCATGAGTCAACTCACCACCAGCGGAGCTACAGGCCATTTCATCGAATATGCGGGTGAAGCCGTGCGAAGACTCACCATGGAAGGCCGTCTCACACTATGCAACCTCTCCATAGAAATGGGAGCGCGCGGCGGTATGGTGGCTCCCGACGAAGTGACCTTCAACTACCTCAAAGGTCGTCCCGAAGCCCCACAAGGCAAGGCATGGGACGAAGCTGTGGCACGTTGGCAGGAACTGCGTAGCGACGACAATGCCGTGTTCGACAAGGAAGTACATTTCTCTGCCTCGGACATCGCACCCATGGTGACCTACGGAACCAACCCTGGCATGGGCATAGCCATCAGCGAAAGCATTCCTGCGGCAAAGACCGAAAGCGACCAGAAAGCTTTGGACTACATGCAATTCAAGGCTGGCGAACAAATGCTGGGCAAGACGGTGGACTATGTATTCCTCGGAGCGTGCACCAACGGACGGATTGAAGACTTTCGAGCCTTTGCATCAATCGCCAAAGGACGAAAGAAAGCCGATAGTGTAGTAGCCTGGCTCGTGCCGGGTTCGTGGCAAGTGTTGCGACAAGTGAAGGAAGAAGGCATAGAAAGCATACTCAACGAAGCAGGTTTTGAAGTGCGCCAACCCGGATGCTCGGCTTGTCTGGCAATGAACGACGACAAAGTGCCCGCGGGAAAGCTATGTGTCAGCACCAGCAACCGTAACTTCGAAGGTCGCCAAGGCGCAGGAGCACGCACCGTCTTAGCAAGTCCGCTCACCGCAGCTGCCGCAGCTGTAACAGGCATCATCACCGACCCGCGCACGATGCTCTAAAGGGGGGATAGAAGCCAACAAAACATTCACATCCATAATCACTGAAAAAAATGAAGAAGTTCCTCGCAACCCTCTGCTGCTTGCTCATGGGATTTGCCTTGCCCGCAATAGCACAGAAAATCGTCACCAAGAAACAGTGGAAAAACACTGCTCGCATTGTCTATTCTCTCACAAACCGATCAGTAATAGACCCTTACAAAGCAACCTATACTATCGAAGCCGACAAGGACAGCATCGTGATGAACATATATTTGGGCAATGAATACGTTGGTAAGGTCTCTCAATCTTCTTCGCCCGAAATGTTCAACAACCTGAAAGACCAACTGGCCGCTCAAGGATTAGGTGCTATTCCCGAAAGCAAAGTTGACATCATACCTTTAGGCGGCGACAGAGAGAGCATCGCCTGCTATGCCGAAAGAGCTGAAGAGCCTTTCTACGACGCATTCACCACAGGCGGTGTTGGCACCATGACACTCAAGACGGGCGACCCCCAAACAGCTTTTGAAACCTTGCTGCCAATTGCAGCTATCATCCAGGGCTATCAGGAATATAAACGAGAGAAAGAAGAACAGCAACAGCAACTGCGCCCTACACTACGACACTCTGTATCTGACGAACAATGGGAAGCTACGACACGCGCCGTGTATGATTTCACAGACTCCTCCACACCACCACAACACCATCGCAGCTATTCAATCGACATTCGTGAGGATAGCATCCGAGTCAGCATCACTTGCTACGGCAAAGAACTACTGCGCACCGCCTATCCGTTCAGCAAAGAACAGTTCCAACAAGTGAAGCAACAGATTGCTGCCCAAGGTATATCCAAAGGTCAACCAGCTGACGAGCCCTTACCTACTGGTGGAAAGACACACGCACTGGCACTTTATAGCGACGGAAGCGAAGCACCCTACTTCTCAGCCTCGTCCTATGCAGGTATAGGTACGCTCTATATTAAGAAAGGCAGAGCCGCCGATGCCTTCTTACAAGCACTGCCCGAAGACATAAAAACCATCATTGATAGAACGCGTCAAAATTAGCTCCATGAAACAACTTCTTCTCAGCACACTCATTGGATTAATGGTGCTCCCCATAAGTGCCCAGCGCACGCTTTCAAAGAAAGAGTGGAAAGCCGCTGCGTGCGTCACTTATAGATACGTGTGCGGATCTCTTCCACGCGAAGAAATACGAGATTATTCCATCAACGTCTTTGCCGACCACGTCTCCATCGAGATGTGGAACGCCTACGACGAATACAACGTCATTGGCTACGAAATCACGCCCAAACAATTCAAGGAATTTATAAATCGGCTTGCGGCACAAGGACTGACATTCCATTCGCAAGCTTACGGTGAGCGCGTGCGTGGCTCCAATACAAAACATATCACCGTCTATAAAGACTTATCCAGAGAAACTGAAATCGCTACAGGATTTATCAGTAAGAACTACGGAACCTTAAGCATCATGAAAGGCGATGCGAACGAAGCATTCATGGCTCTCTTGCACGAACCGATTGAAAAGATTTTAGAAGAGAATTTGCCCGACCATAGACCAGCAGCCGTTGCCGACCAACGTCGCCACATCACTGCTGAAGAATGGGAAGCCACCAACTTGGTGCGCTACAGCTACGAAGATGCCACCATTGTGCCGGAATATCATCGCAGCTATTCCATCAGTATCTGCGAAGACAGCATCCAAGTGGTCATCACAAGCTACAGCGAGGTGCTCCTGCGCAAAACCTATCCCTTCACGCCCGAACAATTCAAGGGATTGAAAGAGTGCTTGGCCGAACAAGACTTTTCTATTGGCAAGCCCAACGGCCCTGAGCCAATGGGCGGTAGCAGCGAGTCGGTAGCATTCTACAAGAAAGGCGAAGACAAATCCTACTTTGCAGGCTATGTGACCAAGGATGTTGGCACTTTATACATAGAAAAAGGCTCTGTCGGCGAAGCTTTCCATCAAGCTCTGCCCGTTTCTTTACAAACGCTCATCGAAAGTACTCGCACCAATCCACAACCATAGACAACATGAAACAACCGCTCACTATCCTGCAAAGTTCGTGCGTGCCTCTGCCGCTTGACAACATAGATACCGACCAGATAATCCCTGCACGCTTCCTAAAAGCTACCGACCGCAAAGGCTTTGGCGAAAATCTTTTCCGCGATTGGCGCTATGCTGCTGACGGTACGCCGCTACCCTTTGTGATGAACGACCCCACCTACGAAGGGTGTATCCTTGTGGCAGGCGAGAATTTCGGCTGTGGCTCGAGCCGCGAACATGCAGCATGGGCTATTGCCGATGCTGGTTTTCGCGTGGTCATAGCACGCTCCTTTGCCGACATACATCGCCAAAACGAGCTCAACAACTTCGTGCTACCCCTGCAAGTTGGCGAAACATTTCATGCCGCCTTGCTCCATGCCATACACGAAAACCCGCGCGCCACAGTGACCGTTGACCTACCCGCTCAAACCGTGACCATAGATGCCACAGGCCAAACAGAGCACTTCAACATTAACGGCTACAAAAAGTATTGCCTGATGAATGCGCTCGACGACATAGATTTTCTGCTTGAAAACAAACAAAAGATAGAACAATATGAAACTCAACATTGCTCTGCTGGCCGGTGATGGTATTGGTCCAGAAATCAGCGTACAAGGACGTGCAGTCCTTGAGGCCGTAGCTCAAAAGTTCGGACACGACATTTCTTTCCGCGAAGCCCTTGTAGGTGCAGCAGCCATTGATGCCGTAGGCGATCCATTCCCACAAGAGACGCTGACGATCTGTAGAGAAGCCGATGCTGTGCTCTTCTCAGCCGTAGGCGACCCTAAGTACGACAACGACCCCACGGCAAAGGTACGTCCCGAGCAAGGCCTACTCGCCATGCGTAAGCAACTTGGCCTATATGCCAACATCCGCCCCGTACAGACCTTCAAGAGCTTGCTTCACCTCTCGCCCTTGCGCGAAGAACTGGTGCGCGAAGCCGACTTCGTTTGCATACGCGAACTTACCGGAGGAATGTATTTCGGCGAGAAACACGAAGGCACCGACGAAGCATGGGACACCAACAAATATACGCGCTCAGAAGTGGAACGCATCCTGCGCATCGCTTACCAGTATGCCCGAATGAGGCGCAGACACCTCACAGTCGTTGACAAAGCAAACGTACTGGCCAGTAGCAGACTGTGGCGCAACGTAGCACAAGAGATGATGGGCGAATATCCCGATGTGCAGACCGACTTCATGTATGTTGACAACGCCGCAATGCGCATGATACAAGAGCCACGCTTCTTTGACGTGATGGTCACCGAAAACACCTTCGGCGACATCCTCACCGACGAAGGTTCGTGCATCAGCGGCTCAATGGGGCTTTTGCCCAGCGCCAGCACCGGAAGCGGCACACCACTCTTTGAACCTATCCATGGTTCATGGCCACAAGCCAAAGGGAAAAATATAGCCAATCCCCTAGCACAAATTCTTAGCGTAGCCATGCTTTTAGAACATTTCGCCCTCAGCGAAGAAGGAGCATTGGTGCGTCGCGCCGTAAACGAAAGCCTTGAAGCCAACGTTCGCACACCCGAAATTCAAGTCCCCGGTGGTGCACATTATGGCACTCGCGAAGTAGGCCAATGGATTGTAGAATGGATCAGAGCAAACTGACGCAACAAACATTCCTATAAAAATAATCACCGCTCCCGCATTGCGCCGAGCGGTGATTATTTATTTCTGATAAATGTCTTTCAAGAATCCTTTATCTTACGGGCCACAGTAGAATGCGACTTGCCTGTTATATTGGCAATCTCTCGTGAAGAGAAACCTAACTTTTTAAGAATTACCATTCGAAGACTCAAAATATCGTGAAACTTATTGATGGAAGAAAGGAATCCAGGCGAATCTCTTTCACATAAAGTAACGATGCTCTCCCAATCATTTTCTGTCAAAATAGAACGATCACGTGACCCTTCAGCCACAGATTTGAATTTATTGATGGAGTCATCAGACATTCTAATCACCAAAGCCTGGGTATATTCCATCTGCCTCAATTTTAGTCTGAGTCGTTGCTGACGTTTCTTGCTGATAACATATATAAAACCACAAGCAACAAACAATAGTAGAAGTATGCATAAACCTATTGCGACATACCATCGCAGACGAAGTCGCTCATTTTCCAATTTGACTTGTTCAACCTCATCTTTGCGATATTTATATAGATAAGCTTCTTCCATTATTATACGTTCCCTATTAGTGTTCCAATACGCCCTTTCTAAATCCAGATATTGATTAACATATTTATAAAGAGAATCATTATTTACACCATTATTATACACCATCATCAGACTCAAACACATTGAGGTTTGCTGATCCATGTCTACGGCTGCTTCATAACTCCTTCTTAGTAGGGGTGTAGCAGTATTTACATCTCCTATTTCTAAATAATAGTCTCCTAAAATTCCTACTGAAACATAATTCAATTCTTCAACAGGAACATGTTCTAATAATTTCTTAACTATATTGGCTGAATATTCTGCCTCGTCCCATACCAAATAATGATCTACCATTTTAAGAATACTCTCAGAAAAATATTTCCATTCGTCAGTTTGCTCAACCAAATCCAACGCTCTATAAAACACTCTTGTTGAAGAATCTTTCCTATTTGTTTCATAGTAACAATTGCTTAAGTCAAAAAGAGCATGAATGTATTTTCGGGAAGTCGTATCATTATCCAAAAATAGCATAGCTTCCTTATATTCCTTTAAAGCCAAGTCAGATGTACCATGAAGCCGCAAGATTTCACTTATTTGTGAATGAATAGCAAGTTTCCTCTCATTTGATATTGTAGACTTATCTTTTGCCAAGTCTGCAGCATTCCTAAAATAATCTAAAGCCTTGAATGAATCTCCGTGTTTATATAAAGCACGTCCTAAATAGTAGATCGCCTCAACTTTCATTTTTTCATTACCATACGTCATGTAATAATTCCATGCTTCCTTTGCCAAGCTATCAGAAGGTAATGTTTCGCTATAAACAAACAGATTCTTATCCTGAACTCTTACACGGAGTAGATTAAAATAAGCCAATTCTTCACCGCTAAAAGTACTATAATCTATAGAATCTACCATGGCCATAGCAGAGCGAGAATCGTAATCTGCCAATAAATAAATACTGTCAAGCATAGCCATAATTGAAGGATCTGCATCTTTCCTCTTTTCTGCACAAGAAAAGAAGAAGAACATTGAAGGCAGAAATATAAACAATATACGATTCATTTTTAATAAGTGTTTTGCGTGCAAATTTAGTTAATCTTCTCTGTTGGCCATTGTCATAAAAGCTAAAAAGGTTTTTATTTATGTAAAAAGTGCGGATATAAATTCATATAACAATTAAGAGAAATGCAATGTAATAATCAATAAGCATAAATTTGTAATCACAGCATCTTCTAAAAAAACATATCTTCATCAAGCTCTTTCGTATTCACAGGACATTTCCTATACCTCATTATATCAATCACTTAAGACTTATGATACAAAATGTTACAACAATGTTCCACTTTGTTACAAGAAAAATTTGGTGACAAAAAAAATGTATATCTATTTTTGCAGCGTTAACCAATATAAACACAAACCATGAAAACAATTGTTAAACCAATCATTTGTCTCATTTGCATCTTTAGTATGACACAGATCTATGGAGCGAAGCTTTATTCACAACAAGAATTATCAACTATAAGTATTTCGCTAAATGATAGCATTGATTTAGGAAATTTCCTGCCTTTGGTTGCTCAGGATCTCCATAATTGCTATGCAGCAGGAGATACAGATAGCGTTATCGTTTGTAGAGGAAAGATCCTCCCTAAGAAAGGCATCAAAAGCAGCTCTATCCGTCATAAATCTGGAGTGCGTGTTGTGGCTACATTTTATATGTCAAATGACTCTGCGCCTTTACAAGCTGAAGCACTAACTGATTCAGACGGTGCTTTCTGTGTGCCAGTACCAAGCAAAGCGCATGGGCGAATCGCAGTCAGTTTCAACACTTACCGCAATGGTAAAAGCAAGGGGTACCTCGTTGAGATAGATCGGCGCGATGGAAGAAGTGTACGTGACGAAACTGCGCATCCCATGGTTTTGAAAGACTCATTAGGCTATGATGTTTATATATTTGATATGCAACGTGAATCGGAGCTATGCCTATTACGTGGAGAAAAAATAGGATATCTACCTAAGTGGCTCGTGAAGCAATCGCCTATCAAAGAAGCTTATTACAAAGAACGGAGGGCTATAGCATGGAATTATTATAAATTCTCATTATACAATAGTCCTACATTTAAGATAAAAATAGAAGGAGTGCCTGATAATGATAGGAACTTCAGGATTGTGCACTATAGATATTCGCTTTTCGAAGCTTCTTATTATCCTTACCCTTTCAGAGCAAAAGATATAGCAATCATTGATTTTGGTGGTCCACGACTCAAAATAAATGAGTTAAAAATGCTCCATGTCAGCATGGCTCCTTATAAAATTCCTGAAAAGATTGATTCACCACACGAATCATATCAATTGCTTAATAGCCGAGTAAAGGAAATTGCTAATTATAATCCGATGAAAACAAATTATGGAAAAACTCGTCCTATGGTATATACAGAAGGTGACACCTTTTACACCTACTTAGATGTTGAATAAAAAGCTTGTCAGATGATATAGGTATAATATTATACTCTCTCAAATGTTTCTTGCTCTATATATCGTCAGGTAGGTCAAGTTGAAGGCTCATTCTCTATGACGAACAATCTGTTTGATCAAATAAGAAAATTACGACAATGAAAACTTGTAGGTATTCCAACATGAAAAGAGGCATACATTTATTCTGTTTTATGCTATGTAATCTAACTTGCATAGCACAGACTTCACTCCAACTATCTAAAGCTCTTTATACGCTTAACGACACGATGGATGTCACGGTTCAAGGGCATAAAGACCTTTCTGAGGCATACACAATTGACCTTGTAAGCCCTTTCGGAGAAGTCGTTGCTCAAAAGCGCACCTCAGAAAGCACGGTCTCTTTTCCTATTATGCCTATGTGGGAAAGCGGGTTTTATGAGCTTCGAATGTATAAAGACATAAGTTCACCTATCACGACAACAAATATTGTGCCTATCTTAAAAGCCCCACAATGCGACTCTATCCCGATTTGGCAGGTCGCTCCGTCAGATGAAATCATACAGCCTGAATGGTATCGCTACTTCATCTCAACGAACCCGCAACATCTAAAAGGATTGCTGATTAACAAGAAAGGAAAAGCCATAAAAAAAGCTGGCGTAACCATTTCAGTGTATGCCTATGACGAAGATGGTAATCTTGTTTGGAATGGATTGTGCTTAAGTGGAAGCCAGGGAGAGTTCTCTGTTGCTGTGCCACAATCCCAATCTTTATCTTTCGTAATATCTGCCCTTAACCGAAAAGGTAAAGATTTGGGATATGGTGCAATTATCTTATCGCAAGTAAAACAAGGATGCCTTTCTGCAGACTATGCAACAAGCATTGATAGTATTGCAAAAAATTTGGGACTTATCCCATGCCATCTCACAGAGGCAGAGCGCAATTACTACTATTTCAACATGCACCATGAGGCCATAAATGCTTATTTTTCTGGCGAGCGAATTCCTGGATTAGGCGATTGGTTCGTTAGCCATCCTTCTTTTTCTAATGCTATGAGGCATGAACATAGGGCTGTTGGTTGGAATGGAAAATCTTTTTCTATGTTGCCTCCCAAAAAGATAGAGGTAAAAGCATTTAACTATAGGATGCATGATTTATATGGAGAAGAGGGGAGCTTTACTTATTACACAGGTGGTTCTTTGTTTAGGAACGTGTTTCTTCAATCTTATTATGTAGTGCAAGAGACCTCTCCTCTCTATATGAAGAGAGAAGGTGCGCCACGCATTCTTATCAGCCAAATCTCTTCGCTCGTCGTTCTAACGGGTCATGACAACGCTGCCTTAGTCCCTGAAGACCGAGCCTATCTGAGACCGTACGACCCGATCATGGTTTACTTCAAATAATTGTCACGCTATGAAAGAAACTCTTTTCACACTGATGCTTCTTGTAAGCATTCCTGTTTTCTTCACCGGATGTGCTGAAGACATGTACGAAGACTCCACTTCGCTTGAAGACCTTTATCGACAAAAAGCCGCTGAGTTCTCAAGGAAGTATGGCGTGGAGGTTAGAATCCGCAAAGAAAAATTAGCAGAAGCTGTCAGGACTAAAACTCTTGAGGACTTGGAGAATGACATTCGGAGGTTGGCTACGTTAAGGATTGAATTGATAAAAGAAGTTCCAAATTTACGGCAAAGGATGGCAATAAGAAAAAGAAAAACACGGTCCGAAGAACCAACTGAGCAGAAAGGTTCGTTCCATGTTACGGGTAGCATCCATGCTACAGGAATAACAGGAGATTGCAGCGGTACTGTTAGTTGGTCTTGCCAATTAGGTCAAAGGACTTTGGATGTTAACTTAAATTATTCAAATGTTGTAATTATCACAGACACTGATACATTGTACTCAAGCG
The DNA here is from genome assembly GCA_900316575.1 of uncultured Prevotellaceae bacterium. GTDB lineage: Bacteria > Bacteroidota > Bacteroidia > Bacteroidales > Bacteroidaceae > Alloprevotella. The sequence continues at coordinate 5,824 of ONDJ01000017.1, read as the reverse complement.
GACGTTGCTCTTTCAGTTTCACGAATCCTATCTTCACTTATTATTCTGACAGGAATGACATATCCATGAATAATTGGGAAGACGTATATATTGACTTTGACGTATATCAAGTAATGCTATGCTGTCAAATTGTAAAAGATTTTTACTATAATGAAGGAACAATTACAATCAGTAATAGAATCCTTTTCACACAAAAAGAAGATGAAGATGCGTAATAGAATAAGAATATGCCTATTAGTGTTCATTTGCTGTGTAGAACTACATGGACAGCACTCAAATCGTGAAAGAATCTTTCTTAACAAAGAACGTTTCTCACTGCTTGACACCATTAAGGCAAAGGTAGCAGATAGTAGTCTTGAAGGATACCTCGTTGATTTAGTAAGTCCTTTTGGCGAAGTAGTCTTCAAAGATAAAATTGTCAGACAAGAGACTATTATCCCTATATACTCCATGTGGGAAAGCGGATTTTATGAACTTCGAGTATATAAAGACTACCTTTCACCTATTCTTGCTACTGAGGTCGTTCCTATACTTTCATCTGATGTCAGCGATAGTATTCCCCTTTGGAACATTCATACTGAATACATCTATAACAGAACAAGAGAAGAACAAGGCGTTTATCCTATATGGTTTAAAGAACTCTTAGCAAACAAAGACAATCTCAAAGGATTATTATTAAGCTCTAAAGGGAAGCCCCTTGCTAAGAAGGATATAATAATAAACGTCACGCTATATAACGAGAACCATGGTATTGTTTGGACTGGTAAGACCTTGACCGACCAAAACGGAGCGTTCTCAATGACTGTTCCAGAAGAAGATGGTCTCCAATATACTATTACGATTAGGAGCAAATCAAACCGAAAAAAGATGTATGGCTATATGCTCTTGCCACAGCATAAAAGTGGTGTCCTATCAGAGAACTATCTTGAAAATTGCTTGCAAATTGCCAAAGACATGAGACTTTCCGTCAATAAGAAAAGCATCAATGAGCGCTCTTTTTATCATATAGACATGCACCATGAGGCTATAAACGCCTATTTTTCAGGAAAGCGTATTCCTATACTTGGTGACTGGTTCATAGGCAAAACCGATTTTACATCAACCATAGGAAAGGGTGAAAGAGCTATTGGGTGGTGTTGGCAAGCGGGCAATAGCCAAAACGCAACCTTTTCCATGTACCCATCCAAAAAATTCAGAATAAGCACCGGCCAATATAGAGTACACACGCTAAATGAAGACAAAGCCATAAGAGGAACACCCTATTATTTGAACGTGAACACTGCTGAGTTAACAGGAAATGTTCATTCTCCCCGAGGCCCGTATTTTACGAATGTTTCTTTAGCTTACGAAGGTGCGCCGCGCATTCTTATCAGCCAAATCTCTTCGCTCGTCGTTCTAACGGGTCATGACAACGCAGCCTTAGTCCCTGAAGACCGAGCCTATCTGAGACCATACGACCCGATCATGGTTTACTTCAAATAAAGTCCATCAAGCCTATTGAGCACTATAGGAAATCCAAGCAGCTTTGCCACCTTTTGCCCTTTGGGGATAAATACGTACTTTTGCGCCGACTTTTAGAGATTAAGGTCTCTATCAAAAAAGACTAACAAGGTGCTGATACAAGATTTCAATTATCCCCTACCCGATGAGCGCATCGCTAAATATCCCCTATCCGAGCGCGATGCTTCCAAATTACTCCTCTACAAAGACGGTAAGGTAAACGAAGACGTTTTTCGCAACCTACCCAAATACTTGCCCAAGGGTGCACTCCTTGTGATGAACAACACGCGCGTCATTCGCGCACGCCTCCATTTCCACAAAGAAACGGGAGCACGCATCGAAGTGTTCCTCCTCGAACCACTAACGCCCCACGACTATCAGCAAAACTTTGCCGCCCGTGGCTGTTGCTCGTGGATATGCTTGGTGGGCAATGCCAAGAAATGGAAAGAAGGCGTTATATCACGAACACTCACGATTAATGGCATAGCAGTGAACCTCACAGCTTCGCGCCAATCTGACGCTGCATCAGCTCTGCTCAAACCAGGTGAACAGGCTGTCCGCTTCCAGTGGGACAACGAAGAGCTCGCTTTTTCTGAAATCATTGAAGCTTGTGGCGAACTGCCCATACCGCCCTATCTGAACCGCGCTACCGAAACCTCCGATCTCACCACCTATCAAACTGTCTATGCCCGCATCAAAGGCAGCGTAGCCGCCCCCACAGCAGGACTTCATTTCACTGAGCGTGTCCTTGCCGACCTTGAAGCCAAGGGCATAGAACGCCAAGAAGTAACACTCCACGTCGGAGCCGGAACCTTTCGCCCCGTGAAAACCAACGAGGTAGAGCAACACGAAATGCACGCCGAATGGATCAGCGTAGAACGCAGTGTCATAGAACGCCTCATCGCCCATGCCGGACAGTGCATAGCCGTAGGAACAACCACCGTGCGCACCTTGGAGTCCCTCTACTACATCGGCACCATGCTCCTTGCCGATCCACAAGCCAATCTCCACAACCTTCACGTGCCACAATGGCTTCCCTATGAGCCACAAACAAAAGAAGTCACCACCCTTGAAGCCTTAGAAGCCATACTCCAGGCCATGGACAACGCAGGAGAAAACCACCTACAGGCCACCACACAAATCATGATCAAGCCAGGCTATCGCTACCACATAGTCCGCACCATGATTACCAACTTCCACCAACCTCAGAGCACCCTCTTACTACTCGTTTCAGCCTTTGTCGATGGGCAGTGGCGCACCATCTACGACTACGCCTTGAGCCACGACTTCCGCTTCCTCTCCTACGGCGACAGCTGCTTGCTCAATTATTAACAACTCTTTGGCCAAAGGAAGCAACACCATAGTGTCATGAACAAAATCAAACAATGGTTGCAAAGCCTTTCGTTCCGCACAGGAGCCATCGTCTTGGCCATGTGCATCCCTTTCTACATTCTCTCCTTTGCACAAATGCTCCTTCCCATAAGTACAGGAGCCAAAGGCGCACTGTGGTTCATACTCTTCGGATTGGCCAAGACCTGCCAATATGGCGGCCTCACCATTCTTGGCGTTGAAGGTTTCAAACGTTTGAAAAGACAATTCAAGGCAACAAACAGCCCAAACAACAAATAAAAAAACTCAACCACATACCACTGAGAGTAGAAAAGCTTACCTTTGCGTGGCAAATCCAACAAACACAAATACAAAACCAACATGTACGGTAAATTCCAAGACCACCTGAAACAGCAACTTCAGGAAATTCGCGAAGCAGGCCTCTACAAAGAAGAACGCCTCATTGAAAGCCCACAGCAAGCCGCCATTCAAGTAGGCGGTAAAACAGTGCTCAACTTCTGTGCCAACAACTACCTCGGCCTCAGCAATCATCCCCGTCTCATCCAGGCAGCCAAAGACGCTATGGACAAACGCGGCTTCGGTATGTCGAGCGTACGCTTCATTTGCGGCACCCACGACATGCACAAAGAGCTCGAAGCAGCCATCAGCGACTACTTCAAGACCGAAGACACCATTCTCTATGCCGCATGCTTCGATGCCAACGGCGGTGTGTTCGAACCCCTCCTCACTGCCGAAGACGCTATCATCAGCGACGCCCTCAACCATGCCAGCATCATCGATGGTGTACGTCTCTGCAAGGCCGTACGCTATCGCTATGCCAACGCCGACATGGCCGACCTCGAACGCTGTCTGCAAGAAGCACAAGCCCAACGTTTCCGCATCATTTGCACCGACGGCGTGTTCTCCATGGATGGCAACGTTGCTCCAATGGACAAAATTTGCGACCTCGCAGAAAAGTACGACGCATTGGTACTCGTTGACGAAAGCCACAGCGCAGGCGTAGTAGGCCCAACAGGCCACGGCGTAAGCGAATTCTTCAACACCTACGGTCGCGTAGATATCTATACCGGCACTTTAGGCAAAGCCTTCGGCGGTGCCATGGGCGGTTTCACCACAGGCCCCAAAGAAATCATTGCCAAGCTGCGTCAAAGCAGCCGTCCCTATCTCTTTTCAAACAGCCTGGCACCAGGCCTCGTAGGAGCTGGCATCGAAATGTTCAAGATGCTCAAGGAAAGCAACGCACTGCACGACAAACTCGTAGAGAACGTCAACTATTTCCGCGACAAGATGATGGCCGCCGGCTTCGACATCAAACCCACACAGAGCGCCATTTGCGCCGTGATGCTCTACGATGCTCCACTTTCGCAAAAGTACGCTGCCCTCTTGCAGGACGAAGGCATCTACGTCACAGGCTTCTACTATCCCGTAGTACCCAAAGGACAAGCCCGCATCCGCGTACAAATCAGTGCCGGACACGAGCGCGAACACCTTGACCAGTGCATCGCAGCCTTCATCAAGGTGGGCAAACAACTCGGTGTGCTGAAATAAGCTCATCCCCACCCTACTTTTTTATCCACACGACGCAGTTTCGTAGCACTTAGCCGCGAAGCTGCGTTGTTTTTGTTTAGCCTACTTGCACAGAGCCCACCAGCAACAATTGCTCACGAAGGACCCCTACCTCTTTCTTACCAACGTCAAAAGCTATCGCTCCCTAATGCCAAACAATCGCCGTCAGCGCCATAGGAACGTGGTTGTCTCGCCTGTCAAAAAAGGACAAAGTCCATAGCCACACTCTTTACGAAACCGTAACAAAGTGTGCCATTTTGCTATCCATATTTGACAAAACAGGGAGGGGGTAATAGCAAAAGTTCATTGAGAATATGCAAGAAGATTTGAGGCTATATGCATAAGGAGTACTTTTGCTGAACAAATCAATGTGCGAACAGTGGTTGGCGTTCGTTACGATAATGAGAAAACCTTTCTTGAAGAAACAACATATAGAGAGTAAACGAAGCGCAGAAAGTGCGTTTCTCAGAACTTATTTCTTTAATCAAACTTAAAACACAACAAACTCAACCTCCTCCCCTCCACGCAAAGTTTTCGATGCGCGCCGCTTTGTGCGCACAAGATATAAACTAATAAACTAAAACAATAAGATTTATGAAAAGAATTTTTACACTCTTAATGCTTGTGCTGTTGGCAGGTTTGTTCGTGCCAATGCAGCTGAGTGCGATGCGTGTCTTCACGTCACAGGCTGATGGTACGCATGATCCTAATGACTATCAAGAAAAATTTTTGGACAAAGCCACGGGCGAAACTACCTTGCACATTGCTCCAAACACCCAGTATTATCGCATTTATAAATACAATGCCTATGATAATGCTAGCAATGACGACAACATTCCCGATCCAGAGTTGCGCTATTATATAGCTAAGCACTTTGGTTATGCTGTTGACGTTACGAACCAAAAGAAGATGTACATCACGCTCGATGAGGCTGCTGCCGTCACAGAGCTTAACTTGAGCAAGTCCTTATATCCTTCTCGGACAAATTACATTTACGATCTGACTGGTATTCAGATTTTTGGCAATCTCAAAAAGCTCAACGTCTCTGGCCATAATCAAGTGAAAACTCAGTTTTACGATGGTACAAGCTATCCGGTTAGTTTAGGGTATGGATACATCCCCGCGTACGTCTACAATAGCAACGCGCACCAATATCTGAATCTTCCCAAGACTGAAATGGAAAAGGCAAATCTCAGTAACTCAGGTAATAATGGGTTTGTTGAGGCTCGAAGACATTATATCTCGTGGCTACTACTCTTCTTCCCCAACTTAGAGGAGTTTGATTGCAGCAATACACCAATAGAATATCTCCATATTGATAATGGAACGGCTGCCAAACCGCGACCTTTCAAGAAACTTATTTGCAGTAATTGTCCTAAATTGTATTCCGTAAAAGCAAACTATACGC
>ONDJ01000016.1 GCA_900316575.1 uncultured Prevotellaceae bacterium | reverse complement strand
CTTTGTTTGAAAGCCACAAACACTTTGTTTGAAAGCCACAAACACTTTGTTTGAAAGCCACAAACACTTTGTTTGAAAGCCACAAACACTTTGTTTGAAGCGGGTAAACTCAAATATCTAATGACCGATTTGGGTTAAAGCATCAAGCATAATCAAAGAACGATTTTCCTAATTTATAGAACACCCCTTTCCTTACCTCCCCAATGTGTCACCCTATTCGCGCGTGCGCCTATTATTTTTCGGAGGGGGCAAAGTTGGGTTAATATCGAGTTTCTGTTCGTCAGGCCAGTGATTTGCCGCCGACTTCCTTCAGACCCAATGTCGCATTGGCACCTTGTCTTTGGCTGTGCGCTTGCCGCTATTAGGCCGCGACAAGGACTTGCACTCGTTAGATTATGCCCATGTTGGGCGAACCAAAATTACCCCCAAATCATAGAGCTGATTTGGGGGTAAAGTCTAATATGCAGAACACTTTCACTGGGTAGCAAATCGTGCTACAAAGGCGTTAGGCATAGGATAGTAGAACACGAGAAGAATTTCCTCACTTAGGCGATGGGTTACTAAAATGTGTGTTAGCGATGGTTTCCCTTTTATGCATAGAATTTCTTCTCTGCAGCAGCAAGTGTGTTGAGCATGAGCATACAAATCGTCATTGGGCCGACACCACCTGGAACAGGGGTTATGGCCGACGCGATGTCCTTCACAGCATCGAAATCTACGTCGCCACTCAAGCGAAAACCACGTTCGCGCGATGAGTCTGGAACACGTGTTGTACCAACGTCAATGACTACGGCACCAGGTTTGACCATGTCAGCCGTAACAAAACTAGGGCTCCCGATCGCTGCGATCAAGATATCTGCCTTGCGACATTCTTGCTTCAGATCTTGGCTATGAGAATGAAGCACCGTGACAGTGGCATCGCCATATTGCTTCTGCAGCATCAGCGAAGCCATTGGCTTACCCACGATATTGCTGCGTCCAAGTACTACACACCGTTTACCACTCGTTGCAACATTGTAACGGCGCAGAAGTTCAAGAATGCCAAGTGGTGTAGCGCTGATAAAACAAGGAAGCCCTATAGCCATACGCCCTACGTTGACCGGATGAAAACCATCAACGTCCTTACGAAAATCAATGGCTTCAATAACACGCTGCTCATTGATGTGTTTGGGCAAGGGAAGTTGCACGATAAATCCATCAATGCAGTCATCAGCATTGAGCTCGGCTACACAATCCAACAGCTTATCTTCGGTTACATCGTCTTCAAAGCGAATCAATGTGCTCTCAAAGCCACAAGCTTTGCAGGCAAGCACTTTGTTCTTTACGTAAGTCTCGCTGCCACCGTCATGCCCAACGAGCACGGCAGCCAAGTGCGGACGTTTGCCACCACCCTCAACGATAGAGGCTACGCGGGCAGCAATTTCTGATTTAATTGTTGCAGCTGTTGCTTTACCGTCTATAAGTGTCATAGCGTGAAGTGAGGGTCTATTACTTGTTGCAGTGGTTGAAAAAGTCAATGGCTTCAAGCTCTTTGCGGAGTTGAACCTCTTCTTCGTCGGTTACATTCTGGAACGGAGTGCGATTAGGTCCGAGGTCCAGACCGATGAGTTTCATAATGCGCTTTCCACCGACGATATTGCCACGGAAGTGGCAAATGACATCGATCACATCTTGTGCATAATTCTGAAGCTCGCGGGCTTTCTCAAGGTCGCCCTTTTCCCAAGCGTCAAGAATGCCTACCAGACAGCGGCCATTATAGTTGGTGGTACCACCAATACCACCTTGGGCACCACCCATCGCCAAACAGGGAAGTATGGTCTCGTCCTGACCATGAAGCATATCAAACTTACCATCTGCATAGCGGCGACAACGGTTGTACTCATAGAGGCTCTCAAAAGTGTACTTGATGCCAGCAAAATTGGGAATACGTCCGTCAACAGCTTTCAAGAAATCGTACATTGAAAGGAACGCTCCGTTGAAAGCGGGAATATGATAGAAATAAAAAGGCAACTCGGGAGCACCACAAGCAATCTCCTCGCAATATTTAACGAGCTCTTCAATGCGACCTACTTTGGGAAAAGGCGGTGCCATGGCTCCAACGCCCCAGGCTCCTATCTCCTGAGCGTGAGCAGCCAAACGATGTGAAGACTTCACACAAGTGCTACCCACGTGGACAATTACCTTGAAGCCCTCGGGCACAGCTTTCATCCAAGCTTCGGCCAATTGCATACGCTCCTCTTCAGTGAGCATATAACCCTCGCCACTTGAGCCATTGATAAACACACCTTTCAAACCATTGCGCGCCAAAAGCGCTGCATATTCGGGAATCACACTTAGATTAAGCTCACCCTTGCTGTCGAATGGCGTAAAAGGCGCATCGATCAGCCCTTTGATTTTTTCCATAGAAAATGATTGTTATTAAATGTTGGTTTAGTTGTGATGGCAAAAGTAAATAAAAAACCAAAGATGCAAACTATTGCAGCAGGTTTGCGTACGAAAAAGGGCGTTCATACGCCCTTTTTAGGCGCTTTTGATAAAGATTTTGACAAGAATGTTTGCATATTTATGGACTGTAACATACTTTTGCAGCGTTGAGAGTGAGGAGCTGGCAAGTTCCTCACTTCGTTTTATAGCTATTCATCCTTATGATTGACAAGAACGTTGTAGAAAACATCGTCTCCGAGTGGCTCAACGGAAAAGACTATTTCCTTACCGATCTGATCATCACGCCCGACAACCGCATCGTTGTGGAAATCGACCACAAAGACGGCGTATGGATTGACGACTGCGTAGAACTGAGCCGCTTCATCGAAGACCACCTTGACCGCGATGAGCAAGACTTTGAACTCGAAGTAGGAAGCGCGGGAATTGGACAGCCATTCAAAGTGCTAAGACAATACGAAAACCACATAGGCGACACGGTCGAGGTGGCTCCTAAAAGTGGACGCAAGTATGTAGGAACGCTCACTGAAGTAAACGCCGAAGGCTTCACCATCGAAGTGGAGCAAAAAGTAAAGCACGAAGGCGAAAAACGCCCACGTACAGAAATCGTCTCCATGACATTTCGCTACGACGATGTTCGCAGTGTGAAATACGTCATTCAATTCTAACCAAACAGTAAACAAAACCAAAATACAGATAATGGCCAAGAAAAAAGTGGAGGCTCCACGCCTCATTGAAACATTCTCAGAGTTCAAAGACAACAAGAACATAGACCGCACCACACTCGTCGGTGTGCTTGAAGAGAGTTTTCGTAACGTCATCACGCGTGAGTATGGCACTGACGAAAACTTCGATGTGATCGTCAATCCCGACAAAGGCGACTTTGAAATCTATCGCACTCGCGAAGTTGTAGAGGATGGCGAAGTGACCGACAGCAACAAACAAATAGCCCTAAGCGAAGCCCGAAAGATTGAAGACGACTATGAAGTAGGCGAAGACGTGAGCGAAAAGATTGACATCACTTCTTTTGGTCGTCGTAGCATACTAACGCTCCGCCAGACATTGGCCAGCAAAATTTTGGAATTGGAACACGAAAACCTCTATCAGAAATATAAAGAGCGCGAAGGCGAAATGGTTTCTGCTGAGGTGTACCAAACTTGGAAGAATGAGACCCTTCTTATGGACGATGAGGGTAACGAACTTATTCTGCCTAAGTCACAACAAATTCCTCGCGACTTCTTTCACAAAGGCGACACCGTCCGTGCTATCATCGACCACGTGGACAACCCCAACGGACACCCCAAAATCTACCTGAGCCGCACCTGTGAAGCCTTCCTTTTGAAGTTGCTCGAACAAGAAATACCCGAAATTGCCGACAACCTCATCACCGTTCGCCGTATCGCTCGTATGCCTGGAGAAAGAGCCAAGATTGCAGTTGAAAGCTATGACGACCGCATTGATCCCGTGGGTGCCTGCGTAGGAGTCAAGGGAAGTCGCATTCACACAATTGTTCGTGAAATGCACAATGAAAACATTGACGTCATTCACTATAGTGCCAATCTGAAGATCCTCATTCAACGAGCCTTACAGCCTGCTCAGATTTCAAGCATAGAACTTGACGATGAAGCCAAATCGGCAGCCGTATATCTTAGGCCGCAAGAAGTTTCCCTCGCCATCGGAAAAAATGGCATCAACATCAAACTTGCCTCCAAGCTCACAGGCTACACCATTGACGTATTCCGCCAAGTAGAAGGTGAGGACGAAGAAGAAGACATCTATCTCGAGGAGTTTGCCGACGAAATCGACCAATGGGTAATCGACGCCATCACAAGCCTCGGCTTCAAGACTGCTCGCGATGTTCTCAAAGCCCCGCGCCAAGTTCTCATTGAACAAGCCGATCTTGAAGAAAGCACAGTAGATGATGTATATCGCATTCTCAAAGCAGAATTCGACGAAGTATAAAATTGCCTACTCTTTCTTGTTGATACAATTATTATATATATCCTCATTTTTCCCAAAGCCATTAAAGACTCATCATCTATGAGTGTCAGAATAACAAAGATACTGAAAGAATTCAACGTGGGTTTCCAAACGGTAATTGAAACCCTCGAAGCAAAGGGCATTAAGCTGGAAGACGCTACGCCCAACACCAAAATAGACGAAGCACATTACGACTTACTCAAAGAGGCCTTTGGAGCAGACAAATCATTGCGCAATGCGGCTGACGAGCTTCTACAATCACGTCTGCGCAGCAAACGCCAAAGCGAACCAGAACCTAAAGTAAGTAAAGAAGAACAGAAGCCTCAAGCCATTGAAGCACCTCAGCCCGAACCCGAACCCGCTCCTGCAAACGAAGAAATTGAAGAGCAGATAGTTGAAGCCGAAGAGGAAGAGGTCAAGCCAGAGCCTACTGTCGTTGAGACTATTAACGAACCTTCAGAACCAGAACAGATATCTGTTCCAGAAGAAACTTCACAAATAGAATCTGAAACAGAGGAAGAACCCACTATTGAACCTGAAATAGTTTCTGAGCCTAAAGAAGCTATGCCTTCAGATGAGCAAGATACAGGAATTGAGCAAGTAGAAACAGAAACTCAAACAGAACCTCAACCCGAGCCTACTGCTTCAGAAACAGAAGAGAGAACTTCCGAGCAAGAGCAACAAAAGCAACCTGAAACTCATCCCGAAGCAGAAGTAGCGAAAGACGCAGAGGTTACTTCACAAAAAAGCTCTCCAGCAAATGAAGAAACTCCTGCTAAAGAAGTGCTTTCCAAGAAGGAACAACGCTTGCGTCAACTCGGCACAGAAGAAGACGGTGTGTTTAAGCTTCATGCCAAGCCTGCGCCTCAAGGCCCTAAAGTATTAGGAACAATCGACCTTTCAAGCATCAACGATGCCACTCGGCCTAAAAAGAAATCAAAAGCCGAACTCAAGAAAGAGCGCATCGCTGCCGCTACCGAAAAGAAAAAACGCCAGCGTATCAATGCTCAGCGTGTTGACATCAATGCAGCAGGTCGTCAGGCAGCAAACCAACAGCAAGGCGGTAATCAGCGTCAGAATGGCAACAACCAACAACAAAGCAACAAGAACGCTAAGAAGCAAAAGAAAAACCAACAGCCAGTCATTAAGCCCGAGGTTAGCGACGAAGACGTAGCACGCCAAGTACGCGAAACGCTCGCTCGTCTCACTGGAAAGACAAAAGCCTCAAAAGGTGCTAAGTATCGTCGTGAAAAACGCGACCTCGTACGTCAGCAACACGAAGAACACTTGCGCGAAGAAAAGGCCGAAAGCAAGGTTCTCAAGCTCACGGAATTTGTCACGGCTAACGAATTGGCTACAATGATGGACGTGCCAGTAACGAAAGTAATTGGTACGTGTATGAGCATTGGTATCATGGTAAGTATCAATCAGCGATTGGACGCTGAAACCATTGACATCGTTGCCGAAGAATTTGGGTTTACGACAGAATATATCAGTGCTGAAGTCAGTGAAGCGGTAGCCGAAGAGGCCGATCGTGAAGAGGACCTGCAGCCGCGTGCTCCTATTGTCACTGTAATGGGACACGTTGACCACGGAAAAACGTCTTTGCTTGACTACATCCGCAAAACTAACGTTATTGCCGGTGAAGCAGGTGGTATCACGCAACACATCGGTGCTTACAACGTCACATTAGATAGTGGTCGCCATATCACATTTCTTGACACACCTGGCCACGAAGCCTTTACTGCCATGCGTGCTCGCGGTGCCCAAGCCACTGACATTGCTATCATCATCATTGCCAGCGACGACGACATTATGCCACAAACCAAAGAAGCAATAAACCACGCTGTAGCAGCAGGTGTACCCATCGTTTTTGCCATCAACAAGATTGACAAACCTGGCGCAAATCCCGACAAGATCAAGGAAGGACTTGCGCAAATGAACTTCTTGGTTGAAGAATGGGGTGGAAAATACCAAAGTCAAGACATCAGTGCAAAAAAAGGCATCGGCGTAGAAGAGCTCTTGGAAAAAGTTCTGCTTGAAGCCGACCTCCTCGAACTCAAAGCTAATCCCAACCGTAAAGCCACAGGAACGGTCATCGAAAGTTCGCTCGACAAAGGACGTGGCTACGTTGCTACCGTCCTGGTTAGCAACGGTACACTCCACAAAGGCGACATCGTGCTTGCTGGTAACAATTACGGACGTGTCAAAGCCCTATTCAATGAGCGTGGCAATCGCATAGACAACATCGGCCCAGCAATGGCAGCTACGCTCCTCGGATTTAATGGAGCGCCACAAGCCGGCGACCAATTCCACGTAATGGAAACCGAACAAGAGGCGCGCGAGATTGCCACAAAGCGTGAGCAATTGGCACGCGAACAAAGTCTGCGCACGCAGAAGATGCTGACACTTGACGAAATCGGTCGCCGCATCAAGCAAGGCAGCTATCAAGAAATGAACATCATCGTCAAGGGCGATGTTGACGGATCTGTCGAAGCACTGAGCGACTCGCTCATCAAGCTCTCAACTGACAAGATAGCCGTTAATGTAATTCATAAAGGCGTAGGTCAAATCAGCGAGAACGACGTAACGCTGGCAGCCGCCTCACAAGCTGTTATCATAGGTTTCCAAGTGCGTCCCAGTGCCGCAGCTCGCAAACAAGCCGATCGCGATGGTGTTGACATCCGCCTATACAGCGTCATCTACGACTCTATCGAAGAAGTGAGACAAGCGATGGAAGGTATGCTTGCTCCCGTCATCAAGGAGGAAGTTACAGCTACTGTCGAAGTGCGCCAAGTATATCACATCAGCAAAGTTGGTATTGTTGCTGGCTCATACGTCATTGATGGAAAGGTTTCACGCACCGACAAGGCACGTCTCATCCGCGATGGCATTGTTATTTTCACTGGCAGCTTGCTGGCTCTCAAGCGTTTCAAAGACGACGTGAAAGAAGTTACAACAAACTTCGAATGTGGTATTAGCCTCGCAGGATGCAACGACATCAAGGAAGGCGACATGATTGAAACGTTCAAAGAGATTGAAGTGAAACAGAAACTTTAACTCTAAATAAATCTAACACCTATGAAAAAGTATTTAGCTGAAATGATCGGCACGATGGTTCTCGTGCTCATGGGTTGCGGCGTTGCCGTGAGCCTAAACTGTACTTCAGACTGCTCTACAGTAGCTAACGCAGCCACGGTTATAGGTACAGCCTTTGCATTTGGCTTGGCTGTTGTTGCCATGGCTTACACCATTGGCGGCATCTCTGGCTGCCACATCAATCCCGCCATCACTTTAGGCTGTCTGCTCAGTGGACGTATGAACGCCAAAGATGCTTGCATGTACATGGTTTTCCAAGTTATCGGTGCCTTCATTGGTAGCGCTATTCTCTGGCTGCTTACAGAAAATGCAGGCCTAACAGGAACAGGCGCAAACGATTTGCAACCAGGCGTGAACGTCTTTGGCGGTCTTGTCGCCGAAATTGTGTTCACTTGCGTGTTTGTGCTGGTAGTGCTTGGCGCAACAAGCAAGACGAATGGTGCAACGAACAACTTTGCAGGCCTGGCAATTGGTCTTTCGCTCGTTTTAGTTCATCTCGTATGCATTCGCTATACGGGCACAAGCGTTAACCCCGCCCGTAGCATTGCTCCTGCATTTTTCCAAGGCGGAACAGCTTTGACCAACCTTTGGATTTTCATCGTCGGTCCATTTGTAGGTGCGGCGTTGAGCGCTTGCATTTGGAAGCTCATTGAGCCCAAAGCCGAGTAAATCCTTCCACAAACACAAGCGCCCCCAAAAGTTAATGCTTAACTTTTGGGGGCGCTTCATTTTATGAGCGAGACTATTGCTCGTTACCCACAGCGCTTGCTTCGGCAGCCTCTTCTTCCTCCATAAATTTCTCAAAATGCTTATATTGCTCCATACAGAAATCTCGCCAAGAACATAGGAAAAGTTTGCTTGTACCTAAGCCATAAAAAGCTTGGGCATATTCCCTGCGCAATTTCCGTTGTACATCCTCCGGAAGTTTCTTCATCATTTTCCACTTGAGCCTCTCAGCCCTAGCTGCCATTTCCCCATATTCCGGTATATACATTGGCAACTCGCCATTTTCAAACGTAATTTCACAAGCAAGAAACATACGATATGCAAGTTCGTAGTTCTTTTTGCGACGGGCTATTTTGCCACAATCAAAAAAATCTTCTATTGCTGCAAAATCCATAACAAAGCATTTGTTTCGTTTCTTATCATTCGTAGGCAAAACTAATACACCAAAAGGTCTTTTCAGAAAAAGCGCACCCTGCAAGGCTTGCAAAATGCGTCTTTTACTCTTTATGGAAACTATTTACCATCCCACTGAATTTTATCACGCGGAAAATCAATGCGCTTAGGCTTTCCGCGTTCACCTGTAACAAAATAGTGGTGAGCCATTTGCTCGTGGATACTCAAGAGGAATGCTTCGCGAATACGTGCACATTTCTCGTTGATGGAATTATCAGTCGGATCAACAAGCCGTTGAATGTTTTCATTGAGCTTCTTGGGAGTATCAAACTTACCATTCGTAGGTTTATTGTCTCGTATAGCATCGTACAGACCAGCAAGCTCATCGGCATAGTCGGGAAGTTCCTTAAAGGCAATACCTTCGGGATGACGCATGAAAAGGAAAAACACAGCTTTCACTAAAGGCGTCATTTGGACTTCAAGATCGTTGAAGTCGGAAAGCAGTATGCGATTGTCGCTTGTTATATGGAGTTGGCTTGGTTCTTTCTGTGGTTGAAGCAGTCCCGCCAGCACTTGTTCGCTGATACCCAAACAACGCAAGCGGTTTATGATAACACTGGCTTTGGCTAATAGTTTTTTGGATTCATAATCGAAACCATCATCAGCCGTAGGGAACTGCCTTATACTATAAAGCGGATATTGTCTAATCTTTCCCTTAACTGCTTTAATCAGTTCATCAAAATATGCTTCATCTCCAGCGAAAGCTTCATCTAACTCAACACGGAAGAATATATGCGGTCCTTTCCCGCTCTTTCCTCGTTCATCATATAGATATGTCCATAGTGCAGCTTTACTCAGATGCACACGATTTTCAGGACGAACCATATACTGCAGCAAGTATGTACTATCCAACGGCAAGAGAGGCAAAGGCTCAGTAGGCATACTCGCTGATGGTCGCCAATAAGAAAAGATCTCTTCAGATGTTGCAATCTTATCTCTCAACGTTGGCAAATACACAAAGCGAAGACCTGCTTCATTGAAACAATCCTCCAAACGCTGTTGATGCTCTTTTACAAACACATCAGCCTCGCTTGGCTCACCATCTTGAACAAATATCACCTCATCTTCTGCAAGCGTAAAAGGAAGTTTCTGAACGCCCACCAACGCTGTGGGAAAACTATACTTCGGCACTTGCGGCTCAACGTGTGATGGTTTCCGCTTTCTAAACGAGAACCATGATAATAGGCTTCTTAAAAATCTCATAGTCTGACAAAAGAGGTTGATGCCTCGCTAAATTCAATTAATGGGTTTTCTATAAATCTCTTTTCAACACGAAGCTGACATCTGCCGTTTCCGCAAGAGGTTGCCATCGGCTAAGAAGTTCGCAAGCCACGACTCCCTCCGAATTCGTGAGCTGATGGAGGTAGGCTCCATCTTCTAAGCGCGACATACGACATGTCAGGGTTTCATCAAGATAGGTCTCGTGAAGCCAGTGAACCACAAGTGAGGACAGCATTTGTGAAGCCAATATGTTATCTGGCATCGTTAGCAGGGCTATGCTGACATAACTGCGGTTACTGACGTGGAAATTAAAGTCAAGATCAAGACGAGTGGCACGATGCTCCATCTGCAAATCAAACGTCGGCGTTTTGGGGAACCTTTTTTTCTTGTGGCTGGCGGTCATCAACTCAGGCACCACCATCAGTTTGTCGGCAAGGAAGTCGGTCGCCTCTAATCGTTTTGTGTCAAGATTGAGGATATTCCATTGGCTGGTGCCTGATGCTATCAGCTGTTCGTTATCCGTGCGGACTATGCGGAAATCGCAATAGATGCGAAGCGAAGTCAATTCGCTCACCCAAAGCTCCATGGTGAACTCCTCCGACCAATAGGTGACCGTCGGCTGAAAGTCTATCTGAATTTCAGTAATAATCCACATACGCCTTTGCTTCACAATATCAAACGCAGCTACATTATGAATCGTCATCAGCCGCGCGAAGCTGTCTTGGAAATACATCAGCATGGCATTGGGCGTAAGCCTGTACAAGGGTGTAATGTCTGATGCCGTAGCGGTGTAAGTGTGTCGGTATTTTCTGTCTGTTATCATTCTTTGTTTGCTTAATTTGAATTTACCTTGCTGCTATCCAACAACCAACAGCCATTATAACAGATGCTATAATGAATGTCATGGTTATAGGTTCGCCTAATATCAAGATTGACAGCAATGCGCCTATAAAGGGTGCAAGGGCGTAGTAGGTACTAGTCTTTGCAGCCCCAATAGTGCGTTGGGCATAAGTATAGAAGTAGATGCTCAGACCATAGGCCACATAGCCAAGAAAAAGTATAATTACGATGTGTTGGAATAAGGGAAACTGGTCGCCAACGAATATTGCTATCAACAAAGCTCCCAAACCAGATCCAAATCCTTTGATGGTCACAATCTCCATCGGGTCTCGATTGGCTATCTGACGGGTGCAATTGTTTTCTAATCCCCAACAAATAGTAGCACCAAGCACAAGCAAGGAACCACGCGAGAATGTCAAGGCCTCTGTTAGAGTGCTTTTTTCTAAAGAAAGTAAAATGCTAGCAATTGTCACTAACAAAATGGCCATCCAAAGTTTGCGTCTCACTTTCTCGCCAAAGAAGAATAAAGCGATAACAGCCGTTGCCACAATCTCAAAATTATTGAGCAGAGAGGTGTTAGATGCCGAACAATTCTTCAGCCCATACATCAAAAGAATGGGTGCCGCAATGTCAAGTATCACCATAGCGGCAGCATAGGGAATGTCGCCCTTATGCAGACGCTCTTCAGATGTTCTATGCCTTCCGCTACGAATAAGCATCATCGTTCCCATTCCGATGCCAGCTCCAAGATATAAGAAAGCTGCTACCATTGTGGGTGCTACCGTTTGGAGAAGCACTTTTGAGACTGGTGTACTTATAGCATATAGGGCAGCTGCCAGCACTGCCATCAGTATTGCTATGAAACCCTTATCTTTAGACATATAAATTCCCAATTGCCTATAAGCTGATCAAGAACAAAGTCTTGTTTCTACTCTCGGTTTGCACTGTCATTCAAGCCTAATTTATAGAACACCCCTTTAAAATCCCTGAGCTATTTCTTGTCGCTCAAGAGCTTGCCGTGTCTGACATTTCACATACTTTAATGCCGCATAAAAAAGGAGCAAAATCTTTAATGACATGGCAAAGGTAACATAAAATCAGGAAATAAGCTCCTCTCATAGAAGTCTTTCACGTAAGAGAGCTTTTTCTCGCGTTTCTAGAGTATCGGTTGCCAAAGTTGTTCATAACAAAAGTAACGCCTCCAGCCGCAGTGTACTGGAAGCGCAAGCATTCCGCCTGTAACAAGCGTCTATAAAGGCTTCATGCAAATAGCACAAAGTACAAAAAAACAACACGCTCCTATCGGATGATTACCCTCACACAAAATGTTTAAGGCTTGCAAACAAAGTGTTTACAAGCCTCAAACAGAGTGTCTATAGGAATCTATATACTTAGAAATGCCGATTGGAACAAATTACTAAAAAAGCATAGAGTTTCATAGAATTGAAAAATTAAGGAGCAATGAGAGTATTCTATAGACTGTAACCATACAACTGCAATGCCAAGCTCTAAAACAAGTTCAGCTTTATTTTGTTCGCCCAAACACGTCTAATTTCGGATGGTTACTATAGACTAAATGCGCCTATGCTCAACCATAATAAAGCGGATATAGACGCATTGATAATCACAGTTTTTAAACGGCTTAACCCAAATCGGTCATCAGCGTTATGATGCTAACCGTCTTTATTTATTGAGCAGATGTTTTGTTGCTTTGAACGAGCAATGGCATTCCATTGTGATCGAAAAGTAGCGAAACAGATGACAATAAGGAAGCGTGTTAGCGCGTAACAACCTAATGATCGATTTGGGTTAAAGCAAGCTTAGGAGAATAGCTTTTTATTACACATCAATCCATCTATTTTCTTTGAGTGACTGTATGGCTGCAAAGCAAGCACGGGTAGTATTGGATATACTCTCAAAAGGAATCAGAGATTTACCTCCTTCACGAATACGCTCATTCAGCATCGCAAACTGAACCTTTTGACCTTTATCCATCGTGCCTTTCATTTTTGAAAAACCTTTAACGCCAAAGCCCGTCAATTTGCGCCAATTGTCAAGCACAAAGACACGTTCTTGTGAAAAGACTTCTACACGCTCCTTAGCATAGCTCTTTGAACCATTGGCAAAGTAGTTGATCACAGCGTTGCTGCCATTTTCATAGCGCAAAATGATAGAAGCATTGTCGGTATTCTCCTGAGGATCGGGCCCAAGCGCGTTCATACAAACAGCCACTACCCTACTGCCAGCCAGATAGCTGCACAAGTCAATAAAGTGGCACGCCTCGCCCAGAATGCGACCACCGCCTACTTCCATATCGTGGACCCAAACATCTGCGGGAATAAAGCCAGCATTCATCGTAGCCACAATATTCTTTGGCCCATCGCCCGCGAGTTTCTTCAACTTTGTAGCAAAAGGCGAGAAACGGCGATTGAAGCCAACGGTCAGTGTCGTTCCTTCGGGAGCATTCTTATAAGCCGTTTCAATAGCTTCTAACTCTTCTGGATGTAAGCAAAGAGGCTTTTCCACAAACACGCTCTTCCCAGCTTCTAAACATTCCTGCACCATGCGAGCATGAAGATTATGGCGAGTGGTGACAATAACAAGCGAAACCTCTGGGTCTTGCAAAATTTCTTTGTAATCGCTGGTGGCACATTCTGCCCCAGCTTTCTTTGCCAAGACCTTAGCGTTGAGCCCACCAGCACTGGCTATATACTTAATCTGAGCACTAGCCTTTTGCAAACAAGGCACTACCATCGACGAGGTATAATTGCCTGCGCCTATGATACCTATCTTGCCATTACCTGCTTTGAAGTCTTTTCCTTCAATGCGAACGACACGCGACTCGGATGTTTCTTCGGGGAACTCAATGATGGAAGCGATACTGCCGCGCTTGCGCATGTCGCCATAAATCTCCTGGTAATCAGCCAGAGCCACACGTTCCGTGATGAGCGACTTCACGTCAAGCCCACCCGAGGCGATGGCACCGAGGATAGTTTCGAAGTTGCGCTTCTCTGTCCAACGCACGTAAGCCAACGGATAGTCGTGCCCCTTGTTTTCATATTCTTCGTCGTAACGTCCTGCGCCATACGAGCACGAAACTTGGAACGTGAGTTCCTTCTTATAGAAATCGTCGCGGCGCATATTCAAGCCTATAACGCCAACCAAAATGATACGACCGCGCTTGCGCGACATCTCACAGCATTGGTGAATTACCTCATCGCTCTTAGCAGAAGCGGTGATGAGCACGCCATCAGCACCTATGCCACGGGTAACATCTTGAACGAATTTCACAGGATCGGTTCCTGCACCAGGATTGATGGCCGTCACACCAAAGGCATTAGCCATATCCACCTTTTGCTGATCAAAGTCTGTTCCAATGACATTGCAACCATTTGCCTTCAACAGTTGCGCAGCAACAAGACCAATAAGGCCAAGTCCTACGACTACAATCGTTTCGCCCAGTTGAGGATTTAAGTTGCGGATGCCCTGAAGAGCGATAGAGCCTATCACGGTGAAAGCTGCTTCCTCGTCACTTACGCTGTCGGGTATCGCAGCAACGAGGTTTTGTGGAACGCAAACGTATTCAGCATGGTTGCCGTTGCTCGCCACGCGGTCACCGACTTTGAATTCCGTAACGCCACGTCCTACTGCAACCACTTTTCCTACATTGCAATAACCCAATGGCAGGGGCTGTCCGAGTTTATTGAAAACGGCTTCAAGCGTTGGCTGAATACCGTCTGTCTTCATTTTGTCAAGCACCTGCTTCACCTTATCAGGCTGCTGGCGTGCCTTGTCGATGAGATTAGCTTTACCAAACTCAACAAGCATACGCTCCGTTCCTAACGAAACCAAAGTGCGCGTGGTTTTAATCAAAACATACCCCGCCTTAACCAAAGGCACCGGCACTTCCTCAAGCACGGTAGCACCGCTTTTGAGGTCTTGAATAATTTGTTTCATATCAGTATTCTATTATTGTTTAATGACTTTACTTTACGCTCTATATATCACTGAGAGTAGGTGTGCAGAGTGACGAATCCACTAAGAGTGAAAAAGATTGGCACACCTGCAAAATAGCGAATAATATCTCCGATTACATGGGGAGCCATAATTTGAAGATGATTTACAGTATGGCTATATATTACTTCTAAGGCTGCTATAAGGCGAAACGTATTGAGAGAATTAGAGCGCATAGGATGCAGCATAATTTAAAAACTATTATATATTTCAATGAGTTGCTCAGCACCATTTGTGATTTGTGCATGAGGAGGTGTAAGATCGCTGCAAAGCACTTCCTTGATCGCGTCTGTATTATTATAAGGATATAGTGTGCAACCTTTAGGGCGAGATACGGAATTGCTGCACAAGACTGGCTTACCTATGTATAGTGCTTCTTTCACTGTAACGGAGTCTCCGTCTGTTGAAGTATTGCGAATAACAGCATCTGTCAGCCTTATAATTTCAAAGAAACTATGCGGCTTTGCAATGATAAGCACATTTTCAGGAATGACAATACCTCTTTCTCGAAACCAAACTGTATAAGTGCCAGATGGATCAGAAATTATTAGGCCATAATCGCGAAGCATCGCAAAGATTTTGAGTAAACAGTTCAAACCATAAATCTCGTTGCCACGGCTGTCAAGAGCGAAAGCATAAGCATTGGTACAGAACATCCTCTCATACCCAGATTTACTGAAGCGGCTTAATTGTTCTTTTACGTCTGGTGTTAAAGTTTCTTCCTTTATAGGCGGAATAAAAGATGAGATTTGAATAGAGCGCTTATTATAGTGCTTAGCGATAGATAGACTTTCAGTATTTAATACAATTGGTGCATCTGCTATGCTTATACTTAAACGAATTAAGATACGTGAAATTTTGTTACCTCTACTTATATTACTATGCCTTGTGATTATTACTTTTTTACGGAGTAGCATAGCCCAAAAGGTCAGAGCAAATACTAAATAAGCGTTTGTAATATTGATGTGAATTATTTTATAAGAAGCTATAACCTTTAACAAAGTCCATATGCTACACACCTTGTAGTCGCAAAATCCATATTTGAAATTTCTCACATCTAAAAACTCAAGCAAACGCTTGATATGTATAGTTACACCCCCGATGCCTGCCGTTGCAGGCAACGTGCCAACAATAAGTAATCGATTGCTATTTCTCATAGAACTCAATTATAAAGCCTTATTAAACAAAATATGCAGAGTTATATATCTGAAGATTGCAACTTTGATTGGTTTTGCATTACATTGACTAGCGGATGAGGAAATAAACCAAGTTGAGAAACATGATAGCAATCGTCACACTTCCCAAATAATAACTTATCTTTATGTTAAACCTCGTCTTAACATACTCATAAGATACAAAAAAGAGGGGATAAATTGCAGTAAGACGGCGAGTTCCAAACTCACTTGCAGAACAAACGAAAAGATAGAGTGCACCGATAAGCAACAAGACAAGCAATTTTTTATCCCATTGACTAAAGTTACGGTAAAGTGCAAAAGCGATTACAACAAGCATTGTACACCAATAATACGGAAAAAACGTTTCTCCAATCATCAGATAGGCCTCTCTATCAAAATGGGCAAAGTTAAACCACAACGGGAAAGGTAAAAGCATCGCAAAAGTCGTCTTACTTATTATATCAAAAGGAAAAGGGAAACTAGCCAAACGTGCACCCATAGAATCCTCCGATGCCGCTTCAAGCGATCGTGCTGTGTAGTGCTCAATAGTATCAACCATTGTTTGTGCCACAGATATATTTAACACATAAAATGCAACGATAAGAAATACCAATATAGCGACCTTATACATTTTCTTGCTCTTACTTTCAAACAAAATGTTTAGTGGTTTTATGAGTAAGAAAATAAGTGCAAACATTCCATTTTCAATGCGAAAACTATACGTTATCATTATAAGAATTATAATAAGAACCCACTTAATCCTATACTGAAAACCAGCTACCAACCAAACAATAAGCGTATATAGAAAGGATATGTGTACATCGCGCAAGAGTTGACATGACAACAACATAATAGGCGAAAGCACTGCAAATAAAAAAACGTCTTTCTTTAAGTGCTTGTGTACGTAACCGAGTCGCTGACATAGATCAAAAAGAAAAAAGAAGATAAGCGAGCCGACAAAGGCATTGTTCAACTTCATGAAGAGCAAGATATCGCTTATATGAAGTAATTTCGCAAAGCCGAAAAGTAGGGCAAACACATAGAACGCCATAGGAGATCCGCTATATTCACGCATTTCCCAGACATTGTCCCAAGTGAATTGATTATTATAGATGCTTTCGGCTTCGGTGAAGAATAGTATTTGGTCATAACTAATAAAGTAGTCAGTATAAGGGCTCTTGACAAAAGAATGAGAAAGAATGCAAATGATAATGTAAAGGCCAAACGTGGATAAAAAAACCTTGAAAGCTATACCTGTATAATCTTTACACACAAAACGGCTCAGCATGTAGCCTAAGCCTATATATAAAAGGAAAACTAAAAAAAACATATCAAAAAATGAGAACTGCAGCGAGAGCTATTTTCTTTCTAATTACGATTAAGATAGACCCTATCGTACTGTGAAATAAGATTGCTTATGGAATAAGAATCCAAGACATGTTCGTAAGCCCTATCGGCTATAATATTAGCGTAGTAGTCGTAATCAGCCATTACTTGTTGTAACCTATCGTGTAAGCTTTTCACATCGTTTTTCTTAAAAGAAGTGCCATACTTGCCATGTTCAATGATTTCATAAGGTCCATCAGCATCAGGCACAAGCACTGGTAGGTGTGCAGCCATAGCCTCTGCTATGGTAAGACCGAATCCCTCATTACGCGAGGGGTGGCACATCAAGTCATATTCAGCAAGACGTGCATATATTTCGTCTCGTCCCAAGCTTCCCAAAAAACTCACGCGATTTGTAAGTCCAAACTTCTCCACCAAAGCCTGCAAATCGCTAAGTGAATCACCTGCACCGATAAAGTCTACACTGACATCATGAGCCTCTTCTGTCAAACGCGCTACGGCCTCTATAAGGAGATCTTGGCCCTTAATCTCTTTCACCAAGCGTGCCACCTGAACGATGCGGAATGGTTTGTGTGCTTCTCCTGGAGGTCTTGAAGCTATTTTATCAGTATTTATGCCATTAGGAACTGTAGTAACACGGCAATAACTTGCTCGAGAAAGGATATCACTTTTCACACTATCGGAGATAGCAATGATGCCGCGAAGTCGCTTGAAGTAGGTTGCCGGCACGCCCAAAGCGTGGGCCGTATAAAAAAGGTTGAAACCCCTAAGGAGTACTCGGGGAGTCACCGCATTATGCAAGTGAACTACGTTTGGCCGCCAGCGGAGGAGCCAGGCATTGAGTTTCACAAAAGGCCATGGTGACCATGAGCCAGGTTTACGATTTAGTAGACGAAGATCTACAGACGAGGAAAAGCGTTGAAGTAAACAATCTTCATAACAGTCGTCAATTATTACGACCTTTACGCTGTGCTGTTTTATCTGCTCATTAGCAATATCAACAAGCAGATTTTCTGTTCCGCCTGTATTGAACGTAAATATGATATGAACAATCTGCATACGCTTCAAGATAGAGTTTCAGTTAGCACATGCGTCACCATTTCAGCATCAGCAGCACGTTGCTTGATAAAAGGCTCAAAGTCAACTGCTGTTCCAAGAGGTTCAAGACTATCTTTGTAAATTCTATCGGTCAGACCGAAATGGCTTAGAAGACTGTCAATGCGTTTGTTCATGCGAGCAAAGGTACCTACTAAAGGAATGGTGAGAAATGGTGTATTAAAAATAAGGGAAAAAATAGTGCCGTGGTAGGAATTGGTCACAATGCAATCAGCGTTGTCTATGAGCGATAGCCATTCGGGCACAGTAGGATATATTTTCTCGTAATCATCTTTCCCTCCCTGCGCGGCCACGTATTTAACATCAAGCTGATGAGTGGCTGCATAATGGAATACATCATCAACATTTATCATTGAGGGATTTCCAAGCAAATAGATAAGTAAATATGGTTTGGCCTGTGTTGTTACCTGCTGATCATGGTAAATTTGCCTATATACGCGGGCAGAGAGCATCAGTGTTGGATCAGGAAAAAGGCGTGCGGCCGATATACCTATTTTTTGACAATATTCCACACCACTCTGCTCGCGGAGTGTAATAAGGCTGAAGCGCTTTAAATAATTCTTGAAAGTTGTCGCATCGTGATCATTAAACTCAACACCACCCATAGAAGCAGCAAATGCAATACAATGTGTGCCGTCAGGCGCAAACTGAAGCATCATTACTGGATTAGGTTCACCCCATATCTGGTCGCTCCCGCAAATATATGCATCGGCCTTAGGTGGCATGTGCATAAGTTCTTCTTGACTATAGAGTTGATCTGTGCATGGAATGTATTGCCTCTTAAACTCTGCAAAGTTACGGTTTATGGAGTTCATATCACTCGCCATATTCTTGCGCATACGCCGATAGGTCAAGCCGGCCTTTATACGTGAAAGTGAAAAGTGAGAGAGCCACCAAAGCATTTTCTGTAGTAGGCTTTGATGTCGCGTCATTGTATGTCTTATGAGAAAGGCATCATGCCCCAAAGATTTCAAAAAACGAATAAGAGCAAAACATTGCAACACCTGACCATAATTATTATCTGTATCCCAATATGTAATGGTTCCTATCTTCATAATCTAATTAGATTTATTAATTTATGTAATTCAAGTTTTATTATCTTTTTGAATTCTATCGGCGCGAGTTTTTTAATCTTTTCATGAAAAGTTTTTCCATCAGATGAGAAAAAAGCAACACGTGATAAAGGAATTGTTGGAGAACACTCTATTGCACGATTCGTACGTTTAAGATCTTCATAGGTAAAAAAAACTTTTCTTATAGATAGAGTTCCAATGGTTTCCTCACCTTTCGTGGAATTTAAGGTTATGATTGAATATCCTTTGTCGTCATCGGCGGCTGGCATTAAAGCGGTTATACCCCAGAAGTCTGCTATAGTAATATCACTACCGCTTTTTAGTAGCTTCGCCGGGCACTCATGACACGATGGACGCAAGTATAAATCCTTTAAGAAACCACGCAAGAAGGGGTTTATTCTAAGGTTTTTACGAGAACTAAACTGAATTTTCTCACCGGCGGCTGTCGCCTTGGTGAGCACGAGAACGAAACTGTATTTTTTCCAACCAGCGGTCTTGTCCCTGAATGAGATATGCTCAATCTCCACTTCGTTAGGCTTCAGCATATCCCTTTCAGGGACTAAGGTGCTCTTAGAAGAGAACGAAACTGTATTTTTTCGGCCCTTACGGGCCACTTTCTCTTTCTCTTCTTTAAGATATTGCCGAAAAACACCAGGAGAAGGAACTCCGTGGCAGATGAAATCAACGGTCAATAGGTTGGAATAATCTTTGCGAAGAAAACGTTTCAAGCCAGCTATTTGACAAGGTGTTCCGCTGAAAAGCACTTCGCGACCTTGTTTGAGAAACGTTTCAGCTTGCGAGAATGTATTGCCTACGCGGCTTTGTACATACTTGCTACCTCGAAACTCTGCCAGACCCTCTTTGGTTTCTGTATATTTGTGCACAACCTCCCACTCTTTGTTGAAGCTTACGCCAAACACTACCCCACCCCTATCAATAACCGATTCGGCCAACATGGTAAAGATGCCGCCGCTGCTACTTTTTAAGCGAACTTCTTCGTCGGGGTTAATGGCAGCAAAGACTGATAGAGGCTCTATTGGCTTTCCTTGATTGATAACAGGGCATACTTTTTCGCATAAGCCACATGCTATACATACATCCTTATTAACTTCAGGATAAAGGAAGCCTTCTTCGTCTTCTTTTAGTGTGATGCATTGCTTAGGGCAACGTTGAACACATGCCTCGCAACCGCAACAATCTTTTTTTTCAAGTATTTCTATCATTACTTCTTTATAAACCTACGGAAAGGTTTCTTAAACAAATCACGCTCAGAGGTGTTCATACTCAACCACCAAAATGACGGGAGATACAGCGCACTATATACTGTGCCCCAAAACAATAAATGGGAGTATGAATTCAAGTGAATATGGAAATAAGAAATTGCGAACAAAGAAGCGACAACAAATAGTATCGGAACGATGCTCATCTTACCGATCTCCAACCAAAAGCGTGGTATGTCTATAGATTGTTTCTTATAATAATAGATGTTCATCACGATAATCTGGCCTGCTACTAAAGCTGAGGCTATTCCAACGGCACACCCTATCGCTCCATACCAAATGGCAAAAGGTATAGAGATACCAAGGCTGGCTATAGCAATGATTATATACAAGACGCTACGAAACTTCATTTGATTTCGAGCTTGCAGGATGGTTATACCAAGGTTTTGAATCAAAGGAACAATCAGTGGGATAAAAAAGAGTAAGCAGATAATATATGCATCAGCATAATCTTCGCCTGCCCAAGTACGAATAAAGCCATCTCCAAACACGATAAATCCTGATAAAATATAGACCATCACGATATACTGTATGCGCCCCGTTTTAACAAAGAGGTCGGAAACTGCTTTATCGTTTTGACCTTTTGTTACCATCGCGGTAATACGCGGAAGAAATACTCCACTGATGGCAGTCGAAAACGAATTGTACATACCATGTAAATGCACAGCAACAGAATAGACTGCAACGGCTGCTGTTCCCCGAACTATACCCAGAACAAATTGACCCGTACTCCAATATATCTTATCCATAAGGACATTAAGAAGTATCCAAAAAGAGTAAACGGACACTTCTTTGAGAAAGCCCCAATTGAAATGTCCGAACCTTACCTTAATATGCAACAGACTTTTACAATACCACCAATTCAGAAACAAAGTAGCCAGATTAAAAATAGTGGTCACGACTACCATTGCTACCGCTTTATAGCCTACAGCAAGCAATACAACCATAACCAACGGATTGGCTATGATACGGACGACTCCTACCGTACGTTGAAAGACAAATCGCTCATAGGCCGACATGATACTACCCCAGATACTCAGTGGAAAGGTGACTGCAAGATTGAAGGTCATGAGCCATAGCATAATACGCGTTCTGTCCACCTCTTCGGGAGTCATGTGCCGATTGAAAAGATTTTCAACGTTGAGCGCAAGAGATGCTCCTGCACACAAAGCCACCAAACCAATGACACAATAGAGAACAAGGAACATACCAAACATTTCCTCTTGCTCTCTTTGTTTTCCTTGTGCGCGAAATTTTGACGTATAACGTATAATGGCATTGCCAAATCCTAAGTCGAGTATCGTTAGATAGCCAACCACAGATGCGGCCAGTGAGTACAAACCATATTCTGACTGCCCCAACATGCGGAGCATATACGGAGTATAAGCTAATCCTACAACTATATGTAGGACTACAGAAACATATGATAGTGCAGCTCCCGCTTTAAGTTGATTCATTTGTTTTATATGAAATTATTTTTGCAGGAACACCTGCAACGACCGCATTCTCTGGAACATCTTTCGTAACAACCGAGCCTGCACCTATAATTGAATTACTGCCTATATGAACATTTTCTACCACGCACACGGATGGGCCTATATAAACATTATCACCTATTACCGCTGGTGTATCGTAATTAGAGCCAATGGTTGTAAACTGACTGAGGTTACAATTGCTACCTATTATTGTTTTGGGATGAACTATCGTGCCACAATAATGACCAATATAGAGCCCACCACCAATTTTAGTTGATGGCCATATTTGAAGCCCATATCTCTTCATCAAACGGCGATGTTTGATATATGCCAGAGGATAAAATATATTTTTCTTAGATGCGAGGCGTAGCCAAACTTGAAATGCAAAATTGGGATAGCGACACAAAAATACTTCTAAACAAATACGCATAAATAGCCGTCTCCCTGAATGAAAGGGAAAGTATCTTTTAGCATCTTGGAAAATTAAAGATTTTATTGTCATTACGCTAATTTACTTAGTTGTCTAAAACTCTTAAATCCTATCTATAATCCTTTGTTTTGTTCTCAATTTGTAACCTCGCTTTTAAGATAGTCATAAATATAATATGGACTTTGAAGGTAGAGGCTTGTATTGCGATTTATGATTTTTTGATAGGTGTCAGAATTGTATACCCTATCAAAAGCGTCTAACAATGAAAGCCCTTTGTCTTTTTGTAATAGCGAGACCAAAGCTTCAATGTCACAATTTATAATAAATTGCATTTGCTCCTTTGTAAGTTTCATATTCGCTTCAAATAGAATATTGCCTCCTCTGTGCCAAAGAAGTATTGATCGTTTATCTTTTTATAGGTAAGACTTTGAACTAATTATTCTAAAGAAATTAAGTGTTGTATATACAAGTTTAATTTATAAACTACACCATCATCAGCTACAGGACCTATTACAATATCATAATTATGAAGATTACGACCATTAGAATTCCTATTCATAAGGATAAACTCTGCCCACTCTTTGCTCACACCTTTAAAACTCTTAACTTTTAGAATGTTTGAAGTCAAAATATCATCGTTAATTTCATAAACTTGAACGATAGGAGTCCCCTTTCTCTCTAATTCGCAACGTCTAATAGACATGCTTACTGCTTGTTGATATAGAGATGTCAGATAGAAGCCTTTTCCAAAATCTTTATTGGGGCTACATTTAGACAAATCGATTTTAGGAAAGTCGATGTTTGTGCCGTGGTATAATTTCATTACAAAGTTCCCCCATTGCGCTTACATATGGTTTGAAGATCTGACAGTGTATCGTCGAGGGATAAAAGGTGTTCAGCTTCGTAACATTTATCTAAAAAGTCTAAACCTTTATACTTCTTCAGATACTGATAAGACCAATAAGCTGAAATGCCGAGCTTCTCTCCAAATTCAACGATACACATATTTATGAAACGGATCTTATCCATATAAAGCCCTTTTTAGTTCCTTTAACTTAACACGCTAACCGATGAAGGAAGACATAGTCCCTAATTTTCGCGGCGGTTATTTTCGCGGCGGCGAAAATTCGAGCGTGTGTTACGTTTACATATCTTCCAGCGTCAAACAACGCGTTTCAAGTTCGTAATTAGCGAGTAACGCGGTTTTTATAGCCTCTACCTTACGTTGGAATTTTTCGGGTTTGAAACTTGTCCGTTGCCGTTTTACTTCTGCTATTAAGGCTCGTTTCTGCTTAAAGTATATTCCTACGATATCTATTTTGAATTGTTCTGCCTCTTCTATTGTCTTTCCCCTTGGCGACATCCACCAAGAACCTATTTCTTCAAAAGGTTGTTCTTGAGAAAGTTTATCGCGGAAATAGTCTTCGAGTTCGTGGCCAGAATACTCAGGATAGTCGTGAAGTATCAAGCTTCGAAGTGTTTCGAATTGGTTTGACTGAACGAGGTTTTGATACTTAACAATGTAGCGAAACCAAAAGCGCAAGAAATGGTCTTTTATATAATATTGAACTGATTGCGTGGCCTGTTTAGCTCCTACGGGACGCTGCTTTGCTATAATATCGTAATCTTCTTCTAAACGCTGAAGGCTTCCACCGAGACTCTTTTGCCCTGTTGCAGACGCTATGTGAGATGGCTCGTTAAAGCCTGATGCTATAGCTGAAAGAATGGCATAATAGTTTCCATACTTTTTACCAAACTCCTGAATGAGCATCACATTACCTTCTTCAATGAAGATGGAATTTTCGTGCACGATCAGTCAAACCATTGCTTCCACAGTAAAGGCTACGTTGTCCATGAGTATTTCAACATACTTAGGCACTCCGCCAGTGAAAAGCATAAAGGGCCAATAGGTCATCGTTTGTATAGGACGGGCTATGGTCGGCAAGGATGGTCTTAAGTACGGAAACAGAAAAAGGTTTTAAGCGAATGATGCTCGTGGCTCGTCCGTAGAGTGGTTCTTTGTAATCTTGAAAGATTTTTATCATCAGCGAATACACGGAACCGCTTACAATAAGGTGCATACGCGCTACATCCTTGTTTAAGTCCCATATCCGTTGCATTTCACTGTAAATAGAGGGATTTATGTTGAGAAATTCTTGAAACTCGTCAAGTATTAAGTTGAAAGGCTTTGTTTTTGCTATCTCTATGCACATCGTGAAAAGATCGGCAAAAGAGTGTATGCCCTCGGGAATAAACACACTTAGACTATCGCGCAGAACTTGAGAGAAATAGGAACATAAGGCTGCTTCGCTATTTCGGCTCACAAACAGATAGACGGTTGGCGTTTGTTCACAACTTTTTAGGATGAGCTTCGTTTTTCCAATCCTATGACGACCTGTCACAACCGTGAGCTGCGAGGCTGTATTAAAAGCGATATTGCGCGCTGCGTGCAAAGCTGCAAGCTCCTTTTCTCTATCGTAGAACTTCATGCTTATCGTGTTGCAAATTTACAAATTTGTAAATTACAAGCCGTTAAAGTTTGCGGATTGCAGCGATCTGGTATTTCCTACTATGAGCTTTAACTTATAATGCTGCTGAGGATAGGGAGAGCGTCAGGCTATAAGCAATATGCTTACGAAAGGAAGGTGCCCTTTCGCAAGCATAGCTTATATAGAGTAGCAGTTGTTGTTAGATGTGATACACGCCTTCAAGCGGACAGATGTTGTGGCAGTCAAGGATGACTTTGCCTTTGAGCTTATCCCAGTTTTGCTTGATTTGGTCGTGTTTTACCATGATAACGACGAGGTCAACGTCATTGAGGAACTCGTCGAAGTCGTGGAACTGGTTCTTAACGATGTCTTGCTTGATGAACGGGTCGTAGCACTTCAAGGGACGAGCGAGGTGACGCTCTTGGCTCTCGAGCATCTGAAGTGTTGGACTTTCGCGGTAGTCGTCAACATTCTCTTTGTAGGTGAGACCATAGAGACCTACTCGGCGGTTGTCGGTGATGCCGTTTTCTTCCATGATTTCGTAAATGCGATTGAGCACATACTCGGGCTGGCTGTCGTTGGTTTTCATGGACTCGTCAATAACCTTTGCGAGACGTGGATAGTCGCCTACGAGGAACCATGGGTCAACGCTTATGCAGTGGCCACCTACGCCAGGGCCAGGTTGCAGGATGTTTACGCGCGGGTGCATGTTGCAGATCTTGATGATTTCGTAAACATCCATGTTGTCGTAGCGGCAGATGCGAGCCAATTCGTTGGCAAAGGCGATGTTCACAGCGCGGAAGGTATTTTCTACTACTTTCGACATTTCAGCACTGCGGATGTCGGTAACAACGATTTCGCCTTGGCAGAACGAAGCATAGTATTCCTTTACTTTCTCACCGATGGCACGATCGTCGGCACCGATGGTGCGGTTGTTATGGAGCAACTCATAGACCATATTGCCTGGAATGATGCGCTCGGGAGCGTGAACGAGGTTGATGTCTTCGCCAATTTTGAAGCCGTTTTCTTCAATAACGGGACGCACGAAGCGGTCTATCGTACCTGGGCTGACGGTACTTTCAACAACGACTGTTGCACCTTTGGGGCATACGCGCATCACTTCTTTCACGGCGGCAACTACGTAGCAGGGATCGACTTTCTTTGAAAATTTGTCGTAGGGCGTGGGTACGGATACGATGTACATGTCCGTTTTCTGATACTCTGTGGTGAACTTAATGCCAGCTTTGAGGGCATCTTGGAAAAGTTCGTCAAGACCATCTTCCTTGAAAGTGGTTTTGCCTGCGTTGAGCGTTGCAACGAGGTCTTTGTTGTAGTCAGTACCAATGACTTCCACACCGTGTGAAGCCATCATGAGTGCTGTGGGCAGTCCAATGTAGCCCAGTCCAATTACGTTAACCATAAAATTTATTGTTTGTTTTGTTTATTTTAGGAGTTTCAATTTGCGGATCAAGCTATCAACTTTAGGAAACAAGGGCGTGATATCTTCTTCGGTCTAATCAAAAAGATCATCATAGTCTCCTGTTTGACGCATACGTTACATCCGAGCTCTCAATGATAAATCATCGTTTGAAAGATAGCCAGCTCTGCCTAATTTATCACTCATAAGGTGAATCATCCCACTATGAGTTTTTGCAGAAAAGCCGAAATACAACAAAACAGCTACAGCTGCATAAAATAGCGCATAATACAACCTATTTGCACACAACATCCCATTTGAGCACAGACTCTCGCTTCTTGAAATGTAGTGTCAGCGCGCTCAAACCTGTATTGAACAATATCTTTTATATTCTGTGCTGTCAATGCCATAGTTCTATACCATCCCTTTCTACTTCATAAACGTAGAGAGAACGCCCTTGTCGTGCTTTCCAATTATTAAGCGTAAAAATCTGAGGGTTTATCTCTTCGCCAATATCCCATCCGAGCTCTTGAAAAGGGAAAGCATATTTAGTGTCTTGCTCAAATGTAACACGATCTCCTAGAATGAGAATTAGCAAATCCCAATCACGATCTGGACGATTGTCGCCTCGAGCACGCGAACCATTAAGCAGGAGACGAGCTCCTTTTGGCAGTATTTCGTGTGCCTTATGAGTAATATGCTCTATAACGACTTGGGATTTCATGTCCTATTAAGCAATCTCTTATCTCAATTTTTTCACGATGCGCCCACAAGCTTTGCCATCACCATAGGGATTGACAGCTTGCGACATACGGGCGTAGGCTTCTTTGTCGTCGAGCAGCGTTGACACTTCGCTTACGATCTTGTCGTAGTCTGTGCCAACGAGTTTCACGGTTCCTGCGTCTAAGGCCTCGGGGCGCTCTGTGGTGTCGCGCATCACGAGCACGGGTTTACCTAATCCGGGAGCCTCTTCCTGAATACCGCCGCTGTCGGTCAGTACGATGTCGGCGCGTTCCATCAAGGTAACGAAACTCAGATATTCTAAGGGCTCGATGAAGAACATATTGCCAAGCGTGCTCAAATCTTCGCCAAATACTTCGTGAATGGGCTTGCGCACGTTGGGATTTAAGTGCATGGGATATACGAAATCCACCTGCGGATACTTTTCCGTCAAGGTCTTGATGGCTTTACACATTGAGATAAATCCGTCGCCGAAGTTTTCGCGGCGGTGACCAGTGATGAGCACCAAGCGACGCGAACCATCAAGCCTATTCAGATTATAACCTGCATCAGAGAGCAAACGCACCAAGTGGTCGCGCAATTCTGCATCTTTCTTGATCTTGTCAACCACCCAATAGAGCGCGTCAATGACCGTGTTGCCCGTCACGGTAATTTGCTCTTCAGCCACATGCTCACTCAACAAGTTTTGGCGGCTCAATTGCGTGGGAGCAAAGTTGTAGGTAGCAATACGTCCTGTCAGCTGGCGATTCATTTCCTCAGGCCAAGGACTATATATATTATAAGTACGGAGTCCTGCTTCAACGTGCCCTACGGGTATTTGCTTGTAGAATGCTGCCAATGCTGCAGCCGTGCTTGTTGTTGTATCTCCATGAACAAGAACAACGTCGGGCTGCACTTCGCTTAGCACATCGCGCATTCCCGTAATAACACGCGCTG
The DNA here is from genome assembly GCA_900316575.1 of uncultured Prevotellaceae bacterium. Lineage (GTDB taxonomy): Bacteria > Bacteroidota > Bacteroidia > Bacteroidales > Bacteroidaceae > Alloprevotella. The sequence goes on along the minus strand of ONDJ01000016.1, from coordinate 11,247 downwards.
TCACATCATAGAGGTCTTGGTTTTTCTGCATGATGTTGAGGTCGTACTGGGGCTTGATTTCAAAGATTTCCAGAACTTGGTCAAGCATCTCACGATGCTGTGCTGTGACACATACGATGGTTTCAAAGTGATCTGCAGCGGCTTCAAAAGCCTTTACCAATGGAGCCATCTTGATGGCTTCGGGTCGTGTGCCGAACACGAGCATCACTTTCTTTTTAGTTTCCATGTGATTATGGTGTTTTGGTTAGATTTTATATACGATTGAGAAGCTTGTTTGAAGAGGCGTCATCGTCCGTTTCAGGAGTGTCAAGCACGCGACAATACCAGCGCGAAATGTGCATCTGCACGGCCAGATCACCAAAGGTTTTAATGAAAAAGTACTTGCCTTTCACCCGATGAAGCTTTCCACGCATACCCTTGAATGCTCCGTGCGTGATGAGAACTTCTTTTCCGGGTTTGGCTTCGGCCTCGTCGCGTTCTATAAACTGAGCATTCTTATATTCAGGGTCGCTCAATAAGCGAAACTCACGCATTTCCTGAGGACTGACCATATAAGGCTCTGTGTCGCTACCAGCCCTGCGCAATATGGCCAACGGCCATGGACACGTAGCAGCAAATGTACGCATAGGGCGCGCCGCGAGTTGTTTAACGCTGAAAAGGTAGTTGTGAATGGCAGGAACATAACTACGCACAGGGTGTTCACCCGGCTTCTTCACACGCTCCACCAGTCGCATGGGTACGAACACCTTGTGACCGCGTTCTTCAAGCCAACGCTTCACGTCCATCTCCCTGCGATTAAACGTGCGCAGGGCATACCACTCTTTATTTTCTAATTCCGCCAAGGACGTTCTTATACAAATTGATTCTCAGCACAGCTTGCAAAGGAAGTAAACTTTGCGCACACCCTTCCCTACCCGCTCCTATCTAAGCGGGAGACCAAATAACTCACGAAAGGGTAACTGCGCATCACTGCCACCGTACAAGTGTAACCTTCAGTTTCACACGGACGCCAATTTTGTGACAGCACTTTTACTCGCCCGCAAAATTAAAAAAAAATAAAATAAAAACGCTCTTTTTGTTAATTATTTGCAATTTGAGAAGACCTTTTCACAAAGCCACAAAGAGAAAAAGTTAGTAGGGTTTACCAAAAAAACGACGCTGTAATTCGGTCAATGATCCCTAAGAAACGAAATCGCAGAGATGCCGCATATATTTTTTTTGCGCTTTGAAAACATTTCACGATTGGGATAAAACAAAATTTCATCGGCAGGAATTCTTCCGTTTTAGCCCCATACCGCACGTTAGTAGGTTCATACCGTACGTTAGCAGGTACAAACGGAGGAATTGTTTGTTGATTAAAACTTCTAAAAGGGAGATACAATCAAAAATTGCGGTAATACGGAATGGTAATACAAATTGTGCTTTAATGCGTTTTAATGTGCTTTAAATCACGTTAGTTTTTGAACCACACCCCTCCCTATAAAGGCTTCCTAAATGTCCGATAGACAAAGGCACTTTGCCCATCTGCAAAGAAAAAAGGAAGCCTGCCTGAGGTTTCCCTTTTGTATAAATGGCGGAAGCTGGGGGATTCGAACCCCCGGTACGGTTGACCCGTACGTCAGTTTAGCAAACTGGTGGTTTCAGCCACTCACCCAAACTTCCTTGTATTTATAGCTGCTTTTTGTAAAAGCGTTGCAAAAGTAATGCTATTTTTCAATATTGCAAGTATCTCTGCTGTTTTTTTTATAAGTTGCTTGAAAAAACGTTGCCTTTTGACCTATTTAAGGTTGCAAAAAAAGCGTTCTATGAGGTTTTTGCGTGCGAAAACTTTCCTGTGGCACAGAAGTATGCATTGGGCATTGCCTTTGTTTACTGAAAAGACTGTGCGTTTCAGTGGGTATTCATAATTTATATGTACTTTTGCCGTGTAAACAAGATAAAAGAGACGCATGGCACAAAATAATTTTGTTGATATTATTCCTTTGGGGCTTACACGCGGAACGTCGTTGCAACAAGCCTACATTCTTATTCTGCGCGAGGCTAATGGTATGCGCTGCATGGCTGTATTGATTTCTGCGGAAGAGTATCACATTGTAAGTAAGATTATACAGGGCGAGCGGAATGAAATTATTCGTGCTTTTCGTGACACGCTCGACACGTTTGGCATTAAGCTTCATTGCGTTGTTATTCACAACAACACGCCTAATCGAAGTTTTTGCAGTGAGCTATTGCTAAAACAAGGGGCTGACATTCGCTATGTACGGCAACCCACAGGCATTGGCGTAGCTTTGGCTATGGAGCTTAAAGCTTCATTGGAAGTTGATGAGCACTATTTTGATGCGGTGAACAAAGATGCTATTGGCGAAGACGGATTGGTACAACTAAGTGTTCCTATCCAGGCGATGGACACGACATTGCTTGAAGAAGCTTTAAAAGAGGCCGTCAAAAACGATCAGTTTGAAATGGCAAGAACATTGCGCGATGAGATTGCCCGCAGGAATGCCAGTTCACATACGTCAGCCACGCATGCGTTATGAAAGAAACCAGACTTTTTTATTGCCCAAGCCTTCCACACCCGCTAACAATCGGAACAGAGACTTCTCTCTCCGAAGAAGAGTCAAGCCATGCCATTCGTGTATTGCGTTTAGGCACCAACGACAAGATTTCCATAACAGATGGGCGTGGCATGGTTGCTCAAGCTGTTATCACGGGCACCACGAAGCGCGAATGTTTCTTACGTATTGTTGATGTTCAAGAAGTGCCGCCGCTTTGGGAAGGAGAAATTCACATTGCCGTTGCTCCTACAAAAAACACCAGTCGCATGGAATGGTTCGTGGAAAAGGCTGTAGAAATGGGCGTTGACTGTATTTCGTTTTTGAGTTGTGATTACTCCGAGCGCAAGGACATTCGCTTGGACAAGCTTTTTCGCAATGCAATTAGTGCCATGAAGCAAAGTCATAAAGCTCGTGTGCCACAGCTTGAAGGTCCTATTCGTTTCAAAGATTTCATACACTCAGCCGAGGACACTCCGTATAAATATATATGCCACTGTTACGATTTGCAGGGTGATGCATTAGGCGAAGAACAGGGTTTAACCTATAAGACTTCTCCGAGTAAGCCGCTTTTGTTGGATGCGCTGAAAGACAAAGAGGGAAAAGCGCTTGTTCTGATTGGTCCGGAAGGCGACTTCAGTAAAGAGGAAGTGCAACTCGCCCTTCAACAAGGTTTTCAGAGTGTGAGTCTTGGCGAAAGCCGTTTACGAACTGAAACAGCGGCCTTAGCAGCTGTTCACATGATGTATCTCAAAAAGCGCTTGCCACAATGAAACGTAAATACTGGATAGGACTCGCTCTGGCTTTGTGCATAGCAGGAATGCTGTATTGTTTTTTTTCACGCGAAAAAGACCTTCAAGACCACATTCCTGCAAAAAGTAAAATGGTAGCTCGGCTCAGCGTGTCTGCCATACAGCAAAGCGAAAACTTTTCTCAGCTTGCTTCGCTGATAGGCTTACCTCTGAATGTAAGTGATATAAAGAGCGATGCTTTTGTTTTTATAACGCCAAACGAATACTTTGGTTTGGCTTTTGATCTTCAAGACACAAATTCCTTTTTGAGTAACATTCCATCAAAAGATGTTACTGAACAAGATGGGCTGAAATGGATTTGGACGAAAAGTGGTTGGTTGGTCACGCTCTCTGGCAAAAAACTTTTTGCTCTTGGTCCTGGCACTGCTCAAGAACGCGACCGTCTGCGCCACACGCTGCGTGTGATGATAGATTCACCTGCTGACGAGGGCTTTGGACACACTGCAAAAGCCAATGCTCTCAAAACCGATGCACCTATTGCTTTTGTTGGTTCTACAAAAGTGCTTCCAGCTCCTTATGGCACGTTATTGCGCTTGGCGCTACCTGAAAAAAGTGGAGAAATAGTTGGTGCTGTCACACAAACCACTGGACACACCGTCATTAGTGGTTCGCTTTGGCATGAAGATTTCAATTTTGTTGCTCCGCAAAAAAACGCTCCAAGCATTCCTCCTTCTGATTATTTGCTATTAGGAACAATCATAACCGATGGTTCTGAGCTTCTGAAGCGTATTCGCCAAGACGCTTCAGCCCGAATGCTACTGAAGGCGATGGACGATACTACTTCGGCTGCCAAACGCCTTGAAATGATGCGAGGCGAAATTCACTTCCTGGTTAGCGACTTAGATAGTGCGGGCAACGCGCTTTGCCACATTGAGGGCACTGATGTGCAAGGCAAAGCTATTGCAATAGGAAATGCTGGCCGCCTATCGCTTGAAACTCCGCCATTTCCTGTTGCAAGAGAGCATAGGGCTACGATGGTCATACAAACCGGCCGACTGCTTGCAGCTCCACTGCCCGAAAGTATTCGCGGAATGCTTCGATTGGCACTTGCTGACTGCAGGCAAATCATCATACAAACAGAGCCACAAGGCGCTTTTCAAATAACATTTTCTGAGTAAGAGTAAAAACAAATAAAGTCATGCAGACCATACAACTCAACAAACTTCTCCCGCACGTCTTTCGCGAACGTCGCGACTCACTGAAGAGCGATATTTGGCTTCAGCAGGTTAGCTTTGAGCGAGGTAAGTCCTATCTCATTGAGGCCATGTCGGGAACAGGCAAGAGTAGCCTGTGTGCATACCTCATAGGATACCGCAACGATTTTGACGGACATATTCTATTTGACGATAAAGACACAGCAACCATTCCCGATACACAATGGACCAAGCTGCGCACAGAAACCTTTTCGCTGTTGTTTCAAGAGCTACGTCTCTTTCCCGAACTAACAGCTTGGGAAAACGTAGAAATCAAAAACCGGCTCACGCGCCACAAATCCAACGCTTGGATTGAACGAACGTTTGAACGCTTGGGTATCCATGAAAAGCTGAATGCAAAAGTAGGCAAGATGAGTTTTGGTCAACAGCAGCGCGTCGCCTTCGTGCGAGCATTGGTTCAGCCCACCGACTTCCTCTTGCTCGACGAACCTGTGAGCCATCTTGACGACGACAATGCTCGCATCATGGCCGAGATACTCCTTGAAGAAAAGCGCGAAAGTGGAGCCGCTGTCATCGTTACGAGCATTGGCAAACAGCTTCCTATTACATACGACAAAACGTTCAGCCTATGAAACTGCTTTGGAAGCTCCTTCGCCAACACGTCAGCGTTCCCCAACTCATTGGTTTCTTTTTAGCCAATCTTGCTGGCATGTGGATTGTGATGCTCGGTGTGCAGTTCTATAACGACCTTGCCCCTATGTTTACGCGCGATGATGGGTTCTTTGGTGCCAACTACATTGTTGTTTCCAAGCGCATCAGCACCGTGAGCACACTGAGTGGTTCTTCGCAGGAATTTTCTGACGAAGAAATCAGCGAACTTTCAGCCGCGCCTTTCAGCAATGGTGTAGGGCGTTTCACTTCGTCTCAATACAAAGTAACAGCCACGATGGGACTTAAGGGAAATCCTGCGCTTAGCACAGAGTTGTTTTTTGAAGCCGTTCCCGACAGTTTCGTTGAAGTTTCGCCTTCAGACTGGCACTATGAAGAAGGTTCACGCACATTGCCCGTCATTCTTCCTCGCACCTACTTAGCACTTTACAACTTTGGCTTTGCAGCCTCGCGTGGTCTTCCCCGCGTCTCGGATGCAATGGCTTCGCAGATAGAAATGCGTATTCTCATCCATGCTCAAGGCGGCACAGAGCCTTTTACGGGTAGAGTCATTGGTTTTAGTAGCCGGCTCAACACCATTCTTGTGCCTCAGAGTTTTATCACATGGAGCAACAACACGTTTGATCCTGGAAAAGAAAGCGGGGCAACTCGGCTTATAGTTCGTGTGGCGAACCCAGCTGACCAAGCCATTCCGATTTTCATGGACAACCACGGATATGACGTTGAAGACAATCGCCTCGATGCGGGTAAGGCTACCTACTTCCTTCGCATTGTTGTCACGCTGGTTACAGGCGTAGGCTTGTTGGTATGCGTGCTCTCGTTCTACATCCTTATGCTTAGCATTTACCTCTTGGTGCAAAAGAACACACGCAAGCTTCAAAACCTGCTACTCATAGGCTACTCCCCTCAACGCGTCAGTATGCCCTATCAACTACTCACTCTTGGTATCAATGCCGCGGTGCTTATCATCGCAATACTTCTTTTGCTCCCCCTGCGGGCCTGGTACATGAAGATGGTTAGTTTGGTATTTCCACAGGTACAAGGCTCTGGCCTATGGGGTTCAATCGTAGTAGGGCTTTGCATCTTCCTTGTTGTCACGATTTTCAATTTCTTTGCCATTCATCGCAAAGTAAACGCGCTCAAACGGGGATAACATACTGACAACAAAACCAGCGACGTGACATTGTCCTAACAAACCAAGAGCGGAGGCACCTTATGAAAGGTGTCTCCGCTCTTGGTTTGTATCTATTCAACAAATCTAATCCTTTATTCCTACGCCGAAATCATCGGTAGGGAACAATTCGCGCCACCATTCGTGCTGGTCTTTCAGCCAATAGGCGAACCACGCAAAAATAGCTTCTTGCCATTGCGTCTGCTTGCTAAGACCTTGCACCACATGGTTCTCACCGTCAATTTGAACATAGCTGACAGGTCGTCCTAAGATACGAAGGGCTGTAAAGAGTTGTTGACTTTCAGTTGTAGGTACATTGGTATCGGCTGTTCCATGGAGTAATAAAAGTGGAGTATGAATTTTGTCGGCATTGAAAAGTGGTGACTGGCGGGTGTAGAGTTCGGGATGTGTCCATGGGAATTGTCCGTATTGAGCCACCTCGCCATAAGTATAGCCCCAATAGCCACCGCCCCAATAGCTTGCGATGTTACTAATTCCTGCATGGCTGATTGCGGCGCGGAATAGATCGGTCCGCGTCTGCAAATATTCGGTCATAAATCCCCCATAACTGGCTCCGATGCAACCGATACGCTCTTTATTAACAAAAGGATGTGCTTGGCAGAATGCGCGCACGCCTTCTATGATATCTTCGGCTGAACCTTGCCCCCAAGTTCCGACGTGGCGGGCTGCAAACTCCTGGCTATAGCCGATTGCGCCACTAGGCTCAACGACATAAACCACGTAGCCTTGGGCTGCAAGCACGGTATGAGGATAAAGGAATTCAAAGGATTTTGCCGTTGGGGTACAGCCGCCGTAATAATAAACGATGAGTGGATATTGCTTGGTGGCATCGAAATCGGCTGGTAAGAAATAGAAGCCTTGAATACTGTCGCCGCGCGATGAAAGGAAGTTCCAGTCGCGGCACTCGCCGATAGCCACGTTCCTATATATACTATCAAAACGCACCTCCCCTATCTGCTGACAACGTAAAGATTCCTTGCCTGACAGTTGTGTGAGATAGCAGTCGCGGGCGCGTTCTCCACTGAAACCAGTGAAAACGCAAGTTGGTTTCTCATCTTTCGACGCTATACTAACGCGCTGCACATAGGAAATGGGTAGCTCGTAGCGGACGCGTCCAAGCGTTTTGACATTCAGTCGCCAAAGCGAACGCCCACTGCCTTCAGTTGCTACGAGGTAAACAAGGTCGCCGCTCTGTGGCACAATTACTTGATCCACTGAGGCATTGAAGCGAGGGAGTAGTGGCGTGGTTGTATTTGTTGCTATATCAAAGCGAAACAATCGTTGATCGTATGCGTTGCCATGCTGTCCGCTACGCAGTTCACTGCCCATGCCACCAAAAGCCTCGGGCGAACCTTCTATCAGGACACTGAGACCATCAGCCGTATAACAGGCCGACGATACAAAAGCGGTGTCAAGCAGCAATGTGTCAACACATCCGGTATAAGCATCCATCTCCAGCAAAGTGGAACGTGAGAAGGGCATTCTGCCAGGCAACATTCTGTAATAAGAAAGCAAGAGCCGTTTGCCGTCGGGAGAAATATCGTTGAGCCATACGCTCTCACGGCCAAAGGTGAGAGGCTGACTTATCCCCGTGTGCAAGTCATAGCGATAGAGTGCACCGCGCTTGGCCCAATCGGGCATACGATCATCGGGCTGTTCAAGCCGACGTAGCAAACCCGCCTGCGTTCTGCTGTCTTCTTGGCGAGAATAAATGACGTAATCTTCTGAAGGGCTCAACGTGAAATGCTCATCGGGAAGCCCTTCTGCCACAACGCACTCTGCACCTTCGGGCTGACGATATACAAGCTGATGACGTTTGTTCCACGTTCTTGAGTAGTAAATCTCATCGCGTGTGGGAAGCCATTGCCAATTTTTTCGTCCTTGCTCGCGTGCCAGAATACGTCCGGTGGCTGTTTCTGTGAGCACAGTCCAATACTCTGTAGAGCCTTCAAAAGATTGGTCGCTGTAAATGGTTATCAAGTACTTGCCCGTTGGCGAGAGTCGCACATCGGCATAGTGTCCGCCTTCACGCATTGTTTTGAGTGTGAGCGGGGCATTGTCGGCATTGTCCATCACACATATTGCTGAAGCGTTTTCGCCAACGAAACAGAGGTCGAACGTGTCAACACGCGTGGTATCTGTGGTACAAAGCAGTGCAAACTCGCTAACGCCGGGCTTTAGTGAAATATCGCCCGCTACTTTGCTGCCATCTTGAAACAAAACGCTTCCTGCAATGGGCTTATTGAAGTGCAAGCGGAGTTTCACAAAACGATGTGTGCTCACACGGAATTTCACAGCGTAGAGTGCTCCACTTGTGTTTCCCTGTGGCAATGTTTCGCCTATCAGAATTGGCGTCTCGGCCTTTTGTTGTAGAAATTCAGGCGTGCTGTTTTGAGTTAGCAACAAGTCGCTCGCCAATGGTTTTCCTCCCATGTTTATTGTATCGGTTTGATACACGGGCAATGCTGCTATGGGATCGGAAACATAGGCGTGCGACACGGGAATAGTGTCGTGCGTTGATGCTGTTAAGAGTAGTGAAGATAATAATACGGATAACATCTCTGACCGAAAAAAAAGAAAGAAACCTTAGCGGCGATTGGTTTATACCATCGGGCTAAGGCTTCCTTGAGTTCCTATATAAATTCTTTATCGCTTTTCACCTTTTGTTTGTTATTAAATCAACTCCATTCGTTACGATAGGATCTTGGCGAACCGCCCGTGTTGGTGCGGAAATACCGCGAGAAGGCTGCTTGGTCGGTAAATCCTAACTTAAGGCCGATTTGCTGGATGTTGAGGTCCATGCGGTTGCGGAGCATTGACTTAGCTTGTATGATGATATAGTTTGAAATCCAATCGCCCGCAGCCACGCCTGTTTCGCGCTTGATGAGCGTGGAGAAGTATTTTGGAGAGAGATTGAACTTCTTCGCATAGAAAGCGACCTCGCGTGTCTCGTGATGATGACTTGCGATGAGGTTGTAGTATTGCGAGAAAAGATCCTCACCAAGTTGGGGCGTTTCGTCCTTAGTATCTTCGTTCGGAAAGCGGAAGGCATCGAAAAGCAATGAAAGCACGTCGAGCATATTGGCCAAGATGTGCACACGCTTTACGATATCCAACTGGCTGGCAAAACGGATCACAGAGATTACTTCAAGCAGATGGGCATACTGTTTGTCGGTGAGCGGAAAACCTGGTTCGCGCTGATAGGCCATCTGATACTGATAAGTGGAACGCTGTGTCATTCGCTTGAATGCTTCAGGCGAAACGACAACAAGTGTTGCCAAATAATCATCTGAAATCTCCTTGGCATGTAAGGTGTGATTGGGGAATATGACCGAGGCCTCGCGAGCTTTGAACTCTATCTGGCGCGTGTCGTATTCTGCCTTTAAGCAACCTCGATGACAAATGCTTACAATTAAGTTGGGCGAAGAAAAAGGTTCTCCCAAAAAGGGAAGACTCGTCACATTGTCCAAAACAACAACACCCCTTTCGTAGATGATATCATGAATTTGGTTCAATGAATGCATGCGCTTGGTTGTCTGAATGGCCTGCCACATAGTAAAGAAGTTTAAATAAGTTGTAACAAGAATGTAATATGCCCCAACGCTGCAAAAGTACAACAAAAAAGCTAATTAAGCAAGAAATCAAGACATTTTTTCAACAAAAAAGCGCTTCTTTCCGCGTTTTTTGTACTAAATTCCTATGACTATAGATCTTTTTTTATTTCAAAAAGGAATAATTATTGTGTTTTTTGCATGTGTAAAACGACTCAACAGTTCTAACGTATAGTTTGTCGCAGCTTGCAGTCTTGGCTTGCTGCCATCGTAGGCATTGATGATAATAAGCACCTCGGATGTACTGCTTTCACACTCGGTACGCACGCTGTCACTTGTAGGAGTAGCAAAGGCACCTATGCTATCGCGGAAAACGGGCAGTCGATGTATATTGAGCACACCGCGACCAATGGCTTCATAAGGTTCGCCTTCCCTGCCAATGCCGAGCGTGACTGTGTTGCCAGAAAGCTTATTGGTATCAACTACGGCCGTTGAATACCCGCTCCAGATAGACACTGCGTTACCCAGATCCACCAATGTGTCAATGCTATACAAATCTTTGCCTTGCAAGACGCGGCGGCACAACTGTTCACACGAGGGACGGTATCTACTGGGGTCTTTGCCTATAGCACGATAGGCTGCACGTGTTTCGCGAATACCCGCGCGCTTCTTGATGGTAGATGTGTCATAATGTTCACGCAAATCTGCTGAAAGACGTTCTACTTCTGCCCAAAGCTGTGTACTAGTCGGACTATTTTTAACATGAGCCGTTATCGCACAACCACGGTAATGAGGAACAAGGGCGAGCAATTCAGGCGAAACAACAATATGTAGCATACGAGTTTACTATAGAGAAAGAGGAAAACAATCTCCTTGAATAAAATTTTGGCGCAAATTTCGCCTAAAATCTTCTTACAGCAAAAGTTTTTTCAAACAAACATTGACTTGAAAAACAACGTACTGATTTCAAAATATAGGCAAAAAACAGAAGGAAGTCCGTTTTCAGATTTTTTCCAAGGGATGAAAATTTTTTTTCAAACACAGACGGTCGATTTTCAAGCACAGACGGTCGATTTTCAAGCACAGACGGTCAATTTTCTTCGTGATGAAAATCGATTTTCAGCCCAAGGTGTTGTTTCTGAAAACACATTGTCAGGAAGACATAGGCCTCCTGAAAATATTATGAGCCTTGTTTTGGGGCAGACGGTGAATACAATAAAGGGGTGTTCTATAAATTAGGAAAATCGTTCTTTGATTATGCTTGATGCTTTTAAGCTCTCATGAGCATCTTCCCAAACTAACTTCCCAGCACGTAGC
>ONDJ01000006.1 GCA_900316575.1 uncultured Prevotellaceae bacterium | reverse complement strand
CATGAAGTAACGCTGTCAAACTACTACATCGGCGAGACCGAAGTGACGCAGGAACTCTGGGAGACTGTGATGGGCAGTAACCCTTCTGAGTTCAAAGGACCGAAGCTACCCGTGGAGAATGTTTCTTGGGACGATTGTCAGACGTTTATCGGCAAGCTCAATGCGCAGACGGGCAAGACGTTCCGTCTTCCTACTGAAGCCGAATGGGAATATGCCGCGCGAGGTGGTAAGAAGTCGAAAGGCTATACCTACAGCGGATCAAATACGATAGGCAATGTGGCTTGGTACGATGGTAACAGCGGAGAAACTACGCACGAAGTTGGTACGAAGCAAGCCAACGAACTTGGCATATACGACATGACTGGCAACGTTTGGGAGTGGTGTCAAGACTGGTATGGTGAAACTTATTACGAGAAGAGTCCTTCCACAGATCCGCTGGGCCCAGATTCGGGCTCGAGCCGCGTCAATCGTGGCGGCTGCTGGTGGCGCGGTGTCAGGTTCTGCCGCGTCGCTTATCGCTACGGGGACTCGCCCGGCAGCCGCGACGACGACCTCGGCTTCCGCTTGGCGCTGTAGTTCGCCGCGCTTTGCGAGTCGCTTTCTTTGCGTATCGGTTGGGAGCGCGGGCGTCCTCGCCAGCAGGCAGATATAGTCCTCAAGCCGCAGATTGAAAATGACATCCGCTCGTTCGCAGGCGGGATGCCTGCTTCTTTTGGCTCTGCGGTTGGAGCGCGTTCCTCTATAGCTTAAAATTCCTCCAATTCAGGATTTCAATATCGGTCATTGTGCTTTCCATCTCACCATTATAGATTACCGCACGTCGCTCGATATCTAATCTTTCATAGTTATGTAAATTTGGAATTGTGCTGCAATTTTACATAGAAGTTTGTTGGCAGACAATCTTGTACCGATGAAATCTATGCTGTAAGCCTTTGTTATAATTCGCGTACGTGTACTTACGAGCAGAAGCAGTATAGGAGTAGAATAGGCGAACGAGATTTCAGACTCCTCTTGAGCATGTTTTGAATTCAAAGCAGCCTTGTTCGGCTTTCTTTGTTCCCAAACTTAGTTGTTTTTCATGCGCATGAAAATAAGTGTTCATGCGCATGAAAATAAATGTTCACGCGCGTGAAAATAACTGTTCATGGCCATGAAAAGTAGAGGAGAGCGCTTCTCTGACGGCGTAAGGTGCTATTTTTGAAATGGATAAGTCCTATCCTTGAGGCTATGGTTACCTATGTTCTTTTTGTATAGCTTGCTGGGGGTGTTTTTTTTATGGCGATATAAGGTGCTTAAGGGCATTGCGCTTTGCTCTATTTGGGCTTGTTCGGTGACTATTACTTGTATAAACTTTGTCAACTCGCAGATAATGCGTATTTTCGCGGCTGAACCAAATTTTGAAATCAAGACCAATGTCATTATTTAGTAAACTTTTCAAACGAAAACCCAAGGTCAACGAGGCTGGATGGCGCGTGGGGGGCATCGAAGATTTTATGATGCTCATCCGCGTGTACTATCAAAGTTTGATGGCCTCCAATCTGGGTATTACCAACTTGGCTGCGTTGCCCGATTTGCGCGTGTTTAAGCAGACGTTGCACGTTCCTACGGCGGGCAATCGTCTCGGCGTGAGTGAGCGCAATCGCAGCCGCAAGATGCTCATTGATATCTATGGGCTCAGCGAAGGTTTCTTCAAGGAAATTGATACGAGCGTGAAGAAAAATTGTCGCAATATGCAGAGTATGCAACGCTACTTGTATCAGTTCCAAGGCTTTTCGCAGGAATTGATGATGCTTATGGGCAATTTGATGAAGTGGAAATTTCGTCTGCCTGGCTTTATGAAGGGCACCCTTCGAGCCATGACGGAACGCACTGTGCAGGATGTGCTCACAAAGGACAACTGGAAAGATGCTGGCGTGCGCCAAGCTGTGGCTAACGTTAGGGCAGGACAAGCTTCCCTAGGTTATTCTCCGGAGTGGATGACGGAGTACGTCTATAACGTTGTAATCCTTGCCAAGAAAGAGCCCAAGCCCGACGAGAAAGCCGAAGGCAAGCGTTGAGCATCTCTCTGAACGCGAACGAGCACTGATTTGTTGATTTCTTTTGTAGTTGTTCACTACCTTGAAAAAGAAACACGATGGCTTCAACCGAGCAACAATCCCTGCAAGAGCTCGAAACACGTGTGCGTGCTTTGATGCTTTCCTATCGTCAACTGCGGGCTGAAAATGCTGCGTTGCTGAGGCAGGTTGAAGCGCTCGGAGCATCGGTGGAGCAAGAAAAAGCCGATGTGCGCAAACTTCGCAGCGAGCTTTCAGCCTTGAGGGCAGCACAAGTAATCACGCTTGAAGAAGGCGATGTGAAGGTAGCACGTGCTCGCATCAGTCGTATGATACGCGAAATCGACAAGTGTATCGCCTTGCTCGCATAGTTTCCCTGTTTCCGAAAAAACAATCACAGATCTTTCCTGAACCATGACCGACGGTAAACTTCAGATTAAGCTCCACATCGGCAAGCAAGTCATTCCACTGACCGTGCCAGCCGACCGCGAGGCCGTCTATCGCGAGGCCGCCCATGCCATTCAGGATAAGCTCAATCGCTATCGCACCAAGTATCCCGAACAGGGCGAGGAACGCTATCTTTCCATCGTTTTGCTCGACTTCGCCGTGCGAGCCATTAGCGCAGAACAAAGTATTGACGTAGAGCCTTATGAGGCTGTTATCAGTCAGCTCAATCGTGAGCTTGAGGCTTTGCAGAATGAAACTATCAACACACTCAAACATTAAATCTTTTTTATACATATAAACAATGTTAGTAAACATCATCGTAGGCATAGCCGCAATCATCATAGGCTGCACCGGAGGTTATTTCTTGTTTCGCTATGTAGTGAACGGAAAATACCGCGCAGCCCTAGCCGACGCAGAGCGCGAGGCGCAAGTGATGAAAGAAAAGAAACTCCTTGAAGTCAAGGAAAAGTTCCTCAACAAGAAGGCCGAACTCGAAAAAGAAGTTCAGCAACGCGGGCAGAAAATAGCCCAGATTGAGAACAAACTCAAGCAGCGTGAGATGAGCCTCACACAGCGTCACGAAGACCTTTCGCGCCGTAAGCAAGACCTCGATAGCCGCCAGCAACGGCTAGATACGCAAAAGGCTGCTCTTCAGAAGAAAGAGGAAGAACTCTCAAAACTGCAGCTCAAAGAACGCGCTAAGCTCGAAGAACTCAGTGGGCTCACCGCCGAGGAAGCCAAGAAACGCCTGATAGAATCAATGCAAGACGAGGCACGCACCGAGGCTCAGTCGCTCATCAACGAAATGATCGACGACGCGAAGATGACCGCCAACAAGGAAGCCAAGAAAATCATCATCCAGAGTATGCAGCGCGTAGCCTCGGAAACAGCCATCGAGAACAGTGTCACCGTTTTCCACATCGACAGCGACGAAGTGAAGGGGCGCATCATTGGTCGCGAGGGTCGCAACATTCGAGCACTTGAAGCCGCAACAGGCGTAGAAATCGTGGTTGACGACACGCCCGAGGCTATTGTTATCAGCGCCTTCGACCCCGTGCGCCGCGAAATAGCTCGCTTGGCTCTCCACCAACTCATTGCTGACGGGCGCATCCACCCCGCACGCATTGAAGAAGTGGTTTCCAAGGTGCGCCATCAGGTTGAGGACGAAATTGTAGAGACTGGTAAGCGCACCGCCATCGACTTGGGCATTCACGGCCTGCATCCCGAGCTGATACGTATCATCGGCAAGATGAAATATCGTTCCAGCTACGGCCAAAACCTATTGATGCACGCACGCGAAACCGCCAATCTTTGTGCAGTCATGGCAGCCGAACTGGGGCTCAACACCAAGAAAGCCAAGCGCGCTGGTCTGCTCCACGACATCGGCAAGGTGCCTGATGAAGAAAGCGACATGCCCCACGCACTCTATGGTGCCAAGATTGCCGAGAAATACAAGGAGAAACCCGAAATCTGCAATGCCATCGGTGCACACCACGACGAGATGGAAATGGAAACGCTCATTGCGCCCATTGTGCAAATATGCGATGCTATCAGTGGCGCGCGTCCAGGTGCGCGTCGCGAAATCGCCGAAGCTTATGTGAAGCGACTCAACGATCTTGAGAGCATTGCTATGAGCTATCCTGGTGTTACCAAGACCTATGCCATCCAAGCAGGTCGTGAGCTGCGTGTGATCGTAGGGGCTGACAAGATCGACGACACGCAGATTGATGCGCTCAGCAACGACATCGCCCTGCGTATCCAGAACGAAATGACCTATCCAGGACAGGTGAAGATAACCGTTATCCGCGAAACACGCGCCGTGAGCTTCGCAAAATAATCAGATTGAAGATGCTACGTTCTGATCTCCACCGTTTGCAACACCAACCCCCAAGCAAGTATCCCCTTCGCAGTTTTCTTCCTCAGCGCGAAAAACTCTTGCGAATGGGGCTTTGCCTGGTAATGGTGGTTTTGTCGTGGCTTCCCTTGCAGGCTCAGGATGCACTCTTTCGCGCTAAGGAGAATGTGGAGTATTCCTTAGAACTCGGCATCAGTTCGTCTGTTCATCGCAATCCCCTTTGGCTTCAAGCCAACCGCCATGGGCTGTCGAGCGTGAAAAATCAGAATGGATATGCCATGGCTGGCATCTTCCATGATGCTGCAGCCGACAGCGACTATGTGTGGAACATAGGCTACGGAGCAGAACTTGGCGTGGCCTATGGCTTTACGTCTATTCCCGTCATTCAGCAACTCTATGCCGACATCCGTTTCCATCAGTTCGGTATTTCCGTAGGTAGCAAGGAACGGCCCATGGAATTTAAGAACAATCGGCTCAGCACGGGTTCGCAAACGCTGGGTATCAATGCAAGGCCAATTCCTCAAGTGCGCTTTGAGGTGCCCGATTGGTGGAATGTAGTTCCGCGCTGGAAGTGGTTGGCCATCAAAGGGCACTTTGGCTATGGCTTGCTCACCGACACGTGGTTTGAAGACAGTTATCTCAACGACGGACAGCACCATGTGCGCTGGCCGCTCTATCACAGCAAGGCCGCATACCTGCGCTTAGGTGATGAAAAGAAATTCCCTATCACGCTCGAGGGCGGACTGGAGTGGGCAACGCTTTTCGGCGGTAAAGCCAAGAACGTCAGTGACATTCCAGGCAATAGCTATTCCATGGGCTATGGGCCGATGGGTTTTGTCAAAGCCATTTATGGCGGCGGTAGCGACAAGAGCGATGGTATTTATGCCAATGCCGCTGGCAATACGCTCGGCAGTTGGCTTCTGCGCATCACAGGCTACGTAGGCGGCTGGAAACTCAGTGCCTACGCCGACCATTTCTTTGAAGACCATTCGCAGCTCTTTTTGGAATATGGCTGGCGCGATGCCTTAATCGGGCTTGAAATCACGCCGCCAAAAAATCCTTTTGTCAGCAGTTTTGTCTATGAGTACGTAACGACCAAGAACCAAAGCGGCCCCGTATATCATGATCACACCGAAGCTGTGCCCGATCAGATCAGTGCGGTTGACAATTACTATAACCACAATGCTTATAGTGGATGGATGCACTGGGGACAGCCTATCGGTAATCCGCTTTACTACACGGCACTTTACGACGACGATGGCACGCTTACTCTCAAGGGCAATCGCTTCAATGCCCACCACGTAGGCATTGAAGGCAATCCAGCCCAGCGTTTGTCCTATCGTGTACTCTTCACCCACACCAAGAACTGGGGCACCTATGCCAAGCCTTTCCCCGACACGCGGCAAAACAATAGCCTGCTCCTCGAGGTGAACTATCAGACCAAAGACCCCGTGAAACGCAGCTACATGGACTATCAAAAGCGTAACGACTTTTGGAGAGGATGGAACATCACAGCCGCTTTTGCATACGACCATGGAACAAACCTTGGCAACAACCTCGGTTTCCAAATCACACTGGCCAAGCGCGGTTGGCTCACTTTCTAACGGCTTAAACGCAGATGCACAACATCAATAGACACACCGTATTATATATAGTACTTCTCTTGCTCGGCATGGTGCTGCAAGGTTGTCAGAAATACAGCGACGAGGACTACGAGGGGCAGTGGCAGCTCCTTGAGATAGCCGCCCCCGATGGTACAAATCCTCAGGACGTAAAGGCACAAGGTGTCTATTGGCGGATGCAGCTCGGCATTCTGCAAATCATCAGCACAGGAATGCCCGAGGATGCCGACCCTGGCGAAGTCATTGCCCAATACCATGTCAGCGACGGCAAACTCTGTATCACGGCTATCTACAAAAGCGAGCGCGAAGCCGACATCCTTATCACCGAGCCTGAGGCAATGCTCATCTATCTCCCTTATGGTTTGACTGAAGTAAGCGAAGATTTCGTCATTGAAACCATCAGCTCTTCGCGTCTCGTGCTTGTTTCAGGCAACAAGCGACTCACTTTCCGCAAGTTCTGACGCACGAACTTTCGTTTTTGTACAAAGATTACGCTTTCTGTAGGCGCAAAATGTAAGAAAACAATGTGTTTTACTTTCATTTGCGCCTTGCTTGTGCTACTTTTGCCGCTCAAAAAGAAAGGAACACTATGCCAACCAAAATCGACTTTGCCAAAGGCGGTGGCCTCGTACCTGCCATTGTTCAGGACGCTGAAACCCGCAATGTGCTCATGATGGGCTACATGAACGAGGAAGCTTATAAGAAAACGCTTCTTACCAAGCGTGTCACCTTCTACAGCCGTTCGCGCCAAAGCCTTTGGACCAAGGGTGAAACCAGCGGCAACTTTCTGGACCTTGTAAGCATCAAGCCCGATTGCGACGGCGATACGCTCCTCGTGCAGGCTCATCCCCATGGCCCTGTTTGCCACACGGGCACTGAAACCTGCTGGGGCGAGAAGAACGAAGCCAATCCCCTGCTTTTCCTCACCGAGCTCCAAAACTTCATCGAACGCCGACACGAGGAAATGCCTGAAGGTTCTTATACCACAAGCCTTTTCCGCGACGGATTGAATCGCATGGCGCAGAAGGTGGGCGAAGAAGCTTTGGAAGCGGTCATCGAAGCAGTGGGTGGCAGCGACGAACGCTTGGTGTATGAAGGCAGTGATTTGTTCTATCACCTCATCGTGTTGCTCACCGCAAAAGGGCTACGCATCGAAGACCTTGCAGCAGAGCTTCAGAAGCGTCATCAACCCGGTTGGCAAAAGCATTGAAAAACCTTCGTTGTGGGAAGTTAGCCGAAACAGAGCTAACGTCTTCACGAAAGAATAACTTAGTAGAATATGAAAGTACTCAAATTTGGCGGAACATCAGTAGGAAGTCCCGAGAGAATGAAGAGCGTGGCTCGTCTCATTACAAATGGCGAGCGCAAAATCGTAGTGCTGAGTGCCATGTCGGGCACCACCAATAAGCTCGTAGAGATAACCGACTACATCAAGAAGCGCAACGTAGAGTCGGCTGGCGCTATGATAGGGCATTTGCGTTCGATGTATAAGAAGCATATCCCTAATTTACTCACTACCGATGAAGCCAAAAAGAAGTGCGAAGAATTCTTCCACGAAGAGTTTATCAAACTTCAACGCTTGGCAGGCAGCGAATTTGACGAGAAAGTAGAGAAAGCTATTTTGGCTGAAGGCGAAATGCTGAGCACCCACATGCTTACGTATTATTTGGAAGAGCAGGGCACACGCGTACGCCTGGTGCCTGCCTTGGACTATATGCGCATAGATGCCGACGGGGAGCCCATGCTGATACCTATCTACGACTATTGGTCAAAGCTCTTGGCAGAGGATAAGCAAACCGAAATTTTTATCACGCAAGGCTTCGTTTGTCGCAATGCCCAGGGAGATATCGACAACCTGCAGCGCGGTGGCTCGGACTATACCGCTTCGCTCATCGGTGCAGCACTCCATCTGGAAGAAATCCAAATATGGACCGACATTGACGGGATGCACAACAACGACCCGCGCTTTGTGGAAGGAACGCGCCCCGTGCGTCAGCTCCACTTTGAGGAAGCTGCCGAGCTCGCCTATTTCGGAGCAAAGATACTCCACCCCACGTGCATTCAGCCCGCGCGCTACACGGGTGTGCCAGTGCGCTTGCTCAACACCATGCAACCCGAAGCCCCTGGCACACTGATCAACAACGTGATGAAGCCAGGAGTCATCAAAGCCATAGCCGCTAAGGACAATATCACAGCCATCAAGGTGGTATCAAGCCGAATGTTACTCGCTACAGGTTTCCTACGCCGCATCTTTGAAATCTTTGAGCGTTATAAGACCAGCATTGATATGGTGGCAACGTCTGAAGTGGGCGTATCGCTCAGCATTGACAACGACAGTCGCCTCACGCCCATCGTTGAAGAGCTCAAGAAGATTGGTACCGTTGAGGTGGACCAAGATATGTGCATCATCTGCGTCGTAGGCGACTTGGTGCGCGAGAACAAAGGGTTCCTCGGACAAATCACCTCGGCCTTCAGCGATGTAGCCATTCGTATGGTGTCTTATGGCGGTTCCAACCACAACGTCTCCTTCCTCGTGCGCAAGGAAGATAAGCAAAAAGCACTTCAGTCGCTCAGCCAGACACTTTTTTCACAAGATAATGCTTGACATAAACAAAATGCCAAACACTCCCTTTTACTACTACGACCTTGCGCTCCTTGAGCGTACGCTCGATGCCTTGCAACAGGCCATTCGTCCCGAAGACCCCTTCTGTGTGCACTATGCTTTCAAATCGTGCTACAATGCCGACGTAACGCGCACCATCTGTGCCCGTGGCTTAGGAGCCGACTGTGTCAGCGAGGGCGAAATCAGTCGTTTGCTTGAACTTGGTTTTCCTGCCTCGAAACTCGTCTTTGCAGGTGTTGGTAAAACCGACGCAGCCATTGACCTCGGCCTAAAAGCCGGTATCGGAGCGTTCAACGTTGAGAACTTGCAAGAGCTGGAGGTTATCAGCCAACGTGCCGTTGCAATGGGTAAGACAGCCCGCGTAGCACTTCGCATCAATCCCAACGTGGATGCCCATACGCATGAGAAAATCACAACAGGTCTGCCCGAAAACAAATTCGGCATCGCGCTTGAAGACACGCTCTCGGGCATCGCTCGCGCTAATGAACTGCCCGGCGTGGAGTTCATCGGTCTGCATTTCCACATTGGCAGTCAAGTCTTAGACGCAGAGCTCTTCGCCCCGCTCTGTGATGTCATCAACGATTTGCAAGATAAAATCGAAGCCGCAGGCTACAGCCTTTCGTACATCAACGTAGGCGGCGGGCTTGGCATAGATTACCAAAACCCCGTTGGCAATCCCATTCCCGACTTTGAGAGTTACTTCGCCGTGTTCCGTCGTGGCTTGAAGCTTCGCGAAGGCCAGCAAGTGCATTTTGAGCTGGGGCGTAGCATCACCGGGCAGTGTGGCACGCTCTATACGAAAGTGCTTTTTGTCAAAGAAGGCAAACAGAAGCGTTTCGTCATTCTCGATGCAGGGTTTACCGACTTGGTGCGCGTGGCCATGTACGGAGCTTATCACCACATCGAGAACTGCAGTGCCCGACCGAGTGATCCTCTTATGACCTACGACGTGGCTGGCCCCATCTGCGAGAGCAGCGACGTGTTTGCCGTTGATCGCCAGCTGCCCCAAACCAAGCGCGGCGATATCTTTGCCATTCGCTCAGCAGGAGCCTACGGGCATGTCATGGCTTCAACCTACAACTATCGCCCCCTGCCCGCCGAATACAGCGGACACGGCGAGTTTCAACTTGATTGAATATAGGGGTGTTCTATAAATTTAGAATGCGCGCCTTTCATCACGAAAGGTGCGCATTTGCTATTATTATAGTCCGCTCATAATTGGGGCGTATAAGTTTGATTATCCCAAATCTTTGAACGAGCAATGGGGTTCCATTGTGATCGAAAAGCAGCGAAACAGATGACAATAAGAAAGCGTGTTAGCGCGTAACAGCCTAATGACCGATTTGGGATTATAGGTTTTTTTTCTGCCGTTTTGTTCTCCTTTCGGGCAGAAATAGATATTTTTGCAACGTGTTCCGCTT
Source organism: uncultured Prevotellaceae bacterium (assembly GCA_900316575.1). GTDB lineage: Bacteria > Bacteroidota > Bacteroidia > Bacteroidales > Bacteroidaceae > Alloprevotella. The sequence continues at coordinate 93,942 of ONDJ01000006.1, read as the reverse complement.
CATCCTCAGCGCAGAAGCCTGCACAGGGGCGGGCGGGAAGCACAGAAATACATAAAAGGCGTTTACTTTGACGCTTTGTTCTTGACTCTTCGAACTTCGCAACTTCTAAAAGTCGTCACCGAACAAGGCAGCGGTAGATGTCCCTCTATGGTATGATAATGTTAGCATTCCTCTTTCTGGAATAATATATCATATCGGCGTGGGCTTCTGCGTTGCTCGTTTCTGACGACACAGGCAATGCGAAGGCCTCGAAGAGTGGAACGGGTGACAGAGACAAGTTCCACGCTTTTTTTGTATAGAGACGCAAAAACATTTTCAACCCTAAACTCTATACGCCCATGAAACAGCACTTCTCCCCTTAGCCTTTACCTCTGAATAGGAAGTGCACCTTCCGAGCCCAGGAAGTGCACCTTCCTCGCCGAGGAAGTATAACTTCCTGTTTGCTGCCCTGCAGCGCATCAAATTCGTAAGTAGTACTTACGAGCCCCGTAAGTACTACTTACGGAGGCCGTAAGCCGCACTTACGGCATCTCAACACAAATTCAACCAACAAAAACAACCAAAACAACACATGAAAACAAGATTATTCCTCACCCTCACCGCCCTCCTCCTCGCCCTCAGCTCGTGGGCAGCTGGCACGGAGATAGACGGGATACATTACGAACTTAATTCCCGCACAGGGACCGCAAGCGTGACCTATACGGGTAGTTCAAGTGATTATAATCCATCTTCTACGGCTTACACGGGCGGCATCACCATCCCCGCCTCAGTCACCTATGGCGGCACGACATACTCCGTCACGAGCATTGGAAACTATGCGTTCTATAACTGCACTGGCTTAACGAGCATCACCATCCCCTCGTCCGTCACGAGCATAGGAGACGATGCGTTCTATGGCTGCACTGGCTTAACGAGCGTCAATATACCCAATTCCGTTACGAAAATAAGTAACTATGCGTTCGAAAAATGCACTGGCTTAACGAGCGTCAATATACCCAATTCCGTTACGAAAATAAGTATCTATGCGTTCTCTGGCTGCACAGGCTTAACGAGCATAACCATCCCCTCGTCCGTCACGAGCATCGGAATCGGTGCGTTCTCTGGCTGCACTGGCTTAACAAGCATCAAGGTAGAAGCCGGAAACACGAAATATGACTCTCGCAACAACTGCAATGCTATAATAGAAACAGCAAGCAAAACCCTCGTTGCAGGCTGCAAAACAACTACCATCCCTTCGTCCGTCACGAGCATCGGAAGCGCTGCGTTCCGTGGCTGCACTGGCTTAACGAGCATCACCATCCCCTCGTCCGTCACGAGCATTGGAGTCACTGCGTTCTATGGCTGCACTGGCCTAACGAGCATCACCATCCCCAATTCCGTCACCAGCATTGGAGAGTGGGCGTTCTCTGTCTGCACTGGCTTAACGAGCGTGACCATCCCCTCGTCCGTCACGAGCATTGGAAAGAATGCGTTCAATGGCTGCACTGGCTTAACGAGCATCACCATCCCCTCGTCCGTCACGAGCATTGGAGAGAGTGCGTTCTCTGGCTGCACTGGCTTAACGAGCGTGACTCTTAATAGTAATACGATAGCTTCCAAAACCTATACGTCTTCATCCTCACTATCTTCAATTTTCGGAAACCAAGTGAAAGAGTATATACTCGGCGATGAGATACAAAGCATCGGGAGCTATGCGTTTTATAACTGCAGCGGTCTAACGAGCGTCACCATCCCCTCGTCCATCACGAGCATTGGAGAACGTACGTTCTATGGCTGCTCCGGCCTGACGAGCATCACCATCCCCTCGTCCGTCACGAGTATCGGAAGCGGTGCGTTCGCTGGCTGCACTGGCTTAACGAGCATCAAGGTAGAAGCAGGCAACACGAAATACGACTCTCGCGACAACTGTAATGCCATAATAGAAACAGCAAGCAATACCCTCGTTGCAGGCTGCAAAACAACCACCATCCCCTCGTCCGTCAGGAGCATTGGAGAGAGTGCGTTCTCTGGCTGCACAGGCTTAACGAGCATTACCATCCCCTCGTCCGTCACGAGCATCGGAGACTATGCGTTCTCTGTCTGCACTAGCTTAACGAGCATCACCATCCCCTCGTCCGTCACGACCATTGGAGGCTGGGCGTTCATGGGCTGCTCAGGCCTTACGAGCATCACCATCCCCAATTCCGTCACTACCATCGGGTCCCAGGCGTTCCGTGGCTGCACTGGCTTAACGAGCATCACCATCCCCTCGTCGGTCACGAGCATCTACAGCAGTGCGTTCTCTGGCTGCACAGGCTTAACGAGCATAACCATCCCCTCGTCCGTCACGAGCATTGGAAACGATGCGTTCTATGGCTGCACTGGCTTAACGAGCATAACCATCCCCTCGTCCGTCACGAGCATTGGAGGCTATGCGTTCTGTGACTGCACCGGCCTAACGAGCATCACCATCCCCAATTCCGTCACCAGCATTGGAGAACGTGCGTTCTATGACTGCACCGGCCTAACGAGCATCATCCTAAGTTGGGACGACCCTACGAATTGTACTTATGGCAGTTCTATGTTAGATGATGTACCCACATCTGCAACACTTTATGTGCCTGCAGGGACAAAAGCGCTCTATGAGAATACAGAACCTTGGAGTCGCTTTAAAAACATAGTGGAAAGGGAGAATTCAGTCATCACGCTAAACAACACCATGGGTACATACTGTGATGCCTCAGGCCTGGATTTCTCCAACGTGGAAGGATTGGAGGCATATACTGCTACGGGGTATGCTTCTGGTGAAGTTACGCTGACGCGGGTCAACTATGTTCCCGCTAATACTGGAATCGTACTCCGCGGAACACCGGGCGTGTATGAAGTGCCGAAGCAGAAAGTTAGTGCCTACCTCACGAACCTCCTCAAAGGCACCACATCGCCCATCACGCTCAACCAGACAGAGGGCGACATGACGAACTACATCCTGGCGAATGGTTCTAAAGGTATCGGGTTCTACAAGGTGGCGAGCGGCGGTGGTACGCTGGCGGCCAATAAGGCTTATCTGCAACTGCCCTCCAACCTTTCCGCTACGCGCCCCATGATGCTACGTTTCGAGGACGAATACGGACAAACTACCGACATACAATATCTCTACACGTCCTCCGACGACGAAACCGCTCCCGCTATCTTCGACCTGCAAGGACGCCGCGTCAACGGCACCATGCAACATGGCGGTATCTACATCGTTGGCGGAAAGAAAGTGATTGCTAAGTAAACAGCCCCTCCCTCCCTCTCCCCTAAAGGGCGAGAGGGGAGTGGATAGAAAAGGCGACAAAGAAGACCACAGGGTCACTAACGCGATAGAGTCTTCGTGTTCATTTGACTCTTTTCGTGCCCTTCGTGGTTCTAAGCATTTACCATTCTAAATAACAAGTTTGCTATGACAAAGAAACCATATGAAAAGCCAGCGGCAGAGGCTGCCTGCTTGGTTCTCAAGCACGCTCTGCTGCTCAACTCTCTCGGCACAACGACCGCAGAGCAGACCAACACGAAACTGTACGAAGAAGAGCATACCCCAGAAGAAGCCCTTTGTCCCAAACGCAGGATCTGGGAATAGGCTCCCTGAGAGTATTAGCTTAGTGACGCCTGCGCTCCCAGGGCTCTGCGGCAAGGCAGGTACTTGAGACATTCGAAAAAGCAGCTCCAGACGCTGAAGTCTGGGGCTGCTTTTGTGTTGTCGCTGTTCGTATTTGAAAGGTAAAGGCCGCTGTTAGCGTGTGATGGCTTCGGCGCGGCGGGCTTTGACGCTTAGTGCATCTTCGCCGCTGAGGTTGAGGTCTTTGCCTTTTCCTACGACTTGTCCGATGCGTCTTGCGCCTATGCCGTGTTGGACGAGGTAGTCGCGCAGGGCTTCGGCGCGTTGCTGCGTGAGGTTGTAGTTGAGGGCGTGGGTGAACACTTCTATAGTTCTTGTATCAAGCGTCTTGCTCCCATTTGCTACATTGGCCTACCGAAAAAGCAAAAAGCTGTTCAAAAAATCGTTAAGCGCGAAACTATTTTCCTAAAGTCTTGGTTGCGAAGTCCTTTTTCGTAAATTTGCGGTGCAATTCTGCGAGGGGCTTCACTGCAGCACGTGAAGTACTTCTCGTCACACAGCAAGTAAAACAAAACAAAGAACAATTCAAAAACTTAATCTTTTAATAAAAACTATGGCAGCATTAGATCTGACAAAGTATGGCATCACCGGTGCTACCGTGATTGCCCACAACCCCAGTTACGAACGCCTCTTCGAAGAGGAGACAAAGGCAGGCCTTACCGGTTTTGACAAGGGCCAGGTTACCGAACTTGGTGCAGTGAACGTAATGACCGGTATCTACACTGGCCGCAGCCCCAAGGACAAATACATTGTCATGGATGAGAACTCTAAGGACAACGTATGGTGGACCACTGAGGAATACAAGAACGACAACCACCCCATGAGCGAAGAAGTTTGGGCTACCGTTAAAGATATTGCTAAGAAAGAGCTTAGCAACAAGGATCTCTACGTGGTTGACGCTTTCTGTGGTGCCAACAAAGATACGCGCCTTGCCGTTCGCTTCATTGTTGAAGTAGCTTGGCAGGCTCACTTCGTGACCAACATGTTTATCCGTCCCAGCGAAGAGGAACTCGCTAACTTCGTGCCCGACTTCATTGTTTACAACGCCAGCAAGGCTAAGGTTGAGAACTACAAAGAGCTTGGTCTGAACAGCGAAACTTGCGTAGCTTTCAACACCACAACGAAGGAACAAGTAATCATCAACACTTGGTATGGTGGCGAGATGAAGAAGGGCTTGTTCTCAATGATGAACTACTTCCTCCCTCTCAAGGGTATTGCTGCTATGCACTGCTCTGCCAACACCGATATGGACGGTAAGAACACAGCCATCTTCTTCGGTCTGAGCGGCACGGGTAAGACCACGCTCTCAACCGACCCCAAGCGTCTGCTCATTGGCGACGACGAGCACGGCTGGGACGACAATGGTGTCTTCAACTTCGAAGGCGGTTGCTACGCTAAGGTTATCAACCTTGACAAGGAAAGCGAACCCGATATCTACAACGCCATTAAGCGCAACGCTCTCTTGGAGAACGTAACCGTTGACGAAAACGGAAAGATTGACTTCGCCGACAAGAGCGTCACCGAGAACACCCGCGTAAGCTATCCCATTGAGCACATCGAGAAGATTGTGAAGAACGTGAACCCTGTCAGCGCAGGTCCCGACGCTCAGAACGTTATCTTCCTCAGTGCCGACGCTTTCGGCGTTTTGCCTCCCGTGAGCATCCTCACCCCCGAGCAGACCAAGTACTACTTCCTCAGCGGCTTCACCGCTAAACTTGCAGGCACCGAGCGCGGTATCACCGAGCCCACACCTACTTTCTCAGCTTGCTTCGGTCAGGCCTTCCTTGAGCTTCACCCCACAAAGTATGCTGAAGAACTCGTGAAGAAGATGGAAAAGAGCGGTGCTAAGGCTTACCTCGTTAACACGGGTTGGAACGGTACTGGCAAGCGCATCTCTATCAAAGATACGCGCGGCATCATTGACGCTATCCTCGACGGTAGCATCAAGACCGCTCCTACGAAGAAGATTCCTTACTTCGACTTCGAAGTGCCCACGGCTCTTCCTGGTGTTGATCCCGCTATCCTCGATCCTCGCGACACCTACGCTGATGCCAGCGTATGGGAAGAGAAGGCCAAGGACCTCGCTGGTCGTTTCATCAAGAACTTCAAGAAGTACGAAGGCAACGAAGCTGGTAAGGCACTCGTAGCCGCTGGTCCTCAGCTCTAAGCAGTTGACACGCTGCCCCCCTTGAGGCAGTAATCAATAATAGAAAGTAGCCCGCTCCTCATTTGATTGAGGGGCGGGCTTTTTGATGGGTTAATGTTAAAGCGCAAGTAGTGTGACTGACTTGTTTTTGTAGGTCTTTCCGTATGCTTTATCGCCCACGCTTGCGCACTTTGTCTTGATAGGCTTGGTGAGCAACCTGAACGTAGTTCCATGCTTGGTCTTCGTCGTAGTGGCGCAGACGGGCGTATTCGCGAACAAGTTGTTCGAGGAGGCCTTCGGGTAGTATCAAACGTTCAAAATTCTTCAGGCCGCGTTCTGTTCGGACACTGTGATGGTGGCGGTGCACGCGGTTTACATCAATCAACGCGAACGACCAACTACCGTTTTCGTTTTTGTCAAAGAGCACGTGCTTAGCCTTGAAGTTGTGATGAATAAATCCGTCTTCATGAAGCCGTACGGTGTAAGCTGCCAGAGCATGGATTATTTCTTGTTGTTCGTCTTCGCTGAAGGATGCTAATTGCATGAGGTCGTATCTGAGTTGGCTACGCACGGTGACGAGGTAAGCGCTTTGTGTGACCATGTTTTTGCGATAGCGCACAAAGGCTACTGGCTCTGGACTATCGTAGCCACGTTCGCGCAGGTAGCGCTGAGAAATAAAAGCGCGTTTGCCTTTCGCCGTTTTGTAGAATTTCAGGCGGCGCTTGAAAGAATGTCCGTATCGTTTCACACTGAGTGTGAGCCCATCGGCTTGGAGCAGACGTATTTCGTTGAAACTATCTTGCACGAGTTGACCCTTGGGGAAGTGTTCTTCTAAATGTTCCAAGAAGTTGCTAAGGTGCTGGAACTTGGGGTTAAGGATGATTTTCATCTGAAAAGATTAGCGTTTATAGTCTAAAGGTTAAAGAGGCGGCGGTTTGTTCGCGAGTGGGATGCCCGTGTTCCCAGGACTCTGCAGTGGGCTTTAATCTTTAACCTTTCTTCTTTAACCTTTTTGCAGTATGGCATCTTTGCAGGCTTGCATGAGCCACTTGGGTGTGCTTGTGGCTCCGCAGATACCTACGCTGCCCACTCCTTCAAACCACTCGGGCTGAATGGCTTCGGGGGCATCTACCATATAGCTCCGTGGATTGCGGCTTCGGGTAGCTTCGTAGAGGGCATGCCCGTTGCTGCTTTTTTTGCCGCAAACGAAGATGATGACATCGTGCATTTCGGCAAAGCGTTCTATGCCTGCTCTGCGTCCTGAAACTTGGCGACACACGGTGTCGAACACGCGAAAGAGTGTGTCGTCACTCATGCGCTCTTTGAGCAGAGCCGACACGGTGTGAAATCCTTCAAGCGATCTGGTCGTCTGCGAGAAGAGACAGAGTGGCTTGTCAATATCGATGGGCAGAGCTTTGGCTTCGTCTATGGTTTCTACCACTACGGCTGTGCCTTCGGTTTGTCCCACGAGGCCCAACACTTCGGCATGTCCGCGCTTGCCGTAAATAACAATTTGCGGACGGGGCGTTTCTTCATAAACGTTCCGAATGCGTCGTTGCAGTTGCAGCACCACGGGGCATGTGGCATCAATGATTTCTATGCCGCGTTCCTTGGCTGTGGTGTATGTTGAAGGGGGTTCTCCGTGTGCTCTGAGCAATACGCGTGTGCCACGCTCTTGGAGTCGGAATTCTTCGTGTCCGATGGTGCGTAGACCGAGTTTCGACAATCGTTCGGTTTCGCCGCTGTTGTGAACGATGTCGCCCAGGCAGAGCAAGGTGCCGCGTGCCAGTTCTTCCTCAGCTTTGCTGATGGCTGTGGTCACACCGAAGCAAAAGCCGCTGCCACTGTCTATTTCTACGTTAAGCACTTTATTCATGGTGTTGCGGTGTCAAAAAAACTACGCTTAGTTTTCCGATGCTTTGATGACATTCGTGGCTTGTTGGAGTAACCAGGCATTTTGTTCTTCTCGTGTCAGGTCGCTATTGTCAAGGAGCAGTGCATCGTCGGCCTGACGCAGGGGGGCAACTTCGCGGTGTGAGTCGATATAGTCGCGTTCTTGCACGTTGCGCAGTATTTCCTCGAACGAAGCTTCCATGCCTTTGGCCTTGAGTTCGTCAAAACGTCGCTGTGCTCGCACTTCAGCTCTGGCGGTGACAAACACCTTGAGCTCGGCATTGGGAAACACCGCTGTACCGATGTCGCGTCCGTCCATCACGATGCCGCCTTGTTCGCCCATCTTTTGTTGCTGTTGTGTCATGGCAGCACGCACGAAGGGAAGGGCGGCTATCTTGCTGACGTGTTCTGACACCTCCATGGTGCGGATGTCGTCTTCCACCACTTCGCCGCAGAGCATTGTCTGAGGCTGTTTCGTTTTGTGGTTGAGGCTGAAAGACACTTCCACCGCAGGCATCAGGCGTTCAAGCGCTGTGGTGTCGGGATTGCCATCGGTGAGAAGCCCACGTCTGAGTGCAAAGAGCGTCACGGCACGATACATAGCTCCGGTGTCAACATAGATATATCCCAACTGTGTGGCAAGCCATTTTGCCATGGTGCTCTTGCCACACGAACTGTGTCCGTCTATAGCGATGGTTATAGGTTTCATGATCGTTTTGTTATAGGAGTGATTGGTAAATCTGGTGAAGTTGGTTGGCTTGTTGTTGCTCATTGAATTGTTCGAGATGCTGTTGGCCAAGGCGCATCGTTTCTTTGCGCAAGTGTTCATCGTATAAGAGCCTTTGCAGTGCATCGGCCATTGCGTCTGCATCGTCGGGATGAATATAGAGCGCGCCCTTGCCGCCAGCTTCCTCTAAGCACGATCCCGTAGCGGCCACTACGGGCAGGCCGCTTCGCTGGGCTTCAAGTATCGGGATGCCAAAGCCTTCGTAGCGTGAGGGATAAGCAAAGACTTGTGCTTGGCGATAGATGGAGGGCAGGTCGCTGAAAGGAACATTCGTGAGCACGTGCAGGCGTTCAGCGACATGAAGCCTCGCCGCTTCAGACTCTACACGCGTGGTATAGGGTGTGCGTTTGCCCACAAGCACCAAATGAACCTCAGCAGGAAGAAGGCTCAAAGCGCGAACAAGCGCAAGTGCGTTCTTGCGTTCTTCGATGCTCCCTACCGAGAGTATGTAGCGATGGGGTAGGGCATAACGCTTGCAAACCTCCTCATCAAGCGAGCCTTTGTCAGAGATTTGAAAAGCTGTGTCGCAGCCTTGATAAACCACCACAATTTTTTCGGGCTTGATGTCGAAGAAATGTACGATGTCTCGCTTGGTACATTCGCTGATGGCCACGATCTTGTCGGCCATCTGGCAAGCACGGCGCATTTTGTAAGCATAAATATGCCTATCAATTAGCGAATAGTACTCAGGAAAGTGCAGAAATATGAGATCGTGGATGGTAACTACAGAGCGGATTCCCGTCTTGTGAATGGTCAGGGGAAGTTCTCCGCTCAGTCCGTGAAAGATGTCGATGCCATCGCGCTTAAGGTCGCGGCTTATACCATGTATGCGCCAAAGAGCTGTGTTCAAACACTTGCGCGGAAACGCAGCCTTGAGACATTCGTGCTCCTTGAGCAAGCGTTCCATCTGCGGCTCGTCGGTCATTCGTGGAGCGTATGCCACATATTCCTCGTCACGATGGTAGGTACAGAGGATGCTTAGCACATAGCGGCTATAGTTGCCTAAACCGGTGCGATTTTGGAAGGCTCGTTTAGCGTCGAAAGCAATCTTCATAGGTGCAAAGATAGTGTAAGGCGAGTGCAGTGAAAAACAAAACACGAAGTTTTTGTTTTCCACTGCCGAGCCGCTGCCTATCTTCGCGAAGCAAAGTAGTGCAAGGCGAGTGCAGTGAAAAACAAAACACGAAGTTTTTGTTTTCTACTGCCGAGCCGCCGCTTATCTTCGCGAAGCAAAGTAGTGCAAGGCGAAAAGCAGAAGCAAACTTGGACGCAGTTTTGATTTGTTTTGCCCAGCCGCCGCCTATTTTATTGGGGCAGAACTATAGGATTGGCGTTTATTTACTATTTTCGCACAGTAAAAAGACAATGAAGAATGAAAAGCTTTAAGTACCTTCTCCTCTCAACCCTTGCCATGATGTGCCTTCCTATCTGTGCCGAAAGAAATCCCGCTGCAGTTGTTGCCTTGCTCAATCGCATTGGTGGCGTAGGAACAGCCGAACGTTTTGTAACAGAAGTTGACGAAGCCTTGGCCGATAGTGGCTATGAGGCTTTCGTCGTTGGGCAACGCGGGGGAAAACCCTACGTGGGTGGCTCCACGATGAGTGCCCTCACCAAGGGCATTGGGCATTACCTTGCTCATCAGGCTCATGTGCAGATTTCGTGGAACAATCTGTTCACCGATCTGAGCCGAACAGACCTGCCGTTGCCTTGTTGCGACGTGGTGATGCGCACCAGTGCACCGCTCCGCTATTACTTGAACTATTGCACCTTTTCGTATTCCATGGCCTTTTGGACCTGGGAGCGTTGGCAACAAGAGATAGACTGGATGGCTCTTCATGGCATCAACATGCCCTTGCAACTGGTTGGTACAGAGGCCGTGTGGCGAGCCGTGTTGCCACGATTGGGCTATACGGCTGACGAGACCGCCCAGTTCATCGCAGGGCCTGCCTTCCAAGCATGGTTCTTAATGGGCAACCTTGAGGGATGGGGCGGACCCAATCCTGAAGGCTGGTACAAGGCGCGGACTGACTTGGCGCAACAAATCTTGAAGCGTGAACGCGAATTGGGCATGACACCCATCTTGCCCGGTTATGCCGGCATGGTGCCTTCCGACTTCTACCGTCGCCATGGCAACAACCGCGATGCAGGCATGTGGTGTGGCTTCAGCCGACCAGGTTTCCTCCTACCTACCGACACGCTGTTTGCTCAAGTGGCCAATATCTACTATGAGGAATTGGAAAAGATTATGGGCCAGTCCGACTTTTACAGCATGGATCTCTTCCACGAAGGAGGCAACACCGCTGGAGTGGATTTGCACAAAGCTTTTCGCAATACCTACGACGCGATGCGCCGTGCTGCGCCCGAAAGCCGATGGGTGCTTCAAGCCTGGGATGCCAACCCGCGCCGCGAATGTCTTGAGGCTATCCCAGTGGGCGGGCTCGTTGTGCTCGATCTCTTTTCCGATGGAGCACCGCGCTATCAGGAAGGTTTCGGCGGGCACGACTTCATCTATTGTATGTTGCACAACTTTGGTGGGCGCATCGGGCTGCATGGACGTTTGAAGCGAACGCTCGAAGGATACTATGATGCCACAAAACGTAAAGAATGTGTAGGCATCGGAGCAGCCCCCGAAGGCATTGAAACCAATCCTGTTTGCTACGAACTACTCTTTGAGAGTGCATGGGAGCACATTGACAATCTCGACCAATGGCTCAGCGATTATGCCGCAGCACGCTATGGCGACTATAATGCGTTGGCCGATAGTGCTTGGATGCTCCTTGCACGCAGCGTCTATGATTGTCCCGATGGGCGACAAGGCACCAGCGAACCCATCATTTGTGCTCGTCCAGCCTTGACGGTGAAAAGTGTTTCCACTTGGAGCCGCAGCGACATCTATTGGAATACGAGTTTTGTACGTCGCGCAGCGGCTTATCTCCTATCCCAGCGAGCCCTATTAGGCAAACGTCCAGGATATGTTTATGATGTTGTTGATATCGTGCGCGAATGTCTCACCACCGAAGCCGTTCATCGCCTCGACAGGGTGCGCGAATCTTTAGAAGAAGGCGGCGGCGAACCCCTCAATGCAGCCGTCAAAGCCTATCTTGAAATCATCAGCGACATCGATCGCCTGCTTTCCACGCATCCAGCCTTTATGGCTGGCACTTGGCTGAAGCAAGCCCACGAAGCCGCCGCCAGTGTACCAGCAAAAACGATCGAAGCCGACCGTCTCTTTGACCACAACGCCCGCTTGCTCATCACCACTTGGGGCAACGAACAAGCGGCTAATCGCGGCGGCTTGCGCGACTATTCCAACCGCGAGTGGGGCGGGCTCATCTCCACATACTACCTGCCGCGCTGGCAACGCTATTTCGAAGCTTTGCAAGCAGGAGACCCTCTTCCCAACGATGCCTATTGGTATCAGATGGAAGCTTCGTGGGCAAACGATGCAACGTTGTCGCTACCCATCCGCCCACAAGGAGCACCCGTAGCCACGGCCATGCGCCTCTTTTCTAAGTATTTTGGATCTATCTGATCGTTTTTCAATCTAAATTTCTCGTAACAGAATTTTTATCTAACGTTCCTTGTCTCCACGCAGAGGGGATAAGGAACGTTCTTTTTGCGGAAAGCGTTAATCAAATGTCCCGCCTCGATGAGTCTTTCTCCCTTTCTCTTGCCAACGAACATCGTATGTTTGTGCACACTGCAAAGGAGCAATGCGCGTGCGCACCATACGGCGCGCACACACAGATAGCCTATCTCTTGTGCGCAAAGCGTGTCTCATGGGGCGCGGGCGGGACGCCCGCAAACAACTGTCCGCTAAAAGCTTTTGAGATAAGGATAGAAGCTTTTAGCGGACAGCAAAAGATCTAAATACATGCTTCCCCATAGCGCATTCGCGCTTCATTGAGGAAGTTTCTTAGGGTGTGGGATTCGTTTCGCGGACAAATTACGAGCATACCATCTTTCTCAGCGATGACATAATCCTTGAGGCCTCTTACGCAAATGCGTTTTCCGTTTTCAAGGCTTATGATATTACCACTGCAACCACTCAGCAAGGCATCACCTTTTAAGACGGCATTGCCATCGGCATCGTGGTGGGCTGCATTGTAAACACCATTCCAAGAGCCGATGTCTGTCCAACCGAAGTCACATTCTTTCACGCATACTCCGTTTTCGCTTTTTTCCAAGATCAGGAGGTCAACGCTAAGACGCAGACTGGCGGGATAGAATTGGCGAATAAGAGCTTGTTCTTCATCAAAAGAGAGAATCCTCGGCTCTTCATGCCAACGTTCTGCCATGTCGGGCATGAGACGCTCGAGTTGTTTTACCATCGTAGGCACTGCCCACATGAAGAGTCCGGTGTTCCAAACAAACTCGCCGCTTTCTACAAACATTTTCGCAAATTCCGCGTCGGGTTTTTCGCTAAATGATTTTACAAAGTACAAATCATCGCCTGCCGAGGTCTTTTCGCCTTTTTGGATATAGCCATAGGTGGTGTTGGGAACAGTGGGGCGAGCTGCAATGGCCAAAAAATCGGCTTGCTTTTCTACGTAGTCTAATCCTTGTTCTACGTCTTTTTTGAAGCGTTTCACGTCAGTGATGAGGTGGTCTGCCGGCGTGACGATGATATTAGCCTTAGGGTCGAATTGCTCAATATGAAATGTAGCCCAAGCCGCAGCTGGGGCAGTTGAGAGCTGTACGGGTTCGGAGAGGACGTGTTCGGGCTTGATTTCAGGCAGTTGGCGAAGCACCTCGTCAGCATAGTCGTCGTAGGTTGACACGTAGATACGACTGGCGTCAACGAACGAAGCAAAGCGGTCGTAGGTTTGTTGCAACAACGTTCGCCCTGTGCCAAAGATATCCAAGAATTGCTTGGGTAGTTGTTGGCGGCTGACGGGCCATAATCGCTTTCCTGCACCGCCAGCAAGGATGACAAGATAATTATTGTGGTTGGCCATGGTTGTTTATGTATGAAAGGTTATAGGATAAAGGTTATAGGTTAAAGGAGCGCCTGGCATCTTTAACCCATTGTCTTTAACCTTTAACCTTTTGTCCTTGAATACTTATATAACGCAGCTACTATAGTTTTTCGTATGTATGAATAGCAGATTGTCTATGGATTGCGTGCTAACCATGTAGTCAACACGTCGCATCGTTTCAGATACGTTGGGCGTTCGTTGCTGGGTAGAGAACGCACGTGGGATGCCAAGGTGAAGTAGTCGCGACTTTGCTGATGTTGGTTATCGGGGAAGAACGCTAAGGTGTAGCGCTCTGTTTGCCAGTCGTAGTTGTAGTTGAAGAAAGAATAGGAGTTCCACCCTTCTGCATCGAGGTTGATATAAGCTTTAGCAAATAAGCAGCGTGTGTATAGGTCCTTGTTTTTTGTTTCGAGAGCTAACTGAGCACTTGCTGTGAGGTGATTGTATGCGAGTGTGTCAAGTAGCACGCTTGGTGGTTCGCTTTGTCGATAGTATTCGGTGAGGTACCAGCAGTCGCCTTGCAAAGAGGCTTGGAATAGTCGTGTGGCTATTTGGTAGTGTGTCTTGGCTTTTTCATCGGGAGACGCTGTGTTTTGCAGCTTATCTTGCAGGGCTATCATGTCGCGACAGAATGTGAGCCGCTGGTTGCTTTGCAACTTTGTTGGAACCTCTCCGCCAAATCCATCGCGCACTTCGGGCAATGTCTGTCGAGCCGTTATCCAACGTTCGAGGGTATAGTCGCGGCGAGCCATGTAGTAGGAGATGTCCTGGGCTGAAAGGAAATTGAGCGAAACTTTTTCTAACCAGGGCAATGCCTTTTCAAACTTTCCTTCTTTCATCAGGCGTGTGCCGATAAGGTCAGCATAGAAGTCGGCTTGCTTCAGTGCGGGATGTAACTGTTCATAAAGCCACTCTGTCAGGGGACGCTTGTTTTCATTTGTTAAGTCGGCATAGAGTGCAAGTAGCGTTTCGCTGTCTTGATACAACAAGTCGCTGGCATATTCCCACCCGTAGAGCACTTGGTAAGGGCGCAGCGTTTCCGCTCCGCCTATTGAATAAAGTCCTTCAGCTTCGGCAATGCAGAGGCATGCATCCGTTGATCGTCCATGTGCTTGGTAAAGTGGCGCAAGATGGCGGCGGTAAATGCGCTGAGCCGCATTGAAGAAAGGACTGAAACCTTCTTCTTCAGAATAGGCTATTCTTTCGGTAAGCCATTTGAGTTCAGGCAGAACAAAGTTGTCAAAGCTTTCCAAGTTTTCCTCTACCCCACTGTAAATAACGATGCGTATCACTCGGGCAATGTCTTTTGACATGTCCTTGTAGTTGGCAGTCATCGCTTGGTCTATAAGAGCCTTGCCTTCTTCGCGGTTGCCGTATAGATAAGTGCTCCACGCTGCAGCGGTGAGCCACATGCAGGGGTCTTCTACTGCAGGATTGGCAGCAGCTTGTTGAGCCAAAAGTGCGAATTGTGCCACTTCGTTGGCATAAACGCGACTGATGTAGCCATTATGCCCAAGTCGATTATCGCCGTCAGAATTATCAAGCGTTTCTTGTGCGTTGTTTACAAAGTCTTGTACCAACAGACGGACTACGGCACTATTGGGGTCTCTACTGTAGAGACGGCGTATTGTTCCGAGGTTGCGTCCATCGTGAACGCACCATGTAGCACTATGAAAATCGCCTAACGAAGCATAGATTTCGGCAGCGTCTTCGTCGCTACCCAATTTGCGCAAAGCCCCAGCATAGAAGCCCGAAGCCATATCTTTGAAAACACTTTCAGGAAGCGTTTTCACCGTTTGTCGATAGAGTTTTACGACATCCTGCCATCGCTCAGCTTGGAACAAGGCGCGTATGCGTAGCAGAGCTATCTGCGGTGCATAGCGTGTAGCTTGAATGCGGGCGGCACGATTGGCTATTTCAAGCAAAGCGCGGCGTGTCATTGCCAACTCCTCTTCGTCGGGATAGCTCCAAGGGTCGTACTCACCCGATGGTGCCACACTGAGGTATTCACAAAGGAGGGCTAAGTATTGCTGCATGGGGCGATCGTTTTTGCTGTATGCAGCACGAACTATAGGATTCTTGCTTTGATTCATCCGAGTAGGTACTTCCTCGGCTAAGGCATCAAGGTCATCGGTAGTGACCATTTTCCCCGCATAGCGTGTCCACCACTCGGTTAGTTGTTTACGGATCAACTCCCTATTGGTACGGTCGCCCTTGAAGGCGTAAAAGAGATAGTAATTGTCTGTAAGGTCCCAACCACACGCTGTGGCTTTAGGAGTTAGAAGACAAGCAAGCATGAGCAACAAGCCAGCTTTAATGAAAATGATAGAACGCTTCATATTGTTCAGTACTTAAAAGGTTCATAAAGTTCTTATCAAGATGGTAGAAAATCACTTGTCCGTGTATGTTTGGCCGCACCGTCTGCAACATGCGTGCGATGCGTAGCATTTCTTCGGGTGCTGAGCGGTTTACAACAACCTCGTCTTCGGGCGAAAGATGGATGTCGTAATCGCTTTGCAATGCCCCATGTAGAGTACGTCCCTGCACAACTCGGTAGAGCGAGTCGTCAGCCAAAGATTCATATACGGTGCTGTCACTTAGATTTTCGCTATAGAGAAAACCCTTAAATCTGTCGCCATGGAATAAGCGTTTCCAACAAAAATTGGGGTATGCGGCGCAGAGCGGAAGTTTATAGTCTTTTAAGAACCTTACATAAGGCTCAACATCCTCGTAGGCCAATATAGGGTTTCGTGCGTTTCGCTGTCTGTAATCGCCCGTGTTGTAAACCATCAGCACTCCATAGTCGGCAGGTGGCGCAGGTTGGTTCAGTTGATGCAGGCGAATCGTGACACTGAGTCGCCAACTTTTGTCTGATTGGCGGCTTACATCCGCATTTGTGGCATTCCCCACTTGTGCCAAACAAGTACGAATGCGTTCTAATAGCGCATAATAAGCTTCGCGCGAATGAGGCGTCCAGTCGCAGTCAACTTGTAATTCAGCTATATTATTCAAGCGGTTTACGCGGCACATTTTCACAACACGTTCCACCAACTTTGCGGCCAATTCCGTGGTGTCAGCACGTAAACATTCTTCTGTTATAAAAATAGTCGGTACAACGTGTAGCGTGTTAGGCAATGTGTCGCGAAACTCTATTGTGCCAGCAGGCACACACGCATTGCCGCGCTTAACGACATCGAAAAGTCGCAAATACACTTTCCTCACATCATGCTCTTTCAGGAAAGCCCGTTCCATCGCGTCTAGCTTCAAAGTGCCACGCCAATAATACACCGACGGAGCCGCATCAGGCACGCCTGCACTTTCCTCTACAGCGCAACCACTAAGCATGAAGGATAGCACTAAGAGAAACCCCAAGGTGCACAAGGCACGGAATATGTTTGCAAGCAATTTCACGAGGGCAAATATAAAGACTTCCTACCTTTTTTGCCAAAGAGAATAGCGTTTTTAACAATTTTTGCGTAAAAGAGGTCCCCTTTATTCGCTAAGCGTGTAGTCGCCAGCATGGGCGGTAATAGCCTCTTGTAGTTCCTCCATGCTGAGCGGAGTTCCACTGAAAGTGACTTGAGCTTTGGCAGGTTCAAGGGTTACGACAGCTGTTACGCCAGGGAGGGAATTAAGCGCTCTACTAACATGAGCTACACAATGTTGGCACATCATGCCACTTACTTTGTAAGTCTTTGTCATGGTAAGTTTTTGTTTAAGCTTTTTAATGGATTTACTATTTCTAACGTTTTTGAGATTGACGATGCGAAGACGAAGACTGTTGGCAACAACGCTGACGCTACTAAAGGCCATGCATAAGCTGCCTGCCATAGGGCCGATGAGTCCAAGGGCTGCTAAGGGAATGCTCGCAGTATTGTAAATGAACGCCCAAAATAGGTTTTGCTTTACAGTGCGCATCGTGGCTCGCGATAGAGCAATGAGCGTAGATAGGCGGCGTGGATCGGAAGAAATGATGGTGGTTTGAGCGGTTTGGGTGGCAATGTCGCTACCAAGGCCCATTGCTACACTGAGGTTGGCAGTAGCTAAGGCTGCACTATCGTTGATACCATCGCCCACCATGGCAACAACGTGGCCTGTGGCTTGTTCGTTCTTGACGAACTCGGCTTTGTCGGTTGGCAATTGAGAAGATAGCACGTGCGTTATACCCACTTCATTGGCTATGTTATGAGCAGAGCCCGCAGAGTCGCCAGTGAGCATCACAACGTTGACACCCAACTGTTCAAGGTTGGAAACGGCTTCCTTAGAGGTGGGCTTAAGTGTGTCGGAAATAGCTACAACCCCCAACAATTTATTTTCTTCTGCAAGCCATACAAGAGTTTGGCCTTGCTGTTCATGCTTTTCGGCATCAGCGATAAGCGAAGGCGTAATGGTTATCTTGTTTTTTTTCAGAAGCGCAAGATTTCCAGCCAAGAAAGATCTACCTTGCAGTGTGGCACAGAGTCCGTATCCAGGCATTGATTGGAAATCATCGGGTGTATTTTGTGATGGTGGGGGCGTCCATTCTGTAATGGCTCTTGCCAAGGGATGTTCTGAAACAGTTTCAATGCACGATAAGCGTTCGGCATCGGCAGTGGACAATGTAGAATAGCACACCATGGGCTTTCCTTCGGTCAGCGTACCTGTTTTGTCAAGTGCTATGGTGTCAACAAGATGTGCTGTTTGCAGGCTTTCAGCATCGCGGATGAGTATGCCATTATTTGCAGCTCTGCCTATGCCTACCATCAGCGCCGTCGGTGTGGCAAGCCCCAATGCACAAGGACAAGCGATAACGAGTACGGCTGTCATTGCCAACAAAGCCTTGGCCAAGCCAGCCTCTGGAGCCAAGATGATCCAAAGGGCGAAGGTCAGTAGGCTGATAAGGACAACAACCGGAACAAAAACGGCTGCGACTTTGTCCACCGTTTGCTGTATGGGCGCACGGCTACCTTGAGCTTCGCGCACTTGCCGAATAACGTTGTCAAGAACGGATGTGCCAGTCTCGTTCTCGCATAGGATTGTTAATGCACCTTGTCCGTTGAGTGTGCCAGCCAAAACTTTTTCATTCGGCATTTTCTCAACGGGCAAAGATTCACCCGTCAAACTGCTTTCGTTAATGAATGAGTGTCCCTCGCAGACTGTGCCATCAACTGGAACGAGGCTGCCTGGTCGCACAAGAATCTTCATTCCCACTTTGATGTCTTTGATAGGAATAGTGGACGAGGTGCCGTCAGGAAGAACAATGGTAGCGGTTTCTGGTCGCAAAGAGACTAAAGCCTGCAAGGCTGCATCAGTCTTGTGGCGAGCGCGTATTTCCAACCAACGTCCTATCAGGATAAAAGCTACGATGCCAGTGCTTGATTCAAAATAAAGTTGGGGTGTGATGAAATGAGGAAACAACAAGTTAAGCATACTGAAGGAGTAACTCGTTCCAACGCTCAGCGCAACGAGTGTGTCCATATTTGCGCGAAAGTGCCGAAGCTGGCGTAGCGCATGGATAAAAAAGTCTTTTCCACACCAGAATACTATAGGTGTCGCCAAGATGGCCATCAGAATACGTGCCCAAAGAATGTTCATTCCCCACATGCTCAAGCACATCATAGGAACAAGTATGCACATACTGACAATGGCACGTAGCTTAAGGCTTCGGAAAGCTTCCTCTCTTATTAGCTTAGCTTCGCCCATAGACTGAGGCAAGACGAGTGTGTAGCCTGCATCGCGTACAAGCGCAGACAGTAACTCGTCGTTCGTAATCGATTCGTCAAATTCTATTGTAGCAGAATTGTCGGCCAAGTTTACCGCAGCTCGTTGCACGCCTGCGGCACGTTCAAGTGTATGTTGTATAGTGGCAGCGCACGCAGCGCAGTTCATGCCAAGTATGGGATAGCGTTTTTTCATTTTCAATACGCAAAAATACGGTAAGTCTTCTACTGAAAGTAAAGATAGTGGGCTTAAAAAACAATAAAAGACCATTTTCCTTGTTTTAATAAGAGCGTATAGTCGCTACAGGTTCTGTGAATGACGATAGCAGACATCATGAATTCGTACCTAAGAAAAATACCTTCCTCTTATATATTGTTGCTACCCATGTTGGTGTGGCCTATGTTGGTGTTGCATGCCCAGCAGGAGCCTGAGTTTGCTCATTATTTTGAGTTGGAAACTCAGTTTAACCCTGCTGCAGTGGGAAAAAGCTCACAGTTGCTTATCAATGCGGCCTACCAAAGCCATGCTATGGAGTACGACGATGCGGGTGGGACGATGCTCCTGATGGCAAATACAGCTTTTCAAATAAGTGGTACACGTCATGGGGTAGGGGCTCTGTTTCAAAACGATGAAATCGGACTCTTTTCTACCAAGCGTTTTGCGGTGCAATATGCTTTCCTTTTCAAACTCTTCGGCGGAACAATGAGCATTGGAGCAGAAGCTGACATGATCAACGAAAGTGTTGATGGCTCGAAAGCCGACATGGTAGATGCTAACGACCAAGCATTTCAAAACAGCGAGATGACAGGTTCGTCTTTCGGTTTCTCAGCAGGTTTATATTATCAGCGAGGTGCTTTTTATGCAGGCTTGTCAGCTTTGCATCTTACGTCGCCAAAACTTGAGATTGGTGAGACTGCCGAATACAACCTAAAGCCACACTATTATTTTACAGCGGGATACAATATACGCACGCGCAATCCGTTTTTCAAAATAGAGCCTCGTGTCTTTGTACGCTACGAGGGTACAGAGCTGCGAGCTAACATAACAGCCGCTCTGCGCTATGAACGCGAAAAGAAGTACCTTTATGGAGGTGTTACTTATACTCCCGAGCGTAGCGTGACGGCTTTTGTAGGTGGCAAGTTTCATGGCGTAAACCTCAGTTACAGCTACGAAGCTTTCACCAATGGATTAGGGTGGGGCTATGGTCAGCACGAGGTAACCCTTGGCTATAGCCTTGACCTTGACTTTAGCAAGCGCGGACGAAATTATCACAAGAGTGTGCGCTGGCTCTGAACGAATAGATCTTATACAGTATATATAATATAGCATAATATGGAACATCTCTCAATAATCAAACTTCGCACGCTGAGCCTTCGCTCATTGCTGTGGATAGCAGTCGGCATTGTGGCAATCATGGTAGTATCGTGTGCCTCAGGGCGCGGTGCTATGGCCAACGGAGGCGAGGTGACAGGACAGCGAGGGCAAAGTATTGGTGAGCCAGCCCCCTATGGAATGGTAGAAGTTAAGCGAGGCTTCCTCAATGTGGGACTGCAGCAGACTGATACGCTCTGGGGTAAAAACATTCCTGCGAGAGCAATCAGCGTTGACGGCTTTTGGATGGATCAGACAGAAGTGACAAACTCTATGTACCGCGAGTTTGTGAACTACGTGCGCGATAGCATCATACGTGAACGCTTGGCTGATCCCGCTTTTGGCGGTGATGAGACCTATAAGATTGAAGTGGATCGCAACGGTGATCCCATTACGCCCCATCTGAATTGGAGTAAGCCTATCCCCTGGCGTAAGCCTGCAGAAGACCAAGAGCGTGCAATCATGAGCGTGTACAGACGCCATCCGATTGATGGCACCTTGATGCTTGATGCTTCTCAGCTCAACTATCGCTATGAAGTTTTTGACTACGAGAAAGCCGCTTTGCGCAAATATCGGCTTAATCCCGCAGAACGTAGCTTGGACACCGACAATCCTGCCGACCCCGACGAAGTTGTGATGATTTCGAAGGATACCGCTTATATTGACGACAATGGAAACATTGTGCGCCAAACCATAGAGCGTCCTCTCTCGTCGCTTTACGATTTCCTCAATACTTACATTGTAAACGTTTATCCCGACACAACTTGCTGGGTCAACGACTTTCAGAATGCCAACAATGGCATTTATATGAAATTGTATTTCAGTAGTCCCGCCTATAACGACTATCCCGTTGTCGGTGTCACTTGGGAACAAGCCGAAGCTTTTTGTAATTGGCGTACAGACCATCTGCTTCGCGGATTAGGACCACAAGCTCGCTACATTCAGCGCTATCGCCTCCCCACAGAAATAGAGTGGGAATATGCAGCACGTGGCAAAGAGGGCAACCCCTTCCCATGGGAGCGACGCGATGAAGGGAATGATACGCGTAGCGGAGATGGGTGTTTTTATGCCAACTTCAAGCCCGATCGGGGCAACTATACCGAAGATGGAAACCTTATTACATCGCGTGTTTCCACTTATGGAGCTAATAGCAACGGCCTTTATGACATGGCAGGTAACGTTGCCGAGTGGACAAGCACGGTTTACACCGAAGCAGGTGTGAACGCTATGGCCGATCTCAATCCACAACTTGATTATCGGGCTGCCCTTGAAGATCCTTACGTGTTGAAGCGCAAGAGTGTACGTGGCGGTTCGTGGAAAGATCCTGTGAGTTACATCCGTTCAGCTTGGCGCACTTGGGAATACCAAAATCAGCCACGTTCTTTCATTGGTTTCCGCTGCGTTCGTTCCAAGGCTTCAACACAGACGGGAAGAGTGAAGCGCAAATAGTCTGAGAGAACTTTCAGAAAACGTTTTTGCTTTCAGCATAGAAAGACTATGTGGATTAGCAAGAGTCCCATTATTTATAGAACAAAACCTTTAAGACCATTATGCCGAGAAAGATAGACTTTGTGATACGTTTGCAGCACTGGATGGACAGCGTTCCAGGGCAAACCTTCTTGAATTATGCCTATTCTTGGGGCGCATCAATCGTGATACTTGGTGCCCTTTTCAAACTGACTCACTTGCCAGGCGGCAATCTGATGCTGTTCATTGGTATGGGAACAGAGGTCGTCGTGTTCTTTATTTCGGCCTTTGACCGTCCGTTTGATAAGACAGAGGTGGGAAAAGTGCTTCCGCCAGATTATCAAACCGATGAGGAAATAGCAGCCGCCCTTGACGCAGCTGAGCGCGGTCATGCTGCATATATGCCACAGCCTACGTCGCAGCCTGTTCTTGAAAATGCTGACGAACAAACTGAAGAAGTTTCTGCACCGCAGCAAGATGAGGAGACACCCGATGTTACCCCTCAACCTCAGGCTGCACAGCCTTACGTGCAGCCTGCAACCACTCCGATGCAAGATGGGGCAGATGCTCGCGTGCAGCCATCAGCCGGTGGGCAGACCATTATCATACAAGGTGGCGGTACGGCTTCGGCTGCCCCCGTACAGCCAACAGCAGAAATCGATGAAACGCATGGTGCAACAGATGAACCGCTGCCTGCCGCTGCCGCTATGGGTATCACCATCCCCCAAAATGCAAACAGCCAGCAACTTGCCGCAGTTATTCGCGAAGCCAATGATGAGTTGCTGCGGCGTGCTCAAGCAGTCCTTTCGCCCGAGATGGAGGCAGTAACAAAGACGTATATTGAGCGTATGCGTACCCTTACCGACACCCTTTCAAAAGTTGACGAACAGAGTGCTCGCCTAGCTAACGACAATGAAGAGATGGAGCGCCTAAGCCGTACATTGACCAGTATCAATAGTATTTATGAACTCCAGCTCAAGGGAGCCAGCGCGCAGATTGTTACCATAGACCAAATCAACGAACAGACACGCAATCTCGTTCGCCAGATAGAGGAACTCAATGGCGTTTATGCCCGCATGATACAAGCGTTGACCATCAATGCAGGAGCCGCAGTGGGTGCTGCAGGCAAAAACTGAGAAAGAACACAAAATGAGTTTTCAAGGTCTTAGAGCACCTTTAAGAAAACTAATATTATAGCCATACACGTTTATGCCCGTAAAAAAGAGACCGGTCTCGCCGCGCCAGAAAATGATCAACTTGATGTATATCTTGTTGATGGCCATGTTGGCGCTCAATGTATCGAGCGATGTGCTGAAAGGTTTCACGCTTATGAGCGATAGCCTAAAGCGCACCACCGATGCTGCGACGCGTGAGAACGACAACTTATATGCCGACTTCGCTAAGATGGCCGAGAAAAATCCAGATGCCGTGAAGGCCTGGTTTGACAAGGCTACAGCTACAAAGCATAAGGCTGACGAACTGGTCACCTATATTGTAGATTTGCGTGAAGCCATAGCACACGAAGCTGATGGGGCTGATGGCGATCCTGACAATCTTGATGATAAGGAAACGCTTAGTGCTGCTGAAGTGGTGATGCTCAATCCTATGACCAACCAAGGTGAGAAGTTGCGCAAGATGATAGAAGACTATCGCGAACTGATCCTCTCGCATATCACAGACCAGCGTCAGCGTGCTATTGTAGCTTCAAACCTTAGTACCGATGTTCCCAAACGCCAAGAAACCATAGGTCAGAATTGGGAGGAATACATGTTTGAACAGATGCCCGCGATAGCAGCAGTTACGATGCTCTCCAAACTGCAGAGCGACGTAATGGCTTCAGAAAGCGAAGTGTTGCGTACACTTTTGGCTAATGCGAACATACAAGATATTCGTGTGAATGATGTGCGCGCCTTTGTGGTTCCTGAAAAAACAATCTATGGACCAGGCGAGACGTTCAGAGCCAATATCTTTATGGCAGCTATTGACACCACTGCTAAGCCCCATATCTATGTCAATGGCGAGGAGGTAGCCTTGGACGGAAAATATAGTTTTACCGTGCCGTCCGAACCTGGGAATTATACACTCACAGGCTATGCCATTATGCCTAACATCTTTGGAGAGATGATCCGCAGAGATTTCACGCAAATGTACAGCGTCGGTCAAGCCAATAAGAATACAACAACAAATCCTGTCACCAATATCTCTCCGCATGTTTCGCCACCGCTTGGTTCAGCGACCTTAGCAGCCGACTTGATGAATGTGCTTTATGCTGGCTTTGACAACCCCATGAGCATTAGCGTCAGCGGAATAGATGCCAGTACTATTTCTCTTAGTATGACAGGCGGTTCACTTACGAGTTTGGGCAATAATAAATATACGGCGCGTCCTGCTGCTGTTGGTCAAAATTGCGTGTTCACGGTTTCGGGTACGCATCAGGGCAAGTCGCAAACTATAGGAACCTTTACATTCCGGGTGCGTAAACTTCCCGACCCAACGCCCTATATTCCAGCAGGTGGCGATCGCTTCAAAGGAGGACGTTTATCGAAAGGTGCTACCGCTTCGCTTGGTGCGCTTCACGCTGCCATTGACGATGGCTTGCTCGACATACCGTTCACCGTTACCAGTTTTCAAGCCGTATTCCATGACCGTATGGGCAATAGCATTGTTGAACCATCGGCAGGTGCTTCTTTCACAGAGCGTCAGCGCAGCCTTGTGCGCGATATGCGTCGAAACCAGCGTTTCTATATCAGTAATGTTCATTGTATTGGTCCAGACAAGATACCACGTGTGTTGCCTGGTGCCATGGAGATAATCGTAAACTAAAACCCACAGAGTGGCAAGAGCCGCAGCGTGACTATTTCATTTACAAAAAAGCATGTACACGCTTTGCTCAACAAACTCCGACAACATCATATCGTATGAAAACAACTTCTTTTTATAGTTTCTTCGTGATGGCATTGTTTTTCACGTTTAGCATAAGTGTCTGTGCTCAGCCAGCTCGTCGGCGTGCAGAACAGACACAGCAGCAGACGCGTCGTCAGACAAATCGTGCAGGCGGAGCCACTTATCGTGAGTTTCCCGCCGCTCAAGCCATGCCTGCAGATGCCGATTGGAGACGCGACGTTTATCGCGAGCTAGACTTGATGAAAGATGAGAACGCACCGCTTTATTATCCCATCGTTCCGCAGAATGGACGCACAAGTCTCTTTACATATCTTTTCAAGTTAGTGCTCCGCGGACAAGTCAAAGCTTATCGCTATAACATGCAGGGGACAGAAGATTTCAGCGCAAGCAACACTGAGCGCCCGCTTGATATTCTGGGCCGCTTTGAAGTTCCTTACGACACGGCAGGTGGGCGTATGCGCATCAACGATGTGGACATCCCCAGCGAAGAGGTCACTAGCTATTTTGTGAAAGAGAGTACCTATTACGACCAGCACACGGCGACCTTCCATTCGCGTGTAGTAGCTCTTTGCCCCGTGCTTCATCGTGGCGATGACTTTGGTGGTTCTGCCAAGCGGCCTATGTTTTGGGTTAAATACGAGGAAGCTGCACCTTATCTTGGTAAACTCATGATTCTTTATAGCAACCTCAACAATGCCGCTCAGATGTCGGCAGATGATTATTTCACTCAAAATCTCTACAAGGGCGATATCTACATGGCAACCAATCTACAAGATCGTCTTTTGGTGTCGAAAGATGACGAATTTCTTGAGAGCGACTCCAGCCTTCAGGCACAGCGCAATGTTATTGAGCGGCAACTTAATGATTTTGAACAGCACGTTTGGCGTGGTGATAGCGTGCAGCAGGCGGCTGGAGCTGAACAGTCTATAGCCAGTGCTGAAACTAATGTCACAGCCACTGATAGCACTGCGGTTCAGCAAGAGCAAACCACGGTGCGAACCTCGCGCCGTCAAGCCAATGCTCGCCGCAGTGGTAACAGCCGTCGTCAGCGTTCTTCTGCTCAGCCTCCTAAGCAACGTAGGCAACGCAGTAGTGGTGGCGGTTCTGGATATAGTGTTCGTCGGCAGCGCCATTAGAATTGTTGTTTGATTATGTCTGTTTCTTCAACAGCCAACATGACGAATATAGACCAACAACAAGTGACTTTGAGAAAACTTTACGGGGGGGAGTTTTTCTCTGCTCGTTTAGCAGGTCTTGATATTGTACGTTGCGTGGCTATCGGCACAGTTGTCGGTGGCCACTTCTTTATGAATACTGCTTTCATGCAGGAGAACTTTGGCGGTGTGTCCATGTTTCTTCAGGCCATGGTTCGCCAAGTTATGTGTGTGGGTGTTCCGCTCTTTATTATGCTTACGGGCTATCTCAATGCCAATAAGCGCTTGTCGCCTGGGTACTATCGCGGGTTCATCCGTGTATTGGCGGCCTACTTTGTGTATAGTGTCATGACGATAGCCTTTCGTGAGTATTATCTTGACGAGCATCGTAGCCTTTGGCAATGGACGCAGGCTATACTTTCGTTTGACGCCATCCCTTATGCTTGGTACATTGAAATGTGGATAGGCCTTTTCGCGCTCACACCCTTTCTGAACGTATTGTATAAAGGGCTTACTGAAAAGCGGCACAAGCAAGTGCTCATTATAACATTGGTAGCGCTTTCGCTTGTGGCTCAGTTTCTTAATCGCTACGAACTTGAACTATGGCCTGAGTATTGGGACAATGTTTAGCCGCTGGCTTACTTCTTCCTGGGTTCATACATCCGCGAATACAAACCTCAGATTAAGGTGCGTTGGGCTGTGTTGTTGATTTTATCCATTACGGTGCTCAATCCGCTTTTCAATGTGGTGTTTGTCCATGGCAGACCAATGCTTCAGCCTTTTGGCGGTACTGATACTCCACTTTGCCTCGTTGTGGCAATTTGCGTATTCTTGCTGCTTTACCAGCTTGATGTACGTAGCATTTTTACCAAACGAATGCTTGCTAAGGTGTCTTTGCTTTCGCTGGACATGTATCTTGTGAGCTATATGTTTGATGCCACGTACTATCCTCTTTTTATGCAGCGGTTTTTTGTCTCGCAGTCTCAGTTTGGATTGTGGTGGTTCTTGCTTGTTCCCTTGATATTGCTCAGTGCCTTTGCGCTCTCAGCTGTGGTAAATCCGCTTTTGCCTACAGGAAAAACGGTTAGGAAATGACGGCTTCTCCGATGAGCGTGGCACTTGTGCTCTCCGTGATATGCACGTTGACATAATCACCTGCGCGTACCCCCTCCGGGCGTTTGAATACCACCATTTTGTTTCTTTCTGTGCGTCCACAAAGTTGTTGGCGGCTACGCCGGCTGGGGCCTTCTACGAGTACCTCTACGATGTTTCCTATTTCGTTTTGATTGCTTGCTGCACTAAGTTCGTTTTGCAGGGCAATGAGTTCGTTGAGTCGGCGCACCTTTGTTTCTTCGGGCACGTCGTCGGCGAGATTTCGTGCTGCGTATGTGCCGGGGCGCTCACTGTATTTAAACATGTAGGCCGCATCAAAAGCACATTCGCGCATCAGTGAAAGCGAAAGAGCGTGATCTTCTTCCGTTTCTCCACAATAGCCCGCAAATATGTCGGTGCTAATGGCACAACCAGGAATGATGCGACGGATGGCTGATATGCGGTCAAGGTAGTCGGCGCGGGTGTATTTCCGGTTCATGGCAGCCAAAATGCGGTCGCTACCACTCTGTACAGCTAAGTGTATGTGGTTGCAAACGTTAGGTTCTTCAGCGATGACAGTCAAGGTTTCGTCCAACATATCCTTGGGGTGGCTCGACGTGAAGCGTATGCGAACGTCTTTGCCTGCTTCGTGAGCCACTTTTCGCAGCAATTCGGGGAAATGGATCGTTTGCGTTTCGTCTGTGAAACAATAAGAGTTGACGTTTTGCCCGAGTAGTGTAATCTCGCGGTAGTTGCGGTTGCGCAGGTCGCGTACTTCTTGTAGGATGCTCTGAATGTCGCGGCTTCGCTCACGCCCACGTGTGTAAGGAACGATGCAGTAGTGGCAGAAGTTGTTACAGCCACGCATAATGCTTACATAGCCATTCACTCCGCCTCCGCAAAAGCGTTGAGGAATGACATCGTGATAGGTCTCAACGTTGGAGAGTTCTATGTTGATAGCCTTGTGCCCCAATTCAGCTTGGGCAGTAAGGTCGGGTAGGCTCAAGTAGGCATCCGGCCCAGCTACGAGGTCGGCGTGATGGTGTTCAAGCAAGGCCTCTTTAACACGCTCTGCCATACAGCCTAATACGCCGAGGATGACCTTGCGTTTTTGCTTACGCCGTTCGCCGTTGAGGATTTCTAATCGGTGGACGATGCGTTGTTCAGCCTTGTCGCGCACGGCACACGTGTTGAGGAATATGGCATCGGCTTGCGTTTCGTCATTGCAAAGCTCATAGCCAGCCATTTGCATGACCGAAGCCACAACTTCGCTGTCGGCCACGTTCATCTGGCAGCCATAAGTTTCAATATAGAGTTTCTTCATAATTATAATCAGTAGGGATGTGGTCTATAGTTTAGAGCCGAAAAGTTGTTGGGCATTGGCCGTGGTCTGCGCTTCGATGATTTCGGGTGTTACTTGGTAAATCTCAGCCAACTTTGCTACAATCAGCGGAATGTATGCAGGTTCATTGCGTTTGCCTCGATGGGGCGTAGGGGCCAGATATGGTGCATCAGTTTCGAGCACGATGCGTTCTAAGGGTACACATTGAGCCAAAACGCTGGGCAAGGTGCTTTTCTTGAACGTGACTATGCCACCAATGCCTAATAAGAAACCTTGAAAGGCGAGCAATTCTTGAGCTTCCTCAGCCGTTCCGCCAAAGCAATGGAATATGCCGCCATGAAGCTTTTCGCGATAGGGGAGTAAGGTGTCAACAATTTCGCGGTGCGCATTGCGCGAATGGATAATAAGCGGCAGGTGGTATTTTGCCGCCCATTGTATTTGGATGTTGAAAGCTCTGATTTGGTCATCACGCCGAGCCGTGTCCCAATAGAGGTCAATGCCTACTTCGCCTATGGCAATAAAAGGGTTGTTGGGAGCACTGAGTAGGTTTTCAAATCGTTTCAAAGTGCTTTCAAAGTCTTCTTCAGGTAATTCTGTTGGATGCAGTCCTATCATTGGGCGGCACAGATTGGGCCATTGGTTGCATGTATCAAGCAGTGCAGGTAGCGAGGCCTCGTCAATGGCTGGCAGCAGCAATCTTTGCGCACCTGCATCCATGGCTCGCTTGACTACTTCCGAGCGGTCGTCGTTGAACTCGTCTGTGTAGATATGCGTATGCGTGTCAATGAACATAAGCGTTGAAAAAGGCCTGTGGGGTTTCTTGCGTGATATATTTTTTGCGAAGAACACTTTTGTTCTATGTGAGACGTCAGGGATGTTTGCTATTTCTGTCGTCCGAGGAGTGCTTCCGCCCATTGCCAAATGGGGAGTTTCTTTTCTTCAGATAGTGGCAATAGGTTGTACAAGGCCGTAGCCTCGTCGTAGTAGGCTTCTACTGCTTCTTCGCAGGCTTTACGCACTTGCATACTATTGTATATCTCCGTTACGCGCTTGATGCGTCCTGCTTCGGACGCTTCTTTGTCGTTGATCAGTTTAAGCAATTCTTTGCGCGTCTCGCTATCGGTTAAAGAAAACGCTGTGAGCAGGGGATAGGTCTTTTTACCGCAAGCAATATCGCCACCGTTGGCTTTACCGAATATGGCGGGGTCGCCCCACACGTCGAGCATATCGTCTTGTAACTGGAATGCCAGTCCCACTTTTTCGGCGAAAGCATAGAGCAGGTTGCAATCCTCTGTTTCGGCATTGGCTATGATGCCACCCGCTTTGGCTGCGCAAGCCACAAGAATGCTTGTCTTGAGACGAATCATTTCGATGTACTCGCTAATGTTCACTTCGTCGGCTTGCATCTGCTCAAAGTTCATGTCCATCTGCTGTCCCTCGCATACGCCAATGAATGTGCTGACAAAGAGCTCGTAGAGCTCATCCCATCGTTCGCATTGGCATTGGCCGAGCGTAGCCATAGCGCGTAGCAGCATTGTGTCGCCCGAAAGCACGGCGGTGTTTGCGTCCCACTTGGTCCACACTGTGGCTCGTCCACGGCGTAAAGCGGCTTGATCCATTAAGTCGTCGTGGAGCAATGTGTGGTTGTGATAGGTTTCTATGGCTATGGCTGCAGGCAGAGCTTGTTCGGGCGTAGCACCATAGGCATAGGCTGTAGTCAGTAACAAAACGGGGCGAATACGTTTGCCACCACCCTCGAGTGTATAGCGTATGGGTTCATATAGGCCTTGTGGTAGGGCAGGGTAGCATTGGGAATCAAGTGCTTGGTTTATGTATTTGAGAAAATCCATGTCAGTAAGCGGATTTAAGTGTTGGTGTAAAAATGAAAGTTGTTTTGTCTTGCTTGTAAAAAGGGAAAGGTTTGTTGCTTTGTTTTCAGACTAATCGAAGTGGAAACTCACGGGTATGTTGATGCGTGCTTTGTGCAATGTGCCATCTTCGCGCCATCTCCAAAGTGGCATTTTCTTCACCGCCTCGAGTGCAGCGTTGTCCAAAAGAGGGTGTGCCGAGGTTGTCACTTGCGCATTGGTGACACGCCCTATGTGGTCAATGATAACGCTCACGACCACGTCTCCTTGAATTTTTCCATCGATAGCCGCTTTGGGATATTCTATGTGCTGGTCCAACCAACGAGCCAAAGCGAGATACCCGCCTGGAAAATCGGGCACGCCGGGGAGTATCTCTACGTCTTTGATCTCTTCTTCAATGACTGGCGCTAAGGAGTCTATTTGCAGCACGCTGTCGTTGTTTTCCACCAGTCGCACAATGGTTGTCTCGCCTACCTGCATGGTCAGCGGTCCTTCTTTTGCCACTTCAGCAGTGACGGGCGGCAGGCTGTCAACAATGGCTATTTCGTTGCCCGCTGCATTAGGCGCAGCGGCGGCAGTGGCTTGGCGTCCTGGGCTGACGCGATGCATTTTTTCGAGTTCCTCAATATCAAGCGGCTTCATCTCAACAGTTTGGTCTATCTCGCTCATGCTGTGGCGCACGGCGGTGTGTACGATCAAGTCAAAAGCTATCGGAACTATCACCAGCGGCAGCACCATACCATATACCCACAACAAGGCGCGCGAGAGCCTACGCGGATATTCGCTGCGCAATTGATATGCGCCGTATTCGCGATTGCGGTTTGCCCAAATCTGATTGAGCCATTGTCGGGAATATAATAAATGAGACTGAAACACGTTTATATAAAAAGCGGAGCCTTACTTTTTGCGTCTGCAAAAGTAATAGCAAAAGCCCGCTCTACGCTTGGAGCCGCCTTAAAAATTGCAAAATTGACAGTTTCGCGGCCTATACGCGCTATTTCGCCATGAAAAGAGCCTTATTACTGATATATGGTGTGCTATGTCTGCTGTCTGCCTATGGACAAGGGATAGCCTCTGCTTTTTCTGTACTCCGTCTGCCGGCTTCTTCGCATGTGGCAGCCCTCGGCGGCGAACATATTTCGCTGGCGGTTGATGATGCTCCGTCGGTGGGCTTTGCCAATCCTGCGCTTTATGCAGGTGCTGAACCTCGGGCCATAGGCCTACATTATATGACGCTCCCCGACGGCGGCAGCCACTTTGGTGCGCAGTATGTTCACGATTTCGGCGAGCGTCACACAGCTGCTGTCACAGCCACCTGCCTCAGCTATGGCTCTATGGACGAAACGGATGAGCAAGGCATCAAGTCGGGCACGTTTACGCCGCGCGACTTGTCAGTTGGTGTGGGCTATAGTTATTTGCTCTCCGATCGGTTTAGTGGTGGAGCCAATTTCAAAGTTGTTACAAGCAATTATGGTCAATACAACAGCCTGGCTCTGGCTGTTGACTTGGGATTAAATTATTACGATCCTGATAATGACGTGAGCATTTCAGCCGCAGTGCTTCACATTGGTAGGCAGGTGAAAACTTTTGAGGACGGTGCACGCCAACATCTCCCTTTCAATGCAGTGATCGGTGCCACTGTGGGTCTCGCACACGCCCCCGTACGCTTATCGGTGACGCTGAGCGACCTCACGCGCTGGAAAGCGAAAGACTATTTTACTGCGGGCAAAAAATTGGGCTTTGGTCGGCTTGCAGCCAATCACGTCACCGTGGGCGTTGATGTGCTTCTGAGCGATGCAATAACCTTAAGTGCTGGTTATAACCTGCGTCGTGCTTACGAGTTGAAACAAGCTGGCGGCTCGCATTGGGCAGGTCTCAGCGGAGGTGTTTCCTTGTCGCTGCGCCGTTTCAAGTTTGGGGCAAGTTATTCCCAATATGCGCTCTCGGCAGGTAGCATCGGTGTGAATGCGGCCTACTTGTTCTGATTAACTACGCTGTTTTTTGTCCTTGGGAAAAAGAGCCAAGGAGGATTATTTTTGTAGTGGAAAAGGGGAGAAGGGGTTATATAGGCTTAAAAACCTCAATATAAGCGCTAAAAAATAGCTCGGACCTAATTAAAAATACATCCGATGTAGTTTTAATTAGGTCCGAGCTCGTTTTTTCTTCTGTGCTTCTTGTTCAGCCGAGCTCGCGACCGAGTTTTCTTAGCTCAAGTTTTCGCTTTTTTTCGTGTGCATATCGTTCGTTTTTTCCCCGCGAGTAAGAAGCCGTAAATGTGTGTTACAAGCATTCCTCTGGCAGGCAAATTTTCGCAAGCAAGTTCTAACTACGGCTAACTTGGAAGCCGTCGTGGCTGATGCGCATGTCCACAAATCGGGCTCCGTTAGTGGGTGGGTTTTCTGTGAGACGTTGGCGGATGCGTTTGGCAGCATCGGGATCTTTGGCTACCATGTATAGATAGCCTCCACCGCCAGCACCAGGGAGTTTGTAGCCGAGACATAGGTCGTCAATTTCAGCACAAATGCGTGCCACATTGGGCGGATTGGTGCCTGCGTCAAGGGCTTGGTTTTGCTTCCACGTGTTGCGAAGTAGTTTGCCGTAGATATTGAATTGGCTGCGCTGTAATGCATCATACATGCGCATAGTGTGTGCCTTCATTTCAGCGAGCAGATGCAGGTGTGTGGTGCTGTTGAGGAACATTCCTCGAACAATTTCAGCCAAAATGTGCTTGGCTGTGCGCGTGATGCCCGTATAGTAGAGCAAATGACATGTCGCATAGTCGGGCGAGGTGAAAAGCGTATCGGGCAGCCATCGTGTGATGGGCGTTTGGTTGAAGCCTTGCTCCGTCTGTAAAAGTTTTATGCCTGGTAGCACGCCGCCAAACTGGTCTTGCCACCCTCCACCAGTAGTGAGAAGTTGTTCGAGCACCAATACACGGCGGCATATTTCAGTAGCGTCCCATTGCAAATCGCAGAAATCGCTCAGAGCTCCCAACACTGTTGCAGCTAAAATGCTACTGGTGCCCAGTCCGCTACCAGCTGGAATAGCAGCAAGGAGGGTGATTTCGATGCCCGCGCCAAAAGAAAGCAGCTGTTCGCGAAGCGTGGGAAAAGCTTCTGTTCCAAAACCAGGCAAGAAACCGCAAAGAGCCAGTGCAGCCTTGGGGATAGAGAAGGGGGAGCCAACGCAATTGAATAGCGATAACTCTTCGTAAGTGGTGATACGTTCTGACGCACCGAGATCAATGCTGCGACAGATGATGACGGGTTCTTTGCAAGGTTTTACGTAAACTTGAAGCGGTTGCTGACCATTGAGCTCTATAGCGATGTTAATGACCGAACCGCCGTGAGTGAGCGAATAGGGTGGGGTGTCGGTCCAACCACCAGCCAAGTCTATGCGCACGGGGCTTCGTCCCCAAACAATTTGGTCTTGGCAGACACTCATGCGCGGTGTAGCAGGAGAGCGACGTGCTTCGGCGGTAATTCCTTCAGAAAGCAATGCAAATGCTTTTTCAGCACACGAGGCAGCCATCTTGTCACCTTGCAAGCGTAGCACTTCGCTGCGAAACATGGCATCGTGTATGCGCATCATCAATGGAGCACTTTCGGGCAAGGCTACAGGCTGCGACAAACCTTCAACCACGTATTTTGAAGCCATGTCGGCCAAGTTGGTCTGATAGAAAACGCTCTTATGCCAGTTTTGTGCCAAGTCGGGCAGATTTCTCTTGCGGAAAGCTCGCCGTTGGGCAAACAGACGAGGCAGATTGGCGCGTTCGGAAATCTGTTCGGCACTGATGCGTGGCAGTGCAAGGTAAGTTGTCGTTTCAATAGCTGTTCCGCCTGCAGTCATATAGTTAAACCATCGCGGTATCTCTGAAATGTTTTCCACGATGGGGAATAGTTCAGCCGATTGGAGGTCTTCGCTACCTGCAATTTGAGTAGCGGTAATACCTCGTTCGGACAGCCATTGGCCAAAAGGCTTACCAAGAAACGAAGCGTCTGTGCCACCTCGGAACGTGTCGTGATAGCCATAAGGCCGCAAGGCGTAAGCCTTTTCGCCAATGGGCACGATATCAAAGCAAACCTCTGGAGCGAGCTTGATCTCCCAGTCGTTTTCGGGAACACCCGTTATGATGTTGTGGTGACTGAAGGTCCAGCGTTTTCCAATGCAGGCGTTTTCTATCCAAATGTATTGATTTTCTTGTTTGAAGGATTTGTTGACGAGTGCATTTTGTGTGAAGAGCGACGGATGGGGTTTAACGTGCTGCTGGATGATAAGACGTTGGTCGCGCACAAGGTTTTGTATTGCCATAGCCGAGGAGAGCAACTCAGGAGCCGTGCCGAAGTGGTAGAACTCCCCGCCTTGCATAGGTAGCACGCATACGCGAAGATCGGCCAATGTGTCATCGGGTTTTGAAGGATGAAGCCCCAATGCCCCACCATAGTCGCTGTATAGGTCGTATGGCACAAGGTCTTCTTCCGTAGAGGCTTGACCACCGCTGCGTACACATTTTGACATCAGTTTTTCTACGGCGCGAGGTGAGAGAAGCCACAAGCCTACATCCATCAGCAAATAGTGGGAGCCTACATACTTTCGCTGTTCCTCAATGGTGGGTTTCTGAAGCATAAAGTCGAGCCTGCCATCGCCATTGCGCTCTATGAGGAAGACACCATGGTGGGAAGCCGTGTCAGAGTCGGCCCATAGTCCAAAACATACTACATCGGCACCTTCGGGAATTGTAGGCAGCGACTCGGTCGTGCGTAAATAAACATCGCCACTGGCTATGAGCGTGTTGAGATGTGCTGGGGCTTGTTCAAGGATAGAATGGTAGAGCGGCAGTTGCGTGTCTAAGAGCGTTTGATCAATACATTGCCCGCTCTTCCAGCGAAAAACAGGCATAGGTGTTAGTGCCTTTCCCGAAGGAGCGTAGCAAGGTAGGCGACGGCTCTGACCACCAGCGTGGAGTACCAAGCGTGGTTCTTGGGCTATCCAGGTAGAAAAAATAGGAGCTTCGGTCTCAGCAGCGTGGGCGGTAGCAAGTAGCCAAGCGGTTCCGCCGCCAGAACCAAGCTTGCGACCTATGGGGTCGCTGTTGCAGAACCATGAAGTTTGAGGAAGGGCAGTGAGTTGGTGAAAATGCGGAACAACGTTCGGCGGAAGCGAAAGAAGATGCTTCATCGTAGTAAAAAGAATAGGGAAAGAAAAAGAACTATTGATCGGGATTTGAGACAAAGCCTTGATGGTGTTCAGGCAAAGCTCCTATAATGGCATTGTATGAGCGCTCCATGGCCTCTTTGATATCATCAGAAGCTATAGGTTGAAGAATACTGAGGCGGAGCGGATGCCAGTTCACAAAGTTGAAGCCGCGCATACGCGGCAGGACATCAAAACTACCATCAATGGTCATCGGAACAATGGGCAGCCCGATGTCGTGTGCCAAAGCAAAGGCACCACGTCGGAATAATCCCATGTGGCCCGTAAAGGTGCGAGCACCTTCAGGGAAAACGGCAAGCGATGTGCCTCCTTGGAGTGTGGCACGAGCGGTTTCGATGGTATGCTCTATGGCCTTTGCACCGCGCTTGTCCACAAAAACATGTCCAGCCTTTTCGCAAGCGTAGCCCACAAACGGAATGGTGCGAAGACCTCGCTTCATCATCCACTTGAAGTGGCGAGGCAAGAAACCATAGATCAGAAAAATGTCGAAAGCGCCTTGGTGGTTGGCCACAAAGACATAACTTTGGCCTGGCTGCAAATGCTCTTTGCCTTCAATCGTCACAGGGAGCAACAGCATTCGGCAAATCAAAATGCTCCACAAACGCCCAGGCCAATAGCCCCAAAAGTGGCCGTTCCCAACCATACAGCCCACGGACGTCAACAACGCAGCGAGCAATGTAGCGATTAACAATATCGGAGCCGCAATAAAAAGCTGATAAATGCGGTAGAGGAATGTAAGCATAAAACAAGCGGACTTCTTCAGCACTTTGGCAAAAGTACAAAAGATGCCGTTAAGAAACAAAAATCTGTAGAAAAACGTAAGGACAAAGCCGTTTGTAGTCAGCAAAATTGGAAGAATGAACAAAAAAAATGCAAAAAGTGTGATGCTAAATAAAAATAGTGTTAAATTTGTGGCATCAAATATAGTTGCAACTCAAAAGTTTGCGCAAAAGCCATGCTTGAATGCTCAGGGAGTTGAGATGATGTAGGCCTTGGCGAAAAGCACAAACAGAACTTGATGTAAAGAATCCTCAATATGCCTTCATCCAATCTCGTATATTTCAATTCGCGCGATGAACTGCTTCGCGTTGATTTGACAAAAGTGGTTTACTTTGAAGCCTCGGCCAATATCACCGAAATTGTCACGGTTAATAAGTTGAAAGCCCTTGTGTCAATGAACCTGGCCAGCATGGAGCAATTCCTGGGAAAGCAGACAGGAGAACTTGCTCGATCGTTCGTGCGGATAGGGAAAAGGTATATCGTCAATATCAACTATATCTATCGCATCAACCTGCGCAACCAAAACCTGGTGCTGAGCGACAACGACCATTTTGTCTTTCAGCTCTCTATCAGCAAGGAAGCTTTGAAGAAGTTGCGCGATTTGATGATACAGATCAAAAAGTAACTAATCAATCTCCACTCAATAATTATATATATATAGCAATGAAGATAGTAATAGGCCGAGACGCAACCAGCGGTTGTCTAAGAATAAGGCGCGACAACGAAAAACCACAACTCATAAAAGGAACAGAAGGCACCTCTCCACAAGTGAGTAAAGAGCATGTGGAATTGGAGACACAAGACGGCGAGCATTTCATCTTGACCAATCTGAACGAAGACAACGTGACCTATGTGGACAACGTTCCAGTAGTTCGCTTCGCCCTAAATCGCGGCATACCAATAGCCCTTGGCATAGAACGTCAGCCCCTGCTTTGGAAAATTCTTGATCCCTATTTGCCGAAGTATGCCGATATTAGACCGCTCAAACAGTTGTATGACGATTATCAGGCAGCGATGTTGGATCTGCAAATTAGGCAACAAAAGGCAGGCGCAAAGCGTATGTTGACTCCTATGTTTTCAATAACAGGCAGTGTGTTGGGTGGCGTCTTTGGTCAATTGATAGGCGGCGAAGATCCTAAAATAAGACTGATACTTACAGTGGTGTTTGCCCTACCAGGCTTGATAGTTATGCTCTGGTTCTTCATTAAAGGAAATAAAGAGGCAGAGTTCTTCCCCATGGAGCGCAAACGCTTAGAAACAGAATTCAAAGCACGCTATGTCTGTCCCAAATGCGGCACGCCCTTTGGCATGATGGACTACACCATGCTCTCTTTACGTCAAGCGTGTGGCAGTTGCAAGGCGAAGTTTATTACATAGCATTTCGTCCCAAATTTGGAGCAAAAAACTTTTAGCGCGAGCATTTCGTACCTAAAACCCCCTATTTCGTACCGAAAGCGCAAAAAAATTTGTTCGCCAGGAACAGCGCAATGTACTTTTGCAGTGTCATTCAAATAATTAACTTTAAAAACTATTACAACTATGGCAAACCAATCAGACAACACCGTTTACACCAACCCAATGAACCAGGGTGGAGTAAATCCCATGAACTCCTATCAGCAAACTCTTATGGATGCCGACAAAAAAGCCAAGGTAACTTCTTATATCTTAGGCGGAGCAAGTGCAGGCGTAGTGGCAGGCGCAGCAGCAGCGTTTATACACAGTAAAATTGGCGACGAACAAAGCCACTTTGATGAACAGATAGATGGTCTCGTTCAGGCTACCGAGGAACAAGTAGTGGAAGCTCAAGAGGCTATGGCTGATGCTGAGCCGCAATATGTTGTGCACGAGACACACGTGATACATACCGCTCAGCCTACGCCCCCATCTACTTCCTCACAAGGAATACATCACCCTAATCCTGAAGGAATGTATATCACAATGGGTGACGGTTCAGTGGCATACGCAGAGGTGCATGTAATCAACGGCATGCAAGTGATGGCTGTGGATATGAACTTAGATAACACCTGGGACGTTTATGTTTTGCCCGAGTTGAGTGATAGCGGCGAGCTTGTTTGGCTACGTGGGCCTGGTTATGAAAGTTTGGAATATGGAGATGAAGGCCTCGTCATGGCAGCTCAGCCCGATGTCTCTTTCCAAAACATTGGTAGTTGGGAAGAAGTCTCAACCAACTTCTATCTCGCAAATAACGAAATTATTTATGACGATGACTTCCCTATTGACTATATGCCAGATGAAAATCCCTTGGCTCAGAACGAAGGCGGCGAAGTTCCTGATGGCGAAGAAAATCCTGGAGGCGGTACGGATGATGGTGTCGTTATCATTGATGGCAACCCAAACGCGCAAGACGGACTTGGTCAAGGGCTCGTGGCAGAAAACGAAAATGTAGAGCCAATCGTTCAAGACGAGCCCAGCTATGAAGAACCTGGTGGCGATATCGGCATTGACGTGACAACAGAACCTGAGCCCGAAGTTTATATCGCCGAAACCTCTTCCTCCGATGGCATGGACGACTTCGTCAACGATGCCAATGTAGATATGCTGGCATAACACGCACACTCCGTATTAATATATATACAGACAATCCTGTTCCCTCAGCCGTTGTTTTTACACTGCCAAAAGTAGGAAAACCATCGCATAACAGCCATTTCGTACCTAAAACCCCCTATTTCGTACCGAAACCCAATAATAATTTGGCGAGACATAGCGGCCCTCACTACTTTTGCAGTGTAAAACAACAAACATCTAACAATTCTTAAAAATCACACTACTATGAACCCTAACGACAACACGGTTTATACCAATGTAGGCCAAGGATTTGAAAATCCTCAGAGTAATCAGTCAGGTGTACAGCCTGCAAGTTTTGATCCCAACCAGAAGAAGAACGATTCCAACTTGGCAGCCAAGCTGGGTGCAGGTATCGTTGGGGGTGCTGCTCTCGGTGCAGGAGTGATGTATGCTGGTGAAGCTATTGCTAATGGCATTAATTCTGGAGGCGAGGAAGAACAAGCCGCTTTGGCTGACCAAGCTGCAGAAAACCAAGGTCTGCAAATGGCTCATGTGAATGACAACATGTCCTTTGCCGATGCTTTTGAAGCAGCACGCGCTGAAGTAGGTCCTGGTGGCGTCTTTATCTGGCGCGGTGGTGTTTATGGCACTTATAGCCAAGATGAATGGAACGCAATGAGTCCCGAAGATCGCGCAGCCTTTACCGACAATGCCATGGAACAGTATGGCGGTCAGGCCGCTACGCAAACGCAAAGTGTTCAGACCGAAGTTCATCACGTTCATCACCACCACCATCATGACACTCCAGCTACTGGCAATGTGATTCAAGACGATAATCAGCAGCCCGATAGCATCGTAGGAGGTGGCAGAGTCCCAAGCGGAGGTGAAAGCAGTGACGATACAGGAGTGCGCATCATAGGTACACGCACCGATGTGCTTGACGGAGAAACAGTCGATGTGGCAGACATTGAGATGGACGGCCACTCTGGTATCCTCATTGATGTTGATCGTGATGGCGTTTACGACATAGCAGGTGTTGATGTGGATGACAGCGGTTCGCTTGAAGAAAACGAGATTTACATGCTTAATGAGGAGACTAGTGTCAGCGCGGGTGTTGATCCCGACCCCACGAATGTTTATCCTGAAGAAGTGCAGGTGATAGATACCGAAGATCCTGTAGTCCTTGAAGATGATGTTCCCACAGATCAAGACGATATCTATTCCGACGAATTTAATGGCGACTACACTGCCGACAATGGTTCCGAGGAGGTCTATTCTAATGAAGAGATTTACGTGGCCGACAATACTTCAACCGATGGCATGGACGATTTTGTCAACGATGCAAACGTTGATATGCTGGCATAGTCTGTCAAAAAAACGATTAGGCACAGATGCCTTAAACAATTGTAACACAATCCCAGTGCCACGGGAAACAGGTTTTCGGTCTAAAGTGGCACAGAAATAAATTAAGCATAATGAAGCGAATAATTTCCATCATGTTGCTCAGCGTCCTGACTTGTACGATCAGCGTGCAGGCCGGGACGCGCCTGCTTCCACAACAAGCAGAAAAAGGAGGTAGAGTTTTTATTGTTTCGGTAGGCATCGCCGATTATCCTGGCACTTCAAACGACCTATCGTATTGCGATGCTGATGCTCGCACCATTGCACAAGTCTATGCATCACGCAGCAATGTGAAAGCAAAAATGTTGCTCAACAGTCAGGCTACACAAAGCAATATCCTATCTGCTATGCAACAACTGTTTTCACAAGCAACCGCGCAAGACGTCATCATCCTCTTTTATAGTGGACATGGATCGCCAGGTGCTTTCTACACCTACGATGGTGATCTTACGTATCAGCGCATGTATGCTATAATGAAGAAGAGCAGAGCCAAAACAAAGTGCATCTTTGCCGATGCTTGCTTTGCTGGTTCGGCTCGTACCAATAGATCGCAGCGTCAGCAGACAGCCAAGAACGTGATGCTCTTCCTCTCATCGCGCACCAACGAAACTTCTCTGGAAATTGGTTCGTTGCGCCATGGGCTATTTGCCTACTATTTGGAAAAAGCAATGAAAGGCTCAGCTGATACCAATCAAGACCGTATCATCACTGCCGTAGAGTTGTTTAACTATGTCAGCAAGAATGTAGGTCAGTATGCCCAGCGCAATCATAATCACCAGCAACATCCCGTGATGTGGGGCAACTTTCCCAAAAATATGATCATATTCCGCTACTGATCAAAAGCTATACAGATACGCTTTGGAGCTTCTTGCTCATTGTGGTGCGAGAACAGCCGCACCTTTTGCTTGTAGCGTAGGCGTATTTGTGTGCAAAACAAAAGAACCTAACAAAAACAAAATATAAACGATGGAAATAAAACGTGTTTCTTGCCCGAAATGCGGCATAGTCCTTGATGTAAGCAACAATAAAAACGAGGTGGTGAAGCGTTTTGCTTGTCCGCAGTGTGAATCTCATCTGATGGTGCGCTTCAATCCGCCGCTCTACGAGAAATTACACGTCAAGTGCCCAAATTGTTCCACGGAATTGCGCGTACACAATCGTAAAAACATGCCTTATCGTCAGTTTCATTGTCCTACGTGCCAAAAGGAATTGCGCATAAGTTTTATTAAGCCCGCAGAGTAATAGCAGAGAAAAGTCTTAGCGACCAAACAAACAAAAAGCAATGCCCAAATATCAACTTAAAAAGTCAGTAAGCTGCCCGGGCTGTAAGGCTTCGATGTCGGTTACAAACACGAAGAACCAGCCCAGCATGACGTTCAATTGCCCAAAGTGTGGAAAGCCTCTTTTGGTAAAATTCCGCATAGAGGCTGACCCCGATTGCGATACCAATCCGCCTGGAGTTCAGCCTACGCCCGAGGAAGCACATACCATAATGCAGCAGAAACAGCAAAGCACTATTTTACCTCCTAAAGACAAGTGGCCACCCACGCCAGGGACATTGATGTATGGACAGCAAGCATCGCGATTGCACATAGGGCGTAACACCTGCGGACGTTGCCCGAAGGCATCGCCGCCCTTGGCACAGCATTACTTTTCCACAGGGAATAGTGTGTCGAAACTTCATTTTGATATCAACGTCAGAGAACGTAAGGATAAGACATTTTGTGTGACATTGACGCTCCATAAGGATAAAGTGAGCTTCACGGCAGTTGACAATCTTCCGCTTCAATATGGCGATGAAGTACTCTTGCGCGATGGGAGTGTCATCCAAGCAGGGCACGAAATCTTTCGTTATACATCACAGCAATAACTGAAACCCATTTTACAAAGCCTTGCAGCGTATAGAGCAACATCAACTCCTGCGTGAGGCTAACCAACAATATAGAACATTTCAACAAACAAATTTATGAAAATCTCCATTTATCAGCCGCATTTCATCCATCACGTCGGACAACGCAAAGATGAAAATGACGTTCCTCATCAAGAGGACAGCCTTTTCCCTGATGAGCACCAGGCTACAACTGAAACTCGTTTGTTCCTTGTCTGCGACGGCATGGGAGGACACTCTAAGGGTGAAGTGGCTAGCCAAACCGTTTGCCAGGCTTTTGATGAATACTTCAAGGAACATGCTGACTACAACCAAGTGGTTGATGACAGTGTGCTTCGTGGGGCATTGGCTTCTGCTTATACTCAGTTGAACGCTCAAGACGATGGAGCTTACAAGAAGATGGGTACCACGCTGACCCTCGTTTGTCTTCATAAGGGTGGTATCACTATGGCTTATGTTGGCGATAGTCGTATCTACCACATTCGTCCAGGTGAGGAGAAACCGCTTTTCCAGTCGCGCGACCACTCTTTGGTATATGATATGTATCAAGCCGGTGAAATCACCTTTGAAGAGATGAAGACCGACCGGCGTCGCAATATCATTACACGTGCACTAATGCCGTGCGATGAAGATGATCAAGTAGATCTCACCATCGTTCACACCACCGATATTGAGCCAGGCGACTATTTCTACCTTTGCTCCGACGGAATGCTCGAAAAAATGGAGAACGACGAGCTTGTAGCATTGCTTTCAACCGATGACTCTGATGAAACAAAAATCGCCACGCTCCTGCAGCGCACCGCTGAAAATGGAGACAACCATACTGCATACCTCATTCGTGTTAAGGAAGTACTCTCGGAAGCTGGCGACAAAAAGCTTTTCCACGATGAAGACACCTCGCGTGCCAATGCTGTCAACATCGTACCGATCGTAGAACATGATATTTCCATTGTTACCCGAGCCGTGCCCGAAGAGGCCATCACTGCACCTACGGAACCGGGTGTAGAACCAGGACTTGTGGTGACTGCAGCTGATGAAACATACGATATAAAGGAAGATAAAGCAGCCGCCCCACCAATTCCAATGTCAACTCAACCATCTTCGCCTCTTCCGCCACCAGTAACGTCAGCACCTATTCCGCCTGCTGCCCCCAAGAGCAACCGCGCGATGTTTTGGCTACCATTGGTAGTTTGTCTTGGCGTTTTGGGCGGAGCTGTTTGGTGGTTCTTAAACCAAAACGACGATGATAAGAATAGTACAGAAGAGCAGACGACGGTAACTCCATCGCAGCAGCCCATAGCTCCAGCTCAAACGGCATCACCTTCAACGCTTTCCGTGCCTAACGCACCTTCTACGCCTTCTGCTTCTTCCACGCCTTCAACGTCAAGCGCACCCGCAGCCGCAGCACAGCAAAGTGCTCGGCAAAGTACAACGCAATCTCGGCCACAATTGCCAACGTCAAATCAAGATCGAGGGCAACAACAAGGAGGAACTTCACCTCTGCAAATTGGCAGCAGACAAACCAACCGTGGTCATGAAATACATAATAACAATAGTGACAATAATGCTGAACAAACCTCTACAAATCCTTCAACAAATTCAATAGAAGGAGGTAGTAGTGGTCAAGGCGGAAGCACCTCGGAATCTAGTAGGGAGCAATTGAGACCTAAATAAGCAAATGATTAATAGCATATGAATAAGACGCTTCTTTTTTTATTACTCTTTGTGCTTTTTAGTTCTTCTATAAGTCTAAAGGCGCAAGTAAACGTACAAGAAGGGGTAGAGTTTGTCCCTATAACAGACGTCCAGCGTATGATGGCTTCTGTTGCAGACAACGATTCGGCTACTGCACTTACCGCTGAAGATTCTATTAAAATAGAGAAAGCTTTCGCAGGTGTTTGTTATCATTTGCAAAATAGGTTGTCTCCTCCAGATGAAGAAATCGAGCTGTGGTATGAGCTGATGGGGCAGTATTATGGGACGAACCCTAAGAGCCTGCAAGCTCAATTTGCTAATTCAGCTTATTTGTACTATAATGGCAAAAAC
The DNA here is from genome assembly GCA_900316575.1 of uncultured Prevotellaceae bacterium. Classification (GTDB taxonomy): domain Bacteria; phylum Bacteroidota; class Bacteroidia; order Bacteroidales; family Bacteroidaceae; genus Alloprevotella. Next base: position 49,747 of record ONDJ01000006.1, on the reverse strand, counting down.
CAAAAGGAAAATGCAGCCTTTTGGTTGAAGCGAAAAGCAACTTTAGAAAACAATGGAGAAGATTTTCGCGAAAGTGGATTGATGTATCTTAGACTTGGGAAAGACTTCTCGTCCGAGGCGGATTCTTGTTTCAGGGATGGAGCTAAGCTCGGCGATGATTTCTGCAGGGCATGGGTTTATGAGCAGAAAGAGGATTATAAATCTGCCATAGAGTTCTATCAGCTTGCAGCAAAAGACAATACGAACATGGAAGCTAAGTACCGCGCTGCGAAGCTTATGCAAAAAGAAAAGTCTTCAGATGTGTCAACAATTAAGGCGTATTTCCTTGATGCCGCCCAGTTAAGACATCCTTACGCTGCGTACGAAATAGCCCTCTATTATTATGAAGATGAAACACCCGAAGGCGACCAGCTTGCTTTCAAGTATTTCACACAAGCCGCAAAGAGCAATATCCCTGAGGCTCTATATTGTTTGGGCGTTTGCTATAAAGACGGAATCGGTACAACCAAGAACAGAGACGAAGCCCTCAAATACTTAAAGCGTGCCAAAGAATTAGGTGAACCACGTGCTGGGCAGCTGATTGAAGAAATAGAAAAAACAGAATCTGTTGGAAATTTATTTCGTAGCACTCAAAACCCTCTAAAAAAAGATAAGGAAATAACGCGATGAACGACGCTAACAGCATATTGATGAAGTCGATGTTGCAAGTGGGAACATTGCTCCATGGCGGGAAGTATAGAATTGAAAAATATCTTTCCAGCGGTGGCTTTGGCAACACGTATGTGGCGATTGATACCACGTTCGACAACGAAGTTGTGGTGCTCAAGGAGTTCTTCATACGTGGCATCAACGAGCGCGACGACAATAGCTTGTCGATCTCTGTAAGCAACGAAAGCAACAAAGACCATTTTGAAGAACAAAAAGAAAAATTCTGGCGCGAAGCTCAGCGCTTGCGCAAACTGAAGCATCCTAATATCGTAGGTGTGCACGACCGCTTTGAAGAAAACGGCACGGCCTACTACGTGATGGATTTCATAGACGGCAAGAGTATCAGTGAAATCCTCAAACGCGACAAGAAGCCTTATAGCGAAAAGCGTGCGTTAGAAATCATTGAAAAGGTCGTTGAGGCTCTTGGCGTGGTGCACGCTAAGGAGATGTTCCACATGGACATCAAGCCCGGCAACATCATGATAGACAAGAACGATGAGGTGAAACTCATCGACTTCGGTGCGAGCAAGCAGATCGTTGCAGGTCAAAACTCTGCCATCAGTGTTTCAACCAGTGGTTTCTGTTTCACGCCAGGCTATGCGCCCAGTGAGCAGGTCAATCAAATGGGAAAAAACATAGGCCCTTGGACCGACCTCTATGCTGTGGGTGGAACGCTCTATAACCTGCTGACGCTTTCGCCGCCGCCCAGCATGTCCGACATTCTTGAGGACGAAGAAGATGCCTTCCACATGCCTGAAGGTGTTTCCGAACACACGCGCCAACTCATTGTGTGGATGATGCGTCCGCAACGCGCCTTGCGTCCGCAGTCGGCTAAAGAGCTACTTGCCGCTATGCGTGGCAGTGAGGTGCCTGATAAGGGGCGAAAGAAGCCTACTCCCTCACCTGCACCTTCAGCCGAGGCAGGAGCTCCCTCTTCCAAAGAACCTGTAACTAAGGAAGTAAAGCCTCTTGAGCAATCTGCTTCCAAAGCATCGAAGCCCGCTGAAAAGGCTCCTGCCAAGAAGAACCAAGGAAAGTCAGCAAGTGGCGCAATAGCCAAACCGAAATCCGTTCAGTCTCAAGCAAAGGCAAATCAGGCGGCGCAGTCACAGACAGCGCCCTCTTCTGAAGAACAATCCGCTAAATCGCGCAAAGGGCTTTATGCTGCTGTTGCCGCAGTAGTTGCAGTTCTGCTTATCTTTACAGGCTATAAACTTTTAGGAGGTGGTGGCTCGTCCGATCCTGGCACAAGCGGCCTTGACAGTACGCAACTTGTAAATGCCGACAGCTTGCGTGCCGACAGTATCGCTCAGGCTCAAACATTGGCCGAGGCAGCACGTGCAGATTCTATTCGTCGGGCGGATTCACTCAAAGCCGAGCAAGCTAAGGCCGCTGCCGCTGCTCAAGCCGCCGCTGCTCAAGCTGCAGCCCGGGCCGCAGCAAATCGAACAGATAAAACGCAAAGAATTAGAACTCCACGCGAACCCAAACCCAAACCCGCCCCCAAACCTTCACCAGTAAAAATTGAATAAGTTTTGCATTTATGAGTTTTCATACTAAATTTTATTATCCTTTAGTCCCGCTTTGTTTAGGAATAATTTTCGCTTTAATAGCCTTAGCGTTCAGTCGTCCTAATAGGAGTGTCCAAGAAGTATATAGTGACGGTAGCATTTCGCTCTCGTTTCAGTCTTTGCCCGAAATAAAAGCAAAGAAAATTCCAGCTGGTGAGTATATGATGGGAGCATCAGCAACCGACCACTTAGCGATAGGCAATGAGTTTCCAGCGCACCATGTGCATATCAAAGCGTTTAACCTTTCACGTTATGAAGTGACACAAGAATTGTGGGAAGCCGTGATGAACAACAATCCCTCAAGTCACGTCGGTCCTAAGTTTCCCGTAGAAAATGTAAGCTGGAATGATTGCCAAGAGTTTATAGCTCGGCTCAATCAGCATCCTGATATTCAAAGTTTCAATTTCCATTTTCGTCTTCCGTCAGAAGCCGAGTGGGAATATGTAGCAACGGGAGCGTCTCAGGGTCTTCCTTTCCAACGTTTTGCAGGCAGCGACAACGCACAGATCGTAGCTTGGTTCGCCACTAATAGTGACGGGCTGACTCACGAGGTGGGGCAGTTACAAGATGTAGCCCCAGGCATTTACGACCTTTCTGGAAATGTAGCCGAATGGGTACAAGATCGTTATTGCGAATATAGCAGCAAAGAACAGAAAAATCCCGTTGTCACGTCAGGGCCATCCGTGTTTGTATATCGCGGCGGAAGTTTTCGTTCTTCAGAAAATAAGCTTCGAGTTACAGCGCGCAATGCTGATACAGCCTCTTATCGCTCTCCCGATTTAGGTTTCCGTCTGGTTATTGAACAGTATTAATCATCATAAATAACGATTGCGATTATGAAAACTTTATATCTGCTTTCAGCAAGTTGTTTTGCTGTGCTATTCATATTAGGATTGACCAGTATGGACGTAGCTCAAAAGGCATCCCTCAAACTTGACGTCGAAGGTAATATCACGATCATGGCGGACGAGCTTCCGCCCATCAGGATGAAAAAAGTTACGGGCGGAGTGTTCAACATGGGAGCTACGAGCGAGCAGCAAAATAGTGCCGATAGCGACGAGTCGCCAGCCCATCGTGTGCGTGTGAGCGATTTTGCTATAGGTGTGTTCGAAGTTACGCAAGAACTTTGGTTAGCCGTGATGGGTACAAACCCATGCGACGAAGGCGATTTGCTTCAGATGCCCGTCTATAACGTTTCGTGGAATAATGTTCAAACCTTCATTCGCAAGCTCAACAATCATCCAAGCATCAAGCAGGCCCGTCACGTGTTTCGCCTGCCCTCCGAGGCTGAATGGGAATACGCCGCTCGTGGCGGTGCTCATTCCAAAGGGTATAAGTATGCTGGAGGAAATGATTTGAGAGAAGTAGGCTGGTTTGGTAGTAATAGTGGCAGCGATGTACATCGTGTGGGAACAAAGCAAGCCAATGAACTGGGACTCTACGATATGTCGGGCAATGTTTATGAAATCGTTACCGACTGGTATAGTGCCGATTATTATGCCTCCTTCAGTTCCATCCCCACCAATCCGCAGGGCCCCAGTTCTGGTTCAAATCGTATGGCTCGCGGTGGCTGTTGGGGCGACGACGATGTGAAGTGCCGCGTATCTTATCGCGCCACATTCGACCCCCAGTCCGAGGGCTTTAATATCCTTGGTTTCAGGCTCGTGATGGTCGTATAACAGTTCGAAAGCGCGAAGTAAACACGCATTTGCCGTTAGCTCATGTCACCCATGAACTAACGGCTCTTTTTGTTTCGCCCGATATGTGTACTACAAACGTAACCATCTATCCCAACTTTGCCCTCTATTTTCTGATTTTCTTGCTGCTACCACAGGTTTAGCGTTTCTGTTTCCTTTACTGTGTACTACAAACTTTTATTTTCTTCCAGAAAGGCATTTTCTTGTATGCTAGCATCTCGTAGATGTCCGCCGCCTCCTTTCTTGGTGTGCTGCATAACCTAACTTGTACTTTCTCTTTTCTATTCATGGGTGGGATGCCCGCGCTCCCTCACGTAACACTCCCTGCCGCTGTAACCTTAGGAGCGCAGGCGTCTCGCCTGCTACAAGCGTTTTATAAGGTTTTCAAATCTCACGCAGTAGCACAATAACCACGACTTTCTTTGGATGGCTACACGCAAACAACCCTATCGTTGCGGAAACACGATAGGACCTTTTCGGTGCGCACCGTACGATGTTTACGTGCGCGCCGTACGAAAATTACGTGAACACCGTACGAAAATTACGTGAACACCGTACGATGCGCACCGAAAACATAGGCTGCTTCGTGCAAAGACATAGCGTTTTTTTGAGCGAAAGTCTCTGACTGAGCAACGACGCAGTTGCTTTCGGGAAGTTACGCTTTTAGAATGGGATGAAGTTGTCTATGAGCTGGAATCATCGTACACCCCTCATGCTGTCCGCCATACCTGCGCACCTATTCGGAAGCCTTGACATAAAGAGCTGGTCGGCTTCGCGGCTTTCCGGAATAAGCGGTGCAAAGGTCGGAAATGCGCGAAAACCGATGGTTCAGCTCGCTAAGGCGTTTCTTCGCCTGCTCACTGTTGACGATGAGTTCAATGGTTTTGATGTCGGTGGAGGTCATACGAAAAGCGTGCTACGTTTGGTTCGTAGGCCAAAGGTAGCACGCTTGGGTGAGGGGGTGGAAAAGTAGAGCACGTTGCCTTCCTGCTTCATAACTTGGAAGATGTGCAACTTAGGTGTCCTCGCTCGTAGCTAGGGCAACATCCTTATGATTGCGAAGAAATTGCAATGCTCGTTCCATCGCCAGGCTTACCATTTCAGTTCTTCCTGAAGAATCACGCCGTCCGTCATGGGGCTGTCAGCCTCCGTGAAGGCATTGGCCTTGTACTGGATGCAGAGCATCGTCAGGTTCTCCTTGCCCGTGTTCTTCAGTGCACGCTTGCCATCGGGAGCCACACGCACGATAGTGCCCTCACTGACGGGGAATATCTCGCCGTCCACCTGATACTCGCCCTCGCCCTTCAGGATGATGTACAGCTCCTCATGCGTTTTGTGCGTGTGTAGGAAACCACTGTCCTGACCGGGCACCAGCGTCTGGAAACTCAACTCACTACCTGTAGCACCCACGGCCTGACCTGCAAACACCTTGCCTTGAATCATCACATTAGGACCCATCGGCAGCACATGCTCGATAATCTCGTCTATCTTACCCACGCTCACTGCGCTGTAGTTCTTACCCGTCTTAATTGTCTCAATCTGTTTCATTGTTCTTATACGTTTAAATTGTTACTTGTTTCTTGTTTGCGAGTGCAAAGGTACGGCAATTTTTTCACTCCCACAAAAAGGCACCAAAAGGTGACATAGTTACCAAAAAGTAGGAATTGTGCAATAGTGTCCTAAATTATCAAAAAGCCCCGAAAGCTCCTCGCCGATGAGTTCACAGAGTTTTTCCTTTAAGGCCTGCGTGGAGATAAACCACGACACATTGAGCCACGGACGGCGAGTGCGGGGCTTCTTATTGTGGTGCTCGTGGCGATAAACGGGGTCGATGAACGGCAAGTTTCCGCCATTGCCCAGACGATACCCATTGCCTATGCCGAGATCGACATAGATTCCGTAGGTCAAGTAGAGTAACGTCATTTGCCCGCCAGCGTCTTCGATGTTGAATGTGCCTTTCTGCACGGACGAGCGCAGTGCACCCGTGTCGCGGATGCCCATCACATCAAGGCGGTCGCGCCAGATTTCTATCATCTTTTCGTACCATTCTTTGGAATAGGTACGGATAAGGTGCTGCTTCTGCTGATTATTCGTTCCACTCGTCTGTGTCATATTGCAAATCGATAGGCTCGTCGATAGCGAGCATGAAGCATAACCCCGTACTGCCGTTGAGAAATTATCCGCCCAACTCCCTGCTTCGGATATTTTCCACATCCAAGTAGGCGAGTTCGTTTTGCAGCGCACTTTCATCATCGAAAGGCTACATGCAATTGCACAAGTATTGCTAAAACAATACGGCGATTGTCGGATAGTTACATAAGAACTCCCCCGCACTAGTAATCACAGTGCGGGGGAGCTTTTGTGATGAAGTATTTGTGTGGCTGTGCCTACTTGCGCAAAAGCTTCACAGCGGCAACGGGCTTGCCACCCGAGGTGATGCGTACTACATAGACGCCAGGTTGCGGCAGGGCAAGACGCATGCGGTCGGAACCATTGATGGTGGCCGACTTGGAGCAAACGAGCTGGCCTGCTACATTGTAAACGCTGGCTTCGTAGTTTCCAGCCTGCTTGAAGTCGATGTAAACCACTTCGCCTGAAACAAAGGCACGGAGCTGATCGGCAGCTACTTCGTTGATGCCTGTTGGATCGCCAACGGTGATAGCCGTGTAAGTGCGGCTATCGCTACCGTGTGCATTGGTCAGCGTTACGGTAACGTTATATACGCCATCGTTTTCGTACTTAACGGTGGCAGAGCCAGCTTCGCTGTTGCCTGTTTCGTTGGTCAGCGTAGCCTTTGGAGCGTCCCAAGTAGCAGTGGTGAGGATGGGATAGCTAGTATCCATGGTCTGCGGACAACCTGCAGCTATTACGGGTTCTACGAAGTGGGGCATAGCGCGGCCTTCGCCTTCAAGCTTCATCAGTTGATAGCTACCGCACTTTGTGCCAGCACTTTCACCGAGAGCGGCGAAGGAATAGTCGGATGCATAGGCTCCTTCTAAGTTCCAAAGGCAGGAAAGGTCAGCGGGCAGACTGCCTGCAACCATCGGTTCCATGCTACGAACTACTTCGTTGGCCGAGATGGCTTTTTTGTAGAGTTGGAAGTTGTCGATCACACCATCAATACCAGCACGTCCGCTTGCGGGACCACCGATGGAGATATATTGTGAAGCTTCCTTACCGATGAGGCTGTAATAAGTGTCGGCCACATTGGTGGTGGCGCTATTTCCCGTTGTGCTGGTGACGTTTACAGTAGGTGTGACAAACTGGCCGTTGATATAGAGCATGTGACGAGCTTTACCATCACTCTTGCTATCAAGCACAATCGCTACGTGAGTCCAAACGCCGATGGGCAGAGTGCCAGCGGGATATATATATTGCGACGAGGCAGGTCCTTCGGCGGCAGAGCTGTTGCGATAGGTGAAAGACATTGAGCCGTTTTCGCTCAGTGTGCTCCAGTTCCAACCCCAGTCGGTAAGTGGCCATGTGCCAGTCTTGTCGGCTACAGAGAAGAACTGCGTGTTGCCGTTGACTTTGTTTACCTTGATCCAGAAAGCCAAAGAGTAGGAGTTTTGACCAGTCAGACCAGCGTCGGCTACGCTGAGGCCGAAGTTGAGCTCATTGAGGCTAACAGCCTGTGAAGTACCGCCGTCGGCAAAACGTCCGGTGTAAGCCATCTGTACGTCTGTGCCTTTCTCAACCGTGATGCCAGCTTCTTCGCCATTGGCAGTGAACGTGTTGATTTCGGGCAGACGGCCAAACTTGGCATCGTTCACGGTGATGTAATTGGGGAAGCTGCGTGTAGTGGTTGTGGTAGAACTGCCGTCGTGCTCCACGCCTACCAATTCCAAAGTGTAGTTGCCGAGCTTGCTGAGACCAGGAACAACAACGGTGTGGCCTTCGCCTGAGAAAGCAACATTGCCGTCTTCATGTGTAAGTTTCCACGAACCGCTCTCGTGGTTCGGATCTGAATAGCCCATCGTGAAGACTTCGTCTTGCGTGATGAGTGTTTTGTTGGTTTCAATGTCGTCTGCAAACTCATAGACTTCATTGATATTCGTATAGTCGCTCCAGGCAATAGCTGATTCTGATTTGTGGTCGAGAGCTGCGGCTGAAACGCCGAAACGAACGTTGCGAGAAGCTTCAGCAGCGAAGTCCATCGGTGCACTGAAGACGAGGCCTGCCCAACTGGTGGTCATACCCATGTAGATGGGGTCTTTGCCCTCTTGTTGTGCGTAGAGTTTGAAGAACGCTGTGTTCACGTCCGTGTTGTAACATACCTGAGTTGCAGGCTTGCTGTTGGGCATGTTCCAAATAAGCTTAGCGTCAGCACCCAATGAATGAGCGTTGAGCAATTCTGTCTTCGTCAATACGGGCTGAGCTGGTGTTGCAGTACTGCCGCGAACGATAGAAAACTCACCGAAGTAGAGGTCAAGGTTCTGAGCGTTGGTGAAGTGGAGAGCCACAAGTGCGAGCGTCTTGCCAGCCAAGTTACCGCTAACGGTGAACTGCTTTGTTACCCATTCGGCATTATCGGGTTGTTGAGCGGTTGTGAGCACGTTGTAGTCGCTCTCATTGATAGGCTCGCTTTCGGCACCTTCAGCCGTGAAAACAAGGTTGGCATTCGCAGAGCCTTCAAGGAGCTTATAACGGAACGTTATGACGTCGCCCTCTTGCAAGGCGAATTGTGTCTTGAAGAGGTGGAGGTATTCGTTGTTCACTGTACCATAAACGTGCATGGTGCTACCGCCTACGTAGGCATCGTCCCAGTTGAATTCGGCATCAAGTCCGTTGGTGGGAACGTCGGTAGCTTGGCGACCGAGTAGCTTAGAGGCAAACCAATAGCGCCAAGTGGGGAGATAGTCTTGCACACCAATGTTGTACCACTGGCTGTTGTGCTGACGCGCACCATTCCAATTGAAGAACTTACCATTACCAAGGTTGAAGTAGGTGATGAAGGGTTCTTCGCTCAAGTTCCATGCCAAGGCACTGCGTGCTGACATCATCTTGGCCATGCCGTGGAAGGAGAAGTTGTCGGCATTGTAGTTGTCGGAGTCAACGAAAGGAGGCAGGTTTGCAGGGTTGCGTGTGCCGCCGCCAAACCAGCGCTCGGTGCGCATGAGGTAAGTAGCTTGCTTTACAGCAGGATCAGAACCTTTCTCATGGCGTGTTTCGAAGAACATGTTGGCACTGTGAGCACCCCAAAGTCCAATGCTATAGCGACTGCGGCCAAGTAGTGTCCAAGAAGTGGGGTTCGCACCTTGCATGTTGAAGCCTGCATAGAGGTCCAACGGGTCGCGACCGAGGGAAGCTGCTAACGACTGAGAAGTCCTGATGCGTGAAGAGTAGTTCCAGTTGTAGTTGAGGAAGAGGGAGGTACGGATGTTGTCCTTGTCGCCAAAGGTGTTTTGGTTCCAGGAGCCGAGTTGGCCTGCAAAGTTGATGTTACCAGCATCGGCGGTTCCTGTGTACCAAAAGTTCTCAAAGAGTGGATTGGTCTCGCGCATTTTCTTAACCAATGCGCCGTGGTAGGTCATCAGAGCACTAACGGTGCTTCCGCTTTCGCTCCATTCGGAGTTGTAGCCAAGACCATCCACGCCATAATAAGTCATGAACTGAGCTGATTTTTCAGCACCAGCACTGACCATGTCGTTGAAGCAACTCGCCCAATTGTCGGAGAGTGAGGCATTGGGTACAGAAGCCAAACCACTGACACCAACGCCGTTCTTGTGTGCTACGTCGAGCAAGGCTGCAGGCACGCGGCCATTGGGAGCTGTCCAGTCGCCCCAGTGTGTAACGTAACTCCACATAGAGAAGACTTCGCTATCGAATTTGCCATCGGGGAGCGCATTGCGGTTCCATCCAGTTTCATTAAGGCTGTTGAATGGGATCCAAGCAATGAGCTTTTTGTCGTAGATGGTCTGAAGCGTGTCCATCACCTGTGTCGCTGCATTGCGGAAACGTGCTTTGGGCTTTACGCGTGAGATAAAGAAGTTGTCGTCTTCGCTCACTTGCTGGCCAGGGCTCCAGCTTTGAAGCGTGGCACCGAGATCGGCACCGCCCATCCCCCAGGTGATGTAGTGCTCGCGCAAGTATTGTGCTTGAGCCGACAGGACTGTTGCCATCACGAGGGAAAGGAGTAGAAATTTCTTTCTCATAAATTCTGTTTTTTTACAGGTTTGTTTTAGAATAAATTGAATGAATAACGCCGCGAAAGTATATAAAAACAATTGATTGGCAAAAGGTTTAGTTTCTATATTCAAACAAATCGCCAGAGACTTCATGCTGTGAAAGCCTCTGGCGGTTTGAATTGCAGATTTCTGCTTTGTGCTTTTTACCAAGTGTCTTCAGGATCTACGCCGTTGTAGATGTGTTTAGGAGTAAATTCGAAGTAGTCAACGAAGAACTGTGAGTCGGTTTTCTTCAGTGCTGACTTAAAGCGTATGTAGTAGGTCTTGCCAGCCTTCATGTCAGCTGTGGTGACGATTTTACGCAAACATGGGAGGTTGTCGCTACCTTGCTGGCGGCACTGGCTGCTGTGTAAGCTATCCCAAAAGTAGCTGGGGGCTTTCATGTAGCCATGGATGCGCAGGTCGTTGTCGTTTTCAAGAATACGCTCTTCGTCCCAATCAAGATCCTCGTCTCTGATATAAGGAATGTCGGGGTTGCCAGACTGTTTGAGACTGGTGTCATAGTTAGTAGATTGGCGGAGGTCGAACGGCAAGCCTACAGGCAGACAGTTGTCGGGCGAGTCTCCGAAATAGAGCTGTGCCATACCGCGAAGGGTGTTGTTGGCGCAACCCATGCGGATTTCATATTCGCCATCAACGGGTACGGGCGGCAGGCGGAGAATAAAGTCGAACACACCACTGAAGAGGAATTCGTCGCCTTGATAGTCGTGCCAGTAACCTACGCCTACCCAACCGCACTGTAGATAGTAGATTTCGGTGTTTTCGGTTTCGTTGATGATGTTCTCAAAGTAACCATTCTCAAAGGCTTCGTACTTCTGACCGCGGAAGTTGTTACTGATCAACTCGGGCACCATCGTAGTAATGTCAATACGCATGCGCTCAGAGGCAAGGGCGTTGCGAGTAGCTGCGTCATAGACAAGGATGCCGTCAATGGGGTAGTAAAAACCATTCGCAGCGTTGTTGTCATTGTTGCCGTTGAGGGCATTGATGCGGACGTTGATGCCAGGCTGATAGGGTAGAGTGGATACTTCTTTATAGTCATCGCGCAGGCCGTTGTTGTACTTGCTGATGCGGTTCAGATAGATGTCGTGTTCGCCGTCGGGCACCTGGAGCACTTTGATCAAACCACGATATTCGTTGTCGTCAAGGTCAATGGTGGTAAAGTAGTCCCAAGTGTCAACCGTGAGAGAGTTTGTTTGTGGGTTGAGAGGATTGGAACCATACTGATAGTTGTGCTCGCTGAAGTGGTGCACAAAGCGGTTGTAAGCTACGCGGCCTTTGATAAAGTGGTAGGCAACGAAGCGGTTCAGTGCGTTGTTGCGACTGGTGAGGTCGGTGTCTGTGCATTCGGGGTAGTATGCTTGTGCTTTGGCAAGCAGTTGGGCTTGGATGGCATCCCAGTTGGTGACGTTACCAGCGTCATCAAGGACAGGGGCATCAATGTTCCATTCGTTTTGGAACACTTCATCGGTTTCAACAAAACCCGTGAAGCCCAAGTAGCGCTTTGTGGGGATTACCCAATTGTTGTTGCCTGAGCTGTAAGCAACAGAGCTCCAATAGCGTGTTTCGGGGCGGTCGCTGTTGTTCTCATAGTCAATGTCGCGCTCGTCGCTGATACGGCTGTCTATGCCTGTTACTTGGATGAGCTTTGCCATGATATGGAGATTGTCGGCTGCGGCAATTAGCTCAGCTACTTTCTTGTCGGAGGGAGCAATGACGCTGGAAATGCAGTGCAGGTATCCATTGAGCGCTTCGTGGTCGTAGTCGCCCGAAATGAGTTCAGCAGTGCCGTTGATAATATAGGGACCAGCTTCTTGCTCTTCGCAGGTCAATAGGCGGTCAAAGAGGTTTGACTTAAGGAACGTACTGCCATCGGTGGGGAACTCTGCCGACTCGTAAGCAGTTGCGTTCTCGTTGTCAATAACACAGCTATAAGCAATGAGCTGAGCTTGTTCGTAAGAAAGCTGTGACACATCGTCAGTGCCAATTTTCTCTTGGCAATAAGCAGCCAATGCTTCGTTGGTGGCAGCAAAAACGGTATAGTTTCCACGTGCTGACAGGGCAGCCATCAGCGAAGAGGCATTGTCGGCGTTGCTCAAACGTACGCGTTCAAAAATAGAAGCAATACTTGAGAGGTCTTCGCGCTCATAGAGCATGTCTGCAATGGTAGGCTCATTCTTAATGGCGAAGGCACTGTCGTCAATGTCTTCCTTACAACTCGTAAAGACGCTGCCGCTCATCAGAAGCAGTAGGCAGCTTACGAAAAGTAAACTTGTTTTCTTCATGGGTTTGTATAGATATAAAGTTTTTTAATAGCGTTCTCAATGCTGAATGTGGCCTCTTTTGGCAAGGGGCTAGTACCAACACTGCCCGCAAAAGTACTAACTTTTCTGAAAAATCGTCGTATTTGTCTTAAAAATGTTGATTAAAGGGCGTTTTTGTGTGTTTTCCTTTGCATTTCAATGCGTATGTAAAAAAACTGGCGTAAATTCGCTGATGAAATCCAAAAGGATAAAACATCCTTTGCAGTTACAATAAGAAATCTTTTCCCAAATGTTAACCATCCTCGTATAAAAGCGAGGTTAAAGTTTAAGGAGAACGAATTATGGAAATTAAGATTAAAGCCATTCATTTCGACATCACCGAGCGCCTACATTCTTTCATAGAAAAAAAAGCGGCCAGGTTAGAAAAAAAGTTTGAGCGTGCCACGCAGCTTGAAGTGACGCTCAAAGTAGTAAAGCCCGAAACGGCTAAAAATAAAGAGACGCAGCTACACTTGTATATGCCAGGTGGCGATGTGCATGCCGAGCGTGTTTGTGACACCTTTGAAGAAGGTGTGCAAGAGTGCATTGAAGCTTTGCTCAAGCAGATTGAGCGTCTAAAGGAAAAGAATAAGTAAAAACTATCAGCGTGCTGCTTGATTCTGAAAAGGTATAAGGAATAGGATAAACGAAGAAATTTGTCCTTGCTCATTGCATGACGCTTTTGTATATTTACATCAGTAAAGAGGTATAAGAATTTCAAGCGCACAATAAGCCTGCTGCAAAAGGGTGTAAACTACCTCGGATGTCGTTTTGACGGGGTCCGAGGTAGTTTTTTTTAGCTGGGAGCTCTTTGAAACGACCTCGGATGTGATTCAACGAAGTTCGGATCTTGCTGAACACGCTCAGAGAAGGAATACAAGGCATAGAAAGTGATTGACAGAATAACGTGTTTTTTTCAGTTTCATGGAGTTTCTCTGACTAACGTCTTTAAGAGTAGGAAAGAGAAGTGTAAGTGTTATATGATAGAGCGTATACAATAATATATATACGCGCGCGCGTGAGTTTCTATTCTTAAATTTTAGTCTCATCATGCTGCTAAATGTGCTATTGGTGCATCCAATTCTTTTCGGCTCAAGCGGCAGATTGATTAAAATCAAAGGCGAAAAACGATGAATAATTAAAAAAAACAAGAGAAAAGTTTTGCAGATAAGGAATAATATCTACCTTTGCACCCGCTAATAAGTCACGAATGCGCAAAACGGCGTAGTTTGTAGCTTGCGAGCAAGGGCAAATACCAGAGTGGACAAATGGGGCAGACTGTAAATCTGCTGGCTTTCGCCTTCGGTGGTTCGAATCCATCTTTGCCCACAGCCGTAAGGCTGATTGCGGAAGTAGCTCAGTTGATAGAGCACTAGCCTTCCAAGCTGGGGGTCGCGGGTTTGAGCCCCGTCTTCCGCTCAAAGTCTAAATGAGACGTTTGAAGTGTTGCTGTTATAGCTCAGTGGTAGAGCACTTCCTTGGTAAGGAAGAGGTCACGAGTTCAAGTCTCGTTAACAGCTCAAGGGTTGTAAAACCTTTTTGTAGGAGACTAAATCACACACATATTAATATTAATATCAAGCTATGGCTAAAGAACATTTTGAAAGAACTAAACCGCACGTTAACATCGGTACGATTGGCCACGTTGACCATGGTAAGACGACGTTGACGGCTGCTATCACCACGGTGCTTGCAAAGGCCGGTCTTTCCGAGGTGAAGTCTTTCGATCAGATCGACAATGCTCCTGAAGAGAAGGAGCGTGGTATTACCATCAACACTGCTCACGTTGAGTATGAGACCGCTAAGCGTCACTATGCTCACGTTGACTGTCCGGGTCACGCCGACTATGTGAAGAACATGGTGACGGGTGCCGCTCAGATGGACGGTGCTATTATTGTAGTTGCTGCAACTGACGGTCCTATGCCTCAGACTCGTGAGCACATTCTGCTCGCTCGTCAGGTGAACGTGCCTCGTCTCGTTGTCTTCCTCAATAAGTGCGACATGGTTGAGGACGAAGAGATGCTTGAGCTCGTAGAAATGGAAATGCGTGAGCTTCTCGCTCAGTACGAGTTCGAAGATGACACCCCCATTATTCGTGGTTCTGCTCTCGGTGCCCTCAATGGTGTAAAGGAGTGGGAAGACAAAGTGATGGAGCTTATGGACGCTGTTGACAACTGGATTCAGGAGCCCGTTCGCGATAAGGATAAGGCTTTCTTGATGCCTGTTGAAGACGTGTTCTCAATTACTGGTCGTGGTACTGTTGCTACAGGTCGTATCGAAACTGGTATTATCCATGTGAGCGACGAAGTTCAGATCCTCGGTCTTGGTGAAGATAAGAAGTCTGTTGTAACTGGCGTGGAAATGTTCCGCAAGATCCTTGACGAAGGTGAAGCTGGTGACAACGTGGGTCTGCTTCTCCGCGGTATTGACAAGAACGAAATCAAGCGCGGTATGGTTATTACCCATCCGGGTGCTATCACTCCTCACTCACGCTTCAAGGCTTCTATCTACGTTTTGAAGAAGGAAGAGGGTGGTCGTCACACACCATTCGGCAACAAGTATCGTCCTCAGTTCTACCTCCGCACGATGGACTGCACGGGTGAAATTCATCTCCCAGAAGGAACTGAAATGGTAATGCCTGGTGATAACGTTGAGATTACCGTTGATCTTATCTACCCCGTTGCTCTTAACGTAGGTCTTCGCTTCGCTATTCGTGAAGGTGGTCGCACGGTAGGTTCAGGTCAGATTACTGAAATCCTCGACTAATATCAGCGATTGATTAAACTTCTGGCTCACGCCTATTTACAAAGGTAGTCGTGAGCCTATTTCTACGGGAATAGCTCAGTTGGTAGAGCACTGGTCTCCAAAACCAGGTGTCGGGAGTTCGAGCCTCTCTTCCCGTGCTCAAAAGCACTTACAGATATGTTTAAGAAATTTGCAACATATTGCAAGGCATGCTACGAAGAATTGGCATACAAAACCACGTGGCCAACACGGAAAGAGCTGACACATACCGCAATCGTCGTTCTTGTTGCTTCCATTGTGATTGCGTTAGTTGTGTTTGTTGAAGATCAAATCTTCGATAATCTGATGCAGCTCATCTACCATTCTTAACAGTATCCATTGCAGACTATGGCAGCAGAAATGAATTGGTACGTATTGCGTGCCGTGAGCGGGAAAGAGGCAAAGATGAAGGAATATATCGATGCCCAAATCAAGAATGGATTTTACAAAGATAATGTAAGTCAAGTTCTCATTCCCACTGAAAAGGTTGTGCAGCAGCGAGGCTCAAAGCGCGTTGTAAAAGAGCATAACCTGATTTCTGGCTATGTTTTCGTGGAGGCTCGTTTGGTAGGCGAAGTAGCTCATGAATTGAGGCAAACTCCAAACTGCCTTGGTTTTCTTGGAGGGCTTGACAATCCTACGCCACTTCCCCTGCATGAAGTTAACCAGCTTTTAGGTAAGGTTGACGAATTGCAGAATACTGACGTGGATCTTGTCATTCCTTTCAATGTGGGCGATGCCGTAAAGGTTACAGACGGTCCGTTCAAAGGTTTTTCAGGCGTTATTGAAAAAGTCAATAACGAAAAGAAAAAGCTCACACTCGCCGTCAAAGTCTTTGGTCGCAACGCGCCCATGGACGTAGGTTTTATGCAAGTCGTTAGGGAGTAAGGTAGTGTTACGTGCCTTAGTTCCTAATATATGTGCTATCTATAACAGATAGCCTAATCATTAACTAAACAATAAGATGGCAAAAGAAGTTGCTGGATTAATCAAGTTACAGATTAAAGGAGGTGCTGCAAATCCATCCCCACCCGTTGGTCCCGCTCTCGGTGCTAAGGGTATCAATATAATGGATTTCTGCAAGCAGTTCAACGCCAGGACACAGGAAAAGGCTGGAAAAGTTTTGCCTGTAGTAATCACTTACTACACCGACAAATCCTTTACTTTTGTAGTCAAAACTCCTCCTGTCGCAATCCAATTGCTTGAGGCAGCAAAGAAAAAGAGTGGTTCTGCTCAGCCAAACCGTCAGAAAGTAGCAACTATCAGTTGGGATGACGTACGCAAGATAGCAGAAGAAAAAATGCCCGACTTAAACTGCTTTACTGTTGAAAGTGCCATGAAAATGGTTGCTGGTACAGCTCGCAGTATGGGTATCACCGTTCAAGGGGACTTTCCCGCATAGCCTTCTAATCACTTCTAACACAATTTGGACAAATGAGTAAACTGACGAAAAATCAGAAATCAGTTGCCGAAAAGGTTGAAGCCGGGAAGGCTTATACGCTCCAAGAAGCAGCCAAGTTGGTGAAAGAAATAACCTTTACCAAATTTGATGCTTCTTTGGACATTGACATCCGTTTGGGTGTTGATCCGCGTAAAGCAAATCAGATGGTGCGTGGTACTGTATCTTTGCCTCACGGCACAGGAAAGGTGACACGCGTACTCTGTCTTTGTCCGCCCGAAGCTGAAACTGCTGCAAAAGAAGCAGGCGCTGATTATGTAGGTCTTGATGAATACATCGAGAAGATAAAAGGAGGATGGACTGATATCGACGTGATTATCACGATGCCCTCCATTATGGGAAAGATTGGCGCGCTTGGCCGAGTTCTCGGTCCGCGCGGTCTTATGCCTAACCCTAAGAGTGGTACTGTAACCATGGATGTAGCGAAAGCTATCCGTGAAGTAAAGCAGGGTAAAATTGATTTCAAAGTTGATAAGTCTGGTATTGTTCATGCCTCTATCGGAAAAGTTTCTTTCGATGAGCAAAAGATTGTAGAAAATGCCAAGGAGTTTATCAACACAATTATCAAACTCAAACCCGCTGCAGCCAAAGGTACTTACATGAAGAGCATTTATCTTTCATCAACTATGAGCCAGGGTATCAAGATTGATCCTAAGACTGTAGAATAACACCCAGATACAATCATGAAGAAGGAAGATAAACAACTGCTCATACAATCTCTCGGCGAAAAGCTCAAGGAATATGCCCACTTCTATCTTGTAGATGTTACAGGTCTGGACTCAACAGCTACTAGTGCCCTTCGTCGCAAGTGTTTCCAGCAAGACATTAAGATGGTCGTTGTTAAGAACACCTTGCTTCAGAAAGCTATGGATGCTGCTGAAGTGGACTTCTCACCTCTCTATGAGTGCTTAAAGGGTAATACGGCTGTATTCTTCTGCAACACAGCAAACGTACCAGCTAAGTTGCTCAAAGAAGAAGGAAAGAGTGGAATTCCCGCACTTAAAGGTGCTTATGCCGAAGAAGGTATCTATGTAGGTGCAGACCAGTTGGATGCACTTTGCGCAATCAAGAGCCGCGCCGAGCTTATTGCCGAAGTCGTGGCTTTGTTGCAGTCCCCTGCAAAGAATGTTATTTCTGCACTGCAAAGCGGTGGTCAGACAATCCATGGCGTACTCAAGACGCTTGGAGAACGTTCGGAATAACACAATCTATTTCTCATCACACTTCGTACGGACAGTGGTAAATTAATAACTCGTTGGGAGACCAAGTGTGATAGTTATCCATCAAACAAACAGAATTATAAACAAATAAAATACTTACAGAAAATGGCAGACATCAAAGCCCTTGCTGAAGAATTGGTAAATTTGACAGTAAAAGAAGTAAACGAGTTGGCTAACGTTCTCAAAGAAGAGTACGGCATTGAACCCGCCGCTGCTGCTGTAGCAGTTGCTGCTGGTCCTGCCGCTGGTGGTGCTGAAGCCGCTGCTGAGAAGACAGAATTTGACGTGGTTCTCAAGAGCGCAGGTGCAGCTAAGCTCCAAGTAGTTAAAGCCGTTAAGGAAGCTTGCGGCCTTGGCTTGAAGGAAGCAAAGGATCTTGTTGACGGTGCTCCCAGCAAACTGAAGGAGGCTGTTGGCAAGGAAGAAGCTGAAGCACTGAAGAAAGCTCTCGAAGAGGCTGGTGCTGAGGTAGAAATCGCCTAACTCACAGACATAACTCTGTAACGCAGAGTGAGGGTTAAGAATCCTCTGGTAGGGGGTTCTTAACCTTTTTGTGTCTTAATAATTAGCCCGAGTAAATCGTTTAATAAAACCTACCTAAATCATTAACACGCATAGAATGTCAACAGTAATTAATCAGCGCGTAAACTTTGCGTCTGTAAAGAATCCGATGGAATATCCGGATTTCTTGGATGTGCAGTTGCAGTCCTTCAAAGACTTTCTACAATTAGACACGCCTTCAGAGTTAAGAAAGAATGACGGCTTGTATAAAGTCTTTGCAGAGACATTTCCTATTACAGACACGCGCAACAACTTCGTTTTAGAGTTTATTGACTATTTTGTTGATGCACCGCGATACAGTATTCAAGAGTGCTTAGAGCGGGGTTTGACATATAGTGTGCCCCTCAAGGCAAAATTGAAACTATATTGCACCGATCCCGATCATGATGAGTTTGATACACAAGTTAAGGACGTTTATTTGGGTACGATCCCATATATGACACCCAACGGCACTTTCATTATCAATGGTGCTGAGCGTGTTGTTGTGTCTCAATTGCATCGTTCGCCTGGTGTGTTCTTTGGTTCAAGCATCCATGCCAACGGAACTCAGCTCTATAGCGCACGTATCATTCCGTTCAAGGGATCGTGGATAGAGTTTGCGACAGACATCAACAACGCGATGTACGCATATATTGATCGTAAGAAGAAGTTGCCTGTTACGACGCTTCTGCGTGCTATAGGTTTTGAGACCGACAAGGACATCCTTCAGATTTTTGACCTTGCTGAAGAGGTGAAAGTGAACCGCACAGCTTTGAAGAAGGCTTTAGGTCGTAAGCTCGCAGCCCGCGTGTTAAAGAGTTGGGTAGAAGACTTTGTGGACGAAGACACCGGCGAGGTAGTATCCATTGAGCGAAATGAAGTTCTTTTTGATCGCGAGACGATTCTTGAAGAGGACATCATTAAAGATATTATTGACAGTGGTGCGGAAACAGTCCTGTTACACAAAGAAGAGACTGTCGCTTCTGAGTTCTCAATCATCTTCAACACGTTGCAGAAGGATCCCAGCAACAGCGAAAAAGAAGCCGTGCTATATATTTATCGCCAGTTGCGCAATGCTGATCCTGCTGATGATGCTAGTGCTCGCGAAGTTATTAACAACCTTTTCTTCTCCGAGAAACGTTATGATCTTGGCGAGGTAGGTCGTTATCGCATTAACAAGAAGCTCAATTTGGATACTGATATGGATGTTCGTGTGCTCACACGCGAAGATATCATTGAAATTATCAAGTATCTTGTAGAGCTTATCAATTCCAAGGCTACAGTTGACGACATTGACCACCTGAGTAATCGTCGCGTGCGTACCGTGGGTGAACAGTTGAGTAATCAGTTTGCTATTGGCTTGGCACGCATGAGCCGCACCATTCGCGAGCGTATGAATGTGCGTGACAACGAAGTGTTTACTCCTACGGATCTTATCAATGCCAAGACCATTTCAAGTGTTATCAATTCGTTCTTTGGAACCAATGCGTTGTCGCAGTTCATGGATCAGACCAACCCGCTGGCGGAAGTCACACACAAGCGTCGCTTGTCAGCCTTAGGTCCTGGTGGTTTGAGCCGCGAACGTGCAGGTTTTGAGGTTCGTGACGTACACTATACACACTATGGTCGTCTCTGTCCTATTGAGTCGCCTGAAGGTCCGAACATTGGTCTTATTTCATCCTTGTGTGTTTATGCCAAGATCAACAACTTAGGTTTCATAGAAACGCCGTATCGTAAGGTGAAAGACTCTGTTGTTGACCTTGACAATGATAATATTGTATATCTCAGTGCTGAAGAAGAAGAGGGCGTTATCATAGGTCAGGGAAATGCACCCTTGCGTGATGATGGTTCGTTCATTCGCGACCGCGTAAAGTGTCGCCAAGATGCCGATTATCCTGTAGTGCCTCCTTCAGAGGTTTCGCTGATGGACGTTTCGCCTCAGCAGATTGCTTCTATTGCCGCAGCTCTTATTCCTTTCTTGGAGCATGACGATGCCCACCGCGCTTTGATGGGTTCGAACATGATGCGCCAAGCTGTTCCCCTCATCCGTAGCGAAGCTCCAATTGTTGGAACTGGCATTGAGAAGCAGCTTTGCGAAGATAGTCGCACTATGATTACTGCGGAGGGAAATGGTATCATTGAGTACGTAGATGCCACAACCATTCGTATCAAGTATGATCGCACTGAGGAAGAAGAATTCGTAAGCTTCGACAGCAATGTTGTTGATTATGCAATTCCCAAGTTCCGCCGTACCAACCAGAATATGGTCATAGACCTTCGCCCGATTTGCGAAGTTGGTCAGCGAGTGAAAAAAGGCGACATTCTTACAGAAGGTTATGCAACCGAAAACGGAGAATTGGCACTTGGTCGCAACTTGCTTGTTGCTTACATGCCTTGGAAAGGTTATAACTATGAGGATGCTATTGTGCTCAACGAGCGCATGGTTCGCGAGGATATTTTGACCAGTATTCACGTTGATGAGTTCTCCCTTGAAGTGCGTGAGACAAAGCGCGGCTTGGAAGAGCTGACCAATGATATTCCAAACGTAAGCGAAGAAGCCACTAAGGACCTTGATGAAAATGGTATTATTCGCATAGGAGCACGCGTTGAACCAGGAGATATTCTTATTGGTAAAATCACGCCTAAAGGCGAAAGCGATCCTACTCCTGAAGAGAAGCTTCTTCGAGCAATTTTCGGCGACAAGGCCGGTGATGTGAAAGATGCTTCATTGAAAGCCAATCCATCGCTCAGCGGCGTTGTTATCAACCGTCGTTTGTATTCTAAAGTTCAGCGTAGTCGTTCAAAGGCTGCCGAGAAGACAGAGATGGAACGTTTGGACAAGGAATTCCAGACAAAATCTGACGAATTGTTCAACGACATGCTATCTCGCTTGTTGAAACTGACAAAAGGAAAGGCTTCTCAAGGCGTTTACGACAATCTCGGCGCTGAAGTCATTGCCAAAGGTGTTGCGCTCAACAAAGGAGTCTTGTCGCAATTAGACTACAACTCTGTACTTCTGAGCAATTGGACTGACGATGATCACACCAATGACCTTATTCGCCAACTTGTAATCAACTATTTGCGCAAGTTCAACATTATGGACGCAGAGTTGAAGCGCAAGCGCACTGCAATAACTATTGGTGATGAGCTACCGAGTGGCATCATTCAGTTAGCCAAAGTCTATATCGCCAAGAAGCGCAAGATCGGTGTAGGCGACAAGATGGCAGGTCGTCATGGTAACAAGGGTATTGTGTCTAAGATTGTTCGTCAAGAGGACATGCCTTTCCTTGCCGATGGTACGCCTGTTGACATTGTGCTCAACCCACTTGGTGTACCTTCACGTATGAACCTTGGTCAGATCTTTGAAGCCGTGCTCGGTTCTGCTGGTCAGAAACTCGGCGTTAAGTTTGCAACGCCAATCTTCGATGGTGCAAAGCTTGAAGACCTTAGCGAATGGACATCAAAGGCTGGTCTTCCTCACTTCGGTTCTACTCAGCTTTATGACGGTGGCACAGGCGAGCCATTCGACCAAAAGGCAACGGTCGGTATCACTTACATGCTGAAACTTGGCCACATGGTTGAAGACAAGATGCACGCGCGTTCCATTGGTCCGTACTCTCTTATCACTCAGCAGCCTCTTGGAGGTAAGGCTCAGTTTGGTGGCCAACGCTTTGGTGAGATGGAGGTTTGGGCAATAGAGGCCTTCGGTGCATCTCATGTTCTGCAAGAGATTCTCACGCTCAAGAGCGACGACGTCACTGGCCGTAGCCGTGCTTATGAGGCCATTGTCAAAGGCGAACCGATGCCATCGGCTGGCATTCCTGAATCGCTGAATGTACTTCTGCACGAGTTGAGAGGTCTCGGTTTGAGCATCAAGCTCGATTGATTGTAGCTCTTTCTTGATTTTATAAAACGAAACAAAACTATACGAAAGATACTATGGCTTTCAAAAAAGATACAAAGGTCAAGAACAACTTCACCAAAATCACAATAAGTTTGGCTTCACCTGAAGAAATCCAAGCAAATTCTTATGGCGAAGTTCTTAAGCCCGAGACCATTAACTATCGCACCTATAAGCCCGAACGCGACGGTCTCTTCTGCGAGCGCATTTTTGGTCCTACGAAGGACTTTGAGTGCAACTGTGGAAAGTACAAGCGCATTCGTTACAAAGGCATTGTTTGCGATCGTTGTGGTGTTGAGGTAACGGAAAAGAAGGTGCGTCGCGAACGTGCTGGCCACATTTCACTAGTTGTGCCCGTAGCTCACATTTGGTACTTCAAGTCTTTGCCCAACAAGATGGGTTATCTGCTCGGTCTTCCTACCAAGAAACTTGATGCCATCATATATTATGAAAGGTATGTGGTCATTCAGCCAGGTGTTCTTGAGGGCGACTGTCAGAAACTCGATATTCTTACCGAAGACGAGTACATTGAACTAATGAAGAAGCTTCCTCAAGACAACCAGTACCTTGAGGATACCGACCCCAACAAGTTCATCGCCAAGATGGGTGCCGAAGCTATCTACGATTTGCTTCGTGGCATCGATCTTGATGCGCTTTCATACGAGCTGCGCGACCGTGCCAGCACCGATACTTCTATGCAGCGCAAGAACGAAGCCTTGAAGCGCTTGCAGGTTGTGGAAGCATTCCGCTCGAGCAAGGATATCAACAAGCCCGAGTGGATGATCATGAAGATCTTGCCCGTTACACCGCCTGATCTGCGTCCACTCGTACCACTCGATGGTGGTCGTTTCGCTACCAGCGACCTCAACGACCTTTATCGTCGCGTGCTTATCCGCAACAATCGCTTGAAACGTCTGCTTGAGATCAAGGCTCCCGAGGTAATTCTTCGTAATGAAAAGCGTATGTTGCAGGAGGCTGTTGACAGTCTCTTTGACAACAGCCGCAAGAGCAGTGCTGTTAAGAGCGATAGCAATCGTCCGCTCAAGTCGTTGAGCGACAGCCTGAAAGGTAAGCAAGGTCGTTTCCGTCAAAACCTGCTCGGTAAGCGTGTGGACTATTCGGCCCGCTCGGTTATTGTTGTGGGTCCTGAACTCAAGATGGGCGAATGTGGACTTCCCAAGCTGATGGCTGCTGAGCTCTACAAGCCTTTCGTTATTCGCAAGCTCATTGAGCGCGGTATCGTGAAGACGGTTAAAAGCGCTAAGCGCCTTGTTGACAAGCGCGATCCTATGATTTTCGACATCCTGGAATACGTCATGAAGGGTCACCCCGTGTTGCTCAACCGTGCACCGACCCTTCACCGTCTTGGTATTCAGGCTTTCCAACCCAAGATGATTGAAGGCAAGGCCATTCAGCTACACCCATTGGCTTGTACAGCGTTCAATGCCGACTTTGATGGCGACCAAATGGCCGTTCACCTTCCTCTTTCTAATGAGGCTATTTTGGAGGCGCAGCTTCTGATGCTCCAGAGCCACAACATCCTTAACCCTGCCAACGGCACGCCTATCACTGTTCCCTCGCAGGACATGGTGCTAGGTCTCTATTACATCACAAAGATCCGCCCAGGTGCAAAGGGTGAAGGGCTCACATTCTATGGTCCCGAAGAAGCCATCATAGCTTACAATGAAGGTCGTGTTGACGTTCATGCTCCCGTCAAGGTGAAAGTTGACGACCTTGAGAATGGTATTCCTGTTCCTCATATTGTGGAAACGTCTGTTGGCCGTATCATCGTCAACGAACTTGTTCCTCGCGAATTAGGATACATCAATACCATCATTTCCAAGAAGTCTTTGCGCGACATCATTACTCGCGTGATTAAGTCCGTGGGTATGGCTCGTGCTTGCGCTTTCCTTGATGGTATTAAGGACCTTGGTTACCGCATGGCCTATGAAGGTGGATTGTCGTTCAACCTTGATGATATCATCATTCCCGAAAGCAAGAAGGACATCGTGGCCAAAGGCAATGAAGAGGTTGACCAGATCACCGCCAACTACAACATGGGTTTCATCACCGATAAAGAGCGCTACAATCAGGTCATCGACACATGGTCGCACGCTAACACCGACTTGAAGAAGGTGTTGATGAAAGAAATGACCGAGGCCGACCAAGGTTTCAACGCCGTGTTCATGATGCTCGACTCTGGTGCTCGTGGTTCAGCCGAGCAGATTGCTCAGCTTGCAGGTATGCGTGGTCTGATGGCCAAGCCGCAAAAGGCAGGTGCCGAGGGCAACCAGATTATTGAGAACCCCATTCTTTCAAACTTCAAGGAGGGTATGTCTGTGCTTGAGTACTTTATCTCTACTCACGGTGCCCGTAAGGGTCTTGCCGACACCGCCTTGAAGACTGCCGACGCTGGATACCTCACCCGTCGTTTGGTGGATGTCAGCCACGACGTTATTATCACTGAGTCCGACTGCGGAACTCTTCGCGGCCTTGTGTGCACCGCTCTCAAGGATGGCGATGAAGTAATCTCTTCACTCAGCGAGCGCATCTTGGGCCGTGTCACCGTACACGATATTATCCACCCTGTTTCTGGCAAGCTCATTCTGGCTGCCGGCGAAGAAATCACTGAAGCCATTGCAGCTGAAATCGAAGCTTCGCCCATTGAGAGCGTAGAAATTCGTTCGGTTCTCACGTGTGAGAGCAAGCACGGTGTGTGCCAGAAGTGCTATGGTCGCAACCTTGCCACCAGCAAGATGGTGCAGATTGGCGAGCCTGTTGGTGTCATTGCCGCACAGTCTATTGGTGAGCCAGGAACTCAGCTTACACTTCGTACGTTCCACGCCGGTGGTGTCGCTGGTGATGCCGCAGCTAATGCTACCATCGTGGCCAAGAGCGACTGTCGCGTAGAGTTTGAAGAGCTCCGTACTGTTGATGTAACCGAAGAAGACGGCACACCCGGCAAGGTTGTTGTTAGCCGTTTGACGGAAGCTCACTTTGTTGACGAGAATACGGGCATTATTCTCTCCGTTGTCAATGTGCCTTATGGTAGCCACCTCTTCGTTTCGGACAAAGACAAGGTCGAGAAAGGTCAGCTCATTGCCAAATGGGATCCGTTCAACGCTGTTATCGTCACTGAAGACGGCGGTAAGGTTCAGTTCGAAGATGTCATCGAAGGTATCACTTATCGTATTGAAGAAGACGAAGCTACTGGTTTGCGCGAACGCATCGTCATTGAGTCCAAGGAGCGCAGCCGTGTTCCCGTAGCTCACATTCTTGACGAGAATGGTCAGGTAGTTCGCACCTATAACTTCCCCATCAATGGTCACATCGCCGTAGAGGACGGCCAGAAGCTTTCGGCTGGTGATATTCTTGTTAAGATACCACGCGCTGTCAGCAAGGCTGGCGACATCACGGGTGGTCTGCCGCGTGTCACCGAGCTCTTCGAGGCTCGCAACCCGAGCAACCCAGCAGTGGTTAGCGAAATCGACGGTGAAATCACGATGGGAACCGTTAAGCGTGGTCACCGCGAGATTATCGTCACCAGCAAGCTTGGCGAAGTGAAGAAGTATCTCGTATCACTGTCAAAACAGATCCTCGTTCAAGAAAACGACTTCGTTCGTGCAGGCACACCACTCAGCGATGGTTCAATCACGCCCGCCGACATCCTTTCCATCCAAGGTCCCACGGCTGTGCAGGAATACATTGTCAACGAGGTGCAAGACGTTTATCGCTTGCAAGGTGTGAAGATCAACGACAAGCACTTTGAAGTTATCGTGCGCCAAATGATGCGTAAGGTTGAGATCGAAGAACCTGGCGACACCCGCTTCCTCGAGCAAGAGATGGTGGACAAGCAAGAGTTTGCCGAAGAGAACGACCGCATCTGGGGCAAGAAGGTTGTCACCGATCCAGGCGACAGCGAAGTGATGAAGAAAGGTATGATCGTAACGGCACGCAAGCTGCGCGATGAGAACTCACAGCTCAAGCGCCGCGACCTCAAGCCTGTTGAGACGCGCGATGCTGTGCCAGCAACGAGCCGTCAGATCTTGCAGGGTATCACCCGTGCAGCCCTTCAGACCAAGAGCTTCATGAGTGCCGCTTCTTTCCAGGAAACCACCAAAGTGCTCAACGATGCAGCCATTCGCGGCAAGACCGACTATCTTGAAGGCATGAAGGAGAACGTCATTTGCGGTCACCTCATCCCTGCAGGTACAGGTCTGCGCCAGTTCCAACGCATCGTCGTAGGCGACAAAGCCGAATACGAGCGTCTGCAACAACTTGAAGAAGACGCGCTCGACAATTAAGAACTAATCCTTCTATAGGCGTTGAAGCCTGAAATAGTACGAAAGCCCGACATTGTTCCACCAGTGTCGGGCTTTTTCTTGGTGGTTCGTTTTCCGGATAAAGTCCTTCTGCCTATTTTTGCACACGTACTTCAGTCTTTGTTCAATGCAAACCGAGTCCCATCCGCTTCGTCCTTTTATTCCGCCAGTAGCCCGCGTATTGCTGCTCGGCAGTTTTCCGCCGCCTCGAGCGCGTTGGTGCATAGACTTTTTCTATCCCAACTACATCAACGACATGTGGCGCGTGATGGGGGTCGTATTCTTTCACGACAAATTGCACTTTGTGGATGAGAGCCGTAGAACGTTTCGCCTTGACCTCATCGTGCCTTTTCTTGAGACAAAAGGCATAGCCCTCTACGACACAGCCACCCAAGTGTGCAGGCTCAAAGACAATGCTTCCGACAAGTTCCTCGAAATCACTCAGCCCACCGATGTTGCCACTTTGGTGAAACCCATGCAAATGTTGCAAGCCATAGTCACCACGGGGCAGAAGGCCACCGATACGCTTCTTGAAACCTTGCGTCCCCTATGTGGCTCCATCGATCCGCCAGCTGTAGGTGATTGCACACCGTTTGTACTTCATGGGCGACAGTTGCGCTTCTATCGTATGCCAAGCACCAGCCGAGCCTATCCGCTTTCCTTAGAGAAAAAAGCCGAAAAGTATGCCGCCATGTTCTGCTCGCTTGGGCTCTTGGCAGAAACACCACTTAACCAAAATTTCTGATATGAAACCACGTGAGATATTCTTTGCCGGAGGCTGTTTCTGGGGCACCGAGCATTTCTTCAAACAAATAGAAGGAGTCATAGAAACCCAAGTTGGTTATGCTAATGGTAATGTCAATCGAGCTCCTACTTACCAAGACGTTTGCACCGACACCACAGGCTTTGCCGAAACCGTTCGCGTGGTTTACGACGAAGAAAAAGTCGGTTTGACGTTCCTCACACGTATGTACTTTCGTGCCATTGATCCGCTGAGCATCAATCGCCAAGGGCATGACGTAGGAACGCAGTATCGCACAGGCGTATATTACACCGACCCCACGCAACTTCCCACAGTGCAAGCCGTATTTTGTGAAGAGGAAAAGAGGGTGGGGCAGTCCTTAGCCGTAGAATTACAACCCTTGAGCAATTTCTTTCCAGCCGAGGACTACCATCAAGACTATCTCAACAAAAATCCGCAAGGCTACTGCCACCTACCACTCGAGCTCTTCAGTTGGGCACGTCGGCAGCGGCCATAGTGTCTGTCATCAGGCTTAAGAGCAACTTCTTCCACCTCTCCCCAACAGAAAGTCCCAAACAGCGGTTCAAAAGTTTTTTGAGCCGCTAAATTCTTTGTGACGGGCACAGCATTCACACGTTAGCAGGCTCAAACGGAAGAATTGCTCCCTGCTCGTAAACTTTTACAAGGGTCAATAAGCAAATTATTCCTTGTCACAACCTATTGGATAGGGATAAAAACTATTACCTGCCTCACCGCACAAGACCATTACAAGGCTTTGCTTGATGCATTCAGAATAAAGTATTGACGATTACGTTTCGCAGTTCCCTTCGATGGGGCTGCGAAACGTTTGCAGGCGGGACGCCTGCGCTCCCAAGGCACAGCCGGCGAGGAAGCGTGTCTCATGGGACGCGGGCATCCCGCCCGCGAAAAGTTTTTATAGAGGCTTCATGTAATCGCATGCACTACGCGCAAAAGGCACGGCTCTTTGTGGATGTTTTCACCCAAACAACCCTATCGTTGCGGAAACACGATAGGGTCTTTTTGCGTGCGCACCGTACGATGTTTACGTGCGCGCCGTACGATGTTTACGTGAACACCGTACGAAAATTACGTGAACACCGTACGGTGCGCATAGAAAACATAGGCTGCTTCATGCAAAGACATCGCGTTTTTTTTAGCGAAAGCCTCTGAGTGAACAACGACGCAGCTCCTTTCGGAATGTTACGCTCACACTCTCTTTGTTATAATAGTTCCAAAGTAATTGCCTACTTTTGCCACGATATCTTCTTCATATTTCTTCAATCTCTCAATAAGCAAACCGATGCAAACTATTCTTTCACGCTTGTATGCTCTGGCAGACAGCGAGTATCGCGAGTTCCAAGCAGGGCTTATTCCCAATGTATCCAAAGAGCGGTTTGTTGGCGTGCGTACTCCCCAGTTGCGTGCTTTGGCCAAAGAGATGGTGCGCGAAGGCTCTGCTCGTGAGTTTCTGCAAACGGAACTGCCGCATACTACGTTCGATGAAATGCAGCTTCATGCCTTCATAATCTGTAGTATGAAAGACTATGAAGGAGTTCTGAAAGAGGTGGAACGCCTATTGCCTCATGTAGATAATTGGGCAACGTGCGACCAGCTTTCTCCCAAGGTGTTTAAGCAAAACAAGGACAAGCTCTTGGTATCCATTCGCCAATGGATGCAATCCGAGCATGAATACACGGTACGCTTCGGCATGGGAATGTTGATGCAACACTATTTGGATGCTCCCTGGTTTCGTGTGGAATTTTTGGAAGAAGCGGCTCAGATAAGGCGTGAGGAGTATTATGTCCGCATGATGCAGGCATGGTTGTTCGCTACAGCATTAGCTAAACAATATGATGCTGCGCTACCTTTCATCCGCTTGCGGCGACTTGAGCCTTGGACCCACCGCAAAGCCCTACAGAAAGCTTGTGAAAGCCGCCGCCTCACCCAAGAGCAAAAGGCGGTGTTGAAAACATATAGATAAGGCAGAAGATCCTCGTCATTGTAAAGCCTTAAGTTGTTCCGCCACCCAGGTGTCAATCAGTCGGCGGGCAATGCTTGGGGGCGGGGGAAGGATAGGAAGATTGTTGGCAGTGTACCAATCGGCATGTACCAGTTCGCCATCGGCAAGGTGGAGCGTGCCGCCTGCATAGTCGGCGCGAAAACCTACCATGAGCCCCATGGGGTAGGGCCAAGGCTGGCTGTCGAAATAGCGGAGGTTGCAGATTTCAAGCCCCGTCTCTTCGCGAACCTCGCGCCGTACACACTCCTCAAGGCTTTCGCCCGTTTCTACAAACCCAGCTACAAGCCCGTGGAACGGACGACGAAAATTCTTGGCTTGCACAAGGAGTGCTTTCCCCCTATACTCAATCAGCACGATAACTGCCGTTTGTACCGTCGGCCATATTTCTTCGCCGCATGAGGTGCAGACTTTAGAGATTTCGGTGTGTCGCTTCATGGGTGCGCCGCACAGGCTGCAATAGCGCGAATGTTTGTCCCAAAAGAGGAGTTCGGAAGCCTTGCCTGCCAAAGCATGAAGTTCGGCAGGCATCGCTCCGTAGGCTTCGCGCAAGTCCCAAAGCGTAGCTCCTTCAAACGCATCGTCAGAAACTTGGGCGGCAAGGCAAGGGGTGCCGTCTGAAGTGGTGAGCCTAAACGTTTCAGTATTCGCAAGCGTGTGGTATTCGCACGTTTCAAGCGGAAACCAGCAATCATCGCTAAGCTGGCGTAGAAATAGGTGGGCGTTGTGAAAGAGGAAGAGGTACATGGGGTTGTGCGAAAAGCAAAAGACCAATAAACGTTGGGCTGCGCTATGGGCTTATGCGCTAACCAACGTTTATTGGTCGTTATTCATTGCTTATTGTTCAAATTCCGAGCGAAGCTTTGACAGCGTCAACTTTCTTAACTGCATCGGCCTTAGCTGCATCGTAGTCTTCGGGCTTTTGCATCGTGCCCTTGACTTCAATGTAGAATTTGATTTTGGGCTCTGTGCCACTGGGACGAACGCTCACCTTGGTGCCGTCAGCAGTGTACCATTGCAATACGTTGCTCTTTGCAGGCATGTCGAGTGGCGAAACGTTGCCTTCGCCATCGGTGATGGTGAGGGCTTCGTAGTCTTTGGCACAAACAACCTTAGAGCCGGCAATTTCGGCGGGAGGAGTTTGGCGGAAGCGTTCCATCATGGCCTTGATCTCATCGGCTCCGCTCTTTCCAGGCTTCACCACATTGACTGTGTGTTCGTACGAGAAGCCATATTCCAAGTAGATCTGTCGCAAGAGGTCGTAGAGCGTCATGCCTTGCTGCTTTGCCCAAGCTGCAATTTCGCAAATGAGACAGATGGAAGCGGGAGCGTCCTTGTCGCGCACTTTGTCGTAGGGCAGGAAACCGAAGCTTTCTTCGCCGCCGCCGATGTATTTCTGCTTGCCTTCGCTGATGGCTATTTCGCGGGCTATCCACTTGAAGCCCGTGTAGCAATCGCGAAGTTCCACACCGTTTTTCTTGGCAATTTCTGCAATGAGTTCGGTTGTGACGATGGTTTTCACAAGGAAGTCGGTGGGCTTGAGCTGGCCGAGGGCTATCTTGTTCTTAATAATATAATAGGAGAACATCAGGCAGGTTTGGTTGCCGTTGATGATAACCCATTCGCCCTTGTCGTCGCGGCAGACGATGGCGAGGCGGTCGGCATCGGGGTCGGTGGCAACGACGAGGTCTGCACCGAGCTTTGTGCCGAGCTTCATGCCCAAGGTCATCGCCTCGGCATTTTCAGGATTGGGCGAAACGACTGTGGGGAAATTGCCATCGATAACCATTTGCTCGGGAACAACGTTGATATTCTCAAATCCCCAAGAGCGCAAACATAGTGGAACGATGACACGTCCCGTGCCATGCATGGCGCTATAGACGATGTTCAGGTCTTTCTGCTTGCGAATAACTTCGGCATCGATGCGTGCTTCGCGTACAGCCATCATGTAGTCGTAGTCCATCTCGCCGCCAATGATTTTGATGAGGTCGGCGTTGGGCTCAAACTTCACGTCAGAGAGTTTCACTTTGTTTACTTCGTCGATGATGCCCGTGTCGTGGGGGGTAAGCACTTGCGCACCATCGCTCCAATAAGCTTTGTAGCCGTTGTATTCTTTGGGGTTGTGGCTGGCGGTTATGTTTACGCCTGCAACAGCTCCGAGGTGACGGATGGCAAAGCTAATTTCGGGTGTGGGGCGGAGACTCTCAAAGAGGTAGGCCTTGATGCCGTTGGCTGAGAAGATCGCAGCTACGGTTTCAGCAAAGAGGCGACTGTTGTTGCGGCAATCGTGGCCCACCACAACGCTCAGTTCGCCTGCTACTTTGTCGGGGAAGGCTTTGTGGATGTAGTTGGCAAAACCCTGTGTGGCCATACCCACAATGTATTTGTTCATGCGGTTGATACCTGGGCCCATGATGCCGCGCAGACCGCCTGTGCCAAACTCTAAGGTTTTGTAGAAACTCTCTACGAGTTCCGTTTTGTCGTCAGCTTCGAGCATATGGCGCACAGCCTGGCGCGTTTCATCATCAAACAAGGGCGACTCGGCCCATTCGCGAGCAGCAAGTTCACACTGCTTAATCAGTTCTTGGTTTTCCATAGTATTTCTGTGTGTTTGTTGTTTTAGCGCAAAAGTAAGGAATTTGCCTTTTATGTGGACAAGAAAGAAGAGGCTTTTTTGGAAAAAGGCTGGCTAATAGTCGGAGTTGATGGTGTTGGAGGTGAGTATCATTCCTTGTATCACCATCATGAAAGCGTATGCTATAGCGATGAGACGCCCGTAAATTTCTTCGCGGAAGGCGTAAGCGATAGCAGGGAAGAGGATTACTTCAATGATGCCAGTGACTTCGCTCAGACGCCAAGCCATTACGGGAATAAACGAAAAGACGAGGAAGGCTACAATCGAATAGACGAAAACCTTGAGGTAGAGGCTAAGGTAGGGCACTTTCTCGGTGATGTATTCCGATTTCCAAAGGATGAAGTAGAAGATAAAGAGCTTGAAAAGGAAAGGAATGTTGAATGTGCTGATAGAGTCGCCCATCACACCGCTGTCGCGCAAGGTTTCGTAGAGCTCTATGCGCTCTTGAAGCTGTGGAATGGGGAGCATCATGATGGGGTCAATGTGCATCAAGTTGATTACAATTCCCACGAAAGGCAGTACTGACAGAATGGATTTGGCCAACGTTCCTAAGGGTTTGATGCCAAAGAAGAGTAGCGGCAGATAGAGCACAGCGGTGTTGTGAAAGAAAATAGCCAAAAGAAATAGCAGGAACGTGACGATGCGCTTGCCTTCGCAAAGAAAGCGCAAGCTAAACAGAAAAATACCAGTTGAGACTGCCACGCGGATTTGCGTGAAGTCTTGATATACGTAGTAATACCCCATCCATACGACCAACGAAAGCATCCACGTGCGTGAGGCGCGAGCCATGCCCACAGCCTTGATAGGAATTGCCAGCAGAGCATAGATGATGAAAAGTAGGCGCGGATCGTCAGTAAAAAGGTGACAGAAGTCAACAATCAAGTTGAACGACCACTCCATCTCTATCTCCTCGTTCTCTTGACCATTAAAGAGCGCAACGTAGTTCACTGAGTCTTGGTCAATGCCTATGGGGCGAAAGGCTGCAACGGCGAAAAGTATCATCACGAACGAGAAGAACACCAGCATTTCTGTGCGGTTTTTCTTTTCATCGGTATGCTCAAACAAAGCTAACGACGTGGCCACAGCCATTAACAAGAAGTAGAAAGGAATGAACATAGATTTTCCAAAAGTCAATCAATTACTGATTGCTATTCGCAGTTAGGCTTCGTCGATGCAGCGTGAGGAGAATCGTCGAAGAAATAATCATTTCACACACAAGGCTGATAATCCATGCATAGACAGCCCCCATAATGCCCCACAGCGTAATGAACCAAATTGTGACCGGCAGACCAATGACTGCAACTGATGCACTGATGTAGGGGGCATAGTTTTGTTTGCGTAGCCCGTAGAGACCTTGTATGGTGAGTAAGCTGGTCGTTATCACCAACGGAGGCAGTAGAGCCATTCGTTTCAGAACTGACACCGACTCTGTGAAGTCGCCTCCAAGTAGAATCTTTACCAAGAGCGGGGCAAACAAATAAGTAAATATTGTCAATAATATTCCGCCCGCCGCCGCAAGGAGCAAAGTCTTTCTGAAAAAGAGCCAACCCTCAGCGTACGAAGAATCCCATTTGCGACTTATCACAGGAAAAACTCCCAGGTTGATAGGCGTGTTGGCTACCACCATGATGGCCATAATGATTCGGAAAGCGCCCGTGTAAATGCCTAATCCAGCGTCGTCAACGAACCACCCCAGGATTGTTATTCCAACAGAGGTGTAGAGCGCATTGAAAAAAGTGTTCAAGAAAATGGGCCATCCCCTGCGCACCACATTCCGAGATAGCACACGATCAGAATGTTCGGGGAAGGTCATGTCGTAGTGCTTCACCACGTACCATAGCGTGCCAAATCCCACAACGACATACGACAATGAAAGTAGCAACAAATAGAGCAAGCCATCGGCAGGCGTGGTGACCAAAAGGATAATCAATACACCGCCTACTGCTTTGATGAAAAAGCCAGCTACAGCCATCTTTCCCATCTCTTCAATTCCCTGGAAAAACCAGGTGGGATAGACCGCAACACCGAGATTGATCAGTGCTGCTGCCATATAAAGTAAAGGGGATTCCTGTATTCTATCGACAAAAAAAGAAATGCCAACGAGCAATAGCAATGATACAGCGAAAAGCTTCAGCCGACTACGAACGACCGTCCAAAAAATAATACGCATGCGGTCGGGGCTGGTGCGATTTAGGACAATGTCCTGCGTGGCAGAGTATTCGTAACCAAAGGTGACGAGCACTGTTAAATAGACAACAATGTTTTGAGCATACGACACTGCGCCAAATGCCTCTTTGCCCAAAGCTCGGGTGACAAAAGGAATGACAAGTAGTGGCACGACGTAGTTGGCAATCTGCAACACGCCCACCGAAGCCATGTTCTTAAAAAGTTTGTTATGAAGAACGCTATTCATATTTGCGAAGCAAAGATAGTAAGAACCTCAGTAACGTTATTAACGAAAAATAAGAAAACAATCGTATCTCCGTATTTCTTAAAAAATATTAAGCACCGTTGCAATAAAAAGAGGGATTTGTTGTTTATAATAGTAAAAACGTTTTTTCAATGAAAAGAGTACTCTTTGTAGCAAACTCTGATTGGTTTTCAAATTTCAATGCGCCCTATATGGCATGGCTCAAGAGCCAGGGTTGGATGGTTGACAACGCCTCCCCTGGCATTGAGTCGGGCGAGGTAGATCACCAATACGATGTTTGCATACAACGCTCCCCATATTCCTTAAAGAACTTTACAGCCTACCGACAGCTCAAGCGGCTGATAGATGAAAATGAATACGACCTCATTCACTGCCACACCCCGATGGGTAGCATCTTAGCTCGCTTGGCAGGACGTGCCGCCCAGCGCAAGGGGACGAAGATCATTTATACAGCCCATGGTTTTCATTTCTATAGTGGTGCTCCAAAACTTAATTGGCTCGTTTATTTCCCAGTGGAGCGTTTGATGGCCAAGTATAGTGATACGCTCGTTACGATAAACCAAGAGGATTATGACAGAGCTCGTCGCTATGGGATGTACCGTCATCGCGTGTATCATATAGATGGAGTTGGAGTAAGTCTTGATCGCTTTTATCCGCGTGGAGAACAAGTGCGCCAGTCATATCGGGAACAGTTGCGTATAGGTAAGGACGATTTTGTGCTACTTTTCACAGCTCAGTTTGCACCTGATAAAAACCATCGGGCTTTGATCGCTCAGATACCTGCTATATTGGAGCATGCTCCTAATCTTAAGGTCGTCTTTGCTGGAAGTGGACCTATGATGGAGCCTGCTAAGGTACAAGTGCATAAACTTGGATTGAAGGAAGAGGTTCGTTTTCTTGGACGGCGGTATGATGTGGAAATGCTTTGTAATATGGCAGACTTACACGTATCTACAAGCCTGCGAGAGGGACTCTGTGTGAGCAATATTGAAGCGGCTGCTAGCGGGCTTCCGCTGGTTGTGACCGATATTAGAGGACATCGTGAAGTGTGCATTGACGGGGTGAATGGTTTTCTATTCAATAAGAAGCATCCAGAAGAACTGGTAGAACACGTCTTGCGACTTTACAATGACGAAAGCCTTCGCAAAACAATTTCTCGTCAGAATGTTCGCGATGCTCAGCGCTTCTCTGTAGATAAAATTGTAGAGGTCATGGCAGGTATCTATCAGGAAACGCTTGAACTGTAGTTATGACCATTCTCACCTTTACGCTGATCTTGCTTGTGGGTGCATACTTGGCAGGATTGCTCGGTTCGCTAACAGGGCTTGGTGGCGGTGTTATTGTCATTCCTTTGCTTACTTTATTATTAGGTATAGACTTTCAATATGCCGTGGGAGCCGCGTTGGTGGCTAGTATTGCCACGTCAAGCGGTTCGGGCAGTGCATACGTCAAGGAGGGATTTACTAACATACGCTTAGGAATGTTTCTTGAAATAGCCACATGTATTGGTGCTGCTATTGGCGCATACATTGCTGTGTGGCTTGACAATAACGTGATTGCTGTTATCTTCGGCCTGGTGCTTATCTTGACCGCTGCTAATCAGTTGCGCCGTAAGTTAGATCATGGCGAGGTGAAAGGTAGTGAAGCTGCACGGAGACTAAAACTATTTGGCGCATACCCAGGGAAAGATGGCTCCCTTAAGCCATACGAACTGACAAACGTGGCAGGAGGTTTTTCGCTGATGACCATTGCAGGAGCTTTGAGCGGCATCCTGGGCATTGGCAGTGGTGTGCTTAAAGTTTTGGCCATGGACACCTTGATGAAAGTTCCTTTCAAGGTTAGCACCACAACAAGCAACTTCATGATGGGTGTTACGGCTGTGACCAGTGCGGTGGTTTATCTACAACGTGGCAATATAGAGCCTGGCATAGCATTTCCTATTTTGGTCGGTGTGCTCTTTGGAGCACTGACAGGTGCCCGTCTGCTCAAGGTGCTTGATGTGCGTTTGTTGCGTCGCATCTTTAGTATCGCCATATTGCTCGTAGCTGCAAACATGATATGGAATGGGATTTCAGGTAAATTCTAAAAAAGATGAGAGACCTTAGGAATACTATAAGCAAAACCCTAAGAGTAGGAGTTACTATCGCTTGTGCTATCACCCTGGTGGGTGGTATCGCTTATTTGGTTCATCATGGCAACGAGCCAGTTCCTGATTATACATCTTTTGGAGGAGCTAAAACATCTTTTACCACGCTCACGGGCATCTTCGGCGGGCTATTCAGTTTTAGCGCTTATGGGTTGATACAAACAGGTGTCATAGCACTGCTACTTACCCCAATCGTGCGTGTAGCCCTATCACTTATAGACTTTGTTGAACAGCATGATTGGCTTTATGCAACCATAACTTCTGTGGTATTAGCCATTATCATAGTGAATAGTATAGCTTCGCCTTTGTAAGTCTGCTATTGCGAAGATAGGCTGCGGTTCGGCAAAAACAAATAAAAACTGCGTTTTGTTTATTTTTGCTCTCGCCTTGCACTATCTTTGCACCCAAAATTGAAAGAAATACAGCCTAATGGATATTGAAATAAGGCGCGTGAGTTCAAAACGCGATCTTAAGCACTTCATTCGTTTTAACTACGAACTTTATAGGGAAAATCCTTATAGTGTGCCAGATCTCTATGAGGATATGCTTTCCACTTTTTCCCCCAGAAAAAACCCCGCTTTTGAGTTTTGTGAAGCGGATTATTTCTTAGCCTATCGCGATGGTAAAATTGTAGGACGTGTAGCTGCAATTATCAATCATCGTGCCAACGAAGCTTGGAAGAAAAAAGCTGTCCGCTTTGGTTGGATCGACTTTATTGATGATGAAGAGGTTTCTCGTCTGTTACTTGAAACGGTTAGTCAGTGGGGGCGAGAACGTGGAATGGACGTCATAGAAGGTCCTCTCGGCTTTACGGATATGGATGCCGAAGGTATGCTCATTGAAGGGTTTGACGAACTTTCAACAATGGCTACCACCTACAATTATCCCTACTATCCCAAACACATGGAGCGCCTCGGCTTTGAGAAAGCTGCCGACTGGGTGGAACGCAAGATTTATATTCCAGATGCCATTCCTGAAAAACACTTGCGCATCGCAGAAATCGTAAAAAAGAAATATGGACTGCGTATCAGGAAGCTTCACAGCAAAAAAGATGCATTCAAGGATAATACTGCTCGGCGCATTTTTGAACTGATCAATGAGGCGTTTGCGCCTTTGTACGGCTATTCGCGAATGACCGACAGGCAAATTGACCAATACGTTAACACGTTTATTCCCATTCTTGACCTTCGCATGGTAACGATTGTTGAAGATGCCGAAGGCGAAATCATTGCAGCAGGTATTTCTATGCCTTCAATGAGCCGTGCTCTGCAGAAAGCAAAAGGGAAGCTTTTTCCCTTTGGGTGGTGGCATCTACTTAGTGCGCTCAAGTGGAAGCGTGATGAAATGCTTGACTTGTTGCTTATAGCTGTGCGTCCAGATTTTCAAGGTAAAGGAGCAAACGCCTTGTTGTTTACAGACCTCATTCCCGTTTATCAAAAACTTGGATTTAAGTATGCAGAGAGCAATGTGGAGCTTGAACTGAACAATAAGGTGCAGAGCCAGTGGCAGTATTTTGAAAACCATCAGCACAAGCGTCGTCGTTGTTTCAGTAAAGAATTGTAAGCTCATACCATAATTATATATATAAAGAAAGATTTCTCAATGAAAATAGCACTGATAGGACACGGGAAGATGGGGCAAATGATTGAAAGGATAGCCCTCAGCCGTGGTCACGAAATTGTTAGTATTATAGATATTGAAAACCCAGAGGACTTCAACACCGATGCCTTTCGTAGCGCAGAAGTGGCGATAGAGTTTACGACCCCGTCAGCAGCCTACGGCAATATCTGTGCAGCATTTGAGCAAGGTGTGAAAGTTGTCAGTGGTTCAACAGGGTGGATTACACAGCATGGCGAAGAAATGCGCCAACGCTGTTGGAACGATGGGAAAACGCTTCTTTGGTCGTCAAATTTCAGTGTGGGTGTGGCTATATTCCGAGCCATAAATAGGAGACTTGCTCAAATCATGAACAAATTCCCGCAGTATGATGTAAGTCTGCAAGAGACTCATCACGTTCATAAACTTGACGCACCGAGTGGCACTGCGATTACTCTTGCTGAACAAATTGTCTGTGAACTTGATCGCAAGGAGCGTTGGACAAAAGGTATCATTCGCCACGGCGATGGGACGAAGGAAGGTTCAACAACCTGCCCTATAGATGAGTTGCGCGTTGATGCTATCCGTTCAGGCGAAGTGCCCGGTATTCATACAATCACCTATGATAGCCCAGAGGATTGCATCAGTATAACTCATAGTGCACATTCGCGTCAAGGTTTTGCACTTGGGGCTGTCTTGGCAGCCGAATTTGTTGCTGAGCACGAAGGGTGGCTCACCATTGAAGACTTGTTCAATTTCTAAAGCTTTCCAAATAGGCAGAAGCTTCTAATTCTGAAAGTTTAGGTTTTAAAAGTTTAGTGTTTAATGACACTTTCGCAGGGGGCTTTAACCTTTAAACTATAACCTTTAAACTTTTCCCTAAGATTAAAGACCGACATGATTTTCTCAAACGTACCTAAGAAAGACTGGATAAAGTTTGCCGTCTATTGTACGCTCTATCTTTTATTCCTTTTATGGGTTGGCTCATGGTGGGGGCTTCTTGTTGTTCCCTTTATCTTTGATGCTTACATCACGCGGCGCATACCTTGGAGTTGGTGGAAGCGCACTAAGAATCCCACGGCGCGAATGGTGCTTGGGTGGGTGGATGCCATTGTCTTTGCATTGGTAGCCGTGTACTTCCTCAATCAGTTTTTCTTTCAAAACTTTGTTATTCCCAGTTCCTCGTTAGAAAAAACGTTGCTGACAGGCGACTATCTGCTTGTTTCCAAAATGAGCTATGGTCCTCGTATTCCGCAGACACCGCTCTACATGCCTTTGACGCAGCACACTATGCCACTGACAGGCACTAAGTCTTACATTGACTGGCCTCATTGGGACTATCGTCGCGTGAAAGGGTTTGGACATCCAGAACTCAATGACATTGTTGTGTTCAATTATCCCAGTGGTGACACTGTCGCAACGAAGGCTCAAGACAAGGATTTTTATCGTTTGTGTTACGAATTGGGAGATAAGCAATTAGGTCTTAGCTCGCAAATAACTTCTTCTACGCCCTATGAAGAGGCGCAACGTAAATATGCGCAAATATATGCTACTGGACGCAGGTTGATCGCTGAGGATCCCACTCAGTTTGGAGAAATTGTGAGCCGTCCCACAGATCGCCGTGAAAACTATGTGAAGCGTTTGGTGGGGATGCCAGGCGATACTTTGCAGATCAAAGAAGGAAAGATTTATCTTAATGGCAAGCTCAATCCCAATGGTCAGTTTGTTCAGCAAGCCTACTTTATCACTTGGCAGGTATGGCCCGATGACGATGTTAAAAAAGAATATGGAATTACAAACGAAGACCTTTATTTTGTTTCTCAACAGCCACTTGTAACTTA
This sequence comes from uncultured Prevotellaceae bacterium, assembly GCA_900316575.1. Lineage (GTDB taxonomy): Bacteria > Bacteroidota > Bacteroidia > Bacteroidales > Bacteroidaceae > Alloprevotella. The sequence continues at coordinate 9,625 of ONDJ01000006.1, read as the reverse complement.
TACTCCGCTATCCGAGTCTGTTAAAAATCGCTTGAAGAATCGTCATGGTTTGGTTAGCAATATCACCAAGGCCGACCCCGTGGCAGATTGGCTGTATCCACAAAACAAAAAAACGGGTTGGACAGCCAGCGATTACGGGCCGATATGGATACCACGTAAGGGTGCGACGCTTAGTCTCTCGCTCGACAACTTGCCGATCTACGAGCGTCCTATTCGTGTTTATGAAGGTAATACCCTTGAGGTTAAGCAAGGTAAGATTTTTATCAACGGAAAGCCTGCAACGCAATATACGTTCAAACTTGACTATTATTGGATGCAAGGCGATAACCGCGACAATAGTGCCGACTCGCGCTTCTGGGGTTTTGTTCCTGAAGACCATGTCGTGGGCAAACCGCTATTCATTTGGCTGTCGCTTGATCCTGACTACGGATGGACTGAGGGCAAAATGCGTTGGAACAGGCTCTTTCAGTGGGTGAGCAATATCCCTTAAATAGTTTAGAGGAAAGCTCGCGCATAGGACAATTTGACTATTTGATAATTTACCATTGCGCTGAGAAACGTCCGAGAATTAGTCTAATTGTAAATTGTTGAATAGTCAAATGCTTGGTTTATGACCATATTGTTTTCAGCCTATCTCGCTCCCGTACAGTTTTATACCAAACTGTGCGGGAGCGACGTCGTTGTTGAAGATCGTGGAGAGCATTTCGTTAAACAAACTTATCGCAACCGATGCCACATTCTCGGCGCACATGGTATAGAGGTGCTTACTATACCTGTTGAACATTCTTGTGGACAGAGCATGAGTAAAACGCCTATGAGTGATGTGCGCATTAGCACTCATGAAGGCAGTTGGCAACGTCGTCATTGGCACGCTCTGCGTACTGCCTATGAGGGTACACCGTACTTTGACTTTCTTGCCGATGACCTCGCGCCGATCTATGAACGCCCATATAAGTTTCTTTGTGATTGGAATGGCGATTTGCAGCAAACAATATGCAATATCATAGGTCTTAGTCCTTTACCAATCGTATCGCTTAAGTATATTCAAGCGACAGCTTCCGACCATGACTTTCGCCAATCGTTGCGGCCTAAAAATCCAACTATAGACCCCTCCTTTAGCCCGTGTCCATACTATCAAGTACATACCCCTCCAGAACTTTTTGTTCCAAACTTAAGCATTGTTGACTTGCTCTTTAATGCAGGCCCTGAAGCAAGGCTAATTCTTCAATCTTCGATGAAAACGACCTAAAGGGAATAAGGCGATTAGGCTTGCTCGTTTTTTGAGAAGGAAGAGAGTGAACTGCTAATGTCTTGCTGAATGCGTTTGTACCATAGGCAATTCGTATAGCCGCGATGTCGTTTGAGCACTTGTTCGCAAGGAGCTGTGGAATGTTGGTAGCCCGCTAGTTCGTTCTGGAGTTGTTTGCTGTGTACGGCCGATGTGCGAATTTCGCGTTCGCGCTCTCTGCGTAGGCGTTCACAAACCATCTGAAGAATGGGCAGTACCACGCCGTCTTGCACATCGTGACCACGCATAAAGAGATAGGTCGTTTCAGGAGTGAGACCGAGACGAAGCAATTGTTCGCGTAGTGGTTTGTAGGTTTTCTTGCCTTCGGGATGTGCTTTTTGCAGACGTGCTATTTTTGCATTTACGCGATGACGTAGCTTCGTCAAAACCTCCTCGGGGCGAAAAGGATTGATATCAGGCAACGTGACAATGCGTGCGAAGTCAAGTAAGGAAAAAGAGTTGCCTACCCCATAGCGATAGCACCATACGTTCCATACAAATAGCGGCCATATCGTTTGAGAATAATCTTTCAGAAACGCTTCAAAATCGAAAAAGCGGTGGTCATTGAGTGTTGCCGTAACACATACTTCATATAGGGAAGGAGCGTAGCAATGGTAATTCTCAATGGCGTAAACATACGTGTGGAAGACATAAGGATTTTGGCAAATTTGGGCACTTGTGTCGCGAGTCGATTGCATCAGATAGTCGTAGTCGGCATCCACGCAGGCTATCATATATTGCCCCAATCTTTCTCCAAGTTGATTGGACAGAGCGACTTTCTTCCCTTTGCCAGGCGTGGTGGACGAGGGGAGCATCACTTCAAAATAAAAATCGTCAGTTTCTAAAGGGCGAAGTAGTGATGACCAAAAAGCGATGTCATCGTAACCTTCTACATAGACCACAACCTTTTGCCGAGCCCGTTTTCCTGTCATAGCATTGAGGGCTTCAATGTAACGACTATCTGCATAAGAGGCAAGGCTTGGATTGCCGCGATGTTTCTTATGACGTGATTGGCTCATAAAGCATTAAAAATAAATAATACTAGCGTTGCGACTGGCAGCCTATTTATTATTGCTTTTTCTCTAAAAGTAATAATTCTTATTTTATAGATACAACTGAAAGCCGTTTCGTTAGCTGGATTCAGTGGCGGCGAAGCACTTGCGTCATACAATGAGCAGCACCATACCCGTCAATGAGGCTTTCAAGCGGAATCCACTCAACCTTGACACCAGCCGCCGACAACCTTTGTTGCAACACTTGCGATTGTCCACCAACGGCCATAATGTGGCGTGGAGCTATTGTTAAGAAATTATTTGCGTAGTGTAACTCGTCAGCACGGTCTATGGGGATTATATGAACACCTCGTTCTTTTAGAAAAGAAACGAAAGATATATTGCGTTTCCATTTTTTGTAAGTTTTTGTTCCACGTTTACGCGTCCAAATATCGCACGTGACGTACTCAGACTCATTAGGCTTTGCAAAAAGACGGCTACTAACCATTGTGCAAAGGTCTTTATCAATGACGTTGAAATATGTGTCAAGGTGCATTTGCATTTGCCAAAGTTTGTGGTCACGCACAATGACAATCGTGTCGTGGCCAAAAGCGTCGGCTTCCATTATTTGGCGAACGCCTTCGTCATTAGTGCGCATGCCGCAACCTATCAGCGAAAGCGTACCTGCAGGAATGTAGTCACCACCTTCTAAACGTCCTTCGCCGCTGATTCGAAGCAACGGCCGTTGGCCTAATTGTGTGTAACACAATGCAATGATGTCAGTTTCAGGGGCACGTTGTGTGGAGTTCATTTTGCAAATGATATGGCCACGAGGCGTTGTAATGCTTTGGTCGCGCGTGAAATATAAATTCATCAGTGGGCGTTGCACATATTCAGCTTCAAAGCCAGTGTTTGATGGTGTACGGCGCAACTTTACGCTAGGTTGTAGCAGAATGCAACGAATGAGGTCCGCGCGGCTCATCTTAGATAGCACTTCCTGACGATAGTTTTCGCTTTCAATTGCTTCGGCTTCCGACAAAAGGCTTACATCGTATCTCAAGACACGACTCGCCAATGTGCGGAGACTATCAAGAGGTGCATCTTCAAGTACCTCCTTCACGGTACGAACGGTAATACCATTAGTCTGAAGCATGTGGATATAGTTGCGATGCTCTTCAGCAGCATTCTCTATGCTGAAGTAGTCTTCAAATAATCCCGCGGAGGGATGTAGAATTCCATTGAAAAGTTCTTCGCCTGGCGTATGCATAAGAATCAAATCAGCCACCTGCCATTCTGATTTTGGATAATTTGGTGCCAGCGTTTGTGTTTGTGCAAAGGATGCACCCCCACATAATTGCAAGCAGATAATCAATAAGAACTTGTTGAGGTGTTTCATGTTTGTTTTTTGTAGATTTGTTTATTTTTTCAGGAAAAAGATAAACTAACTAATTTGAATAAAAACTTATTCCGTGATGTCTCCCACCTCGGTAACGGCATCGTTCCAGCCATTCATAATTACCGCTGGCGAATGGGTGGTAAGAATGATTTGAGCATGGGGGTTCAGACTGCGTATCATGGAAATCAGGTCCTTTTGCCACTCAAAGTGTAAGCTTGCTTCGGGTTCGTCCATGCAAAATACACAAGGTTTCCTATCTTGTGTAAGGGCAGTGAGCAATATGATTAGCATTTGTTTCTCACCACTGCTGAGTCGATAGGGCGAAAGCGTTTCATCGTATTGAATGAAGCGTAGCTCATTGCAAGCGCGGTCTATTTTCTTTTCTGTTTCAGCAAACAAGCGATCAACGAGGTCAAGAAATTTACGCTTGTCTTCCGAAACAGCCATCGCCTTTTGGTGTGCCTCTGGGCTACCCTCAGCGAGTAAGGCAATCATACGGTTGCTTACGTTTACTTGGTAGTCTAAATAACGACGCTGCAACTGGTAGAGTTGCCAGTCAAGTTCGGTTGATATAGGCTCGTCGGTGACCGATTGTAACCGCTGTCCGTCAAGTAATACACGGTCAAAACTGCGAATAATGTCGTAACGAATACTTGTGGCATCAGCAGGATAGAAATCTATGTGTACTCCTACCGCAGGCTTCCCAGGGATTTCTCCTGTCGGCGGTGCGGAGCGTAATTGTTGGATAATGCGGTTGAGTATGGTGCTTTTGCCGACTCCATTTTTTCCGCTAAGTACATTGACATCAGGGCGTAACGACCAAACGATGTGCTTCTTTCCGCTCCATAGACTCTTTATCTCTATACGGCTGATACGTTCGGCTAACTTTGTCATCATGATGAAGGATAAACGATTTAGTATTCTGTGACAAAAATAAACTATTCTAACTTTTGCCACAAATTTTTGCCTTATTTTTGCCCCGCTGATTAAACCTTGTGGTGCTCGCAGTGTCAAAACAAAGTTTTTCGCACCGTGTGCGTCTGTCTTTTTAGCAACTACTCCATATTTAATATATGTCGCATTTAACAAAAACGTTCTCTGTGCTGTGCCTTGCTTTTTTGTTTATAACCACAGCCACAGCGCAAACAATCATTACGGGAACCGTTCAAGACGAAACGACTAAAGAACCCGTTGCTTCAGCCATTGCTGCAGTTATCGGCGATTCTGGTATTGTTTCTAATGTCAATACCAACGAGGAAGGGCGGTTTATGCTCTCTTTGAAGCGTGCAGGCAAGTATCGTCTGCGCGTTTCCTTTATTGGTTATGGCACCATCAACGAAACCTTTGAAGCTAAAGCCGATGGTGATACCGTCAACTTTGGCTTGCTGCCAATGATAAGTGGCCAACAACTTGGCGAGGCTGTCGTTACAGCTACTGCTGCCCGAGTTGCACAAGTGGAAGATACAACAATTTACAACGCAGCCGCCTATCGTGTGCCTACAGGTGCTACGCTTGAAGCTCTGGTGAAACAATTTCCAGGCATACAAGTGAGCGACGACGGCACCATCACATGGAATGGCAAGACCGTCTCTGAGTTTCTTGTCAACGGCAAGGATTTCTTCAAAGGCGATACCGAAACAGCCATGAAAAACCTTCCCGCCGATCTCGTTAGTCAAATCAAGGCCTACGACCGTCGTAGCGACTACGCCGAACAAACGGGTATTGACGATGGCAATGAAACCACCGTGCTTGATATACAAACCAAAAAGGAACTCAACGAATCCTGGATCACCAACAACGACCTCGCAGTGGGAACACACGGGCGTTATTCCGATCGTATTTTTATCTCTCGCTTCACTGATCGTTCTCATCTCACGCTTATTGCAGGTCTCAATAACACCAATAGCCGAGGCATGGGTGGTCCACGCGGTTTTGGCGGCGAAAGCGGACAAACCACGCGCAAAAACGTAGCTTTGAGCTATTCTTGGGAAAATGGGTTGAAGCGCAACACGCCAGGTTACTTCAGCTTTTCGACCGACTGGCGCTTTGACCATCGTATCAACCAACTTATCAGCGAAACATCCAGCGAAACATTCCTCTCTGCTGGCGGGAGCAGTTCTTTTTCCAATGGCCATTCACAGAATCGCACCAGCAATGGCAATTTTAGCGGTAACATGCGCATCGTTTGGCAACCCGACTCTATGACTCAGTTTAGCTTCCGACCTCGCATCTCGTATAGCCGAAGCAAGAGCAAGAGCCAAAGTATGTCAGCGACGTTCAATGACGACCCTTACGAAGTAGGCCAGGCCGATACCCCGCTTGATAGCATCATGCGTGCCATGACCGACCAAACTTATACCCTCAGCCCAGAGCTTGCAGCAATAGCTATCAACGGAAGCCACCAACGTAGCCGAAGCTACAGCCATAGCTTCACACTCGGCGGTAGCCTTAACCTCACTCGTAAACTTTCGTCCAAAGGAACAAACCTCAGTCTTGAACTTGAGGGTTCTATTGGGAATAGCAAAAGCCGCAGCTATTCTCTTTCCGACATTCAGTATTTCAATTCCACAAACGACCCCAGTTTTATCAATCGGTACAACTACACACCCAGCAAAAACTGGAACTACAACGCCGAACTTGGTTATGTGCAGTGGCTTGGCGGGCGTTGGTTCAGTGAGTTAGAATACGAATTTAGCCATCGCTTCAGCGACAGCGAGCGCACGCTCTATCGACTTGACAGCATTCCCTACAAATTCCCAGGTGAAGGCTATGATTACTTCCTTGCCGACGACTTTACCCTCGGCACGCTTGCCGCTCAAGAGATAATGGACGAAGTGGTAGATGAAAACAACAGTCAATACGCACGCTATCATTACTACAATCATAGTATCAAAACAGGTGTGCGTTTCAGTGGAAATCCACTTAATCTCAGCCTTGGCCTTACCTTCAATCCGCAGCACACCACGTTGGACTACGTGCGCCCAGGTTTGATAGACACCCGCGTTACACGCCATGTCTTTAACATCGCTCCCAGAATTCGCGTGCGTTATCGTTTCTCGCGCACCGACAACCTTGACATCAGCTATCGTGGTTCGGCTTCACAACCGTCAATGACCGATCTTATTGATGTTTGGGACGACAGCAATCCGCTTAGCATCAGCGGTGGTAACCCCAACTTGAAGCCTTCGTGGACCAACACCCTCAATGCCATGTATCGTGGCTACAACACCGATCGTCAGCAAGGCTATAGCGCACGCATCTCGTTCTCGCAGACGAGCAATTCTATCAGCGACCGCGTCGTTTACGACGAATCCACAGGTGTACGCTACACACGCCCCGACAACATTAGCGGAAACTGGAATACGCGCGGAAACTTCATGTTCAATACACCGCTCGACTACGACCGCTATCTCTCTATCACCACCAACACTAATGTGGCTTATAGCAATGCCGTGGGTTATATCAGCACAACTGATCGTTCTTCCAGCACTCGCGCGCTGCTTGGGATATACTATACACCGCGTTTGCTCAGTGGCACCAGTAGTTCTATAGACTACAGCCAGATTTACGACAATGCCACAAATCTCAGTCAGAAGAATACTACCAAGACTTTCACGCTCGACGAAACGCTCAATCTTGCTTATCGTCGCAGTTGGTACGACATAGGGCTTATTGGTCGCGTACAATATCGCCATGCGCGTGCCACGCTCACCGAGAGTAGCAACCTCGACACGTGGGACTTTAGCTATGGAGCCAGTGCGAACTTCACCTTTGATTGGGGCATGGCCATCAGCACCGACATTCGCATGAACTCACGCCGAGGCTATTCTGTCAGCACCATGAACACCAACGAACTCATTTGGAATGCTCAGATTTCACAGAGCTTCCTCCGTAATCGTGCTGCAACGATCAGTCTGCAGTTCTACGACATACTCCATAAGCAGAGCAACGTTTCGCGCACACTCAGTGCCACGATGCGTCGCGACTCGCGCACCAATGCCATCAATTCTTATATCATGCTTCACTTCATCTACAAGCTCAACATCTTCGGCGGTACGAGCAAGGATAGCCAGATGCAGCGCGGCGGACAGCGTGGTCAGCAAGGGCAGGACGGTCCTCCTTCCGACCGTGGTGGTGAAGGCGGTGGACGCTCAGGCGGTGGTCCTGGTGGCGGCGGTCCTGGCGGTTTTGGCGGAGGCGGCGGATTCGGTGGCCCTGGAGGCGGTTTTTGATAGAAAGGAAATCGTGTTTTTATATCTACAACAAAGGCTCACAAATTCCGAAAAGGTGTATTTGTGAGCCCTTGTTGTTTCGTATTCTTAAAATTTCTCCGCCTAAAAGCATAGCTGTAAAATAAGTTTTGCTTCCCCAAAAAGGGAGTTGCCCTCAAAATGCTGTACTTTTGCAGAATGTAACTGACCTTTGCAACCAGATTTCGTGGTAAAAGGTCTCTATTCTTATATATTATTATAGAAATGTCTTCCAATCTTTCTTCCCAGTCGCCTATCTATATGAACCGAATAGCCGAGCAACTTGCGAATAAGCGTCTTTGCGTGTTGCTCTCTGGCGGAGTGGATAGTGCCGTTGTCACTCATCTGCTCTACGAGCAAGGACTCAGACCCGATCTTTTCTACATTCGCATCGGCATGGACGATGGGCAATTTTCGTGCACGGCTGAAGAAGATATCGAAATGTGTCAGGCCATGAGTCAGCGTTATGGCCTGCCGCTTGAGGTGGTAGATTTGCAGCAGGAGTATTGGGACAATGTCGTGGCTTACACCATCGATCGCGTTCGTCGCGGACTCACCCCTAACCCCGACGTGATGTGCAATCGGCTCATCAAGTTTGGTGCTTTCGAGCAAAAGGCTGGTCATGCTTACGACTATATAGCTACAGGCCACTATGCCCGTATCATTGAAGGAGCCGATGGGGCTCCCTCTCCTGAGTTTGAACATGGCCGCTGGCTGGGCACAGCTGTCGATCCCGTAAAAGACCAGACCGATTTCTTGGCACAGATCGACACGCTCCAACTTTCCAAACTCGTCTTGCCTTTGGGGCCCTTGCCAAAAGAAGAAGTGCGGCGCATCGCTCTTGAAAACCACCTCGCCCCAGCCAAACGCAAAGACAGCCAAGGCATTTGCTTTCTCGGGAAAATCAACTACAACGAGTTTGTAAAACGTTTCCTCGGCGAGCGCGAGGGCGATGTCGTCGAAATAGAAACGGGGCGGCGCATCGGTAGCCACAAAGGTTATTGGTTTCACACCATAGGCCAGCGCAAGGGACTTGGACTTGGAGGTGGCCCTTGGTTTGTGGTGCGCAAAAACATTGATACCAACACGCTTTATGTCTCGCGCGGCTATGACACGCGTATGCAGTACGGACGTGAATTTACGTTGAGTGCTTTCCATTACATAGCTGCCGACCCTTGGCCAGAGCGCGATGCCGTGCGCGTGGCTTTCAAAATTCGCCATACCGACCATTTTGCTGATGCTACGCTTACGCGACTTGAAAACGGAAACTTACATCTTGTTTCGGATACCGATGTGCAAGGCATTGCCCCTGGGCAGTTCGGTGTAGTTTACGACATTACGCGCAACGTCTGCATAGGCAGTGGAGAAATAGCCCTTTAAGTGTAATTGTTCAATAAATGTGGCAGTGTCCTGTTCGCACAGGCTTCTCGCCAGCATACGTTTACCAGCTTCCTCGGGTGTGAGCTGGTAAACGTTATAAAGCACCTCGCCCCCCCCCTTTTGCTAATTGCTAAGCCGACTTGCTGTTTTGTCAATGTGGTTTAGCAAAAAAGCGCGTTTTTGTATTCCTTTTTTGAAAGAGTGCTAAAAAAAAAGCACCAAAACTTGTCGCGAATGTTTTTTTTGCTATATTTGCGTGTCGTTATTGGCTAATTATTGAAAAATCTTTGGATACAAAGGCGAGCAATTCTTGTTAGTA
>ONDJ01000015.1 GCA_900316575.1 uncultured Prevotellaceae bacterium | reverse complement strand
CAGCGTCAGCGACCCGTCGGCATTGATACGAACCAAGCCATTCAAGCCACCGCGCAACGTGCCATCTGGCGCATGATAAAAACCTGAGCACCCAAACGCGGCGGCTCTGCTCTCAGCCCAAACGGGCGACCAAGCCAAAGAAGCAGCACCCAAGGTTAGGGGAACAACGCCGATTAAGAACAACAAAAGAGAGAATGTTTTTTTGAAATTCATGGTAGTATCTTGATAATAAGAATGTCCTTTCACGGCACAAAAATAAATGTTTTGCAAAAAGCACACGCCTCATGCTGCGCAAAAAAGAAAAATTCATGGCTAAAATCATTGGCTCAGTACACTGGGAGTGCGGGCGTTCGCGCCTGCAGATATACTCCTCGCCTGCAAACAAACGCTCCACACAACTTTTGCAAGACATAATAGGCAAATCGGGTGCTTTCGCTGGTGCAGTCAATGGCAAAGAGCGTGTTATAAAAGCAACAGAGCTTGAAAACACGCTGTTTTTTAGTACTTTCGCGCCCAAAACAATAGAAAGCAACTAATTACACACAATGATTACAGTCAGCAACCTCGCCATTCAGTTTGGCAAACGCGTGCTCTACAAAGACGTGAACATGAAGTTCACCAACGGCAACATCTATGGCGTCATCGGCGCGAACGGCGCGGGGAAATCTACCCTGCTCAAAGCCATCAGCGGCGAGTTGGAGCCCACGAAGGGCACCATCGAAATGGGACCAGGCGAACGCCTCAGTGTGCTCTCGCAGGACCACTTCAAGTTTGACGAATACACCGTGCTCGACACCGTATTGATGGGACACACGGTGCTCTGGGACCTCAAGAACCAATTGGACGCGCTCTACAGCAAGCCCGACTTCAGCGACGAAGACGGTATGCTCGTAGCCGAGCTCACCGAGAAGTTTACCGACCTGGGCGGTTACGAGGCTGAGAGCGACGCGGCCGAATTGCTTTCGGGATTGGGCATCAAGGAGCACCTTCACCAAAAGCTCATGAGCGAGCTGAGCGGTAAGGAGAAAGTGCGTGTGATGCTGGCGCAAGCGCTCTTTGGCAACCCCGACAACCTCTTGCTCGACGAGCCTACCAACGACCTCGACCTCGAAACAGTGGAATGGCTCGAAGACTATCTTGGCAACTTTGAGCACACGGTGCTCGTGGTGAGCCACGACCGCCACTTTCTCGACCAGGTTTGTACCCACACGGTGGACATCGACTTTGGCAAGGTGACGCTCTTTGCCGGTAACTACAGCTTCTGGTACGAAAGTTCGCAGCTCGCCCTGCGCCAAGCACAGAACCAAAAGATGAAGGCCGAAGAGAAGAAGAAACAATTGGAAGAGTTCATCCGCCGCTTCTCGGCCAACGTGGCTAAGAGCCGCCAAACCACCAGCCGAAAGAAAATGCTCGAGAAGCTCAATATAGCTGAAATCAAGCCCAGCACACGCCGCTATCCAGGCATCATCTTCAGCATGGAGCGCGAGCCAGGCAACCAGATATTGGAAGTGGAAGGCCTGAGCGCTACAGCCGACGACGGCACCGTGCTCTTCAAGAACCTCACGTTCAACGTGGAGAAAGGCGAAAAGGTGGTGTTCCTCAGCCGCGACCCACGCGCCATGACCGCGCTCTTTGAAATCATCAACGGCAATCGCGAAGCGCAGGAAGGTACTTTCAAGTGGGGCATCACCATCACGACGGCTTACCTCCCGCTCGACAACACCAAGTTCTTCGACTGCGACTTGAATATGCTCGACTGGCTGTCGCAGTTCGGCACAGGCAACGAAGTCTATTTCAAAGCATTCCTGGGCCGCATGCTCTTCAAGGACGAAGACGTGCTGAAAAAGGTAAACATCCTGAGCGGAGGCGAAAAGATGCGCTGCATGATAGCCCGTATGCAGCTCAAGAATGCCAACTGCCTGATACTCGACACGCCGACCAACCACCTCGACATGGAAAGCATCCAAGCCTTCAACAACAACCTCAAGCTCTTCAAAGGCAACATCCTCTTTGCTTCGCACGACCACGAGTTTATCAACACCGTGGCCAATCGCATCATAGAGCTCACGCCAAATGGCCACATCGACAAACTGATGAACTACGAAGACTACATACGCGACGCCCACATCAAGGAACTCAAGGCTAAGCTCTACGGCGAATAAACCACGGGGCTGGCACAGCTTTTGCAGAGAAAGCCGTAAAAACACACAAGCAAGACAATGAACAAAGAAAAGGAAATACCCGTAGAGGCTCCCGAGGTGGAACTCCACGAAGGCGAAGAAGTCATTGAAGTGAACGCCGACGAAAACGACGTAAACTCAGTTGAAGAAGCGGACAACGAAACGAGCAACGAAACAGACAACACCGAGGCCGAAGAGCCCGAAGAAGACAATTCGCTCGAAGCACAATTGGCTCGCGCCGAAGCAGAAATCGCAGCTTTGAAAGACAAGAACCTGCGACAGATGGCCGAGTTCGACAACTTCCGCAAGCGTACCATCAAGGAAAAAGCAGAACTCATCCTCAATGGCGGCGAGAAAGTATTGACCGCCCTGCTACCCGTATTGGACGACCTGGAACGCGCTATGCAAAACATGGAACAAAGCGACGACGTTGCTACGTTGCGCGAAGGCGTGGAGCTGATCATGACCAAGCTAAACAAGACGCTTGAGGGACAGGGGCTTTCACGCATTGAGACCGAAGGGAAAGACTTTGACACCGATTTCCACGAAGCCATAGCCCTCGTGCCTGTAGAAGAACCCGAAAAGAAAGGGCGCGTCATCGACTGCGTACAGACGGGCTACAAATTAGGCGATAAAGTCATTCGCCATGCCAAGGTGGCTGTGGGACAGTAGGAGGAACGCAGCGTCAGTTAGCACACTTGTTACACAATATATATAATAGAAACTTTGGATTATTACGAAATACTTGGCGTCGCGAAGACAGCTACAGCCGACGAAATCAAGAAAGCCTATCGCAAGGCTGCCCTCAAATACCACCCCGACCGTAACCCTGGCGACAAAGAAGCCGAGGAGAAGTTCAAACAAGCCGCTCGCGCCTACGAAGTATTGAGCGACGACCAAAAGCGCGCACAATACGATCGCTTCGGCGAAGAAGGCCTACGCGGCATGGGCGCCGGCGGTGGAGCAGGAATGGATATGAGCGACATCTTTGCTCACTTCGGTTCGATGTTTGAAGAATGGGGCATCGGCGGCTTCGGCGGTTTTGGCGGCAGAGGCGGACGGGCCCAGTTCAGGGGCAGCGACTTGCGCCTAAAAGTAACGCTCAATCTCAGCGAAATTCAGAAAGGCTGCACCAAGAAGTTCAAGGTGCGCAAGGATGTGACCTGTTCCCACTGCCACGGCACCGGTGCTGCAGACGGAGCACAGCCCGTCACTTGCCCCGATTGTGGCGGACAAGGAGTAGTAGTCCGCACGCGCGACACGTTCTTCGGCAGAATGCAAACCCAAGAGACTTGCCCGCGATGCCATGGCGAGGGAACGATTATTGATCGCCCCTGTCAGCACTGCCACGGTGAAGGCATAGAGCGTGGTGAAGAAGTAGTAGAAATAGAACTCCCCGCCGGTTTGGCCGATGGCATGATAATGACCGTGCGCGGCAAAGGTAACGCCGGACGACACCAAGGTGTGGCAGGCGACATTCAAGTGCTAATTAGCGAAGAGTCCCACCCCGAACTAATCCGCGACGGCGACGACTTGGTTTACAACCTGCTACTCACGGTGCCCCAAGCCGTCCTTGGCGACAGCGTGGAAGTGCCAACAGTAGATGGTAAAGCGCGTATCAAAATTGCCCCAGGCACACAGCCTGGAACGGCACTCTTCCTTCGCGGGAAAGGACTGCCACGCGTGAACAGCTACCACACAGGCGACCTCGTTGTGAACATCAGCGTTTATATCCCTGAGCACATCACCGACGAGGAGCGTGCCTTCTATGAGAAAGAGTGTGGCAAGACGGGCACACACAAATGCTCGCAGTCGGTGAAAGACAAGATTTTCTCTACTTTCCGTCGCTACTTTGAGAAATAACAGCGCGTTTGCAAGCGTTTCGTCCTAAGTTTACAAAAAAACGTGCTCAATAGTTTGGTCAATCCAAAAGGCCGTACTACTTTTGCACTCGCAAACGAAAAGATGGCGCGGTAGCTCAGCTGGTTAGAGCGCATGATTCATAATCATGAGGTCGACGGTTCAAGCCCGCCCCGCGCTACTTCAAACGACAATCCTGCAAGTTTACAGAAGCTTGCAGGATTGTCGTTTTTATTTCCACGCTTTCATAGCCTCGGCGTTAGCGGGGGTACCCTTTCTGGGAAAGATATGTGGGCAGCGGATAAAGATAAGCTTGCCAAAAAAAGACTTATTCCAATCATGACACGCGCGATTTCTAAAAGAATCATTATTTTCGCAGCCGAATTATTGTCATAAAACCGCAAACAATCATGATGAAGAAGTCCTTTTGCTTGTTGTTGCTCTTGATGAGCAGCGCGCTACTTTGGGGACAGGACGATATTGAAGTTATCAACATCGAAAATCGTGCCGTGCAAGAATACATGGCCGACACCGAGCGAACTTATGCAGAGAACAATGACTATAGAGTGAGTGTCATTACCAAGTACAACAATCCAGAGGTTTACGGCAAAGGACTACACTTTCCCCAAGGCAAATTAGTGACCTGGCAGACGCAAATATCAGCCGACAGCCTTGAGCAAATTCTGATTACAGCAAGCGAATACAGCAACTATAGCGATGCCTATACGTTTTGCCCCGACGCGGCGACCGACACTTCGTTCATCATTCGCAACCTTCTGCCCGACCGCATTTATTACTACAAGGTGGAAGCACAGACCGTGGGCGGCAGGCTTAGCGAATTGGTCAGCGGCATATTTCGCACCGTTGGGCAAGTGAGGATGATACACGTGCGCAACTGCAGCAATGTGCGCGACCTTGGCGGCTGGCCCACACAATATGGTGTGCCCGTGATGTATGGACGGCTGTTTCGCAGTGCCAGCCTGGAGCGTATGAATAGCAATGGGCGTCACGACTTTGTAGAAAATCTTGATGTCACAGCCGAGCTCGACCTGCGACACGAAGTAAATCGCACCACGTCGTGCCTCGGCGCGGATATGGACTATTTGCGACTTAGGCACGACCCATCGCTGCGTAGCCTCACACAGAAAAATCCCGTTTATGCCAAGGACCTCCGCTGGATTATAGACCGACTGAAGGAGGGGCAGAACGTAGATTTTCACTGCGCCATAGGCTGCGACCGCACAGGAACGTTGGCTTTCCTCATTGAGGGACTGTTGGGGCTGAGCGAACTCGACCTTTGCCGCGACTTTGAGCTTTCCACACTCAGTCTGTCAACGAAAAACAAGCGCCAGCGCGCTACGCTCAGCGGCATGATAGCCCATGTGCGCAAGTTTGGAAAGCCCAACGACTTGGCTGGGTGTTTTTACAACTATTGGCTCAGCCTTGGCATGAAACGCGAAGAGCTCAACTTTTTCATTGGCGAAATGCTGGGTATCCCCGACTTTGAAAATCCTGAAGAGGACATAGAACCTACTACTTATGAACAACAATACTTTGAAAATTAGCGCTATGGCATCCCGTTTTGCCCTCACCACCATAGCGCTTCTCACCTTTTTGCTCCAATCTTGCAAAGAGGCAAACGAGAAAGAGGAGGCAGCCTGCTTTGTTATCAACGAACTCATGCCCGCCAACCATGCGTCGCTGCAAGCCAGTGACGGATCACGTTACGACTGGATTGAAATCAAAAACATTTCTAACGCGAAAGCATCGCTGGAGGGATATAGCTTGGCCTATAAGAAAGCTGTCAGCAAGAAGAAAGACAAAGCACCAAAATGGAACCAATGGAACTTTCCCGACATAGAACTTGAGCCAGGGCAATGCGTCGTTGTTTTTGCGTCAAAAAAAGACCTACAAGACAATCCCAAAGAACTCCACACCAATTTCCGCCTCTCTGCCGACGGGGGAACGGTGCGGCTCATTAAGGCTGAAGGCGTTGTGGACGAAGTGGACTATAAACCCATGGAAGACGACATGTGCCACCAACGCACAGACAACGGGACCTTTGAAGATACCTACACCACCACGCCAGGCTTTGAAAATACCCGCGAAGGCTACGAACGCTACTGTAGCCTCATCGAGCAACAGCGCGCAGACATACCACTAAAATTGTGGGAAGTACACATGAAAGCTTTCGAACATGGAACAGCTTGGGTGGAAGTGAAGAACGTGTCCGACAAACCGATAGACCTGCAGCGCTACAGCCTTGTTTCCAGCAAGAAAAATGCCGAGCGATTGCCGTTGCCCTCCGTTCAGCTTGCACCAAGAGAACTCTATGTAGTGGATTGCAAGAAAGCAAAGTTCAAGATAGGCAGCACCAAGTCACTCCTCTTACTGCGCGACGACCAGTTTGCTGATGGGCTCGCAGCCGCAGCCGCACCTTATGGTATAGCCATGGGGCGCACAGTGGGTAAAGATGGTTTCTTCTACCTACCAACTGCCACGCGTGGAACAGAAAACACCTCGAAACATTACCGACACATAGCACAAGAACCCACCTTCAGCGTACGCCCCAATGTCTATGCTGGAAAAGATAGCATTAACGTAGCTCTTGATGCTCACGGCTACACCATCCGCTTTACCACCGACGGCACTTCACCAACCGCCTCTTCACCTGTTTATAAAAACAGTCTATCCCTCACCCGCACGACAACGATACGCGCTTTCTGCGAAGGCGACTCCATGGTGATGCGCAGCCCAATAACCACAGCTACCTACATCCTCGGCGAAACCCACACCCTGCCCGTCGTCAACATCACCATAGCTCATGCAGATCTCTACGACTACCACCGAGGCATCTATGTAGCAGGCCCAGGAGCCAACTCTGAATATCCCCACTACGAAGCCAACTATTGGAAATCGTGGTGGAAATCTGCCAACGTGGAATTCTTTGACAGCATCGGTGGCGGCTTTTCAGCCCCCTGCGAACTGGCTATCTTCGGAGGCTTCTCGCGCACTTTAGACAAGAAGTCCTTCAAAATAAGATTTAAGGACCAACGCGGTTTAGCCAATCTCGACTACGACCTCTTCAACACTGGAACCGTCGAAGAACTCAAAAACTTTGTACTACGCTCAGGTTCTCAGGACTACACGGGAGTTATGATGCGCGACGAATTCTTCACGAGCCTTATGCGCCCCTACTGCCCCACCCTCCTCATACAGGCTTATCGCCCCGTAGCACTTTATATCAACGGCGAGTACTTTGGGCTCTACTACATTCGTGAAAAGATCGACCGACGCTTTGTGGCACGCCATTTGGGTGTCAGCAAAGACTCGATTTCCATCATCATGTCGGCGATGTACACCGAGGAAGGAACGAAAAAGGGCTACCAAGAACTCATCTCATACGCCACCAGCCACGACCTCAGCAACCCCGAAGCCTATCAGTACATCGAAAAACGCTTTGACCTCACCGGGCTCATCGACTACAAACTTGGGCAAATCTATTCCTGCAACACCGACCTGGGCAACGTGCGCTACGCTTATTCCCCCGACCCATCGGGCGACCAGCGGTGGCGAACAATATACTACGACCTCGACGCTACATGGGTGGAGAACAAACCCGCGTCAACCTATCTTGATGCCAACACCAAAGACCACGTCACACACCAAGTGAACATACTCATCGACCGATTGCTGAAAAACAAAACGTTCCGCCAATTGTTCCTTGAACGGCTCTCGTTACACCTTCACAAAACGTTCTCACCCAGCAACGCAACAGCCGTGTTCGACCAACTCACGAGCACCATCCGCCCAGAGATGCGCCGCAACTGCCAACGCTGGCCAGAGTTGTCGTACAACACGTGGGAAAAACACGTTGCAGCCTTCCGCGCCAAATTCAACGACCGCCCGCGCACCATGCTTAGCCAACTGCGCCAATACCTTGCCGTCACTGCCGAAGAAAACAAACAGTATTTTTCAGACCTCGGATACTAATCCGCAACCAACATATTCTTTGTTAGCACTTATTCGTCTTTAGGGCTGCTGGCCTTTAGGAACTCGCCCAAGGCGCGGAAGAAATTGAGAATAAAATTGTAGAGCCCCAGGGCAATGGCTTTAAGCAGTTTCAAGAGTGTTGCGCCGATGAGTAGCAAAAGGTCGAAGACCATGTCGCCCCATTTGCCAAAACTCCAGCGGCGGCCTTCGGTGAGGTTGAGATAAACCTGACGCACAAGCAAGGGAAGAACTACGCCGGCTATCAAATAGAGCAACCAAAGGAAGTCCCACCAATACCCGCCGCCAACTACGGGATGAGCGGCCACTTGCTCCCACGAGAGACCGTAAATGCCCACCTTCAACATGCTCACAAACTTGAAAGCGAGCAAGTGGAAAGCAGTGACACACAGATAATTGTCGCCTACATAAGCGAGCAAGCGCGAAGCAGTGTTTTGGTAGCGCGACACGATTTCAGAAAGTCCGAGCAACAAAAGGAAACCGGCTATGGCTGGTAGCGGTAAGGCAATGAAGTGAAGAATGTCGGACTGGGCCTCCATGCCAACAGGATAGAACCACCCAAAAGGAATCCACACACACAAGCAGAGCAGATAGGTGCGCCAATCGATTTCGATCGACTGGCGGTATTGGCGAAATAGAAATCCGCAGCTGATGAAGAACAGGGCTAGCAATTCGCGATAGCCTCCCCCAGCGACACCCGTAACGACGAGCCCGCCGAGCACTTGCCAAAGAACGGCGAGAAAACTAATCGTAAAGATCGCCCAGCCTATCTCTTTGTCGTTTTCAAAACGCGAAATCTTACGGCCAAGGATGAACAGCACCAAAAAACCTATGTTTGCCAGCAACAAGGCACGAAAAACCCAAAAGGTCTGGGCAAAGAACTCGTCGTAGCCCGACATGTTGAAAACGATGCTCCAAAGTCGCTGGCTAAACTCGTGCCAGGTGTAGGGGTGAAGCACCATTCCCTGCGCATTGCCTATGGTTTCGCTCAGGAGCCCGATGGAGAACCACGCGTTGTGAAGCACCAGCAGTGCTATGGCCCACTTGAGGAAAGGAAAATAGAGCTGGCGCACGCGACGCTCTACGTATTCAGCAGGATGGCCAACGTGGTCGGTATTGAAGAAATAGCCCACGCACAAAAAGAAAGCGGGCATGGCTACCATTCCAACGAAATCAGCAACAACGGCCCAAGGCGTGCAACTCAGCAACACCAGCAAGACTACAGCGAAAGCTTTGAGTATAGAAAAGGAATTATCGCGTGTTTTCATCATTTTTATAATACGAGAGTGTGAGGGAATTGTTTGTTGAGAATATTCTGAAAGTCTATAGGTTATGAGTCTAAAGGTTAAAGTATGCAGCAGGGGGCTCTAACCATTATACTTTTACCGCTAACCTTTTAACTATAGGAAAGGCGTTAGGATCTGATAGAACCACCCAGCAAATCGGCGGCTGCGGCTGTAGGTCCTCCATGCTTCTGGAGTGAGGCGGTAACAGCGCTGCCGCTTGTCGGTTTCGAACACTTGCTGCAGTGCATGGGTCGCGTCTTTATCACAGATGAGGAGGTTGCATTCGTAGTCGTAGCGTAGGCTTCGGGCATTGAGGTT
Organism: uncultured Prevotellaceae bacterium; assembly: GCA_900316575.1. Classification (GTDB taxonomy): domain Bacteria; phylum Bacteroidota; class Bacteroidia; order Bacteroidales; family Bacteroidaceae; genus Alloprevotella. The sequence goes on along the minus strand of ONDJ01000015.1, from coordinate 36,778 downwards.
GGCTGAGCCTGCAAAACTCACAATGCTATCGACCATCATGATTTTGCTATGATGAAACCCGCCCGTGTACATATACACTTGAGCTCCTCGCTTCATGAGCTTGTAAACGTTGCGCTCCACAACGCGAGGCGTCACGGGAATGTCGCTCTTGTCGCTCACCAGGATTTGTACGTCAACGCCTCGTTTCAACGCACGTTTCAAAGCACGCATTATCTTGCGGCCTGGCATGAAGTAGGGGTTGATGATCTGTATTTGCGTCTGTGCGCCGTCGATGAGTGTGAGAAATGTTTGACGGATTATCTTTGGGGTTTGGTTGGGCACACGATCCACAACGCCTACCATGGCGTTTGTGGCAACGAAAGGCAGCTGGCTAACCGACGTATCGGACTTGCATTGCGCAGTGACCGATGTGGTATTGGGCAAAGGCGAAATCGTCTCAACAGGCTCGAGGTCTATGCGCTGCTGGGTGACTTTGTTCCAAAAGCCAACGAAAATGTCTTGCAACTGAGCTACGACAGGGCCTTCAAGACGCATGTGGATGTCGCGCCAATCGCCGAATTCCTCTTTGCCTCCTATGTAGTAGTCGGCAACGTTCATACCGCCAACGTAGGCTATGCTGTCGTCAATGACTACAATCTTGCGGTGGTCGCGATAGAACGCATGGTTTATCCATGGAAACTTGATGCGGTCGAACTCCACGATTTCGATGCCTCGGCGACGTAGCGACTTGAGATGGTGGGCTTTGAGCGGACGATTGTTTGACGAATTGCCAAACCCATCGAAGAGCGCTCTGACCTTGACACCCTGGGCAGCTTTCTCTGCCAATATCTCGAAGAGCACCGACGAAATGCTGTCGTTTCTGAAATTGAAATACTCAAGGTGGATGGAGTGGCGGGCTCGGCGCACGGCAGGAAAGAGGTCGTCAAACTTTTCTTGCCCTGTGTGGAAGAGACGTATGCTGTTGCCAGTGGTGAAAGTCACGCCAAAATCGCTGCGCAACATACGGACTGCCAAACTATCAACTCGCTGCTGAGCCGAGAGTGTGGCAGTGAAGAATAGTATGAATACAAAAGAAAGAACTTGTCGTCTGAACATGTTTGGAAGGTTAGAGGTTAAAGGTCCGTGGTTAAAGGTTTGGAGCGCGTTCGTCTTCGCCCGCATTTGTCGCATCAATGGCATTCTTGCGGGCGAGGATGCCCGCGTTACCAGCTTTTTTACCTTTGAACTTCAACCTTTTTAGAGCAACGTGCTGAACGAATCGACGATACCTAACACGTGATGGGCTTCGTCTGCCACAATCACTGCGTGAATTTTGTTGGTGCTGAGGATGTTTTCTACGGTGGTTATCGGAGTGTCGGGGCTTACGGTCTTGGGGTTCTTTGACATGATATCCGCGGCCTTGAGTGCAAAGAAAGCATCGTGGTTGGCTTGCAAAGCTCGTCGCAAATCGCCATCGGTGATGATGCCCACAATCTTTTGGCTTTCTTCGATGACACAGAGCCCCAAGCGTCCTTCGCTCATGTGGATGAGTGTATCAGCCAAGGGGGTTTCGGGTTTAATGACAGGTAGGTTCTCGCGATACATCACGTCTTCGGCTTTTGTCAAGAGACGCTTGCCCAACGAACCGCCTGGATGAAACTGAGCGAAGTCGGCTTCCTTGAATTGTCGGGCTTCAATCAGTGCGCAAGCCAAGGCATCGCCTATAGCCAGTGTGGCTGTGGTGCTACTGGTTGGGGCTAACCCTAAGGGGCAAGCCTCGTGAGCTACGTAGGCAGAAAGATGTGCCACACTGTTTTTGGCAAGGAGCGACTGAGCATTGCCCGTTATGGCTATGATAGGAATGGCGTGGCGTGTGAGATAAGGCACAAAGCGGAGCAGCTCGTCGGTATGGCCGCTGTTGCTAATGGCAAGCACTACATCGTCGGGGGTTATCACGCCAAGGTCGCCATGAAAAACGTCTAAAGGATTGACAAAAAAGCTGGGTGTCCCCGTGCTACTGAGCGTTGCGGCTATCTTGGCTCCTATCTGTCCACTCTTGCCAACGCCTGTGACGATGACTTTGCCTTTGCACGACAAGATGACTTCAACCGCATGGTCAAAGTCACTGCCTATTGTAGGAATGAGCGCAAGCAGGGCTTCGGCTTCATCGCGCAAGCATTGCTTCGCTACGTCTGTCCATTTACTCATTTTTGAGGTGAATGTTTAGAGTTTATCGTTAAAAGGTTAAAGCTTGCGGCGATGTTTAAGATTTAAGTTAGCGGCGAGCAGCTTTAATCTTTAACCTTTAATGTTGGTTATAACAAGCTCTTTATGACCGCTCCAAGCTCGCTAAGCGGCAACATGTTGGGGCCGTCGCTCTTAGCTTCGTCGGGAGTGGGATGCGTTTCAAAGAAAAAGCCGTTAGCACCAAAGGCTTTTGCTGCCAATGCCATAGCGGGGATAAACTGCCGGTCGCCACCCGTCTTTCCGCCAGCAGCTCCAGGGCGTTGCACACAGTGGGTGCAATCCATCACAACGCGAGGCGTGAAGCGGAACATGGTGGGTATGTTGCGGAAGTCAACCACCAAGTTGTTGTAGCCAAAGGTGTTGCCACGCTCGGTGAGCCAAATTTCGGTAGCACCCGAATTGCGGGCTTTCTCTACGGGATATTGCATGTCTTCGCCCGAGAGGAATTGGGCTTTCTTGATGTTGACTATTCGCCCCGTCTTGGCAGCTGCTACGAGCAAGTCGGTCTGACGACAAAGGAAAGCTGGGATTTGAAGCACATCTGCCACTTTGCCTACTGCCTCGGCCTGATAGCTTTCGTGTATGTCAGTAAGGATAGGCAGTGCGTATTTGCTCTTGATGTCACTGAGCATTTGCAAGCCTCGCTCTAAGCCTGGCCCGCGAAAACTGCTGAGCGACGTGCGATTGGCTTTGTCGAAAGAGGCTTTGAAGTAAATCGTAATGCCGAGTTCGTCACGCAGAGCTGATAGCTCTGTTGCCACTTGCTCCAGGATATTAGAATCTTCGATAACGCATGGCCCGGCTATGAATATGGGTTTCATAAAAAAGAAAAGGCTTTTTGTATGGGTTTGCAAAAGTAGTTCGCTAAGCGTTAAGGCACAAAAGAGAAGATGCTTTTCGTTTCTCTATGCTTAGATTTCGGCAATAGCATCGGCCATTATTTGCAAGTCCACTTGCGTTTTTCCGTTTTGCAACAGAAAGTCGCGTTCATTCTCAAACAGCAATGCTTCGACGGGCTTTTCGGCTTTTAGCGTGTCGTCAATGCGCGAGAAGTATCCTTTGTAGCGTGCTATAGCCTCGGCGGTATCGCCGGCGAGCCATGTGGCATGAGCAGTGAGCAAACGGTCAGTCATTGTGGGGTTGGCAGCAAGAATGCGTTCGCCAGTGCGAATAGCATCCTTGAAACGTGCTGCATGGAAAAGCACTTTCAGCAATGCTTGCGCCCCCTCCCCGGGTTCTTCTTCTAAGTAATCTACTTGATAGAGCATTTCTACACATTCGTCTATGCGTCCCATATTTTCTAAACATTGTGCCCGACGAATGAGTATTCCTACCTTGCTGCCTTGCTCGGCATCCATTTGGTCGTAGTAAGCTAAGGCTTTTTCATAATGCCCAGCGGCTCGATGGCAAGCTGCAAGCTGACGAATGGTCCACGCGCTGGGCTCGCCAAAAAGTTCGCTCCGCTCATAAGCCGTCACCGCCTTTTCGAAATCGCCTAAGCACTGATAACTATAGCCTGCCATCTGCCACAATCGGGCTGTGGGCTCTTCGTCAATCAATTGCTCGATAAGCGGCAGGGCTATCGTGTAGTTCTTTTCATCAAAGGCGAAGTTGGCTATTTGCTGCAACATTTCGCCTGTGCCGATTATAGCCTTGAAAGGCGACATCCCAATGAAGAGCAATGAGCGATTGAAGGGGTTGAGGCGTGCATCGCCGTGATGGAAGAGCGTAGCAAAGCGATAGTAGTCTTGCAAGCAAGTGCGCAGAGCCGTTGTGAATGTGAGTTCGGGCTGCACGATGTCTTTTTCATCGGGCAACATAGATTGAATTTGTGTTTGTATGAGCGCAAATTGTGACGCTGGCATTTGGGCTATAAGCAACGACATGCTGTATTTGTCGCTGTCGCAAAGCATTCCGAATTTATCTAAGAGCGCAATGAAAGCTTTGCGTGGTTCATCGAGTTGCACTTCGAGATTGTCAGCCGAAAAGGGCAGGAACCAATTGACTGCTTTTCTGAAGAAAGAGAAACGCCCCTTGAGCATGGAAAACGATGAGAGATAAACGTCGGCTCCTTTTTGCTGCATCTCTATCATGCGATGTATCTTCTTGCCTATCTCGGAGCGCTTGGCATCTTTTTCCCATTCGGGGTTAAGCCCCAGCTCGGACATTTCGGCATTGAGCCGCGTGAGTGTTTCTTTGTCGGTAGGCATTTTTCCGCCGGTCTCCTTGAGCATTTCGGGCAAGATTTCTTCGCGCAGGCTCTGCGCTATCTGTTTGGCTTCTAAGCTGAGCAGTAATTGCATCTGGAGCTCGGCTAATTCGCGCCGCGCTGATGTGTCTTCGTAAGCAATGCGTATGGCGTTGGTCAAATTAGGATAGCGCTCAATGTTGTTAGCATATTTCATGAAGACGAATGCCATGCCCATCATAGCGCGCGAACGAACGAATACGTCATCGTGGCGTGAAAGCGTGATGAGCAACAATGTCTTTTGCGCGTCAAAGACTTCGAGCGAAGACAACGTTAGGGCACTGACGATCATCTGTTTTCGCTCAACCTCAGCCATAGCGTCGTTCATAAAACAGAGTACGGCTTGGGTTACTGCATCCGTGAATGGCTCTGAAACCCAAATGCGTTCAAAAAGCGTCTGCATCAATTGGGAATGGAACGCAGTTTCTGCAAAGGGCTCATCGCTCTGTCCCATTTCTCGCAACACTTGGTGGGCTTTTGCATAGGCTGTATCGGTATGCACAATCAAGAATTGCCGCATGAGCTCCCTGTAAATGGCATCGGCATCGCTGAGGAAGCGTGTGTACATCTCTTCGCGTCCTTTATCGACTGCGCCGCTCCTAAAATAGGTGAGCAACGCACTATAGGCTCGCTCTATATTATAAATACGCGCGGCGATTTCACTATTAGCCATCAGCCCAGCCAAAGTGTTCATCGTTTGTAGCGCAGCGCGCAGGCTTCCTGCTCTGAGCTGTTTGCCGCTCTCTTGAAGCAGGTTTTTAAAGGTAAGTTTGTCCATGGATTAAAAAAAGAGGCAGAGGAACTATTGCTTTTCTTCTTCGTTCTTCACAAAGCGGTCGTCCATCAACATTGAAGCCGATAGCGAAATGCTGCGTTCTGCCAAAAAGCTTCTTGATTTAGTAAGGGCAGCAGACTGTGGCATCGCGGCGAGCGTGTATCTTGGGAGCTTTACTTTTTGGAGTTGATCTATGGGGATGTGCAGTCTCCGCGATAGCAACGTGTCGCAGCCTTGAAGTCCCATTTTGTTTATCCGCCTCACCGCAGCGTTATATCCCTGCAGCAACAATGCTACTTGGGCTGAGCGTCTTCGCGATGTCAACACTTCGGGCTTAGCAGCCAAACAGCCCATGAATGCTTCAGCAGCCGGAACGCGCCATAACGTCTTGGCTCCACCAGCCGTAGCGTATGTCAGAAAAGGTTCGGGCAACACGGCAGCTTCTATTTGCCCTTGCAATACCATATTCATACGCACAGAGAAATCGCCCACTTGAGCTCTGAGCATATCGTCGTAGGCCAAGTCGCTCGTAGCCAAAGCTGCCGTGGCATAAAGGTCGCTACACGAATAGCGCGACACACCCAGCAAATGGTCTTTCAAGGCTTTGATGTTTCCGCCTCGGCGTGTAGGACTTTCCACCAATCCCCATGCACCTTGCAAACCCATGATGATTGAAGCTCGATGGTGTTTTGTCGATTGATATTGAAGGCGCACTAAGTCGGTATATGCCACGTGCGCACTCTGCCCATAGAGCGCGGTGTCGGCATCAAATTGCGTCTTCGTGTCGTTTATGTTAACACGAAGACGCAAACTGTCGTAAATGCCCGCCGCGTCAGCCACATAAAAGGGCAAACATTCGCTGGTGGGCAGCAACGAAATACGCAAAGCCCCTGTGTCGGCAACAGATTCTGGAGGTGGCAAACCGTCGTCGTTTTGTCTGCTTGTCAGCCACCAAATGCCAATGCCCGTCAGTACTACAACCAACGCTATTATGCCGGCGAACAACTTGGGGCGTTTCTGATACGTTTCCGAAATACTTTGCATTGAAAAAGTGTGTGTGTTTCCAAAATCAACAGCAAAAGTAATGCCTTTTTTGAAAGTTCAGCGTTTAGAGGGAAAAGTTTAGAGATGCTGAGCTTCAACCTTTAATCTTTTTCCTACCTCGTGTGCGCACGCATATACAATTATTGTATAAGCTTCTTAAGGGGTGTTCTATATATTGCAAGTCCACGGACCTCCTCCGAAACAGATAGAAACGCTGGTCATGTTCTGACAAAATGCCAGCTTGCTACACGCTGCGTCTGACAAATTGGCGTAACATGTCGTTTGGCAACAAATTTGGAAGGTAAGCGTTACGAAAAAACCAATTAAAAACCAATACAACTATGAACATCCAAAAGTTTACAATCAAAGCACAGGAAGCCTTGCAAGAAGCCATCAATGCTTCACAGCGTGGTCACGGCCAAGCCGTAACCCCGTTGCATCTGCTCCACGGCCTGTTGCTCAAAGGCGAAAACGTCACCGACTTTCTGCTTGGAAAGGCAGGAGCTTCGAGCTCGCGCTTGAATGAAGTAGTGCGTGCCGAGTTGAATCGTCTGCCACGTGTGGAAGGCGGCGAGCCCTATCTTGACAATGAAACAAACAAAGTGTTGCTGCGAGCAGAAGATGTTGCCAAAGAATTGGGCGACACCTACGTAGGCATCGAACCGCTGCTGATAGCTCTTTTAGACCAAGGCGGTCAAGCCTCGCAAATGCTCAAAGACAGCGGTCTAACACACGATGCCCTGATTGCTGCCACAAAGGAACTTCGCGGCAGTCACAAGGCCGACACCCCCAGCAGCGAAGAACAATATCAAGCACTGAGCAAGTATGCCCGCAACTTGGTAGAAGAGGCACGCTCTGGTAAGCTCGACCCCGTAATAGGCCGCGACGATGAAATTCGCCGCGTGTTGCAAATCCTTTCTCGGCGCACAAAGAACAACCCCATCCTGCTTGGCGAACCAGGTACAGGCAAGACCGCCATCGTTGAGGGATTGGCCGAACGTATCGTGCGCGGCGATGTGCCCGAGGGATTGAAAAACAAACAGCTCTATAGTCTTGACATGGGAGCACTCGTGGCAGGAGCCAAATACAAAGGCGAGTTTGAAGAGCGACTCAAGAGCGTTGTTAATGAAGTCAAAGCTGCCGAGGGCGGTATCATCTTGTTCATTGACGAAATCCACACTTTGGTCGGGGCCGGCAAGGGCGAGGGAGCCATGGACGCAGCCAACATCCTCAAGCCAGCTTTGGCGCGAGGCGAACTCCGTAGCATAGGAGCTACCACGCTCGAAGAGTATCAGAAGTATTTCGAAAAAGACAAAGCCCTTGAGCGTCGTTTCCAAACCGTAATGGTGGACGAACCATCAGCAGAAGATGCCATCAGCATACTACGTGGCCTGAAAGAACGCTACGAAAACCACCATCGCGTGCGTATCCAAGACGATGCCATCATCGCAGCCGTGCGTCTCTCCGACCGCTACATTGCCGACCGTTTCCTGCCCGACAAAGCCATCGACCTCATGGATGAAGCTGCAGCTCGGCTACGCATTGAGCGCGACAGCCAGCCCGAAGAGCTCGACGAGGCCAATCGACGCCTGCGTCAGTTAGAGATAGAGCGCGAAGCAATACGTCGCGAGGGTGACACACAAAAACTCGAAACGCTTGAAAAAGAAATCAGCCATCTGCGCGAAAACCTTGAATCACTCAAAGCCAAATGGGAGGGCGAGCGAACGCTCTTGAGCCAAATTCAGGAAAACAAGCAACAGATGGAAACCCTCAAGTATGAAGCTGAGCGAGCCGAGCGCGAAGGCGACTACGGACGTGTGGCCGAGATACGCTACGGGCGGCTCCAAGCACTTGAGGCCGAAAACGAGCGTATCCAGCACCAACTCGCTGAAAAACAAGGCACGGATGCCATGGTTCGCGAAGAAGTCACCGCTGACGATATCGCCGAAATCGTAGCACGCTGGACAGGTATCCCCGTAAGCCGTATGATGCAGAGCGAACGCGAAAAACTCCTCCACCTCGAAGAAGAGCTCCACCGCCGTGTCGTAGGTCAAGACGAGGCCATCAAAGCCGTCAGCGACGCAGTGCGCCGAGCACGCGCTGGACTCAGCGATCCGCGTAGGCCAATTGGCTCGTTCATATTCCTCGGCACCACCGGCGTGGGTAAAACCGAATTGGCCAAGGCACTGGCTGAGTTCCTTTTCAACGACGAAAACATGATGACGCGCATCGACATGTCGGAATATCAAGAGAAACACACCGTTTCGCGGCTCGTCGGTGCACCTCCGGGATATGTGGGCTATGACGAGGGCGGTCAACTCACCGAGGCCGTACGTCGCAAACCCTACAGCGTCGTACTCTTCGACGAAATCGAAAAAGCCCATCCCGACGTGTTCAACGTGTTGCTTCAAGTATTAGACGATGGCCGTCTCACCGACAACAAAGGGCGCACCGTCAACTTCAAGAACACCATCATCATCATGACCAGCAACTTGGGCAGCCAGTACATCCAATCGCGATTGGCCGAAAGCCAAAGCGAAGCCGCCATTGCCGATACCGAGAAACACGTAATGGAACTCCTCAAAAGCACCATTCGTCCCGAGTTCTTGAACCGCATTGACGAAATCATCATGTTCCGTCCGCTCACAGAGCCACAAATTGCACAGATCGTACGTCTGCAAGTGGAACAAATCACCCGCCGCTTGGCTTCACAAGGCATCACCCTACGTGTTGACGACAGCGCCATAGCCCTCATCGCTCGCGCTGGCTTCGACCCCGAGTTTGGCGCACGCCCCGTGAAGCGCGCCTTGCAGTCTTTGCTGCTCAACGACTTGAGCCGCTCACTACTCGCAGCCCAAATCGATCGTTCGCAGCCTATCGTAGTCCGAGCAGAGGCTGACCGCCTCGCGTTTGCGAACGAATAAGTTCCAGACCGATACACTTTATTAGAAAACTGCATGGTGACACGCTTGTCAGCCATGCAGTTTTTTTATCTACAGGAAACACGTCGAATGAAACACAATCGCATTATAAAGCGGTTTTATTGCCATCGAAAAAAGTGTTTGTAGCTTTCAAACACTTTGTTTGTGGCTTTCGAACACTTTGTTTGAAGCTTTCGAACACTTTGTTTGAAGCTTTCAGACACTTTGTTTGAGGCTTTCGAACACTTTGTATGTAGCAACCATATACAAAGGGCCACAAAGCGAAGCCGCCTTTGCCCTTGGGGTAGAAATGCCACTCGCCATTATTTATTTTACAGAAAATCAAGGTGTGTTCGCTCACACAAAAGATAAAACGGCGAGCTACTTTTTTGATATTAGCGAAAATGCGCTAAATTTGCGCCGCAGAAATTAAACATTTAAATAATATAACCCAACAACAATGGCAGAAGACGTTTTCAAAAAGATTGTATCCCACTGCAAAGAATATGGCTTTGTGTTTCCCTCAAGCGACATCTACGACGGATTGGGCGCGGTGTACGACTACGGGCAAAACGGTGTGGAACTCAAAAACAATATAAAGCAATACTGGTGGCAAGCTATGGTGTTGCTCCACGACAACATTGTGGGGCTTGACAGTGCTGTGTTTATGCACCCCACGGTGTGGAAAGCCAGCGGACACGTAGATGCCTTCAACGATCCTTTGATAGACAATCGCGACTCCAAGAAACGCTATCGTGCCGATGTTCTCATCGAGGACCAATTGGCTAAGTACGACGAAAAAATAGAAAAGGAAGTTGCCAAAGCGCGCAAACGCTTCGGAGAGAGTTTTGACGAGGCGATGTTTTGCCAGACCAACCCGCGTGTGCTTGAAAATGCTAAGAAACGCGATGCACTTCACAATCGTTTCAAAGAGGCCTTAGAAGCCAACGACCTCGCGGAAATCAAACAAATCATCCTCGACGAAGGCATCGTTTGCCCCATTAGCGGAACGCGCAACTGGACCGACGTGCGACAGTTCAACCTCATGTTCAAAACCGAGGTGGGTTCCACCGCCGACGGAGCCTCAACGATTTACCTGCGTCCCGAGACGGCGCAAGGCATTTTTGTGAACTACCTCAATGTGCAGAAAACGGGACGAATGAAAGTGCCTTTCGGCATAGCCCAGATTGGTAAAGCGTTTCGCAACGAGATCGTTGCGCGACAATTTATATTCCGTATGCGCGAGTTTGAGCAGATGGAGATGCAATACTTTGTACGGCCTGGCACAGAGCTCGAATGGTTCAAAGCGTGGAAGGAACAGCGCATGGCATGGCACCAAGCACTCGGCTTCGGAGCCGAAAACTATCGTTTTCACGACCACGACAAGCTCGCCCACTATGCCAACGCTGCCACCGACATAGAATTCCACATGCCCTTTGGCTTTAAGGAAGTAGAAGGTATACATTCGCGCACGGATTTCGACCTTTCGCAGCACGAAAAGTTCAGCGGGAAGAGCATCAAGTATTTTGACCCCGAAACCAACGAGAGCTACACGCCCTATGTGATTGAAACATCAATCGGCGTAGATAGAATGTTCCTCAGTGTGATGTGTCATGCCTACTGCGAAGAACAACTCGAAAACGGCGAAACGCGCACGGTGTTGCGACTGCCTGCCGCGCTCGCTCCAACGAAGCTCGCCATATTGCCCTTGGTGCGCAAGGATGGACTGCCCGAAAAGGCTAAGGAAATATTGAACGACCTCAAGTTCCACTTCAACTGCAAATACGAAGAGAAAGACACCATCGGTAAGCGCTATCGCCGACAAGACGCTGTGGGTACGCCCTATTGCATCACCGTTGACCACGACACACTCGCTGACAACACGGTAACACTGCGCGACCGCGACACCATGCAACAACAACGTGTGCCTATCAGCGAGTTGCCCGCATTGCTCGAAGAGAAAGTTAGCATCACCGCGTTGCTGAAAAAACTTGCTTGACACTTCTCACGCACAGATTTATGAAAAGATATTTTATTCTCATCGCGGCTCTCTTGCTCTGCGGCTTTGTTGCAAGTTGCAGCGAAGAAAACGACAACGCTGCTAAGAGCGAATATTCCGACTGGAAAGCCCGCAACGAAACTTGGTGGACCGAGCAAATGCAGACCGCTCGCGAAGCCATAGCAGAGGCTCAAGCCACCTATGGCGACCAGTGGCAGCAGCACAGCGAGTGGCTCATACTGAAAAACCACAACGTCAGCCCCAATCAAGCTGGAAATCCATCGGACAGCATTCCCGTTAGAATCATTCAACGCGGAGAAGGAAGTGGATGTCCGCTCTATACCGACACGGTGAGCGTGTGTATGCTGGGGCGGCTCATGCCCACCGATGTGCACCCCATGGGCTATCCTTTCAGCTTCACTGGCACCTATCCCAGCGACGAACAAGTGTTTGGCGAAACCACACGCGCGCCGATAAAGTCGCTTGTGAGCGCAAACATCACGGGCTACACCACAGTGTTGCAACACATGCACATTGGCGACCGCTGGAGCTTCTACCTCCATCCAGACCTCGCCTATGGCAGCAACGGCACAAGCCTCATTCCCGCCTATTCTGTACTCAACTTCACCGTGGAGCTGCGGGCTTATTTCAAACCGCAGTAAAACAAACACCCCCACACACCCGCGAACTGTTTGAAACGTTTCGTTGACAATAGAAAAAAGCGCGTGGCCATCTCTCTGGCTACGCTATTTTTGTTGCTGTTGGCAAAACCACCTCAAGCCTGCGCTCAGCAAATTGCCCATGAAATAGCTTGGACAAGAAGTGACAGCATCGTTTTTTTGGACCGCGACATAACCAATTTTCAGCTCTTTGCACTTCTGGTGAACAGAGACGCTGCGCCAGCCCCCTTTGTCCCCCCTACCCCATCATTAGCCCACGCATTGACGCGCTGGAAAGAAAGCGTGCTCCCCGCGCTCAATCCCGTAGGCAGTACGGACGAAATGCAGCAGGGCGAGGGCTTTACCGCTGTAGCCAATTTCTATGAAGCCGCATCCTTGTGGCTCAGCACGGGCGATGCGGGATATATGGATGCCATAGAGCGCTGTTTGATGGGGAGTCTGCCTGCCACCATGTTTTATAGCACAGACATCGTAGAACGCTCTGTAGCAGCTGCCGCCGTGATGGACGCATCGCAATTGGTGTATGCCACCGACAGCGTAGGACTTTATGTAAATCTCTATATCAACACCTTTGCCCACATCGTTACGCCTCGGGGCCAAGACTATATGGTAGATATCATTACCTCCATGCCATGGGAAGGAATGACCAAACTGCGCTTACGCTCCCCAGGCAAGCACACCGTAGAGGCCACACTCAGACTGCGAATACCCGAATGGCAGGAAACTCCGCTCCCCATCTATGTCAACGGCATAGAATACGACTACAACATTCAGCGCGGATATGCCATAATAACCCGCAGTTGGCAAGCCGACGACGAAGTGTATATCCCCTTCAACGTTGTGCCTCGCAGAGTTGTCGAAAATGGTAGAACGATGTGGCGCGGTGGTCCCATAGTTTATTGCCTTAACGACAGCCTACAATGCAACGCGAGGGCTGACATACAATACTGTGGCGAAGACCCCGAAACGCGCCACCCCATCTATGCGCTCTCAAGCACAACGCCAGGTGATACGACAAAGCACGTCTTAAAACCATACTTCGACCTACCGCCCGAAAAGCGCAACATTTGGCAATCAAACCAAAGCAGATAAAAAATTAGTCTTGAATGGAGCAATAAGCTTGAGCAAATGTTTCAGCTTGCTCAAGCGCGGCAGTTTTGCCCACGTCCAAAAGTTGCAAGCCCGAAACACAGTGCCCCACGATGCGTAGCCGATGGCATTCTGAAAGATAGAAATGCATAATCGGGAAACACTCGCCATAATTTGAAAGCACATGAAGCAGACGCGGCGAAACGAGGTGAATGCCGCTGAAAGCATACGAACTACACGTCTGTGCTTCTTCCAATGAAAGAAAACCGCGCGCTTCACCCGTACTCACATTCTTCCATCCACACAAACGCATCCCCTCATCGAAAAAGAGCAAACGCGACGTAGTGCGTTGGCTCACCATCAGTGCTGCATCGTCAGAAAGATGCTCTTCATAGAACTGGCGCAAAGGCGCATTGCTCAAAATATCTACATTGTGGATAAGCACAGGCTTTTCAGGCTCAGTCTGAAACAGCGAAAGGGCTTTTCGCAATCCACCGCCCGTGTCAAGCAAACGGGCTGTCTCATCGCTGACACGCACAGGAACTCCAAAATCGAGCTTGTCCAAATAAGCAATAATCTGCTCGGAAAAGTGGTGAACGTTCACCACAATTTCAGTAGCGCCTTGGGCAATCAATCTGTTCAGCGTATGAGCCAGTAAAGGAAGTCCGCCTACTGGCACCAATGCTTTGGGCATTGTGTCGGTAAGCGGACGTAAGCGTGTGCCAAGACCGGCAGCAAAAACAAGTGCTTTCACAAGCTTAGGTTATCAGTGTGCACTGACGAATTGGTCAAGGAAGCGAACATCGTTTTCAGAAAACAGTCGTAAGTCGCTCACTTGATACTTCAAGTTTGTGATGCGCTCTACGCCAAGACCGAAAGCATATCCGGTATAAACATCGGGGTCAATACCGCCAGCTTTCAATACATTGGGGTCAACCATGCCGCAACCCAATATCTCTACCCAGCCCGTGTGTTTGCAGAAGCCACATCCCTTGCCACCGCAAATGTTGCAAGAGATGTCCATCTCGGCACTAGGTTCTGTGAATGGGAAATAGCTGGGACGAAGGCGTATCTTGGTGTCTTCGCCAAAAAGTTCGCGAGCAAACGTGAGTAGCACTTGTTTGAGATCAGTAAACGAAACGCCTTTGTCAATATACAAGCCCTCAATCTGATGGAAGAAGCAATGGGCGCGTGCCGAAATGGCTTCATTGCGATAAACACGCCCAGGACAAACCACGCGAATAGGCGGCTGCTGGCGTTCCATCACACGACTCTGAACAGAGCTGGTGTGCGTACGCAAGACAATGTCGGGCTGTTGCTCCACGAAGAACGTATCTTGCATGTCGCGCGCAGGATGGTCGGGAGCAAAGTTGAGCGAAGAGAAAACGTGCCAATCGTCTTCCACCTCAGGGCCATCGGCTATGCTGAAGCCCAAACGAGCAAAGATACGCAGGATTTCATCGCGAACCAACGTTATCGGGTGGCGAGAGCCAAGCGGTTCGGGATAGGCTGTGCGGGTTAAGTCAAGGTCGTCGCTTACAGTTTCCGTGCGAGCTAAAGACTGGCGCAAAGATTCTATGCGTTCTTGAATGGCCGTTTTAAGCTCGTTAATCTTCATGCCCATCTCGCGCTTCTGTTCGGCTGGAACTTCGCGAAAACGAGCCATAAGGTCGTTGAGCAGACCTTTCTTACTAAGATATTTAATACGGAGAGCCTCCAACTCTTGCTCATTCTTTGCTGCGAGTTTGCTCAAACCCTCCTGAACACTGCGTATTTCCTCAATCATTCTAACTAAAAGATTATTCGTTTGAGCCGCAAAAGTAGTTTATTTTTGTGAAAAGTACTTCAAACAAGCAAGAAAAGCCTTACTTTTGCCCACCGAACAAGCAAGAAACGTTTATGTGGACTGAAAACTTTTCGCTCCTCCCCTATAACACCTTTGGCATTCAAGCCCATTGCAAGCGCTTTGTAGATTACCAGTCGGTTGATGAACTGCGCGAATCACTCAAACAAATTCACCACAGCTTTCCCATCGACCCCATACTCTGTGTAGGCGAGGGCAGCAATCTGCTCTTTACCAAAGATTTTGAGGGTACTGTGATACATAGTTCTATGACAGACTATGAAATCCTCCCCTACAACGACCAACATGCTCTCATCAAAGCTGAAGCCGGATTGAACTGGGATAAGTTTGTAGCCATTTGTCTTGAAAACAAACTTTACGGACTTGAAAATCTCTCGTACATTCCAGGCACGGTTGGAGCCTCAGCTGTTCAAAACATAGGTGCATACGGTGTAGAAGCTGAACAATACATTTATCGAGTTTATGCAATAGAAATTGCTACCGGCGAACTTCGCACCTTCTCGCACAATGAGCTCAACTACGGTTATCGCCAAAGTATTTTCAAACAAGCGTGGAAAGGACAATTCATCATAACACACGTAGCATACAAGCTTTCCCTTCAGTTTAATCCTCAAATACAATATGGTTCGCTCAGCAAGGTCATTGCAGAAAGTGGAATGTCGGAACCATTAACAGCCCAAAGCCTTCGCGAACTTATTACCAAAATACGACGCACGAAGTTGCCAGAGCCCACAGATTTGGGTAGTGCTGGTTCATTCTTTATGAATCCCGTTGTCACTTCAGAAAAATTCCAAAGCCTGCAACAAGCCTATCCCAATGTTCCCCACTACATCGTAGCCGATGGTATCAAAGTTCCCGCAGGTTGGCTCATCGAACAATGCGGATGGAAAGGACACAGACAGGGTGCTGCAGGCGTTTACGACAAACAAGCATTGGTTCTCGTAAACCACGGAGGAGCTACTGGAGCCGACATCGTGGCACTCAGTGAAGCCATCTGTCGCTCTGTAGATGAAAAGTTTGGTATCCAGATTAAGCCCGAAGTCAACTTTATCTGAAAAAGAAGATGAAGCGCGTCAATGTCCTCATGTCCACCTACAATGGTGAGCGGTTCCTCCACCAACAGATAGAGTCCATCCTGCGGCAAGACGAAGTAGATGTAGTTCTCACCGTTCGTGACGATGGTTCCTCCGACAAGACCTGTGCCATTCTTGACGAATACCAGTCCCAAGGTTTGCTCACATGGTACAGCGGCGACAACCTCGGCCCCGCACGCAGTTTCATGCAACTGCTGAAAGACGCCGATGAAGCAGACTATTACGCCTTTGCCGATCAAGACGACTTTTGGAAGCCAGAAAAGCTCAAAGTAGCCGTACATCAATTAGAAGCAGCGCCAGACCAACCAGCCCTATACTTCTGTCAAACCTGTCTCACAGACCAAGACCTCAACCCTTTACCTCATCAGATACCAATATCCCCTTTACTCACTTACGGCGAATCACTCGTTTATCAATTCGTTGGTGGTTGCACGATGGTACTTAATCCCCTTTTGCGAAAAGCCATCAACCATTATCATCCCGAAGTACTTTATATGCACGATGTGTGGATTTATTCAACATGTCTATCCATCGGTGGAAAAGTTTTTTTCGACAAGCAAAGCCACATCCTCTATCGTCAGCACAGTAGCAATGTAATCGGCCAAGGCAACAAGCTCACTGAATGGAAACGGCGAATAAACCGTATCACAACAGGCCAACACGCCCGTTACAACACAGCGTTAGAGCTACTTCGAGGTTATGAAAATCAAATGCCCCAAGCCAACTTTCAACTCACAAAAGCATTTATAGAAGCCAAAAGAAACTTTATCACGCGATTAAAACTACTCTATGATAATCGTTTAAATACAGCTAATATAGCAACGTCCAGAGCATTCCGAATAGCACTACTCTTTGGAACCTATTAACTTTTCATTCATGCCTACACCCAAAATATCAATTATCACAATCTGTTACAACAGCATTTCTACCATCAGCCAAGCCATAAAAAGTGTTGTTAGCCAAAACTATCCCCAGCTTGAACTTATAGTTATTGACGGCGGGAGTACAGACGGCACCCTTGACCTGCTCAAAACTTACGACAACGAAATCAACATCCTTGTCAGCGAAAGCGACAATGGCATAAGCGATGCTTTCAATAAAGGTATTTCTCGCGCTTCAGGCGAACTTATAGGCATTCTCAATTCAGACGATGTGATGCTCCCTGGTGCACTACAAGCCATTGCAGACGCATACCATCCCGATATTGATGTTTATCGTGGGAATATTCAATTGTGGAACAGCCAAACAAACTTTAAAGTCTCTGAAAAGCCGTCCATGAAGTTTCCCAAGGTTCCAGTTATTATTCACGTATGCCACGGTGGCACCTTCATCACAAGAAAGGCTTATCAAAAGTACGGCAACTACGACACACACATGAAATTCATGATGGACTTAGACCTGCTCACCAGGTTGTATCAGGCTGGAGCTACATTTAAGTACGTTGATGCAGAAATCGAAGCCTTTCGCTTAGGCGGAATAACAAGCACTCCATTGAAAAAGAAAAAAGAAGAAATGGCATACTTCGTTCGCAAAAACGGAGGAACACGCCTCCACTTTTTCCTCTACTATACAGCCTTGCAATTTCAAGACTTAGCCAAGCATTTACTCAACATATTCGGCGAAGACTTCAAACGTAAACTGCGCTATAAGTCAAAAAAGTAAAAAGAAGGCTACTACCCCTTTTAGAAAAAAATGACCCTCACGTTTCTCGGAACAGGCACCAGCACAGGCGTGCCCGTCATTGGCTGTAAATGTAGAGTCTGCACCTCCAAAGACCCACGCGACAAACGCCTGCGCACCTCGGCACTGCTCGATACCAAATGCGGCACACGCATTCTCTTTGACTGCGGTCCCGACTTCAGACAGCAATCAATGGATAAGGACTTCCGCCCTTTTGATGCCATACTCCTTACACACGAACACTACGACCACGTTGGCGGACTTGACGACCTACGCCCTTACAGCACGTTTGGCAATCAACAAATCTATGCCAACCACCTATGCTTGAAACATCTTCGTGAACGAATGCCCTATTGCTTCGGCATGAAAACACCCAGCGGAGTGCCACAACTCGAATTGCACGAAGCTTTTTCGGGGCAACCTTTCCAAGTAAACGAGCTCACCATCCTTCCCATCGAAGTAATGCACGGCCCATTGCCCATTCTCGGCTATCGTATAGGCAACTTCGCTTATATCACCGACCTGAAAACCATTAGCAACGAAAGCAAATCCATGTTGCACGGTGTAGAAACGCTTGTGCTCAACGCCCTGCGCCATCGGCCCCACGTCACTCATCAAACCATTGACGAAGCTATCTGTCTGAGCCAAGAACTCGGTGCCAAGCAAACCTATCTCATTCACTTCAACCACGACGCTCCACTACATGCTGAAGCCGAAGAGCTGCTACCCTCAAATGTACATTTCGCATACGACGGACTGCAAATTGAAGTGTGAAGCCCTGAAATATCTTCAAAAAACCATCCCCACTCCGTATTATATATATCAACTCATCACCCCCACTATCAAAATCAAAAGGTAAAAGGCACTAAGCCACAAGAAAGTTCAATTTGAACTATTTGCATAAACCATTTTTTTATACTTTCGCGGCGTTGCAGTAAAAGAGCCGACTTACCATGCGGCTTCTTCACTTTGAAAACAAAAACACAAAACATACACAATGACTATTCAACAACAAAAGATTAAGACGCTGGTAGAGATGCGTGCCAAGGCACGTCTCGGCGGCGGCGAGAAAGCTATCGACAAGCAACACGCCAAAGGCAAACTCACAGCACGAGAGCGCATAGACCTACTCTTAGACAAAGGCTCCTTTGAGGAAATGGACATGTTCAAGCTGCATCGCTGCCACAACTTTGGCATGGAGAAGAAACAGTTTCTCGGCGATGGTGTAGTTTGCGGAAGTGGTACAATCGATGGCCGACTTGTTTACGTCTTTGCTCAAGACTTCACTGTAAATGGTGGTTCGCTCTCAGAAACCATGGCAGAAAAGATTTGCAAAGTGATGGACCAAAGCCTCAAAATGGGTGCTCCCTGCATCGGTCTCAACGACAGCGGTGGCGCACGCATTCAAGAAGGAATCAACTCGCTTGCAGGCTTTGGCGAAATTTTCCAACGCAACATTGAAGCCAGTGGTGTAGTGCCGCAAATTAGCGGTATTTGTGGTCCATGCGCCGGCGGAGCTGTTTACAGCCCAGCATTGACCGACTTTGTTGTGATGCTCGAAGGCATCAGCTATATGTTCCTCACAGGCCCTAAGGTCGTAAAGACCGTTACAGGCGAAGATGTCAGCCAAGAAGAATTAGGTGGTGCCAGCGTGCACAGCACAAAGAGTGGCGTAGCACATTTCACTGCCAAGACCGAACAAGAGTTCGCAGACCTGATACGTCGTCTGCTTTCATATCTTCCCCAAAACAATCGCGAACGTGCTCCGCGAATTCCGTGTACCGACCCCATAGACCGTAAGGCCGATTTGCTGAACACCATCATCCCCGACAACCCCAACCAAGCCTACGATATGTACGAAGTCGTTGCAGCAGTTGTTGACAAGGGCGAATTCCTTGAAGTGCATCGCGACTTTGCACGCAACATTATTATAGGCTTTGCACGCATGAACGGACAAACCGTGGGTATCGTAGCCAATCAGCCCAAAGTTTATGCTGGTGTACTCGACAGCAATGCTTCGCGCAAAGCGGCTCGCTTTGTCCGCTTCTGCGATTGTTTCAACATTCCTATCGTATCGCTTGTTGACGTACCAGGTTTCCTCCCTGGAACTGGCCAAGAATACAACGCCGTGATTGACCACGGTGCAAAACTTCTTTATGCCTACGGCGAAGCCACCGTGCCAAAGGTAACTGTCACGCTTCGCAAGAGCTACGGTGGTTCCCACATTGTGATGGGCTGCAAACAGCTCAAAGCCGATTTGAACTATGCTTGGCCAAGCAGCGAAATAGCAGTAATGGGTGCTGCCGGTGCTGTGGCCATCATTGATGGCAAGGCTGCCAAGGAACAAGAAGACCCCAAAGCTTTTCTTGCACAGAAAGAGAAGGAATACAACGACCTCTTCAATACGCCCTACAAGGCTGCTGAGTTTGGATATATCGACGATGTTATTGAGCCGCGCAACACACGCCTGCGCATCTGCAAAGCTCTAGCACAGTTAGAAAACAAGCGCGAAACCCGTCCCGCCAAGAAACACGGCAACATTCCCCTTTAACATTTTCCTTTTGCGTATGAAAACAATTCGTTATAAAGTAGGGGAACACGACTTCCGCATCACCATCAGTGAAAAGACGGGAAACGTCGTAAACGTCACTACCGACGGTAAGCCCCATCGTCCCGCTGCCGATGTGATGCCGCGCTATGCCGCAGCCATCAGCCTGGCACTGCTACAATACGAAGTTGAAGAAGTGCACGACGATGAAGAAACAAGCATCACCATCACCTCTGGCGGTAGCGCATGGAGCGACCCCGCCGAAATGTTCAACAAACTCTAAATCCATACCATTAAAGATAACAACCAATGAAACAATACAGTTATAATATAGACGATGCGCGCTATGACGTGACGATCGAAAGCCTTCGCGACGGCCAGGCCGAAGTAAATGTCAACGGAGTGTATTTCAATGTAGAAATTCTCAGCGGCTCTATCAGCGAAGACCAATTGCCCGAAAGCGTTGTAGCCGATCTTCCTGCAACAGCGAAAACAGCAACCGCAAAACCAGCTATTGCCGCACCTCAAGAAGCAACACCCGAACCCGTCAGCGTTGCTGGCGAAGGCACACCAGTCAAAGCACCGCTGCCTGGCGTAGTGACGACTATCAGCGTAAGCGTAGGACAAAGCGTTAAGAAAGGCGACACGGTGGCTATTCTCGAAGCCATGAAGATGGAAAACAGCATCACCGCCGAATGTGATGGAACCATTTCGGGAATTGCGGTAAAACCTGGCGAGAGCGTCTTGGAGGGAACTACGCTCGTCACGATAGCTTAGACATTAAGCGACCCTATTCAAATCCCTAGATACATACACTACCATGAAAAAGATCTTTATCGCCTTGCTGGCTGTACTACTTTTGCTACCAGCAACTGCTGACGCACAACGTCGCAGAAGCTCAAGAGGCCGAAGAACTACAACGGCAACGACCTCAAATCTCACGCCGCTCGAACGCAAAGTGGTGGGAAAACACATGCTCTCGCTGCAATGGATTTCTTGGGAGTATTTCGGTACGGCCAACATCACCAAGCAAGCCGACGGAACGCTCCGCTGCACTGGCGAGCAACTCTCCCGAGGCGATGACTCCCACATCGGCGACTATCTGAAGATTGACGGCATGGTGCGCATCATTTCAGAACTAGAGTTGGAGTTTACTGGCACGATACGCACCAAGATTTATCACATCAACAATGGCGATGAAGTAGTACGCGAAGGCACCTTCACTTTTCTCTCCACCCAAGGCCGAAAGTACTGGCGTCTGCAGCAGATGAAAAACCCCGCCGACGAGTGCACCGACTACATCGACATTTATTTCAAGCGATAATTGAAAGCTTCTGCACTATCCGCAGAAGCTACTTTACTTCACACTTTTCTAACCACAATTTATGAAAACCAACGAGATTCTGGCTTCACTTGAAGCCAAGCACCCGGGCGAAAAAGAGTTTTTACAAGCTGTCCGCGAGGTGCTATTGTCTATCGAAGACGTTTACAACGAACATCCAGAGTTTGAACGCGCTAAACTCATTGAACGCCTTGTAGAGCCCGACCGTATCATCACGTTCCGCGTACCTTGGACGGATGACAAAGGCGAAGTACACGTAAACATTGGCTATCGTGTGCAGTTCAACAATGCCATTGGCCCCTACAAAGGCGGCATACGCTTCCACCCCAGTGTAAACTTGAGTATTCTTAAATTCCTCGGCTTTGAACAAACGTTCAAGAATGCCCTAACAACACTTCCTATGGGCGGTGCCAAAGGCGGTAGCGACTTTGCTCCTCGTGGTCGCAGCGATGCCGAAATCATGCGTTTCTGCCAAGCATTCATGCTGGAACTTTGGCGCAACATCGGCCCCGACATGGACGTTCCCGCAGGCGACATTGGCGTAGGCGGTCGCGAAGTGGGCTATCTATTCGGCATGTACAAGAAATTGGCTCGCGAACATACAGGTACGCTAACGGGCAAAGACCTTTCATTCGGCGGTAGCATCCTGCGTCCCGAAGCCACAGGTTTTGGCGCTCTTTATTTCGTAGAACAAATGCTGGCCGACATTGGGCAGGACATCAAGGGCAAGACGGTTGCAGTCAGCGGTTTCGGCAACGTAGCCTGGGGTGCTGTGACAAAAGCCACCGAACTCGGAGCGAAAGTTGTGACACTCAGCGGTCCCGACGGCTATGTTTACGACCCCACAGGCGTAAACGGCGAAAAGATTGACTATATGCTCGAACTTCGTCTGAGCGGCGAAGACATTGTTGAGCCCTATGCAGAGCGCTATCCTGAAGCAACTTTCTTCCCAGGCAAAAAACCATGGGAACAGAAAGTTGACATCGCCCTACCCTGCGCCACGCAAAACGAACTCAACGAAGACGATGCCCGCCAGTTGGTTGACAATGGTGTGATGCTCGTGGCCGAAGTCAGCAACATGGGTTGCACTGCCGAAGCTGTGGATTATTTCATTGCACAGCGCACTCCATTTGCACCTGGAAAAGCCGTCAACAGCGGAGGTGTAGCCACAAGCGGATTAGAGATGACGCAAAATGCCATGCACATTTCTTGGAGCGCAGAAGAAGTGGACGAACGCCTCCATCGCATCATGCACGACGTTCATGCCCAATGCTTGAAGTACGGACGCGAAAGCAATTACATCAACTACGTAAAAGGTGCCAACATCGCAGGCTTTATGAAAGTGGCTCACGCCATGATGGGCCAAGGTATCGTGTAAGCTGACGCACGTCTAAGCATAACAACACTTTAAACCTTATACTAAGGTCGGTTTTCTCTTATGGAAAGCCTACCTTTTTTGCTTTTCTTGCCGCAGTGCCATGGTAGCGCGAACACTTTGAGCCTTGACAAACAAGGCGTTTCAAGGCATAACTTCACAATACAAACCAAGACCTTATGACAATTACTCCAATGGACGGCAACTACTACGACCTTAGCGGTCGCTGTGTAGTTAAACCTACAAAGGGCGTGTACATCGTAAATGGCAAGAAAGTGCTGATCAAGTAATCATACGCACTTTATATAGAAGAGCCACGGAAAGTTGGAACGAAAGAGTTCCGCCATCCGTGGCTCTTTACTTGCCTCTATCGCAGGCTTCCCGCACGTGTCCTCAGGACACTGCGGAAGGAAGTGAGGGAAGTGTATTTAAGCTTCCTATAACGCATCGGTTGGGAGCGCGGGTGTCCTCGTCCGCACGTAGTAAAGCCACACGCCCGCTCGTAGAGATAAGCAATCTTACACCTCCACCACAAGCCCTTCTTGGGCTGCTATCGTATTTAGAAAAACAGAGCGTGCTTCGTCAAGCAATGGTGCTTCGTCAAGATAGCGCGCCGAATAGTGGCCAATGAGTAATTGTTTTACTCCAGCCTGAAGCGCAAAGTGGGCTGCTTGGCGTGCCGTGGAATGACAAGTTTCAATCGCACGAACGGCTCTATCTTCGGCAAACGTTGCTTCATGATACAAGAGGTCGACTCCTTTCACAACTTCGATATGTTCAAGACAAGGCAACGTATCGCTCATATATACGTATTTGCGCGGCGGATGATTGGGCATCACAAGTCGTTCGTGTGGATAAAACGTACCATCGTCTGCTACCCAACCCACACCTTGCTTTATATCATTGATAGCATAGTGAGGAATTTGTAAGAAGTCTATCATTTCTCGACGAATGTGGGGCAGAGGTTTCTTCTCTTGAAACACAAAACCCACACATGGCACACGATGTCGAAGCGGAAGCGTCTTTACAAAAAAACTATTATTTTCGTAAATGGTCTCAAAGCCTTCGTGACGGATGTTGTGAAACACGGGATACAGCTCTGCGCCTTTCAAGTGCTGAGCCAAAAGCGGTGCGAAAGTTTGCTGCAATTCGGCAAAAGCATAAATGTGTATCTCGCCGCGCCTACCAAGCATAGCAAGCGTTGTCAGCAAACCTGGCAGACCAAAACAATGGTCGCCATGCAAATGGGAAATAAAAATATGGCTGATACGGCTCATCGCTATACGACATCGCCGCATCTCTCGCTGCGTTCCTTCGCCACAATCAACGAGAAATAGGTTGCTATGAGCCTCAACCACTTGTGCTGAAGCATTGTGGCGCAAGGTAGGCAAGGCACTGCCGCAACCGAGTATGTGAACCTTAAAGGGAAGCACTGCGTGATTTACTATTTAACCTTTTCAACTTGACCTTCTACAAACGCTTTGACGCAACAAGAAAAAAACTTGTGGCTTTGAAGTCAAAACTTGAACGGACCTAATTTGAATTAGAAAGCCACAAGTTCATAACTTGTGTGCTTCAAATGTTTAGATTTCTACCACCGTGATACCAGCACCGCCAAACTGTACGTGCTCGTCGTGGAACGAACGTATGCCGCGAACGGAGCTGACGTATTGACGAATGGCTTCGCGCAAGGCTCCAGTGCCGGTTCCGTGAAGGATACGCACGCGCGGGTATTCCAATTGTATGGCATCGTCGAGGAAATAAGCCACTGTGTTTACAGCTTCGTCAGCCCGCATACCGCGTACATCGAGTTCGGGTTTGAAACGAAGCTTCTTTTCGTACATCGCATCGCGTGTCTCGCGGCTCAGGAAGGTCGAGACGGTTGTGGTCTTCTCCTCTTTTGGAGGCTCACTGCGCATTAAGCGCTCAAGAGGAACATTGGTATGCATGATACCAAAGGTGATGCGAGCACGTGTGCCCCCTACACTCTCTACGCGCCCCACTCCACTTTGTCCTTTAATGCGAACATAGTCACCCACGGCTGGAGGGTTCGTTGCAGTGAAAGGCGTTTCGTTGGTCGTTGCTGCGCCTTGAATTTGTTGCAAGTCTGTTTTTCCGGATGCTTCGCTCGTACCTGTGCGCTCACGGCGACGCTCCTGACGACGTTTTATCTTAGCCATCTTGCGGGCTATTGCATCGTCTTGTTTGTCTGCAACCACATTTACTTCTTCCTTGAAAGCTTCTAATTCTTTGCGGGCTGCTTTGGTGCGTTCTTTCTCGGCCTGCGCCTGCTTGATGGTGCGAATGGTGTTTTCAATCCGAGCATTCGACTGTGCCAAGAGCTCCTGGGCTTCCTCGCGAGCACGGCTCAGCACTTCCTTGCGCTCCTTGCTCAATCGGGAAACTTCCACTTCGTAGCGCTGAACGGTCTCGTCAAGATGTTTTTCGCGTTGGTGAACAGCGCGACGCTTGTTTTCCCAATACATCTTGTCGCGCACAATGTCTTGCAAGTATTTATCGGAGAGTATGTAGTTCTCACCCACAAGCCGCGAAGCGTAGTCTATCACTTCTTGTGGGAGACCTATATGGCGCGCTATCTCAATGGCAAACGAACTTCCAGGGTTGCCTACCGACAAACGAAACAAAGGCTGCAAGGCTGCACGGTCGTAGAGCATCGCGCCGTTTACCACCGTAGAATATTGCTCAGGCACACGCTTCAAGTTCTGATAGTGCGTTGTGACAATGCCATAACATTCTTTTTTCACCAATCGCACAAGGATAGCCTCGGCCAATGCCCCACCTATCTGCGGCTCTGTGCCTGCGCCAAACTCGTCGATGAGCACCAAACTCGTAGGCGTGCCTTGCTTCATCATTTGTTTCATCGCCAGCAAGTGCGAACTGTAGGTAGAAAGGTCATCGTCGGTGCTTTGCCCATCGCCAATGTCAATAAAAATATGCTCAAAGATACCAAAGCGACTATTCTCTGAAACCGGAACAGGCATACCGCATTGCAGCATGTATTGCAACAAGCCTACGGTCTTCAAACAAACTGATTTGCCACCTGCATTAGGTCCGCTGATGATAAGCACACGCTTGTCGTCGGGCAACTTGATATCGAGCGGCACCATCTCCTGCCCCTTTTGCTTCAGCGAAGCATGCAGTAGCGGATGTATGGCCTCAGACCAAAAGAGGCATGGACCATCCACCAATTGCGGAACCAAAGCACCGAACTCTTCTCCCCAAGCCGTGAGCGAACGCAAATAGTCCACTTGTCCCAAGAAACGCAAAGCTTGCATCATCTCGTCAATCCTGGGGCGCAACACACCACTTACTTCTTGCAACAACTTGATAATCTCGCGACGCTCCTCGGCTTCGAGTTCGCGTATCTTGTTGTTGGCTTCCACAACAGCCTGAGGCTCTATAAAAACCGTCTTTCCCGAAGCACTCTCATCGTGAACAATGCCTTTCATCTTACGCTTAGCACTGGGCGAAACGGGAATAACAAGTCGCCCGTCGCGCATCGTGGGAGCCACGTCGCGGTCAATGTAACCTGCTGTTTGCGCCTCGCTAATGATGCTTCGCAGCGAATGAGAAATACTGCGCGATGTCAGTTCTAAAGAATGGCGTATGCTCAACAAATGTGGCGAAGCCGTGTCCTTTATCCGCCCATACTTGTTGAGCAATTTGCTAATCGCTGCCGTTATTTCCGAAAAATCTCCAACGCCCTCAGCCATTCGCGCTAAGGCTGGAAAACTTCTTGCTGTGTCTTCTTCTGTTTTCTCTGCATCGTCTTCTTCGTCCGCCGAGCGAAAGAGCTTAGTCACCACGTCACATGTAGAGAGCGAGCGTCTCAATAGTGCCAAGTCGGCCTCTTCCATATACATTCTTTCAGGACGAATGCGAAGCAGCGATTCGCGAACATCAAAGAAATCGGCCTCATAAGCGTCCGACATTTCCATCTCAAAACGCTTAAACTCCAAGGCACGCGCCAATTTCTCAACGATTTCTTCGTATTGATTTGAAAAAGCCAAATGATTATTGACAAACTCCACACCGAGAGCACTCAGACACCCGCCGCAGAGCAACCTGCGCACTTCGTCAAAACCTATCTTTTGCTCGTATGATTGAGGGAATACCATCTTATCTTAAATTTCAAGGCGCAAAAATACACAAACCACAGTAAAAAATAGGACTTAACGACAACAAATCTTGAAAAGTTCAACAAACAAAACAAACACAATTCAAACGCAAAAACACAAAAAACGCGCATGTCAAATGCAGTTTTGTATAAAAAAAAGACAGAAAAGGTGTAAAAAATAGCCTAAAATCTTGGTTGGAACGCAAAAGCCCACTACTTTTGCAACAAAACAGACAAAGATTCTTTCTTTTTGTCACTAAAAGACAGCGCCATTCCTGCAATGAAAAAGATATTTTCACTACTGTTTGTACTCATGCTGACGTTGACGGCTTCAGCGCAGGCTGAAATCAAATTTGATAAAACGTCGCACAACTTCGGAACCTTCGCCGAGGCAACGCCACAAACAGTGACTTTCACCTTTACAAACACAGGCGACAAGCCTCTGATTATACAACAAGTTTTTACTTCGTGCGGTTGCACAGCCTATGATTACACCAAGACTGAAATAAAACCAGGCGAGAAAGGCATTGTCACAGCCACTTATAATGGCAAAGGACAAGCTACTGGCTCTGTCAAGAAGGTAATCACCGTGCGATCAAACGCGAGCAATTCTATCGTGCGTCTTTATATTGAGGGCAACATGGTTAAAAAATGAGCAAGAGTTCTGGTTGTATCGGGATTTTCACATGTTTTTCGCCTGATACAATCACTTGCTTACGGCGCACGATAAGCCGAGGGAGCGCTTAGCTTCCTCGGCATCTTTTTTATAAAAACACAACATTCATACCGCAACAACAAACAACTTTTCAAAACAACAACAGCGATGCAAACAAAGAACAATCATTTGGTGATTATGGCAGGCGGCGTGGGGAGCCGCTTTTGGCCTATGAGCAACGAAGACCGTCCCAAGCAGTTTCTCGACATCTTGGGCAAGGGACGTACATTGATCCAACTCACACTCGACCGCTTTGCCGAGCTAATTCCGATTGAAAACGTTTGGGTAGTCACAGGCGAACGCTATGCCGACATCACACGCGAACAGTTGCCCGAAATTCCTGAAAGCAACATCTTGCTCGAACCTTGTCGCAGAAACACAGCACCCTGCATTTGCTACGTTTCTTGGAAAATCAAGAAACTCAATCCTATGGCAAACATCGTGGTCACACCTGCCGACCACTATGTAGAAGACATCAAAAGTTTCAAAGAAGCCGTGGGCGAAGCCATGGAGTTCACAGCCGAGACCGATGCTATCGTAACACTCGGCGTCAAACCCACACATCCCGAAACAGGCTACGGATACATCAAAGCCGACCTCGCATTCAGCTCATCGCGCAAAAAACATGTCTTCCGCGTTGACGGCTTTAAGGAAAAACCCGACTTGAAAACAGCCGAAGCCTATATCAGCGAACCCAACTACCTTTGGAACTCTGGCATTTTTGTTTGGAGCGTCAGCACCATCGTAAATGCCTTCCGCGTATATCAGCCCACCATGTCTAAAGGATTTGAAGCCTTGGCCAAAGTCTTTGGCACAGCCGAAGAGCGCAAAGCCATCAACGCTTTTTATGAAAAGTGCGAAAGCATTTCTGTGGACTATGCCATCATGGAAAACGCTGAGGAAGTCTTCGTGCGCCCGATTGATGTGGGATGGAGCGACCTTGGCACTTGGGGTTCTCTTCTCAAACAAAGTCCGCACGATGACCACGGAAACGCATTGATAGGAAAAGACGTTGCTGTCTTCGACACGCAAAACTGCATCATCCACACCACCGAAAACAAGCGCGTTGTGGTTCAAGGACTTGACGGATACATCGTGGCTGAAAAAGACGGGGTGCTCATGATATGCAAGCTCTCGGAAGAACAGCGCATCAAACTTTTCCATTGATTTCACGTTCAACGCTCGTCTCAACCTTGGACTTTTCGCAAAAGCTTCAACACTGGTATGCTTCTAATGCGTGCAAAATGCCTTGGCGCGACACCAAAGATGCCTACCACATTTGGCTCTCTGAAGTCATTCTGCAACAAACACGCATTGACCAAGGTTGGGCTTACTACGAACGTTTCATACGCCTTTTTCCCACGGTCACCCATCTTGCCAAAGCCTCTGAACGCGATGTGCTTAATGCTTGGCAGGGATTGGGCTACTACAGCCGCGCGCGCAATCTCCACAAGGCAGCAAAGCTTATTGCCAGCCAAGGAACTTTCCCAAACACATACAATTCGCTATTGTTGCTCCCTGGCATCGGCGACTACACCGCCAGTGCCATTGCTTCGTTTGCGTTCGACCTCCCACATGCCGTGGTTGATGGGAATGTCTATCGTGTGCTCTCTCGATACTTCGACATTGATACTGCCATCGATACGACAGAGGGAAAGCGCACCTTCAAGGAAACCGCTACTGCTGTGCTCGACCCCAAGCATAGTGCCATCCACAACCAAGCCATCATGGACCTCGGACGAATGGTCTGCACCCCGCGATCGCCAAAGTGCCAAGAGTGTCCGCTACACGATGGATGCGCGATGCCCGCGCTGCACAAAAATCCTGAAGACCTCCCTCGCAAAAGACCCAAGGTTAGCATAAAG
The DNA here is from genome assembly GCA_900316575.1 of uncultured Prevotellaceae bacterium. Classification (GTDB taxonomy): domain Bacteria; phylum Bacteroidota; class Bacteroidia; order Bacteroidales; family Bacteroidaceae; genus Alloprevotella. Next base: position 7,175 of record ONDJ01000015.1, on the reverse strand, counting down.
GTTCGATATTTTAACTACGTATTCGTCAACGCTGCTGGCAAGCTTTTGCTCCACCGCAGAGGCGACAACGACATTTGGAAAGGACTATACGAACCTTTGCTTATTGAAACCAGCGAACCCACCGATGCCGCCCTACTTTTGCAGCAAATGGCGAAACAACTTCGCATCAATCCACAAGTCTCCACTTTCAAGCAAATCGCAGCAAACGTTCGCCACCAACTGACACACCAACTCATCATAGCCGATGCGTTTCTCTTAACTACCAACGAACCCCTTAGTCCCTCGCCCGAAACTTATATTAGCATATCGCTGAGCGACTTTCACACCTATCCCGTTCCGCGTTTGATAGAACGCCTTTGGGCAAAAGTCAATATCTAAACAGCGTGAAAGCTCCACGCATTTAAGAAAGCGAACGACCTCAACAACCCTTAAACACACTCCACCTATTATCGCAATGTCAAGAAAAAAGAAACCCCTGCCACTGCTTCAGAACATAACGATTGAAGACCTCGCAGCCGAAGGAAAAGCCCTTGCCCACCACGACGGAATGGTAGTCTTCGCCCCATTCGTAGTGCCCGGCGATGTATGCGACTTGCAACTGCGCCGCAAGAAACACAGCTATGCCGAAGCCGAGGCAGTAGCCATTCATACATTCAGCCCTGAACGCGACGAACCGTTCTGTCCTCACTTTGGCGAGTGTGGCGGTTGCAAGTGGCAATGCCTTAAGTACGACCGACAGATCCATTACAAGCAAAAACAAGTGGAAGCCGCACTCACGCGCATCGCTAAGGTGGAAGTGCCGCCCATCAGTCCTATTCTCGGGTCGAAGCAAATCAAAGGCTACCGCAACAAGTTGGAATTCGGTTTCAGCAATCGCCGTTGGATTACACGCGAAGAAATCACCAAAGACCTCCCCGTGGAAAACCCCAATGCCGTGGGCTTCCACATATCCGGCGCGTTCGACAAAATCCTTGACATCACCTATTGCGGACTAATGCCCGAGGTCAACAATCGGCTGCGCAATGCAATTCGCGATTACGCCATTGAAAACAATCTTTCGTTCTACGACATTCGCCAGGGCGAAGGCCTCTTGCGTAACATGATGCTTCGCAGTAGCGAAACGGGCGAACTGATGCTTTTGTTGCAATTTGCTGCACGTACCGACGCGGAACACCTACAGGCTACAGAGCTCATGAAATATCTTTCAGAGAACTTTCCTGAAGTCACTTCGCTGCTGTATGTCAACAATCTCAAGTGCAACGACACCATTGGCGACTTGCCCATCAGCACCTTTGCCGGCACCGACTTTATCTACGAAGAGATGGAAGGCCTGCGCTTCAAAGTAGGCCCAAAGAGTTTCTACCAAACCAATTCGAAGCAAGCCTACGAGCTCTACAAAGTAGCCCGCCAAATGGCTGCGCTCACGGGCAAAGAAACGGTCTATGACCTCTACACAGGCACTGGCACGATAGCCCTTTTCGTCTCCCACCAAGCGGCCAAGGTGGTAGGCATCGAATATGTTCCCGAAGCCATTGAAGACGCGAAAGAGAATGCACGCTTGAACCACATAAACAACACCACTTTCTATGCAGGCGACATGAAAGACATCCTCACTCCTGACTTCATTGCCAAAGAAGGGAAGCCCGATGTCATCATCACCGATCCGCCTCGCGCCGGTATGCACCCCGACGTAGTCCGCACCATACTCCACGCTCACCCTGAGCGCATTGTGTACGTCAGCTGCAACCCTGCAACTCAGGCTCGCGACATTGCTATGCTCGACCAAGCCTACAAACTGGTTAAGGTACAGCCCGTTGATATGTTTCCCCACACCCACCACGTAGAAAATGTCTGCCTACTCCAAGCAAGATAGCCGCCAAGTCATAGGACGTTTTCACGACAACGACACGTTTTGGGACAGTTTTTGCCAAACAGTCCCCCTCTCGCCGCGTGCCTATTTGGGAACCTATCTGAAAGAGGCCTGTCGGTTGCAGACAAAAGGACTGCTCAACCTACGCGATGCGCGCTTTGAAGCCTATGCCAAGCGCAACGACGTCTCCAACATCGACCGACATAAAATCACTGCGGCCCTTTTGCCACTCTGCAAACAGTGGCAAGAGGCAGAATATCTCATCAACTTATTTACAAAAGACGACTTGCGAAGTTCTATCACTGCGCTACTTCAAACACGAACACTCCCCTGCTACTACGTGCTCTTTCGCCAACTGCGCCAACACGAGGGCGATGCTACCTTGCACCGCAATGTTTGTATAGCACTGATCAAGCGCGGCACCACGATGGACTTTAACTTCGCAGCACTGCTGAGTTCCTATTTTGACTTGCAACCCCTGCCGGCTACGTTTGCTCTACGTCTTCAACCCTATGAACTCTCGCGTTTTGACGACTCTTACGAAAACTTCAAAGCAATCATCGGACGCTCTTAATTAAAGGAGTGTTCTTAAAGTCAAGAAAACATGGACTGGATCATACTCATCATTGCAGGCCTTTGCGAAACAGGCTTCACTTATTGTTTGGGACGCGCCAAAGACGTATCGGGTGCAGAATACTGGTGCTGGATGGGCGGTTTCCTCTTGTTTACGATACTCTCCATGGGGCTACTTGCCAAAGCCACCGAAACCCTGCCCATCGGAACGGCTTATCCTGTTTGGACTGGCATAGGAGCTGTTGGCACTGTAGTCATAGGTATCCTATTCTTCAAAGAGCCAACAACGTTTTGGCGCATCTTCTTTATCCTCACACTCATTGTCTCCATCATCGGCCTTAAGGCAGTGGGGCATTAGCCTCCATACAAATTATTCCGCCGCATAAGTTGGGAGCGCGGGCGTCCTCGCCCGCAAATATAGCCCTCACCCGCAGAAAATCGCTCTGCCGCCTAAATAACTATCACGTATCAACAGGCATAAAACCCAGCCAACGCATCCATCGGAGCTTGCATCACTTTTCCCACCTCAAAGCCCTCCTGACGAGCTGCCTCACAAATTTGCACCTTGAAGTTCGCCGCAATGCCGCCCACAAAGTTCACAGGCAAATCCCTGCGCTGATAAGGAGCTATATTGCGGCGAAAGAAGTGGCAAAACTCTGCCGTCACCATATCCCTCACGCTCGTGTCCTCTATATGCTTTGCAATGAAAGGAGCAAACGAAGCCAAGAAGCGATTGGCCTGAGGCTCACGATACACACGCCCTATCACATCTGCCGCTGAAAGCCTGTATTCGTCATTCCAAGCCTCGCACACTTCGGGCGACAAAACTCCTTTGAGCACAGCCCCCACAAGTTTACGACCCAGCACAGCTCCGCTGCCTTCATCGCCCAAAAGATAACCCAACGAAGGCGTTTGCTGCACCACTTCCCCACCCTTGCACAAACACGAAGCCATGCCCGTGCCAAGAATACAAGCAATGCCTTCATCCATTCCACAAAGCGCATGAATAGCCGCATAGAGGTCGCTGCGCACTTCTACCAACGCCTGCGGATAGAGCCTACGAAGCGTTTGCTTGACCATAAAGACACGATCGGGCGTACAGCCTGCACCATAATAATATACGCGCGCGGGCGCGAGGCGACGCTTGCGCAACGCGGCATTTATTGCTGCATCAACCGTAGCCGCAGGCATAAGGGCAGGATTGATACCTTCCGTAAAAAACTCTTCAAGCGTAGCACCCGCAAGCGTCACCACACGCCATTGCGTCTTCGTGCTACCGCTGTCAACAAGGAGTATCTGATTGTGCTCGTCCATAACAGTCTTGACTAATAATGTTGCAAAAGTAAACAAAAAAAGCGAACTATTCGCGCCCATTGAAAAACAGCATGCTTCCCATAAATTACAACAACAATCGCTCCGCCCACCCTGGGAGCGCAGGCGTATCGCCTGCAAGATATAGTCTTTGTGGGGCATAGAGCCACACGCAAAGTCCATGCAGGCGTCTCGCCTGCAAACGTTTAGAAGCGCCCTCAATGCGAGATGTTAAACGTAAACAATACGATATGGAAAGCTTCCGCCCACGAAAGCTTTACAATTTATTTCACTACCTTTGCACACTGTAAACCATAAAACAACAAAAGCACCATGACTTTCAAACAAACGCTTATGGCCTTAACCCTGACGGCTACCACGCTTCAAGCCACGGCACAAGCCGACCTCATGACACCCGAACGCCTTTGGCAACTGGGGCGCATTGGCAGTGTTGCCATCGCTCCCGACAATTCCAACAGTGTATTCTTCGCCCTCACACACTACGACAAACAAAAGAACAAAGGCGAAACGACCATTTGGCGCACCAGTGCCTCCAACGCTAGCACCCCTCAAAAAGTGACGCAGGGCACAGCACCCGCCTTTATCAATGCCACGACCTACGCTTTCATGCGCGGCGGCGACCTCTATGTGGCTCGCATTGGTGCCGAGGCGGAAGCTAAGAAAGTGGCTACCGACGTTGACGACTTCCTCTTCGCGCCCGACGGCAAGCACGTCATCCTGATCCGACAAGTGCCCTCCACCAGCAGCATCGCCGCCAAAGAAGCCGACCTGCCTTTAGCAAGCGGCATGGTCATCAACGACTTGATGTACAAACACTGGGACCACTACGTCACCACAGTGCCCCACCCCTTTGTAGGCATCTTTGATGGCACGACTATCACACAACTCACCGATATGCTCCAGGGCGAGCCCTACGAATGTCCCATGGAGCCTTTCGGCGGTGTGGAGCAATTGGCATGGAGCCCCGACAGCCGACTGATTGCTTACACGTGCCGCAAAAAGACAGGGCGCGACTATGCCATCAGCACCGACTCCGACATTTTCCTCTACGACGTTTCTAACCACAAAACCATTCGCAACCTCTGCAAGCCCGCTGGATATCAGGCACCCGAAGTGAGCCCCACTGAAAGTTTGGAACACCAAGCTGTGAACCAACAAGATGGCGACTACAACGTTGGCTACGACCTCAACCCGCAGTTCTCGCCCAACGGACGCTACGTGGCTTGGCTCTCCATGGAGCGCGACGGATACGAGAGCGACCGCCAACGACTCTGTGTGCTCAATATCAACACTGGCGAGAAACGCTATGTCACCGAAGCCTTCCAAAGTGGTGTTGACGAATTCCTTTGGCTCGCCGACAACTATCACCTATGCTTCACGGGCGTATGGCACGGAAAGACCAACGTCTATGCCACCAGCCTCGTGGGCGAGGTGCGGCAGCTCACCAACGAACAAGCCGATTTCAACCTTTGCGGCATCACGCCCGATGGTAAATCGCTCATCCTGAAACGCCACTCCATGCAGCTGCCCGACGATATTTACCAACTGTCGCTATCAAGCATCGAATTAAAGAAGCCCGACCGTGTCCTTCCGCCCGTAGCCAGTAGCATAAGCCAGCTCACCGAACCCACTCAACCCGTATCTGCAATCACCGCCGTGAACAAAGACCTGCTCACCGCCACAGCCCTGGGCGATGTGCGCGAACGCTGGGTCACAACCACCGACGGCATGCAAATGCTCTGTTGGGTGATCTATCCGCCTCACTTCGACCCCGCAAAGAAATATCCCGCCCTACTCTTCTGCGAAGGCGGACCGCAATCGCCCGTTTCACAATTTTGGAGCTATCGCTGGAACTTCCAAATCATGGCGGCCAACGGCTACATCATCATAGCCCCAAACCGACGAGGACTACCAGGCTTCGGCATGAAGTGGCTCGAACAAATTAGCGGCGACTACTCGGGACAATGTATGCAAGACTACCTTAGTGCCATTGACGACCTCTGCCGCGAGCCCTACGTGGACAAGTCACGCCTCGGAGCTGTAGGAGCGAGTTTCGGCGGATATAGCGTCTATTGGCTCGCTGGCAACCACAACCATCGCTTCAAAGCCTTCATTGCCCACGATGGTATCTACAACACACAGCAGCAATACGTTGAAACCGAAGAAATGTGGTTCCCAAATTGGGACCTCGGCAGTGCACCCTGGCAGCGCAACGCGCAGAAGCAGATGCAAAAAGCCTATGCCCAAAGCCCACACCTATACGTGGACAAGTGGGACACCCCCATCCTCTGCATCCACGGCCAGCGCGACTTTCGCATCGAATACACACAAGCCGAAAGTGCCTTCACAGCAGCACGAATGCGCGGCATTGATGCCCAACTGCTACTCTTCCCCGACGAAAACCACTGGGTGCTCAAACCACAAAACGGCATACTTTGGCAGCGTACCTTCTTCCGCTGGTTAGACAAATACCTCAAGTAACCACACAAAAGACATAAAACGAAAAAAGCGGTGCAAAAGCCCACGTATCTCAAAAACAATACGTACTTTTGCACCACTTTTGCAAAACGCAAGAGCACACGGAGAGTAGCGCAGTTGGTAGCGCACTACGTTCGGGACGTAGGGGTCGGGCGTTCGAGTCGCCTCTCTCCGACCAAAAGTGACAAGTGAGGAATTTCACTTGTCGCTTTTTTTCTATATCACACACTTATTCTGTTCTGGGAGCGCAGGTATCGCAGACAGCATGAGGGGCGTACGATAATTCCCCACTTCATAGTCAACTTCATCCCATCCCTCAAATAGTAACTTTCCGAAAGGAGCTACGTCGTTGTTCAGTCAGAGGCTTTCGCCCAAAAGAACGTTATGTCTTTGCACGAAGCAGCCTATGTTTTCGATGCGCACCGTACGGTGTTCACGTAATTTTCGTACGGTGTTCACGTAATTTTCGTACGGTGCGCACGCGAAAAGGTCCTATCGTGTTTCCAGAAGGTAGGGTTATTTGCGTGGCTCATGGGGCGCGGGCTTCTCGCCCGCGTAGGCTTTGCGAGTGGCTCGATGCCCGAGCAAAGGCTTATATCATGTGGTTACGTTCTGTTACGTTTTGCGGCCCCCATTGAGGGAGCTGCAAAACGTTTGCAGGTGTGTCTCGCCTGCGCTCCCAGGGATGCGCTCCCAGAAACGAGAAACCAAAAATCCCCTGCAAGTCCTAAAAGAACTGCAGGGGATAATTTCTAATCTAAAGAAGCGCGCAGTTTATTGCTGCTCTTCTTCTTCAACCCACATTTGGCGGGTAAGGGCTGAACCACCACCTACGGGGTTGCTGTCATCGAGTTTCATGCTGTCCTTACAGAGGCTCTGCATACGCAGGGCGGCTGTAACGAGAGCGGGAGTGATATAAGTC
>ONDJ01000021.1 GCA_900316575.1 uncultured Prevotellaceae bacterium | reverse complement strand
TCCTTTGAACTCAGAAGGGTTACTGCCCATCACAGTCTCCCAGAGTTCCTGCGTCACTTCGGTCTCGCCGATGTAGTAGTTTGACAGCGTTACTTCATGTTGCGGCTTCTCGTCGTCATCAGCCTCGGCGTCACTTTCGGGTGAGCCCATCTGGAACGTGCCGCCTTCAACGGCTATCATCTTGAACGAAACACCATTAACAGTAATAGTTTGGTTTTGAAACTTGGGCGTGTCGTCGCTTTTTTCGTCATCGTCGTCACCGCCGCAGGCTGTGAACGACACACACGTTGCAGCCAGCATCAGCGCAAAGGCTGCGAAAGAAAGGAATTTCTTCATGAGGATAAAGTTTTTTAAGTGAATGAGTATAAGTATTTATTGAAAAAAATTGCTCTATTTATTTTCGTAGTGGCCGTAAGCCGTAAGGACAAGAACGATGACTCTCGGTGTCGCGTATCTCATAAACCAAGCGGTGCTTCTTAGTGATGCGGCGGCTCCATTGACCTTTGGGTTCACCCTTGAGTTGCTCTGGCTTGCCTGTACCAGTGCGGGGGTGTTGTGCGTAGTTCTTCAAGGAGTTGTACAGCCTTCTTGAAAGCTTTGGGCTCATCTTTTGCTAACTTCGCTAATCCCCTATTGGCTTCAAAAGTGTATCTGAGTTCATACATCATAGCCACTACGCTTTAGCATATCAAGTACAGACTCATTGGGCTTTTGTGTGGTGAATTGACCATTGCGATACTCTTCTTCGGCTTTTTCAATTCGCTCAAAGAATTCTTTGCGCGTCATTCGCGTAGGGTCTGCCTTCTTTCGGGGAACGAGAACCTTGTCAACAAGCACACCCAATTGCCGTAGATAAGCCACCAAGGCCTTGCCGCTGTTGGTGCGTTCGTTGACGGAAATTGTGTAAGTAGCCATGTCGTTAAGCTTTCCTGTCGCTGCAAAAGTAAACAAAAACCATGAAAAGAAAGCGATACACGCTCTTTTCATGGTAAAAGAAGCCTCTGATTCTAAAAGCCGTGGGATGTCAACAAACTCCGTAGCTGTGGGGAGAGTGCTTGACGGTTGAGGAAGAGATAGGTGGTAAAGAGCCGGATATAGTCTTCAGAGAGATACCAGCTGCCGTCATATCCTGCACGCTGGCCCCATGAGTTTTTAACCAAATAATAGCGCTTGCCCGTCTGATCCTTGGCCTTGCCATAGATGAGCATCACGTGGTCGTAGGTAAATGTCCAATTGTCGAAAAGAGCTTGACGAACCTGTGGCGTGGGCTGCACATCACGCGAGAGGTCGCCAATGCCGCGATACGAAAAGTCGCCACTGACATCGCCTCCCCAAGCCACACAGAAACCTGCTTCAAGAGCTTGGTCGAGGATTTGCACCAAAGTGTCGAGCGGGAGGTTGTAACTGGGCTTGAGCCGCCACTTATAAGGAGATTCTATGACAAACCAACGATGGTAGGGATGATGCGTAAAACTGGTTAAACTCACGTAATCGTCCCAATCAAGTCCTAACTGGTCGGCAAAACTGCGCGGTGTATAGGTCTTGCCTTGATAGGTGAACTGATCGGGACAAGTGCCGAGATGGCTGTCAATGACGTGTTGCACACTGTCCTGCCAGCCTCTCACAGGGTGCTTACTTCGGGCGGGTACCATGCGTCGAACAAGCGTTTCATAGAGCGGAAAGAAACTGTCGAAGTTAGCCAAGGTATCGCCGACAAGAGACCCTGGCGCAGGCATGGCTTCTTCAGGGCAAATGCCATGATTGCGAAGCACGGCGAGCACGTCGTCGGCTGACCCACCTTGGGTTAGTTCGCTCAATCCGTGCATACGCACATAGTGGGTGGCGCAGTCCATGTAGTCTTTGTTGGCCACAAACATTTCGCACAGATCAAAGCTGCGCCCCGACTTGCGCAGAATTTCGCTCTCAAAGAAAGCTAAAGTGGCATAATCCCAGCAGGTACCACTACGATGCTGGTCCTTAACAGACGTAATGGGGTTTTGGCAAAGAATGGTGAACACAGGCTCAAACGGAGTGCTCACGCGAGTATCTGCATTGGCTTTCTGCGACTTGCTTACTAAATCGGGCTGAGCCAAAGCCGACAAGCTGAGGCTCAACATCAAAACTTGAAGAACAAAACTGCGCATAGATGGAATAAACAAAAAAAGGAGGTGAAGGAAAAATCCTAACACCCCCTTAAAGGTCATGAATGTGGGCAAAGATGGATTCGAACCACCGAAGGCGAAAGCCAGCAGATTTACAGTCTGCCCCATTTGTCCACTCTGGTATTTGCCCTTGCGTTTGCGGGTGCAAAGATAGGCCTTTTATTCCGCAAACACGTATTTGTTTTTGAAGTTTTTTCAATTTATGGCCACAGACCGCCACAAATTAGCGTGTACCTGCGGGCTGAGTAGCCGATTGTTGCTGCTGAGCTTCCTGCTGCATACGGGCTACAAATGCCTTGCCGGCAGCGATATCTTCGGGCGTGATGCTAAGCGCATCCATGATACGGCTGGTGACATCCACGCTAAGAGCCTCATTGATGAACACATTGTTGCGCAGGGCGGTGTTCTTGTCCATCACATAAACGAAATTGCCTGCACGAGCCACCGTGTTGATTGCATCTTGCACTTTCTTCATAATGGGCTCAAGCTTCTGAGCTTCTTGTTGTTCAAGCTGAGAACTGAAATCACGCTGAGTCTGCTCCAAACGATCTTGAAGTTGTTCCATCTCGGCCACGCGGCGTTCGCGGATAGCGGCGGGTGTCTGCTCGTTGACTTCCTTCTGGAATTTCTCGTACTTGGTTTGAAATTCCTGCTGCATGGTTTGAAGTTCTGACGAATATTGCGTACGCAGAGCATTCATTTCATCGTAGGCCTTGCGATAGTCGGGCATGGCCTGAAGTACATCGGTTGAGGTGAAGTGCGCAAACTGCTGAGCGCATACGGCCAACGGTGCAATGAGCAGCGTCAGCATCAAAAGGGTCTTTTTCATTGTGTATTAACTGTTGTTTGTTTGATAATTCTGGAAAGTTTCTATTACGAGACGTTATCGACGCACGGAGTAGCCGAGTTTTTGAAGCACTTCGTTGCTAATGTCAATCGCTGGCGAAGCAAAGATGATACCCGCGTCGGCACTGCGGTCGAGGATGAGTTGGAAATTCTTGGCTTGCGCAATGGCCTTCACGGCGTTGTAGATTTCGGTTTGAATAGGCTCAAGCAAGGCTATGCGCTTCTTATAGAGTTCTCCCTCGGGGCCAAAGTATTTCTTACGAAGCTCTGTGGCCTCTTTCTCTTTGTCAATAATCGCTTGCTCACGAGCTTGCTTCTGCTCGGCCGAGAGGAATGCGGCTTCGTCTTGATAGTTCTTGTAAAGTGTGCGGGCTTCGGTCTCAAGGGCCTCAACCTCGGCTTGCCAACGTTTGGAAGTTTGGCTCAACTGCTCATTGGCTTGCTCGTAGGCGGGAATGTTGCTGAGAATATACTCCATGTCAACAAGCGCAAATTTCTGGGCATTGGCACCGAAAGCCAATAGGCCAAACATCAAACTGAGAATAATCTTTTTCATTGTGTTTACGTTTTTAGTATAAAATAGCTGCGAAACCATCGTTTTTTGAAGATTTGCTTACGTTGCTTTGATCATGCAACAAGAAAAAGGATTAAAAAAGGATGTCGTTAGAACTCACGGCCAATGATAAAGTGGAACTGACTGCCGCCAGCCTTCTGACCATTGATGTTTTTCTGGAAGCCATAGGCCCAGTCAACACCCATCAGACCGACCATCGGCAACAAGATACGCACACCTACACCAGCGCTGCGACGGAGGTTGAAAGGATTGAAGCTCTTCACATCGCTCCATGCGTTACCCGCCTCGAGAAATACCAGTCCGTAGATACTTGTGCTGGCTTCGAGCATAAAGGGATAACGCAATTCGAGTGTCATACGGGTATAAGCATAAGCATTGCTCGAGGCATTGCCCGCAATAGAACCATTGTCGTAACCACGAAGGCCTATGGTTTCGGTGGCATAGCCGCTACTGTAGCCCGACATGCCGTCGCCACCCATGTAGTAGGTTTCGAAGGGAGACTTATTATACTTGTTGTAGTGGCCCAGAATACCGAACTCAAAACGCGTCATCAGCACGGGGCACTTCAATTTGCTAGTCAAAGCAGTGTAGCTGCGGAAGCTCATGCGCCACTTGTGGTATTCTATCCAGCGATACTTCTCTTGGGCTTCGCGCTGGTAGCTGGCACTTTGATAATTGGTGGCAAGGTTCTTATAGTCTTTTCCATCCCACAACGAATATGGCGGTGTGAACGACACGCTGGCTATAAAGTCAGAACCACTTCGGGGGAAGAAAGGATGGTCAATGGAGCTACGGGAGAGCGACAAGGTGAAATTGAAATTATTGCAGTCGCCATCGGTTACTAGGAAGTATTGCCACGACTTGAGGCTGTAGCGCGTGAAAGCTAATTCAGCTGAGAAATTGAAGTGGTCGTCGGGCCAGCGCAGGCGTTTACCAAAGCCGATGGATATACCGTACATCTTGATGTACTTGTCGGGGTCGTAGTAGTTGGTATAATTGTAATAACTACTATTGGTGCCATAGCCGTAGAGCATATTGTAGTAATTGTTGTAGTAATTACTATTGTAATAGCCCGAAGCTACGTCGGTTTGCTTGCTATAATAGAGCGACACGCTAAACTGATTGGGGCGCTTGCCGCCAAACCATGGGTCAACAAACTGTATGCTGTACTGTTGATAATAACGTCCGTTGGTTTGGCCGCTGATCGACAAGGTTTGGCCATCACCTTGCGGCAGGAAACCTCCGCGCTTGTTGCCGCGACGGAATAGGTTCTGAATGGAGAAGTTGGTAAACTTCAGACCTACTCGGCCTATGATACCCGTCTGTCCCCAACCGGCAGAAAGCTCTATTTGGTCGCCGCCTTTCGTTACCAGAGGATAGGTGATGTCCACGGTTCCTGTTTCGGCATCGCGACGAATGTTGCGCATCAAGTCGCGCTGAAGAGCCTCGGGATCGAACTGGTTCATATTGGCCAATTCGCGCACGGTACGCTTGATGGCGTCCATATTGAAGAGGTCGCCAGGCTTGGTGTGAAGTTCGCGACGAATTACGTCTTCATAAACACGATCGTTGCCTGCAATGCGCACGCGATTGAGTGTGGCTTGGGTGCCTTCAGAGATACGCATCTCGAGATCTACGCTGTCGCCTACGACATTGGTCTCTACGGGGTCGAGTTGATAGAACACGTATCCGTTGTTGTAATAGCGGTTTCCGACAGCGTCTTCATCTTGATTTAGGCGTTCGTCGAGCATCGTGCGGTTGTAAACATCGCCACGCTGCATACGCAAATCGCGCTGAAGCTGCTCGGTGCTATATACGGTGTTGCCCACCCATGTGATATTGCGAATGTAATAACGCTCACCGCGGTGTACATTGATGTAGATATCTACACGGTCGTCGCCGTAGGGCACTACGCTGTCGGCAACGATGCGTCCGTCGCGGAATCCCCATTCTCCGAGGCGGTCAATGAGTGCCTGGCGGTCGTTCTGATATTCTTCGGGGCGGAATTTTTTGCTGCGGAAGAAGTTGCCCCATGTGTTTTGCTTGGTTTTCTTCATGGCACGGCGCAAGCCGAGTGCTTCTTTCTCACTTACACCTGTTATATATATACGGTGTATCTTTACCTTGTTGCGCTTGTCGATGTTGACCATCACGATGACCTTGCCGTCGTTCATCACATCGGGCTGGCTGGTGATGTCTATACGAGCGTTTTTGAAGCCTTTTTCTTCGTAGTACTTCTTGATGATGGCTTTTGTACGGTCAATAACGTCTTGGGTGAAATACGTGCCATCGTGCATTCCGATGCGCTGCTGGATTTCGTCGCGTTCGGATTTCTTTACACCCGAAATGCGCATCACACTGATGCGAGGCTGGGCCTTGAGTTTTACGTGAAGGTAGGCTCTGCCTCCTACAAGGCTATCAATCTCTATAGCTACATCGGAAAACAGACCTTGTTTCCAATACTTGCGCACGGCGGCTGCTATCTCAGGACCTGGAATTTCATACATCTGTCCCACGGTGAGGCCGCTGAGGCTGGCTATCCACTCGTTGTCGTAGGCATCAATGTGATCTACGTTTAAGCCTCCGAGGATGTAACGCGGGTGGTCGCCATCATAGGAAACGGTGCTTTGCGGCGTTACTTGTGCAAAGGCTGAAACACAACTCACCAATAGCAGCAATGTGAGCAATATGTGATTGAAGAATTTGCGGTTCATATATATCTATAAGGAGAATGGCTCTACGTGGTTTGTTGTATCTGTTCGCTGGTCTTACCAAAGCGGCGTTCGCGTTGCTGATAGTCAAAGATGGCTTTGCAGAAGTCTTCGTGACTGAAATCGGGCCAATAGGTGTCGCAAAAATACAGCTCGCTGTAGGCACACTGCCAAAGCAGGAAATTGCTCAATCGCTGTTCGCCGCCTGTGCGGATGAGGAGCTCTGGATCGGGAATACCTGCTGTGGCCAGGTGATTGTCAAGATCTTGCTCGGTGATTGCTTCGGGATTGCATTTGCCCTCAATGGCTTCGCGCGCTATCTTTCGCACGACTTCGGTCAGTTCCCATTTGGAGGAGTAGCTCAGGGCAATGATTTCGGTCAGTCCCGTGTTGCCTGCCGTGCGCTCTACAAGTTTCAGCACAGGGCCGCGCACTTCTTCGGGCAGTCGTTCTACATCGCCGATGATGAGCAAGCGCACGTTGTTTTTCATGAAGAGGCTTTCCTCCATGGAGTTGAGGATGAGTGCCATCAGTGCGGCGACTTCAGCGGCTGGGCGGTTCCAGTTTTCGGTGCTGAAGGCGTAGAGTGTGAGATACTTCACGCCGAGTGCTATGGCTGACTCTGTGATGGTGTGTACGGTGTCAACGCCATGTTGATGGCCCACGCTACGATCCAGTCCGCGCTGCTTGGCCCACCGCCCGTTGCCGTCCATGATAATGGCGACGTGGCTGGGGATGCGAGAGTTATCGAGTTTGCTTTGTATTTCGTTGGATTGAACCATTGTTTTTTTACCATTCGTCTTTATTACAGGTGCGACATCGTGGTGCAAAACTGTAAGTGAGTGTGAAAAGAGCGGTGTGATAATAGTCTTTGTTTTTGAACCCTTCTGACTTGATGCCTTGCGGGGCTTCGAGCCCGTCGAGTTTGTCGCTCATCGTGAAGTGTACTTGCCAGTCAAAGCCTAGGTTGAGCCGCTCGGCAAGTTTGTATTTCAAACCTACGCCCAATGGGATTTCTATGCTAAAGGCTTTTCCGGCGGTGCCATAAACGCCGCCTATTCCTGCTTGCATGTAGGGCACTAAGCGTTTGTAGCCTTGATAACCGGCGCGATAGCCATAGGGCAGGAAATGGAGCTCGTAGAGCACGCCTATGTTGATCAGTCCGCCTGTGAAGGAATACTTCAATCGGTCTGTGGAGGGTGTGAGCGGTTGGGCGGGCTGAAAGTCGTCCATTTTGTCGGTATCGCCTCCTGTCATGGTATAGCCGGCCTGAACTTTGAGGGCACTGCGTGGATTGAATACGTTGCGCCAAAGGAGTGTTCCGCCGGCTTTGGGTTGGCCGAAGAAGCTGTAGTTGGTGTCGTTTATACTGAATCCGAGACCTATTCCGCCGCCGAGTTCCATGCGATATTCTATATCGTCTTGCGCACTGGCGCTGAGGGCGAGTGCTAAGACGATGAGGCATGAGGTGTAGCGGAGGGTTTGCATCTGGATTATTCGTTCGGTTTATGAAGACTTGAGGCTTTAGCGGCGGGGGGTGCGATAGTATTCGCTGGGGATTTCTTTCCATGCGAGGCGCGCGAGCCTACCGCGCCATACCTGTCCTGTGCCGCCGCACGTGATCCATAGGTAGTTGTCGCTGCGGGTGGCTGCGCTGAGCGAGCTGACGGCTGAAATGTCGGGCAGCGGATAGTCGGCTACGAGCCATGTGCGTCCGCGATCTTTGCTGACATAGAGTTGGGGAAGGTTGCTTTCGCTGTCTATGCCGGCCAACAGGGGCGAGTCGTCGTAAAGGATGAGGCTCGTTTGCTGAAGTGCGGGATAGGCGTTTGTTGGGGAGGTATGTATGGGGTTCCAGGGGAAGGTGTAGCTGTCGTCGGCGGCGAGGGTGCGGCTCCAGAGGACGGGTGTGCCGTCGGCGGCGAGTCCGGTGAGCAGGAGGTCTTCGTAGGTGGTGTTGGTGCGTGAGGGCAAAGCTACAGCATTCCACTGGCTCGCGGGCATTTCTTGATTTGCTGCGAGTAGATCTTGCTGCCAGGTGGTGAGGTCGGTGCTGCTATAAATGCTTTGGTCGGCTATGCCGAAACATTTCTGCGAGCTGACGATGAGGGCTGAGAATGAGTGTTCGCCCTGCTGTGTCCAGGTTTGGCCGTCGGTGGAGGCGACGACTTGGCCTGCTGATGTGAGGGCTACGAATGCGTTGCCGAAGCGATTGACGCTGCGGGGGTTGAGGTCGGTGGGTAGTTCTGTTGTCTGCCATGTGCTGCCGCCATCGGCTGAGGTGAGCAAGAGGGTCTGCTCGTCGCGACGCCCGAAGAGGTAGAGCATTTCATCGGTGGCGATGAGCCGCTGCTGTTGCAGGGCGGCGATGTCGGGGGATGTGGCGGTTTGCGTCCAGTTCATCTCTTCGCCTGTTTGCTGATGGACTTTGAGCTCGAGGGTGTATTGGCGCTGCGAGCCGTCGGAGCCATAGACGGTGAAGAGTCGGGGCAGTCGGCAGTCGGTGCTGTCGGCGGTATTGAAGATGGTGTCGCCGGCTTCGTGCAGTGAGCGTATCACGACGTTGGTGCCGCCATAGGTGAAAGTTGTGAACGTGACGCGCGAGATGTCGGTACCTGCGGGCAGTGAGTCGTGCAGGTAGATGCGGTTGTTCACTTGGTCGATGGAGAGGGGATAGTTTGAGCCGGTGAGTGTGACTTCGTAGGTGCTGTCGCGCCCGTCGGCGGTGGTGGTGTGGATCTGGCATTGCAGTCCGCCCATGACGGCGCTGTAGATGACGCAGGTGTTTGTCGTGGCGGCTGTGTCGTCGGCTGTGTCGTCGCCGCAGGCTGTGAAGCCGAGCAGCAGTGAAAAGGACAGGAAAAGAAGGAAAATGCGTGGTATCGCTTTCATGCGGTTTTGGGTTCGTTTACTCAAGTGGTTTTCGGCGGGCTGAGGTGGCGCGAGCGTTGCTTTTGTCGGCATAGGCGGCGCACTTGCCCATGGTAAAACACGCGCAAAAGTACCATAAAAAACCAAACAACGAGCAACATACGTGCATTTTTCAGTTTTTTTAGGCAACGGGCGGGGTGCGCTCACATTTTTTGTCTGCACGGCTTGCATTATATATTATACATTGTATATTTGCAAGCGCAAAGAATGTTTTGCTTATTGATTTTTGCTTGCGACCGGGGATGCTTCAGCTCCCGTCGCGCAATATATAGAGAACAATGAGAAACGCTATGCCCATACCCATGTTTAATCGCCCCGCCTTTGCGCCATGCGTGACTTCTCGCGGCGTTTCTCGCGAAAAAGGACTTCTACCCCCCCCCCCGCAAATTTCAGCGTGATTTAGAGAGATACGCCCCTCGCGGCGCACCTGATTTTCGGCATTCCCGCCGGCGGTTCCTATCTCCTTTCTTTTGGAACCGCCAGCGGGAATGTCGCGTCTTTGGCTTTATAACAATTAACCTTTATCAATTAACCCTATAAACATAATTCAAACTATGAAACATTTATCAAGGATTCTAACGATTGCATTGCTAACTGTAGCTATGCCGAGTTTTGGACAAGTAGCTGTAGACTTAGGCTTGCCAAGTGGCACAAAATGGGCAGATCGAAATGTTGGGGCTTTTTCACCTACTGATTTAGGTAATTACTACGCGTGGGGTGAAATAAATCCAAAAAGTTATTATGACAGGAATACATATATACACTACGATGCTAATACAAATCGAGATATTTTTATTGGCCATGATATTGCAGGAACACAATATGACGTTGCACATATGCAATGGGGAAGCCCATGGAAAATGCCAACCAGAGCTCAAATAATAGAATTACTTCGCTTCTGTAAATACAAGAAAAAAACTATTAAAGGAGTAAAGGGCTATGAATTTAAGGGTCCTAATGGGAATAGTATTTTTCTTCCTCATGCAGGCTTTGTACATTGCTCTAACCACAAATTCGTAAATGTTAGCGGACGTTTAATTACTACATATCGCTCATCTGAAATTGAAGAAGAAGAAAGAGTTTTAAATATAATGGCTACTCTGTTCGCCCTGTGCAATGACGATATAACAATTCAAGGCGCAAGCCTGATTTTTAATTATCCAATCATTTTTTTACTAACCTATTAAAACATTAAAGACTATGGCAATTTTGTTTAACAAGGTGCCGAGGAAGGCGCCGAAATCGCAGGTGGCTAAGTTTTATGTAGTGCCGAAGATGGTGAAGCTGGCTAATTTGCGCGACATTTCGAAGCGTGTGGCTAAGAACACGACGATGTCGCCTCAGGAGGTGGAGATGGTGCTCAACTCGTTTGTGGAGGAGTTGCAGACGATGTTGCTTGACAGCTATTCGGTGCGTCTGGGCGACTGGGCTTCGTTCCACGTGACGGTGAACTCGGCTGGCTCTGACACGAAGAAGGACTGCACGCCGTTGCTGATCAAGCGTGTGAACGTGCGCTGCATGTTCTCCGATGAGTTCAAGGAGCGTATGCAGCATGCTGAGTGGGTGGATGCCGGAAAAGTGCACACCACGGATCCTCAATAGCATTGCTGTGGCTCGCTATGGTGCGAGACGAAGTTTTTGATGCAAACCGCCGGTGCTCGGCATGTGGTGCTGGCGGTTTGCTTTTGTTTTAACGACTGAAACGATTAAGGAGAAATGGATTGGAACGATGTGCCGAAAACTTTTGGGCTCTGCACGGTGGCTGACTGCCCGGTGTGCTCTACGTGCCTGCGCTACTTGGCTGCGCCTTTGCTGCCTGAGGAGCCGCTGCAGTGGTTTTTTGTGAATCCTGCGCTGACGCGCCAGTGCTCGGCTGAGGGCTGCCCCCTCTATGCTGATGCTGCGCCGAAGCGCATTGCCTACGGGTTCATGGGGGCGTGGAACACGATAGCTTTGGGGCAGGTGCCGATGGTGCGCGAGGCGATCATGAAGGAGTTTGACATCAGGCGTTCAACCTTCTTCCAAATGCGCCGTGGCTTCCGCTCGCTGAATCCCGATGAACAGGAGCGAATTGCCGCTATATTGGTGCGCTTCGGAGCGAAGGAGCCTGTGGCGTTTGATGACTATCGGGAGGAAATTTACTGGCCGCTTTGATAGCGCTTCTTTTTTTTGGCTGTCCACTTGCTGTTTAATCATGATTGGACAAAAGTCCAAACATGATTGGAAAAAAGTCCAATCATGATTGGAAAAAAGTCCAAACATGATTGGACTAAAGTCCAAACATGGTTGAACTAAAGTGTACTCAATCTTGAACAAAAGTGCACGCGTGTTCGGACGGGAGTGCGGACGTGTTCGGACGAGGGTGGACTCATGTTCGGACAAGGGTCTTTTCACGTTCGGACAAGGGTCTTTTCACGTTCGGACGAGGGTCTTTTCACGTTCGGACGAGGGTGCTGCCGTGCTCGCGAGCGGGATGCTCTGAGCTCTTGGTGCTCTGCGGCGGGGTGGGCGTAAAAGAAAAATCGGACGTTTACAAACACCAGTAAACGTCCGAGAAATGGTCTAATTGTAAATGGTCAAATGGTCAGATGCTTCCTATGCGTCGATGTTGGCGTAGGTGGCGTTCTTTTCGATGAACTCGCGGCGCGGGCCTACGTCTTCGCCCATGAGCATGGAGAAGATGTAGTCGGCCTCGGCTGCGTTTTCGATGCTGACGCGCTTGAGCAGGCGGGTTTCGGGGTTCATGGTGGTTTCCCAGAGCTGCTCGGGGTTCATCTCGCCGAGTCCTTTGTAGCGCTGGGTCTGGATGCTGTTTTCGGAGCCGTCGCCGTATTCTTCGATGAAACGCTGGCGGGCGGCTTCGTCGTAGCAGTATTCTTCGACTTTGCCTTTCTTGCAGCGATACAGGGGGGGATTGGCGATGTAGAGGTGGCCTTGCTCGATGAGCTGGGGCATGTAGCGATAGAAGAGGGTCATGACGAGGGTGTCGATGTGGCGGCCATCGACGTCGGCGTCGGTCATGATGATGACTTTATCGTAGCGGAGCTTTTCGATGTTGGCTTCTTTGCTGTCGTCGTCGATGCCGAAGCGCACGCCGAGGGCTTGGATGATGTTGTTGACCTCGTCGCTCTCGAAGGCTTTGTGCCACATAGCTTTCTCGACGTTGAGGATTTTTCCGCGCAGGGGCAGTATGGCTTGCGTGAGGCGGCTGCGGCCTTGCTTGGCTGAACCGCCGGCGGAGTCGCCCTCGACGAGGAAGAGCTCGCATTCTTCGGGGTTCTTGGAGGAGCAGTCGGCGAGCTTGCCGGGGAGTCCGCCGCCGGTGAGCGGGCTCTTGCGCTGCACGCTTTCGCGGGCTTTGCGGGCTGCGATGCGGGCTGTGGCGGCGAGGATCACTTTGTCGACGATGAGCTTGGCTTCTTTGGGGTGTTCCTCGAGGTAGTTGCCCAGGGCTTCGCCTACGGCTGAGCTGACGGCGCCGGTTACTTCGCTGTTGCCGAGCTTGGTCTTGGTCTGGCCTTCAAACTGGGGCTCGGCTACTTTGACGGAGATGACGGCTGTGAGGCCTTCGCGGAAGTCTTCGCCGGCGATTTCGATCTTGGCTTTCTCGATCTGCTTGGCGGCGGTCTCTTCGGCATAGCGCTTCAGGACGCGGGTGAGTGCCTGGCGGAAGCCTACGAGGTGGGTGCCGCCTTCGATGGTGTTGATGTCGTTGACGTAGCTGTGCACGTTTTCGTTGTAGGACGTGTTGTACATGATGGCTACTTCGATGGGGATGTCGTTCTTCTCGGTGTTGAGATAGATGACGTCGTCGAAGAGGTGCACGCGGCTGCTGTCGATGTAGCGCACAAACTCGCGCAGACCGTTCTCGCTATAGAAGGTTTCCTCGCGCGTGTTGCCCTCGTCGTCGGGCCGCTCGTCGGTGAGTGTGATGCTGACGCCGGCGTTGAGGAAGGCGAGCTCGCGCATGCGGTTGGCGATGATGTCGTATTTATATACGGTGGTGGTGAAGATGGTGTCGTCGGGCCAGAATTGCTGAAGCGTGCCGCGCAGCTGGGTTTCGCCTACGACTTTGACGGGATAGAGCGGGCGGCCTATCTCGTATTCCTGCTGATAGATCTTGCCGTCGCGGAAGACTTGCGAGGTCATGTGCTTCGAGAGGGCGTTGACGCAGCTGACACCTACGCCGTGCAATCCGCCTGATACTTTATAAGAGTTTTTGTCGAACTTACCGCCGGCGTGCAACACGGTCATTACGACTTCGAGAGCCGAGCGGTGTTCCTTGGGATGCTCGTCCACGGGAATGCCGCGCCCGTCGTCCTGCACTTTGATGCTCCCGTCCTGGCAGATGGTGACGTGGATGTTCTTGCAGTAGCCGGCGAGGGCTTCGTCGATGCAGTTGTCAACGGTTTCGTAAACCAAGTGGTGGAGGCCTTTTTCGCTGATGTCTCCGATATACATGGCTGGGCGCTTGCGCACAGCTTCGAGTCCTTCAAGGACGGTGATGTTCGACGCGGAATAGTTGGCGGTGGTGCCGCTCTGGAGCTGATCGTTCATTTGAATAGGAAATAATCTTTTTGGTCTCGTTTCTTGAAATTGCGCACAAAAATAATTAGAAATATCGTATGGCGTGCCCGCTGGCCTACTTATTTCGCGCTTTAGCAGCCCACGCGCGCCGTTTTTGCCCCACTTAAGCCGCAAAACCGCTCGTCCAGGCTGCTCTTTTTGCTGAGATTACCACATTTTTCGTGTGTTTTCTTTGGTTTGCAAGCCTATTGCATTACTTTTGCCGCCGTAAAACGACAAAACAACAGGCATCATGTCGCAGCGTTCCTTTAGCTTTTACTTTTATTATTACTTTGCTCAAACAGCGAAGCGGGACGTTGTGTGCATAGCCTGACAAAACCTTGAAAGTTCAATCCCGCTTCCCTGACTACGAAGGAAGCGGGTTTTTTATTTATTAAACGATGAAGAAAATAGCCATCCAGGGCATCGAAGGTTCGTTCCACGACATTGCGGCTCATCGATACTTTGCCACAGAGCCGCTCGAAATGCTGTGCTGCGACACGTTTGAAGAAATGATAGCCCGCATGGACGAAGACCGCGAAGTGATAGGCCTGATGGCCATTGAAAACACCATAGCCGGCAGTCTCCTGGGCAACTACGAGCTGCTGCGCGAGAGCGGAGCAAGCATCGTGGGCGAATATAAGCTCCACATTCGCCACAGCATCATGTGTATGCCCGACGATGACTGGCAAAGCGTGAGCGAAGTAAATTCGCACCCTGTAGCCCTGATGCAGTGCCGAGGTTTCCTCTCGCGCCATCCAAACTTCAAGGTCGTAGAACACGCCGACACCGCCGGCGCTGCACGCGACATCGCCCGAAAAGGACTGCGCGGACATGCTGCAATCTGCCATGCAGCAGCCGCTGGACTCTACGGCTTGAAAGTGCTCGAAGACGGCATTGAGGACAACAAGCACAACTTCACACGCTTCCTCGTACTGACCCACCCTTCAAGGGCCGACAAACTCCGCGAACGCAACCGCGCCGACAAAAGTTCGCTCGTCTTCACCCTACCCCACACCAGCGGAAGCCTTTCGCACGTGTTGTCCATCTTCGACTTCTATCGCATCAACCTCACCAAGATACAATCGCTCCCCATCATCGGCAGCGAATGGGAATACCTATTCTACGTCGATGTAACCTACGACGACCCCGTGCGCTTCCACCAAAGCATAGAAGCCGTGCGCCCACTGACCAGCGAGCTGAGAGTACTCGGCGAATACAACGAAGCCGCCACGCCCGACCTGAGCGACAATAAATAATTATAGCCACACCATGACCAACATCAAACCCGCCGAACGACTCGCAAGCGTCAGCGAATACTACTTCAGCCGTAAAGGCAAGGAAATAGCCGCACTCGAAGCCGACGGCCACGACATCATATCACTCGCCATAGGCAGCCCCGACATGCCACCCTCGGAAGCCACCATCAAGACATTGGCACAAGAAGCCAGCCGCCCCAATGCCCACGGATACCAACCCACACGCGGCATCAAAGAGCTACGCACCCAAATGGCAGCATTCTATGAGCGCACGTACGGCGTGAGCTTAGACGCCGAGACCGAAGTGCAGCCCCTCATCGGCTCCAAAGAAGGCATACTCCATATTACATTAGCACTCGTAAACCCAGGCGACGAAGTACTTGTGCCCGACCCTGGTTACCCCACCTACAGTTCGCTCTCCACATTGCTGGGAGCCAAAGTCGTCAAATACAACCTCACCGCCACAAACCACTGGCAACCCGATTTTGAGGAATTAGAACACCTCGTCACCCCGCGCACCCGCATCCTGTGGAGCAACTATCCCCACATGCCCACCGGCGCAAAAGCCCAGAGAGAAACCTATGAACGCTTGGTTCAATTTGCCAAACGCCACAGCCTCGTCGTGGTGAACGACAATCCATATAGCTTCATCCTCAATCACGACCGCCTCAGCATCCTGCAAATAGAAGGAGCAAAAGACTGCTGCATAGAGCTCAACTCCATGAGCAAAAGCCACAACATGCCCGGCTGGCGCGTAGGTATGCTCATGACCAATGCCACCCTCATCTCGTGGATACTCAAGGTGAAGAGCAACATCGACAGCGGCACACTTCGACCCCTACAACTCGCAGCAGCCAAAGCCCTGCAAAACGATGCCCAATGGCACGAAAGAGCCAATATCACCACATACGCCAAGCGGCGCGCCATAGCCGAACAAATCATGGACACGCTCGGCTGCACCTACGACAAAGAAAGCGTAGGCATGTTCCTCTGGGGACGCATCCCCCAAAAGTACGACAACGCCGAAACCCTGACAGAACGTGTGCTCCACGAAGCCGACGTATTCATCACGCCCGGATTTATCTTCGGCAACAACGGAAAACGCTACATCCGCATATCGCTTTGCGCCAAAGACGAGCGTATGCAACAAGCCTTGGAACGCATCAAGAAAATGACAATCTAAAAAACTTCAACAATATGGAACTCAACCTCTCTCCCCTCAACCTGCCAGGCGTAAGCACCCAACGCCCCATCGTCATCGCAGGCCCATGTTCGGCTGAAACCGAAGAACAAGTTATGTCAACCGCCTTGCAATTAGCCAAAGCAGGCATCAAGATTTTCCGCGCTGGTATCTGGAAGCCCCGCACCAAGCCCGGAGGCTTTGAAGGCATCGGCAAAAAAGGGCTGCCGTGGCTCAAACGCGTGAAAGAAGAAGTCGGTATGCTCACAGCCACCGAAGTAGCCACCCATACCCACGTTGAAGCCGCCCTGAAATACGACGTTGACATCCTCTGGATAGGAGCCCGAACCGCCGCCAACCCCTTTGCCATGCAAGAAATTGCCGACTCACTCAAAGGCGTTGACGTTCCCATTCTCGTCAAAAATCCCGTTAATCCCGATTTGGAGCTTTGGATTGGTGCCTTGGAACGCATCGCAGGCGCAGGCATCAACCGTTTGGGCGTCATCCACAGAGGCTTTTCAACCTACGAAAAGAAGCTTTACCGCAACCTGCCCATGTGGCACATCCCTATAGAACTGCACCGCCGCCTGCCTGATCTCCCCATCTTTGGAGACCCAAGCCACATCGGCGGACGTAGAGACTTGATAGCCCCGCTATGCCAGCAAGCCATGGATCTCGGTTTCGACGGACTCATCGTTGAAAGCCACTGCAACCCCGACTGCGCATGGAGCGATGCCAAACAGCAAGTAACGCCCGATGTGCTTGAATTCATTCTCGACAAGCTCGTCATTCGCGACACCACATCTACCACCGAAAGCATACAATCCCTACGCCATCAGATTGACGAGTTAGACAACGATATCATCGAACAATTGGCCAAGCGTATGCGCATCAGCCGCGAAATAGCACAATACAAGAAAGAGCACAACATGACCGTCGTACAAAGCGCACGCTACAACGAAGTGATCGACAAGCGCGGAGCTCAGGGCGTGTTGTGTGGCATGGGGGCCGACTTCATGCGCACCGTCTTTGAAGCCATTCACGAAGAAAGCGTGCGTCAGCAGCTTGAGGTGATGAACAAGTAAGACGTTTTCTCTCACAACAAGACCAACAAGCTTTCGCACCAACCACACCCATCTCTTTACAATGAAAATCTTAATACTCGGTGCAGGAAAAATGGGGTCGTTCTTCGTTGATCTGCTTAGTTTCGAACACGAAACAGCCATCTACGACATTGACCCCAAGAGACTCCGCTTTGTTTACAACACGCAGCGCTTCACTTCACTCGAAGAGATTGATGCCTTCAACCCAGAGCTATGCATCAACTGCGTCACGCTGAAGTACACGCTGGACGTGTTCCGCCAAGTCATTCCCCACCTTCCCCACGATTGCATCATCAGCGACATCGCTTCAGTCAAAACGGGGCTCAAGGAATTCTACGAAGCCACAGGTATGCACTACGTCTCCACCCACCCAATGTTTGGTCCAACATTTGCCAACCTGGGGCAATTATCGCAAGAAAACGCCATCATCATCAACGAAGGCGACTTCATCGGACGCATCTTCTTCCGTGACCTCTACCAACGCCTGAGTCTCAACATCTGCGAATATACCTTTGACGAACACGATGAAACCGTAGCCTATTCATTAGGCATTCCCTTTGTTAGCACCTTCGTGTTCAGTGCCGTTATGAAACACCAAGACGCCCCTGGCACCACGTTCAAACGCCACATGCGCATAGCTAAAGGCGTACTTGGCGAAGACGACACGCTCCTGCGAGAAATACTCTTTAATCCTCGCACCAGCGGGCAAGTAAGCAAAATACGCACTGAGTTAAAAGAACTCATTGACATCATTGACCGAAAAGACGAAAAGGCATTTAACGCTTACCTTGAAAAAATTCGGCAGCACATTAAATAAAGAATTGTAGCATAAAATACCACACAGAGTAGCGTTGAGATAACAAAATCTTGACGCTATTTCTTATGTTTACAGCACAACAACGAAGTTTATTTGCTCAAACATTTGCTATAAATCTGAAAAAGATTACTTTTGCCCGAAATTAGGAACAGACAGCTCCGATGTATTGAATATACAAATACTGAGTGGCTACAAGTAATAAATCATAAGGAATTCCTCAATACAGAATTATGTCCGCTACTGAACAAAGGGATTATCAGCAAAACCAGCCCGAAGCCATTGATGCCGAAAAGCGCACGATGGGCATAGATTTTCAGCAACTTTTAGAAAAAAGCATTGACGGTTGGTATTGGATAGTACTATGCGCCGCTATCGCACTTGGGATAGCTTATTTGTATTTAAAGAAGACGCCTAACACCTACCAAGTACAGTCGTCCATTCTTATCAAGGACGAGAGCAACGATGTCTTTAAGGATCAAGGTGCACTGAACAGTCGCTCATCGTTCAGTAGCGTCTTCTCTGTAGCCAACAACTTCAGCACAGAGATGGACATCATCGCTTCGCGTACGCTCATTCGCAAAGTTATTGAAAACCTTGATCTCTATATCACCCAACGTCGCACAGACACGTTCCGCCCGCGCGACCTCTACAAAGACTCCCCCATCAAGGTTTGGATGACACCTACCGAAGCCGAGAAGCTCCAGCGCATGTCTATGCTTATCAAGCTCCACACAAATGGTTCGCTTGATATCACCACACGCCCTGAAGGAGCAAAAGACGATGTCACAAAGCACTACACAAAACTCCCCGTCATGTTCCCTACTTCGGCAGGAACCATCAGCATAACTCGTGTTGACAGTGTTCCTTTGAAAGAAGACATGGAAATATCAGCCTCTATCCTCGCACCGACGATCATGGCTGGTTCATACAAAAGACGCCTGGGGGTGACACAAGTCAACAAAGAATCATTCATCACTTCGCTCACACTCAACGACACACGCCCCGAGCGAGCCATTGTATTTATCAATGCACTTGTCGAAGCATACAATGCTGATGCCAACGAAGACAAGAACCAAATAGCCGAACGCACAGCCGACTTCATTAACAATCGCATCGTACTTATTTCTAACGAACTGGGCAACACCGAAACCACGCTTGCTGCTTTCAAACAAAATGCAGGTCTTACCGACCTCAAGAGCGATGCAGCTCGAGCACTCCAAGGACGTAGCGAATACGAAAAGGCTCTTGCACAAAACGAAACGCAACTTCATCTCATCCAATATCTGCATAGCCACGTCAAGTCGAACATCAAGAAAAACGACGTGCTTCCCACCAGCATCGGCATTGAAAACGACAATGGCTTGATGGGAATGATCAATGAATACAACAAAGCCGTCATAGAACGCAACCGTTTGGCTCGCAACAGCAGCGAAAGGAATCCTGTCATCGCCAATACCGATGTGCAACTCCAACAAATGCGCGACAACATCGAGACCACACTTGCCAGTCTTGAAGAAGGAGCCAGCATTGCCAAGAACAAACTCGAGACAGAGCTTGGCAGTTTTATCAGTACCATTGAACGCACACCTGAAGACGAGAAACAATACCTCTCTATCACTCGTCAGCGCGACTTCCAGTCCCAGCTCTATCTGCTTCTTCTCCAGAAACGTGAAGAAAACGCCATTAAACTTGCAGCAACAGCTAACAACGGACGCATCATCGAAGAGCCCGAAATGGTCAGCACCGTTGCTCCGCGCCGGTCGGTGATAATGCTTATCGCTTTAGTTATAGGCCTTGCTATTCCTATTGGTATCTTCTACCTCATGCTGTTGCTTGCAGTTAAAGTGGCAGGTCGTTCCGACATCAAGCGCATCACCGACCTACCTGTCATTGGCGACATTCCTTTCAACAAGCAGAACAAGAAGAGCCGTGCTATCGTTGTTCAAGAAAACAAGAACAACGTGATGGACGAAGCTTTCCGCAGTCTTCGCACCAACATCCAGTTCATGCTTCGCGGCGACAAGGGAAAAGTCATCATGTTTACTTCAGCCATCAGTGGCGAGGGCAAGAGCACCATTGCTGGCAACCTTGCAGCAAGCTATGCTTTCCTTGGCAAGAAAGTTATCATCGTCGGTCTCGATATTCGCAAACCAGGCCTCAACAAAGTATTCCACATCTCTACCCACCTCGGTGGCATCTCCCAATATCTTGCCGACCCCGAAGGCCAAGACCTGATGGAGCTTGTTCAGCAGAGCGACGTTTCGCCCAACCTCTACATTCTCCCTGGTGGCATTGTACCGCCCAACCCCACAGAACTCCTCTCTCAGAAAGCACTTGACCAAGCAATTGATATACTTCGTCAAGAATTTGACATCATCATTATTGACACCGCACCCGTCGGTATGGTCAGCGACTCTCAGGTTATCTCCCGTGTAGCCGACATGACCATTGTAGTCGTTCGCCAAAACTACTCCTACAAGAATTCGCTCTATCTCATAGACGATATGGCTCGCGACAAAGTACTGCCCAGTGTAGGCCTTGTGCTCAACGCCGTCAACATAGAGAAACGCCGTGGCTACGGATACGGCTATGGTTACGGTCATGGATACGGCTATGGCTACGGCCACGCATACGGCTACGGCTATGGTCAAAACGAAGAAAAGAAAAAGAAAGGAATTTTTGGACGTTTCAAGAGCCTTTTCTAAAACAAAGCAACAAGTCCTTACAAAAACAAACAATCAATCCAGCACACCATTTTATAATCTGCTCAATATGAAAGCAACGCGCATACTCTTCGTCGCACTGACAGTACTTTGCCTTACAGCCTGTGTGTCGCAAAAGAAAATCGTTTACTTCCAAGGTTCTGAATCCGTTTATTCCTCCCCGCAGGCCATTCCCCAAAGTTATCGCATGGCTATCCAACCTGCCGACCGCATCTCGCTGTCTATCACCTGCAGTGAGCCTAAACTCTTGGCAGGATTTGCCAGCAACGTGACTTTCGGCACCAACGAAGCGGTAACCACCAGCTCAGGCGGAAATAAAGAGATCTACACTGGTTACACCGTTGACAAAGACGGATATGTCACCCTGCCCATGATAGGCAAACTCAAGGCACAAGGTAAAACCGAAGAAGAGTTTGCCACTACGGTCGAAAAAGCCATCATTGCCGCAGGCATTGTCAATGACCCCCAAGTCACTGTGAAATATACCAATGCGCGCGTCAGTGTTCTCGGAGCAGTCAACAGACCTGGTACCATTGCGCTCAACTCTCAGCGCACCTCCGTACTTGACGTTCTGGCAGCAGCTGGCGACATAAGTGACAATGGACTGAAAACAAACCTCCAACTCTATCGCGAAGTTGACGGCAAGCGCGAAATGTACGTCCTCGACCTCACCCAAGCCGACATCTTCAATAGCCCCGCTTTCTATGTGCAACAAAACGACGTGATCTACGTTTCGCCCAACAAAGCCGCTGGTGTGAAAAACAGCCCCTTCTTCACTTTCTGGGGAGCCAGCGCAAGTATTGCCAGCGTGGTCATATCGCTCACATCACTTATCATAGCTCTTACGCGCTGATTTCTTTCGCAGATAACACGCTTACATAGAAACTGCCCGCGTCTGTCAAAACAACAGCTGCGGGCGATTTCTTTTTAGAATAATTCAAAAAGTCCTAACATCTCAAGAAGAGTTTCAACATAAAGTCATGCCAAACACTTGCCTTTCACAAATAATGCCTATCTTTGCCCACAACTCGTTTACCATCAAACCCCTAAAGATTATGAAAACACACAGACTCTTTGCAACACTGGCTTGTTGCGTAGTATTCATGCTCAGTGGCAACACTTCACTCTTTGCTGCACCAACACAGCCCAACACGACCATCGTTTCCGACGATCAAACACCTGCCGAGCAGGCCGCTATCGCCGAAGACTATTACTTTGGCCAAAACGGACGACAGAAAAACTTTGAAGAATGTGTCAAATGGGCCACACTCGCAGCTGAACGCAAAAACGCTCAAGCACAGTATCGCCTCGGCGTTTGCTACTACCTTGGACAAGGCGTGACTCAAGACTTCGGCACAGCCTTCAGTTGGCTCGAAAAAGCCGCTAAGCAAAACCACGTAGAAGCACTTGGCTTATTAGGCCTTTGCTACGAAAACGGAAAAGGCATCAAGCAAGACTATGCCAAAGCCATCAAGTACTACAAGAAAGCTGCCCAAAAAGGAAATTTCACCGCTCAGTACAACCTTGCCAATTGCTACTATACAGGGCGCGGTGTTAAGATAGACTACAA
The DNA here is from genome assembly GCA_900316575.1 of uncultured Prevotellaceae bacterium. Taxonomy (GTDB): domain Bacteria; phylum Bacteroidota; class Bacteroidia; order Bacteroidales; family Bacteroidaceae; genus Alloprevotella. The sequence continues at coordinate 19,013 of ONDJ01000021.1, read as the reverse complement.
CCAAGCTGCCACCTGGTTTCGCAAGAGTGCCGAACAAGGCTTTGCTCGTGCACAAGTAAGCCTTGGCATCTGCTACGAAATGGGACGCGGAGTTCCACAGAGCAACAGCGAAGCCGCTCTTTGGTATGACAAAGCCGCCCAGCAACATAATGCCCAAGGTTGTTACCGTCTGGGACTATGCTATGAAAAAGGCCTTGGTGTAGAGCAAAACCGCGATAAAGCCATTGCCCTTTATCGTGCCGCCGCCCAAGCAGGTGTCACAGAAGCCAAAGACCGCCTTGCCGAACTCGGTGTGAGCGAATAAGCATTCCAAAGTAGTCTTCACACAACTACTTAACAGTAAACAAATGCCCCGCCATGTGCAGATGCTGCACGAAAGCGGGGCTTTCCCTTTGCGCTATCTGAAAGAGAACCCTATCTTTGCCCCGCAAACCGCATCAAACTCTTGTGCAGAAGCCTGCCAAGGGAGGGCGGGAAGCACTGAAACACATAATAAAGGCGTTTACTTATAGCGCTTTGTTCTTATGTCTTGAAATCTCGCAAATTCCTCGTCAGAAAGAACAAAGCAACGGTAGATGTCCCAATGGGATATGATGTATGTTTCTCTATATTTATATATGGAGTAAGACTATCATATCAGCGTGGGCTTCTGCGTTGCTCGTTTTTCTGACAGGGCAATGCGAGAGCCTCAAGACGTGGAACGGGTAACAGACAAGGTTCCACGCTTTTTTGTGTACATGCCACTCGTCTACCGCAAACGTTGGGAGCGCGGGCGTCCCCGCCCGCAAAGAAAAACAAGAAATCGTGGATCAGCGGATTTTCCTAATTTTAACTTATAACATTACAAACTTCCTAAAACTTTATCACAATGAAGAAACTATTACTATTTGCGTGCTTTACTTTTATTGTTTGCAATAATACCCATGCTAAATATGAGGGAATGGGTGGGTATCCGTTAATCAAAGATGGTATTACATATGTTGAAGGTCCTTTAGGCTTCTTGGATGTAGCAACTTGTGAAAAGAGCAAAACAGGGCATATAACAATTCCTTCAACCATACCCTATGAATACTTTGACGAGGAGACAGGTAGAATGGAAACAGTAATGTTGACGGTCGTTACTATTGGTATAACTTATTATGATTATGGTCTCGATAAAGGTGTTTTTAGTGATATGGAAATTACAGGCATAACAATCCCCAATACTGTAACTTATATAGGTTCTTATACCTTTTCTGGTTGTACCAACCTTAAAACCATATCAATTCCAAATTCCGTAACAGAGATAGGTTTCGGATTGTTCAAAGATTGTATAAACCTTGAAACCGTTGAACTTTCAGAGAACATAACAGGGATAACATGGGAGATGTTTTATAATTGTAAGAACTTGACCAAAGTTAATATCCCCAAAAAGGTAACTGCCATTGATACATATGCATTTGCTTTTTGCAGAAGCTTACCACAATTAGAAATTCCAAGATCTTTAACATCTATAGGTTTTGAGGCTTTTTATGCTTGTGGTAATTTGTCACTCCATATCTCTGACTTGAATGCTTGGTGTAAAATCAATTTTGGTGGTTATGGCTTACATGATTGGGCTATCTTTTACCATTCATCACTACACCTTTTCCTTAATGGAAAAGAAATAACAGATTTAGCTGTTCCAAGTACCGTTTCTTATATTCCAGATAATGCTTTTAATTTCTTTACTGAAATAACAAGTGTAACGATTCCAAACTCGGTAAACAAAATTGGACGTCAAGCCTTTGTTGGGTGTCACAGCCTACAGACTATCAACATTCCAAATTCTGTAACAGAAATAGGCTACGAAGCCTTTGATTACTGCCCTTTGAGAAATATTTATATTGATATGACAAATATTCCACAATTATACTTTAGTAATGAGTATATAGAAAATAAAGCTTGGAAACTTACTTTTGGACCATCTGTTAAGACGATAGGTGATGGTTTATTAGGTAGTACTCTTTTTGAGATGGCAAACAGTGCACCGAACAAGATGATCGTTGTTTGCAAGGGCCAAACACCGCCTTTAGTTGATAAATACAGAGGCTTTGAGGATCATGTCTATGAAGATGGGGTGCTGGTTATTCCTTTCGGTTTTGGTACGTGGGAAAAATATAGGAGCACCTGGCCATGGTCTCAATTCAAACACATCAAGCGAATGTTATCGGGACAAGATTATACTTCGTATGCATATAAAGGTCACAACTATGCCGTTGACAAGAGTAGCAAGCATGAGAACCAAGCTATTTGGCTTGGAAGTGACGACCTTAATTCTGTAACGATTGTGATACCTAACGAGGTTACCATTGATGGTCAAAACTATCAGGTAAACGATATTCGCGAAGATGCTTTAGCCAACTATCCCAATCTTCAATCTATTACGCTACCTACAAGCTTAGAATTCTTGTCGGATGCCATGTTTGACCAGTGCGACGCACTTGAAGCTATCTATGTGCCATGGAGTTGTAAGGATTCTATTGACAGTTTATGTTATTCCTATGAATATTTAGACTTGGAAGAAACCAATAAAGCTCAACAGTTTGTCAATCCTTTAGTCAATGCCTCTTCTTCAAAGGCTGACAAATTAGCTTCTCTTAATGACGATTTTTTTGAAAGGGTCAAGCTGTATGTTCCCACTGGAATGGCTGATGTTTATTCTTCAAACGCATGGTTCGGCCGATTTAAGAACATCATTGAAACGGAAACTCAAACAAACATCCACTCCCTATATTCTAATTATTGCAACGCTTCTGTCCCATCCTACTTCACCCTCCAAGGGCAACGCATCACTCAACCTCAGCGAGGGCAGCTTGTTATTGCTCGTTACTCTGACGGCACAAGCCGAAAGATGGTCGTAAAATAAACGTCTGTTCATTTAGCGAAGAAGCAATAAAAGCCGTTGGCGGTAATTTCCTTCCGCCAACGGTTTTTGCTGATTATTCTATAATGGTACAGTTAAGCGACCAAAGAAAAAAATGTTTTCGGTTGTTTGTACCGAATTTGTTCGGTGATTTGTTCCTTTTTTTGCTGTCTGGTAAGCCACTACGCACTCTTTTGAAACTCAAATAATCATTGGCTTTACTGAATATTCTAAATGATAGAAGATCTATTGAGGACAGAGGTTCTCGATTTCCCAAAACACTGCGGCAGAATATTTGTCCTATGTGTGTCTCTCTAAGTTCCCACATGATTGCGTGCACACCGTACGGTGCGCACGTAATTTTCGTACGGCGCGCACGCGAGAAGATGGGATGTTTTTGCGAAAAGAGGCCTTAGCTGAGGCAAAAAGATGCCGTTACAAATGCGACAACCTCTTATAGCAGTGACGAGAAGCTCCTATTGCTATGCAAAAATCAAACTTAAAAACTGCGAATAAGGCTTATTGCTGTGACGTGAAACTCCTATTGCAGTGAGCGCGAAGCCCCTCTTGTGGAAGCGGTGTGGTGATGTTTTCGCGATGGAGTTGGGCGGAGAGAATTAAGTTTTTATTATGTATGCTTCTATGTTTGAGGATTCATTATTACTTTTGCGGCGCAAATAGTAAAAGGTGGACAGATTTGGCTGCTTGCAACCACGGTAAAAAATGCTAAAACCTGGGCTACAGGAAAGCACTGAGTGCTTTGCACCCTCGTTTTTACAGACCGCGTACGACAAGGAATGGCCGACAAGAGATGTCCGCTGTTCCTTATTCTTTTTTTATATCACAACTCAAAGAAGTATGTATCTTTTTACATCTGAATCGGTTTCGGAGGGACACCCCGACAAAGTGGCTGATCAAATCAGCGATGCCATTCTTGACGAATTTTTGGCGCATGATGCTCATTCTAAAGTAGCCTGCGAGACGCTGGTCACTACGGGCCAGGTGGTTATTGCGGGCGAGGTGAAAAGCGAAGCTTATGTGGATTTGCAAACGGTGGCTCGCCGCACCATCAAACGCATTGGTTACGACCGCGATGAATATCTCTTCAGTGCCGATTCATGCGGCATTCTCTCGGCCATTCATGAACAAAGTCCTGACATTAATCGTGGGGTAGATCGTTCTCTTCCCGAGGAGCAGGGAGCTGGCGACCAAGGCATGATGTTTGGCTATGCCAACAATGAGACGGAACAATTCATGCCGTTGCCTCTGGCTTTGGCTCACGACCTTGTGGAGGTTCTCGCTGAAATACGCCGCGAGGGTAAGCAGATGACCTATCTGCGTCCCGATGCTAAGAGCCAGGTGACCATAGAATACGACGATCAGCACCGCGCCCAACGCATTGACACCATTGTGGTCAGCACGCAGCACGACGATTTCATTTCGCCCGAAGGTATCGGACAGGACGAGGCCGACCGCCTTATGCTTGAACAGATACGCCAAGATGTGATAAACATACTCATTCCCCGCGTGATGGCCGAACGTATCCACACACCCGAGGTTCGTGCACTTTTTGAAAAGGGCGAAATCAAGTATTTCGTCAACCCTACGGGTAAGTTTGTTATCGGTGGTCCTGCTGGCGACACAGGACTGACCGGTCGCAAAATCATCGTTGACACCTATGGTGGACGCGGAGCTCACGGAGGTGGAGCCTTTAGTGGCAAAGATCCTTCAAAGGTGGATCGTTCTGCTGCATACGCTGCTCGCTACATTGCCAAAAACATGGTGGCTGCGGGTGTGAGCGACGAAATGCTGGTACAGCTCAGTTATGCCATCGGTGTAGCCGAACCCATCAGTGTTTATGTCAGCACCTACGGACGTAGCCACGTTGGTCTCTCCGACGGCGAGATTGCTCAATGGATAGCAAGAAACTTCGACCTCCGTCCACATGCCATCGAACAGACGCTTCGTCTGCGCCAGCCCATCTATGCAGAAACAGCTGCCTATGGCCACATGGGACGCACGCCGCAAACCGTCACCAAAACCTTTGGCACCCCTTCTGCACCTATCACGAAAGAAGTGGAACTCTTCACTTGGGAGAAACTCGACCGCGTGAGCGACATTCAGCAAGTTTTCAACCTCTAAACCAGTGAACATCTGCGTATATGCCGCTTCGAGCGGTCAGATCCCTGACATTTATGCCAAGGCAGCTCACGAACTTGGCGAGACCATGGCCAAGCGCGGCCATACGCTCATCAACGGAGCGGGACGCACAGGCCTGATGGCAGCTACTACGAACGGTGCACTCCAAGCAGGCGGCAAAGCCATTGGGGTGATACCTTCTTTCATGATTGACCAAGGCTGGCAACACGACGAAATGACAGAACTCGTCGTCACCCCCACCATGCACCAGCGCAAGGAGAAGATGGCTGAAATGGCTGATGCCTGCATTGCCCTACCTGGTGGTGTGGGCACGCTCGAGGAATTGCTCGAAATCATCACGTGGAAACAACTGGGACTCTACCTCAAACCCATCGTGGTGCTTAACATCAATGGCTATTACGATGCCTTGCTGAGACAACTCGTTCGCGCTGTTGACGAACACATGATGCGCCCCATGCACACCCACCTTTGGGTTTCGACCGAAAAAGCCGAAGAAGCCGTCAGACTATGCGAAGAAACACCGCTCTGGGACGCTTCGCTAACCAAATTTGCAGCTCTATAGGGATAATCTAAAAAAGACTCGGCCTAAAGAAACCCAAGAGTTTTTGCAGCAACGAAAACCACTCTCTGTGATGAAAGACACGCTGACAACACTTGCCGACAGCTCTGCACGATCAAATGCAGAGCTTGATACGCTGCAGTCAACCATTGAGGTGCCCATCAGCCGTGTCGCTGGAGAGCCTTTGGCTTGGACTCCGCGCACCGACGATGTGATCACCCTTTTGCTCATGGTTAGTGTTTTTAGCATGGCTTGGGTTGCGGTTCAGTCTTGGAACTTCGTAGTGCGCTCGGCTGCCGACTTCTTTTACAACCTTATACCCCGCCGAGCCATTCCCACCGATGAAAGCGACATAGACGATGTAGGCAACAACTTCCTGCTACATCTGCACGTATGCTTTCTCATTGCCTTAGCCTTTGTCTGCTACAAACATGCGCTCAATCCCGAAATCTTTGCTGACAATGCCCCTTATTTACTTATCTTTAAGGTTGCGGGGCTCACCGCGTTATGGTATGGTGTGCGTGCTGTGCTCTATCGCTTCATCGACAGTGTTTTCTTTGAGCAATGGCAACACTTGCTTTGGCATCAAACACGAATACAAAGCGTATTTCTGTCCAGCTTTCTCCTCTTGGTAATCGTTGTCGTAGAAATCTACTTCGTCCTACCCCCCACTATCTACATTCTTGCCCTACTTTTATACATTTTGCTTAGCAGAATGGTACTTTTTATGAAATGTTATAGCACTTTTTTTTACTATCGGGGCGGTTTCTTTCATTTACTTATATACTTTTGCACGCTTGAAATCGCACCCTTGGCCGCACTGTGGCGGTTATTGGAGGCTGCAAGTTGAAAAAAACTGTTTCTAAATTGTACAAAAATAGGAGCAAAAACATGATACGGAACATTCTTGTATCTCAACCACAACCCTCAACCCCCAAGAACCCGTATGCCGAAATGGCAGAGAAATACGGTGTAAAGTTCACTTTCCGTCCCTTCATCAAGATTGAAGGAGTCAGCGTACACGAATTTCGCAAGCAGCGCGTAGATGTACTCAAACACACAGCTATTGTCTTCACCTCACGCCATGCCATTGACAACTTCTTCAAGATTGTAGGAGAAATGCGCCTGAAGATGCCCGACACGATGAAGTATTTTGCTACAAGCGAGTCAGTAGCTCTCTACATTCAGAAGTTTGTGCAGTATCGCAAGCGCAAAGTCTTCTTCGGCACCACGGGCAAGGTGGACGACCTCGTTCCAGTCATGGCCAAGCACAAAAGCGAAAAATATTTGGTGCCTCAGAACGACACAACCGACGGCCATTTCTTGAAGAAGCTCGACGAAAAGGGACTGAAACATACCGACTGTGTGATGTATCGCACGGTGAGCGTACCCGTAACCAAGGAAGAAGTTTTCGACAACGACATGGTGGTACTCTTCACGGCAGCAGGTGTTGAAACCTTGGTTTCATCGTTCCCAGGCTTTGAACAAAGCGTATTGCGCATTGCCACGCTCGGCAATGCAGCCCGCATCGCTGCCGAAGAAAAAGGACTGCGCATTGATGTCGTAGCCCCACTGCCTAAGCAGCCAAGCATCACAGGAGCTATCGCCGACTATCTTGACGAAGAAATAGAGCGCGGACGACAGTCAGCCGAAACGAAAACTTCAACAAAAGCAACCGAAGACGAAGAAAAACTCCGTCGTCGCGCAGCGGCTAAAAAAGCAGCAGAAACCAAGCGTCGCAGACAGCTTCTCAACGAACAGTTGGCTTCCTATCAGGAAGAAGTTCAAGCTCATCGTGCCCATGCCGAAGATGCCCGTAGCCGAGGCGAAGTGCTAAAACGCAATGCCGAAGCATTGAAGAAACAAATGGAAGAGGCACAAAAGGCCTACGAAGAAGCACGCCGCCTTGCCGACCGCACCACACGCGAAGCCGAGAAAGCTCGCCGCGAAATGCGCGAAGCCCAAGCAAGGGTTGACCTCGTGAATGCCGAATTGGAAGAGCTCGAAGCACAAATCGTCAAGAAAAAAGCTCCAGCTCGCACAAGCACTGTAAGCAAAAAAGCCGATAAGCCTGCAACGGAAGTTAAACCAAAGGTCACAGTTTCCAAAACCAAATCAGCAACAACCACCAAAAAGGCAACCGAAACTAAGGTCTCTTCAGCACGCCCCAAAACAGCAGCAACTACCGTAAAAGTAAAAGCCACAAAGCCTGCTACTCCTGCTAAAGCTTTAAGCAAGTCTGCAAGCACTGCAACAAAAAAGGCTACGACTTCAGCGGCAAAGAAAGAAACCACCAAGGCAAAAGCAAAGAAGACTACCACGAAAACCAAGTAGCCTGAAAGCATAAAAGTTCAAACTCAGAACGGCACAAGCAACTGAAAAGGAAGTTGACTTGTGCCGCTCTGCTGATAGAGAGATATGTGACTCGCTTATTCCGCTACGCGCTTCGTCACGAAGTAGAGCGCATAAGGACTCACGCCAGCTTCATATTTGCCAAGCATAGATCCGTCGGACGCATAGCGATAAACATATCCGCTTCCCATATAATTTACAAAGCCACCATCTGTAAGCCCAGCAGCTCCCACATAGATGTCGCCGCTATTGGGATTAACCTTCACAAACGTAGCTGCTGCGGGATGTTCGGCATCAGCCTTGATAAAGTCTTCTGCGAGCAAGCTGCCTGTATTGGCATTGTAAACCTTGTAGGTACACGAACTGGTTTCGTTCCAATTGCTGTCGTACGAACTATTGCGCTCTACGACAAAGAGTTTCCCGTCGCATACGTCAATGTATGTTCCAGCACAAACCTCAGTAGCTGTGCCATCGGCTTTGATGCGATAGACGGCAGGCAGAATATCATAGTAGTTGCCCGTGCATACTACAAAAATGCCCGCTTCATCGTCGGCCACCATCTGATTGTAGGGATTGATGCCTACGGAGATGTATTCGCGCTGCAACGTTTCGGGATTGACTTTTGCTACAAGATTACCCCCTTCGGCCTGCCCCAAACCGCGACCTATCGACACATAAACACTTCCGCCCGAACAAACTGCAGCAAAGGCTGTATGGCCAACAGTGTCTTTCAGTTCCACACTCAGCGACGAAGCACTAATGCGGAAAATGCTGTCGGCTCCAACAGCAAAGATACGCTCACCGTCTGTGCAAACGTTTTGTGGGGCAGGAACAGCAATGCGACCTGCCGCACGCAGTGAACTCTTGTCGTACACAGCTACAACGTTTTCTTCAAAGAGCGGCACAAAAAGATAGCCGCCACATTCAGCAACATTCTGTGGCGAACCTCCCAAAGTCAGCACCGTGGGAGTATAAGTTCCGTCTGTAAGATTGAGCACATCAAGCGTGCCAGGCAGATAACCCATTGCACCTTGATTGACCACTACGGCACAAGGAACATCGCTAATAACAGGAACATACGAATGGTCGTCATCGCACGAAGATAAAAGCAAAGAAAAGACTGCAAAGAGAAGCAGCAGCTTGTTGAAGTGTTTCATGGAATAAAGAGAATTAAAATTATTGTTAAAGGATAAAAAGGCTTTTGTGGCATAATCCTATCGCATAAGCGTCTGCAAAGTTACGACAGAATAAAGAAAAAACCGCACGCGAGCAATCGCCTTTTTTCTTTTTAATTACCTGATAGCTTGTTTCTCAGGAATTTGCCTTACCTTTGCTGAAACTTACACTGCTCACTATTGCTAAAGACCTTTTTACCATGAATACAGAAAACAAATCTTCCAAGAAATCCGCGCTAAGTAGGCAGCTACACCGACTCGGGGTGCAAGTTGTTTTATTCGTCCTACTCGTAGCTGTAGCGGTGGGCCTCTATGTGCTTACACGTGGCGTATAAATCCGTTTATAGAACCAATAGATATGAAAAGACTTCTTGCTGCATTCATAGCGATGCTGTCTTTCTGCGCAGCAACTGCGCAGAAACAGGCTGTGGATTACGTAAACCCCTTCATCGGAACAAGCAACTTCGGCACATGCAACCCTGGTGCCCTTGTGCCTCACGGACTGATGAGCGTCACGCCTTTCAACGTCATGGGCAGCGACCTCAACCGTTGGGACAAGGACAAACGCTGGTGGAGCACCCCATATAGTGCCGACAACGTTTATCTCACAGGATTTTCCCACATGAACCTCAGCGGTGTGGGTTGTCCCGACTTGGGCTCACTACTGCTCATGGCAACAAGTGGAGACCTCAACGTTCAATATCGCGAGTATGGCACTGAAACGCTTGCCGACACCGCTACACCAGGCTATTATGCTACCACATTGAAACGCTATGGCATTCGTGCTGAGTTTACAGCTACACAGCGCACCTCCCGTGCTCGCTTCACTTTCCCTAAAGGGCGCGGGAACATCCTGCTCAACTTTGGAGAAGGACTCACCAACGAGAGCGGAGCAACCATACGCCGCGTGAACGACACAGAGATTGAAGGCAGCAAACTCTTTGGCAACTTCTGCTACATCAAGCCCGATGGCGTTTACCCCGTCTATTTCGTGATGCGTCTCAATCGCAAGCCTACAGACGTAGGGTATTGGAAAATGCAACGCCCCATGGAGGCCGAAGCCGCATGGGACAGCACACCAGGTACCTACAAGTTCTATCGCCGATATGCTAAAGAACTTTCAGGCGACGACATCGGTTGCTTCTTCTCTTACAATCTTGAAGAAGGCGAACAAGTAGAAGTGCAGATGGGCATTTCGCTCGTCAACATCGAAGGAGCTCGCCGCAACCTTGAAGAACAACAAGGCAAGGATTTCAACGCCTTGTGCCAAGAAGCACGCCAAGCCTGGCAAAACGACCTGAGCCGCATTGAAGTGGAAGGAGGCTCCGATGAGCAACGCACCGTTTTCTACACCGCTCTCTATCACTTGCTCATCCACCCGTCTGTGATGCAAGACCTTGACGGACGATATCCCGCCATGGAAAGCACCGACATTCGCACCGCGCCTACAGGCATCAATCACTACACCATCTTTTCGCTCTGGGACACGTATCGCAACACCCATCCTTTGCTCTGTCTGCTGTTTCCCGACCGACAAACCGACATGGTGCGCTCGCTCATTGATAAGAGCGAAACTTGGGGATGGATGCCCAAGTGGGAACTGTGCGGACGCGAAACAGGCACCATGGATGGCGACCCTGCCACCATTATGATAGCCGACACCTACCTACGTGGACTACATGGGTTTGATGTAGAGAAAGCCTACCAAGCTTGTCGCAAATCAGCCTTCACCGAAGGTGCTCGCAATTTCCTGAGACCTGACAACGACACCTATCGAACGCTCGGTTACCTACCTATAGAAGGCCAGGAAAGTTTTGCCGTGAGCACAGCCTTAGAATACTATGTGGCCGACTATGCCTTGGCACGGCTGGCAGAAGAACTCGGCCACGATGCCGATGCTGAAATCCTATTCCAACAAGCCGAAGGCTGGCGCAACTACTACGATGAAGAAACTAAATTGTTGCGGCCACGCACTACTGATGGCGACTTCCTCAGACCCTTCAATCCCCTTGCCGGACAGAACTTCGAAGCCAATCCAGGCTTCCACGAGGGCTGCGCATGGAACTATGCTTTCTGCATACCCTTTAACATCGAAGGATTAGCCGAAGCCATGGGTGGACGCAAGACCTTTGTGCAACAACTGTGGCATTGCTTTGAAGCTGGTCTCTACGACCCTGCCAACGAACCCGATATAGCCTATCCTTACTTTTTCTCACGCTTCGCTGGCGAAGAGTGGCGCACGCAAGAACTCACCCAAAGTCTCCTTGCCAAGCACTTCCGCAATGCTGTTGACGGACTACCAGGCAACGAAGACACGGGAGCCATGTCGGCCTGGGCTATCTATTCTATGCTTGGTTTCTACCCCGACAGCCCAGCCGAACCGTACTACACACTCACCACACCTATCTTCGACCGCGTCACCATCCACCTCGACCCAAAGTACTATCCCCAATCTCAACTCATCATAGAAAAGACTGGCAACGGCCTCTACATCCGCCGCGCCACCCTCGGTGGGAAAACACTCAAAAACTTGCGCATCTCACACGAAGAACTCACTCGCGCAGGCACCCTCTCGTTCCAGATGAAACAAAAACGTTGAGTACAAAACCATTGCTTCACTTAATCATTACCAATAATTTGCCTTACCTTTGCAGGCATACATAGTATGGACTAAAAAACTTTTAGCGTATGACAAGCGTAGCCATGAACAACCTTTGGACGTATATCCAAGGCCTCAATCTATCTGCACGAAACCGCACTTGGCTGGCAGAAAAGCTCACCGAAGCAACCAATGCCGAGAAAGCGGCCAAGCAGGGCGACCCCACACAGATGACACATGAGGAATTCTTAGATCGTGTAGAAGAAGCACGTGTACAATATGGCCAAGGGAGATATTACGAAATGCTTCCAGGAGAGAACTTAGATGACTTCCTGAACCGTGTAGGATAAGCCATGTACACCATCAGATATACAGAACAAGCTACCAAACACCTGTTACGCCTTCGGGCATCTGAGCCTAAAGCTTATGCCAAAGTACAAGTGCTTTTAACAGAACTTGCAGAACATCCCCGAACAGGAACAGGACATCCAGAGCCTCTTCGTGGAGATAAGGGCGGAAGTTGGACCGCCGTATCAGCAAAAAGCATAGACTTGTCTATGAAATACATGAAAAAAGGTCATTGTGCTTATCCTCACTGCCTACGGCCACTACGACGACAAATAAAAGAACAAAACTCCACACCCCTAACCCAAATATCCAACCCTCTATCTCCTATACCCTATTAAGTCCCTTGGCTTGCAGATAAACTTGCTGCGTTCAACTCTTTATTTGAATGCTTTTTCTGCAAAACTACAAAGCCACAAGTTTAAACTACATCGGACTTCGTTTTCTGTTTGTCCCATCAAAAACAATTTTTCTCCCATCTATGAAACGCTTTCTCCTCATCGTACTGGCTTTACTCCCGCTGGCTTTCCATGCACAAGACCTGCGCCTCATCCCCTACCCGCTCTATATGCAAGCCGAAGAGGGTATGTATGCTCCGCTGGGTGGAGTGACCACTGTCTATACCAATTTAAAGGGCGATGACCGCAAAGAGCTCTTAGAATACATTGCAACTTCTTCGCTACCGCTCAAGGTGGTGAAGAAATCTGAGCAAGCGCATGTGCGGCTGCTGCTTGACGGCCTTGACCCTTCGTTCACCCATCCCGAGGCCTACCGATTGGAAATCACACCTCAAGGAGCTGATGCCTATGCATGCGATGCTACCGGCTTGTTCTATGCCTTTCAAACGCTCTTGCAGTTAGACGGGCAGGCACAACCAGCAGGTACAGGCCAGCACAGCCTACCATTAGTGAAAATCTTCGACGAGCCACGCTTGCAGTGGCGTGGGTGGCACATGGACGTGAGCCGTCATTTCTTCAACAAGGAATTTATCAAGAAACAGCTCCGCATGATGGCGCGCTACAAGATCAATCGCTTCCACTGGCATCTCAACGACGACCCAGGCTGGCGGCTTGAAGTGAAACGCTATCCACAGCTCACCGACTCCACCGCCTATCGCCCGCAATACCTATGGGAAGACTGGGGACGCGCTGGCGGACGCTTCTGCTCGGCCAAGACTGAAGGCGCATACGGTGGCTACTTCACTCAAAAAGATGTGCGCGAAATCGTGGAATACGCTCGCAAGTTGCACATCACCGTCGTGCCCGAAATTGATGTTCCGGGACATTCGCGGGCCGTACTTGCTGCCTTCCCAAATCTGGCTTGCACAGGGCGCGCATACGAAAACAGCGAACTTTGTTTGGGCAACGAAGAAACATTCACCTTTGTCACAAACGTACTCAGCGAAGTCGTTGGACTCTTCCCTGGAGAATACATCCACATCGGTGGCGACGAAGCCGACCGCAGTCATTGGGAGCGTTGTGCGAAGTGTCAAGCCTTGATGCAACGTGAAGGTATCAGCGACGTGAAGCAACTGCAAAGCTGGTTTACCCGCAAACTCGAAAACTGGCTCACACAACATAATCGCAAACTCCTTGGTTGGGACGAAATCATGGAAGGCGGGCTCTCGCCACGGGCCACAGTGATGTCGTGGCGCGGCGAACGCTATGGCATTCAGGCAGCACGCGATGGTCACGATGTAGTGATGACCCCTTGGCAATGCTACTTAGACAATGCTCAGGACGACCCCACCACCGAACCACGCGGCGTGGGAGGCTATGTCCCTTTGCGACTTACGTATGATTTTGATCCCGTTCCCGCCGAACTGAACGAAAACGAAGCTGCTCACATCTTGGGACTGCAAGGCAACGTCTGGACCGAACGCATTGCCACAGAGCAACACGCAGAATATATGATGTATCCACGCATCTTTGCCATAGCCGAAAACGGATGGACACAGCCTGAACGCAAATCGTGGGAACGTTTCTATATCTTTGCTCTCGATGAAGTAGAATTTCTGCACAACAACGGCTACAATGCCTTCAACCTTTATACGGAAAAAGGCGACCGCGATGAAGCCTTAGACCCTGTGAACCATCTGGCAGTAGACATTGATCCAGTCTATACCCACCAACCTTCACCAAAGTATCCCGGGTATGGACCGAAGACACTTACCGACGGCGAGCGCGGCAGTTACAACTATCAGCAAGGTCAGTGGCTGGGCTTTGAAAACGATGATTGCGAAGTGACACTCGACTTAGACAGCGTTCAGACCGTCACAAAAATCTTCGCCGATTTCATGCAACGCGCCGACCAATGGATATGGCTCCCCTCAGAAGTCATCATCAGCGCAAGCACAGACGGAGCAACTTGGACAATTCTCAGTCGCGAACCTTGGCAAGTAGATTTTGAAGACCCAAAGATTCGTTTCCAACGTTACGAATGGGAAGGTAGCACGCAAGCACGCTACATACGCTACACCGCCAAAGCCAGCGGACGCGCTGGAGGATGGTTGTTCACCGACGAAATCATAGTACAATGAGCCAGAAAGACCTAAAACTCTTTTATTCCATCGCCGAAGTAGCGGAGATGTTTGACGTTCCCGAAACCACACTACGTTTCTGGGAGCGACAGTTTCCCAAACAAATAGCCCCACACAAGTCGGGACGCAACATACGCCAATACACAGCCGCAGACATCGAAAAAATTCGCATCATCTACAACCTAGTGAAAGTGCGCGGACTGAAAATAGCCGCCGCTCGCGAACTCCTCAAGAAGAACAAAACAGGCGAACGCCAGCAAAGCGAAGTCATCACTCGCTTGCAGAGCTTACGCGAAGAATTAGTGAGCATCAGAGAAGAACTAAACCATATTCAATAAACACAGCCATGGAATTCATTGATAAGGACTATGAAAAAGAATTTGATGAGAATTTTGAAAAGTATTATCCGTCCGAAGAGTATAATAATCCTGAACTGATAGCAATCAAAGAGGAATATAGGCAAAACCTTAAAAACGCTTATGCAAGGGGGGAAGCAAGAATAAATGCCTTCAGCCATGAACACGTAGAAGACATGGACGACTATTCATACCAACGGTTAGTGGACGAAATTGCTGAGAAAAATAAAGAAGACATCGCAGCGGCTCTCAATATCTTTAAACTCAAAATAGAAAAGTATTATCAAAGTCATGGACGTTCAAGTTCATACGAACACAACCAAGGGCCAGGTCTCTTTAGCCGCATGACAAGCTGGGTTGGCGGATACCTTTTGTTCCGCAAACTATTCCGATGAGCAGAACTTGAAACCATCTTTTCGCACATCGTTCAACAAAAACACACATGGCAAAGAAAGCAAAGACCGTATATGTATGCTCCAACTGCGGGCACGACGAACCCAAATGGCAGGGACGTTGTCCACAATGCGGCGAATGGAACACTTTCAAGGAAATGACCATTGCCCCAGAGCCTCATCGCGCTTCGGTTTCAGTGGCGTTGGCTGACGGAAAGGTTGCAAGGCAAACTTCCCCCGTACGTCTCATGGATATCACTGCCGACGACGAGCCACGCATCGTGCTCAACGATGCTGAGTTGGTGCGTGTCTTGGGGGGTGGGCTTGTGCCTGGTTCATTGACCTTATTGGGCGGAGAACCTGGCATTGGCAAAAGCACCTTGTTGTTGCAAACCGTCTTGGGTGTCACAGACCGCACCGTGCTTTACGTCAGTGGCGAAGAAAGCGAACGACAAATAAAACTTCGCGCCGACCGATTGGGGCAAGCTCCCGACACATGCTACTTGGTTTGCGAAACAGAAATGGAACGCATCTTTGCCCATGTCAAGAACCTACGACCAGCCTTGTTGGTCGTTGACTCCGTTCAAACCATCTTTTCTTCCGCACTGGATGCCGCCCCTGGTAGCGTTTCGCAAATCCGAGAATGTACCACTATGTTGCTCCGGTTTGCCAAAGAGAGCGGAACGCCCGTAGTGCTCATTGGCCACATCACCAAGGACGGCACCATTGCCGGCCCAAAGGTTTTAGAACACATCGTGGATACCGTGTTGCAATTCGAAGGCGACCGCCACTATTTCTATCGCATACTGCGAGCCAACAAAAACCGTTTTGGCAGCACCAATGAAATAGGCATTTACGAAATGCGCGGCGATGGACTTCATCCAGTGGACAATCCTTCCCAATTGCTTCGCACCCCCGAACAAGAAGGACTCAGCGGCATAGCCGTTGCAGCCGCCGTTGAGGGCGTTCGTCCTTTCCTCATCGAAACACAAGCTCTTGTCTCTACAGCCGCTTATGGAACCGCCCAACGTTCCAGCACAGGCTTTGATGGGCGGAGGCTCAATATGCTTTTGGCCGTATTAGAGAAGCGTGTAGGCTTCAAGTTGGCTCAAAAAGACGTGTTCCTCAACATCGCAGGAGGCCTGCGTGTCAACGACCCTGCCATCGACCTTAGCGTTATCGGTGCCGTATTGAGTAGCAATGTAGATACTCCCATCGAAAGTGGTACATGCTTGACGGGCGAGGTAGGACTCAGCGGCGAGCTTCGTCCTGTGACGCGCATCACACAACGTGTGGCCGAAGCCGCCAAACTTGGCTTCAACCGCATGATTATCCCCAATGCCAACCTCAGCGGCATTGAGCGCAAGCCCAAAAACATAGAACTCATCCCCGCCTCACGCGTAGAGGACGCCCTGCGCGCCTTGTTTGGGTAGCTTTTTACTTTTAGAAAGTTTTTTAAGAGAGAACATCCGCAGAACTCTGGGAGCACAGGCGTCTCGCCTGCGAGAAAAACTTTTTGCGCATGTTGCAGGCGGGACGCTCGCGCTCCCAGGGTGCTGCGTTAATGATTATTGTACAAGCATCTTGCGGCTGGTGCCGTCGCTGTAGCGCACGATGACGACGCCCTTCTGCGGCTCGGCAATGGGCTGGCCTTGCAGGTTGTAGTAGCCTACGATGGTTTCAGAAGAACTTATCGTTGGAGTCTGTATGCTTGTTAGATCTGTCTCCACTATATTGCTGAAATATCTCCATGGTGCTAAAGCTTTGTAAGCACTTGCACTGCCAGCAGGAACATAGAGGGTAACAGAAGAATAGGGTACATCATAAAAAGCAGTTGTACTACAATTATATTCAGAGGGTTCCATTTTGCAGGCTGTGATGCTCGTTAAGCCTGTGCAGCCATAGAACGCATAGCCTCCAATGCTCGTGACGGACGAGGGGATGGTGATGCTCGTTAAGCCAGTGCAGTAATAGAACGCCCCAGCACCAATGCTCGTGACGGACGAGGGGATGGTGATGCTCGTTAAGCCAGTGCAGTAATAGAACGCACGTTCTCCAATGCTCGTGACGGACGAGGGGATGGTGATGCTCGTTAGGCCTTTGCAGCCAGAGAACGCATAGTCTCCAATGCTCGTGACGGACGAGGGGATGGTGATGCTCGTTAGGCCTTTGCAGCCAGAGAACGCAAACTCTCCAATGCTCGTGACGGACGAGGGGATGGTGATGCTCGTCAGGCCTGTGCAGTAACCGAACGCATAGTATCCAATGCTCGTGACGGACGAGGGGATGGTGGTTGTTTTGCAGCCTGCAACGAGGGTATTGCTTGCTGTTTCTATTATGGCATTGCAGTTGTTGCGAGAGTCATATTTCGTGTTGCCTGCTTCTACCTTGATGCTTGTTAAGCCAGTGCAGCCAGAGAACGCACCGCTTCCGATGCTCGTGACGGACGAGGGGATGGTCACGCTCTTTAAGCCGGTGCAGCCTTTGACGGACGAGGGGATGGTGATGCTCGTTAAGCCAGTGCAGCGAAAGAACGCCCAGCTACCAATGCTCGTGACGGACGAGGGGATGGTGATGCTCGTTAGGCTTCTGCAGTCAGAGAACGCACTGCTTCCAATGCTCGTGACGGACGAGGGGATGGTGATGCTCGTTAAGTCAGTGCAGCCATTGAACGCATAGTCTCCAATGCTCGTGACGGACGAGGGGATGGTGATGCTCGTTAAGCCAGTGCAGTTATAGAACGCCCACTCTCCAATGCTCGTGACGGAGTAGGTGGTGCTGCCGGAGGTGACGGTGGAGGGGATGGTGATGCTGCCGGTGTAGGAGTTACCCGAAGAGTAGGAACTGCCCGTATAGGTTACGCTTGCGGTCTTTGTGCTGGAATAAAGATTGTAATGTATCCCGTCTATCTCTATGTCTGACGCCCACGAGCTGAGGGCGAGGAGGAGGGCTGTGAGGGTGAGGAGTAATCGTGTTTTCATGTGTTTGTAGGTTTAGGTGGAATAATTAAGAATTAGGAACAGAACTGCTGAACTGCTCGCGGTAGGAAGTGCACCTTCCGAGGCGAGGAAGTGCACCTTCCTAGGCGAGGAAGGTGCACTTCCTATCGCGGGCGGTTTAGGGGGTGAGAAGTAGTCGTTGTTTCATCGTTTTGAGGTTTTATGGATTAGAAATGTTGACGATTCTCCAAGGTGTCGCAATGCCTTGGGAGCGCAGGCGTCTCGCCTACGAGAAAACTTTTTGCGCATGTTGCAGGCGGGACGCCCGCGCTCCCAGGGCTCTGCGTTAATGATTATTGTATAAGCATCTTTCGGCTGGTGCCGTCTGAGTAGCGCACGATGACGAGCTGTCCGCGTTGGGGATGGGTTATGCGCTGGCCCTGCAAGTTGTAGTAGCCTACGATGGTTTCAGAAGAACTTATCGTTGGAGTCTGTATGCCTGTTAGATCTGTCTCCACTATATTGCTGAAATCACTCCAAGGTGCTAAAGCTCTGTAAGCTTCTGCACAACCAGTAGGAACATAGAGGGTAACAGAAGAATAGGGTACATCACCAAAAGCAATTGTACTACAATTATATTCAGAGGGTTCCATTTTGCAGGCTGTGATGCTCGTTAGGCCAGTGCAGTCAGAGAACGCCAACTCTCCAATGCT
>ONDJ01000014.1 GCA_900316575.1 uncultured Prevotellaceae bacterium | reverse complement strand
TCCTTTGAACTCAGAAGGGTTACTGCCCATCACAGTCTCCCAGAGTTCCTGCGTCACTTCGGTCTCGCCGATGTAGTAGTTTGACAGCGTTACTTCATGCTGCGGTTTCTCGTCGTCATCAGCCTCGGCGTCACTTTCGGGAGAGCCCATCTGGAACGTGCCGCCTTCAACGGCTATCATCTTGAACGAAACACCGTCAACAGTAATAGTTTGGTTTTGAAACTTGGGCGTGTCGTCGCCCTTTTCGTCATCGTCGTCACCGCCGCAGGCCGTAAACGACACACACGTTGCAGCCAGCATCAGCGCAAAGGCTACGAAAGAAAGAAATTTCTTCATAAGAATAAATTTTATTAGTGAATTATTTATGGGAGTTCTATAATCGTACGTCCGCTTCAATGCTCCATCGCTTGACGGAGATCGGTAATAATGTCATCGCAGCTCTCTATGCCCACGCTCAGACGGATAAGGTCGGGACGCACGCCAGCCTCGATGAGTTGTTCGTCTGAGAGCTGACGATGGGTGTGGCTGGCGGGATGGAGCACACAGGTGCGGGCGTCGGCTACGTGGGTGACAATACTGATAAATTGCAAAGCGTCCATGAAACGTATGGCATCTTCGCGCGTGCCCTTGAGCCCAAAGGCTATCACGCCACACCCGCCCTTGGGCAGATACTTTTGCGCCAGCGCATAGTTCTTATTTGAAGGCAGACCGGCAAAGTTCACCCAAGCCACATTGGGATTTTGCTCCAACCACTCTGCCACGCGCTGTGCGTTTTCACAATGACGTGCCATGCGCAAGTGGAGCGTTTCAAGTCCAAGATTGAGCAAGAAGCAGTTCATCGGTGATGGAATGGCACCAAGGTCGCGCATGAGTTGAGCGGTGAGTTTGGTGATGTAGGCCATCTTGCCAAACTTCTTGGTATAAGTCAGTCCATGATAGCTCTCATCGGGCGTGGTGAGCCCTGGAAACTTGTTGGCATGGGCATCCCAGTCGAAGTTGCCGCTGTCAATGACGGCACCGCCTACTTGCGTGGCGTGTCCGTCCATATATTTCGTGGTGCTGTGCGTAACGATGTCGGCTCCCCATTCAAAAGGTCGACAGTTGATGGGCGTAGCAAAAGTATTATCCACGATGAGTGGTAAGCCGTGAGCGTGTGCTATGCGGGCAAAGCGTTCTATGTCGAGCACTTCGCCGCCAGGGTTGGAAATGGTTTCTCCAAACAGGCAGCGCGTTTCGGGACGTATGGCTGCAGCAATCTCTTCGTCGGTAGCATCGGGATTGACGAAGGTACACCTTATGCCCATTTTCTCAAAAGTGGTGCTGAGCAGGTTGAACGTACCGCCGTAGATGGTACTGGAAGAAACGACGTGTCCGCCCGCTTCGCAGATATTGAGAATAGCAAAGAAGGAAGCGGCTTGTCCACTACTGGTTAGCACACACCCCACCCCGCCTTCCAAGGCTGCTATCTTCGCAGCCACGGCATCGTTCGTGGGATTTTGCAAACGGGTATAAAAGTAGCCGCTCTCTTCGAGGTCAAAGAGGCGAGCCATTTGTTCGCTCGTTTCGTATTTGAAAGTTGTGCTCTGGTAAATGGGCAACACGCGGGGCTCTCCTTTCTTGGGCTGCCAGCCGCCTTGCACGCAAATGGTGTCGAGATTCTTCATTGTCTATTTGCTTTGATTCTTTACATACAAAAAACTCTATATAGAAATGTTTCAAATGTTTTTAATAAAAAGCCTTGGATGCCTTTAGTCGTACATAATGAGCCTCATCGCGCATCTTGAAGACTTTGGCAGGATGTCCGCCTGCAATGCCTAAGGCAGGAATGTCTTTCACTACGACACTACCAGCCTGAATGATAGCTCCTTCACCAATTATGGCACCTCCCAAGATGATTACGTCTGCCCCAATCCATACGTTGTCTCCTATCACGACTTCCTTACTGATAACAGTTTCATCGTAAGGCAGTTTCTGACCTTCGTAGTTATGGATAGAGGTAAACACTTGCAATCCCTTTGCTAAATGAACGTTGTTGCCAATAGTTAATTTACCTCCCCATAAACTGATAAGCCGTTGAAATGCACATTGTCACCAATTTCAGTCTTGCGGTTAACGAAAGAGGAATGGTTGACACGGAGTCTTATTCCACAACGAGCAGCCGTGCGACGAATACGCCATGTGTAAAAGACTGTTATAATAGATTTGAAAAACTTTTTCATTGATTAACTCTTAATAAATTCAAAAGTCCAAAATATTTTTAAATTGCATCCTATAAACATGAAAAATCTATCCCAACTATTTGGGAAACTAACGAAAGACTTACTACCTAAAATGCCTCACTCCCACTCTATGGTTGCTGGCGGTTTGGAAGAGATGTCGTAGCAAACGCGGTTCACGCCGCGCACCTTGTTGATAATCTCGTTGGAAACTTTCGCCATGAAATCATAAGGCAGGTGGGCCCAGTCGGCTGTCATGGCATCGGTGCTGGTTACAGCACGCAGTGCCACAGCTTGTTCATAGGTACGCTCATCGCCCATCACGCCCACGCTCTGCACGGGCAGGAGGACTACTCCAGCTTGCCATACCTTATTATATAATACATCGCCATCCTCGGTCTGCCATTCGCGTAGGCCGCGAATGAAAATGTCGTCGGCTTCTTGAAGCACGTGGACCTTTTCGGGCGTTATGTCGCCAAGAATGCGCACGGCCAATCCTGGACCTGGGAACGGATGACGACCAATGAGACGTTCGGGAATACCCAGCTGACGCCCCACGCGGCGCACTTCGTCCTTGAACAACCAGCGAAGCGGCTCGCAAATCTTGAGATTCATCTTTTCGGGAAGGCCGCCCACGTTGTGATGACTCTTAATGACCTTGCCCGTGATGTTCATGCTCTCAATGCGGTCGGGATATATAGTGCCTTGTGCCAACCAGCGGGCATCGGTTATCTTTTGGGCTTCAGCTTCGAAAACGTCGATAAAACCTTTGCCGATAATCTTTCTCTTACGCTCGGGATCGGTCACACCAGCCAACTCGCTATAAAACTTCTGCGAAGCATCCACACCAATGACGTTGAGGCCAAGACCTTCGTAAAGTCCCATCACATCGCTAAACTCGTCTTTGCGCAACAACCCGTGATCAACAAAGATGCAAGTAAGCTTGTCGCCAATGGCGCGATGGAGCAACACCGCGGTTACGGAACTATCTACACCGCCCGACAAGCCGAGAATTACACGGTCGTTGCCCACCTGCCGACGAAGTTCTTCTATAGTAGTATCCACAAAGTGAGCTGCGCTCCAGTCCTTGCGACTGCCGCAAATGCCTACAACAAAGTTTTCTAATAATTGTTTACCGCAAAGCGTATGGAACACTTCGGGATGAAACTGCACGCCCCAGAGCTTCTCTTCGCCAATGCCCCGATAGGCAGCTTGGTGCACCGTAGGCGTACTGGCTATCGTACGAAAGCCTTCGGGCAGCACTGTGATGGTATCTCCATGGCTCATCCACACTTGCGCGCCCACGTCTATACCCTTGAGCAAAGGATCGGTTGCGTCAATCTCAGTGAGATTGGCACGGCCATACTCGCGCGTATCGCTACTTTCCACCTTTCCGCCAAAAGTATCGGCCATGAGTTGCGCTCCGTAGCAAATGCCCAGCAACGGATACTTACCGCGCAAGCCATCAAACTGCAGACAGAAAGCGTCGGCTTGGTTTACGCTCAATGGCGAACCGCTCAGAATGACACCAATTACATCGGGGTCATCGTGGGGAAACTTGTTGTAGGGCAGGATTTCACAGAACGTGTCGAGCTCACGCACACGGCGACCTATGAGTTGCGTGGTCTGTGAGCCAAAATCTAGAATAATAATCTTCTGCATAAGATATTAAAGGAGTGTAGAGGAAGAATTGGTGCTATGTACTTACTACTTGCTTGCTAAAAGCTGAGCTACTTCATCGTGAAGTAATGGAAGATGATTGATAACGATGCTCCACAAGATATCTGCTGAAAGGCGGTCGTAGCCATGAATAATATAGTTACGAGCATCAACAATCTTTCTTGCATTGGTTATAGTTATTGTGGGATTATTCTTTAACAAACGGTTCATAGCTTCACCCATTATTTCAATGTTACGCTCAACAGCACGACGTAGTAGCATCATATCAGCACAAAAAGCTCAAAAACTTTAGGACGTTCCTCAAAATAGCCAAGCGTTTCCTCTACAGCACTAATCACGTCATATAGATATTTCTGCGTGCGTTCATCCATAAATTTTTTGCTTAGTTTGTTCCACATGACGCTTGAACACAGGATTGCTAATAGGAGCACTTTCCACAAGATCAACATCGCGCCCAAGCATTTCCTCTAAAGCATACTTCAAGTCAAAGAAATTAGAAAAATAGTCCTTCACTTGATCCTTTTCAAATTCTACCAGCATATCAACATCGCTGTTTTCATTGAATCGGCTTGTCAACACAGACCCAAAGAGATAAAGATGCTTAACATTATGCTTGCGGCATAACACTGCGATAGTAGGACGATATGCATCAAGATAAGCGTTCATTAGCAACAAAAGACAATTTGTGTGTGCAAAAGTAAGCAAACACTGCGATACGTACAAAGCCCCGCTGTGAAATGTAGCCTATTTTGTAACAAAAAAGGCTACAACCTTTGTACGTTGAAGCCTGTAATAACTGAAGATTTCCTCACCGAGCCACTTTCTTGCCGTCGATGATGTAGATGCCGTGCTGCGTGGGATGAACGACGCGCCGGCCTTGTAGGTCATAGACACCGGCGGGAGCAAGTTGTTCGCCTACTGACGAGAGCCCAGTAGCAACTTGGTCGCTAAATAGGAATAAGTAGCGACTGCCGAGGTCGCCGAGATGATTGCCGCTATAGGTCATGACACACCAAGCCATATTGACCGCTGCACCACGACTACTGCCTCGGTCGCTCATCAGTTCACCACCGATTTGCAGGCCATAGTAGTTTTCCACGCCGCTGTAGAGCATATTAAAGGTGCCTGCGGCGGGCGTACCATATTGCAGGTAGTTGGCTGGCTGGAAGTTGCCATTGGCGAGGCTGGTTTCGGCGGTGCCACTCACGAGGTCTATGGGCTGACCTGCGGCGGTAAACATCTGTACGCCCATTTCGTCGCCTTCAACTGCGCGAAAGTAGAACAACTGGGTTTGTTCGTTACTTGTGCCTCCACGGTCTTCGGTGGTAATCTGAATGGCTGGCGTATTGTTGTATGTGCCCGTGGTCCAATAGTATGGCGTGGCACGATTGTCCATCACACGATAGAGATAAGTGTTGGTTTCATCGCTTAGCTTCACAACACTGGCTGGTTTGACGACATCGCCTTTCTCGAGAGGCTTGGGCACTTCCACGCCTGCTTGGGTAAATAGGTAACGGCTACCTGGGTCGCCCAGATGGTTTCCACTATAGGGCCAAATGCTCCACTTCATGTTCACACCGCTACCGTGGCTGGTGCCACGGTCGTTGAGCAGGTCGCCGTTGGCCATCTTAATGCCGTAATAGCCTGTATAGTCAGTAACAACGAGCGACATTTCTTCAGGCTCTGCCACCCCGTATTGCAGATACTTTGTTGTTGTCGTAGTTGTGGCATTCCATGCGGTGCGGGTAGTACCTTGAGTATAGCTCACGGCTTTTCCGTCGTAGGTGTAGAGATTAAACGTCTTGGCCGTTGCGCCTTGCATGAAATAGTAGAGCTGTTTGGTGCTGTCGGCTGTACCGGCATATTCCTCGTTGGTGCATTGCAAGGCGGGAGAGCCATACTGCTTACCAATGGTCCAAAAGAAAGGACCTTCGCTACTCGTAGGACGATTGTCGCGAATGGTGTAATAATACTTTTCGTCTGCCGTGCTGAGCTTTACGACTTTTGCAGCGGGAATTACATCGCCACTGGCATATACTTCTTCAGCCTCTTGTGCTTCGTCGGGCCAAGGCACTACCTGCCCTGTTGCAGTCACGGTAGGACGCTGTGCATCCATGGCTTTCAGCGAGTCGGTGAGTTCTTTTGCCATTTGTTGCAAGAGTTCGGGCATGGCTTCGGCCAGATTGTTCTCTTCGCCTGGGTCTTGTGTGAGATTGTAGAGGCGGCGTTCCTGCGTTTCCCAGAAATAGAGTAAGTGATAGTCGCCTTTGAGCAGTCCGCTGTAGGTACCGTAGCCCTCAGCGCGGTCGGCACTCTCGCCCCAGCGGTTGGGATAGTGGGTAATGATCGGACGGTCGCGACGCATGGTGGGATTGAGCAAGAGAGGCGTGATGTCTTGTCCATCAACAGTCTGCACCGTGGTATAGTCGGTCACACCAGCCATGGCAAGAATTGTGGGGAAGAAGTCTTCAATGATAACGCGGTTGGGGTTTTCGGTTCCGCCTTCGGTCACACCAGGCCAATACACCATCATCGGTTCGTGGATACCACCGTCATAACCGCTGCCTTTACCTCCACGTGCGGGATAGTTAGGGTCGTGGTTTAGGCGACCTTGTCGCGGACTGACAGCCTGACCGCCGTTGTCGCTCATAAAGATGATGATGGTTTTCTTTGCAACGCTGTCGCCCTGCGCTTCTACCCAGTCCATCAAGTCGCCGAGGCTCTTGTCCATGCCTTCGATCAATGCTGCGTGGTTGATTTCGTTGGTATTGAGATTGGCACCAATCAGTTCATCGTAAACACCCTGTCCGTTAGCCTGTCGGTAATTACCCGTGAAGCGGTCATCGGCGTTATAAGGTGTATGGATGGCGTATTGCGACATATAGAGAAAGAAGGGCTTCTTGGCTCGAACGGCTCTATTGAGATAGCTGACTGCCTCAAGTGTAAGTGCCTCAGTGAGGAACGTTCCTTTCTCATAATAGCTATCTAAATCGGGCACGTGATTAAAGCCTGAACCATAATTGTCAGCTGCCAGATAACTGCCCGGCGAACCAGCCGAGTGGCCTGCCACTTGATACGTGAAGCCAAGGTTGCGCGGGTCTTCACTGCTTGTGCCTGGTGTACCAAAGTTGCCCTTGCCGATGTGAATGGTGGTGTACCCCGCATTCTTCAATAGCTGAGGCAAAGGGGTCACGAGTGTGCTGTGTGCGCGGTCAACGGAGCTACGCGACGTGGCAGGTTGAATGCCGTTGTAGTTCCATTCGGGGAGTGTGAGCGAGCCGCCGCTGGCATTGGTGTTTTGATTGTAGCTGTGCACCCAGTTCGTCACGCGATGGCGACCAGCGTTCATACCGCTCATGAGCGAACAGCGCGAGGGCGAGCTCACGGGGCAGGCGTATGCGTTGGTAAACTTCACGCCGAGCTGCGCCAAGCGTTCCATATTGGGCGTACGATAGCGGTCGTTGAGAGCCGTGCGCTCTTTATAGAACGGCACACTGCTTTCGTTCCACCCCATGTCGTCAACAAGGAAAAAGATGACATTGGGCTGTTCTGCCGTTTGGGCGAGTGCTGCTGCGGGCAATACACTTCCGAGCATTAGGCTGCGGAGTCTTGTGTTTTTCATCGCTATAAAAGATTTATGTAGTGAAGATTATGATTTGCAAACTTGTAGATGCCACAAAATTACATTTTATTTCAACAAACGTTGGCGACTGTTTGAGAAACTTTAACTTTGCACAAAACTTCATGCTATTTATGAACCAAAACCTTGCTCACAACCCACGTGTTTTGCTCTTCGACCTCGGAGGCGTTGTTTTTGAATTGGGATACGCCGAAGCCATTAGTCGCTTTTCGGCTTTGGGACTAATGAATGCCGAGAAACAGCTTGACGCTTCGGTACAAACGGGCATTTTTGGCCAGTTGGAGCGCGGCGAAATTGGAAAAGAAGATTTCAGAGAAGCCTTCAGCAAGCTGGTTGGCAGCAAGGTTACGTTGGAAGCGTGCTCACACGCTTGGCTAGGCTATCTAAAGAGCGTTCCGCATCGCAATCTGGAGACACTGACCTCGCTGCGACAAAGGGGCTACCGCCTTTGCTTGCTTTCGAACACCAATCCCTTTATGCTCGACTACGTGCGCTCTGATACCTTTGACGGAATGGGACATTCGCTCGACTTTTATTTTGATAGGCTTTATGTAAGCTGTGAGTGCAAGATGATGAAACCCGAACCTGCTATCTTTCAGCACGTAATTGCTGAAGAGGGTGTCAATGCCGCTGACATTCTTTTCATCGACGACAGTCCTCGCAACACCGAGGCGGCTGCAGCCATTGGGATGCAAACGCTCCTGGCTGCAAGTGTGCAAGGATGGATTGAGCCTTTGCAAGAGATGCTCTTATAAAGGGCTTGCTTGTGACACTTAAAGGCATAAAAAAAGCGCGGACGACAAGCCACGCTCAATAATATGCCCAAAATTGATAATCCTACAAAGCTATGTCGTCCGCTTTTATCACTTTAAGAGCTGTTCTACAAACCAAGTTCTTTACTAATCTCAAGCATCCGATTGATGGGACGTACGGCTTTCTCGGCTATCTCGTCGGGCACGGTCACCTCGGGTGCTTCATCGCGTAAGCATTGATAAAGTTTTTCTAAGGTATTCAGTCGCATATACTGGCACTCGTTGCAAGTACAGCCAGGGTCGTCGGGCGGAACGGGGATAAACGTCTTCTCGGGGCAAGCGCGTTGCATCTGATGAAGAATGCCGCTCTCGGTCACAACAAGAAACTCCCTACATTCGCTCTCCTGCGTATGCTTCAAAAGACGAGCGGTGCTCCCTACTACATCTGCCAACTTCCTCACAGCACCGCGACATTCGGGATGAACAAGCACTTCAGCACCAGGATGTTCGCGCTTCAAAACTATGAGCTTCTCTACAGAAAAACGTTCGTGCACGTGGCACGCACCGTCCCACAAAAGCATCTGACGTCCTGTCACGCTGTTGATGTATTCGCCCAAATTGCGATCGGGACCGAATATCAAGCGTTCATCCTGAGGAAAGCTCGACACAATTTCACGTGCGTTGCCACTCGTCACGACAACGTCGGTCACAGCCTTGACTGCGGCACTGGTGTTGACATAGGAAATCACCTTGTGCTGGGGGTGCTGAGCCACAAATTCGGCAAAAGCATCAGCAGGACAGCTCTCGGCGAGCGAACACGAGGCGGAAACATCGGGAATAAGAACCTTTGCCTGAGGGCAAAGTATCTTGCACGTCTCTGCCATGAAGTGAACGCCACACATCACGATAATCTGAGCATCGGTCTGCGCTGCCTTTTGCGCCAAAGCCAAGCTGTCGCCCACGAAGTCGGCTACGTCTTGCACCTCGCCTATAGTATAGTAGTGCGCAAGAACGATGGCGTTTTTCTCGCGTGCCAGCGTGCGGATTTTCTCTTTGAGTGTCATAAAACAAGTGTGTGGGAACTCTTTACTTCAAATAGACGCGCTTGCCACCGATAACATAAACGCCCGATGTGCGCGGACTGTTTACGCGACGCCCTTGCAGGTCGTACACAGTTGCATTGGGCGCAAGGGTTGTCACCTGAGCTATACCTGTCGTCACGGGCAGGCCGATGTGAACATAAATGTATTGACCAACAGCCTCAACGGGTACGTCGATGTAGAGGTCTTCGCCATCGACATAGCTGGTGGTTTCGTCAATATTCACGTTGGCCTGAATAGCACCGCCTGCAAGGGATACAGCTTGAGGAGCGTTCGTGCCAAACTTAAACGTGCCGTCGGCTTGTTTCTCAACGGGAATATTGTTGAGGACAATGTCGCCCAGTGAGTTCACGCCGTCCAAGCTAAAGTCTTTCAGCGTAAAACGCACGGTGGTTTCGCTTTGAGCTTCAATGACGATAGGAGCATCTATGAACTTAGGCGTTTCTGCTGACACTGGCTCTCCCATAGCCACATAGATAGCTGCGGTATAAGTTCCAGCCAACTCGGCAGCAGGGCCAGTAGTAACAACGGGGCCTTCTTCTTCAGCGGGTAGCACACCCGTAGTGAATATAATGTGGAAAGCCATTCCTGCAATATCTGCCGTAATGTCTAACGCCATGCTGTCTGTGCTCCAATAGCTCTTTGCGCCGTTGAGCGTCATGGTGTAGTCCATGGCTCCCATAATGCTACCCGTGGCTGTAGCATCGCCGATCGTGGCTGTGCCATCGCCTTTGTCGGTCACAGTTACTGCACCAAACACAATGTCGCCGATCTCTACGCCTTGAGCTTCAACGCCAGTCAACGTAAGGCCAATGGTCTGAGCGTTGGTAGCTGTGATTACGGCTGAAGCACTTGAGGTGGGCGATGTGCTTGTCACGGTGCCATCGTATTGAGAATAGGCCGTACCTGTGCGTGTACCAACCATTTCGTGGGCAATGCCCTCAGGTTCGTAGTCGCCGTTGTTGCCTTGGAAGCGCACGTAGATGCTTACATCGCTGAATAAGATGCGCGTGGTAACATACACATCAACGGAGGCATAAGCACCATTGATGGTACTATTCGAATGGTCTATGTTTACATTGGCAGAAACCATACCACCCACCAACGAAAGCGTTTGCGGATTATTTTCGCCAAAGGCTATAGTGCCGTCTGCTTTCTCATAAACGGGGATATTTGTCAGCACAATGTCGCCAAGGCTCATTGAGCCATATTTGAAGTTGGGAAGCACAAACTTGACGGTAGTATCGGTCTCCTTTTCAAGGCGGATATTGGCTTCGCTGCTCTCGGTTTCGTCTGTCACGGGCGAACCCATGCCAATGTAGAGCAGTCCGCTATAGGTACCAGCCGCCTTTTCTGCTACAGATTTCTGCGCGAAAGCCATGTTTGTGCCCATGAACAGGGCGAAGATAAGGAGTAATGTTTTCTTCATAGGAAGTGTATTTGAGGTTTTATTCTTTATATAAGAGTGTCACAAGTTGTGCATTCTTACCAAAACATATAGTTCAGCCCGATGCGTGCGTAAATGGGATAGAGCGGAAAGGTCACGCTACTATAGTTTTTAGGAAAGATGCCATTCATGCCCCACGTGAGCTGAGCGGTAGCTTCAAGCCGAGGCAACAGAATACATGAAGCACCCGCCTGCACGCCCCATGCCCATCGGCGGAGGTCTTTTTCGAAGTCGTAAGTAGCATGAGTGACATAGGCTTTCTCGCCCGTGGGATCGTGGTGACGCAGATAACCGTCGTAGGCTTCGCCGTCAAAATTACCGTCAAGCAACAGACTGACGTAAGGTCCTGCATGAACACTCCAGCGCGTACTAAGCCTATAATGAACGAGCAAAGGCATCGTCAAGTAAGAATTACGCACGTGGGTCTTTACCCTACCCGTCCAGTCGCCTTCCATGTAGCCACCGTCATCGGCAGTCATCTCCATGTGGTAGCCTTTCACGCTGGCATCGGTCTTCATGCCTTTCTGCTCAAAGCGCAATCCTATACTCGCCGACCATCGAGCGTCATCATCAAAAAACTTACGTGCTTGCACCTCAAGCGAGAGGCAGAGCAACGGATTGAAGCCCTCAATCTTGCGTATGGAGCGCGGCATGGGTAGCGGGGCTGTTCCACCGATTTGAAATCCTGCCCCTGCCGTTAGCAACCAACCATCAAGGACGTTGCGAGGACGTTGGAGGCAACGCATCGGCTGAACCACCAAACTGTCGTTATCGAAACCTATTGGTTGAGCGTTGGTCTCTACTGGGAAGAGCCACAGCAGAGAACATATCACGACGAGCAGTCGGGCATATATATATTGTATCTGTTTCATTCGTTCTTCCAGTTGATTTTGAGGTTATCTACACAGAGTTCACTCCCCACCGCACCACGGAAGAAAGCTCCGCCCTGACTGCTGGTCATAACAATAGTCAAAGCATAATGCCCAGTACGACGCATTTCTTCATCGAAAGCCTTACCATCTTTATACACAAAGGGAAGTTCAAAATGCGTCCACTCGGCACGCTCGCCGCCATCGGGCAACTGTGCCATCGCTACGATGCGCTCATTGTTTTTTACATTGTCGCCAAAGAGCGGCTCAACAGCACCAGGCGTTACCTCAAAGAGCACGGCATAGATATCGCAGCCGTCAATCTCGCCCGCCTCACCGCCTGTCATCGTGGCACCACGCTTGTAGCGATAATCGCCCTCTATGGATAGGGGCTCATCTTTCACGATTTGCAAGCCAAAACGCGTGGCGTGGAGCGGATCAGCCACAGCATTTTTCACTTGAAACTCGCCAACAAACAAATTGCCTGCCGCAATAGGCATTCCTACGAATGTACCAAAAGTACCCGTTGAAAGCGTGCGCAAGCGAGCGTAGCGACCGTCCATGCTCCCTTCATCCTCAACAAAGGTCGTTGGGAAATCCATAGGGGTGCTCCCCTGCCCTGTAAATGCGAAACCAGCATTGCCACTGTCCCACAGGTTGGTGCCAAGACTTCCGTCGGTTTGTTTCCAGAACAATCGCTGATACTGGTTAGCATCGTTATAGCCGAAGTCTTCAAAGTCGCAAAAGTCAAGCGGACGCGGCAACTCAAAACTGACTTCATAGTCCTTCGACCAAGCACCATCCTCGCTTACCACGCGATAGGTTTGCGAAAGGGTGAAGTCTATCAAACGTGAGGGATTATACGCCGTAGACGTGCCGTCTTCCTCCAAATACCAAAGCGTAGCCCCTGGTGTGAGTTCAAACTGCGGAGCGAGGGCTGTCAAGTCAGCCTCTTGACTCACCATGAATGTTACGGAGCGATTGCGCACCACAGGCGAGCCCAACAAGAAGCCTTCGGGCAGTGAAGACAGCCATTCTGACGAAACACCCGTAATGTCGCACTCCGTGTTTTGAGCTTCATCGCGAATACAGCTCGTCAACAACAGAGCGACTATAGCAGAGAGAAGTGAAAGAAGATATTTGTTCATAAGTAAGCGTTCGTTACCATTTCAATAAGCAAAAGTAACACATTTGTAAAGAAAGCTACCGTAGGTCGTTATTCTTTTTGCATTTTCACGCTTGTTTTACTGTCTTGAACGCAAAGTAAAGTGCGCAATAGGCCAAGGAGTGCAGGCGTCCCGCCTGCAAACAAGCGTTTATAAAAAGCTTCATGTAATAGCACGCACGAATGCAAACAGCGACACGGCTCTTTATGGCTGGTCGCACGCGCACATCCCAGCTTTGTGGACACACGATAGGACTACTTTGTGTGAACATCGTACGAAAATTACGTGAACACCGTACGGTGCGCACGCAAAACATAGCTTGTTAAACGCAAAGACGTGGCGTGCTTAAAGCGAAAGCCTCTGATTGAACAACGACGCAGCTCCTTTCTGATATTTTTCGCTCCCAACCGATGCGCAAACAAAGCGTAAGTAATCTATATGCGGGCGGGGACGCCCGCGCTCCCAGCATTGGCGACAAAGAGCAATGCTACATAAACAAAAACTCCCCTCGCCCTATAAAGAGACGAGGGGAGCGCGGGCATAATACCCGTCCCCTAAAAACCATCAAATGGCTCTAATAGAAATATCCAGATCCTTCGGAATTGGGTTCTTCCCAATCGAAGCGGCGCGTCCATCCACCTTCGTTGTCAGTGGTTTCGCCGCCGTTACCGATGGTGTTTTCAAAGAGCGGTTCTGAAAGGAACTGCAAAGTGCGGCAAGTTGGTTTTATATACTTTTTCATCGTTCTGAAATTTATAAGGAACACTCAAGGACGCACAAAGGCGTTATCAATGTCCTATGCTATTCAAGCTTCTGCGTCCTTGTGTGCTATGGGGGTTAAACATTCAAAGCATTACTTTCTTGCCATTCACAATATATACTCCACCCTTCTGCGGCTGAGCCACGCGACGACCTTGGAGGTCGTAGATGGGCATTTGTACACCGTTAGGCACCAGTCCGGCGGCACCGATACCCGTCACAGGACTGTCGTCGAAGAAGAGTGCAAAGCCCACGGTGCTACCACCTGCAGCAGGAATGATGTAGCAGCGGTTTGCATTGAGTTTCGTCACAGAACCTGAGGGCTGATAGAAACCTGCCAAGCCACTGGTACCACCGCGACCAAAGATGTATGTATTGTCACGCGTACGTTCGGCATCGCTGTCGAAGAGCACTTTTCTGTATGTACCTAATATTACATTATCGGTCGGTGCTGTAGCTGTGTTGTCATTACACGGTGTAAACGTAAGCTCGGTGGCAGCATCGGTATTGATAAGCACAACGCCCGTACCAGCGGGTATAACCTCCCCGTAGGTTGCAAGCTGTGTGAGGTATGCACGCGAATTGGCATCGTCAACGTTTTCTGCCACGAGCTTATAGGCTATGGTGTTCTCAGTAGCTATTGTACAATCAAAGGGCACATAGAGTGTAGCATAGCTCTTGCCGCTGAGGGCGTTGCCCGTAATAGTGATATCTGCTTGAGAAGCAGGAACAAGTTTCCAACGAGCGGCATCAGTATATAGACTGCTCCAACCTGAAGCAGAGACATCATCACCACTACTATAAACGGCTCCTTCACCATTTACACCAAGACCATAGCTTACTGGATAAGCGGAGAGTACAAGGTTACAAGCAGATGTTCCATCAAGCGAAGTTACGGCATCAAGATAGTAACCCGAATTGGTAATTACTGGAGCGGATGAGGTACCCTCGTTATCAACATCGATGTGCCAAATCGTAGAGAGAGTCTGACCAGTTTCAGAATAGCCTTCGTTGGTATTGGTACCATTAGCGGCTGTATAGCCACGCACGTGGAACGCTTCGTTGAAGCCAAGATACTTGCTTGTGTTGACATTCAGAAGGCGATAGTTGCCCGTTGTGAGCGGAGTTAGAGCACCATGAAGAGCGGCCATCAACATCTTGTAATAAGAAACGGTTACAGAGCTACCCAATGTGATCATTTGTTGGCGCAAAAGGTTTATGTCATTATAATCCGTCTGCGAAGAAAAATCTCCTACAGCACCGAACACGTTGCCAGTGAAGAATTGCGCCACATAGTTGGTCAAAGCATCGGGAATGTATGAAGCCAGCTCTTCTGCATCAGTCAGAGCGGTCAACGTCATCGTGCTTCCATCATCCGTAGCTCCCCATGAGGAATTCCAACGACCGATACCACCGTTTACATCGTTGAGATAGCCTGTGTTCTCATCGTTCAGTTTGAACACCAGTCCACCGTTATAGGCTGAGGGAAGGAACGTCGTTGTGCCGTTCTCTACAAAGTGTAAATATTCATTATTATCCTTTGTTGCAGAAGAGAGTGAGCGATTTGTTCCTGCTGCATTATTATAAATTTTTACACCTACATAGGGGTCGCCTTCGAAAGCCCAGAGGTATTCGTTGCCGAAGGTGGTCATTTGGTTAGTTACGGGGTGTCCATAACCGCTGAGCACTTCAGCCATGGGATCGTACGACATAAACTTCGTGCCACGCAAGCGAGCATAGTACCATGCGGGCGAAGCGGTTACGTCGGTAGTCTGAACGGTGTATGGCACGGTATAAGTATTCGTAGAGAAGTCATAAGTCACATCGCCGTAGGTCACTAATGGCGAGAGGTTGCCGCGCGGTGTGGCTGCAATACAGTCGGCTGTTGAGGTGCCTGCTGACACTATGGCTGTAGCCGTCACTGCACTCGTGGCCGTGTTTTGGAAGTTCACCGTGCGATCAGGCAAAACAACCGTGATGGTAAAGTCAGCAAAGTTCAACCAATTGTTTACATCGGTAGAATTTACTGTGAAAGTGGTGCTTGAAGCGTTCACGTCAGCAACGGCTATATTCGTGTAAGCACTTGCACTATTAGCATAGGCCACTGTGGTAGCGCTACCTCCAGCTGGTGTTACTGTCACTGTATAATCTGACGCTGAAGACTTGCTGGCCTTGAACGAATAGCCGCTAATCAAATAGGGCGCGGGTACGGTTAGCGTAATCGTAGCATCGGTGCTTGCCGTAGCAGGATGATAAGCCAAGTTATAATGCGACATCCAGTTAGAGAATTTATTGTGACTGCCGTCAGAGAGTGTCATCGTCACACCAACCAATCCACTTGTAGCGTTGGAGGTCCATGTCAAGTCCGACCACGATCCGTAGGATTCTTCTCCAGTATAGCCGTACACGACTTTGATATCTTCACTTCCTTCTGCTACTTCAATGAATTTGCTGACGAGAAGTTCCTTACTGATAACTACGTAGTTGATAGCATAGCAATCTTGTTGGTCGCGGTTGCCAACAGTGCCATCCTCAAAGATGATAGCGAGGTCGCCATTAGGCAGTTTCTGCATGGAGCTATAAGCGGCAGAGCCGGGCTGCAACGAGAAGGCTTCAGTCCATGTAGCACCTTGGTCAAGACTCATGTATAGACGCAAGTCACGACGATAAACACCAGTTGCACCGTATGACTTTGTCAGCGTGTGGAGCATCACGTCGGGCAGTGAGGTGTCGTCGGTGCTGCGGTTGTAATAGATAATGTCTGCGTTACAGCCATTGGCATTCATGTCGGTCCAGTCAGCCTGAGTGCCCCAGGAGTCAATGCCAGCGCCAGTGGCATCGCCCGTGGTGCGGTTGTAGGCGCGGTTGGCAGTGCCGTTGTAGCTACCTTTGCGAACTGACACAAGCAGAGAATTGTCGTTCATGATTTCGAACTTCGACTCGTCGCCGTCTGCATAAGCCACGTTGGGCGAAACGGTCCACGTAGCACCATAGTCGTCAGAGTAAAGCGGATAGATATTCGTTGTTCCACTCACCTTACCGAGCATAGCAAAGGCCATGCGACCGTTGGAGAATGTCACACCAGTGCCTGCGGTTGTAAAAGCGGAAGTGATGCTCAGTCCATTCTTTTCAATGCTGTTAAAAATGTCGGTCACTGTGGTCCAAGTGGCACCGTTGTCGGTGCTCTTGGAATAACCCATATTGAGCATTCCTGCACCACTGGCGTAGCTATTAGCACCTGCTGCCATGAAGCAGTGGAGTGTGCCGTTAGCGTCTTTCACAATGGCGGGGTCACCGTAGCCATAAGAGGCTGTGTTCGTACCGTCACCTGCTGCAACGACAACTTCGTTTTGCCAGGTGAGACCACCATCGGTGCTGCGACGCGAAACCACATCTATCACGTGACCACCTGCTCCATTGGAAGCAGTCTTACCGAGGTCGTAGGGATGGTCGTGACGATAGTCGGCAAGGGCTACGATGCCGCCGTCGTTGGTGGTTATCATCGTGGGGATGCGATAGTACTTGCCAGCAGCTTTGCTCGGTGTCCAAAGGAAGGTCTGTTGCTTATAGATACGCATCACACCGTCGGGATTGCCAATAGATGTAACGTCAAGTGCATTGTCGCCATTCGTGCTGGTGTAGGCGATATTGGTGATGGCAGCATCAATGGTGCCCCATTCGGTAGCTGTACTCTTCACGTCACCTGTGATCCAGAGGTAATACGTTGTGCCAGCGGTGAGTGCAGTAGCACTGCTCGTAGTGATGGTCATTGAAGCTCCGTTAACGGCAGCCTGGCCGATCTGTACAGGAGAAGCCGAAGCGGCATGTAGTTCATCGTCGGTGGTTACATAGACTGCTACGTTATCCAATTGGTCGTAGTTGATCAGATTGACGCTCACCGAAGTGGGAGTCATCGCAGCAAACGGAGTAACTTTCACGCGCAAGAGAGCTTGCATCGTGTTTCCAATACCTGTAGTCTGGTTACCCTGGATAACTGCTACATCGTCAGCAAGCAAGCATATCGAGGAATCGTATTCAGCCGTAATGGTTTTATTCGTAGCATCTACGGTGCAAAAACTCATTCCGTCGAGCGTGAAGTCGCTACTTGTAGGCGTGGTGCCCGTGGGTAGGAAGAACCATCCGCCAGTATATACGCTGGTGTTGCCAACTACATCGCTATGCGTACAGGTCAGCACAGTGGAGGAACCACCATTGTTGATCGTCACTTTCCAAGCCGTAAGCCCTGCTGCAGTAAGATTAATGGGATAAACATTATAGGCCGTACGCATAAAAGTAGTTTCTCCTATGAAATAGTTATTACTATTATTGTACGGGTCTGCATAGTAATTATTACTCGTTTTGAAATAGTTACCATTGGAATAGCCAGCAATAACATTTCCTGCGGTAGTGGACAGCGTGGGGAACTTGTTAGAGCCGTTATCCACGAGGTAACGACCATCGGGCAGCTGCCAAGTGTTGACATCCCAGCTGGTATGATCTATATAGGTGAAGAACGTGGGATCAGTGATAGCAGGCTCTGTGGGAATATTTCCTGTAAAAGACAAAGGATAGAGGTTGTTGTAGAGCGAAGACGCTTGATACAAATAACGATTTGCATAGCTGGCTGAATTTGTTTTGCTCTTGATTTGCAATACATACCAACCCGAAGCCTGCGGATAGGACGTTAAAGCCGTTTGCTGGTTCACGAGCTTAGCAACGGCGGCATCGCGCTGTGCTTCTATCGTACTGCTCACTGTCCCAACTTTTGTTATCGTGAAATTACCTCCTTCATCGTTATAGTTGATGATAGGGCCAGTATAGCTATTACTTACTGCCATATAGGCAGCATTTGTTCCGCTTACGGGATCAACGGCAAGCTTAATCTTGAACGTATTGTCGGTGTTAAGCTCTAATTTAACAGCCACAGCGTTCTCGCTGAGATACCATGCATTATCAGAACTCTGTCCTACGCCAGAGGGCATCGCAAATTTCTGAGCTCCTACATTATATAAGTAGTACTGTCCGCTTGTGCCTGTAGGATATAATATCCATTGGCAATTAGCATCAGTCTCATTAAACGTACCGCTCTTTCCGCTACTCCAAATGTACTTTTCGCTTCCTGTTGGATAATACATCAACGCTCCGCGATCGGTATTTGTATTGTTGATCGTCAAGAGGACATCCTTTGTGATGTAGGTTACATTGATGACGTAGTTCGTGGCATCAACAGAGATTGTTGGAGAAATACTACCATAATTTGGTGCTGAGAATTCGCTGGAAGTCGGTGTTACCCCTGCAGCGAGGAAAAATGTTCCTCCATTATAAACATTAGTCAAACCATAGGCATCACTGCCCGAGTAAGTCACCTGACTATTATCTGAAGCAACGGTCTCACTGCTTCTATTAAGGACTACAGTCCATGGTTGCATTCCGAGAAGTGATGGATCTACCCGATAGTATTCTGCCACGGGGAATTTACCCGTAGCAGTCTGACCGATGTAAGGTGTATCGTCTTTGCCTCGGGGCACAAGGCTATATCGCGTACCTGTATAGGCAGAAGTCGTCGTAGAATAATTGGGAGTACTGCTACTGCGATAAATGATGTAATTCTCGCTTGATGCCGTTAGCGATGCTGCACCCGTATTGGTTACATAGTGACCATTGGCACTGCGCAAGTAACCGTCCACGCCACGACCACTGTCGTTACCATTTTTATCAAAATGAACAAATGTTGCAGCGAGGTCACTGAGTGATGTGGGAGCATCGTCAAGATAGAGTGGATAAGGAGTTCCGTCAACCGTAGCGTCTTGGGCATAGTTGCGCACGTATTTGCCAGAAACGTCAGCATCTGCGTAGTCCGTATTCGTATCACTATTGATATCAACCCACTTGAGGCGATACCAACCTGTCGTAATGTTCACAGGAGCAGTAAGTACCTCAACCCCCAAAAACTCATAAATATAAACTTTATGATTATCATTAGTCCCTGTTGACCAACTGTGAACTTTTCCGCCTGATCGATCTATGCCACGTGCGGTACTACTTGCATCTGGCGCAGAAGGATAAGCAATTCCGCCTGAGAAATTGAGCGACCATGCACCCGCCGAAGATTCTGCGACAGAAGTCAACAACGTATTGTAAACTGGCACGCCCCAGTATTGCTGTGTGTAGTAGTTCTTAATCTTCCAAGTGCCATTGCCATTGGAAATAAGATAATAGACACTGGCCTCTGTAGCAGAATTAGCAGTATTAGGCACATCGTAGTCGGTGCCATTGTCGGTAATGTAGCGATCTGCACCAGTTTTTAGGACGTATGCTTTTCCGCTCACGATGTCAGACTCAGCAGTGACCTGCGAACCCACAATGGCTGCGTTCTGTGCATACGCACCCATCGTCGCTATGAACAGAAAAGCCCACGCGAGGGTAAGGAGTTTTGTTAAACGTTTCATAAATAGATTGTATTTAATTATCTTAAGTTGCTAACATAAGGTGTATGCTCACTGCCAAGGCTATACGCACCGCTCAGCGCAAGGCACATATTTGGCCGCAAATATAATAAACTTCCAGAAAGACAGAACACTTTTGTCTGAAATTCCTTTTTTTTCAAAAGACAAATACTACAAAAGCGAACGATATTCCGTTACTTTTTGCTAAAAAAGCCACTCGCACAAAATCAATGTAACGAATGATGGGGGGATTGACGCTAAAGCACTTTGTAGCATTTCAAGGCATACAGAAACAAAGAAAGGCCATTTTCTTGAAAAACGCTTGGCAAATAACGTGGAATTTTGCACTTTTGCTGCGCAAGTTCGCTTGCAACTTTATTAACCCATCAAAATCTATCTTTATGAAGAAAACACTTTTTGCTATGCTTGCGCTCGCAAGCGCAACGATGTTCACCGCCTGCGGCGGAAAAACTGAAGCTACAGCTGAAAACACCGACAGCGCAGCAGCTACTGCTGAAGCTACAGAGGCTGCAGTTCCGAGTAACGTCTGCGAGAATGACGAATTTCGTGTTACTGGCCCTGAAGGTTGGGAAATCAAGAAAGGTAGCTTTGGCTACATCGAAATGGAAGACGTGAACTCCACTGAAACGTTCAAGCCGATCATTAAGGTCTGCGTGTATAAAGACAAGACCTTGAAGGACAAAGAAGACTATTACCTCAACAAGACGAAAGGTACGGTGAAAGGTGCTGACGTAACGATTGGCAACTACACGTTCACTACGTTCCGCGATGACCAGTCGGAACTTTACCACTGCTTCGCAACGCTCGAAGATGGTCGCTTATTAGAGGTTTACACGGTATATATGAAACCCGAAAACGAAGCCGTGAAACCTGTAGTGGAAAGCATCAAGCTGAAATAAGGTCTCACTCGTACAACCTTGAAAACGACACCCCTTAAGCGGCGCACTGCTCCTGCATCCAGGAAGGGTGCGCCGCTTTTATCTGTATCGCCAAGCACATTCGCTTAGAAAACACAATATAAAATCAACTGTAGCCACATGAAAAGACTCTTATTCTTGCTATGGTTAATATGTTCATTGGCACAGGCGCAACCGCTAATGGTTGGCACCTACAACTTGCGCTACAAAAATAGTGCCGACAGCACCCGTGGCAATGGCTGGGAACGCCGCTGTCCTGAAATATGCGGACAAATCAACTTCTTGCAACCCGACATATTCGGAACACAGGAAGGACTGGCAGAGCAACTCTTAGATATGCAAGTGTGTTTGCCCGATTATGACTGCATAGGCTCAGGACGCAACGACGGGCGACACGGCGGAGAACATTGTGCTGTGTTTTATCGCAAATCGGAGTGGAAGCTACTTAAGAGCGGCGACTTTTGGCTCAGCCCTACACCCGACACGCCATCTAAAGGCTGGGATGCGGCCTTGCCTCGCATCTGCACTTGGGGAGCGTTTCAACAAATAGCGAGTGCCAAGGTCCTATATTTCTTCAATCTACATTTTGACCATGTAGGCACAACAGCACGTAAGGAAAGCGCACAACTTGTGCTGCAAAAGATAAAAGAAATTGCAGGGAGTGCACCCGTGGTACTTACGGGCGACTTCAACGTGGACCAAGAGAGCGAAGTCTATGAGTCGCTTGCAGGATCCGAGCTGCTTGCAGATAGTTACGAAACTGCCCGCTACCGCTATGCACCAGTGGGAACTTTTAATAGCTTTAACACCAGCAAACACACCGACAAGCGCATCGACCACGTGTTTGTTTCCCCTACCCTGCGTGTTGACGCTTACGGGGTGCTGACCAATGGCTATTGGACACACGACAGCAACGAAACACCACCAACACGCCGCATTCCCTCGGACCATTATCCCGTATTTGTGCGATTAGGTTTCTGACACTGACACTCCTATATTGAAAGTTGAAAGATAGCGCTGACATCTTTAACCTATAGACAATTAACCTCTACACCTTTTTGTATGAAGAAAATCTTCCTTGCTCTGCTTTTGTTTGCTCTTTCGAGCCAATCGCTCATTGCACAACATCAGCCCAATCTTCCCCAAGGTCGTAAGCGCGTAGCCGTAGTGTTGAGCGG
This sequence comes from uncultured Prevotellaceae bacterium, assembly GCA_900316575.1. Classification (GTDB taxonomy): domain Bacteria; phylum Bacteroidota; class Bacteroidia; order Bacteroidales; family Bacteroidaceae; genus Alloprevotella. Next base: position 30,406 of record ONDJ01000014.1, on the reverse strand, counting down.
TGGCGGGGCTAAGGGCGTGGCGCATATAGGAGCCTTGCGCGTGATAGAGCAAGCCGGCATACCGATTGATATCATAACTGGCACGTCAATGGGCAGTATCGTGGGCGGACTTTACGCCTTGGGGTATCATGCCGATGCTCTCGACTCGATCATAAGTATGCAAGACTGGAGTTTTATCCTCTCTGACCGTGAAGACCTCAGCAATCAGAACCTCAGCGACAGAGAGAAACAGAACACTTATATGCTCTCGCGCTCGTTCGCACGCGGCAAGCATGATGTGTCGCAAGGTGGATTTGTGAAAGGAAAGAACCTGGCCGATCTCTTTGCGCGTCTGACAGCGGGATACAACGACTCCATTGACTTCAACACACTGCCGATCCTATTTGCCTGCGTAGCGACAGACATCGTCACAAACACCGAATACGACTTCCATAGCGGACGCTTAGCGCAGGCGATGCGAGCTTCGATGGCTATTCCTGGTGTGTTTTCGCCGATAAGGATGGGCGACATGGTACTTGTTGACGGTGGTTTGCGCAACAATTTCCCTGCAGACCTCGCTCGAGAGATGGGAGCTGACATTATCATAGGTGTAACGGTGCAGGGCACGCCACGCACGGCAGACGATTTGGGCTCGGCTGCTAGCATACTCGGACAGATCGTTGACGTGAATTGCAAGAATAAATACGACGACAATTTGGCGATCACCGATGTACCTATTCGCGTAAATACGGTGGACTACAGTTCTGCCAGTTTCAACCACGCGGCCATCGACACCCTAATCAGGCGAGGCGAAGAAGAAGCCATGCGACATTGGGATGAACTCATAGCCCTAAAAGCACGCATCGGTATTGACGACACGTTTGCTCCACGAAAGATTACGCCACCAATAGCCATGGCGGTTGGCAGCAAAGTGAAAATCACACGAATAGAGTTTCAAGGCACAACGCCTAATGACGAAACATTCCTACGCAAAAAGTTTCATCTGCATAGGCTTGATAGCATCAGTGCAGAGCAAGCCGACATAATCACGACGTCGATGCGCGTAGATCTGTTCTACATGGAAGCGTCAAACCGCTTCTATCCCAACAACGACGGAACAGCACGCCTCGTGTTCACGGCAGGAAAGAAAAAGCTGGCACAAGTGGGGCTCGGTGTGCGCTTCGACACCGAAGAATTGGTGGCACTGCAACTCAATGGAAGCCTTCCTCTTCGCATGAAGATGCCTGCTGAGGTTGACGTAACACTGCGATTAGGAAAACGTATTATGCTGCGTGGCGACTTGGCGTTTCACCCGCGTTCGTTTACCAAGCCCACGTTGAGCTACATATTCCGTCACAACGAATTGGACGTTTATGCCCAAGGCGACAAGGACTACAACATCACGTTCAATCAACACGCCGCCGAACTCTCTCTGTTCAACTTCAATTTGCGCAACTTGAATTGCATTGTCGGGATGCGTTGGGACTTTTTTAATTACCGCGATGTGCTCATTGAGCACCATGCCAATCCCATTGCTGACATACGTAGTGACGAGCATTTCTACAGTTACTACGCTCGGCTTGCCTATAACTCTGAAAACGACTGGTACTTCCCCTCACGCGGTGCTAAATTTAAGGCACAATACGCTTATTATACGGACAACTTCGGCAAGCTCTACGATCGGATTGGCATGAGCGATATCAGTGCCTCATGGCGCATGAACTTTACGATGGGTAGCCGCTTTACGCTTCAGCCTATGATGTATGGACGTATGCTCTTTGGCGGAGCGAAACCCACCGTGCTGAGCAACGTCATAGGCGGAGAATGGTTTGGGCACTATCTTGACCAACAAATGCCATTTGCGGGCGTAGGCTATATAGAACGCACTGATCCACACTTTGTTGGTCTGCAACTACAAGGACAGCAACGCATTGCGACAAACAATTTCGTTTTATTGCGCGTAGGCATCGCACAACATGCACCACAATTGGGCGATCTACTACGCCAGAAGACGCTTTTTGGCACTTCTATAGCCTATTACTACAAAACGCCCTTTGGACCGATAGGTGCTTCTTTGGGATATTCCAATAAAAGCAAAGAACTCTATCTGTTCGTTAACCTCGGGTATGTATTCTGATCATTTGACAATTTCACAAATAACAATTAGACTATTCTGCGTTCGAAACCTCTGCAGAATAGTCTAATTGTAAATTGTGAAATTGTCAAATAGTTCAGCGTGCAGGAGCTAATACGAGCCTGAAACCAGTATTTGCATACTTTCCGGTAGCATCATCTCGTCCGCGATAGCTTACACGCAAATATTTGAAAGCAAAAGAATATCCACCTCCGCGCGAGACACGACTATCTGACTGCTCACGACAAAGCGGATTGCGCTGCGGAGAATTGCTATAGTATGTAGAAGAATAAGTGTCTTGACACCATTCCCATACATTTCCACTCATGTCGTAGAGACCTAATTCGTTCTTTACCTTGGAACCAACTTCGTGGGTTTCGAAATCGGAGTTTGAGGAATACCAGCCAGCATCAGCAGGACGATTTGAGCCACTATAACGATAGCCATTACTTTGGTTACCACCACGAGCCGCATATTCCCATTCAGCCTCTGTGGGCAAGCGGAATACCCAATTGGAATAAGAACCCAAATTGATTTCACTGCGACGATGATTTAGTTTCTTGATAAACTCTTGACAGTCGTTCCACGAGACATTCTCAACAGGCAGGTTGTCGCCTACATGCTTAGAAGGATTGGTCTTCATCACATCCTTCCACAGCTTTTGCGTCACTTCATAAACGCCTATGAAATAAGTGTCGAGCGTTACGCGGTGTGCAGGCTTCTCGTCTGACTCAGCATACTCGGTTTGTTCCTCAGTTGCGCCCATTTTGAAAGTTCCCCCTTTCACAGCAATCAAAGGGCAAACGAGGCGATTTGTAATTTGCACGTCGAGGCGCTCAGCACTGACGGGATGGTGCTTATAGCGCGAAACACTCAGCGTCGTAAGCAAAGTCAAAGCCAACAAAGGCAATGTGACAAGGAGAAGTTTTTTCCGTTTCATATCTGTAAAGTTTTGAGGATTTGTAAGCTGATTGGTCAACACTATGGGGCTTTTTATACGCGCAAAAATAGGAAAAAGAAACAAATCAAGCTTATTTCGCAGTTGATTTGTTGTACTTTTGCCGAGAATTACAGATAAAACTGATGTCAAAGAAGGCTTCGTCACTTATTATTCCTGAAGGTATCTCAAACGTTTTGCTCCACGCCTGCTGTGCGCCTTGCTCTTCAGCCATTGTGGAGTGGCTGCTGGCACACGAAATAAGACCTACTATCTATTACTACAACCCAAACATCTTTCCGCGTGAGGAATACGAAATCCGCAAGAATGAGAGTAAGCGCCATGCTGAACAGCTTGGCCTTATGTGGATTGATGCCGACTATCACCACGAAAGATGGTTAGAAAATGTTTGCGGATTAGAGGGAGAACCCGAACGTGGAAAACGATGCGAACGTTGCTTCACGATGCGCCTTCTTCAAACCGCATCAGAGGCCAGGAGCAGGGGCATTACATGGTTTGCTACTACGTTGGCCTCATCACGCTGGAAAGACTTAGCTCAAATAGAGCGTGCAGGCCTGCAAGCCGAAGCAGCTGTACCAGGAACACGCTTTTGGGCACAGAACTGGCGCAAAGATGGTTTGCAGGAACGGCGAAATGCTTTGCTCAAATCATTTAACTTCTACAATCAACGCTATTGCGGTTGCGAGTTTAGTATGCCACAGTCGCAACAGGTTGTAGCTGATCAAGGATAAAGACACTTCTCTATAATAGAACACCTCAAAACAAACAAAGAGTCTGGTAGGACTCGGTTGCAGCCGCTATATGAGCTGTCGCAAAAGACTCCATATTATATATATATTGTATGAAACAGAAAACAGGAATCTTCGTGCCACTGGTTTTGGGACTGTTAACCGCGTTTGGCCCGTTTATAACAGATTTCTACCTGCCTTTGGTTCCAGAAATGCAAACGTATTTCAGGACATCCTCCTCGGCCATTGCAATGAGCCTGACAGCGGGAATGATAGGGTTGGCCATCGGACAAGTTTTCATTGGCCCCCTGAGTGACAAATATGGTCGTAAAAAGCTACTCATTGCTTCAATGGTGCTTTTCACACTGGCAAGCGTAGGATGTATGATCGCTCCTGATATCATCACGTTCAATACAATGCGTTTGCTTCAAGGATTGGGCGGAGCAGGCGGTGTGGTACTTAGTAAGAGCATATCCACGGATATGTTTACAGGTCGCGATCTTGCTAAGTTCATGGGAATTTTGGGAGCCATCAATGGTGTTACGCCAGTCGTTGCCCCGATTGTTGGCGGGACTATGACTAACTTCACGTCGTGGCGTGGTGTTTTTGGTGTGTTATTGGCATTAGGCGTGTTTCTTACCATTTGCTGCATGTTTCTCAAAGAGACGCTTTCCCCATCAGCACGCTCCCAGAAGAACATTTTGAAAACATACGGAAATTTGTTCAAGGTGTTTCACAACAAGCGGTTCACGCTTTCTACAACTGCTATGATGTTCACCTTTTTTGCCTTCTTTGCTTTTATCAGCGGCTCTCCCTTTGTGTTTCAGAACGTTTATGGACTCTCTCCGTTTGAATTTAGCCTGTGCTTTGGTCTTTCCTCGCTGATGATCGGTGTTGGGGCTGCACTATCTACACGCTTTCACCATGCCAACACGGCTCTCAAATGGGGAGCTATAGATATGATGATTTCAGCCATTCTGATTGCCCTTTGTTCCATCTTCAAACTACCGCTTGCCGTTTTGATGCCTTGTTACATATATATGCTGACAAGTTTTGGCCTTATGCAGCCTATGGCAACAGCTATAGCTTTGGATTCGGAACGCGAAAATGCTGGAGCAGCCAGTGCTATTTTTGGTGCGGCGGGATTTGTGGCTGGAGCTATTGCCAGCCCACTCATTGCTATAGGCGACATCATGATTTCCACCTCTCTCGTTATTCTTGTAGGCTCTGTAGGGTGCTTAGTCCTCACCCTTCCACTCTGTAAAGCTATCAAAGATGAAGGATTGCGTCAATAAACAAACTTTGCCAGATTGTAAGTTTCTTTTAATGAACAAACTATCAACGAATATGGTCTACACTTGGAAGCGCCTAATTCTGCCAATGCTTTTGGCACTTAGTTGCGCAATTGCTTCATCAGCGTGCTCGTCGGAGAATGAAAAACTATCAAGCGACAGCTTGTCTGCAATTGCCGACAAAGTTTGGAGCTTCAGCCAGTTGCACCCCGATGGATTTACGCTCGACATACGCACCATGACCGAGCCAGCTGAAGGCATCGCCGTCAGTTATGCTGCAACCCAAAACAGACATTCACGCAATCAGCTTGAAGACGTAGTCCGTCATGCTCTTGAACATGAAGGCTACGTCGGCGGTTGGTACAATAGTGTAAATGGCTTATACTATTTCGACAGCACACGACTCTTTCACGAGGACGCATTGCCTGAAGCTATTCAGTTTGGTAAAGACAATAGCCAACAATCCGTATTTATTCTGTCGTCTGACACTGATGTACCAACCAACGGGAAAATTGCAGAGATAGCATTGCGTGGGGCCTTGCTTGTTGGAACTACGGGAGACTATCGACCGCTTTCGTTCTATGAGACCGAAACAGATTTATATTGGGGATTTGGCATAGAAGTCGCACAAGAAATAGCCCGCAGGCTCGGTGTAGAAATAAGCTTCGTCAAAACTTCATGGCCCACGCTGAGTGCTGATGTGCTCTACTCGCCTCAAAGGTTCGACTTTGCAATCGGCGGAATTACGATAACAGACGCACGAAAAGAAAGTATGTTGATGAGCGAAGGTTATCTGGTCAATGGAAAAACTATTCTTTGTCGCTCGGAGGATACCCACCGCTTCACATCGCTCTCCGACATTGACCGCCCGGAAGTTCGAGTCATGGTCAATCCAGGTGGGCTCAACGAACAATTTGCTCTGAAGAACCTCACCCACGCCACCATCATTGTTCACCAAAAAAACGAGGAAATCCCCTCGCTTGTTGCAGAAGGAAAGGCTGACGTCATGATTACCGAAATCACAGAAGCCCCCTATTACGTTCAAACAGACACTCGCCTTGCCGCACCGCTTCTCAATGCCCCTTTCACCCACGGCGAAATCGGCATATTGATGCAAAAGGGGCAAGAAGACTTGCTTAACTTTGTGAACGCAGCAATCCAAGAAATGAAAGCAGACGGAAGCTTACGCCATTTGCACGAAAAGTATGGCCTCGTCTATGGCTATCAATGAATGTCTTTTACACGAGCTCTTATCATTTTGACAAGCAAACAAAGACTCTTCACTAACAAAACGTCAAAAAAGACACACTTAGTTACGCCAATTTGTCACATTTCAACTCAGACTATTTGGCTATTAAGCAAGAACAACATATCTTTGCTTGCTACAAAACATTCTTCGGATAAAAAACAACATGTACAGATGAAACTACTTGCAAAACCTTCATTGAAAAGAGCGCTAACCTTGTTTATGTTTGTTTGCCTGGCGTACAGTGCCTATGCACAAGCACCAAACTCGGCAACCTCACTGCCCAACCTGCATCCAGGCTTTAAGGATATAACATATACTGGCGACACGCTATATAGTATCTATCCGCAAAAGATTGTGGGCGAAAGCACTTGCGATGCAGCTGCTCGGGACGAACTATTAAGAAGTATGGGTAGCTTCGCTAAAGGCAACAGTAAAACGAAATATGTCATTGGCTGTCGTGGCGAGAAAGCTGTCAAAGCCTATGAAGCTCAAATTCCTAAAGTATCTGGCGGTTATCTGATAAAGATCACACGCGACAAAGTGATCATTGCAGCCAATGACGCTGCAGGAGAATACTACGGTGTACGCGGCCTCTTGGCTCTGATGAAAGGAAAAAGAGCTCTTCCATGTTGTGAAATTCGAGACTGGCCCAGCATGCCCGAGCGTGGGATTATAGAGGGCTTTTATGGAAATCCCTACACCCATGCCGAGCGGTTGAGTATGTTTCAGTTTATGGGTTCGTACGGAATGAATGTTTATGTTTATGGTCCCAAAGACGACCCCTACCATCGCACACATTGGCGCGATCCGTATCCTGCAAAGGAAGCCTCGCTCATCAAAGAGTTGGCTGAAACTGCGCGCTATCACCACGTGGAATTTGTTTGGGCCATACACCCCGGGCTTGATATTCAGTGGAACAAGGCAGACAGCTTGGCTATTCTCCACAAACTTGAGAAAATGTATGACATTGGCGTACGTGCATTTTGTGTTTTCTTTGATGATATAGGTGGAGAAGGAACGCGCGCTGAAAAACAAGCCGACCTGCTCAACTTTTTGCATCGGGAGTTTGTGATGAAGCACCAAAATGTAGCGCCACTAATGATGTGCCCTACACAATATAATAAGTCGTGGACGCGCGGTGATTATCTCCACACTTTGGGTACGCGCATGGATCCGAGCGTGCGTATCATGTGGACTGGAGCTACTGTTGTTGATATGATTGAACGCGATGACATGGTTTGGATCAACGAGCAGATAAACCGCAAGGCATACATTTGGCTCAACTATCCTGTAACAGACTATTGCATTGACCACTTGTTGATGGGGCCAACGTATGGTAATGGCCTTGACATTGCACCAATGGTAAGCGGTTTCTGTAGTAACCCAATGGAATATGCCGAAGCTTCTAAGATTAGTCTGTTTTCTATCGCCGAATACACCTGGAACACACCCGCTTACGATGCCCATGCGTCGTGGAATAGAGCTATCAACTTCATGGCTCAAACGGGACTTGACGAGGAGGCACTGCGCATATTCTGTGAAAACAATGTTGACCTCGGAGCTACAGGACACGGATTGCGTCGCTACGGTGAATCCACCGATTTCCCTCAAACAAACGACGAAGATTCGCTTCGAGCATGGTTTGCTCAATTAAAACACGCTTCGCAAATGCTGATTGAAAGTACCCAAGCGGGGACGACAGCACCAGCCCTTTCGCAGGAGATATCTCCATGGTTTGAAGCTGGGCGTATCGTGGCTGAGCGTGGATTGCGCATATTGAACTTACGCAAGGCATTAGCTCAAAGAGACAGTCTTGGCTTTATCCAGTCTTATGTAGCCTACACCCAACTCACAGAACAAGGACGTGCACTGCGTTCGCGCGACTTTTCAGGAAGCATAAAAACGGCGGCGCCAGTTGTTGCCACATTGCGTGTAGAACCTTGGCTACGCGCTGAAGCAAAACGGCTTGAAAAGGAATATCGACAAGCGGGCTACACTTACCAGCTCAATGTTTTCCCAGCGCAGCTTATTCCCGACGGTACATACTTCATCAAATGTGACGACAAATATCTCACGGATGTCACTCCACAAGTACCAGGTGCTCAAGCTCTCTTTGTAGCAGAACGCGACACCATCAATCCTCAGCGTCAAGAATGGACCATAGAACTAAGTCCTGCCACCAATCGTTATTCGTTGGTATGCAACCAAAACCGACGCTATTTGAATGAAGTGGGGCGTTTCGGAACCAATCCCTACAACGAACTTTGGAACACCTATCAAATTACAAAAGCTCCAAACTCAGATGGTTTCCTCATTCGCAATGCACAAAATGGAGGAACAGCTTGGTGGCGCTGTAATAACGAGGGCAACATTGGTTTCAGTCAAGAAAGCGGTAGTTTCTTTGAAATCATTCCAGCGGACAATTAGGCGATTGATAATCTGATCATTCTGCGGACCTTTCAAAGCTCAGAGGTCTAATTGTAAATAGTCAAATAGTAAATACAATGATGAAACAAAAACGTTTTTTGCTCAACGAGAGCGAACTGCCTACCCACTGGTACAATATTCAGGCTGACATGAAAAACAAACCTCAGGATTTGCTTCACCCTGGGACACACCAACCGATTAAGCCTGAAGACCTTTATCCTATCTTTGCAGAAGAATGTGCACGTCAGGAACTCAACCAAACAGATCCCTGGATTGAAATTCCCGAAGAAGTGCTCGACCAATATAAGAGTTATCGCAGTACACCCTTAGTGCGCGCCTATGGTTTGGAAAAAGTGCTCGACACGCCGGCTCACATCTATTTCAAGAACGAGAGCGTCAACCCGCTTGGCTCTCACAAAGTCAACAGTGCATTGCCTCAATGCTATTACTGCAAGAAAGAAGGAGTCACAAACGTTACGACAGAAACTGGGGCCGGTCAGTGGGGTGCAGCGTTAGCCTATGCAGCAAAGGTCTTCGGACTTGAATGTGCCGTGTATCAGGTGAAAATCTCCATGCAGCAAAAGCCTTATCGCTCTATGATCATGCGCACTTTCGGAGCCACAGTAGAAGGTTCGCCGTCAATGAGTACTCGTGCAGGAAAAGATCTCATCACGCAAAATCCCAACTATAGTGGTTCGCTCGGCTCTGCCATATCCGAAGCCATAGAACTTGCTACAACTACGCCGGGCTGTAAATATACTCTCGGCTCTGTACTAAGCCACGTTTCACTTCACCAGACCATCATAGGCTTAGAAGCTGAAAAGCAAATGGAAATGGCTGGGGAATATCCTGACATTGTTATTGCCTGCTTTGGCGGCGGTTCAAATTTCAGTGGCATTGCTTTTCCATTTTTGCGCCACACCATTCTCGAAGGCCGCCAAACCACCTTTATAGCAGCCGAGCCCGAAAGCTGTCCTAAACTCACCCGTGGACAATTCCGCTATGACTTCGGCGACGAAAGCGGCTATACCCCCCTATTACCCATGTACACTTTGGGACACAACTTCCATCCCGCCAACATCCATGCTGGTGGCCTGCGCTATCATGGAGCAGGTGTCATTGTCTCTCAACTCTTGAAAGACGGTTTGATGCAAGGCACCGACATTCCTCAGACCGAGGCGTTTAAGGCCGCATTGTGCTTTGCTCGCAGCGAAGGCATCATTCCCGCACCGGAATCAAGCCATGCTATCGCAGCCACCATTCGTGAAGCTTTGAAGGCAAAGGAAACTGGCGAAGAAAAAGTAATACTATTTAACCTAAGCGGACATGGCCTGATTGACATGACAGCTTACGACAGTTTCATCAGCGGAGACTTGGGCGACTATAAAGTCACTGACGACGAAATTGCCAAGAATCTTGAAGCTGTACCACAGCTTATTTGACAATTTACAATCTGACTATTCTATCTGACTATTTGACGATTTACAATTAGACCACCGCACTTCGAAACGTCCGCCGAATTACCTAATTGTAAATTGTCAAATAGCAAAATATCATAATGCTTAAAACCAGATCAAAGAAGAGTTCTGCCACTTCCAGTGTAGGCAGTTTCAAGTGGGGCATACTTGCAGCAACATTTATCGTAAGCACATTGGTGCTTACGATCGTATTGCCACGAGCAGAGAGTGTGGGATATTTTTACAACGTTGGCGAGCCCTGGCACTATGCTTCGCTCTATGCACCAGAACAATTTCCTGTTTACAAAACAGCCGAAGAACTTGAAGCCGAGCACAAAACTGTGCGCAGCGAGGCATTGCCATACTTTAGTATTGACAGCACTGTAGCATCACGCCAAATAGAAACGTTTCTCAAAGATTTCCAAAACAAAAAGTTCGAAGGTCTTCCTGAGAACTACGCTCGCCACCTCGCCTCAAAACTCCAGGACGCTTATGATGCAGGCATCATGTCTATGACCGATGCCGAAAATCTTACCGCTTTTTCACCCAAAAGCATTCGCATTGTCAGCGGGAAAGAGGCTGAAAGCCGTAATGTCGAAGACGTAAAAAACATTCGCACGGCTTATGAAGAAATCATGAACGCTGACACAGCCAATTTTCATCGTGACATTCTTTCAAGCGTTGACTTGCAAAACTACTTGCTCCCCAACATCGTGCTTGACAAGAAAAAGACCCAGACATCTATTGACGAGGCTGTTGCTATGATTTCTGAAACCCATGGCATGGTAAAAAAAGGTGAAAAAATTATTGATCGCGGCGAACTCGTTACCGAACAGAAAGCAAAAATCCTTGACTCTTATCAGCGCGACCTTACGATACGCGGTGAGGAGAACGATCGTGGTTTATGGGAGCTCCTCTTAGGACAAGCCCTCTTTATCGCTCTACTACTTATTGCCGAAGTACTCTATCTCTACACATTCCGTCCTCACATTCTTCGGTCAACCCCCTCAATCCTTCTCATTTTCACACTCATCACTGTATTCCCCTTGATAAGCCACTTGTTGCTCATCTACAAAACACTCAGTATATATATAGTGCCCTTTGCGCTTGTAGCTGTTTTCATGCGCGTCTTCTTTGATTCGCGCACAGCCTTTGCCACGTTGCTCATCACGCTGATCATCGCCTCTCTCGCCATGAGTGCACCCTACGAGTTCTTACTCATAGAAATTACGGCAGGTCTGGCAGCCATATTTAGCGTATCTGAGCTCACCGAGCGTTCACAACTTCTGCGCATCACAACGATCATTACAGTCGTCAGCCTCTTCTTTGCCCTTGTATTCGATCTCTCGCAGGGAACGGGCTTTTCAGGACTCAATCGTTCGCACTTTGCATATATCGCGATTGGTGGACTGCTTATGCTTTCGGGCTATCCCCTACTCTACTTACTTGAGCGCACTTTTGGTATCAGTTCCACAATGACCATGCTCGAACTGATGAACATCAACAACAAAATCCTTTCATCACTTTCCCAAAACGCACAAGGCACATTCAACCATTCCATGATGGTAGCCAATTTGGCCACAGACGTTGCCAAGAAAATAGATGCGCGCGTGCAATTGGTCAGGACTGGTGCCTTCTACCACGACATAGGCAAAATGGCAAATCCCACCTACTTCACCGAAAATCAAAGTGGAGTAAACCCGCACGACAGCATTGATGACGAAAAAGAAAGTGCTAAAATGATTATCAGCCATGTCAAGGAAGGCATACGCATCGCTCATGAGCACAATCTGCCAAAGGAAATTTGCGACTTCATCCTTACTCACCATGGGCGCGGCAAGGTAAAATACTTCTACATCAATTGGATGAACAAGCACCGAGGCGAGCAAGTTGACGAAAGCGCATTCACCTATCCTGGTCCTAACCCCATGACCAAAGAACAAGCTATCCTCATGATCTGCGACGGCGTGGAAGCAGCGTCAAGAAGCTTGCAAGAATACACAGCCGAAAACATATCCAACCTTGTCACACGCATCGTAGATGGTATCGTAGAAGAAGGATACCTCAAGCGCTGCCCTATTAGTTTTCTCGACATCGAACTCACGAAGCACACCCTTATCGAAAGTCTCAAAAAAATCTATCACACGCGTATTTCATACCCTGAACTCAAGAATTCCGACACTGAAAAACAATAATTGGCAAACTTTTTAAGCATTTTTAATTTTTTTTAGAGATTAAGTGTTTATCTTTGCCGAGACAAAAGAATAAAAAGACAAACTTTATCATCACTAACTAAATTCACACAACAATGAAGAAAATGCTTCTTGCTTTGGCAGTAGTCCTTATGACACTGGCAAGCTGCACTCCAAGTGCAATCGAAATCAAACCCGGCAGTGCTGCTGAAGCCGCACAGAAGTTCTTTGACGCTTTGAAGAACAAAGACTTTGACACCGCCGCCTCACTCACCGACATCGATGGTGCTCCCGCCTCTCTCATGGCTTCTGCACTGAAGGCTTCATTCGGCGAGACAAATTTCACCGAAATCTTCGTTACGGAAGAAGGCGAGGAAGTCGATGGCGTAGTTCCCGTGAAACTCTATGGCAGCATGGACGGTGATACTGGCTACATTCCTTGCAAAGTGAAAAAAGCGTCTGACGGCAGCTGGGTCGTTGATTTTGAAAGCATCGGTCAAGAATAGTATTTCTCGACTGTATTCACTCTAATAACGAGGAAGCACCAACTAACGAGGTGCTTCCTCGTTTTTTTGTGTTCACCAGCTGCAAAACAAGGTCACCATAGCCTAACACCACCAAAAGTCAAAAAATTGAAACTAAACGTGTCAAACATTATTAAAGTTCTTAAGATAACAAAATATCTTGCTTAAAAACCAACAAAGCTAAACTAGTTTTATTGTACTTTTGCCACGCTTAAAAATAAGACAGCCAACAAGTTCTTATAGAAGCTCACAAGTAGAGAATAGATAAAAGTTACAATCACAATAATGAAAAAGACATTCTTCCTAATGCTTCTGCCGCTGCTGGCCATCAGTTGCGGAAAGAAAGATGGGCAGGGACTGCCCGAAGCAAGCAATGAGTACGTGGTGGAGACCGTCAACTACACCACTGCCGAAATGAACACGAGTTATCCTGCCACCATTCGCGGTAAGGAGGATATTGAGATCCGCCCGAAAATTGCAGGTTTTATCACTCGCGTTTGTGTTGATGAGGGACAGGCGGTCCACGCAGGACAAGTCCTCTTTGTTCTTGACAAAGTACAGTATCAAGAAGCTGTGCGCCAAGCTGAAGCTCAAATCAACGTGCTGAAAGCGAATATAGCCTCTCAAGAACTTACGATCCAGAACAAGCAGTACCTTTTTGATCACGAAATCATCAGCCAATACGACTTGCAGATGGCTCAAAACCAACTGAAGAGCTTGCAAGCACAATTGGCACAGGCACAAGCAGCTCTTGCTGCAGCCCGCGACAATTTGAGTTATTGTAATGTCACATCTCCAGTTAGCGGTGTAGTAGGTAGTATTCCATATCGTCTTGGTAGTTTGGTCAGCGGTTCTTCGCAGCAAGCGTTGACAACGGTTTCCAACATTTCGGCGATGTACGTTTACTTCTCTATGACTGAAAAGGATCTCTTAGCGCTTACTCGCCAGAGCGGCGGTGTGCAAGGTGCTATCAGCAACATGCCCAGCGTAGGTTTGAAATTAGCCGATGGCTCAGAGTATTCTTTGCGCGGCACAGTAGCTACAGCAAGCGGAGTCATTGACCAAACTACGGGTTCTGTTTCCATGCGTGCGCTTTTCGACAATCCCGATCGCATTTTGCGCAGCGGTGGTACGGCCACCATTCTCTTCCCGACCCACCAAACACAAGCCATCATTATTCCACAAAAGTGTACCTACGAAGTTCAAGACAAGAAGTTTGTTTATGTTGTAGGTTCAGACAACACCGTGAAGTCGCGTGAAATCACGATCATGGCTCAAAACGATGGCTCTAATTATGTTGTCACCAGTGGTTTGCAACCAGGCGAGCGTATTGTCACCGACGCTGTGTTGACACTTAAAGATGGTATGACCGTGAAGCCGATCACAGCAGCACAGGCCGCAAAGAACCGTGCCAAAGCTGCCGACGATTTGAAGAACGGAAGAATGTAAAAAAAAGACTCTGATAATTTGACGATATACAATCAGACGCTGCGTCCGAAAAAAGTTGTCAAAGATTAAATGGTCAGACCGAAAAAACAATAAGACCTCATGAACTTAGACGGATTTATAAAGAGGCCGGTACTTTCAACGGTGATTTCTGTATTCATCGTCATACTGGGTATCCTTGGCCTTATATCTCTCCCCATCTCTTCTTATCCTGACATTGCCCCGCCAACAGTGAGTGTTAGCACCACGTATAGCGGTGCATCAGCTCAGACGGTGCTCAACTCCGTAATTGCTCCGCTCGAAGAGCAAATCAACGGTGTGGAGAACATGGACTACATGAGCAGCTCTGCCACCAACACGGGTTCGGCGCGTATCGACATCACCTTTAAGCAAGGCACCGACCCCAACATGGCTGCTGTAAACGTGCAGAACCGCGTATCTATGGCTCAAGGACTTATGCCCGCTGAAGTAACGCGCGTTGGTGTCATAACCCAAAAGCGCCAGACGGGCTTCTTGATGGCACTGTCGCTTTACGACGAGAGCGATAGTTATGAGTCTGTGTTTATTGAAAACTACGCCAAGATTAACATCGTTCCTCAACTTCAGCGTGTGAATGGTGTGGGCGATGTGATGGTGATGGGTGGCGACTACAGCATTCGCATCTGGATGGACCCTGAGCGCATGGCTGAATACCACTTGATGCCAGCTGACATCTCAGCAGCTCTTGCTACACAAAACATTGAGGCAGCACCAGGTTCTATTGGCGAGCGCGAAAACAACACCTTTGAATACGTGCTTCGCTATCGTGGTCGCCTCACCGAAGTATCTGAGTTTGAAAACATTGTGCTTCGTGCCACCCCCGACGGCGAAGTGCTTCACCTGCGCGACGTAGCTCGTGTAGAGCTCGGACGCATCAGCTATGCTTGGAGCAGTTTGGCCAACGGACACACCGGTGTTTCATGCATGATCATGCAGCTTGCAGGCTCTAATGCTACACAGGTTATTCAAGATGCCGAAAAGGTTATAGCTGAAGCTGAAACATCTTTGCCCGAGGGTCTGAAGATTACCACGCTAATGAATGCCAACGAATTCCTCTTTGCCAGCATTGAGGAAGTAGTGAAAACGCTTATTGAGGCCTTTGTGTTGGTGTTCCTCGTTGTATTCCTCTTCTTGCAAGACTTCCGCTCTACGCTCATTCCAGCCATTGCCATCCCTGTGGCTTTGATTGGTACTTTCTTTGTGCTCTATGCCATTGGCTTTAGCATCAACTTGCTCACGCTCAACGCTCTTGTATTGGCCATTGCCATTGTGGTGGACGATGCCATTGTGGTGGTCGAGGGTGTTCATGCCAAGCTCGACCAAGGCTACAAATCGGCTCGCCTGGCCAGTATCGATGCTATGCGCGAATTGGGCGGTGCCATTGTCAGCATCACGCTCGTGATGATGGCCGTGTTCATTCCCGTGAGCTTCATGTCGGGCACCAGTGGTACGTTCTACCGTCAGTTTGGTTTGACGATGGCCATTGCTATTTTCTTCTCGGCTGTTAACGCACTTACACTTTCGCCTGCTCTCTGTGCCGTATTCCTCAAGGCTCACGACGACGAACGCCCTCTTGGCGAGCGCGTCAAAGAGGCTACTGCCGAGGCTGCAGAGCAAATGAAGAAGAAATACAAACCAAAGAAATTCTCTATTGGTTGGCCACCATTTATCACCGTCATACTGCTTCTTGCCACCATTTGCTTGATGGTGTACGGCGCGTTCACCTTCGAAAACGTCACACTCAGCATCATAGCCTATGCAATCGCGATTGTGGCTTTCGTCGGACTTTTCAGCAAGCGTTTTGCTGATGCGTTCAACCGTTTCTACGACAAGTTGCAGGCACGCTACAAGAAAAATGTGGAACGCCTGACAGAGGTTCCAGCTTTGTCTATTGTGCTTGTAGCAGGAAGCATCGGATTGCTGGTATGGCTGATGTCCATCACGCCAAGTTCGCTGGTTCCTACTGAAGACCAAGGCGTAGTGATGGGCGCCGTGTCGCTGTCGCCAGGCACTTCGCAAGACCGCACAGAAGTAGTGCTCAAACAGGTTGACAGCCTCGTTGCCGCTAATCCAGCGGTCAAGGTGCACAACGTCATATCAGGCTACTCCATGATGGGTGGTCAGGGAAGTAGTTATGGCTCTTTCATCGTTAAACTGAAAGACTTTAACGAGCGTGGCCTCATCGGTCGTGCCGACCTTGTCGCAGGTATGCTTTACCTCAAGTGTCGCGATGTCATCAAGGATGCGCAGGTGCTATTCTTCACCCCGCCAATGATACCTGGCTATGGTGCCATGAGCGGTTTCTCGCTCAACTTGCAAGACCGCACGGGTGGCGACCTCAATAAGTTCTTTGACGTGGCACAGAGCTTCATTGCAGAACTCTCGAAGCGGCCTGAAATTCAGAGTGCGCAAACCACCTTCAACCCGAACTTCCCGCAATATATGATTGATATTGACGCGGCGGCATGTATGAAGGCAGGTCTTTCGCCCAGCGAGATTCTCACCACCTTGCAGGGCTACATCGGCTCAATGTATGTGAGCAACTTCAACCGCTTTGGTAAAATGTATCGTGTGATGATCCAAGCCGAACGCTCCGAGCGTACCAATCTTGAGTCCCTGAAGAAGATCAAGGTGCGCAATGGTAGTGAAATGGCACCCATCACTCAGTTCCTCACGATTAGCCGCGTTTATGGTCCTGACAACATCAACCGCTTCAACATGTACACCGCTATAGCCATCAATGGTACGCCCGCTGATGGTTACACCACGGGTGAGGCAATTCAGGCAGTCAAGGAAACAGCCGCCAACCTGCCCCAAGGTTATAGCTACGAGTTTAGCTCCATGTCGCGCGAAGAAGCCAACAGCACCAATACGACAGCCATCGTATTCTTGCTCAGCTTCGTATTTATTTACCTTTTGCTGAGTGCTCAGTATGAGAGTTATGTTTTGCCCTGGGCCGTATTGCTCAGTGTGCCCTTCGGACTGATGGGATCCTTCCTATTCATACAAGGCATGGGCGGCATTGACTCACTCATCCAAAGTGCTATTCATGTATCCATTCTCGGTTCGGCCAGCAACAACATCTACGTGCAGATTGCCTTGATTATGCTCATAGGTCTGTTGGCCAAAAACGCCATTCTTATCATTGAGTTCGCCCTGGAGCGTCGCAAAATGGGCATGAGCATCAAGTGGGCAGCCATCTTGGGTTCAGCAGCTCGTCTGCGTCCTATCTTGATGACGAGTTTCGCCATGATTATCGGTCTGTTGCCTATGATGTTTGCCTTTGGTGTGGGTGCCAATGGTAACCGTGCACTTGGCACAACGGCCATCGGCGGTATGCTCATAGGCATGTTGCTGCAGATATTTGTAGTGCCCGTGCTGTTCATCATTTTCCAGACACTCCAAGAGAAGTTCAGCCCCATGCGCTGGGAAGATTCCGAGAGCGAGGACACCAAGGCCGACTTGCTGCAATATGCTGAATAAACGAAGAAACTGACAGTACTTATGAAACATACTTCTCTCTACATAATCCTTGCTGCTGCATTGGTGCTGACTGGCTGTAAGTCGGCCAAAGAAACTTATCAGCGGCTATATTCCGACTACGAAGAAGCTCCTGCTCCAACGTTTACCAACAGCCTGTTTCGCGACACGGCACGTATCTCTGACGGCTACCTCCCGTTGACCGACACGGTAAGCTTCGGCAACCTGCCTTGGCGCGATGTGTTCAACGACCCCTATGTGATGCCACTCATTGAGCGCGCTTTGGAAGCCAACACCAACATATTGCTGGCCGACGAAACGATCTATCAGGCTGAACAGGGACTGAAAGTATCGCGCCTCGCCTTCTTACCCAGCGTGGCTTTCTCTCCTCAAGGCACCATCTCAAGCTTCGACTTCAACAAAGCCACACAGGCGTACTCCATCCCCGTGGGTGTGTCGTGGCAGATTGATGCGTTTGGAAACCTGCGCAATGCGCGTAAACAAGCTGAGATGAGCGTATTGCAAACACGTGTAGCCAAGCAAGCCGTGCGCACCAACATCATCTCGTCAGTGGCCAACCTCTACTACACGTTGCTGATGCTCGATGCACAACTTGCCACGACACGCCAAACCATTGAAATATGGCAGAAAAACGTGGAAGTGATGGGCTACATGATGCACGCAGGCATGGCCAATGGTGCTGCTGTATCACAATACAAAGCCAATTTGCTCAATCTACAGGCTGGCGTGCCGCAACTTGAAGCCAGTATTGCGCAGGCTGAAAATGCGCTTTGCTATATCCTCCACGAAGCACCCCACCCCATTGCACGCGCCAAAACGTTCTACACCTCTGGTATGCCAAGCCTTTTCAGCATTGGTATTCCATTGCAACTACTGCAAAATCGTCCCGATGTACGCATAGCCGAACTCCAAATGGCTTATGCCTTTTACGGACGCAACAAGGCCGAAGCCGCTTTCTATCCCAGCATCACGCTCAACGGCACATTGGGCTGGACCAACAGCGGCGGCATGGGCATTACCAATCCTGGCAAGGTGCTTACAACCCTGATCGGTCAGCTCACGCAACCCATCTTTGCTAAAGGACAGCTCAACGCCAACCTACGCATTTCGGAAAGTGAGCAACGTCGCGCACAACTCAACTTCGAAGATGCCCTCTTGCAGGCTGGTCAGGAAGTGAGCAACTACCTCAAAGACTACCAGACAGCCATTGACCAGCACGCTTGGTACGAACAGCAAGTGAAACAGCTCGAAACGGCACGCGACCAAACAGCTGCACTCTTTGCCCATGGCAACAGCACCACCTATCTTGAGAAACTCACAGCTGAACAAAGCCTACTCTCCGCTCAACTCGCACTGATCAATGCCAAACACGCCCGCGTGCAAGCGATGATCAACCTCTACTGCGCACTCGGTGGCGGACGCGAAGATTTGCACTAAGCATAGACCAACATAAAAGAGGTGCCTTGTTCGTGTGCAAGTCCCAATAAAAATCTTTATCACAATCCTAAACAAAAAAAATCCGTATATGATCAGCCCACAGGCCATCGTGGAACCTGGAGCCCAAATTGGCCAAAACGTTGAAATCTTTCCCTTTGCCTACATTCAGGCAGGAGCCGAAATCGGTGACAACTGCATCATCTACCCACAAGCAACCATTCTTGCGGGCACCAAGATGGGTAAGAACAACCGTATCTTCCAAAACGCCGTCATCGGAGCCATGCCCCAAAGCTTTCACTTCAAAGAAGGCACCCCCGTTCATGTCACCATCGGCGACAACAACATCATCCGCGAAAACTGCGTCATAGCCGGCGGATACGAAAACAAAGAAGGCACATGCATCGGCAACGACAACTGCTTGATGGACCATGCACATCTTTGCCACGACGTACACATCAAAAACCGCTGTGTGTTGGGCATAAACACCATTCTGAGTAGCCGCGTCAAAGTGGATAGCAACACTATACTTTCCAACAGTGTTGTTTGCCAAGTAGGAGTGCGTATCGGACGCTACAGCCTCATACAAAGCGGCTGCCGTATGCAGAAAGACGTACCCCCATACATCGTGCTCGGCGGTAATCCTGCTTCCTACAAAGGGGTGAACGCCACCATCCTCAAACAAACGGGAACAGACGAACGCACCCTGCGCCACATCGGAAACGCTTATCGACTCGTCTATATGGGCAACTTCTCCATTGAAGATGCTATTCTGCAAATTAAAGACCAAGTGCCTCCAGGCGAAGAGATAAACTATATCACGTCTTTCATTGAAGAATCGCCCAACGGCATAGTACGCCAAATGTAATAGAACTGGGTAAAGAAGAAAATCTTGCTCAAGTTGCAAGAATTAGGCACAATATCGTTCACAATAAGTCCGACCTAAGCGAAATTAGGTCGGACTTATTGTTGTATAGATCCGAGTAAAATCTCATTCACGCGCATTTTCAGATTTTTTCCAAAGCCTGAAAATTTGTTTTCAAGCACAGAAAATCGATTTTCAAGGGAGGAAAATCAATTTTTCTCGCACTGAAAATCAATTTTCAGCCCGTGACGTTTTTTCTGAAAAGCCATTGTCAGGAATTAGAAGCCGAGCTGAAAATTTAGAAATCCATTATGAATACAGGTAGAATGGGGATTAGTGTCGCTTTGAACAAGTGGGACAATAGCCTTCAAGCACACAATTGATGGCTGTGGTTGAATAATCTTCGGGAAGCGCGATGCTCGGAACGGGAATATCGGTTAGGCAGAATGTGCGATGGCACGCTATGCAATGGAAATGTACATGCTGGTCGTCGTCAATACCATCTGCTTCTGCACGGCAAAGCTCATAGCGTGTACCTTCGGCACTGTCAATGGCATGAACAAGGTGGTGGTCGCGAAAGAGTGTGAGTGCGCGAAAAATACCCGACTTGTCCATCGTGACAAGCTTGTCTTCAAGCTCACTCATGGTCAAAGGCCGATTGGCTTCATCCAAAGCACGCGCCACGAGGATGCGCCCTGAAGTGGGGCGAACACCATGCGCCATCAACAAAGATGTAATCGTTTCGTTGGGCATTAAGTCTGTATTAGTATTAAGCACCAAGTTCTTCGCACTCGTCGAGCCAGGCAGCACTGCTGGCATCGCTGGGCATTCGCCAGTCACCACGCGGGCTGAGATTGACTTTACCCACCTTGGGACCATCGGGCATACTGCTACGCTTATATTGCTGGGCGAAGAACCGCCGGCAGAAAACGGTGAGCCAGTGGCGTATTTGTTCGCCACTATAGCGAGCTACGCGCTCGTCGTGTCCGTCAAAGGCATGTTGTGCCAAATAATAGATCTTTTTGGGGCGGTATCCGTAGCGCACCATTTGATAGAGGAAAAAATCGTGTAGTTCATAAGGCCCAACGAGGTCTTCTGTCTTTTGAGCAATGGTGCCATCTGTCTCGGCGGGAATAAGCTCGGGGCTCACGGGTGTATCGAGCACATCGAGCAAGGTTGTGGCGGTGTCGGGATCTGCTTCATGCTGAGCATACCAGCGCACCAAATAGCGAATAAGCGTTTTGGGCACGCCAGCATTCACGCCATACATACTAATCTGATCGCCCCCGAAAGTGCACCAGCCAAGGGCCAACTCGCTCAAATCGCCCGTACCGACAACAAATCCGTTCATTTGATTGGCCACGTCCATCAACACTTGTGTGCGCTCGCGGGCTTGTGCGTTTTCGTAGGTCACATCGCGCTGTTCGGGATTGTGGCCGATGTCCTTGAAGTGTTGCAAGCAGGCTTCTTTGATACTGATTTCGCGCATAGTGATCCCCAGCGATTTCATCAACGCGAGCGCATTGGTGTAAGTGCGGTCGGTGGTTCCAAAGCCAGGCATGGTGATGCCTACAATTCCCTTGCGGTCGCGGTGCATAGCATCAAAGGCGCGAACACAAACGAGCAAGGCCAATGTGCTGTCAAGGCCTCCGCTCACGCCCAGCACAACGGTCTTAGCTTCGGTATGAGCAATACGACGCACCAAAGCCGTACTCTGTATGTTGAACACTTCTTGCAGACGCTCATCATAGTTTGACGCATCAGGCAGGAAAGGAAGCGGATTGATGGTTCGCAGGAGCTGGAAGTTATCATTGTCGTACGAAGCCTCAAGCTCTATGCGCCGATAGCGTCCTTTCTCGGCCAGACTCTGCCTGCGTGCAAAGCTAAAAGATGTATTAACGCGGCGTTCGCAGCGCAGGGTGTTGACATCGACATCGGTAACCAACAGCTGTTCTTTCAGTGAGAAACGGTCGGCTTGCGCAATCATGTGGCCGTTTTCGCAGATAAGCCCTTCGCCGCCAAAGACTACGTCCTGTGTGCTCTCGCCATAGCCTGCACCAACAAAAACATAAGCACAGATGCTACGTGCGCTTTGGCTCATAACAAGCTGGCGGCGATAGTCGTGTTTGCCGGCAAGCTCATCAGTGGCACTGAGGTTGAAGACGATTTCCGCACCCTGAACGCTCAAGGCCGTACTCGGCGGAATGGGTGCCCATAGGTCTTCGCAAATTTCTATGCCAAAGGTGAAGTGCCCAAGTTCAAACAAGAGATTCACGCCCATGGGCACATTCTGTCCGCAGAGACGCACCATCGTGTCGCGCGGAAGGTCGCGCCCGCTGACAAACCAGCGCTTTTCGTAAAACTCCTTATGACCAGAGAGGAAACTCTTAGGCACAATACCACAGATATGACCGCCTTGCAACACGGCAGCACAATTATATATTACACCTTCGTGGCTGAAGGGCAGGCCAACTATGACCGCAACATTAAGATTGCGCGTCACCTCCATGAGGCGCAGCAATGACTGTTCGGCATTGTCGAGGAGCAATTGCTGTTGTACCAAATCGCCCACGGTATAGCCCGTCAAACTCATTTCGGGGAAGCATACCACCTCTACACCCTGGCCTTCAGCTTTGGCAATGAGGCTTTCAATAGCCAATGTATTGCGGCGACAATCGCCCAAACGCACTTCGGGAATACCGAGTGCCACTTTCACAAATCCCTGGTACATAATATTATATAAGGTATAGGTTACTATCAGGAACAACGTAGGCTAAACTGCCTACTTCTCACCATTCACGCCTGTCAGCGAGCGTATCCCTTTGAGACTTTGCTGCCAAAGGGTGCGATTTAGTTTGCGCCAACTATCATAAGGCTCTGAAAGAATGCTGTGGAGCGTCAAACGAGGCGCGTGGGCATTGGGATTTACTACGACGTTAATGCCTTTGTGAACAAGTTCAACCACAATTTCGCGACCTGCATCAAAGGGGTCGCCATCAACATGACAAACACCTGGTTGCCGGCGGCGTATGGTCACTTTGGCAGCACGAAAAGTCTTAACGTGGCTGTTTTCAGGCAAGGTCTTATTGAACATCTGCAGGGCTATTTGCGGAGCCTGGAGCGCATTGAAAGGCTCAATAAGCACAATATCGAGTAGCCCGTCCTTCATTGAAGCACTCGGAGCAATATAGGCATTGTTGCCATATTGCGAAGCATTGGCGCAGGTGACGACATAAGCTTTATGAATAACACGACCAGTCTCGTCCTCAATGTCGTAAACCTGAGGTTTATAGCTCAAGCCACTCTTAAGGATATTCTCCATATAAGAGATAGGCCCTCGGCGCGAGCTGGAAGCAAACTTGTTGCTAATAAATGCATCAAAGCCCACGCCAGAAGTGCAGAAAAAGGGCCTGCCGCAACACAGACCATAGTCCAAACGATGCACAAGCCCTTGATTAATAACACGCACCGCTTTAGCAACATCAAGCGGCAAGTCAAGATGACGAGCAAGGCCATTGCCCGAACCGCAAGGCACTATGGCTAAAGCCGTCTCAAAACCTATCAAGCCCGAGGCCGTTTCATTCACTGTCCCATCGCCCCCAACAGCAACAACAATGTCAACATGACGAGCCGCAGCCTCACGAGCTATTTCAGTGGCGTGGCCAGCATGAGCCGTAAGGGAGATAGACCATTCAAAAACGGAAGAATCAACAGTCTGCTCAATAATCTCTCGCACGCGGTTTTTGCGAACGGTGCCACTAATGGGATTTATAACAAAAAGCGCAGTCTTCTTTTGCATTTCATTGGCAAAAGTAAGGCAAAGCACGTAAACCGAATAAAAAATGTTGGGTTTTCTAACTATTTGGTCCAAAACAGGCACACAAAAGGGCTTTTTCGGTGCAACTTTAAGCACGTTTAGCAAGCCGAGTTTCAAAACCATTGCCCAAAGTTGGGTTTTTTGTGCAATTTTTCTCAAGAAAAGTGAGAGCGTTATGAATTGTTTGTGTACTTTTGCCGCGATTTTAGGTAATTAAGACGCGCACAAGGCTGCCAAGAACAGGCTATGCGCCATGTGCAACAAACACGAAATCAACTCATTCAAGATGAATTTACTTCAAGAACGTCTCGCCAAATACGACCTTCCACAGCGTGTGAAAAAATTAGACGTATATCCCTACTTCCGTGAGATAGACGGAAAGCAAGGCACCGAAGTTGAAATGGGAGGACACCGAGTACTCATGTTTGGCTCCAATGCCTACACAGGTCTCACGGGCGACGACCGAGTTATTGAGGCTGGCGTTAAAGCACTTAGGCAGTATGGTGCAGGCTGTGCCGGTAGTCGTTTTCTCAACGGCACATTAGACATCCACGTACAGCTCGAAAAAGAACTTGCCGACTTTGTGGGCAAAGACGAAGCCCTTTGCTTCAGTACAGGTTTCAGTGTCAATGCAGGTGTAATCCCTTGTCTCACGGGTAAGAACGATTACATCCTCTGCGACGACCGCGATCATGCATCGATCGTTGACGGCAGACGGCTCAGCTTCAGCCAAGCACTAAAATATAAGCACAACGATATGGCCGATTTGGAACAGAAATTGGCCAAGCTGCCCGAAAATGTCATCAAACTCATAGTCGTAGATGGTGTCTTCTCCATGGAAGGCGACTTAGCGAAGCTGCCCGAAATCGTAGCCCTGAAACGCAAGTATAAGAATGTGTCAATCATGGTTGACGAAGCACATGGCATTGGCGTCTTTGGTCGCCAGGGACGAGGCGTATGCGACCACTTCGGCTTGACCGACGAAGTTGACTTGATTATGGGCACTTTCAGCAAATCGCTTGCCAGCATCGGAGGCTTTATTGCCGCCGATAGCATCATTATCAACTATCTACGCCACAATGCTCGCACTTATATCTTCTCGGCCAGCGACACCCCAGCAGCCACAGCCAGTGCCATGGAAGCATTGCACATCATCCAACAAGAACCCGAGCGCATTGAGCGCCTCTGGAAAGTGACCCGCTACGCACTAGAAAAGTTCAAAGCGGCAGGATTTGAGATCGGAGAAACCGAAAGCCCTATCATTCCACTCTATGTGCGTGATATGGAAAAAACTTTCTATGCCACAAAAATGGCTTTCGACGAAGGAATCTTCATCAACCCCGTCATTCCACCGGCTTGCGCGCCCCAAGACACGCTTGTACGCGTTGCGCTGATGGCCACACACACCAAAGAACAAGTAGATACCGCCGTGGAAAAACTGACCAAAGTCTTCAAGCAATTGGGCGTGCTGTAAATCTCATCGCACACGGCGATTATAAGCTAAATGCAGTGGGCAAAAGAAATTCGTCTTTTGCCCACTGTTTTTTTTGTTTCAACAAAATTTAACGAAAGGAGCATACTTTTCGGCACAAATCATTATTTTTGCGGCGTTGAAGTGAAAGCGTTTTTGTGTGCAGCGGGAATTATTTCCCTCGTGCTGACCTGCGTGGTAACTCCGAACCTTAACGCAAATTCCTTATAAGTCGCTAAATATCAAGCATGGCGGCGAGGGAAAATTGTGCCATAAAACAAAAGAAATTGCACAACAAGGTACACAGGAGTTCATTCATCAAGGTCATAACAACAGCACAAATGCAAATCTGAACAAAAGGCGGATCCATACGATCACTTCAAACCCTTTGTTAGCCTTTATTCCCTTCTCACACTCTTTAAGATTATTAAAAATTGTTGCGTATTTAGCGCAACGTTATCCATACACATACATCATGAAGAAACTCACAGCAGTTCTGTTTGTCGCTCTTGTGTTGACATCGTGCGTCCCTACGCGCAAGATTATTTACCTACAAGGAAGCGAAGACTTAGTGAATCAACCGCAGCGTATCGCCGACAACTACATTGTGCGCATCAAGCCGTCCGACCGCCTATATATAAGTGTATCGGGCTATAATGATGAGCAAGTGAAACACTATCAGAATGTGGCACAACTCGGATCGGTACAAAGCGGAGGTAATCAGAATTCAGGCTTTATAGTAAGCGACAACGGCACGATCAATGTACCACTCATTGGCGAACTTAACGTAGCAGGAAAGACCACTTCGGAAATTGAAAAGATGGTTGCAGCCCGCATCATAGCTCTTGGCGATATGGAAGAGCCCACTGTGAATGTAACACTGGCCAACTTCCGCGTAAGCGTCATGGGCGAAGTGAAAAATCCTGGTGTAGTAGAAGCCGACGGCCAACGACTGACATTGTTAGAAGCCCTTAGTCGCGCTGGCGACTTGCCTGCAACAGCACGCCGTGATAGTATCTTGGTGGTGCGCGAAAACGGCGGCATACGCTCGGCATACTATGTGGATCTAACACAGAGCGAAGACGTGTTTAAATCGCCTGCATACTACTTGCAGCAAAATGACGTGGTGTATGTCAAACCCAACAACTCTGTACGCGTACAAGGCAGTTCTACCCTTTCTACAATAGGCGCGATCAGTTCTGTGATCGGTGTCGTGTCGGGGGTACTTGCACTCATTCTTGTCTTTACCAAGTAAATTTTCCAAGGAACAAAGAATAACATTCATTATCACAGCTTATCCTTTATATTAAATGGAATACATCGTTGAATCTGAAGCCTCTGCCAAAACGAAAGATAATGGCGGGATAACGCTTAAAGACCTAGTAGCACTATTGTTCAGCAATTGGATCTGGATAGTGCTCAGTGTCATTGCATGTATCGCCATCGCACGTGCATACATTGCCACAATTACGCCCCAATACAGCCATTCTACCGTGATGCTCATCAAGGAAGAAAATCGTTCGCGTTCGCGCAACGACGTGATGGGTGACATGCTTATACAAGGTGGCCTTAGCGGAAGTAGTTCTGTAGAAAACGAAATTTTCCTAATCCGCACCAATCAATTGATGCGCGGCGTGGTGGAACGTTTAGGACTCGACGTGAGCTATTCAATGAAGGGACTTTTCCGCGACCATCCCGTATATAACAAATCGTGCCCCATTGACGTGCAATTTGCAGGTCAATTCAAGCAGCCTGTGTCGTTTGAATTAAACATCGTCTCGACTTCGCAATACGAAATCACAAAGGCCAATGGCAAAGAATTGCAAGGAAAACGATACAACTTCAACCAATTAGCCAACACTCCTGTAGGAAGTATCAACGTAAAGAGCAAACCACTTGTAAATAGCTGTATCGGCACGACTATTATCGTAACTCGTCATAGCATTGAAGGAGCAGCCGGAATGTATCAGGGAGAGATTGGAAGCGCACTCGCTGCTGAAGATACGCGCCTCATACGCATCACTTGCACAGACCCCATCATAGAACGAGCTGACAGCATCCTGCAAACACTCACCGACGAGTACGCCGAAAGCATCATTGACGACAAAAATAAAGTAGCCGTCAACACCGAGCGTTTCATCAGTCAACGTATTCAGATTATCGGCGACGAATTGGGTAGCGTTGAAGGCGAGTTGGCCGACTTCCGTCAACGCAATGGTATGCTCGACATCAACTCCGCTGGACAGCAATACGTAACTCAAAGCGGCAATGCAAAACAGAAAACGCTTGAGCTTGAAGCTCAGATTGCTGTAGCACAAGATGTGCGCGGCTACCTTGCAGATGCCTCTAAGCACGACCAACTTATCCCCGCTGTCAGCGGATTGGGTGATGTTGCCATACAGTCACAGATACAAGCCTACAACGACCTTATGTTGGAACGCGACCGCATCAAAGTTAATAGCGGCGGTCGCCATCGCGACAATACTGACTTAGATCGTATCAACGGCAATTTGGGTTCCATGCGCAAGGCTTTGATACAGTCTATGGATAATTACATTGCCACGGAACAGACGCGCTTGGATCGTGCACGTTCGGAAATCGTTGATGCTGAAAGCGAAATAGCTGCCATGCCACAGAAACAGAAAATGGCTCTAAGCATCGCCCGTCAGCAAGCCATCAAGGAAAACCTATACAACTACTTGCTCAACAAGCGCGAAGAGAACGCCCTTCAGATGGCAGTAACCGAAGCAAACCTCCGCGTGGTAGAAACGCCATACGGAAGCAGTGCACCTATATCGCCAAATCGTCGTATGATCTATGGCCTAGCATTGCTTATCGGTATACTCATTCCTGTTGGTTTCCAGATACTGCGATTCTTGTGGTACAATGGTGTTCGCGGACGGCGTGACATTGAAGAAGGAACGACAATCCCACTCGTTGGTGAAATACCTTCGCTTGACAAAAAGGATCAGAGTGACATCATCGTCTTTGACGAAAAGAAGCATAGTCAGATAACAGAATCGTTCCGTATATTACGCACAAACCTTGAATTCCTAAGGAAAGATGCTAAAGTGTATATGTTTACGTCAACCATACCAAATGAAGGTAAGAGTTTCATTTCTCGAAACCTTTGTGCTGCCATGGCCATTATGGGCAAGCGCGTCGTTTTGGTTGACACCGACCTGCGCAAACGTACACAATCAAAACTTCTTGGCAAACATGCCGCGCATGGCACAAGTACATATCTCAGCGGCATAGACGATAACGTAGAAGACATCATTGAAAAGGAAAGCTTCTTCCGCAATGTTGACTGTATCTTCGCAGGTCCCAAACCGCCTAATCCATCCGAACTGCTCACTGGCGACAGGTTAGAAAAACTAATTAATGAGCTCAAAGAGAAGTATGACATTGTCATCATCGACAACGTACCCAGTCAGGTACTGGCAGATAGTGCATTGGTGGGACGTGTGGCAGACGTAACCATTTACGTAATGCGAATCGGCAAAATTGACCGTAGGTTCCTGCCCGAGCTGGAACGCACACATCAGAGCGGGAAATACCCAAGTATGTGTATCGTACTTAACGACTGCTCGGCTGAAACTTCGCGTTACGGCTACGGAAACTATGGTTATGGATATGGTTACGGATACGGTTATGGCTATGGATACGGTTATGGCTATGGATACGGTTATGGCTATGGATACGGATACGGCTATGGTGAAGATGATGCTCAAGCCACTCACACGCACCGCCACCATCGCAAACATCGCTCCAAGCTTCGCAAGTTCTGGGATAGATTGCGCGGAAAGAAATAAAAAAATTCCAGTTCATTCTTAAAGGATGAAATATCCTATCGGCATACAAAACTTTGAGAAGCTTCGCAAAGAGGGTTATACCTACGTGGACAAGACTGCTCTTGTTTACAAGCTGGTTAGCGAAGGGGCATACTACTTCCTGAGCCGACCACGTCGCTTCGGGAAAAGCCTGTTGCTCTCAACTTTCAGAGCCTACTTTGAGGGGAAACGTGAACTCTTCGAAGGATTAGCCATTGCCGACTTAGAAAAAGAATGGAAGCAATATCCCGTTCTTTACTTAGACCTCAACGTGGACAAGTTCAGCACGGCGGAAGCTCTTGAAGCATACTTGGATGATGTTCTTACCAAATGGGAACAGCGATATGGGAGTTTTGAAACTGAAACGACTCCTGGCATGCGCTTCATGGGTATTATTAAACGTGCTGCCGAAAAGGAAGGAAAACGCGTAGTTATACTCGTGGACGAATACGACAAGCCGCTTCTACAGAACATTGACCGACCCGATGTCCAAGACGAGCTGCGTAAAACACTAAAGGCGTTCTATGCAGCCCTAAAAACCATGGACGAGTTCATCCAGTTTGCATTCCTCACGGGAGTAACAAAATTCGGAAAAATTAGCGTCTTCAGTGATCTAAACCATCTCAGCGACATATCACACATACCACAATATACCAACATCTGTGGTATCAGTGAGACGGAACTACATCTATACTTTGACAGCGGTGTTGATGAATTGGCTAAAGCGCAAGCGATAAGCAAAGAAAAATGTTACGAACTCCTTCGCTACAACTTCGATGGCTATCATTTCTATCCACGCAGTGAAGGCATTTACAATCCATTCAGCCTGATCAACACATTAAATTATAAAGTGTTCAGCGACTATTGGTTTGAAACGGGAACGCCTACGATACTCGTCAACCAACTCAAAAAGACGGATTACAACCTCGAACGTATTACGACTGAAGAGATTACCACTGATACGCTCAACAGCATTGACGTGATGAACGAGAACCCGCTACCACTGATCTATCAGAGCGGATACCTCACCATCAAAGAATACGACGAACTATTCAAAGTA
>ONDJ01000013.1 GCA_900316575.1 uncultured Prevotellaceae bacterium | reverse complement strand
TTGGTCTTATAGGTGGTTCATCCCCGAATCGCCTTGGTCTTATAGGTTAATAGCATAAGAAAAGCTGACAAATCATTATCTTTGTGGTTTCCCAACCATATCAGATATGAATGCCAGCTTATTATATCAGGCTTACGGAGTCAAGGACTATGCTTATGCCAGTACAGAGTACAAAAATAATGCTATTTTCCTTAATCTCAAAACGATCTTGTTCAAAAGGCATGTCTGCCCCCATTGTGGAAGCCATTATCAGATATGGCACGGTTCTGCGGCATATTCACAATCTGCCCTTTGGAAGCAAGACCTGCTATCTGTCCTTACGTATACAACGCTATTGGTGCAAGGACTGTGAGAAGGCATGGCAGGCAGATGTCCCCTTTACCCACGGTGAGGTAAGCTATACTTACCGCTTCTCCCGTTATGTGCTTGTCCTGCTGCGCATGGGCAACACAATTTTGGACGTGGCCAGGCACCTGCATGTCGGCTGGAACATGGTGAAGAACATCCACAAGAAATATCTGAAAGGCAAAGACTCCCGCCCTGACATAAAGGGTGTGCGCCAGATAGGCATTGACGAGTTTGCAACACGGAAGGGACATGTGTACAAGACGATAGTCGTTGACCTTGACACTGGCCGCATCATACATGTAGGCGACGGAAAGGGCAAAAACGCACTGGCAGGCTTCTGGAAACGAGTGAAGCGCAACAATGTGAAGATAGAGATTGTCACATCAGACCTCTCGGCAGCATTCATTGCCTCTGTAATGGAGAATGCTCCAGATGCCATCCATGTGTACGACAAGTTCCATGTCACCAAATTGGTTACAGATGCCGTTGACAAGGTACGCAGAAGCGTTTACGCTCAGGAGACAGCCCTTGAAAAGAGAAAGATAATCAAAGGCGCCAGATGACTGCTGCTCACTAAGGATAAGGATGTGTTCGATGATGAGAAGAAGAGAAGGCTTGACAACATACTCAGTACCAATACGCCGCTATTCCACGCGTACTACCTCAAGGAAGATCTTGACCAAATATGGATGCAGAAGAGCAAGGAAGAGGGAGAGAAACAACTGGCTTATTGGTGCGAAAGAGCCAGATAAACCATGTTGCAACCTTTTGTAAAAGTCGCCAATACACTGATGAGAAGCAGGACGGGAATACTCGCATGGTATGACGAACCTGTAACCAATGCTATACTTGAGGGAATAAACAACAAAATCAAGGTCATGAAGCGAAAGGCATATGGCTATAGAGACGATGAATACTTCAATCTACTATTGCTCGGATTGCATGACAAGACCAACGCGATTCGGGGATGAACCCAAAGATAGTTCTTTTCCCAAAAAAACAAAAGCATAAACCGCTGTTTTTTATTATCTTAAACCAAAAGGACTTTTCAAATTGCCTTTTTGGGCGGTTTTTCCTCAAACACAAGTTTCATAACACCAACAACTTTGTGTCACTCTTTCCCAACCTTTGCGCACACGAGATACGATGTTTGCGCGTCAAAGAAGCCTTTGCGCACGTGAACACCGTACGAAAATTACGTGCGCATCGTACGGTGTTCACGTGCGCACCGTACGGTGTTCACGCACAAACATGCGACATCGGTGCCACGAAGTGGGGATAAACGCGCCGAAAAGTAGGGATATGCTTTGCGCTATGGGTGCTTGTAGAGAGCGCTTCTGTGGACATTCTTTGTCAGAAATAAACGCTGAAAACGAGTAAAAATGTAATTTTGCAGCGGCTAAACGCTTCAGCTACAACAAACAACTCTTATATACAATAGTCAATATGAACAAGAAAATCCTATTGTTGCTTGCCGCCTTCATCCTTATCCTTTGCGGCACTTGTGTAGTAACCTGCTGCTCATCTGACGATGACAATACTGCTGCGACCAGCCCGACGGATGATAGCAGCCAGTTTGTTATGCTAACCGATGCTGTGCCCGATGCTATCTTGGAGATACGCTACTATGGCACATACAACTTCGTAGGAGCTCGCATTGACGGGTATGAAGAGCCTACGGCACTATTGACCAAACAGGCTGCCGAGGCTCTGAAAGCTGTGAGCGACGATGTGATGAGCCAGGGCTACCGCTTGAAAATCTATGATGCCTACCGTCCGCAGAAGGGTGTTGATCACTTCGTACGCTGGGCACAGGATGTTGCCGACACGAGAATGAAGCCTTATTTCTATCCCGACCTTGACAAGAGTGTGCTCTTTGAGCAAGAATATATTATGGAAAAGAGCGGCCACACGCGCGGTAGCACGGTTGACCTGACGCTCTTTGACATGGCGACAGAGAAGGAACTTGATATGGGAGGCACGTTCGACTGGTTCGGCCCAGAGAGCCACCCCGACTTTTGTGGCAATCCCGAGACGGGCGAATATACGGGCGACAACAGCAAGAGCCCCGCCAACCCGAAACGCAGCATCACGGAGCAACAATTCAAAAATCGCATGATCCTGCGCAAAGCGATGCTCGCCCACGGCTTCAAGCCCCTCGACACTGAGTGGTGGCATTTCACACTGAAGGAAGAACCCTTCCCCAACACCTACTTCACCTTCCCCGTTAAGAAACTAACGCATTGAACCAATAGGGAAAAAACCTGCAACGATCCACATCTGCTGACAGACAATACGATTAACAAACTTATTGATGAAAACAAAACTATTCCTACCTTTTTTCATTCTCTTTGCTGTAGCTCTCAGCGGATGCAGCAAGGACGACGACAGCCCTGAAATCAAAACTGAGAAAGAGTATTTCACGCTGTGGAACCAATGCGAAGCTTTGGACGCGCTACAAGCATACGTAAAAGACGTTACCGATCCTGTCTCACCGAATTATATCAAGGAGGAAGATCGTATCGCTACGTTTGACATGGACGGAACGTTTGTTGGCGAGCTCTATCCCACCTACTTCGAATATAATCTGTTGGAATACCGTGTGCTGGACGACCCTGCATATAGAGACATCGCCCCCGATGATGTCAAAGAAGCAGCCCAAGCCATCAGAGACTTTGTGCGCACTGGCAAGAAACTGCCCGACCACTTCGACATGATACACGCTAGGGCTGCGGCAAAGGCCTATGCAGGCATGACAGTTGCCGAGTTTGATGCATACGTCAAAGCTTATGCCCAGCAGCCAGCCAATGGTTTCACTGGCATGACTTACGGCCAAAGCTTTTATCAACCCATGCTTGAGGTTTTTGACTATCTGAAGGCAAATGGCTTCACCTACTATGTTGTCAGCGGATCAGACCGCTTTATCTGTAGAGCATTGGTAGAAGCCATAGGCATTGAGCCCAACCGTGTCATTGGCATGGACGTAAGGCTCGTTTCTTCTAGTCAGGGCACAGAGCAAGGCGTCAACTACACCATGGGCAGGGAGGAGGACATTGTGCGTACCGATGAGCTTATCATCAAAAATCTGAAGACCAATAAAGTCCTGCAAATCTCACAAGAAATCGGCAAAGTGCCTGTATTGTCGTTCGGCAATAGCAGCGGCGACTGCGCCATGCATAACTATGCCCTAAATAGTCCTCACAAATCGGCAGCCTTTATGCTCATTGCCGACGATGAAACTCGCGACCACGCCAATCGTGAAAAAGCCCTGAGCCTCGGTGGGCAATGGCGCGAAGCTGGCTATCACGTCATCTCTATGCGCGATGACTTTAAGACTATCTACGGCTACAACGTCTTAAAGACATCCTTCGCTTTTCCATAAAAACACGCTTTCAGCGTAAATAAGCAAGACGCACTATGAGCCCGCAAACTGCGAGGGTGTATCTTATTGCGCCTTGATCATTCGGGGCAGTCCGAAACGATCGTTGCGCAAAGAAAGAGAAGAATAGCCTTCTTGCTGGAATAGTTGGCGGACGGCATCGGTTTTTGCGCTGTTACATTCGGCATAAATGGTAAGTCCGCTTTGAGCCAAAGGACGATAAAAGCGCAAAGCATCATCATCGGGCACGAAGAGGGCTACGCTCGGCTCATGGCGAAGCACATGGGCTTCCATGTCAGCCTGCTCGCTTTCGAGCACATAAGGCGGATTGCTTACACAAAGGTCAAAACGATGGGCTTCGCGAGGAAGCAGAGCCATATCCATCTGCCTGAAAACGACATCTGCCCCCAATGAGCGAGCATTCTCGGTAGCCACCTCAAGCGCTTGGGACGATATATCCCACGCTTCTACCACAGCCTGAGGCAATAGAAGTTTGAGGGCAATGGCTATGCAACCGCTGCCTGTGCCGCAATCAACGATGCGCAAGGCGGAAGTGTCACGATTTTCGCTGACAATCCATTCCACAAGGTCTTCCGTTTCAGGACGCGGAATGAGCACACCAGGCCTAACGCTCAAGCGAACCCCCATGAACGTTGTGTGTCCAAGCACGTATTGCACGGGCTCACCTGCAGAGAGGCGGTGCTGAATTTGGTCAAACTTACGCGCATCATCTGCTGAAAAAGGTTTACTTTTGCCGATGTAAACGTCGGTCTGCGACAGGCTGAAAACATCTTCAAGCACCCATAGGGCGATGGCACGAGCTTCATGACTATCGTAGCGAGGCTTGAGCACTTCCAACAAACGTTGATAGAGAACAAAGGGATTTTCCATAACAACAATGAAGGGCAAAGATACACAAAGCTCCGTGGCTACTCAGGATACAGACAAGAAATATATGCTTAGAGCCTTGCAGTTAGCGCGCAAGGGGCATCTCACGGTGTCACCAAACCCAATGGTAGGTGCTGTAGTCGTGGCACGAGGACGCATCATTGGCGAGGGCTATCACATACACCCAGGCGAAGGACACGCTGAGGTCAATGCCATCAACAGCTTAAAGGCAGAGGATCTGTGCTTGTTGTCAGAAAGCACAATATACGTCACGCTTGAACCCTGTGCACACTATGGACGCACACCGCCATGTGCCGAATTGATTATCAGAAGAGGTATTAAGCGTTGCGTTGTTGGCTGCGAAGACCCTTTTGCTCAAGTGCATGGACGCGGCATACAGATGCTTCGTGAAGCTGGAGTTGAAGTGTGCGTGGGTGTTTTGGAAGAAGAATGTCGCTGGCTTAACCGAAAGTTCATCACATTCCATCAAAAGCACCGCCCATATATCACTCTGAAGTGGGCACGTTCCTCCGATGGGTTCATCGACCGAGTGCGTTCCGACGGAGCTGCTTCGCGCCTTTCCTCTACCGCCACCCAGATGCACGTTCATCGCCAGCGTGCAGAGCACGAAGCAATACTTGTGGGGCACACAACATGGCGGCTCGACCATCCGCGCCTCGATTTGCGCTGTTGGTTTGGAAAAGCTCCTTTACGCATAGTGTTAGGACATACCCAAGACAAAGAAATGCCCGGCGATGTCCACTGCTTCGACACGATTGATGCGATGCTCTCTGCGCTCTATCAGTGCGATGTTCAGTCACTGCTTGTAGAAGGTGGACGACAAACATTGCAGTCATTCATCAACAGGGGTCTATGGGACGAAGCGTGGGAAGAATGTGCCACACAAAGCCTCAGTTCTGGAATACAAGCACCTAAGATGTTTTGCGAACCGAGCGAAACAAAAATCATCTGGTCAACGCGCTTCAACCACTGGATAGCCCCCAGAAAAAGCTGAACGAAGAACGCTCGTTTTGTGGGCTTTATCTACTTTTGCGTGTCAAATATATAGAAGAAACTTTAGAACAATTATGAAAAGCCACTTTTCACTCCATACACTCCTCCTTGCTATCAGCCTTTTGAGCGCAACATTGATGATAGCTTGTGGCTCGCCTAAAGTGGAAGACGAAGTCAAGAACTCCGACGCGCTGTGCCCTATTGAAGTGGGAAGCACAGGCGAAGTAACCGATATTTCGCAAGGCGACACCGCCGTGATCTTCACACTCAAGGTGAACGAAGACTCCGTTGCTTTAGACTCCACGTTCCTCGAAGTAAAAAAGGCTGAAGCCTTGCTATCCACCATTCTCAAAGGAAAGAAAGACAAGGTACGCAGCCTGCTCAAAGCGATGGTCAGTCAAGGAAAAGGCCTGCGTTTTCACTATATCGGCAGCAAGAGCGGACGCACTGCTCAGGTAGCCATCTCGGGCAAACGTATTCGTCAAATCGTTGACGAAAAGGGGCGCCCAATCCCCGACCCCGACCGCAAAATACGCCTTGCAGCTACTGACTCTTTGCAAGCTATTGTCAGTCAAGCAGGGAAAGGCTTGCCCCGCAACTTACGCCAAGGCATACAGCTCCGCGAGGTGAAGCTTGAAGGCGGGTATGTGGTTTACGCTTTCATACTTGATGGGATGGGGCTTTCGCTCGAACGGGTGGAAAACAACCCACAAGCCGTCAAGTCCGAGCTTATCCCCCTATTGCCAGCTCTTGACCAGATAAAGCACTACAGCCAGGAAGCCTGCATAGGGCTCATCATGCGTTTTTCGCCTAAACCTGGCAAGGCAAAGCCAGCACCAAAACCCACCAAAGACCAGAAAGATAAAAAACCAAAACGCCCCAAACCACAGGCGATCATCTTAACCCCCGAAGAATTCAACGGTCAATAATAAAAGGGTGTGTCAATTTTGACACACCCTTTTATTATTGGCCTTTCAAGCCTCTCGGACTTCCACACCGTTAAAGAACTCCCCACACGGTGAACTGAATGCCGAAAACATTGCTTGATTCAAACTTCTTGATAGGGATTTGCTTACTGTTGAAGCAGTCCTTTGTTTACATGCGGTAGTAGAGCGCAATGCTCCCGCCCCAGTTCTCATCATGATAGAGCAGATAGTCAGAAAAGCTCGGGTGGTAGATAAACTCACGGGGCG
This sequence comes from uncultured Prevotellaceae bacterium, assembly GCA_900316575.1. GTDB lineage: Bacteria > Bacteroidota > Bacteroidia > Bacteroidales > Bacteroidaceae > Alloprevotella. Next base: position 47,196 of record ONDJ01000013.1, on the reverse strand, counting down.
GGTACAAATCAAACCAACCTCGATACCCGAAGCCGCAAGAGAGATTGAGGATGTCGTCGGGCTTACCAAAGGTGGTTTGCACCCTTAGGCTCGCACTCGATTTCTTATAGCCTATGTCCACATTGATGCCACCGCCGATACCGACAGCAGGAGTGAACACGTTTCTCTAGGCTTGCAGCATTGCAGGCGAAAAAAGGCAGAAGGCTAAAACAAGCAGCCACTTTTGAAGAGAAAGACAAATTTTCATGGTGCTACATAGATATACGTTAAACTCAAATCGGTCGTTAGGCTGTTAACGGCTCATGCCTTCGCATCGATACCAATCGTAGAGACGGCGTACGCCTTCAGGCAAATCAACTTGATGGTGCCAACCAAGGGCATGAAGCTTGCTCACATCGGTGAGTTTGCGAGGTGTGCCATCGGGCTTTGTAACATCCCACTCAATAATTCCCTGGAAACCGATGGTTTGAGCCACGAGTTCTGCCGCCTGGCGAATGGTGTGTTCAAGACCTGTGCCTACATTGATGTGACAATTGCGTACTTCGGTAGCATCAGCGGGATGCGTGTCTGCAAAGTTTACATGAAGAAGCACGTGTACACTAGCATCGGCCATATCTTCGCTCCAAAGGAATTCGCGCAGGGGGGTGCCCGTTCCCCAAAGTGTTACTTTATCAGGGGCAATACCGTATTTCAACAATATCTCAAGTATTTGAGCTTCTGATGCCGTGCCGTCAATACCTTCAACTGGGCGCATGTTGAGATCGCGGCGCACAGCCTGCCAATCCCCCTGTCCAAGCAAATGAGCCAAATGAATCTTTCGCACCATAGCGGGAAGGACATGGCTACGCTCAAGATGGAAATTATCGCGCGGACCATAAAGATTGGTGGGCATCACAGCAATGTAGTTGCAGCCATATTGCAAAGCAAAACTTTCGCACATCTTCAAGCCTGCTATCTTGGCAATGGCGTATGGCTCGTTGGTGTATTCAAGGGGCGACGTGAGCAATGCTTCTTCTGTCATCGGCTGCGGAGCTTCGCGAGGGTAGATACAAGTGCTGCCAAGAAAGAGGAGCTTGGACACATCGTGGCGGTAACTCTCTCCAATAACGTTCTGCTGTATCTGCAAGTTCTGATAGATGAAGTCGGCGCGATACTTCAGGTTGGCCATGATACCGCCCACATGGGCTGCGGCGAGCACTACAGCATCGGGCCTTTCTTCGTCAAAAAAGCGGCGAACAGCCACGGCATCAAGCAAGTTAAGCTCTGCATGGGTGCGACCTATGAGGTTGGTGTATCCGCGCCCCAAGAGGTTGTTCCAAATGGCCGAACCAACGAGGCCACGATGACCGGCTACGTATATTTTACTGTCTTTGTTAAGCATCCGAAATAAAGGCTATTTATGAAACGTTAGATTTCTTCCTTGGCACGATAGTAGAGTTTGCGGGTGAAGCGCAAATCGTGTTGCACCATGATGTGAATGAGTTCTTCGAAACTTGTTTTGCGGGGGTTCCAACCCAACATGGTGCGGGCTTTGGTGGGATTGCCAAGAAGTTGTTCCACTTCACTGGGACGGAAGTATTTTGGATCTACCTCAACAAGCACACGTCCTGTGGCTTCGTCTATACCCCGTTCTTCAAGTCCCTCACCCTCAAAGTGAATATTGATACCAGCTTCCTTGAAAGCTAATTGGCAGAATTCGCGCACTGTGTGATACTCGCCTGTAGCAATAACGAAGTCTTCGGGTTTCTCTTGTTGTAGCATAAGCCACATACATTCCACATAATCGCGAGCATAACCCCAGTCGCGCAAGGCATTGAGATTGCCCAAATAGAGCTTGTCTTGAAAACCTTGAGCTATACGAGCAGCAGCAAGCGTGATTTTGCGGGTTACAAAGGTTTCGCCGCGTCGTTCGCTCTCGTGGTTGAAGAGGATGCCATTCACACAATACATGCCATAGCTCTCGCGATAGTTCTTAACGATCCAAAAACCATATTGCTTGGCTACACCATAAGGGCTACGGGGATAGAAAGGTGTGGTTTCACTCTGCGGCACTTCTTGCACAAGGCCATAAAGTTCGCTTGTGCTAGCCTGGTAAATGCGGCAAGTCTCGTCTAATCCACATATCCTCACAGCTTCGAGCAAACGAAGCACACCCAGGGCATCAGCATCGGCGGTATATTCTGGAACATCAAACGAAACCTTGACATGGCTCTGAGCAGCCAAGTTATAGATTTCGGTAGGTTGCACCTCGCGAATGATACGCACGAGCGAAGAACTATCTGTCATATCGCCCCAATGGAGGTTGATGAGACGGGCTTTCTTCATGTCACGCACCCATTCGTCAAGATAAAGATGTTCAATACGAGCGGTATTGAAAGACGAACTACGGCGCAGAATGCCATGCACTTCATAGTCCTTTGACAGTAGGAACTCGGCCAAGAACGAACCATCCTGGCCCGTAATGCCTGTTATAAGAGCAATCTTTTTCATTGAATAATTATAAGTATAAATTAGGAAAATCGTTCTTTGATTATGCTTGATGCTTTTAAGCTCTCATGAGCATCTTTTGAGCTAACTTCTTGCCACGTAGCCCACTACGCGGCTGCGAGCTAAATTCAAAATCTGCATCATGATAGCTCAAAATCATTCAAGCCTAATTTATAGAACACACCATAAATGTATTGGTTATTTAAGTATCTGTTTGCCGCTACGGGATATCACTACCCCACCCCTTCCAGGAACAGCCACACGACCTTGGAGATCATACCATGTGCTGGAGTTCTCTTCGTGGCGAACCTTTGGTACACAAATGCTTGTTGCAGGATCAACGGGCACCGTGAAAGCAACTTCGCGGCGAATTTCCCAAGGATGGCGCAAGCGATAAGAATACGTGTGGCCAGGAATAAGATTTCGGAATGTTACCGTATCGGTAGTTATCGTTCCAGGGTGGCCATAAAGGTGGTAATAATGCGAAGGATAAGATGCTGTGACATCGTCAGGGTCATAGATCTCGTATGTGACACACGTGCCCGCTCGTCCACCATCTATGCCTACCATATAAGGTTGCACTATCTGCACCATGCCTTCAGAAGGAAAAGATATCAACGGCTCTCCATAGGAAATTTCTGCGGCAGGAGCAGTCCCAATACTGATGGGAACTGCACATAGTAGCGTACTGTCGTCGGGGCTGGCACGGAAGATGCGTTCGCCGGCTTCGTCGAACTGCAAATGCATACGGACATCGCGAGACTCGCCAGGAAGCAATGTCACACCCGTTAGTCCATTGTAGTCGCCCTGCGCAAAAAGAGCCGTGTCGGTGGGAAGATTGGTAAACAATTCTAAAGGCGTAGTCAATTCCACATCGGCGGTATTGGTCACCGTGATGCGAACGGGAGTATAGCGTTCGGTAAGCGGTTCTTCCTCAAAAACTACATTGGAGATTTGCAACTCATTACCTGTCCTTGGATATACGGTAGGCAATTCGTCGGCCACACTGTCGGGACAGAGCAACAAGGCCTGGTGATTGCAGAAGAAACCTTCGTTTTGGCCAGACTCTGTGGGCTCATCAACGGGTTCAGCATACGAGAGCCAATCTAATTGATACCAGCCATTATAACTGCCATTGTAACCCCAATTGACATGGAAAAGCCCTTGATCGTCGTAACCATCGATGATGAAAGCATGACCACCCAAATGCTGCGTATAGGCGGCATAAACTACTGGCCGCCCTGCGTCAATCTCACTCCGCAACAGAGCGCGCCAGTCGGAAGCCGTATAGTCATAGCTATCCACGAACCTCGCATACTTATAGCCAAAGACTCGTTGCATAGGCTCAGGCATTCGGCGCAGATTAGCACCACTGGCCTCCAAACCAAAGTTCATACGAGCAGCAACAGCGATAACGTACATCAGCCGAGCCACGGTATGTGTTGTCGCACTGTCATCTGCTTCAGTATAACTGTCGCGAATGTCGGCTGTATGGAAGATTTCTCCAGGACAGATAGTGTCAATCGTGTAATGTTTCGTTTGCCAGCCATAAACCGTATCAAGCACTTCAACATCGCGCCGATAATAACTCATCGCCATCTCAATAGCCGATGCTACACAACCCGCCTGTGTACGTGTTGGGCTCCATTCGCCAGAATTGTAAAGATAGTAAGGGCAGAAACGGTTGTAAGGTCGTTGGTAGCCGTGACGAAAGGTTGTCAAAGGCCCCGTTTGAGCTGAAGCGACCAATGCTATTAAAAAGAGAGCAAATAAAAAAGAAAAGCCACGTTTCATAGGATGGTTGAACGATTAGCAATTAAAAAAACTTAGAACAAAGGAGAAAGAATGCGCGTTATGCTTTCAACAAAGCGTCTATGCAAACCACGTTCTGACCATCGAGCAAAAATGATTTCACGACTTTGTTTAATATCACGCTCAAAACCAAGACGCACCTTTTCAGCGGTATCTTTATCGTATATAAGTGCCGCAATCTCGATATTGTTCAAAAAAGAACGGAAATCCATATTGGCCGAACCGATTGAGCACCAAAGGTCATCCACAATAATACTCTTCGTGTGCAAAAAACCTCCTTCATACTGATACACACGCACACCTGCTGAAAGCAACTCGCTGACATAGCTGTCGTTTATTCGACGTAGCATCTTGCCATCAGGTTTGCGGGGCATCATTACACGTACATCGGCTCCAATCATTGCCGCTGTCTTAATAGCCTGAAGAAAAGATTCCGTAGGCATAAAATAGGGCGTCTGGATGTATAGATAATCACGAGCGTGCATTGCTGCCCAAGTATAGGCTGTTAGTAACTGAGGAACAGCTGAAAGCGGATCACTCTTCACGATCTGCACCCATCCCCTTTCGGGAGAAACGGATACACAAGGCAAAGGTATTCCATATGTAACGCCATATTTTTCAGCATAGGTCGTAGCGGATTCTGTTACATAAGCCCAATCAGAAAGGAACACCTCGGTCAATTGCAAAACAACTTGCCCCGTAAGGCGAGCATGAAGGTCTCGCCAAGCATTTACCTTATTCCCCAAGTATCGCTGAGCAAGGTTCATACCGCCAATAAAACCTAAACGATCATCTACAACACAAATCTTCCGGTGGTTGCGATAGTTTATCTTGTGCGTAAGTGAAGGAAAATGCACAGGCATAAATGCAGCAACTTTCACTCCGCCACGCTGCAAATAATTAAAAAAGCGATTGGAAACACGCCAACAACCTACATCATCATAAAGCAAACGAACGTCCACACCACGCTGAGCAGCAGCTATCAAAGCCTCACAAACAGGCTTAACAGCCTCATCGTCTTCTATGATATATGTTTCAAGAAAAATATGATGAACAGCTTTGTTGCACGCTTCTATCAGCGAAGTGAAGAAATCTCTTCCGCTTTCAATCAAATCAATTTGTTCAAGCGGCAGCAATGGTGCACCAAACTCTTCTGAGCAAAGTCTCTTTAATGGGAAAAAACTATCGCTCGTCTCATACGCTTTAGTATCGTTGGTCTTTGACAAAAGTTCAGAATGCTTCGTGTCGTGGTGATAACGACGCCGACGATGCTTGCTACGAATGTTTTGACCAAAAAAATAAAAAAAGATCAAACCTATAAAGGGCAGCAGAATGATTGCTACCACCCAAGCAATGGTGCGCTCGGGCTGTCGGTTTTCAAGTATTACAGCAACGACCGTTCCTGCAACAATAAGCAGATACAGCCCAAGCAATACCCATGTAAGAAGCGTAGACATTAACATATAACGCCGCGAAAATACACATTTTTTCTCAAAACGCCTTTATATGCTCATTAAAGTAAAAAACGCCAAACCTTTTACATATAAAGGTCTAGCGTTTTTCTGTGTACCCAGAGCCGATACTGCACCCGTTAAAAAAGAGAAAAGAAAAGAAACTAAAAGCATTGATTTTCAGCATTGTTTTAAGTTCACGTTTTCACTTTGTTTCTTTAAGGTGTACTATTTTTGCCATTTAGTACACCTTTTAGTACACCCCAAAAAGACAATTCAAGGCAGTATTGTTGCAATATGGTGTGAAGTTGTTGTTTTCTTGTTGTTATATGTGGTAATAAATGCTATATTTGCAGCACCAAAAGAAACCAAAAGAAACCAAAAGAATTTTGTATTATGACACATTTAGAAAACATCAGCAAGGACAACCCACAATTAAAACAACGGTTGTTAGCAGACGGGCGTGCAAGCCTTTATCTTGAATATTATTTAGGCAGGGAGAGTGAGCCCGTATTGAATGAATTGGGTGACCAAGTGCTTTATCAAAGCGGCAAGATGGCTGGCACTCCAATGTACCGAGTTAAGCACATAAGAAGGAAGGAGAGCCTCAACCTTTACTTGATTGCCAAGCCCAAAAACCCCATTGAAAGAGCCGACAACAAGGAAACTTTACGTTTGGCTAAAAAGATACGCCAAGAGCGTGAGCAAGAACTACTTGAAAGTACTGAAGGTTACCGATTGAAAAAAGACCGTCAAGTTAATTTTTTGGACTACTTTCAAACGTACATCAACAACTACACTAAGAAGGATATAAGAATGGTGCAGATTGCACTGCAACGGTTCAAGGACTTTTTGAATGACACACAAGAATACAAGCGTTTCAGCACTTGCATTAAGCCAGAGCAGTTAAACAAAGATATGATGTTGGCTTTTGCTGAATATCTGCAAAGCAGAAGCAAGGGTGAAGGTGCTAAAAGCATATTTCAGCGGTTCAAGAAGGTTGTCAAGTACGCCATTGAGCATGATGTTATGATTAAGAACCCTTGTGCTGGTGTAGTCATTAAGGTTGATGACCAGATATTGACTAAAGATGTGCTTTCAATGGAAGAAATTCAAACATTGATAGCAACCCGCGACCCCAAGCAGAACCATGAAATAAGGCGGGCATTTATTTTCTGCTTATATGCTGGATTAAGGTTTTGTGATGTGAAAGACCTTACTTTTACAAATGTGGACTATTCCAACCGACTGCTTAAGTTTGAGCAGAACAAGACTAAAGGGCATTCAGCAAATAGCGGTGTCATTATACCGTTAAATGATGCATTGCTTGAACTCATTGGAAAGCCCACAGAGCAACAAAACAATGATAGCAATATATTCACATTGCCAAGTTATGAAATGTGCCTTAAATCGGTTAAAAGATGGGTTAAAAAGGCTGGTATTAACAAGCATATCAGTTGGCACTGTGCAAGGCATTCATTTGCTGTCAATATCCTTAACAATGGTGCTAACATCAAAACGGTTGCAAGTCTGCTGGGGCACTCTGGACTTAAGCACACTGAAAAGTACACCAGAGCGGTGGACAAGTTGAAGGAAGATGCAATAAACAGTCTGCCAACATTCAACATCAGCAATATTTAATCATGGGCATTATGGACAAGACAATAGAACATAAGTTTTTTGAGCCCTTCACAAGTGGCGGTATTGTTGCAGACTGTATATTTTATGTGGCAAGAAAATATGACTTGCCACACACACCAACAATAAAAAAGATAATTGACGGCATTGTTTGTAATGTGTTATGTAGGTTAAACACAGATTTGGAGCGGCACAAGTGCAGACTTATTGACAATTTCAAGGCATTGAAATATGATTTTTGGGCAGCATACGGCAAGGACAACCCGCTATTTTATGAAATAGAGGCTAACTTGCATGAATACAAGACCGCTACACAAAAAGTCAATTATATACATTCACTAATTGTGCCGTTTGGCGGTGTAGGTTGTGGGCTTGCTGAAATACTTGCACCGAGCAGCACACAAGCCAGCACCGATGAAAGCGACAACAACACAGTACTTGCAACATTTAAGCAGATTGCAGCGGGGTTGTATATTGAAAACGGCAAGCCCAAGCGTTACAATAACGGCACTGTTGAATACTGCTTGCACGTTTTTATTGGCATTATGAGAAACTTTGCCAATGGGTTAGATGCATTGTTGCTCGCTGAAGGCATTGACTTGTTGAGGCTGCAAGATGAAATTGGTGTGAGGCTTATTGAGCAGCATGACAAGAGCGCTTTGAAACGCTATCTTACCGATGAACAACTTGCTAGATACATTGATGCAGTCACAAGCCAACCCGCCAGCGGTGAGCCTCAACAAGACGGCACAAGTACGCCAGCAGTAAAAAAGGCAGGTAAGAAGGGCAGACCCGCTGAAACAAGTTCATTCAAAGATTTATTGATAGCAGATGAAAGCGGTGAAAAATTGAAAAGGCTGCATGATGCAGCAGATAAGATAAAAGGGAAAAAAGCCAAAATGTTTTGGGTGTACATATTGGCTGCCATAGATTTAGGGTGGCTGAAGGATTTGCCAGCCTACAAAACACTTAAAGATGAATTTGGTGAAATAGGTGCAAAATCAAGTTACAGTAGATGGACTAATAAAAATAATTATGAGAATAAGTACACACAAAAAGAAATAGAGGAAGCCAAAAGTATCTTGACGGGCACTGTTTTATAACACGGTCAAAAAGTGAACAAAAATGAATTTAAATGAACCTTAATTAGGTTCATTTTTTTTGCTTGCACATGGGTATTACACCGCTATATCTTTGCACTTGTTTTCATGCTGGTGGGCTGAATGATGAGCAGCCTACCAAGTGAAACAAAGACGAACAAGGCGCGGGCTCATCAACGCGCTGGATGGTCATAAAACATAAATCTTTTTTTAATGTCTGACTTTATTAAACAAATAGCCGACCACATTGCAACAAAGTCGGCTTATTGTAACAAGGAAATGCTCACAACGGCTGAAGCGGCTGCTTACATGGGTGTATCCAAGAGTTACATTTACAAACTCACAATGGGAAAACGCATACCGTTTTACAAGCCATTGGGGAAAAAGTGCTATTTCAAACGGCAAGAACTAGAAAATTGGCTGCTGAACAACCGAGTTGCCACAAATGATGAAATGAGCCAGCGGGCACAGTCTTACTGCATGATGAAAGGAGGTGACAAATGAGCAGCCCAAAAATACTCGCTTATGTGAAATTTGTTTACAGTACCAAAAACGGCAATAAAACACCCAAATATACAGAGGTCAAGCGGTGGGGCAACTATCTGCCAATGGAACAACTCAAGGGCAAAGATGGGCTTGTTTCAATGCACTTGCTGGAAAAACTCAAGGAAGGTGACAATGTGCCGTCAATGTGGCTGCAAGCAAAAGGCAGCCTTAACTTTACGGGGCTGAAAGAGTTTTTTAATGATGGCAAGTTGAGCGGTTATGCATACGGTTATCCTTATGACAAGTCAACATATAGCAGTAAGAAAAAAACTAACCCGTTTTATAATTACCGACAAGATGGTTTCTTGTTTATCATTAACAGTGGTGACACAAGCACAGACCCCACACCCCAGACAATTGAATTGATTGTGCTGGAAGGAGCAAAGGTGCTCATTTCATCATACTGCAAACAGTTAAGCATGGGCGGCTTTAATGATGAATTGAAAGCGTTAAGAGAGCATGCCACAGACTGCACTGCTTTATAGTAATATGTTATCTGTGGGCAAAAAATGGTAACATAGCATTATGTATGATAAGTTAAGGTTTTGGATAGATATGGCAGTGGTCGGTGGTCAAGCACAGACCATTGCCAACAATCTTGACAGAGCACACACACATATAGACTGCCAGACGGGTGAAGAAAACGTATATGGCAGTATTATGGGGTTGAAAGTGTCCATTTATGCAAGCGGTGTGTCGGTTGTGGGCAGTTTGCCAAAATTCTTATATGGCAGTAATATATACCCGCTAGATAGGCATTCAACGGCTGACGCGGTTGCAAAGTTAAGTGACACGCTGCACGTTGATGCAAACAAGGCTAATGTCACAAGTTTGGAGTTTGGTACAACCTTCTTGATGAAAAAGCCAGTTGCAGACTATCTGCCCAAGTTGGTATCAATGCCCAGACTAGACCGTTATTCATTCAACACATCAACGCTTTATTTCAAGGGCAAGGGCAGAAACCCGTCAAAAGTGTTTGCATTTTATGACAAGGCTGCTGACATCAAGGACAAAGGTATGATGTGCCCAGAGGACTTGAAACAAGCCAACTTGTTACGGTATGAAATGAGAATAAACAACCGACTAGCGGCACAATTGGGCTTGAGAAGGCTGAAAGCCTCAACGCTAGCAGAAAAACCATTTTACCGTCAATTGGTTAAGCGTTATCAAAACAACTACTTTTCAATACAAAAACTAAATCAAATGAAGGCAAACGCTATCAGCGGCATTAGGACAGTTAAAGATGCATACGATGTACTAGTAGCCCGCTTGATTACTGAAAGCGACAATAACGCCATTAAGAGTTATATTGATGAACTCAAGGCAGCGGGTGTGTTTGATGATAGGAAAAACTACACTAGACTAAAAAGCAAACTGCAAGATGTTGCAAGCAAGGCAGACTTTACTGTTACCGATGACTTAATAAAGGAGTTGGATAATGACATTAAGAACTGTGGTGCTTATGTGTAACGCTGGGGCAGTGTCCAACGAGAAACTTTGCCAATGAGCAAAGAGCCAGCAAAGAGCGTGCAACGTGCCAGCGGGCATTCAAAATGAAATAGCAGGCATACAACGCGGTTTTTTGAAAGCGGCTTGCAATATGTAATCTGTTACCAAAAAATGGTAAATCTAAACTAGAATGATATAGATATGAGCAGAGCAAAAGGTTCAGCAAAAACGGGCGGCAGAAAAGCGGGCACACCAAACAAGGCAACGGCTAACCTTAAAGCATGGGTTGCTGAAATACTTGAAAGCGGCAAGGACAGTTTTATTTCAAGATTGGCAAACCTTGATGACAAGGAATATATAAGAGCCTACATGAACTTGATGGGCTATGTGCTGCCCAAGATGTCCCCCGTTACTATTGAAGATATTTTGAAAAAGGAGCGTGAAATGCTCCATGAGTTGTTCTTGTCAATGCCAGATGAGGCACTAGATAGAATTTCATTAAAAATGGCAGAATTACAAACACTAGAAATAAATGAAAATAAAATTGAATAGCAGCAGCCTTATTGAGTTGGCTAAAGCGGTAAAAAGCGGTTATCTTGACTTGAGCAAGATAAATGGGTGTGATGAACTGCTTAAGTATTACAAGCCCCCAAGACATATTACTGACAAGCGGCTGGAGCATTACATAAAATGCTTGTATGATGGCAGCGGTTATATTCCAAACAGTGAGGAATATATGAAAGAGTTATTTATGTCCAGCGACAAACTTTGCAAGGGCAACAGAGCAGAAATTGAAAACGGCAATATGTACAAGTACTTTATTGAGTTGGCGTTTATGGGCATGATAGCAAAGCGGGCTATTGGCGGGCTGACAGTTGTGAAGGATAAAGATTTTAGTTTCCTTGACCAAGAGTTGCCGTATTAGCCCCATACAAGCTCGCTGGTGGACTTTTAGCAGCAGCGTGGCAGATAGTGAGCAAATTAAATAATAACTTTGCAGCGGCTAAATGCCAAACAAAATTCTTTTGGTGGGGTGTGGGTGTAGTGATACACTTGCACCCCTTGCTTATGGCATGGAACAAGCCCCAAAATGCAAAAAATAATCAACTAGTACACTTTTAGTACACCTTGAAACAAGAAAAACCCTTGCAACTCACTGAATTACAAGGGTTTTCAAAAGCCATAGTGTACCCAGAGCCGGGGTCGAACCGGCACGGGTTGCCCCACTGGTGTTTGAGACCAGCGCGTCTACCGATTCCGCCATCTGGGCTTTTTGCGATGCAAAAGTATAGTCTTTTTCATAAAACTACAAGCAATAAGTCATAAATTCTACTAAGAAAGACTTAAAACTCTATTCTATAAGCCCAATTGCGAATACTTTGGTGCTAATTATCTTCCTCTACTTCGGTAGCCGCAGTGTTAGCTGCATTAGTAGCATGGCGGCTATCGGTTTGCGAAACACTAAGTGCCTGAGTGATTTGCTGGGCTATTTCGTCCTGCAATTCGGGATTGTCACCCAACGTCTTCTTGAGATTTTCGCGTCCCTGAGCAAGTTTCTGCCCTTGATAGGAGAACCAGGAACCACTCTTTTGAATGATATTGTGCTCAACAGCCAGGTCGCATATTTCGCCAATGCGACTAATTCCTTCTCCGAAAGTTATTTCGAACTCACACTTGCGGAAAGGTGGGGCAACTTTGTTTTTAACCACTTTTACGCGTACTTGGTTGCCTACTGATTGGTCGCCATTTTTAATTGTTGAAACACGGCGGATATCTATACGCACACTGGAATAGAATTTCAAAGCATTTCCTCCTGTCGTTGTCTCAGGATTGCCAAACATTACGCCAATCTTTTCACGTAATTGGTTTATGAATATACAGGTGGTCTTTGTTTTGCTGACTGTTGCAGTGAGTTTGCGTAGTGCCTGACTCATGAGGCGAGCTTGAAGGCCAACCTTATTGTCACCCATATCGCCTTCAATTTCACTTTTAGGGGTAAGAGCTGCTACAGAGTCAATTACAATAATATCAATAGCTGATGAGCGAATGAGTTGGTCGGCTATTTCTAAAGCCTGCTCTCCATTGTCGGGCTGTGATATAAGAAGTTCGTCAACATTTACACCTAGTTTCTGAGCATAAAAGCGATCGAAAGCATGTTCAGCATCAATGAAAGCTGCGATACCTCCCTGCTTCTGACATTCGGCCATAGCGTGAATAGCCAATGTGGTTTTACCTGAACTTTCAGGTCCAAAAATTTCTATGATACGGCCCTTTGGATAACCTCCTACTCCAAGTGCTGCATCTAAACTCAGGCTACCTGTGGGGATAACTTCAATGTCTTCTACCTGTTCATCGCCGAGTTTCATGATAGAGCCTTTTCCAAAGTCTTTTTCAATTTTTGCCATGGCGGCTTGCAAAGCCTTGAGCTTTTCTGAGGCCGAGGCATTTTGGATAATTTCTTTTTTTGCCATAGAACAATACTATATTTAGAATTATACTTTCGATGTTAATGGATGGCGCAAGCCTGTAGCTCCGCGCATATAGGCCTTGGCTGTTCCAAAACGTAGATTAAGATCCAGACGCACAGGCAGATGGTTGGCATCGTCGGTAACATAAAACGTTACAATGGTTTTTTCTTTGCCGCCCTCTTTTTCTACATAGGAAAAAACAAGACAACGATAGCGGTTATTGGAGTTTTCCATCTTTATAGTCTTTTTTCCTTTGTAGATCAGTTGCCTCCACTCGCAGTGTTTTCCTTCTGCCAGAATAAAGTTTACGCGTTGACCTTCTTTCATCGTACCTGCATTGAAAGAACGGGCGCGTAGCATCATGGAAAGCATGTCGTAAGCACAATACTTTGAGGAAAAGGTGCTATTCTGTGCAGGTCTATTGTTTTTACGATAACGCATCTTGACGCTACATTGTCTGTTGGGATAGCTATACCAAACTTCCTCTACTCGATAGTCCTTGCCTTCTTTAGCATGCTTGGTATAAAAGAGCGGAACAAGGTTTAGGTCAGTATAAGTGGTTAACGTATCTCGCATAACAAAGTAGCGATCGCTCTGTTGAGACCCCCTAGTGATAAGATATGTCTTGTAAGCAGGCTTTCCGCTATAGGTGGTGCGTGTGACGTTCCATGAGGCTGTGCCTACTTTTTTCCAAACAAACTTCCAATTGAAATAGAGGTCATACGAAATTGTTTCACCGCTATTGAAAGCGGTATTAGTAGAGCCACACTGAGCTTGCAAATCGACTGGAATAAGAAGCGTAAAAACCAATAATGCTATGCCAAAGATTTTGTTTTTCATTGCTGTAATAAATAAAAGGTATGAAACATATTGTTTCCCTTTTGAGTACTACTTATACACAAGGTTTAACTGCGTTTCTGCCTGTCGCGCTCTAAATTACGCTCGTGAGCTCCTTTTTGCCTGCCTTGTACAGACGATGTTCCACGCAATTCGTCGGGTTTCTGCCGCATCACAGGCAACTCGTTGGGTTGCCAATTGATTTCATTGTCCCAACCAGCACGAATTTCAATTTGCTTATTGTAGTAAAACATCTCTTCGGGCTGAGTTAAGGAAGCATAGTCGCCCGTATCCCACACCCCATTTCCGTTACTATCAATAAAGAGACGCATATAGGCTTTGCCTGGTCGCAAATAGAAAAAAGCTACTCCTCCATCGTTACCAACACGTGCTGTTTGGATGACGCGTTTATCATCCTGTATAAGTTGAACGATAGCGGTTGTGTCAATGTTTATCAAATTCACGAAAACAGAACCAAACTCTTCGTTGGCAGAGATTCGAAATCTTTGTGTCACGCCCTTGTTTTCAATGCCATTGATGCCTATGATTGCTGCAGAATCTATTTTCAACACATATTGCTGACCTGGCCTCCATTCTCCCATTAGGGTATAGGCCAAGCGACTATGCTTAAATGGTATCAGTTCATAGCGAGCTTCAGTCTGAGCACTATCAGGACCAAGCAATAGGTGTATGCCTTCTCTATTGATACTTGCAACAGGCATCTGGAGTTGAATGGTAGGATTTTCGTTAGGTGGTAGATTGCCTCCAGCACCTCGTATATCTACTTTCAGATATTCGCGTGGAGGCACTTCATCGCTGTAATCGCCGCGCCGATGGCGTCGTTCACGCTGCTTTTCCCATTTCTCTAAGTCTTCAGCTTGCTGTTTGGCTCGTTTTGCATAAGTGAGACGCGGCCAAAGCGACAGTGTGTCTGTACGCAATGTATCTACACCTGTTGAATCATCTGTTTCATAATATGTATATAGAAATTGGAGCGTATCCAAACGCAACATTGCGGTGTCCTTCAGCCAATATGTTATAGTATCTCCACCTGCATTGCGGTCTTCTACAAAAGCATCAAATTCGTTGAAGTTGATGCCTTGTATTTGAGGAACGAAAGCTGAAGGCCCTGTGAAATACACGCGAAACCATTCGGGTACATCGCGTTGGGTTTTAAGAAGATGACGTGGCTTGTTGGCATGAGTGAAAGAGCGAATAATGGCGTTATCAGGCATAAAGTGAGTAAAAGGAATGATGCGTATGCTATCCCAAGTAAGGCTGTCACGCCAAATGGTGTCTTGCCTTACATCGGCAAAAGCACTTGTCGTAAAAACCTCATTGCTCCAGCCCATTAGTTCTGCACGTGTTGTAAAATGAAAATCGCCGTCTACATCTTTTAATGCATAAAGACGATAAGAGCCTTGGCGCACGCCCTTTATACTGAAATGCCCCGTTTGGTCTGTACGCCCCACTCGATCAAAAGGTTTTGAACTAAAGGCATCGTCTTCCGATACACTGTCGGATTGCTCTACATAAAGTCCTACGAGGACTCCTTTGACGGGTGAGAGCGTTTCTGCATCAATCACATATCCTGCAATTTCCATGGTATCAACAGTCTCTCCTGTTGAAAAGAAATAGGTAAAAGCGCCTAACGGGTTGCCTTCATTATTGTCAGAAATGGCTGTCCCAAAATCAATGGTGTAGGTTGTATTGGGCTTTAGGCTATCTGGTAATGAAACACGAATACGCCGTCCACTCACAGAAACTTCGGGCGGATCGGGAGAAGGTGGAGATATTACCACATTCTCAACCGCATTGTCAACCTTAACATTCTCATCAAAAAGTATTTCTATACGCCGTGGAGATGTGCCTGTCTTTCCTATAGCTGGCGACAATGAAAGAATACGTGGTGGTGTTTCATCAAAAGGCCCTCCATCAGGCCCACTCCCTGGATTTGCACAAGCACCCATCAGCACAATAATGAGTATCGCTGTGAGTATATTATATATGGAATACACGCTTTTCATAGCGCAAAAGTATTTATCAATATGGAACATCAAGCCAGAGCCAATACTTCCTCTATGATTTTTCGGTCGTTACAAAGGCGTGGCACTTTGTTTTGCCCACCAAGCTTTCCTCGCGAACGTAGCCAATCTTCAAAAAGCCCGTTTCGAGCTACTATTAACTCTAAGGGCTGAAGTGTTAAGTTCTTAAAGCGTTTGGCTTCATAGTCGCTGTTTAGCTCTTGGAGTGTCTGATCAAGTATCGTTGCGAACTGTGTTACATCATCAGGCTTCTTATCAAACTCTATCACCCACTGATGACGGCATTTACCTTCAGCATCCATAAAAACGGGAGCTGCCGTGTACTCCTTCACCCTTGCTCCTGTTTCACGACAAGCGCGAGCTAATCCCTGCTCTGCGTTGTCAACTATAAGTTCTTCACCGAAGGCATTTATAAAACTCTTGGTGCGTCCGCTAATGACAAATTTATAGAAAGGTGTTGTCTGAGTGAAACGTATTGTGTCGCCAATTTGATAACGCCACAAACCACTGCTTGTGCTTATTACGAGTGCATAGTTCTTTCCTTCTTCAACTCCCCAAAGTGGAAGCACGCGCGGGTTTTCTTTACCCACATCCTCTAAAGGAATGAACTCATAAAACACGCCATAGTCCAACATCAATAGCATCGCTATGTCGTTTGGGTTATCTTGTAAACCGAAAAAGCCTTCACTGGCGTTGTATGTTTCTTCATAGCGCATTGCGTCGCTTCCCATGATGCGCTTGTATTCTTCGCGATAGGGTGTAAAAGCCACACCTCCATGGAAAAATACTTCCAGATTGGGCCAAACTTCGTGAATAGTCTCCTTACCAGTCAGTTCAAGCACCCGTGTGAGCACACTCATCATCCATGAAGGCACTCCACTAAGACTGGTCACTCGCTTATTCATTGCTTCACGAGCTATGCAGTCGCGTTTTTCTTCAAAGTCAGCCAGCAAAGCTGTTTGTTTGCTGGGCACTCGAAACATATTTACTCTTTCAGGGATGTTTTCGATGAGTATTGCACTCAAGTCGCCTACCAGCGAATGCGAAAGGTTATAGTTGGGCTGATGTGAGCCACCCAGTATAAGGCCGCGCCCATCCATAATGCGACTCTTAGGATTATTGCCTAAATAAAAAGCTACGGCATCAGTTCCTCCGCGATAGTGAGTATCTTTCAGACTGATGGGACTAACGGGAATAAACTTGCTTTTGTCGTTGGTTGTTCCACTTGACTTAGCATACCACTTTACACGGCCTGGCCATAGCACGTCTTTCTCACCATGACGCATTCGGTCTATATCGGCTTTAACTGTCTCGTAATCTGATAGCGGTACGCGAAGAGCAAAATCCTCGTAGGTCTTAATCGTGTTAAAACCAAAGTTCTGCCCATAGTATGTATTGGCCGCTTTATTTACCAGTCTTTTCAAGGCTTTCAACTGCGTTTCTTCTGCCTTGGAATATCTTCTATAAATCTGAGCCCTTCGCCATGCCATGTAGGGCTTTAGAATTTGTGTTATCATGCTTAAATTTTTCTTTGACGCGCAAAGATACACCAAAAAACATTAGTGTTATCAATCCTTTAGTTGAGAAAAGCGCAACCCATGCACCAAAAATGAATATCAATGGGCTTCAAGCCAGTTCTCCCCTACCCCACAGTCGGCTACCAAAGGAACGGACATTGTGAAAGCGTGTTCCATTTCTTCAACTACAAGCGTACGAACTTTTTCTAATTCAGCAGACGGTACACTAAAATTGAGTTCATCGTGAACTTGAAGTATCATTTTTGCTTGCAGTCCTTCCTTTTCGAGCCGATGGGCTATGCGTATCATGGCGATCTTGATGATATCAGCTGCAGTGCCTTGTATTGGAGCATTAACAGCATTTCGCTCAGCATACCCACGCACAGTAGCATTGCGAGAATTGATGTCGGGTAGATATCGACGACGGCGGAAAGCCGTTTCTATAAAGCCCTTTTCACGAGCGCGGAGTATGCTTTGATCAATAAAACGACGCACCCCTGGGAAGGTGTGGAAGTAATTACTTATGAGTTCCTTGGCTTCACTCCGGCTCACTTCCATACGCTCAGCTAAGCCAAAGGCACTAATACCATAGATAATGCCAAAATTTGCAGTCTTTGCCTTGCGACGTTCATCACGCGAAATTTCACTGACAGGCTTCTTGAAAATTTTAGCTGCGGTTGCGGCATGAACATCCTCGCCGTGACGAAATGCTTCTATCATGTTTTCGTCACCACTGAGGTGAGCCATCAGGCGAAGTTCTATCTGTGAATAGTCGGCACTGAAAAAGACGCAATCTTTTTCAGGAATAAACGCTTTGCGTATCTCTTTTCCATCATCACCACGCACTGGAATGTTTTGCAAATTGGGATTAGAAGAGGAAAGACGACCTGTAGCCGTGACAGATTGGTTGAACGATGTGTGTATGCGACCAGTTTGAGGATTGATGAGCTTAGGCAGAGCGTCTATGTATGTTCCGAGAAGTTTTTTGAGCGCGCGATGGGATAGAATAAGAGATACTATAGGATGGTTTGACTTGATGCTCTCGAGAACTGCCTCTGAAGTTTGATATTGTCCTGTCTTGGTTTTGCGTATTTTGTCGGTAATCTGCAATTCATCAAACAACACTTCGCCCACTTGCTTGGGAGAGGCCAGATTGAAGGTATGGCCAGCGAGCTTATAAACCTCTTCTTCAATGGACTTCATTCGCTCTCTAAACAAACGTCCGGTCTCTTCGAGAGAGGCTGTATCTATTGTTACGCCATTGCGTTCCATTTGAGCCAACACGGGCATCAAAGGCATTTCTATATCATGAAAAACATCCCATACACCCGTTTGTTCCATCTCTTTGCGTAATGGCTCCATCAGTTGCAGCGTTATGTCGGCATCTTCACAAGCATAGTCGCAAATTTCGGCTGGAGAGAGTTCAGCCATATTCTTCTGACTTTTTCCTTTGGAGCCTATCAGTTCATCAATATGTATTGTGCGATAACCCAAATAAGTTTCTGCCAAAATATCCATACCATGTCGAAGTTCGGGTTGGATAACATAATGGGCCAACATGGTATCAAACATTGGAGCTGAAAGCTTTATTCCATAAGAGGCCAAAACCGTGAGGTCGTACTTGAGATTTTGACCCACTTTAAGAATTTTAGGATTTTCATAAAGCGGCCTGAAGATTTCTACCATCGCTTTTGCCTTCTTAAGGTCCGATGGGGAAACAGCTACATACCACGCCTGCCCTTTGGCCGTAGAGAAGCTCAAACCTACAAGATGAGCTGTTAAAGCGTCGGTTGAAGTAGTTTCTGTGTCTAAAGCCACGTTTTCGAAAGTCAAAAGTTTTGCGCAAAGGCGCCTTGCGTCTTCTTCATTTTCAATAAGTTGATAATCGTGGGGCACGGCTTTCAAATCCGTGAGATTTTGATTTTTCAAGTCTCCCGTACCAACGGCGGCAAATTTTGAACTCTCAGGCACTTCCGATATACCATTGTCGCTCACTTCAGCAAATAGATCAGCCATACCCGTAGGTGGAGTCTTTACACTTATTGGTTGTGAGAAAGCAGCAGTCACTTTTTTATCGTTAGAAGCAGAAGCGAAAAGATCTGCCATTCCTGATTCTGTTACATTTGGAAAAACATTGGAAGTTTCATCGTTTCCCATTTGTAATTTAGAAAGGAACGAACGGAATTCTAAACGTTCGTAGATATTTCGTAATCGAAGCGTATCTTTTGAGACTAAGCGCAAATCATCCCACGAAGCATTGATAGGAACATCTGTGCGAATGGTTACAAGCATCTCTGCCTGCTTAATGCTCTCAACGGCGTTCTCTACCTTTTGTCGCAGTGCACCTTTGATTTCAGATGTATGTTGAAGTATCTGTTCAATGCTTCCATACTGTTCCAACAACTTTTGCGCTGTCTTCGGCCCAACACCAGGACAGCCAGGAATGTTATCAGCTGTGTCGCCCACCAGTGCCAAATAATCTATCATTTGCTGGGTAGAAGCCAAGCCATATTTTTCACACACCGCTTCTTTATCCAAGCGCTCCCAAGGTGCATTTCCATGACCTGGGCGTACCATCCAGATACCATCCGCTACCAACTGCGCATAATCCTTATCGGGGGTTATCATCACAACTTCCATACCATCAGATGCGCCTCGCTTTGCCATCGTTCCAATCACATCATCAGCTTCAAAGCCTGGTACCTCAAGAATAGGAATGTTGTAGGCCATGATCACTTCTTTGATAAACGGAACAGACCATCGAATATCTTCAGGCGTAGCTTCGCGCTGTGCTTTATAAAGCGGATAGAGCTCATGTCGAAACGTGCCACCCGCTGGATCAAAAGCAACAGCAATAAAGTCGGGATGCTCACGCTTCAAAACGTCTTCAAGCGTATTTATAAATCCAAAAATGGCCGAAGTGTTTTCCCCATGAGAATTGATACGAGGAGTACGAATAAGCGCATAATAAGCACGATAAATAAGCGCATAAGCATCAAGCAAACAAAGTTTTGCCATAACAAAAAAGTATATGTCAATCCTATTTTGAGCTAAAACAGGATTAGCGTTAATAGATTTTGGGCGTAAAGTTAGCTAAAATGTTGGATTTTATACTGAATAAGTCGTAATTTTGCACGCCAATGAACAACATCACCCCTACCCCACTTGTTGCAATCTCAGAGCCCATAGCAGCTGAATTGCAATCCTATCGGAAACTCTTTGAAGACACGCTTTGCCACGACGAACCCGTTCTAAGCGAAGCGTTGAGCTATATCCGTGGTCGTGCGGGCAAAATGATGCGTCCCATGTTGGTGCTTCTCATGGCAAAAGAGGCTGGACAAGTCAATAATAAAACACTATCCGCAGCCGTATCGCTTGAATTGCTTCACACAGCAAGTTTGGTACACGATGATGTGGTGGACGAAAGTAATCTTCGCCGTGGAAAGGCCAGTGTTAACCAAAAGTACGGCAATAAAATAGCAATTCTGGTAGGCGACTATTTGCTTTCGCTACTACTTACCAACGCTGCAAAAACTGGCGACAACAAAATTGTTGAATATATAGCCCGTCTGGGTGGAACGCTGAGCGAAGGTGAGATATATCAGCTAAGTTCTTCTCAAAGCGATATTCCTGAAGAGAAGGATTATTTTGAAATTATTCATCGTAAGACGGCTGCACTATTTGCTACTTGTGCCCAATTAGGGGCTATGACTTCTACACACGACGAAACATTCATAGAACGTGCTCGTCGGTTTGGCGAATTGATTGGAATTTGTTTCCAAATACGCGACGACATCTTTGATTTCTATGATAATACCGCCATCGGTAAGCCCACAGGAAACGACCTCCTTGAAGGGAAATTCACTTTGCCAGCAATCTATGCCCTCCGTAAAGCCTCCCACCCCTCTTTAACTCCTATGATTGAGCGCGTGCAAACTTGCACAGCTTCAGCTGAAGATGTTTCAAAGCTCGTGGATCATATCAAGAAACATGGAGGAATAGATTATGCCCTCACGATAATGGAAAAGTACCACAATGAAGCTACCCTATTGCTTAATAGCTTTCAAAACAACGCAGTTCGTGAAGCACTGAAAGCTTATGCCGACTACGTTACAAAACGGGAATACTAACAGCCCCAACATTCAAAATCTTTTTACTCAACAAGGATAATCTCGTGCCTTTTTTCAGGTAAAGCCCCATGGGCTGAAAATCGATTTTCAACGCGAGGAAAATTGATTTTCAAGCACAGATAATCGATTTTCAACGCGCAGACAATTTATTTTCACGCGTTGGTGTGAAACTGAAAAAGGATTATCTACCGATTTTCTCCTACATTCATCTAAGGAGACCTTAGATTGTAAATAAAGAAAGACGAAACAAAAAATCATGATTGGTGATATTTCGTTTCGCCTATTATTGTATTGAATTATAGATAGCTACTTATTCCATTCAAATAATCTCCGCCCTAATTCCTGAGCATAATTTTGTGCATCGTAAACCACAAGCGTACTGTCGGTAAGGCGATAGCCTCCATCATTCTGCATGTCTTGAAACTCTACCTTATTTATAGCCTTGAGCTGTATGGAAAGCTTTTCGTCGTCTAAACGATATTTTCCACTTTCTTGACGTACATTGCGAAGCCAATACATACCATCGGCACGATAAATCACGTAATAAAGCATGATATCTCCTCCCAGTTCGCGTGTCCAAACACCATAAACGTCATCTACTGTTGCTATAGAAGCAACAGCTTCGGGAAATGACTTAAAGAGCAAAGTATCTGCTCCCTGAGCATCTGATGCTGTTTCGCCGATAAAACGATTGTCTGAAGCAGTTGTGTCTTTGTTTGACAATTGGGTTGAACTGTTACCACCACATGCAAGCAGAAACAGGGTAAGAAATGAAATAAATAAAACGGGAAGACGTTTCATATGAAAAAGGGTAGGGGGTTAAAATGGTTTGATATCTTCGCCCGTTACGCGTTGAACAAGCAAATTGGCCAATCGGCTGGTTCCAAGTCGGAAAAGTCCTTCTTTAATCCATTCTTCACCAAGAATTTCACGCACTATTGTGTAGTACGCTAAAGCATCATCAACTGTTTGGAGACCTCCTGCTGCTTTAAATCCAATGCGCACGCCTGTTTGGTCATAATATTCGCGAATTGCTTGGCACATTACCAACGCAGCTTCTGGTGTAGCAGCAGGAGTTATCTTACCAGTGCTAGTCTTAATAAAATCTGCTCCAGCATAAATAGCCAATACTGATGCCTTCTTGATGTTTAAGGCTGTTTGGAGTGCTCCTGTCTCAAGAATGACTTTCAAGGGACGACCGTCGCAAGCTGCTTTCAGTTCACTAATTTCGTCAGCACACGTTTCGTAATCACCATTAAGGAAAGTGCCCACACTGAGTACACAGTCAACTTCCTCTGCTCCATCGTGAACTGCGAGAGCTGTCTCTACAGTCTTTACCTCTGCAAAGGTCTGAGAACTTGGAAAAGCACCGCTTACCACACATGCGGCTGTATCTTCTACTTCAAGGCTTTGGCTCACTATTTTGGCAAAACGTGGATAAACGCATATGGTTGCAACAGGAGGAACATCAGGACGCTCTGCATAGAACTTGTTAACACGCTCTACTAGGGCTAATACACTTTCTTCGCTATCGGTTACTTTAAGCGTTGTAAGCTCTACTGCTGCCAAAAGTTGGCGCATAACTTCTGGAGTGTCGTACTTGGAACTATTTTCAGCTACTAAGCGACGTACCTGCTCGGTTACGAGCTCATCATGAAGGTGCATATCATGCTTAGCAAAAGCTTGTTGATACTTGTCCTGTGCGTGATCTTCGTGACAGTGACAATTTTCGTGGCTGTGATCGTGCATTTGTTTTATTTCTTTATGAGTTTAGCATCAATAGACTGCTTTATATTTAACGAGAACTGCTGTAGATTGTTGCAAAAATAGGACTAAAAAGTCATACCAACGACCTAACGTGCTTGTAATTTGGTATTATTTATGTGCCGTGAGCCATCTCTTGAAGTTTTCTTGACAAAAGATTGCTCCAAAGCCTCGGTTAAGTTTACTCCTGTTTGATTGGCTAAACAAATAAGAACCCAAAGAACATCGGCAAGCTCTTCGGAAAGGTTCAGGCTTTCACCTTTCTTTGCACTTTGGTCTCCATAACGTCGAGCTATGACACGCGCTAACTCTCCAACCTCTTCTGTGAGACAAACCATATTGGTGAGTTCGCTAAAATATCTCACTCCATATTCGTTTATCCAAGCATCTACACGCTGTTGGGCTTCTTCTATAGTCATTTTATAATATAACTGTTATTCTTTGTTCTTTGTATCCATGCAAATCGTAACAGGACCATCATTAAGTAATTCCACTTGCATATCGGCTCCAAACTGTCCCGTTTTGACTGTTTGCTTTATCTCATGATGGAGTTTCCACGTGAAACATTCATAGAGCGGAATGGCTGTATCGGGAGCTGCTGCACGTATATACGAAGGTCTGTTTCCTTTTTTATAGGAAGCCATCAACGTAAACTGACTAACTACAAGAATTTCTCCCGAAACTTCTATAACATTGCGATTCATCACACCATTTTCGTCGTCAAAGATACGCAGACGCGCTATTTTTGCAGCCAACCACTCTGCATCTGCTTCAGTATCGTCGGGCTGCACACCAAGAAGTACTAAAAGGCCATGACCTATGTTTGCATAAAGATTTTCTGAGATTGACACACTGGCATGTTTCACACGTTGAATAACTGCTCGCATAATAATAGGGTAGGGGAGTAAGTGAATTAAAAAGTATTCTATCACTAATAGACAAACTAAGGGAGAGCTTCCCTTTCGGAAGCAAAAGTATGGTTTTTCTTTTTATCACCTAAGGGATTTATGTAGGTTTTCAAACAACACAGATCCACGCTTTGCACCAAGCAATTCTTGTAACTGCTCTATGGTTGCTTCACGAATGCGTTTAACACTACCAAAATGACGCAAAAGTAATTCCTTAGTCTTACTGCCGACACCTGAAACCATATCAAGTTCACTGGTACGCTGGCGTTTACTGCGCTTCTCGCGATGAAAAGATATAGCAAAGCGATGTACTTCATCTTGCATAGCTGTCAATGTGCGAAAGAGTTGACTATCGGCTTTCATACCTACACTCAAAGGCGGAAAACCATAGAGTAATTCACTTGTGCGATGTCTGTCGTCTTTAGCCAGTCCTGCAACGGGGATTTGTAAGCCTAATTCATCTTCAACGATTGCTCGTATAGCTTCCATCTGCCCTCGACCTCCATCGGCTATAATCAAATCTGGCATACGCTTTCCTGCATCTCGCAAGCGAGAGTAGCGCCTTAAAACAACTTCGCGCATCGAAGCATAGTCATCAGGACCAACTACTGTTTTTATGTTGTATTTTCTATATAGTTTCTTTGCAGGCTTCAGTTTTTCAAAAACCACACAAGCTGCCACAGCATCGTCTCCACTTATGTTTGAATTGTCAAAGAGTTCTATGCGATAGGGTAGGGTAGGGAGCGAAAGGTCTCGTTGAATTTCTTTCATCAATCGCACAGATTTCTGTTCTGGATTGAGCTTTTCAGCTTGTTTTAGACGATCAAATTTGTACTGCTTCACATTCAGCCGCGACAAATCCAAGAGTTTTCGTTTGTCGCCCTTTTGAGGGATAGTCTGCACAGCAATATTATCAGGCAAATCAACAAGGAATGGAACTACAACCTCTTGAGCATTGCTCCCATAACGACTTCGCATTTCCACAATAGCCAGGGCAAGTAATTCGGCATCAGTCTCATCTAACTTTTTACGATACTCAAAAGTAAAAGCTTGAGTTATAGCCCCTGCTGATACATGCAAAAAATTGACGTATGCCGTGTGCTCATCACTTTCTATATAGAAGACATCAAGGTTATGCAGCGTAGAAGAAACAACTTCGCTTTTTTCTTTATACAACAGAATAGCATCTAACTGACGCTTTACTTGCTCTGCTTCCTCATAGCGCAGTTCTTCAGCCAATGTCACCATACGTTCACGCAATGTTCGAGCCACACCCGAAACATTCCCTTTAAGAATCTCTCTACACTGCTCTATGGATTGCATATAATCTTCGTGCGACTGCTTACCTACACAAGGTGCAAAACAACGATGTAGATGATATTCCAAACATACATCATACTTACCTTGTTCTACTCCTTCTTGTGTCAAAACTTTATGGCACGGACGGGGATGATAAAGTGTACGGCACAAATCTAATAGTGCATACATAGTGGGCACATGACTATATGGCCCGAAATATTGAGCACCACGACGACTGCGATCCCGTGTTTTGAAAACGCGCGGGAGATACTCTTTACTTATTGCTATACTGGGATAGGTCTTATCATCTTTTAATAGCACGTTATATCGTGGCTTATACTGCTTAATCAGATTATTTTCAAGCAACAGCGCATCGGCCTCAGTCTTCACCACAATATAACGAATATCACGAATTTTGGATACAAGTAAACGTGTCTTGGCTGACACCTGTTCTTTCACAAAATAAGAAGCAACACGACGACGTAAGTTTTTAGCTTTCCCTACATATATTATCGTACCAGCCTCATCCAAATACTGATAACTTCCAGGGCTTTCAGGTAAATTATGAACTATGCTCATCAATCGCTTTTTGAGCTCAGTATCCATTTTTCTTAAACCTTGTTTAGCAATAACACAACAACACGAAGAAAAAGCTGTTTTTTCTTCAATAAAACTCTGTATTTGATTTTTCAGCCTTACCTTTTTACTTCCAATAAGGCTGTAACGTTTTCGTTTTTCAAAGCCTCTCGTCCTTTCAATCCTTCCATTTGGAGTTCTAATATAAAGTTCACAAAAACTTCTTTCGGACTAAAAGAACGTACCAACTGACATGCTGCTAACATTGAACCTCCAGTAGCGAGCAAATCGTCGTGAATTAGCACAACATCATTGGTATCAATAGCATCATCGTGTATCTCTACACAGTCGTACCCATACTCTTTTTGATAAGAAGCTTTGCGCGTCATTCCTGGCAGTTTTCCAGGTTTACGACACATCACAAACCCTGCACCCAATCGTGTAGCTATAATCGCACCAAGTACAAAACCTCTCGATTCTATACCAACCACTTTCGTAATACCCTTATCCTTATACAACTTATAAAGCTCGTCAGAGAGCATTGACAAGCATTCAGTATTCTTAAACACTGTACTGACATCCTGAAACTGTATCCCAGGTTTTGGATAATCGGGAATATTCCTTAGATTATCAAGAATAAATTGTTTGTTCATAGATATAGTAATAAAAGAATTTGTTTCACGTGAAACACTACCGACCACACAAAACAAGCAATACACTGATATCACTCGGAGATACTCCTGGAATACGGTTTGCTTGGGCCAGAGTACGCGGATTTATGGCAGCTAATTTCTGTCGTCCTTCTATGGATATTCCTTTGATTGAAAGATAATCGAAGTGATCTTGAATTATAATATCTTCAAGGCGTGACATCTTCTCTGCCTCAGCTCGCTCGCGGGCTATATAGCCTTCATATTTAATAAGAATTTCAGCTGCCTCAAACGAGTCTTCTCTGATATCATTTTGTTCCCTATTAAATTGAAACACATTGGGATAAGTTTGAACTAAAGCCGAGAGAGTTACATTTGGACGCCGTAATAATTCATCCATTTTGCACCCTACTTGCAGCTGAGAACTTCCTATTTGTTCTAAATAGCTATTGACTTCTTTGGGACGTACAGTAGTGCTTTTTATAACTGAAACTATTTGATTGATTGTCTTTTGTTTTCTCTCAAAGTGTAGAGATCGCTCTGCTGTAGCCAACCCGAAGCGAATGGCATAGGGTGTAAGTCTTGCATCGGCATTATCTTGGCGCAACAATATGCGAAATTCTGCGCGAGAAGTGAACATACGATATGGTTCATCAACTCCTTTTGTTACCAAATCGTCAATTAAAACGCCAATATAAGCTTCATCGCGACGAAGAATAAAAGGCTCTTCACCACGAATGGCTAAAGCTGCATTTATCCCTGCTACTAATCCCTGACCTGCTGCCTCTTCATATCCTGTTGTACCATTGACTTGTCCTGCTAAATAGAGTCCGCCAACCTTTTTACTTTCTAAAGTATGATAAAGATCTATGGGGTTGAAAAAGTCATACTCTATGGCATATCCTGGTCGATAGATTTGTACATCTCGAAAGGCTGGTATTTTTCGCAAAGCCTCTATTTGTACTGATATCGGTAAGCTGGAAGAAAAGCCATTCAGATACATTTCGCGCGTATCTGTTCCTTCAGGTTCAAGAAACAAGGGATGGCGGTTGCGGTCAGCAAAAGTTACTATTTTAGTTTCTATGCTTGGACAGTAACGTGGACCTATACTCTTTATTTGCCCATTGTACAAAGGTGAGTCCGCTAAACCCTTTTGCAAAACCTCATGTACTTCTTCGTTGGTGTAGCATGTCCAACATGGAAGCTGAGGAAGTAATCTTTTAGGAGAGAGAAAAGAGAATTGTGCAGGTAAAGGATCTCCTGCTTCGATTTCTAATTCTTCTAAATAAACACTATCACGATCTATACGCACTGGTGTGCCTGTTTTCATTCTATTTACGCTCAAGCCCAATTGAGTTAAGCTACCTGTAAGATACATTGCTGCAGGCTCTGCGCTCCTACCACCTAGTAAAGTACGTTTTCCTATATGCATCAATCCATTCAGAAACGTTCCTGCCGTAATAATAACTGCATGAGCACGTAGTTCTATTCCCCAAACAGTGCGAACACCACTCACTCTTCCTTTTTCCGTTAAAATTTCAGCAATTTCGTCTTGAAGAAAATGGAGATTGGTAGTAGCTTCAAGCCGTTCTCTCCACGCTTGAATAAACTTTGCTCTGTCGCATTGAGCTCTTGGGCTCCACATTGCTGGTCCTTTTGAGCGATTAAGCATTCGGAATTGTATGGTTGTTGCGTCTGTAACTTCACCTGTCAATCCTCCAAGTGCATCAATTTCGCGAACAATCTGTCCTTTTGCTATTCCTCCAATTGCAGGATTGCACGACATTTGTGCCAATTTGTTTAAATCAAGCGTAACTAAGCATGTTTTCATCCCCATGCGTGCTGAAGCTGAAGCTGCTTCACAACCTGCATGTCCGCCTCCTACGACTACTACATCATAAGTTGAAAGTGTATAGAAAGAATTAGTTGTTGACATCTTTTTCTTTGAAGAGAATAAATCAAGAGAGGAGCTTGGTTTGAATTTCTTGCTCAGAAATATTTTCTAAACAAGGATAAGGTGCTTTGCAGCGTGGTTTGGAACCGTATGTGGTACATGGTCTGCAAGCATAAGCACACTGAACACAATCGTCTTCCTTCTGTCTATAACCCATGAAACCCATCATCGGATGTGTAGCTCCCCATATACTGACTACGCGTAAGCCAACAAGGGAAGCCAAGTGCATATTACCACTATCCATAGAGAGCATTGTGTCTAAGGACAGCATCAAACGAAGCTCTTCGCGTAGGCCATGCACTAAATCTGAAGCAAGGAATACTTTATCAGGAAAACTTGCAGTTAACTCACTAACAATAGACTTAACTTTTGGCTCGCGACCAAAGAAAAACAATTTCAACGACTGAACTTCCATCAGGGAATAAAGCAACTTTATCAAGCGTTCAGAAGGATAGTTTTTTGAAGCATGAGCTGCCATAGGTGCAACGCCTATCCATTTTTCCTCATTATCCTTTTTTGGCAGATTTTTCAAAAGTGGAAGATGCAAGGATTTGAAATCTATTTGAAAGGACAATCCTAAGTGCCTGAAAACTTCTGCATAGCGTTCTGATTGTGGACGTAGTGTTGATGGATGCTCTCTATTGGTGTTTTCTCCCTTAAGTATAGCTGCTGGTTTATATTGATGAGTCTTTGATAATAAAGCTCTACGCGCTGAATGCCCTTTATTGATTGACTTTATGGTGCAACCCATGAGGCGAAGGATATTGCGCAGAATTTTTGTACGCAAAACGTCGTGTAAATCTGCTACAACATCTATACCTTCAGCTTTTAATTCTTTTGCCAAACGATACATTCCCCTGATGCCCTTATGCTTTCCATGAGGTTCGCAGGGATGTACTTTAACATTTGGTGCTACGTCTTTATATAAATCGCAAAGCCAAGACTGCGTTATTACAACAATTTTTATTTCAGCATTTTGATGAGCCATGCTCCATACCACAGGCACAGTCATAGCAACATCACCAAGCGCTGAAAAGCGTAGAATGGCAATTGTCATTGTTTCTTACCGTACAAAACTGGATTTGTACTGGCGTCGTTGTACATTTTCATCTGCTTGTACAAGCGCATTTGCTTACGCCCTGCAAAGATGTCATCAAGAAGTGTGTCTAAAGCTTTACTCAAATCTTCTCGCTGAATGAGTAATACACCCAATTTTTGATTACAACGCTGCCTATGATTTTCATCAGCATCTGTACGCTCTGATTGTTCACGCATGTGATATATCTTCAATGCTAAAATGCTTAAACGATCTACAGCCCAAGCTGGCGTTTCTGTGTTGATAGTAGCATTAGGTTGGGGCTGTGCAGGCGCATTGGCATAGAAATACTCATCGATTTGCTCAACGAGATCTGTACGATCTTGATTGCTTTTATCTATGCGTCGTTTTAGGGCAAGAGCCTCTAACGGATCAATCTCTGGATCGCGAATAAGGTCTTCAAGATGCCATTGCACTGTGTCTATCCAGCATTTGCGATAAAGTGTCTTGTGGATTTCCTTTTCGTATTGTGGAATAACCAAAGGCGCATCAACATTGTCAACTTTGTGATAGTCTTTTATTGTTTGTTCAAATACAGACCATGCTTCTTGTGAAAAACTCATAGATTTATTTACTTTTGATTTATATTGCGCAAAGATACGCTGCAATTTTGGATTAAGGCCTATATTTGCACAGCAAAACTATGACTGAACTATTTGTTATCCTTATTCTTGTATTTATAAACGGCTTCTTTTCGTTGGCTGAAGTTGCGCTTATTAGTGCTCGACGTTCTAAACTTCAAAGTGATGCTCGAGCGGGAAGTCGTGCTGCAAAGGCTGCTATTGAGTTGCAAGACAATCCTGACAAATACCTTTCTACTTGCCAGATAGGCATTACAGTTGTTTCTATCCTCACAGGTATTTACAGCAGTGAAGCTTTAGCGGGCGACTTTGCACATTGGTTGGAACAGTTAGGCCTTTCTGCCTCTTTTGCTCCCCTTGTTTCAAAGACTATCATCGTTATTGTGGCAACTTATCTTCAAGTAGAGCTTGGAGAAATCTTTCCTAAGCGTATAGGATTAGATCTTGCTGACAAGTTGGCTAGAGCTGTTTCACAGTTTATGCTTTTTCTCGCTGCGGCAACAAAGCCTGCAGTATGGCTCCTTTCTAAAAACACGGAACTTCTCATTAAAATTTTCAGACTAAAAGCTGAGGATAGCCATGTTACGGAAGCTGAAGTTAAATCTGTAATTGAAGAAGGAACACGCTCGGGTGAATTAGCTGAAATGGAACAGGATATTATGGAGCGTGCCCTCTATCTGGGCGATCAGAATGTTGCTGGAATTATGACTCACCGCAGTGATCTTGTTACTCTTGATATTTCTATGAAGAGTTATGAGGTTGAAAGAGTTTTAGCTGAAACTCCTTATGCTAACTATCCTATTGTTGAAGGTTCTTTAAGCACCACAATTGGTTTGGCATCACTCAAGGATTTGGTACTCATCATTGGGAAAGAAAATTTTGATTTGCGCAAAGTAGCTCAAGAACCTACTTTCTTAACCGAGAGTATGTCTGTTTATAAGGCTTTGTCCGAACTCAAGAAAAATCATAAGAACTGTGGTCTTGTCATTGACGAGTTTGGAGAAGTTTGTGGCTTGCTAGCTCTCAAAGATATTCTTGAAGGATTGGTTGGAAGCATTGACGACGATGGCCAAACGCCTGATATTATTCTCAGATCCGATGGTGAGAGTTGGGTAGTAAGTGGTCAATGTGCTGTTTACGACTTTCTAGCATTCTTTGACCAAGAAGAGCTCTATGCACCAGAATTAACCACCATCAGTGGCCTCTTTTTAGAAGAGCTTGAGCACATACCTCAAAGTGGTGAACAAATAGAATGGAAAGGTTTTAGCCTACAAGTTGTGGAAATGGACGATGCACGTATTGATAAAGTTGTCGTAAAGAAAATAAACAACAATAAACAGCCTGCATCTACGGCTGAATAGTAGATAAAAAAACTATTGTTATCTATTACTTACATTATATAAAATATACCAACCTCATGAAAAAAATTCTTATTCTAAATGGTCCTAACTTAAATCTGCTTGGAACGAGAGAACCTGGCATTTATGGTTCACAGTCTATGGAAGAATGTTTAACCACACTGCGTGCATCATTTCCAGAAGTAACTATCGACTATTATCAGAGCAATTGCGAAGGTAAACTCATTGATCGTATTCAGCAAACTATCCATGACAACAGCGCTGGAATAGTCTTCAATGCAGGTGCCTACACTCACACTTCTATAGCCTTGCTTGATGCCATCCGTAGTATTGAAATACCTGTTGTTGAAGTCCATTTAAGCAATGTGCATCATCGTGAAGATTTTCGCCACAAAAGCATCATTTCATCTGCTTGCAAAGGCGTCATAGCAGGCTTTGGTATGAAGAGTTACCACCTTGGTGTACTTGCATTACTGTAGTGGACATAATGTTATGGACACAATTGAAAACTATATTCTTTCACACATCACACCTGAGGACGACTATCTTCATCAGCTCTATCGTGCTACAAACCTAAAGCTCTTGCGTCCTCGTATGGCTTCTGGACACATACAGGGTTCATTGCTACGTATGCTCACAGCCCTTATCAAACCAGAATATGTATTGGAAATAGGAACATTTTCAGGTTATTCCACACTTTGCATTGCCAGTGCCTTAAACCTAGGGAGTAAAATCATTACTTATGAAATAAACGATGAGCAGGAAGAATTTACACGCCCATGGTTTGAAAATTCACCCTATGCCAATAAAATAGAATTCATTATAGGCGATGCTGTCAAGTTATTACCAAAGAGTTCAAAAACTTTCCAGATGGCCTTTATCGACGGAAACAAACGTGATTACCAGACGTATTATGAACTTATCTTTCCTAAGATGTCTTTAGGCAGTCTTATTATATTTGACAACTCACTTTGGAACAATAGGGTAGCAGACAGCAGTCATAATGATGCTCAAACTCAAAGTGTGCGCGCTTTTAATGATTTAGTAGCAGCTGATCGTAGAGTAGAAAGCCTTATTATACCCATGCGCGATGGACTTACTCTCTTGCGAAAGGTCAAGAATTAAAAACAAGTTCTTTTTTCATAAGCCCTCCTATATATAAACCGAAAAAGTGTTATACAAATAACATAAATATAGCACTCATCAGCAATATTTAAGTTTTTTTTTCACGCAGTGGGAAAAGGGTTAAGTCAAAAGTCTATATCGTCCGCCTGGTATGGGTTTGAGTACTCCTTTGAGCTCAAGATTGAAGAGCAGGGCGGTTACATTAGCAACTGAAATGCCGCTTTCTACAACGAGTTGGTTGAGCTGTTTACGATTGTCTTGTGCAATGAGTTGGCATAGTAGCGTTTCTTCTTCAGATAGTTGGGGAAATAGCTGACGTTGCACAATTTTTTTCTCTTTAGGTTGCCATCCCATTGTTTTTACAAAATCCTCTGCACACGTTATAAGCCCAGCTGTATTGTTTTGGATAAGATTGTTGCAACCTTGGCTGTATTGGTCATTTACTCTTCCTGGAAATGCAAATACACTGCGGTTGTAATCTTGCGCTAACCGAGCTGTAATGAGTGCACCTCCTCTTTCTGCACTTTCTATCACTATTGTTGCAGCACTCATTCCTGCTACGATTCTATTGCGTCGTACAAAATTTTCGGGTTTAGGCTGTGTTTGTGTCATATATTCTGTAAGCAGTCCACCATGATGCGTCATCTGAGCAGCTGTTTGCCTATGTATAGATGGATATATACGATCTAATCCGTGAGCAAGCACACCTATGGTTGCTAAATTGTTTTCCAATGAGGCTCGATGAGTATGAATATCCACGCCGTAGGCCAATCCACTTACTATTAAAGCATCTGGCACAAGGGTAGCAAGGTCACGACAAAAAGTGCGACAAAGGTCTTTTCCATATTCTGTAATGCGACGAGTTCCTACTACACTGATTATATGCGTAGCATTCATATCAGCATTGCCTAAAAAGAACAATACAAGCGGAGCATCTTCGCAATTACGCAATAAGGTTGGATAAGCTGCATCATTGTAGGCTATTACCTGTATTTCTTTCTCTTTACAATAAATGAGTTCCTCGTTGGCATGTTCTAAGAGTTCTTTCGTGTTGCTCAGAGCTGTCATCAGCATTTTTCCTGCCTTTTGTGACATATCGGCAGGAGGTTCTGAGAGTTCAAATACAGCTTGAGCCGAACCATAGGCTTTATAGAGTTGTAAGGCCATGGCTAAGCTCACCCCTTGAAGGCGACTTAATGCTATAGCATAGGCTATTTCATTCATTCTGAAAATATTTTCCAAAAATTTCGTTAAGCAATTCACAATCGGAAAGTCGGCCATTGATGAGGCAAACTATAGTCACATCGGCATGTAGCACATGTTTGTGATCGGGCAGGCGAAATATATCTTGCATAAATACGTAGCGTATCCCTTCTTTTCTTACAGCAAGACATGACTGAAACGTATCGTCAGGACGCAAGGGCGACTTATACACCATGGAAAGACGTGCCACTACGGTATCTATACCCTGCTCATGAAGTTTTACAAAACTTATTCCTTCACTCCTGAGAAACTCACTGCGAGTATGCTCAATATAGTGCTGATAATTGGCATTATTGACTATTCCTTGCAAGTCGCATTCATAGTCGCGCACTTTCATATTGATTTCAAATACGTATTTACTTTTCATCTTGTAGGGACTTAATTAAAACTACATAGGGTTAACTTTCAAATATTCGCGACCTACTACGCAGCGCAAACAATCCTTACGCTGACAATAATTAGAGTACATATAGAGAAGAGCCTGCGAATCTGCACTATTTTCAGCCTTCACACCTACTTCTCCCCATCGTCGAATAATATGGTCGCTTTCAGCAGGCAATTGTTGGAGTAAGTCAAAAGCTCGCTCTGTGAGTTGCTCTTTACCACTGTATCTGCCATAAGCAAAGAGGGTAGGGCATATAGCATTCAGTATCAAGCGATGCAATGATGCCCTTTGAATGCGTTTGTGACAGGGTTTACTCCACTTTCCAAAGGTATAGTGCTCTTGCCAATAGGGTGAAACATCAGTTGATAGCAATTCAGTCAATGCTTTCAAACTATCAGTCTCTATCACAGTGCTCAACGAAAGTACTCCTTTCGTATAGAGCATTGCTAATTGCGAAAGGCGTATTGTAGGGAAGTTTTGCGGTCGCATTCTGAGAAATTTCCACCTATTAACATCCATTGGTTCAAGGCCAAACTTAGTGCTAAGAAACTTATATTCTGTAAATAGCTTCCGTTGATAGTCATCCATTTCTTTTGAAAAACTATCACTGATCATACCAGCCTGCCCAAAAAAGAATGCTTCTACCTGAAAAATATCATCCCTATGGTGAGCTAATTGATTAAGAGGTATTCTACTTGCCCAATACTCAAAAGTTTCACTATTCACTCCAAAACCGAAAGCACGCGAAAGTGCTATGAAAAACACACGCTCCCAGTCGTTTTCACATAGCTTCAGATATTTTTCAATACGCAAAGTCTTTTGCTCCATCCGCTCCACACACATATTGTCCAACCAACTTCTCAACATTAACTGAGGCATATTATTCAACACGCGAAAACAAGGCGGATATTCCATTTCCGAAAGCAGATTTCTGTAGTTATCCTTCACATAATCTGGTACACTTATTTCTACTTGTTGAACTTCAACACCCTTTTTAGTCATTACAGTTCGGTCAGCATGTTCACAAACGTGCAAAATTACATTGTCATAGCGCTCATCAGTGTGATGTCCATGACGATACCAATCAGAGGCATCAATATGAATTTCTATATTGCCCACCCATAGTGTTCCATCAATACGCACTGAGGCATTAAAAAAATCAGGACCAGCATGGATATTGATACGCCCAGGGTTTATTATCTCTAATTGCTTTCCATCTGTAGTCTTAAGCACAGCAGGAGTCCAAAGCCTATTAAGCCACACATAATGCAGCAAACGCTCACCACCTTCATAACGATGCTCTGAAGCATCAGAATATAGCTCAGGCTTAAAATTATATGCCGACCGACAATCAGACATATCTACTTAAACATCATTTGCTTAACTACTTCCCACATCACAATGCCTGCACTCACAGAAACATTCAAAGAATGTTTTGTACCAAATTGCGGTATTTCAATTGCTCCATGGCAAATATCAACTACATCCTGCCGCACACCTTTCACTTCATGCCCAAATACTATGGCTATTTTACCACCTACATAGCTATAGTTTTGAAGAGCAATACTCCCTTCCACCTGTTCTGCTGCCAACACCTTATACCCTTCCTCTTTAAGTCTATTTACAGCCTCAAGCGTATCCTCTTCGTAAATCCATGGTACTGAAAGTTCTGCACCCAAGGCAGTTTTGTGTATTTCATCTGAGGGTGGACAAGCAGTAATGCCGCAGAGCACCACCTTTTCTATCAACAAAGCGTCAGCTGTGCGAAATACACTGCCCACATTGTATATGCTGCGCACATTATCAAGCACTACAGTCAGTGGTAGTTTCTCACTAGAAGCATACTGCTCAATAGATTTTCGGCCAAGCTCTTCAATCAAAAGTTTACGCATAAAACCCAACATTTTTTTACTTGCAGGCAAAAGTACAAAGAAGTAAAAAAAACGTGCACAAACTATTAGAAAACTTGTGGATAAATACCAAACGAACCATTAATCCTCACGTATTATATACAAAGCATAATTTATCCACCTATCAACCCTCCTTATACCCCTACTATGTTATAATTTCTACAGCGGTTTTCCACGCCAAAAATCAATCAAAATAACGCTTTCAAAGCTTTTCAACAACAAGTGAAAAACCTACGCAAGTAGCCCCATTAAATAATTGAAACTCAATAGAAATATATTAAGTACAAAGTATTTGAAAAAAAGTGAAATACATAGGTTCTTAAAGGGATAAGTTTTCAAGCAAAGCATATATCAAAAAAGTCTTCACCATATAGTTTCCTACTACTTACGCTTATTACAACTTTCAATGTAATAAACTAAAAACCACTATCCCTACAACAATACTTAAAAACCAAAAAGAAAAAAATGAAGTGAATAACCCTTGTTTCGCTCCACACACACATACTTTTCATCAACCCTTCATAAAAATACATATAAGTACCATTAAAGCAACAATATATTCCTTCTATTTTCATTTTGAAGGCACCTAAGTAATTATTTGCTCCAACATTTTAAGAACAAGAAACAACCGCGTCTATATTTTCAGATTATTGGCAAATAAATGCAAAAACAATAAGTTATTCCCTATTTTTGCCACAAAGAACTAAATAATTCTTACTTTTGCGCCATATTATTCAAACGAAGAGTTTGATGGGCTATAGAGAAACCATAAATAAGACCATATCCGAACTGAGCAAAGCAGACGACTTAAAAGGCATTTTTCAAAAAAGCCTTCCAGAATATCTTATGCCTAACGGAGAGCGCATCAAGGAAATAATATCTCTCAGTAGGGCATTACTCTTTCCAGGTTTCTACGGAAAAACAATTGCCGATACTTCTTCGCTTTCCTATTATATAGGAGTGGATGCAGATAAGCTCTTTTCGCTTCTATCCGAACAGATTGAGGCAGGACTATCTTTTCAAAAAACTCAAGATAACAGCAAGCGTGAAGATCTAAAGAAACAGGCTTCACACCTTGCTTCATGCCTCATTGAAAAATTACCCTCAATCAGAAAAATACTACTCACTGACGTTGAGGCAGCCTATAGTGGTGATCCTGCTGCTGAAAGTTACTACGAAGTTATTTATTGCTACCCCATCATAAAAGCCTTGAGCGTTTATCGTGTAGCCCACGAATTACTACGAATGAATGTTCCCCTTATTCCGCGAATTATGACTGAAATAGCTCATAGCGAAACAGGCATAGATATTCACCCAGGAGCACAAATAGGTACTTATTTTACGATAGATCATGGTACGGGAGTAGTGATAGGAGCCACATGTATTATAGGAGACCATGTTAAGCTCTATCAAGGTGTAACGCTCGGAGCACGCAGTTTTCCACTTGATGAAAATGGAAACCCAATTAAACACATACCGCGTCATCCTATAATAGGTAACAACGTCATTGTTTATAGTAATAGCACCATACTGGGTCGCATTTGTATAGGCGATGGAGCTACAATAGGAGGAAACGTATGGTTGACGCACGATGTTCCAGCAGGAGAAACCGTGCATCAAACACCATGTACGCAAGAATAAAAAAAAACTATACTATGAAAAAGAAACTACGCAATCTGATGTGCAGTGTATTGACTTTCGTGGCATTGATTTCAGCTACGAATATTCAAGCTGCAGTACCTTTTGTAGCTACACAGCTCGAAGGTGGTGCCTTCAGCGACACTACTACATGGTACACCATAACCATTGACAACGGCGAACTGGCTATAACCAATCCAGGAAGTGCTGATCGCATCTATCTTAATAGCACAGTAAAAGATGTTAGCGACAACAACCTTTGGTGCTTTGTAGGAAACGATGAAGATGGATACACCATTTATAACAAAGCAGCAGGTACTGGCTTAGTTCTTTCATCACCCACTACACTCAGTGGAGCCACTGGTGTTCATGGAACCCAAAATGGTGGAAGCAGCTACGTAGTACTCAAAGCTCCAGGCACTTCAGGTTATGAAAGTCTGTGGCAATTCAGCAACTCTTCCGACCTTGGTGGTGAAAATGATGTATATATGTACCAGAAAGGTAAAACTGCCAATAAGGTAAACAATAGAAGTGGTGTACTCGCTTTCTGGACAGTGGGTCAAGACCATGGTTCAACACTCACCATTAAGTTTGCTAAAAAAACTATTCCTATAAATCTCTCTACAGGTAGATTTACTTCTTCAAACAGTGCAGGTAATTATCATTCAACCTGGACTTATAGCGAGAGCACACCATCGCTCACCTTGTCGCATTCCAGAAACAACATAAACCTGCCCAACAGTGAAAATTCTAATTTGTGGTGTATGTCGGCCAATAATGGGCAAACCTATACATTCAGCACCTCTAATGGATATATCATTTCAGAGCTTGGACTTGATTTCTACAACAACAATTCAGCCGTTGAAATGACAGTGACCATTGCAGGTACAAGCAGAACAGCAATTAGTGATTTCACAGAGAGTATCTATGTCAACGGACTCACAGAGCAAACTGCTCAAATGACACTTTCGCCTTCAGGAGCCAATGCAATTGTAGCATCGAATATAAAAGCCGTTGTAGAGCGTAGTTTTGCAGAAGTAGAACCAAGTGTAGAACTTTTCCAAACCTTCTCAGGTGGCATACCTTATCGTATTCCAGCTATTGCAGTGGCGCAAAATGGCGATGTGATTGCTGTGAGTGACTATCGTTATTGCAGGGCAGACATAGGAAATGGACGCATAGACCTTTATGCCAGAATTTCACACGACAATGGCGAAACTTGGGATGCTACCAAAATTCTTGCACAAGGAGATGGTATTATGGATAGTCGTGGACGTAACTATTCCCTCACAGCTGGGTACGGAGATGCTTGCATTGTTGCCGACAGAGAAAGTCCACGTGTATTGATGATGAGTGTTTGCGGATATCAAACCTTCCCTAATGGAACACGTGATATCCCCAACCAAGTGGCTCGCTGGTATAGCTATGACAATGGTGCTACATGGACACAACCAGAATATATAACCGAAACGTTCTATGTACCCTTTGACGAAAACTGCGCCCGTGGTCCAATTCGTTCAATGTTTATTGGCTCAGGAAAAATACATCAAAGCCGTTATGTAAAGGTTGGTCAGTATTATCGCCTCTATTGTTCTTCGCTGACCAAAGATGTAAATGGCACCAATTGCAACTATGTGTGGTATAGCGACGACTTTGGCGAAACATGGAACGTGCTTGGAGATGTTAATAATCCTGCCATACCCAGTGGAGCTGATGAACCAAAAGTTGAAGAACTTCCCGATGGAAGTGTAATAGTAAGTAGTCGTTGCACAGGCGGACGCTATTATAACATATATTCATTCACAGACCTTGAAAAGGCTGAAGGAACTTGGGGTACCTATTCATTCAGTGGTGCAAGTAACAATGGTGTCACAGCCGTAAGCAACAGCTGTAATGGTGAAATCATTGTGCTTCCCGCTACCCGCAACAGCGATAATGCTCAAGTTTATTTAGCACTTCAATCTGTACCTTTCGGCAGTGGACGTAGCAATGTAGGTATTTACTATAAAGAACTATCCTCATTTGCTGACGACTTTGCCAATCCCGCCACTTTCTCTGCTAATTGGGATGGAAGTCATAAGGCTTCTACAATAGGTTCAGCTTATTCCACATTCGCTCTTCAGCACGATGGAAACCTTGGCTTCCTCTATGAAGAAGAAACCTATGGTGCAGGTTACACCATTGTTTATAAAAACTATTCCTTAGAGCAAATAACCGACGGTGCTTATAGTTACACCAAGCCCGAAGATGTCAACACCGCCGCAATTTCATCTATGCTGCAAGCTGAGATGATGAATAAAATAGCAAGTCTTGAACCAGGCGAAAATGTAGGTCA
Organism: uncultured Prevotellaceae bacterium; assembly: GCA_900316575.1. Taxonomy (GTDB): domain Bacteria; phylum Bacteroidota; class Bacteroidia; order Bacteroidales; family Bacteroidaceae; genus Alloprevotella. The sequence goes on along the minus strand of ONDJ01000013.1, from coordinate 6,874 downwards.
ACTAAGTGCTGAGGCTATTTCAGAACTTCAAAGTCAGATTTCAACTACAGCAGGTACCGTAGAAACAGTAGCTGCCTTGAATAAAGCTTTGACAGAAAGTTCAGGTGTTCAGTTAGTAGAAGGCAGATGGTATCGTCTGCGTAATGTATTGTATCCCGATTACTACCTCACCCCTTCAACGTCAGCATCGTCATATACAGGAGCAAGAGTATCCAAAACAAATTGTGCTCAAATATTTACTTTTGAGAAAGTAGGTGAATATTGGCGCATCAAAGCAGCAAACCTTGAGAATTACTTAGGAACAACTCAGGCTACCAATACCCTAATACCTCAAGCAGACGAAACAACATGCGGCGTATTCAATGTTATTCCTCATGCTAATGGTAGAACACAACTTTCGTGCATCAATCCCGTAAATGCTACCTACACAGCTCCTCATATCAATAGTTCTGGCAATTTGGTTTCATGGTCACTGAGTGCTGATGCTTCGCAATGGTATATAGAGCCTGCCGATGAAGTGCAATTCTCAGTACCAAGCAATGGTATAGCCTCAAAAGTTTATTCCTTTGCAGTATCTCTGCCTGAAGGAGCAACAGCTTATGCACTGACAGGTTTGGAAGAAACCGATGCCGACACCACTTATGCCATTCTTACCGAATTGTCTCAGCCCATTCCAGCCCATACACCATTTATATACAAAGGCCCGCGTGGAGCTACATTGCTTCAAGTGTGCGATGATGTGGACTATAGTATTGAAGACAATATGCTTTCTGGCAATCTAAGGTCAGGTTCTGTAGTGGGTGATGATGTCTATGTCTTCCGTAGCACACAACCTATAGGCTATAACAAGCGAACCCTTTCTACAGGTAACATTGCCGACAATACAGCTTATCTCAGATATACGGGAAGCATAAAATTTGTGCGCATTGATCCCGAGCGTGTAACAGCTATAGGAAAAGTAGTGCTCAATAGTAGTGAAAACTCCGTATGGTTTGATTTGCAAGGTCGCAGAGTGGAGCAACCAGCACAAGGAGTTTACATCAATGCGAAAGGACAGAAAGTTATTTTTAAGTAATTATACAGATTAGCGTATAGAAACGCATATCTATAAATAAGCAGTGACCCTTTCCTTTTAACCGAGGGAAAGGGAAACTGCGTATTTATAAAGCATAAGTATTTCAATGGATATACAAGGAAAACTAAAAGAAGCTGCCCTGCAGGCCATCAAAGAACTTTATCACACTGAGGCTGACGAAAAGCTGATACAACTGCAAAAAACAAAGCGTGAGTTTGAAGGTCATCTCACACTTGTTGTTTTCCCTTTATTGCGCATCTCTCGTAAGAAACCCGAAGAAACAGCCAACGATTTAGGAAAATATCTTCAGCAACATACAGAACTAATTGCTGGCTACAATGTAGTAAAAGGTTTCCTCAACTTGGTTATAGCTTCCCAAGCCTGGCTCTCTTTGCTCGAAGATGTAGCAGCACAAGAGCAGTATGGTTTCAAACCTATTTCAGAGGCATCGCCTTTAGTGATGATAGAATATTCTTCGCCCAATACCAATAAGCCACTCCACCTTGGCCATGTGCGCAATAACCTACTTGGATGGTCGGTTGCCCAAATAGCACAGGCAGGAGGCAATCGTGTCGTTAAAACCAACATCGTAAATGACAGAGGCATACATATCTGCAAATCTATGCTCGCTTGGCTCAAGTATGGTAATGGGGAAACACCTCAAAGCAGTGGAAAAAAGGGAGACCACCTTATAGGCGACTACTATGTAGCTTTCGACAAACACTATCGCCAAGAAATAAAAGAACTTGCACAAAAGTTTGAAGCTCAAGGATTTACTGCCGAAGAAGCCAAAGCTAAAGCAGAAACCGAAGCCCCTTTGATGCAAGAAGCCCGAGAAATGCTCCGCAAGTGGGAACAAAACGACAGTGAAGTGCGCAACTTGTGGAAGAAAATGAATGATTGGGTTTATGAAGGCTTTGACGAAACCTATAAGGCACTCGGTGTAAGTTTTGACAAAATCTATTACGAAAGCCAAACTTATCTCGTAGGTAAAGCTCTCGTGGAAGAAGGACTGAAAAAAGGTCTTTTCTTCCGTAAAGACGATGGATCCGTATGGGCCGACCTCACAGCTGACGGGCTTGATGAAAAACTTTTGCTGCGAGCCGATGGTACCAGTGTTTATATGACACAAGATATAGGCACAGCCAAGCTTCGTTATGAAGACTATCCCATTGACAGAATGGTTTATGTTGTTGGCAACGAGCAGAACTATCACTTCCAAGTTCTGTCCTTATTGCTCGATCGCCTTGGTTTCAAGTGGGGAAAGAGTCTTGTACACTTCAGTTATGGCATGGTGGAATTGCCTAACGGAAAGATGAAAAGTCGTGAAGGAACTGTCGTAGATGCCGACGACCTCATTGAAGGAATGATAGCCGAAGCACGTCGCACAATAGAAGAAGCAGGCAAGTTCGACGACATGGAAGAAAAGGAAAAAACTGAAGTGGCACGCATTGTAGGATTGGGTGCACTCAAGTATTTTCTACTAAAGGTTGATGCTCGCAAAAACATGCTCTTCAATCCCGAAGAAAGCATAGACTTCAATGGCAATACCGGTCCGTTCATCCAATATACCTATGCGCGTATCCGCTCAGTGCTTCGCAAGGCAATCGAAGCAGGCATCCAAATACCCAATACATTGCCCCAACAAACGCCTATCAACAATAAAGAAACCGAACTCATTCAGCGCATCAGCGACTTTGCAAACATCATTCAGGATGCTGCCAATGACTTCAGTCCAAGCACGATAGCCAATTATTGCTATGAACTCGTGAAGGAATACAACCAATTCTATCACGACTATTCTATCTTGCGCGAAGAGAACGAGCAAATCCGTGCTTTGCGTTTGGTGCTCTCTCAACAAGTGGCCAAAGTAGTCAGTCTAGGAATGGGACTCCTTGGTATTGAAATGCCTGAACGAATGTAAGTTTCTTTTAGAAAATAGTAATAGCTCATGGCAAGCAAACCAAAACCTAAGTTCTATGTAGTGTGGCAAGGGCGTGAACCTGGTGTATATGCCACTTGGGAGCAATGCCAAGCACAGACAAAAGGTTTTGCAGGAGCAGTTTTCAAGTCTTTCCCTACATTTTCTGAGGCTCAAGAGGCTTTTGCAGCCAATGCGCCTGTTTATAAAAAAACGAAGAGAACAAAAACGAATAAACTTACTGACTTTCCAGCCAATCCGCCCGAAGATCGCCACGATACAGTCTTGCCTTTACCAAAAGAAGTTACGGCAGATGCCTGGGCTGTAGATGCAGCTTGTTCAGGCAATCCTGGGCAAATGGAGTATAGAGGTGTAGATCTGGCCACCGGAGCTGTAATGTTTCATTTTGGACCCACGTTAGGAACAAACAATATAGGAGAATTTTTAGCCATTGTCCATGCTATGGCTGAGTTCCAAAGGCAAGGCATCACTAAAACGATATATTCCGATAGTCGTATAGCTATAGGGTGGGTGCGTAAGGGACACTGTAAAACAACCTTAGTTCGAAACACCAAAACCGCTCGTTTGTATAGTATCATAGCCCGTGCTGAAGCTTGGCTCGCAAGCCACGCAGTGACAGCACCTTTGCTGAAGTGGAATACAGAAAAGTGGGGTGAAATACCAGCCGACTTCGGTCGTAAAAATTAAATCAAAACAGCTTTCAATAGTCTATGAAAGAATTTTTTGGAATAATGCGCCAATACGTGGCACCATATAAGGCATACCTTGCAGGTTCCCTGCTTTTCAACCTGCTCTCGGCTGTGCTCAACGTATTTTCCTTTCTTTCGCTCATACCCATGCTACAGTTGCTCTTCGGCATTGATAAGAACAACTACACCTTCATTCCATGGGATGCAGATATGAGTCTCAAAGACATTCTGCTCAACAATCTTTATTTCTATACAAAGGAGATGATGGCCACTTATGGAGCTTCCCAAACGTTGTTCTATATAGGCCTATTCCTAATAGGGACAACATTTCTAAAAACAGCCAGCTACTTCGCTTCAGCAGGAATAATGGTACCCTTGCGTGCAGGCATCGTTCGCGACATTCGCAACAATGTTTATCGAAAAATCATATCCCTTCCACTCTCTTTTTTCAGCGACGAACGAAAGGGTGACATCATAGCTCGTATGAGTGGAGATGTAGGAGAAATAGAGAACAGCATCACAGGTTCGCTCGAAATGCTCATCAAAAATCCTATACTCATCATCTGCTACATGGGAGTATTAATCTACACCAGCTGGCAACTCACCCTCTTTGCCATATTGGTGATGCCACTGCTGATATGGGCTATGAGTGCCATAGGCCGAAAACTCAAAAGCAGATCTCTTGCAGCCCAGAACAAATGGAGCGAAACAATGGCACAACTCGAAGAAACACTCGGCGGAATGCGTATCATAAAAGCCTTCACAGCCGAGCACAAAATGGTTAGTCGTTTCGAAAACGTCACCGATAGTTACCGCCGTCAAATTATTCGCGTCTCCCTACGTCAATCGTCAGCTCATCCCGTGAGCGAGTTTCTGGGAACAGTACTTATAGTCCTTGTCATGTGGTATGGCGGAACGCTCATTTTCAGCAGTTCCAATATCATCGATGCACCTACGTTCATTTTCTACATGGTCATTCTCTACAGCATCATTCAGCCCCTCAAAGACTTTTCAAAAGCCACATACAACATACCCAAGGGACTGGCCAGTGTAGAGCGTGTCAACAAAATTCTCAACGCCCCCAATCCCATTAAAGAACCTGAAAATCCCGAGCCTATTGAAGAACTGAAAGAAGAAATAGTCTTTAACGACGTACATTTCAGTTATGGTCAAGGACAAGAAGTGCTCCATGGAGTGACGTTCTCCGTCAAAAAAGGACAAACCATAGCTATTGTAGGCCAGAGTGGTAGCGGCAAAAGCACCCTCGTCGACCTCCTTCCGCGCTATCACGATGTAACGGCTGGCTCCATCACCGTTGACGGGCGCGACATACGCAGCGTGTATATCAGTCAGCTCCGTGCACTTATAGGAAACGTCAATCAAGAAGCCATTCTCTTCAACGACTCGTTCTACAACAACATCACCTTCGGCGTAGAGAATGCCACAATGGAACAAGTCATCGAAGCAGCCAAAATAGCCAATGCTCATGACTTCATTATGCAGAGTGAACAAGGCTACGACACCCCAGTAGGCGACCGAGGATGCCGACTTTCAGGCGGACAGCGGCAACGTATAAGCATAGCGCGAGCCATACTTAAAAATCCCGATATACTCATCCTCGACGAAGCTACCAGTGCACTTGATACCGAGAGCGAACGCCTCGTTCAAGAAGCCCTCGACCGACTAATGAGCACACGCACCACCATAGCCATAGCTCACCGACTATCCACCATCAAGAATGCCGACGAAATCTGTGTGCTCCATGAAGGACGTATCGTAGAACGAGGCACACACGAATCCCTACTCGCACGCGATGGATATTATAAAAAACTCAACGACATGCAGCAGCTCTGACCATCCTTCTATATAACTTTTATATCTCCTTTCAATCGTTCCCACGCTTTTCATAACAAGAAAAAGCGTGGGAACGATTTTCATAATTTATAGAACACCACCTCAATATACTATATACACGACAACAGCGCAAAAGATATCCCTATATTTCGCCACGCTTATCCCTACTTTCCGCATCAGAAATCGTATGCTTATGCGTGCGCGCCGTACGATGTTCACGTGAACACCGTACGGCGCGCACGTAATTTTCGTACGGCGCGCACGTAAACTTCGTACGGTGTTCACGCAAACATAGGCCTCTTTGGTGCGAAGACCTGGTATCTCTTGTGCGCAAAGCTTGTAAACAAGTGGCACAGAGGAGCAATGTCTAAAAACTCTCATTAGGATAAAGAATTCTAAAGAACGAATGGAAAAACATCCTCTGTGCCAACCCAATCATAAAAAAACATCTATCTTTGCCAGCACTAATTAGTGAAAACAACTTAAATACAGAAAAAACCATGGTACAGTATCAATGTTCACGTTGCGGCAATGTCTTTAGTATGCAGCAGCCCATGCCAGAAGTACATTGTCCCATTTGCGGTGGAGATTGCGTCCCTGTCTTTTCTCAGCAACCTAATAACAGTGGTCCCCAAGCCTATGGTCCGCAGTACGCACAAGGCCCGCAAATACATCAGCCCGATGTATTCGACGAAGGACCATCAGGGAAAAGCCGTGGAATAGCCGGATTGTTAGCCATATTGCTCGGTAGCATCGGTGTACACTATTTCTATTTAGGAAAAATCGGCGGCGGTATTATCTGCATTCTCCTCACACTGATCACCTGCGGCTTATGGTCAATCCTCACCTTAATACAAGGAATACTTTTCTTTACCATGCCACAAGAAAAGTTTGAACAGAAGTATGTTTATTCCACTTCAACGTTCCCATTGTTCTGAAAACCCATATCGCAATCACATAAATACTACCGACCCCGTGCTTTGCAGCACGAAAAGTGCGGGGTGATTGTAAAGTGTACTAAACAAAAAGGCTTTTAAGGAAAATAAAGAACAGAGCTTAAGTCGTTGAAAAAGAGTGTATAAAAGAAAAAATCGAAATAAAAGAATAAAAATTTTTGCGAAAAAGTTTGGTCTAAAGAGTATTCTTGATGTACTTTTGCACCCGCAAATAACCAATGGGGCTTCCCTAAAAGGTTTTGCACGTTCTTAGAAAAATTTTCATACCAACAGTTAGAGTAGTACAAGAAACGTTACTTCTCCTTAGAGCAAGTTCTTTTTTAATATTCTTATGAGTGTTGATAGAAGAGCGTGTTCA
>ONDJ01000022.1 GCA_900316575.1 uncultured Prevotellaceae bacterium | reverse complement strand
CTGCGATTGCGTGCTTTGTCCGTTGCGATTTCTTTGAGTACCCTGCGATTGCGTGCTTTGTCCGTTTCGATTTCTTTGAGTACTCTGTTGTTGTGCGGGTTGCTGATTGCGATTGCGCTGAGTACTCTGTTGTTGCGCGGGTTGCTGATTGCGATTGCGCTGTGTAGATTGGGTTTGCGCGGGCTGCTGTGCGCGGTTTGTTTGTGTAGATTGGGATTGTGTCTGAGTATTCTGTTGGCGCGTGGTTTGCCCTGTGCGTTGCTGCTGACGTTGGCGTGCTTGCTCGTTGCGTTGCACGGCTTCGGCGGGTCGCTGTGTGCGTTGCGGCTCACGCGATGGGGTTGTCGTTGGGGTGGATGATTGGCGTGTGGCGGGGGCGGGTGTTGCTGAGCGTTGGCGCACGGTGTTGGTGGGTACGGGGCGCAACTGGGGCTCTTCGTCGTCGGTGAAGGTGATGGTGGTGGTGCCTTCTTCTTCGTTGGTTTCGCTGGTTGAAAGCGTGGTGTCGCTCAGGGCTACTTCGAGGACTTCGCCTGCTGGTGTGCGCGGTGTGGCTACAATGGTGTCGCGGGCGATGACTGCGACGGGCTCGGTGGGCACGCGGGCTTCGGTGGCTGTGATGTCGGGCATGGTGCTACCGGGCATGGTGGGTTGCGTGGGTGCTGAGGGCTGTTGTGTGCGCTGGGCGGTAAGGCGTGAGCCGCGTTCGCCGCGTACGCTTACTTCGGCGCGTCGGGCGAGGAGTTCGCTGGCGCGGTAGTGATAGATGTCGTCGCCATAGTCGAGGAAGGCGTGGATGTACTCGTCGGGCATACGGATGATGCATGCTTGCGACTTACCGGGTATGCGGTCGGTGCGATATTGTGGGTTGAGCGATTTGAGCAGGTTGATATCTACGCCTACTACTTCTGAAATCTGCCTCATGGAGATGTCGCGATTGACGATGATGGTGTCGGTGTTGATGGGGAATCGTGAGCGCATGGGGCAGATGCCGTGTTCGCAGTAGTAGGTCATGGCGTAGGTTGCTGCGATGAAGGCGGGTACGTATCCGCGTGTTTCTTTGGGCAGGTAGGGATAGATTTGCCAGTAGTCGCGTGCTCCGGCGCGGTGTATGGCTTTATTGACGTTGCCGGGTCCGCAGTTGTAGGCTGCGAGCACAAGTGCCCAGTCGTGGTAGATGCGATAGAGGTCGCGCAGGTAGCGTGCGGCTGCTTGTGAGGACTTGATGGGGTCGCATCGTTCGTCGATGACGCTGTTGACTTTCAGGCCGTATTGTTTGCCTGTGCCTACCATGAATTGCCACAATCCGCCTGCTCCGGCTGGACTGACGGCTTTGGGCTTGAGGGCGCTCTCGATGATGGGCAGGTATTTGAGTTCGAGTGGCAGGTTGTAGCGTTCTAATTCGGCTTCGAAGATGGGGAAATAGAAGTTGCCGGCTCCGAGCATCACGCTGACGCTTTTGCGCAGTCGTTTGGTGTAGCGGTCGATGTATTGGCGCACGATGTGGTTGTAGGGCAGTTCCATCACGGCGGGTATGCGCTGCAGGCGGTCGATATAGACGCTATCGGGAAAGGTGGGGTCGATGTCGGTGCCGTGGCAGGTGGAGTCGACGTATAGGTAGGTTTTTACTTTCCAGTCGTTGAGCAACGAGTCGTAGAGTATGGTCATTCCCTCGGTTTCGTCGAATTCTACGGGTGTGCCCAGCGTGTTGTCCATCGTGACGATGGTTTGTGCTGTTGCGGTTGGAATGACGAGTAGTGTGAGGAATAATGCGGTGAGTAGGTTCTTGAGTTTGTTCATTAGATTGGAGAGTTTTAGGCCTGTGATGGATTGGGGCGGAAGGGTGTTTTGCGGTTAGAAGTGGAGTCCTATGCCCATTCCGTAACTGCTTGTTTGTTTGCTGCCGTGCTGGCTGTTGATGACGCTTGGTGCGAGATGTAGGCTGAGGTCGGGCGATATGTCGAAATGGGAGAGTTGTGCATCGACATAGGCGTCGATGACTGAGATGATATATACGCCGATAAAGGCGAATGCGCTCAGGTCGCGATAGCGTCGGTAGCGGTCTTTGCGGTTTTTGAAGATTGTACGGAAGCGGTCTTCTTTTCCTGTGATGTCGTAGCGCGGCGGGAGCATGTCGAGATAGCTCTGTGTGTTGGGGTCGTTGTCGGTGATGTCGAGATAGGCTTGGGAGTAGTCTTTGTACATTTGTTGGTTCCAGAGGAGGGCGTAGGTGCATCCGAGAAATCCTCCGTAGATGATGGGTAGTTTCCAGTATTTTCGGTTGTAGATTTGTCCTGCTCCTGGCAGTACGAGTGCGAGCCATAGTGCGCGGTTGGGGTCGGGGTTGAAGTTTTGTAGGCGCAGGAGTCGGCGTTCGCGGGCGGTGAGTATGATGGTGTCGGAAATGTGTGGTAGGCTCTCGGGGCCTATCATGGAGTCGAGGCGCATTTCGAGGAACTCTTCTTCGTCGGGCGAGAGAAGTGGGCGCAGGCTGTCGATGGCTTGTGGCTTTGCGGTGTGCCACATGCTAAGGAGCACGACGATGAGGAGCACTGTGCGATGCATAGGGATGGGGCGGGGCGGGGGTTATTGTTTCATCTTGTCGAAGAGGCCCATGATGTTGAGCAATTCTTCTTCGCTGTTGAAGGGTATGGTGATGCGTCCGCGTCCGGTGGCGGAGCAGGTCATTTGCACTTTGGTTTTGAAAAATCCTGAGAGGCGTGCTTTGAGGGTGTCGAATTCTTGGGGCAGGCTGCTGCCTTTTTTCTTGAGTCGTTTTTCGCCGCTCTGAATGGTTTCGCCGCTGTTGAGGCGTTTGACCATTTCTTCTACTTGGCGCACGCTGTAGTCATTGTCTATGATGTCGCGGCAAAGGGTGGTTTGCAACTGTGGGTCGCCAAGCGAGAGTAGGGCTCGGGCGTGTCCTTGGTCGAGGAGTTTGTCTTGAAGGGCTAATTGCACGGGTGCGGCGAGTTTCAAGAGGCGCAGGGCGTTGGCTATGGTGGTGCGGTTCTTGCCTACTTTCTCTGAGAGTTGGTCTTGTGTGAGGTCGTATTGCTCAATGAGTTTTTGATAGGCGAGGGCTATTTCGATGGGGTTGAGGTCTTGTCGCTGTATGTTTTCGACGAGGGCCATTTCCATCATGTTTTCGTCGTCGGCGGTGCGTATGTAGGCGGGTATTTTTTTTAGGCCTATTTCGCGCGATGCTCTGTAGCGTCGCTCGCCGCTGATGATTTGGTAGGTGCCGTCTTCGCGTTGGCGCAGGGTGATGGGCTGTATGATGCCAAATTCGCGTATGCTCTGACCGAGTTCTGACAGGGCGGTTTTGTCGAACTCGCGGCGGGGCTGATTGGGGTTGGCTTTGATGAGGTTGATATCTACTTCGTGTATGCTTGAGGAGCCGGCGGTTTGAATGGTTTCTTCGCTATGTATGAGGGCGTCGAGACCGCGGCCCAGGGCGGGATATTTTTTCTTGACTGGCATTGGCTGTTTGGTGTGTTGATATGGATAAGAAAATGGGGCTTAATGGTTGTTTTTCTTGATGATTTCTTTGGCGAGTTCTAAGTAGTCTTTGGCGCCTCGGCTTTCGGCGTTGTAGAGTATGATGGGTAGGCCGTGGCTGGGGGCTTCGCTGAGTTTTACGTTGCGCTGAATGACGGTGCGAAACACGAGTTCTTGGAAGTGGCGTTTGACTTCGTCGTAGATTTGTTTGGCTAATCGCAACCGGCTGTCGTACATGGTCAGGAGGAAGCCTTCGATTTCGAGCGTGGGGTTTAGTTTTTTCTTGATGATGCGCACGGTGCTGAGGAGTTTTCCGATGCCTTCTAATGCGAAATATTCGCATTGCACGGGGATTATCACGCTGTTGGCTGCTGAGAGGGCATTGACGGTGATGAGACCGAGTGAGGGCGAACAGTCGATGAGTATGTAGTCGTAGTCGTCGCTCAGTGGGGCGAGCATGTTTTTGATGATAAATTCGCGTCCTTCGAATTGGAGCATTTCGATTTCGGCTCCTACGAGGTCGATGTGTGAGGGGATGATGTCGAGGTTTTCGAGGTCGGTGGTGTAGATGGCTTCGCGTGGTTGGGCTTCGCCGATGAGACATTCGTAGAGTGTACAGTCGATTTTGCTCAAATCTACGCCGAGGCCTGAGGAGGCGTTGGCCTGCGGGTCGGCGTCTATCACGAGCACACGTTTTTCTAACGTGGAGAGCGAGGCTGCCAGATTGATGGTCGAGGTGGTTTTGCCCACGCCGCCTTTCTGGTTGGTTAGTGCTATTATTTTTGCCATAGTTTCTTTTTTCCTTTTTTGTTGGTTGGCCTCGGTGTTGCGGGGCGTGTATAATTTCGCGCAAAGGTACGCATTTTTGCCTACCTCGCAAACTGATATTCTTAAATACCCTTAAATCAGTGTTTTTTAGGTTCTGTTTTTATGACGTGGCGTGTGTTTTTGCTATATTGTCTGGACGAGTTTGTAAACCTATGGGCATCTATTTTTTGCTCTGTTGGATGTTTCTTTGGTTTTGTCCTTTGGTTTGGTGGGATGCTTGCGGTGCGTGTGTCTATTGGAACAGAAAAACGGGAACTCGGTGTTTTTCGGGTTCCCGTTTGTATGAGGTGTGTTTGTTCGTTTGTGAACGGATTTGTCAGGAGTTTTAGAGTTGTTCGCGCTCGATGTCTTTGAAGTATTTGTAGGTGCCGTGGCGCAGTTCTTCGCAGGCTGCTTCGTCGCATACGATGATGCCGTGTTGGTGGAGTTGCAAGACGCTGATGGTCCACATTTGTGTGACGGGTCCTTCTACGGCTGCTTGCAGTGCGCGTGCTTTGTTGTGGCCGTTGCAGAGGATGAGCACTTCTTTGGCTGCCATGACGGTTCCTACGCCTACGGTGAGGGCGTGGGCGGGCACGTTGTCGGGGTTACCGCCGAAGAAGCGGCTGTTGGCGATGCGTGTGTCGGTGGTAAGTGTTTTTTGGCGTGTGCGACTGGTGAGCGATGAGCCGGGTTCGTTGAAGGCGATGTGCCCGTCGGGGCCTATGCCGCCGAGGAAGAGGTCGATGCCGCCGGCTTCTTCTATCATTTTTTCGTAGTTGGCACATTCGGCTGCCAGGTCGGGTGCGTTGCCGTTGAGGATGTGGATGTTTTCCTTGGGGCAGTCGATGTGGTCGAAGAGGTTGGTTTTCATGAAGCTGTGGTAGCTTTCGGGATGTTCTTCGGGCAGGCCTACGTATTCGTCCATGTTGAATGTGAGGACGTGCTTGAATGTCACGCGTCCTTCCTTGTTGGCTTTGACGAGTTCTTTGTACATGCCGATGGGGCTGCTACCTGTGGGTAGTCCCAGTACGAAGGGTTTTTCAGCGGTGGGAGCGGCTGCGTTGATGCGTGCCACTACGTAGTCGGCGGCCCAGCGTGAGAGCCGCTCGTAGTCGGGTTGGATGATTAGTCGCATAGTTTATGTATAGATTTGTGTTAGTATTTATTATAGGTTGTCTGCGTGTATTTCTTCGTTGTATTTTGACTTTTTGGGAAAACGCGCGTGCGTATGTTTAGGCACTGCCCGCAAAAGTAGGCTAAAAACGCGGTGCGACCAAGCGTGCGTGCATTTTTGTGGATTTTTGTTGGGGTCATAGCCCGCGCGATTTGCTTACTTTCTCGTAGGCGTCGTTGATTTGTTTGAGTTTTTCTTCGGCGCGTTGGCGTATGTCGTCGCCGAGGGTGGCTACGCGGTCGGGGTGGTGTTTGAGCACGAGGCGTTTGTAGGCGCGTTTGAGCTCGTCGTTGCTTACGTCGGGCGACACTTCGAGCACTTTGTAGGCGGCTTCGAGTGTGTCGGTGCCGAGGTTGAGCAGGGAGTCTATTTCTCGCGCATCGACGAGTAGGGCGCGGGCTATGTTTCTGAGCGTGAGGATTTCATCGGGTGTGACGCGCCCGTCGGCTTTTGCGATGCCGGTGAGATAGTCGAGCAACTGTAGGCGCGTGGTGTAGTCCATGTTGGCGGCTATCTGTGCTCCGCAGGCGTTGATGTCAATGTTCTGTTTGAAAAGTGTCAGGAGGATGTCGTTGGCTTGGCGGGAGGCGGCTTCGTTGAAGGTGGTGCGAAAAAATCGGCGCACGTATTCCATTTCGCTGTGCATCACCTTTCCGTCGGCTTTGATGACGGCTGCGGTGAGTACGAGGAGGGAGAAAATGAAATTGTCGCGCGCGGTTTCGGTGGTCGATGCGGCTTGTGGCCGTTGCTGATAGGTGGTTCCGCTGTAGGCATTGTGGGCTTCTGATTGGGTGGTGTAGGTTTCTTCTTCGGTGGTGTTGCCGTCGAAGAGTGAGCCGAGTACGTATCCGAGCAAACTGCCGAGCGGACTGCCTGTTACCATCCAGCCGATTGCTCCGCCAAAAAATCCGATGAGTCCCATTTATATTGAGTTTAGTGTTGAATGTTTATAGGTTAAAGTGTTTTGCGCATCCCTATGTGTGGCAGGTTGGCTTCGATGAATTGGGGCGTTGCTCGCTGGTAGCCCAATGCTTGATAGAAGGCTTCGGCTTGCAGCTGGGCATTGACGTGCAGAAGGGTGGCGCCTTGCTGATGGGCGTAGCGTTCGGCTGCTTCCATGACTTGTCGGCCATGGCCTTTGAGCCGCTGAAGGGTAAGCACGCGCCCCGCATGCCAGAGGTTGTCGGTCTCGTCGTGATACAAGCGGGCATAGGCCACGACGGTGCGTCCCACGGTGAGAAAGATGTGAACGGCTTGATAGTCCACGTCGTCGAGGTCGGGATAGCGTATGGCTTGTTCGAGATAGAACACGCCAAACCGTGCCTTGATGATTTCGTAGAGCTCGGTGGTGGAGAGTTCTGCGAAGTGCTTGACGTGGAGCGTGAGGTCGATATCGTTCATGCCGCAAAAGTAAGGCTATTTGCGAAATTATCAGCATTTCAATCGCTGTATTCCTCATTTCCTGAAGCTTGTCAATGTGCTTCTCGCCGCTACAATTCATTTCCTAAAGCGTGCTGACCTAAAAGTTTTCGTTCTTTGGCACAGAAATTGCAGGGCGTACGGCGCGCTTTCTGCGTTTCAAATACGTTTTTTTTTCGCTAAACATACATTTATTATTTATATTATGAAAGGAAACATTGGAATAACCACTGAGAATATCTTTCCAGTGATTAAGAAATTTCTTTACAGCGACCACGAAATCTTCCTGCGCGAATTGGTGAGCAACGGCGTGGATGCTGTGCAAAAGCTCAACACCTTGGCATCGAAAGGCGACTTCAAGGGCGAAACCGGCGACCTTCGCGTTTCGATTACCATGGACGAGAAGAAACATACGCTCACTGTGAGCGACAATGGTATTGGAATGACCGCCGAAGAGGTGGATAAGTACATCAACCAAATCGCTTTTAGCGGTGCTACCGACTTTTTGGAAAAATACAAGGACGATGCCGCTGCTATCATCGGCCATTTCGGACTGGGCTTCTATAGTGCCTTCATGGTGGCAAAGCAGGTTGAGATTTTCTCCCTGAGCTATCAGGAAGGAGCCGAGGCTGTTCACTGGACTTGCGACGGCAGTCCCGCCTTCGAAATGGAAGCGTGCGACAAGAAAGAGCGCGGAACCGACATCGTGCTCCACCTCGACGACGATTGCAAGGAGTTTAGCCAAAAAAACCGCGTGCTCGAACTCTTGCGCAAATACTGTCGCTTCTTGCCCGTGCCCGTACAGGTGGGTATGAAGACCGAATGGAAAGACGGCAAGGAAGTGGAAACCGATGAGCCCAACATCATCAACGACACCACGCCCCTTTGGACCAAGCAGCCCAGCGCACTTCAGGACGAGGACTACAAAAAGTTCTATCGCGAGCTCTATCCTATGAGCGACGAACCGCTCTTCTGGATACACCTCAACGTGGACTATCCTTTCCACCTCACCGGTGTGCTCTATTTCCCACGCATCAAGTCGAACATCGAAATCCACCGAAACCGCATCGGCCTCTATTGCAATCAAGTGTATGTCACCGACCAGGTAGAAAACATCGTGCCCGAGTTCCTCACCTTGCTCCACGGCGTTATCGACAGTCCCGACATTCCGCTCAACGTTTCGCGTAGCTACCTACAGAGCGACCAAAACGTGAAGAAAATTGCCAACTACATCGAAAAGAAAGTAGCCGACCGACTCTCAACCATCTTCAAAGAAAACCGCTCTGAGTTTGAACAAAAGTGGAACGACCTCAAACTTTTTATCAACTACGGCATGCTCTCCGAGGAGAAATTCTACGACCGCGCCAGCAGTTTCGCCCTGCTCGAAGACGTTGACGGCAAGTACTACACCTACGACGAGTATCGCGAACTCATCAAGACCGAACAAACCGACAAGGACAAGACCCTCGTTTATCTCTATGCCACCGACCGCGACGAACAGTTCACCTACATCGAAGCGGCCAAAGCCAAGGGCTACAACGTGCTCTTGATGAACGGACAGCTCGACACGGCACTTGTGGGACTCCTTGAGCAGAAACTCGAAAAATCACGCTTCAGCCGCGTAGATGGCGACACGCCCGAGCGACTCATCCCCAAGAGCGACGGACAAGAACTCACACTCTCAGCCGACGACGTGCATCGTCTCACCGAAGCCTTCAAGAGTCGCCTGCCCCAAATCGAAAAGAAAGAATTCGCCGTCAGCGTAGAATCCATGGGCGAAGCCTCCGCTCCCGTAGTGCTCACCCAGAGCGAATACATGCGCCGCATGAAAGACATGAGCCAGTACCAGCAAGGCATGGCCTTCTACGGCGAAATGCCCGATATGTACCAACTCGTGCTCAATGCCGACCACCCCACCGTCAAAGCCGTCCTCGCAGCCATGCCTTCCGACGAACTATCCAAGATTGAGGGCGAAGTGCGTGGGCTCAAGGCGCGCAAAGCCGCAGTGGACGACACCTATAAAAAGAAAAAAGACGACGAACTCACCGACGACGAAAAGAAGCAAAAGCAAGAAGCAGCCGATGCCGTAGCAGCCGAAGAAAAGAAACTCAACGAACGCTTGGCATCCCTCGCCGCCGAGAGCACCGCAATTCCTCAGCTCATCGACCTCGCACTCCTTCAGAACGGATTGCTCAAAGGCGAAGCACTTGCCAAATTCATTCGTCGCAGCGTAGAATTTGTCAAATAAGCACAAACAGCAACGCAACGAGCGTTACATTTCTTACAAACATTTAGAGCGCATCCCTCGCCGCAGGGGTGCGCTTTTTCTATGCCCTTAGCGATGTATTCCACTTTGCGCAGGAATGTGTAGTTTACTTTGCAAAACGATATGCACGCATTGCAAAACTTCTTTGCAAAAACGAATAGAAATCTACGGTTTAGCAAAAGTTTTGTCGTTTTTGGCAAGAATAAAAGATTATTGCCTATATTGTGAGCGCAAAAACATTGGGAGTAGAGATGAAAGCATTTAAGGCTCAAGCCAATGTTTGCCTTTTCAGCGTAAAAAAACGTTTTAATTTATTTACATAAACCACATTATCATGAGAACTATCTACAAGTCAATGTTGGTCGCTCTGGCACTGACTGTTCCCACGACGATGTATTCGCAATGGGACTTAGAAGGTGTAGAAATCGACCGCACCAAGTGGAGGGACTTTCTCCCCTCGTGGAACCCCAACTACAACCTGATGATACCAGGCGCAGGCGTTGACGGACAGCATAACGCTGCGTCGGCGGCTAACGGGGCGCGCCGACTTCAGGACGCTAACGCAGAGCTTCCAGAGTATTGGGACAACGCCAAGACTATTTACTTCCCGCCCGTGTTCAATCAGTCGGGCGGTTCATGCGGTGTGTCAAGCCGAGTAGGTTATATGCTCAACGAAGAGCTCAATGCCTATCGCGGCACCAATGCCTCCCTGCCCGAAAATCGATTGGCATGTAACTTCCAATACCCATTCTCCTACGACAACGGAACGCCTAAGGACTATATGGCTAGATTCGTAGGTTACCCCGACTCAAAAACTTATGGCGGTTTCCCATATAGTAACGTCTATGGTTTCTATGAAGTAGATGCCTACAATGCCGGTTGGATGCAAGGCTACGACAAATGGTACATCACTATGCACAATCGCATTTGGGGCACAAGTAGCATTCCCGTGGGCGTAATCGGCTATCCCGAGAACAATCCCGACAATTGGGGCCGCGGCGGATACGGACCCGGTGCTTTGGCCGCAAAGAGATACCTATACAACCACAACGGCGACGAGAGTTTCCACACAGGCGGTTTGCTCGGATTGGGACTAGCCTGCGGCGGACCTCAGTTTAGCATCCCTAAGACACCCGCCAACGACGCAGCAGGCGTCACAGGCAAGCGCTATTGGGTGACAGGAACAAGCGTTGACCACGCCGTAACCATCTCAGGATACGACGACCGCATAGAGTTCGACCTCGACGGAAACGGCATAGCCGGCGAGCGCAACAACTCAGTAGGACAAGACGAAAAAGGAGCCTGGATTATCGTCAATTCATGGGGCGGATGGGCCAACGGAGGATTTATCTACATACCCTATCCACTGGCAGCACCAACGTGTACTAAAAACACCATCACGCACGACACCTATGCCGAAGACGGAGTAACCAAGACCGGAACCATAACAGCCGACTACTACACCCCCAACGGAGCAGGCGGTTTCACCCCAGAAATCTATCATATCCGCAAAGACTATATCCCCAAGCGTACCATCAAACTCCGGATGACCTTCAACCAGCGCAGTGCCATAAGCCTCAGAGCAGGCATCTCGCGCAATCTCAAAGCCTCAGAGCCCGAGAAGACCATCACCTTCCACCACTTCAACTACCAAGGCAACGGAAACAACAGCGACGACCCGCTCATACCGATGCTCGGACGATGGAGCGACGGACGCTTGCACTACGAGCCCATGGAGTTTGGATACGACCTCACCGACCTCACCGAGGATTTCGACCGTAGCCAGCCGCTCAAATACTTCTTTATCATCCAAAGCAACAACACAGCCACCGGCGTTGGAGGCATACACGTAGCCAGCATCATGGACTACACCTACGACCCCGAAGGAGTTGAGATACCCTTCGTTATCGAAAAAGACAGCGTCTCAATCCAAAACAGAGGTAGGCAAACCAAAATTAGCGTTATCGTAAACGGCTCAGGTATAACAGCCCCCACCAACGTAGCCTATAACGACGGCACAATGACCTGGGAAGCCCCCGTTTCAGGCATCGCACCCGCCGCATACAAAGTATATGCCGACAATCAAGAGATAGCCGAGGTCAACACTAACAGCTACCAATTCAACCCACAGCCCGGCGTAGCCTATACCGTTCGCGCCGTTTACGAAGCTGGAGAGCACGAAACATTATCAGAAATAAGTTCACCTGTGAGAGTTTCCGCTGCCGCCGACAATGCAATCGACAACTATGTAGGCGTGTTCAACAACGGCGGTTTCAGCATCCCCGACATCTTCAACACCGGAATGGCACAAGCCACCATCGAGTTCCGCATCAAGCCTACATCACTCTCCAACTGGAACCAACAAATCGGACCAAACTGGGGCTCATTCCTCATGCACACCACAGCCTCAGGCGAATTCGTCTATGGATGGAACACCGGAAACGACCGAAACACCATATCAAACGTGCTCAAAACCTCAGCATGGACCTCAATCGCCCTGACCATCAACAGCAACACCATGACGCTCTATGTCAATGGAACAAACAAAGGAAGCTTCAGCTCCTCCAATTTCAGCGGATTGCCAGGCCTTGGAGAATTAGTATTCGGTTCGCACCAAAGTTCCAATAGCGGACTCTACGCCTATATGGACGAAGTGCGCATTTGGAAAGGCGTGCGCACACCAAGCCAAATACGACGCGCATATTCCAGCCCCTTGCTCAATCCCGCACAATTCAACGACCTGCTCGCCTACTACCGCATGGACACCATCGAAGAGAACGGCGAGACCAAACTGCGCGACTGTGTAGGCGGACACCACGCATCCTTCGTCACCGAGAACGGAACAGCCACAGTTTCTACTACCGTCAGCAGCGACTTCTCCCTACCAGCACTCGTAGCAAACATCACACGACCCACCAATACCCCCGTGGGACAAGCCTACACCTTTACCGACTATAGCCCCGCTAACGTCGTGAAGCGCCAATGGGTCATCGATGGAAAAACCTATCAAATGGCTGCACCCAGCGTAGTGTTCAATGAAGCCGGAGTAAAAGACGTTCAACTCACCGTCACCGACCACGAAGGCAACACCGCATCCGCAACATCCACCATCACCATCACAGAAGGTGCCACCCCCACAGCAGCATTCCGCCAAAGCAGCGAAACCATCAACGGAAGCGAACGAGTAAGTTTCATCAGCGAAAACACAGCCCCAGGTTGCACCTACCGATGGGACATGCCAGGAGCAATCGTTCCCCAAGTTTCTACCATCAACGCAGCAGCACAATACACCGCTGAAGGCACCTATCCCGTCACACTCACCGTCACAGGCCCCGATGGAAAACAGTACACCGAGCAACATCAAATTACCGTCGTGCCAAGTCCACCTATAGCCCGATATAGCATGAGCGACAACGTAGTAGTAAAAGGCGAAGCCGTAGAACTCGACGACAACAGCCTTTATACCCCAACAGCTAGCTCATGGGTATTCACCAGTCCACAAGGCACCTTTGCCACCTACGGCCTCCACACCTCCGTCATCCCCACAGCAGCCGGCGTTTACGACCTAACGTATAAGGTAGCCAACGCTCATGGCACGTGCGAGATTACACAAAGCAGAGCCCTCGTCGTATGCAACGCCGACAGCAAACAAGGACTCAACTTCGCCGGAGGAGCGCAACAACTCACAGCAAGCGCACCAGCCAATATCACCACAACGTGGTCCATCGGATTCTGGTATCGACCCATGGCAGCAGGCGCAGACGCACTTTGCATCACAGGCGGAACAGGCGGACTAAAACTTCAAAGCAATGCCAACAACGGACTAACACTCACCGTAGGCCAAGCCACCATCAGCTCCACCGACAACATCCTTGAGCAAGACGCATGGCATCACTATGCCATAACCGCAAACAAAGGCGTCATCCGCTTCTACCAAGACGGAGTGCTCAAAGGAAGTGGCTCCATCTCAGGAGTAACCGACTACACTTCATTCTGGAAAGCACTCACCATCGGCGGCAACGGTACACCAACCACCGGTATCATCGACGAACTCTGGGTGTTCAACAAACTCCTCGCAAATGCCCGCATCAAAACCTACTGCGTACAACCCATAACCGAAGCCATCACCACAGACGATGCCGCAGCCTTGAAGCTCTATTACGACTTCAACCATAGTTCCGGCAACGCAGAGGATAAGAGCGGAAACGGCAACACCGGCGTGCGCACAGGATTTGGTCCCGACGGCGATGCCTGGGTAGATAGCAAAGGCGTGTTTGCGCTCAACTTTGGTTCCTCCCAAAGCATCACACCGCTCGGCTCCAGAATAAACACTTCAACTTACAATGTCATAGCATGGAGCGACCAAGAAACAAGCAAAGAGACTACACCCGCCAGCTATGCCCTCGACGGACAAACTAGCACCTTCTGGCATAGCAAATGGTTTGAAGAAAGCGTAGGCTATCCCCATAGCATCACCATCCAACGCTCCGACCTCACCGACATCGAAACCGTCAAATTCTACTACAGCCGAGAGAGCCGTTATCGAGCATCCCACGTAACCGTAGAAGTAAGCGAAGACGGCGAAAACTGGAAGTCCATCGAAGCTGAAACATCCTTGGCCGACGCCGAAGAGCAGTATCTATTCCTCGTTCAGCCCATCCAAGAACCCTACATCCGCTTCACCTTCACACAAGGATTTGGCGGAGTATTCCTCGCCCTGAACGAAATCACCTTCTATGGCGGAATACTCGCAACAGGCATAGACGAACTCCAAGTTTCGCCCACCACCACTAACGACAACGTTTGGTACGACCTCCAAGGCCGCCGCGTCACCCGACCAGAGCGAGGCGTCTATATCTTCAACGGCAGGAAAGTTATCGTAAAATAACCCCAACGCTCCACACGCTCTAATTACCCCGTTTCTAATTAGACGCAGACAACTCCAACCTCCCGCACTGCTCAACCGAAGCACGTGGGAGGTTGCTTTTGTTGGTGTTAGTTCATATAGGTGAATTTACCCCAATGGAATTGACCAGCCCAAACTCTTCTTCAAACTCATTGCCAGCCTATGTCGTCTTTATATCAAGACGCTTCGTCAATGGATTAGTAACGTTAGGAATAGTCTTGAGAGGCATTGTATTTTTGCACAATTAAATAAAACGATATTATTATGGGAAATCACATTTTAGGAGGCATACTTTGCCTTATCGCCGCCTCGCTTATTGGTTATCTTTTGGCCTCTTTATGCAGTTGGTCGTTCTCGCCATCAGAATGGAACATCGTTTCAGACATTATTAAGTGGATTACAATCATTATTGACGGACTGATTCTTTCAGACCTATTTAGAAATCCATACAATCCAAATAGCTAACAGCAATCACATAAAGCCAAGAGCAGAAGCCGTACTTCTTTCTTGCCACTCTTCCCACGATGAACGGTGCTTTTCTTGGTGAAAAGAAAGTAACAGATAAAGACTTTTGGCTATTTTCTTTTGCCAAATCTAAGTTTTGGCCTACTTTTGCACCGCTTATAAGGTAAGGAGAGATGCTCGAGTGGCTGAAGAGGCACGCCTGGAAAGCGTGTAAACGGCGAAACCGTTTCCGGGGTTCGAATCCCCGTCTCTCCGCTGATTATACAAAAGGGAAACCTCAGGCAGGATTCCCTTTTTTCTTTGCTGATGGGCAATGTGCCTTACACGCTGTATCGTTTCAGACAAGTTTTGTATCAACTCGGATTTTGTCATATCAAGAAACTGCTGCACTTTTGCACTCGAAAAGGGCCGTGAGACATGAAATGTCGCAAGTTTCCGTTGGCACTTCATTAAACGTTAAACACTCAAACTTTGAACTTTTAATTATTATGGACGCTAAAAAGTCAATTGAAGCACTTCAGTTCTTTGCAACAGGACTGACCGAAGGTGCACTCGTACACAAGTTGCAAGGTCAAATCTTTAAGTCACAAGGCTTCAACAAACTTGGTCAGAAGTACATTGACCACTTCAACGAAGAGATGGAATGGGTTGAGAAATTCAACGACCGCATTCTTGACCTCGGTGGCGAAGTGAAGTTTGAGGGTGCCAAGACGCGCGCACTCATTGCAAATCCCGTTGAGTACATCAAAGCCGACCTTGATATTCAGAAGGCTGGCGTAGATCTGCTCTACAAATGCTGCGAAACGCTCATCAGCGACCCCACCACCTACGACATCATGAAGGCTTATCTTGCCGATGAGGAGGAAGACCTCTACTGGAGTCAAGGTGCCCTCGACATGATTGAGTGCATCGGCACACAGAATTGGTTGTTCACGCAGGTGTAATTCCCCAAGACAATATAGGAAAATGAAAGAACAAGTATTGCAAGCCATGCGCGAGGCTGGTAAGCCCGTCAGCGCAGGCGATGTGACAAAGGTGCTCGGTGCAGACCGCAAGGAAGTGGACAAGGCGTTTGCAGCACTGAAGAAAGAAGGTGCAATTGTTTCGCCCGTTCGCTGCAAGTGGGAACCCGCTAAATAGGATTTCAGGTACTCGGAGAACTCTGAGTTTTTCGAGTACTCTGATAAACCCCAAAACCTAAAACTACCGCCATGTCCCTATTCCTTGGCTTACTTATTCCTCTGTTAGGTACCATGCTCGGTTCAGCGTTCGTTTTCTTCATGAAAGACGAGATGCCTGAGCGCGTGCAGAAAACGTTGTTGGGCTTTGCTTCAGGCGTGATGGTGGCAGCTTCGGTGTGGTCGTTGCTCATTCCAGCCATGGAGATGGAAGAAGGGCAGGGGGCTTTTTCAGTAGTGCCTGCCGCTGTGGGTTTCTTGCTTGGCATAG
Source organism: uncultured Prevotellaceae bacterium (assembly GCA_900316575.1). GTDB lineage: Bacteria > Bacteroidota > Bacteroidia > Bacteroidales > Bacteroidaceae > Alloprevotella. The sequence goes on along the minus strand of ONDJ01000022.1, from coordinate 9,403 downwards.
GTTTTCTGCTGTTGCTTGACGAGCTGACACCCCACCTCCACCTTGGCAGCTCTTCACCCGAAGGTCCACGGTCTCGTCTCTCTCGCACTGCAATGCTGGCCCTTGCCGTCACCATCCACAACTTGCCCGAAGGCATGGCAGTGGGCGTGGTGTTTGCAGGTGCTGAACAGGGCGTGGGTGGTCTCTCGCTGGCATCAGCCGTGGCAGTATCCTTGGGTATCGCTATTCAGAACGTGCCCGAAGGTGCTATTATCTCCATGCCTATGCGTGCTGAAGGCAACTCGCGCTGGCGCTCATTCCTCATCGGTAGCTTGAGCGGTGCTGTGGAACCCATCGGCGGACTGGCCGTTGTGCTACTCGCTTCGCTGCTTACGCCTGTGTTGCCCTATATGCTGGCCTTCGCTGCGGGTGCCATGTTCTACGTGGTCGTAGAAGAGCTCATTCCCGAAGCCTCCAGCGGGAAGCACAGCAACCTGAGCACCATCGGCTTCGCCGTGGGTTTCGTGTTGATGATGGTGCTTGATGTCGTGATGGGATAATTTGGCTTTTGCAGGAATAAAATAATTGCGCCTGACAGTGATCGGTTATAGGCCGCGCAGTCAGGCGCAATTGTACTTTATGCTGCTTTATTACTTCAAAGCCTTTGCCGGCCAGCCATAGTCTTGGTAGTAGGTAGCTGGAATGTTGTAGTTTCTTACGTATTCCGCCAAACCTTCAGCGCGCAATTGCTCGCGCTTTGTGTCGTCAGCCTGCACGACCATAAAGTCTTTGTATTTCGTACCAAAGATGCGGCGGGCACTTTTCTTGAAGTTAGAACCGTCCTCCACGCGGTCGAAGCCCGTCACTTCAAACCCATTCTCCGTCTGCCGCACGTGTATCAGTCCGGGGTGGTTGCCGCCCGAAACGCATTGAAGCGTATCGCCTGAAAGACGATAGTTGTAAACCCAAAAGTCGCCCCACACGCGAATGTCCTCAGCATTGCTTTCGTCCACGGCCACGATTTGGCAAAGGGGCACGCAATAGTCAGCTTCAGCATATTGCAAACCAATTTCCGATGTGAGATAACGGCGAATGGCGGCAAGGTATGTGGGCACAACTTGCTCTACGTCGTAGCCCTCTCTGCGCAAAAGTTCTACCATTCCGTCCGTCCCTACCAAGTGGCCGCCTCCTACGACGAACATGGTAGGTGCTTTGTGCATGGCATTTACCATCTGAGGAAGCCAACGCTCGTTTCGCTTCTTGAATATAACGCTGTCGCGTTGTATTGTCGAGAGGACTTCTGCGTCGGAAGAATAGCCTGCGAAGTCGCGATGCTGCCAGTAAGAGAGCATTTTTACAGTCAGCTGTGTATCTTTTATTATGCGACTGCGATGTATTTCAAGATGATTAAGAAAGGCCATTAGTGAATCGATGCCAGCATCTAATTTTTGCGCCATTATGTTTTTGATAGAATCCACCTCTTCGTCAGAAGAAATCTTGTCTAAATATCCTATGCTCATACCCCGCTCCTTAGCCCGCGCTATACACACTTTGTCAATGGTAGTTTCTGGAGAGGCTGTCTGGAGGAGTTCGGGATATTTCTTCATTTCCTCCATACTTAGTATAATACTGAAGAAATAAATAAAAGCATTGGGATGTAAATGCCATATAGGACTCATGATTGAATCCTTAAGCCCTACTTGGAACAAGTCCTTGAAGCATCGACCGAGTTGTATGGTTTGTTCCTCGCTCAAAACATCGAAAATTGTTTTCTCATCTGGGAGCTCAATCATTCTCTGCCCTGTCGTTTGAGCCTGCTCGATTTTTAATGTATCAAGTAGGTCGAATTCGGGATACAGCTGCAAGCACTGTGCTTCGGCTTCTGCGTATTCAGGCATATTGTTGAGCACGGAGCCAGGTTGGGTATGGATTGTCCCAAGGATATAGGAAGCCTTCTGCAACTCGCCACCGCTTATGCGCAACAAGAATTGGGCTTGGGCGGACAATGAAAACAATAATATTGAAATAAAGAATAGAGCGGGTGTGAGGTATTTGTTCATGCTGAAGCTATGGATAGGAGTTCTTTAGATTTCATTGCAAAAGTAGCGTTTATCTCCCATAACGCAAAGCCTTAATCCACTTATTCCGTTTTTATACTGAAAAGTTAGTTTGGCCTTTGGATACATTCAGTAGCGCTTATTTCCCCAATGCTTCAATCACGGCGGCGCGTACGGCAGAGGGATTGTACGGGCGTGGTTTCTCGTCGGGCGGCGTGGCGCGCGTGCCGTCTGGACGGAAGAGGATGTAGGTGGGGTAGCCGTCCACTTGCAGGAACTTCTCAAGGGCTGCCTGCTGCTCGGCGGGGAGGTTGTAGTGGAGGCTATGGGGCTGAAGGAGGTCGTACTCGGCGATGCACGAGCGCCATGCTTCGTCTGTGCTGCGGTTGCAGAGAAAAACGTAGCTTACGGGGAGGTCGGAGAGTGCCTTGTGGAGCGGGGCGGTGCTGTGCTTGAGGTCGAAGCGACATGGTGCGCACCACGTGCCCCAGATATCTACGTAGATAACGCGACCACGGAGCGGCTCGGCTATCTTCGCCCATATCTCTGCGCCGTTGGTCATGCCCTCGAAGGGAGCATTGTCTTTTAGGCAGCCAATCTCTGTAGTTCCCGCAAGACCAGCGGCGAGATGGGCAAGTTCGGTGCTGCGTCCCAGTATCTGCTGCCTATAATAAGCGTTACTGATATAAGTATGCACAAGGGCTTGCATAGCTGGCGAGAGCGAATCGTGCGTCTGCTGCATCAGGCCGTAGAGTTCGGCGGCGATGGCAGGCTCGCGCAGGTCGTCGGGCAGTTGGGCATCGCAGGCTATCTGTTCGAGGCGTCCTCCCATCTGCCGCTCCTTGACGGCGGAACCCGTGACCACACTTGCCAGCACAGGGTCGCCAGCCTCTTGAAACAATTCCTCTACTAATTGCATGGCGGGATGCGTCAGCAAGGCGGAGTCGTTGGCCGTAGGCAGGATGCGCTCGTAGTCGTTGAGCTGCGTTCGCAATTCGTTAATCCGCTGCAACCGTTCATGCGCCTCCATGTCGGAACGCGGGGCGTATTGCTCCTCGGCTATGTCGAGTGCGGTGCGTATGTAGGACAGGTTGATGCCGCGACGATAAACGGACTCAAGCAGGCCGCTGACGTAGTTAGTGAGAATGTAGCCCGTGTTCGGCCAGAGCGTATAGGGGCGTGGCAGTTGGTCGAGGAGCGTACGGATGAAGGCCCAGAGTGTGCCGTCGTCCTGCCGCACGTCGGGACGAAGAAAGCGTCGCTGCACGAGGTAGTCGGCAGCTTGTGCGCGAACCATGCCGTGGCGCAAAGTACGGTAGGCAGGGGAAAGTGCGGAATGTTCCGCATACAGCGTGGCTTCGAGACTGTCGAGGCGGGTTATTTCAGCGCGGGTAGCAAGTAGCGCATCGGCATCGGACTTGCCATCCCTCAGTTCATCGTCCCAGTTGAAGCTTGGCAACGGGTGCGCACCCAGTTCGCAGTTGAGCTGCGTGTCGTTGCCCTTGAAGATGCAGCTGCCAGCCAGTCCGTCTATATCTACCTCGTAGGTGCGCCCTGGCTCCAGCACTATGGTTTGCGACAGGAGCCGAGCCACAGTGGTATTGGCCAGTTCAGCGCTTATCTCGTAGCGTCCTGTGCTGTCGGGACGGAGCGGTATGCTCGTACCCTCATAGTTATCGAATGGTGCAGAGAAGCGCAATGAGAGGTATCGTTCAAGATATTGAGGTGTAATGCCTAACGCGGCGAAGTCCGTGATGCGACCTTTTATCGTGGCCGTGCCACCGGAGTAGCCGTTGTTGGGGAACACTTGGGCGGAGAGAGGAAATAATTGAGACGCCACAAACAGTGCGGCGAGGAAGATGTGCTTAATTCTTTCTTTCATTATGTTTTTGCATGTGTATGTTGGTTTTTTGTAGGTAAAGCTTTTAGGGAGCTTTGCGCTTATTTCGCGATAGCTTCACACATCACCTCCGCAAGCTTCGCGTCGAGCTGAGCGGGCGTGGCGAGGTCTTTGTCGAGCGCGATGACGGTGCCGTCTGGTGCGATGAGGACGTAGGCGGGGATGGTGACGATGCCGTAGAGGTCGGCAGCGTCCTGCCCTTCCGTGCCTGTGCTGCTGGGGCTGTGGAGCTGCGGCCATGGATTGCGGTGGCTGCGGAGGGCGGCGAGCCACGCGTTGCGATCTTTGTCGAGCGAGATGCTGATAAGGCGCAGGCCTTTGTCTTTATAAGTTTCGCTGAGTTCACGCAAATGAGGAAAACTGCCGATGCAGGGGCCGCACCATGATGCCCAGAAGTCGAGCATAACGTAGTGCGAGCCGTCAATGAAGTCTGCGAGGCGGAGCGTCTGTCCGAGGCTGTCGGTGGCGGTGAAGTCGCGAAAAGGCACACCTGTCATCGTGCGTTGCTGCTCTTCGCCCTGGTAGCGTTGCCACGGACGCTGCATGGCGGGATGGCGAGCGTAGGGGGCATCCTCGCGCATGAATTCCTGCTTCTCCGAGGGAGTGAGTGCGCCGTAGTGGACGTGGAGGTAGTAGGCGGGGATTACGTTGTCGAGGTTGCGGCGTATGTTCTGACGACCACAAGCGTTCATATCCGCCATCGCACTGCTAAATCTTTCCGAGTCTGCCGAGTCTTGCGGCGTGGCGGGGCTGATTTCGCCTTCTGCCATTAGGCGGAGACTGTCTTGCCTGGCTTCGCTGAGGCTGTCCCACCACGGCTCAATGCTGCGGGCAATGGCGCGTTGGCGCAATTGTCCCTCGATGAAACGACGTTGCAGCGGGCTGCCCATCATCTCGCCCGTGGCAAGGTTGATGTCGGTAGGCACGTCATCGACAATGAACTGCAGGTCGTTGTCGTCGAAGTCGCCTATTTGCAGGAAGGTATGGCGCGGCAGGCGACCTGCTACGCGAAAACGACCGTTTACTACTGGCACGCGCGGCACGAGGCATTGGCGATAAGGGGCAACGAGGAACCACGCTACGCTGTCGGTCTTAGCTGGCGTGGTACCCGTAATGACGAAATCGATACTGTCCTCCACAACGGGCGTGAAGGTTTGGGCATGAGATTGCCAAAACGCAGTCTCAACAGACAGGACGGCGAGGAGCCTCGCCATTCCCATGAAAGTTTTCTTTATGGAAAGAGTTTTCATTGCGTTGTTACTTTCATTATGTGTTTTTTGTTATGATCTTCACGTTTACAGGCAAAGATACGGTTTTTATATTGTTTGATGAAAAACTTTATTGTCTAAATATGTAACTTTAATACCCTTTTTCGGGTATCACCCGCCGCTCTTCGCACGGTGGGCTGACGTGCGCTGCAAGGCTCAATGGCCTTTCGGTTCAAGGCGGTAAGTGAAGGAGAGACCGAAGAAGTGGTGGAGTCGCTCGTAGGTTCGTTCGGTGCGTCGGTAGGCTTCAACGGTGGTGTAGTAGGGCGTGTTTTGGTTGAGGATGTCGTTGGCCAAAAGCGAGAGCAGGCCACGTCCGCGCAGGCATTTCCACGTGATTGAAGCCTCCCAGAGAGACGGTCGTCGTCGTAGCCGCTGCTGGCATAGCCGCGATGGGCATCGTCCTTAAATTCTGTCTTGAGTTCAAACTGCCCGAACTTGTAGAGCAGGCGCACGCCAGTCTGATAGTCGCAGAGGTGGTAGTTGTCGGTCTGCGTGTTGCGCAGGTTTTCTTCATTGCAAATGTGATTGTTATGTTGCTAATTTTCTTGTTTTGCCTCGTTGGGGTGTTTTAATAATATATACGCAAATTTTGAAATTAATCTGTCGCTGGTTCAAAAAGTTTTTTGCCGTTTTGATTTAGGGTAACCGAATTGTGATGTCTTTCAGTGGGAAATCTCTCGGGTCATGCTTACACTTTTGTCCAACCATGTTTGCACTTTCGTCCGAACATGGACGGACTTTTTTCCGAACGTGGACGGACGGAACGTGAACGGACAAAAAAAGAAGCACTCTCAGCAGGGCCGGTAAGTTTCCTGCCGACAGGTCTCAAACTCTACGTGCTGCATGGCCTCTGAAGCGCACGAATATGTCTGCGATTGGCGCTTGTTTGTTCTTTTTGCGGAGCGTTTTTCCCTGTGTTATAAGCATAAAGAAGCGCAAGGGGAAGTTCCTTTTTTCAGATACGTCCTCTTGCGCTGCGTTGGGCGGTTCCTATGTGTTTCTATCGGATGAAGAGCAGTTCGCGATACTTGGGTAGGGTCCACATTTCGTCTTCTACGATGAGCTCCAGCTTGTCAATGTGGCGGCGGATGCTTTCTAAGTAGGGTGCTATCTCGTCGTGATAGGCGATGGCTTTTTCGCGAATGCCAGGGATGGTGTTGGCACGTTTGCGAGCTTCTACCATTTCGTCGGTGGCTTGGGCGATAAAGGTGGTGTGTTTGTTGATTTTCTCGATGAGGTCAACGTTGTAGAGCGTCAGTCGGCGGGCATCTTCTTCGCTGAAGGTCTTCTGAATCTTCAGTACGTTGTCCACGAGTTCCGTCTGGTACTTGTTGGCCACGGGAATGATGTGGTTCATGCAGAGGTCGCCCAGTACGCGGCTCTCTATCTGTACGCGCTTCTGATACGTCTCCCACTTGATTTCGTTTCGGGCTTCGAGCTCAGCGCGTTTCATGACGTTCATCGACTCGAACATCTGCACGCTTTCTTCGCGCAGATAGGCATCGATCATCAGGGGAACGCTCTCTTCGCAGTCGAGCCCACGCGCTTTGGCTTCAGCTTTCCAACTGTCGCAATAGCCATTGCCTTCGAAGATGATGGGGCGAATCGTCTTGATGTCTTCACGAAGAACGTCGAGAATAGCGGCTGTTTGGCTTTTGCCTTTAGCGATGAAGTCATCCACTCGTTGGCGGAAGTTGGTCAGTGCTTCAGCCACAGCCGTGTTGAGTGCTATCAAGGCACTGGCGCAGTTGGCCGATGAGCCTACGGCACGGAATTCAAAGCGGTTTCCTACGAAGGCGAAGGGCGACGTGCGGTTGCGGTCGGTATTGTCTATCATCAGCTCGGGTATTTGAGGGATGTCGAGCTTCATGCCGTGTTTGCCTTCAATGGTGAAGAGCTCTTCGGTTGTGGAGTGCTCAATCTTGTCGAGTAATTCGCCGAGCTGTTTGCCGAGGAATGCCGAAATGATAGCGGGCGGGGCTTCGTTTGCTCCGAGACGGTAGGCGTTGCTTGCACTGGCGATGCTGGCTTTGAGGAGTCCGTTGTGGCGATGTACGCCCTTGAGCGTTTCAACGATGAACACGGCAAAGCGAAGGTTCTCCTCGGGCGTTTTGCCAGGGGAATGGAGTAAAGTTCCGCTATTTGTAGAGAGCGACCAGTTGTTGTGCTTGCCCGAACCATTCACACCTGCAAAAGGCTTTTCATGGAGCAATGTGCGGAAGCCGTGCTTTTTCGCCACTTTGCGCATCAGCGACATGATGAGCATGTTGTGGTCAACGGCCAGGTTACATTCTTCGAAGATAGGCGCCAGTTCAAATTGGTTGGGCGCAACTTCGTTGTGGCGTGTTTTGCAAGGGATGCCGAGTTCTAAGGCTTGTATCTCCAAGTCCTTCATAAACTCAGCCACGCGCTCGGGAATGGCACCAAAGTAGTGGTCGTCCATTTGCTGGTTCTTTGCGCTGTCGTGTCCCATCAGCGTGCGCCCTGTGAGCATTAGGTCGGGGCGAGCGTGATAGAACGCTTCGTCCACAAGGAAGTATTCTTGTTCCCATCCGAGGTTTACTGTGACGCGCTTCACAGATTGGTCAAAGAGTTGTGCTACGCTTGTAGCCGCTTTGTCAACGGCAGCGATAGATTTCTTCAGTGGAGCCTTATAGTCGAGTGCTTCGCCTGTATAGGAGATGAAAACCGTGGGAATCATCAGTGTGTCGCCAATGATAAACACAGGCGAGGCGGGGTCCCAAGCCGAATAGCCACGCGCTTCGAATGTGCTGCGTATGCCTCCACTGGGAAATGAAGAAGCGTCGGGCTCTTGTTGCGTAAGCTGTTTGCCTGTGAAGTCTTCGATCATACCGCCTTTGAAATCGTGTTCCACGAAAGCATCGTGCTTTTCGGCAGTGCCTTCGGTGAGTGGCTGGAACCAGTGTGTGCAATGGGTTACCCCCATTTCCATGGCCCACTTCTTCATACCTGTTGCCACTTCGTTGGCCACTTCGAGCGAGAGTGGCATACTTTCTTCGATGGCTTGGCGCAGTTGGCGATAGGTTTCGCGGGGTAGATAGCGAAACATCTTTTCTTGGTTGAACACGTACTTGGCGAAGTACTCCGAGGGGCGTTCTTTGGGAGCTTTTACTTCGACGGGTGTTTTGCGCGAAGCGGCTACTACTGCTTTGAAGCGAAGGGAGGTCATAGGAAATAGTAAAGAGGTTAAAGGTTAACGTTTATAGCGACGGGATAAAGGTATATATTTGATTGGGCGTTGTTGGCTACTTGTGGCTTTCAAATCTTAATTTGGTGCCTTCCGCTTTAGCGTTGGAAGCCACAAGTTTTTTTCAAAAGTAAGGCCGCAAACATAGTTGTTCGCGGCCTGTAGTTATCAGAAGGGATTTGCTGCAATGCGACGCATCGCTTCAGTGCATTCTTCGCGGCTACCGAACGCGGTGAGGCGTATGTAGCCTTCGCCGCTGGGTCCGAAGCCTACGCCTGGTGTGCTAACGATGTTGTATTTGGTGAGTAGCGTCTCCCAGAAGCCCCACGACGTGGTGCCTTCGGGCACGCGGAACCAGATGTAGGGAGCATCTTCGCCGCCGAATACCTGCAAGCCAGCAGCGGTGAGTGCTTCGCGCATGATGCGAGCATTTTCCATATAGTAATCTATCGTTTCTTGCACCTGGCGTTTGCCTTCGGGCGAATAGATGGCTTCGGCTGCGCGTTGCACGATGTAGGGCGTGCCGTTAAACTTGGTGCATTGACGGCGGTTCCAAAGCGGGTTGAGTGCCACACGTGAACCATCAGCTGCACGAGCCGTCACTTCTTTAGGCACTACGGTGAAACCGCAGCGAAGTCCTGTGAAACCCGCAGTTTTGGAGTAGGAATGGAATTCTACTGCACATTGCTTTGCGCCTTCAATTTCGTAGATGCTACGCGGAATGTCATCGTGGCGAATATAGGCTTCATAGGCAGCATCGTAGAGGATGAGTGCCCCCGTCTCGTTGGCATAGTCCACCCAACGCTTCAAGTCTTCGCGACGAAGCACCGTGCCAGTAGGGTTGTTGGGGTAGCAAAGGTAGATGATGTCAACGGGTTTTTCGGGCAGAGCAGGCACAAAGCCGTTCTCTGCGGTGCATGGAGCATAGGTGATGCGACTCCATGTGCCTTCGTTGATGTCGCCTGCACGACCAGCCATCACGTTGCTG
>ONDJ01000008.1 GCA_900316575.1 uncultured Prevotellaceae bacterium | reverse complement strand
CCTCGTCGTTCCCTCCACTACATCCAAGAGCGGCGTGAGTATCCACGATGCTATCGATTCAAAGCGCATTATGAGCTTCGTAGTCATTGCACTCATGCCAGCTCTGCTCTTCGGCATGTACAACATTGGCTACCAAAATTATGCAGCAGCCGGAGCCAGTGCATCGTGTTGGACAATGTTCCTCTACGGCTTGGCTGTGATGTTGCCTAAAATCGTTGTAAGCTACGGTGTGGGACTCGGCATCGAATTCGTTGTAGCACAATGGAAGAAGGAAGAAATCCAAGAAGGCTATCTCGTCACGGGTATGCTCATTCCAATGATTGTACCGGTAGACACCCCTCTGTGGATGCTGGCTTTGGCCGTAGCCTTTAGCGTGATTTTTGCGAAAGAAATCTACGGCGGCACTGGCATGAACATCTTCAACCCCGCACTTGTAGCCCGTGCCTTCCTCTTCTTCGCTTATCCCACATCCATGTCGGGCGACAAAGTGTGGCTCGCCAAAGACACTTGGTTCGGTCTGGGCAATGTCATTCCCGATACGAAGACACTCGCCACCCCTCTCGGCGAAGCTGCAGCAGGAATCGCCCCAAGCGGTGACTTCTGGGAATACTGCATAGGCCTCATGCCTGGAAGTATTGGCGAAACGAGCGTAATAGCCATTGCTATAGGAGCCCTGATATTGCTTTGCACAGGCATAGCCTCGTGGAAGACCATGTGCAGTGTGTTTGCAGGTGGAGCGTTGACAGCTTGGTTGTTTAATATAGGCGGGCTTGACAATGCTGTGGCAAACATCCCTTGGTACAACCACTTGGTACTTGGCGGTTTCTGCTTCGGAGCAGTGTTTATGGCCACAGACCCTGTGACCAGTGCCCGAACTGAAGGCGGCAAATACATCTACGGCCTACTCATCGGCGCATTAGCCATCACTATCCGCGTGCTCAACCCTGGCTATCCCGAAGGAATGATGCTCGCCATCCTATTTATGAATATGTTTGCCCCGCTGATTGACTACTGCTTCGTGCAGAGCAACATCAATAAGCGACTCAAACGCGCACAGACCAAATAACCGAACGACTATGAAACTCAACACAAACAGCAATGTTTACACGGTGGTTTACGCCGCCATTGTAGTAGTCATCGTGGCCTTCCTCTTAGCATTCGTTTCCACTGCACTGAAAAGCAAGAGCGATGCCAACGTGGAGAACGACACAAAAAAACAAATTCTGGCCTCACTCGGTCAGCGCAACGTGGCCGATGCCGACGTACAAGCCACATGGGACAAATACATCGTGGCCGACCTCGTAGTGGACACCACAGGAAACATTGTCAAAGAAGGCAAAGAAAAAGACCAAGATGGTTTTCGCATCAATCGTAAAGACATCAAACCCGAAAACAATGCCCTACCCGTATTTGTAGCCAGCGTGGACGGACAAACAAAATACGTACTTCCCCTCATTGGCAAAGGGCTCTGGGGACCCATTTGGGGCTACATAGCCGTTGATGCCGATGGGCAAACCGTGTTCGGGGCTTACTTTGACCACGAGAGCGAAACAGCAGGTCTCGGTGCTGAAATCAAGGCAACCTACTTCCAAGACCAGTTCAAGGGCAAAAAGCTTGAAACTGCTGATGGAAGTGCCACACTGACAGTCGTCAAGAACGGAAAAGTGGATAAGCCTGAAATCCAAGCCGATGGCATCAGCGGTGCCACGCTCACGGGCAATGGCGTTGCCGCTATGCTCAGCGAAGGCATCAGCATGTATCAGCCCTATCTACATAAGTTGAACCAACAATAAGCAGTAACAAATATGGCAGCTTTGTTCTCCAAAGAAAATCGGCAGGCATTCATTGAGCCGCTGAGCCTCAACAATCCTGTACTCATACAGGTGCTTGGCATCTGTTCGGCACTCGCTGTGACGGCTAAGCTTGAACCCGCCATCGTGATGGGACTGAGTGTTACAGTGATAATGGCCTTTGCCAATGTCATCGTTTCGCTCATCCGCAAAACTATCCCCAATCGTATTCGCATCATCATACAGCTCGTAGTAGTAGCTGCGCTCGTGACTATCGTGAGCATGATACTAAAAGCTTTTGCCTACGATGTGAGCGTTCAGCTCAGCGTATATATCGGATTGATTATCACAAACTGTATTCTCATGGGACGCCTTGAAGCTTTCGCTATGACCAATGGCCCATGGCAGAGCTTCCTCGACGGCGTAGGTAGTGGCTTGGGCTATGCCTGGATACTGGTTGTGGTAGGAGCCATTCGCGAACTCTTCGGTAGTGGCACGCTCCTCGGCTTTACTATTATCCCAGAAGCTTGCTACGAAGCAGGATACGTAAATAATGGCATGATGACCATGCCAGCCATGTCAATGATCATTCTCGGTTGCATCGTTTGGGCACACAAAGCCTACGTCAGCAAAAACACGAAATAAACCATGGAACACGCGCTTAGTTTATTTATACGGTCGATATTTGTCGACAACATGATTTTTGCCTCCTTCCTCGGGATGTGCTCCTACCTTGCCGTGAGCAAGAACGTAAAAACCTCACTCGGATTGGGCGTTGCCGTAACGTTCGTGTTGCTTGTCACTTGCCCAGTAAACTACTTGCTGCAAACCAAAGTGCTTGCCCCAGGCGGCATCTTCGGCGACATGGACCTGACATATCTCAGTTTTATCCTCTTTATCGCCGTTATTGCAGGAATTGTACAGTTAGTTGAGATGATTGTGGAACGCTTCAGCCCCTCGCTCTACAACGCGCTGGGCATTTTCCTACCGCTCATCGCCGTGAACTGTGCCATCATGGGTGCCAGCCTATTCATGCAACAGCGCATAGACATGGACCCCGCAACCAGTTCGCAAGCCATTAGCGGTGTAGGCGATTGCTTTGTTTTTGCCTTGGGAAGTGGCATCGGTTGGTTGCTTGCTATCGTAGGCCTCGCCGCCATTCGTGAAAAGATGGCCTATACCGATGTACCAAAATCCTTGCAAGGACTTGGCATTACATTCATCACCGTAGGCCTCATGGCCATGGCATTTATGTGTTTCAGCGGTTTGAGCCTATAAATCTTCCTTACGATCATGGACAACACTCAATTTATATTAGCGAGCATCGGAGTTTTCTTGGTAGTTATACTTATCTTGACCGCCATACTCCTTTTGGCAAAGAACTACCTCACTCCCAGCGGCAACGTTACAATAGATATTAACGACGGAAAACAAACCCTTGACGTGGGTCAAGGCGGTACGCTTCTCACAACGCTCAACGACAATGGCGTACACCTTCCCTCTGCCTGCGGCGGAAAAGGCTCCTGCGGCCAGTGCAAATGCCAAGTATTTGATGGCGGCGGCGAAATCCTTGATGTAGAGAAGCCCCACTTCACCCGCAAACAGATCAAGGACCACTGGCGCTTGGGCTGCCAATGCAAAGTGAAAGGCGACCTCAAAGTAGGCGTCCCCGAAAGCATCATGGGCGTGAAAGAATACGAATGTACTGTTGTGAGCAACAATTGCGTAGCTTCGTTCATTAAAGAGTTTATTGTACAACTCCCTGAAGGCGAACACATGGACTTCGTGCCTGGCTCCTATGCCCAGATACGCATCCCCGCTTACAAGATGGACTACGACAAGGACATTGACAAGCAGAGCCTCGGCGACTATCTTCCCTCATGGGAGAAATTCGGCCTCTTCACCCTCAAGTGCGAGAACACCGAGCCCACTATCCGCGCCTATTCCATGGCCAACTATCCAGCCGAGGGCGACCGCTTCATGCTCACCGTGCGTATTGCCACTCCTCCTTTCAAGCCCAAAGACCAAGGCGGTGGATTTATGGACGTAATGCCTGGCATCGCTTCAAGCTACATTTTCTCCCTCAAACCTGGCGACAAAGTATTGATGAGCGGTCCGTTTGGTGATTTCCACCCCATCTTTGATAGCAAAAAAGAAATGATATGGGTAGGAGGCGGTGCAGGCATGGCTCCACTGCGAGCACAAATCATGCACATGACGCGTACGCTCCACACCACCGACCGCAAGATGTCTTATTTCTATGGAGCACGCTCACTCAGCGAAGTGTTCTATCTCGAAGACTTCCGCGCTCTTGAAAAAGCATTCCCCAACTTCAAGTTCCACCTTGCCCTTGACCGTCCCGATCCTGTGGCCGACGAGGCAGGCGTACCCTACACGCCAGGTTTTGTTCACCAAGTGATGCACGACACTTACCTCAAGGACCATCCCGCTCCTGAGGACATTGAATACTACATGTGTGGTCCTGGTCCTATGTCGAATGCCGTCAAGCAAATGCTTGATAGCCTTGGTGTAGAACCCGAGAGCATTATGTATGACGACTTCGGAGGATAACCGCATCGGATTATAAAGAGACATTCGCGCGGTTTCATCCGGCGAAAGCGTAACACGCGCCGCACAGCCTTCTTACAGGCTGCGCGGCGTGTTTCATTTTACAAAGTTTTGTGGACTCTGGCCCACCGTCCGCGAATCGTAATGAAAAAACGGGAGGACTCTGCACATGACAAAGTGCAACGGGGGGACAATAGGATTGTACTGCGAGTATAATGGGATTAAACCATGTGCTCAAAAAGGTTAAACCGTGAAGAACTTAACACCATCGCTCTAATGACCGATTTGGGTTTAACCCCAATAGTCCTCGGCATCATCCTCCCTGTCAGGAATCCACCCGATGAAAGTCTCCAACCCGCAGGTCACACAAACTGAGCCTCAATCCAGCTTTGCAAGCACTTTATTTACAAACGCATAACAACCCCTTTAAAAACATCCGATGTTTTAAGCAAAACATCGGATGTTTTGCTTGAAAGTTCCCAATGTTTTCACTCAAAGTTCCTGATGTTTTTAAAGAACTTATCCGGAAAGTTTTCGTTAAGCCAGAAGAGAGAAAACTTGCTTTATGCCTTGGCGAGAAACGTCTATGGGATGGAAAACGCTTTCTATATCACCGTGCACGTGCGAGAAGGCAATTTAATACCAGTAAAAAAAAATGAACAAGGTATTAAAATCACCCACGCAGGCAGGCTCAGAAAGGAAGAACGAACCTCGCCTGATTAAAGACATCATGAACGAAATGATAAGAACGAGTGACGAACCCATTGCACGCGTCCTGCGGCAGTTGAATCTGCAACAGCCGTGACAGTTCCAGTTGTGACAGTTAAAAAAAAGGTGTCAACACTCCTTCCTATAGATTATATAAATGATTAATATATAATATAAGAAGGAAGGGGGTGCTCAAAAAAGAACTGTCACACTGTCTCACTGTCACGCTCGGCCAATCAAATTTCCTTTAAAAAGCTTATTAACAATGAAATACGACATTTCAAAACCAATTGCGCCCGCGATGCCGAAACTCGGTAGGGGCACAGAATGTATCAAAATCCTGCTCTCGCAGGTGTCAAAAGACATGCGCGAACCCCTCGTTCCCATGCTTTTTCCCACCCTGGGCGCACATGTAAGCGGTGCTGATTTTGAATATCCCGACCGCACCAGCAAGGAACTTTGCGGCCAAATGGCCAATCTGGTGGCCGAAAGCGGGGGTAACAAGGGCCAATTTGGCAACCTTGTGGAGGCTATCTGCCGCGTATTCCGCCAGCACGATGCAAAGGAACATCTGCGATATGTGGACTGGCAGCGTGAGGTCCAGACGCGCGCTCAGGGCTACGGCCGACGGCGTTACGGGAAACCCCGTCTTGAGGGTAAACCTCACGTTCTCCTCCACGCCCGAACACCCCGCATTTCCTCCGCATAAACACAACCTCATCCTGCACTTTTCCCCGCTTTATATTGGCTAATATGGAAGTTTGTTCGTATATTTGCAGCATCGCAGGAAAGAGACAAGAAATATGGCGCAGAATCAGATTGTAATCTACCAAATAGAAGACGGACGAACGCAAATCGATGTCCGTCTGGAAAACGAGACCGTATGGCTGACACAAGCCCAAATGTCAGAGTTGTTTCAGAAAACTCCGCAAAACATCACTATGCATATACAGAATGCATATAAGGAAGGGGAATTGGATAAATCCGCAACATGTAAGGAATACTTACAAGTTCAACAAGAGGGTAAGAGGAAGGTCTCTCGTATTGTGAAATACTATGACCTTGATGTCATCATCTCCGTTGGCTATCGTGTCAAAAGTAAGCGCGGTACCGATTTCCGAACCTGGGCACAAAAGGTCTTGAATGAAGAAAGACTAAAAGAAGCGTTGAAATTCCTAAAAGGCATCGAAGACGATGTCAAAACAGAATGCGAAAAACTTTTAGACTTTATAAGAGAGTTTGCAAAACGCCACAAAGAAGAAAAGAGTAAACTTCCGTATCATCTGAATGTCATTGACGAACTTCATATCAATGAAAATGCGCACAGTCGCATACTGATGAAATTGTTGTGTTATCAAAACGACAAAGGAGAATATGAAATCCTCCAGTCTTTGTTGGAGTATATGCAGTCTAAAAAAGAGACTTTTAAGAGTATAAAAATTGATAAACCAACGATTACTCAAGAAAAACAGAGAATTGACTTGTGGGTTCTAGACGAAGATTATGCGATTATCTTTGAAAACAAGATATATAACGCAAAAGACCAAGAGGCGCAAATCTGCCGATATATTAAAAAGACAAAGGAACTGTTCGAGGAAAATAAGATATTTGTTATATACCTATCCCAAGACGGTAAAGAGCCAGATGACCAAACTTGGGGGGATTATAAAGATAAGTTTAAGGATAGATACTTAAATCTTTCTTTTCGTTTTGACATCCTTCACTGGCTGCGGGAACGAGTACTTCCCAATATTCGTCCCAAAGACGATTATCTGAAATGCGCACTTAAACAATACATAGACTACTTAGACGGTCTATTCTATTTACGAACCATACTAAAACCAATGATTATGGAACTTAAAAAATTCATCAAGCAGAAGCTTGAGCTTGAAAACATGGAATCTCAAAAATGTTATGAAATTCTTGACAGGGTAATAAATAATTGTCAAGATCTTATTGATCAGATGAAGGAATTACGAGCAAGTTATGTCAAGAAGATCTGCTCAGAAAAGACTAAAGAATATTTTAAAGATTTAAAAGTTAACCAACTGGACCAATACTTCACCGATGTAACACTTGAATATGAAGAAGGCAAGGAAATCTTAGTGTATATAGGTGATGATAACGATGGAAAGGGGTATTATTGTGAAGTACGTTATAATCCTGAGTGTATAATAGAAGAGAATGACCCAGTGGTTAACTCATTATCCTACAAGGAATGGGATAACAATATTAAAGGTAATACTAAAATGTGGAAGCATTTTGGTAATAGATTCGACAAAGCATATGACATATTCAAAAAAGTTGTAGAAGATGTAAAGAAACTATCATCAAATTAAAAAAACATACAATCGTAATTTCTGTAATCATCCTACATTCTCGCGGACTTATGCAACGAAACGGCAAAAGCCCGCGATGTCTTTGCAGCATCAAGTTCAAGGAGCAAGCGTTAAACATTTAATCTATTGAAGCGGCTATTGTGCGGCTTCGCAAATACTTCCTCGCAGGGCTTGCGGAGCCTCTCTGCGGGATTATGCACCATTCTTCCCGCCGTGCTCTTGTCGTTTCGCGGCGGATTGCGTACTTTTGCACGACGTTTGAGACTCTTCACGTTATTGTTTATAATCATTCCATATATTTTATAATATGTACAGAACCAATACCTGCGGCGAACTTCGCATGGAGAACGTCGGGCAGACAGTGACCTTGAGTGGATGGGTGCAGCGCGTGCGCAAAATGGGCGGCATGACGTTCATAGACTTGCGCGACCGCTATGGTATCACTCAGCTTGTTTTCAACCAAGAAACCGATGCAGAACTCTGCGAACGTGCCAACAAGATAGGCCGCGAATACGTGTTGCAAGTTACAGGCACGGTGGGCGAACGTTTTTCTAAGAACGACAAGATGCCTACAGGCGACATAGAAATCACAGTCAGCGAACTGAACGTACTCAACGAAGCACTTACCCCGCCTTTTACCATAGAGGAACACACTGACGGTGGCGACGAGTTGCGTATGAAATACCGCTACCTTGATCTGCGGCGCGATGTGGTGCGGCGCAATTTGGAACTGCGTCACAAGTTTTGCCTTGAAGTGCGCCATTTCCTTGACAAGGAGAATTTCCTTGAAATAGAAACCCCCGTATTGGTAGGCTCTACACCCGAAGGCGCTCGCGATTTCATCGTACCCTCGCGCATGAACCCTGGCATGTTCTATGCCCTGCCACAGAGCCCGCAAACGCTGAAACAATTGCTCATGGTGGCTGGAATGGACCGCTATTTCCAAATAGTGAAATGTTTCCGCGACGAAGACCTTCGTGCCGACCGCCAGCCAGAGTTCACACAGATTGACTGCGAAATGAGTTTTGTAGAGCAAAATGATGTGATTGATGTGTTTGAGCGCATGACGAAACACCTTTTCCGCACGTTGCGCGGTGTAGAATTGGGCAACGAGCCATTCTTGCGCCTTTCGTGGGAAGAATGTATGCGTCGTTTCGGCAGCGACAAACCCGATATGCGCTTCGGAATGGAATTTGTGGAACTGATGGACACGCTGAAAGGAACGGGAGAGTTTGGTGTTTTCAACGACGCAGCTTACATCAGTGGCATTTGTGCCAAGGGACAGGCCGTTTATACACGCAAGCAGCTTGACGAATTGACAAACTTCGTGCGTAGTCCACAAATTGGTGCTAAAGGATTGGTTTATGCTCGCGTGCAAGACGATGGCTCCGTGAAGTCGAGCGTTGACAAGTTCTATACACCCGAAGTGCTCAACAACCTTAAAGAAAAGATGCAAGCCGAGTCAGGCGACCTCATTCTTATTCTCAGTGGCGACGATGCCAATCGTACACGCAAGCAACTCTGTGAGCTTCGCCTGCTCATGGGCAGCCGCATGGGATTGAGGGACAAGAATAAGTTTGCCTTGCTTTGGGTTGTTGACTTCCCCATGTTTGAGTGGAGCGACGAGGAGCAACGGCTGATGGCCATGCACCATCCGTTCACCTCGCCCAAGCCCGAAGATATTCCTTTGCTTGAAAGCGACCCCGCCAGTGTAAAAGCCAATGCCTACGACATGGTGTGCAACGGCGTTGAAGTTGGCGGCGGTAGTATCCGTATTCACGATGCTGTGCTTCAAGCCAAGATATTTGAAATCCTTGGTTTCACACCTGAACAAGCGCAAGCTCAATTTGGTTTCTTGATGAACGCTTTCAAGTATGGCGCACCACCCCACGGTGGTTTAGCCTATGGCTTGGACCGCTTCGTAAGTCTCTTTGCTGGACTCGACAGTATTCGCGATGTCATAGCATTCCCCAAAAACAATGCCGGTCGCGATGTGATGCTTGATGCTCCTGCGCCTGTAGCTCCCGAGCAATTACAAGAATTGCAAATAGACTTAGTCTGCAAGGAACCTAATCCTTAGATAAAGAACTTCTTTTAGCCCACTATCACTTCCCACACGCTATTGGGGAGTAAGCGGGCTTTGTCAATCGTCATGATCGACCGCCCCACCATCGACCGCGTACTGGCCGCCACCGACATTGTTGACGTGGTGCGACAGTTTGTGCCTTTGCGCAAGGCGGGAGTGAACTTCAAAGGGCTTTGTCCGTTCCACGACGACAAGACACCATCCTTCTTCGTTTCTCCGTCACGACAAGTATGCAAGTGCTTTGCCTGCGGACAAGGTGGAGATGCCGTTGGCTTCCTCATGAAGCACGAGCAACTCACCTACCCCGAAGCCATCAAATGGCTCGGCAAAAAATATGGGATTGAAGTCCACGACAAAGAACTCTCCGATGAAGAAAAAGCCGTACAGAGCGACCGCGAATCAATGTTTGTGCTCAACGAATGGGCACGCAACTGGTTTTCCGACAATCTGCACAACGATTCCGACGGCATAGCTTTCGGTATGACCTACTTCCGTTCGCGAGGCTTCCGCGACGACATCATCAACAAGTTCCAGCTTGGCTACTGTCCCGATAGGCGCGGCTTCTCTATGGGAAAGGAAGCTCTTGCCAAAGGCTATCAAGAAGAATACCTCATCAAGACAGGGCTTTGCTTCAAGACCGAACAAGGACGATTGGTTGACCGCTACCATGGGCGCGTTATTTTCCCCGTACATACAGTTAGTGGGCGCGTGGTGGCCTTCGGTGGTCGTATTCTCGGCGAGAAAACCAAGAACGTGGGTAAGTATGTCAACAGTCCCGACTCCATAATATATAATAAGAGCCGTGAACTCTATGGACTGTACTTAGCCAAGCAAGCTATCACCAAAAACGACCGTTGCTTCCTCGTCGAAGGCTATACCGATGTCATGCAAATGCACCAAAGCGGCATTGAAAACGTAGTAGCCAGTAGCGGCACTTCGCTCACTGAAGGCCAAATACGCCTCCTTGGACGCTTCACGAAGAATATCACCATCCTCTACGATGGCGACGCAGCAGGCATCAAGGCTTCCCTACGCGGCATTGATATGCTTTTGGCGGGTGGCATGAACATCAAAGTGCTCCTACTGCCCGAAGGCGAAGATCCCGACAGTTTTGCCCGCAGCCACAGCACAGAAGAATTGCGTTCTTTCATTGATGAGCACGAAGAAGACTTTATCAGCTTCAAAACCTCGCTGCTAATGAAAGATGCGGGACATGATCCCACACGCCGCGCGGGTATCATAGCCAACATCGTGCAGAGCATCAGCGTTATTCCAGATGCCATAGTCCGCCAGGTCTATGTGCGCGAATGTGCTGCCATGATGCAAGTAGGCGAACAGCTCATTCTCAGCGAAATTTCCAAACTTCGCCGACAGCGTTTCGAACGCGACCGCCAACGCGCCCAAAGCGAAGTTGCCAATCAAGAAACAACAGAGAGTGGGACTAACCCATCCTCTTCAACACCCCAAACGTCACAACCCATCGAGGCCGATGCCGTAGATGCTATGGCTGCCGAGGCCGCTGAAGCGAGACAACTCGGTCAAAACATTCAAAAAGCCACATCATCGGCTGCTGAAACTCGCATACAGCGACAGGAATTGCAAATAGCCGCCCTCATCGTGCGCCATGGTGAACGTATTCTCGACGAGGGACCTCCGCCTACGACTGTTGCTCAATACATTGCTGAAGACCTCGCTCAAGACAATATCGTCCCTACAACAACCATCCTTGCCACCATCCTCACCGAAGGTGCTCAGATGGCCAACGACACTAATTGGCGTGCTGCAACCTATTTCATGCACCATCCCGACATCGCCATCAGTGCCTTTGCTGCTCAACAAGAGAGCGACTTCATCCTGCTCAGCCCCAGTCAGCTCATGGGCTATACGGAGGAAAAAGATCGCTTGCCAGAACTTGTCAGCCAACAACTCAACACACTCAAGTACTATATCCTTTCAC
The DNA here is from genome assembly GCA_900316575.1 of uncultured Prevotellaceae bacterium. GTDB lineage: Bacteria > Bacteroidota > Bacteroidia > Bacteroidales > Bacteroidaceae > Alloprevotella. Next base: position 65,290 of record ONDJ01000008.1, on the reverse strand, counting down.
AACGCGCCGACCTGCTGCGCCATAAACTGCTCACACCCGAAGTGCGCATGGACATGGCCAAGACCTTGGAAATACTCACTGAAATCAAAAAAATCTCAACCATCGTCGAGCAGTTCGGTAAAGCACTTGACCGCGTCGTAAAATAACCACCCTTCTGCCAATTCGCTCTAAAACTATGAAACATTTCAACACCCTCAGCCTTTTTCTGTTGCTTGCGCTGACCTTGCAAGCACAAATACCTGCTGGTTATTACACATCAGCCAACGGCAAGCATGGTGCAGCATTGAAAACTGCACTTTACGACATCATTTCTAAGGGTGTCACTGTGCGCACCTACACGCAAATTTGGGAAGACTTCAAATCAACGGACGTGGATGGCAATGGCTACATCATTGACCGCTACACCAACACCACTCAGTACACCCCAGGTACTGACCAGGGAACTACTGGAAGTGCCATAGGCGATGGCTATAATCGGGAACATTCTATGCCAAAAAGTTGGTTTAACGAGGGCAGTCCGATGTACACAGACCTCATGCACCTCATTCCTGCAGATTGCTACGTCAATACGCGGCGCAGCAATTATCCTTTTGGGGCAACTTCGGGCAACACCTACAACAACGGCTACACCAAGCTCGGAACAAGTACCGTCAGTGGCTACACGGGAACCGTGTTTGAACCTGCGGATGAATACAAGGGAGACTTCGCACGCATCTACTTCTATATGGTGACGCGCAACGAAAACGTGGTAGCCACTTGGTCCAGTCCGATGCTGTCAAGCGACAAGTATCCCGCCATATCCTCTTGGGCACTACCAATGTTGCTAACATGGGCAAAGAACGACCCCGTGAGCCAACTTGAAATAGACCGAAACAATACTGTTTATAGCATACAAGGCAACCGCAATCCTTTCGTGGATTACGAAGGTCTGGAACAACACATCTGGGGCGACTTTAGTGACCAGGCTGTAGATTTCAGCAACTACACAAGCCCGTACAGCCGCACTGATGCTACTGGCAATGGTGGTGTAGAGACGGGCATAAGCAATACCCCCACTTTAGCTACAACACTTTATCAGCTTGTCACGACCACAGCCCAACTTGATGCAGCCATCACCGCTGGCAAGAAGTTTATTCTGGCTGGTAGTTCACTCTCTGATTATGCCCAGCAAAACTATGTCATGACCAGCACGCTGAGTTCGTCTTACTATCGCTCCGTAGCTTATGTGCCAAACACCGACAACTTCATTGATGTCAGCCTACTGCCATCAGCAGCCATCTTCAACTTGGCCAAAAACAGCAACGGCTATACGCTCAACTTTGATGGAACATCCAACTATCTGCAGTCAACTGCAGCAAGAAGCGTAAGTGCTGCCTTAGCTACAACTGCACCAACTGAAGGTACGAGCGTGTGGACCATTGATTTCACAGATGGTGTAGCAACCATTGCAAACACTACAACGACGAATGGTTCTCTGCGTTTCAATTACAACAGCGGCAACACGCCTCGTTTTACGACCTATACGACAAATGTTTCCAACATCTTGCAACTTGCGCAACTTTACGTCCAGACGACCAACGGCACATCGCTGCCTGAAGCACCTATATTCAGCTCTGCCAACGGGAGCACGGTGGCTCAAGGCACTGTCGTGACTATTACCTCCGCCACCTCGGGTGCTACGCTCTACTATAGCACCGACGGCGGCAACACTTGGACTGCGGGCAACAGCTTCACGCTCAACACGATTGGAACGACCACTATTCAAGCCAAGGCAGTGCTCAACGGATCTGAAAGTAGCATCGCTACAGTGTCATACACAGTAGTAGCTTCAAACACCAGCACATTCCAGCAAATCACCTCTATCGACGACTTGGAAGTAGGAGCGCGTTACCTCATCGTCAACGAGAACAACGGCAAGACCCTTGGAACACAGTCAGCCAACAACTTCTCTGCCGCTTCTATTGAGATCAACAATCACACCACAACGATTAACGACGACGGCACTGTACAAATTCTTACACTCGGCGGCGAGGCGGGTGCCTATACCTTCCGCACACCAGCGAACACCTATCTCACACTGGGTTCAAATAATAACTACCTCCGAACAGCAACAAGTGTCAGTGGTAACGACCAACGCTGGACCATTGCCTTTGAAAGCACAGGAAACGTTACGATCCTCAACAAATCCTACACTACACGCGAAATCAAATACAACAGCGGTAATACGCTTTTCGCTTGCTACACCTCTGGTCAACAGAAGTGCCAGCTCTACAAGGAAGTGATCAACATTCCTATTGACGTACCGACTTTCTCGCCCGATGGTGGCACGATCAATGCTGGAGCAGACATCACAATCACGGCTGTGGGAACGGATGCCAACGTGATGTACAAGATTGATGACGCTGCAACATGGAGCGGTGGCACTAGTCAAACGGCAGTCATCACGCTTAGCACAGCTGGCACACACACCATTACAGCTAAGAGCGTAAGCACCAACAATGAAAGCACAAGCGTGACCAAGACGTTCACTGTTGTGGATCACGTTGCCAACTACTATGAGCGTATCTATAGCACGGACGATCTGGTAGATGGTTGGGAATACCTCATCGTCTATAGTAGCGAAGGAGCAAACAAAGCCATCGGCTCGTGGCAGAGTAGCAAGTCTTCATATACAGCTCTCAATGCCACCATTGAGAACGACAAGATAGACCTTGCCAGCGACACTGAAGGCTTAGGCACTGTCACGCTTGTTTCCTCTACCAACGGAACATTTGCGCTTCAAGTCAGCAACAAGTACATCGGTTATTCTGGAAGCAGTACAAATCTCAGCACGAGCAGTACGCTCTCAAGCGACAACTTCCGTTGGAACATCTCAATCACCAATGGTATCGCCCAGATCCAAAACGCAGGTACCAACACTCGCTACCTTGGCTATGGTGCAGCAACCACCCCTGTTTCTTTCAAAGCTTATACTATTGGAAGCAACACCAACCTACAAATCTTTGCCAAGCGTTCCTCTTCATTCAACATCTCTAAGTGGGGCTGGGGCACTTACTACGACCAGCGTGCTTACACGATGCCCGAGGGCGTTACGGGCGTGACGATCACCGATGGCTTAGCCGATGTAGAGTCGCTCGAAGTCGGCAACACGTACAATGCAGGCGACATTGTGCCTGGCAACACCGCTCTGCTCCTCTACGGCGATGGTGGCGAGAGCGGCACTGACTACGACTTCAACTTCTACTATCCCGCCGACAAGCCTGCCAATTACAGCGGCACGTCCAACTTGCTCCATGGCTCAATGGCAGGCATCGCAGCCTCAGATATGGCCACGGCAAGCGGCGTCAGCTCCGCCGACTACTATTTCTACAAACTCACCACGAAGAGCGGTGCCAACGTAGGCTTCTATTGGGGAGCCGAAGGCGGTGTGCCTTTCCAAATGAACAACGGCCATAAGTGTTGGCTCACCTTGCTTAAAACCAAGGGTGCAGCTACGCTCGGCTTCGCGCTCGACCTTGACAACCTCATCAACAACGGCAAGATTATTACCATCAACACCATGCCTTCCACTACAGCGAACCAGCCTTCTGCTATCTACGACTTGCAAGGCCGCCGTGTAACAAAACCACTCAACAGTGGCATCTACATCATTAACGGAAAGAAGACCTTTATCCCTTAATAGTCCGCTGCTTATGAAAGGACCAACATACATTGCCCCGCGTCTGCGCCCCATCGCGCTGCAACCTTCCGAACTCCTGGCTCCCTCGGCTCACAACGAAGTAGGCGACGATGGCGAACTCACCCGACGCCAAGAATGGTTTGAAGAAGACGAAGAAGAAGTCCAAAACACTTTCAACCAAAAGAGCACCTTTCTCTGACCTCGGCAGAACAAGATCGTAAGTAGTACTAACGAAGCCCGTAAGTACTACTTACGACCGCCGTAAGTACTACTTACGACCGCCGTAAGGTGCACTTACGCTTCGAATAACTTCGCAGAAAAAAAACGCGCGCCCCTCTTCAAAGTTCGCACACACCAGCTCAAACATGGAAAATCTTTCATATAAAGACTTTCCATGTTTGTATTTCTGCGACTTTTCGTATATTTGCCCGCGAAAGAAAAACAAGCATCTTCAAGCGAACTACAAAAAACTTATAAGATGAAAACACTCTACAAGCAACTTTGCCTCCTCGTGCTCTTTGCACTGACAGCTGGCGTAAGCCAAGCTCAGGTTGAAAACTACTGTTTGCGCCTTTCCGAAGGCGGAAGCGTTGACTGCGGTCCTATGCCAGAACTTGACGGACTGAAAGCCTTTACGATACAGTTCTGGTTCTGTGCCGACAAGTGGACCGAAGGAGCCACACTGCTCTCACGCGGCGACGAACTAAGCGTGAAACTGGGAGCCGAAAACACCTTGGTTTTCAACATTCGCGGCAAAGAAGGAAGCGTGAAGCGCAACAACTTCACCACAGGAACATGGCTGCCTGTAATGATTCTCTCACAAAACAGTCGCGTGCAAGTCTATGTGGACCAAACGCTGGTGAAGAACATCACCGCGTCGGATGCCCTGCCACAAATTAGTAGTCGCTTCGTCTTTGGCGGCGACACCTATTGCGGAAGAATTGACGAAGTGCGCATTTGGGATGCAGAGCTTGCTTCCGACTACGAATACTTCACCCACACCACGCTCAACAAGTGGGTGCCTCAGTTGAACGACCTCGTGGCCTACTTCAAGTTCGACCAACCATGGTGCGCCAACGTGGTGGACTATAAGCCACTCTTCCTCCCCACACAAAAGACCAACCACCACGGCATTTTCTCTGCCACTGGAGCCAAGCGCGAAAAAGTTACCGACAACAACGCCGGTCTGCCCTATCTGCTCATGGGCGGCTACACCAACAACACGCGCTTCTTCGACAATGGCATAGAGAAAGATAAGTACCTACTCTCCAACGACCTCATCATCCTCGGCCTGCAGTCATACTCCGACGGCCACGTGCGCCCACTCACAGCCAACGACCATGCCACAGTGCGCAATGCCGAATACCTCTCTTACTATAAAAACAAAAAACGCTCTGGTGTCATATCCCTTTTAGGCCAAGGTTCTTATATCTCAGCCCCCACATCAGCATTCACACCCAGCACAGGCTATACGCTCGAAACATGGATTTGTCTTGACGAATGGACTGAAGGAGCTTTCATTTTCAAGAAAGAAAACAGCTCAGCCACCAAAGGTTTCTCTGCACGCCTTGGCGACGAAACCAATCGCGAAATCATCGTGCGCATTGACGGACGCGAATACTTCTTCAAAAACACCCTTGCCGTAGGCTCTTGGGGACATCTGTCCATCACGCCTGGTACAGGCACCAGCAACCGCTACACCCTCTTCCTCAATGTAGGAACCCGCACCTGCTCAGCTGATGCCACACGCTCCAACGAAAGCACCGATCCCATCCCAACTGGCATGGACGGACTGCGCCTATACATCGGACAAAACATAAAGGGCAAGCTCGATGAAACCATCATTTGGAACAAAACCATGAGCCCCGAGAATATCGAAAACCACCGCAACGGCAAAGTACCCTTGCCAGGACCAGGCAATGCCGTCACACAGCAGCAAATGTGGGATGCCCACGTTTACTACCGCTACGACGACCCCAACGACCTCGGATTCGACATCTATTCGCAAGACGGCTGGGCAAAGATTATGACCGACTGCTACGAAGGCTACACCGGCTTCCAAGTGCGCATCTCCGTACAAGGACACGACGGTTGGCAAAGTACCATTGCCAATGCCGATAAACGCAAGATCTTTGCCCAAGACCTCGCCGAACTCTCCAAACCCTACGCCGGTGTTGAGCTCGACCTTGAGTGGATGGACGGCACACAGACCAACCTCGGTCTGTTGGCCGACGAAATACTCGCCGTCTTGCCCAAAGGAAAGACGCTCATGATCTCCCACCACCAATACGGCGCATACCAATTCCCCAAGGCCAAAATAGAAAAAGTGCACGGCTTCACCTTCCAGCAATACGGCCCGCAAAGCACATGGTATGGCTACCAAAGCTATGTCAACGGCTACAATGCCTTCATCAACTATGGCTACCCGAAAGAAAAGATATACCTCTCCTTCGGCACCACAACATCGAACGGCTATACCGCAGGCGGACAATACGCCCGTGCGCCTATTGGCTACAGCTGGGGACTTATCAAGAGCGACTACGTGCCGCCGACCGATGGCTCTGTTGAACGCGGAGAATGGAACGGCAACTATTTCTACTTCTGCGGGCCTGTGCAGGTGTACAATCGCGCGAAGTTTGCTCGCGAAAAACAAGTGTTGGGACTCTTCTATTGGGACATCTGTAACGATCTCTCGCCGACCAGTCCACATTGCTTGGCACGCAATGCCAATTATGCGCTCAACGCTAATGTTGATCCGCGTGTGGACGAAGTCAGCATAGACCATCCCACGCCTATCCGCCAAATCACCATGCCCAACGATGCTTCAGCCGCAGGCTCATCTACGATCTACGACCTTCAAGGCCGTCCCGTAGATCCCGCAAGAGCACAGCACGGCATCTTCATTCAAAACGGGAAAAAGATTATTCGATAGACCTCGTATCATTCAAAAAGGTTGGCATATAGGCTAATCTCCATAAATCAAAATCACGCGCAAAAGGTATTATGACTTTTGCGCGTGATTTTGCAAACAGAGCATAAGCAACAAATGTTTTAACGGCTTTTTTCGTTAAAACATTTGTTCAACTAAAATATTCGTTATACTTTTGCCTTATGAAACTCGGCAAGAGTTGTGTTTTTTCAAAGAATAGTATCTCTAAATCCAAGGAAAGATGAAGACTGAAAAACTTATAAATCGCGAGCAACCCACCCGCAAGGAAGAGGAAGTGCTGGAGATGATCTACGAAATAGCACCCTGTTCGCCTAAAGATGTTGTGGCACGCTATAATGAGCCGCGTCCACATGTAAACACCGTAGCCACCTCGTTTCAATCGTTGGAACGCAAAGGATGGCTAACCCACGAACCGCACGGACGCACTTTTCTCTACATTCCTACGGTGCCGCGTGAAGAATACGGCGGCAACAGATTGCGCAATTTCATACACCGATTCTTCCAAGGTTCTATTAGCAATGCAGTATCAGCGTTTGCCAAAAGTGAAAAACTTTCTGAAAAGGAGATTGCTGATCTTTTATCAACCTTCAAGTCCTAAAAAGTTTATGTCTGTTTTTTTTGTTTACACAGTTAAATGGGCTTTATGTGTGAGTCTGCTCTATTCAGGGTGGTCATTACTATTGCGCAGAGAAACATTCCACCGTATGAACCGCATATTTCTTGTGTCGTTCATCGTTATTGGCGCAGTACTTCCGCTCATAGAATTCAAGGCTCCAACCGATCTGCCCATGGCAGGTATCATGTCGAGCGACAGCCATTTCTTTGTTTTCAGAAACAATCTCCCAAGTGTCCAAGCGATGCCTACAGTCGCTCCGTCTTGGTCCACGCTTCTACTTCTTATATATATAATAGGTGTAGTCTATAGCTTGCTACGCTATACATTTGATTTACTGGCAGTGGTAAGGCTCATTCGTCGTTCGCAATTGGCTGAAATCCGCAACGGTATTCACATTTGCTTAGACGAACAAATAGAAAGTCCAGTGAGCTGGATGCGATGGGTTGTTATCAGTCCTAAAGATTTGTTGAGTAACGGAACTACCTTTCTTGCTCACGAAACAACCCATATACGCAATGGTCACAGCTTAGAACTGCTTTTGACAGAAATATGTGTACGATTGCAATGGTACAATCCTTTTGCCTGGATGTTACGTAACGACCTGCAAACGGTGCAGGAGTTTGAGGCCGATCAAGCTGCATTACAGAACGGAATGAATTGTGAAGGCTATGCTCACTTGTTGATAACTAAAGCTGTGAATCCTCAACTTGCTGCCGCCAACTCATTCCTGCGCTCACCACTCAAAGCCCGCATCAGTATGATGCTACGTCCCACATCCAGCCAGACACGCATAGGGCGCATTCTTTTTACTGTACCCATCTGTGCTTTTGCTTTGTTTGTCTTTTCCAAGCCTAGTATGGCTATAGCTGTAGCCAAAATAAAGACATTAGAGGAATTGCCTACCATCATTTCAAGTGCTAAATTCTCAAAATCAGGGCTGACTGATATAAAGGAAACAAGCGTTTCTTCAGACACACTTATAACAAAAATGCAGACAAAAATCATACCTACATACGACGAGGAAAACACGAAAGAGCTTCCACCACTCACAAGTGAATACATACAATCTTTGTTGAAAGGGTTGAATGGTAGCGGTGTTATATTGACCAACGATAGTGGAAATCCGCTCAGTTCAAATGGAATTGAGTTTATGATTGACGAACATAAAGTAAGCAAAGACGCATTCCTGCAATATGCTGAATGGCATGATTTAGACGATCCGCGTGTAGGAGCTTTTACTCTTCGGAAAGGACATGAGGCAAAAGCCATTGGCTACACCCCAGCAAACATCATCCGCCATATAAGGCCCGACATCAGTGCCACCGAGGGTGTCGTACAAATATGGACAACTGAAGCTGAGAGTGGAACATTTAGAAGCAAGATCAGCGAAACGCTCAAGACCGAACAGGCAGATATTCAACCTTATATAATCAAGTACCTTGAGGCCACCGACACTATTCCCCAATAACAGCTCTGATACATAACCAACTATAAGATCCCATTTTTTCTGCATTTAGTCCCATGAGATTCAAACTTACAAGCGCGAAGCTCATCACAAAAGCCTTTGTAGCTTAGCCTCTTCCCTTATTTATTCAGGGATATTCTTTCATCATATCCCGCTCCACTTTATAGGCACGTTACAACCGAGCCTGCATATTCTATGTCTATTTTCAAGTAAAGCAATCAACAATCATTACCATGAAAATCAGCGTATTAACATTCTTTTTATTCCTGTCGCTTACATCTTTTGCCCAAAGCGGCAACATCATCGGCGAGATACGCCACGGGGTAAGCAACTTAGGCATCTCCTCGGTGCTGGTCACGCTCACCACCGAGGAGGGCAACTTAATTGATTCGTGCCGCAGCGAGCCAGGCGTACGGGAGATGCGTGGTGATAATTGGATTTTTTGGATTCCTGATCCTAAACGCGGAGCCTCTTTTAGCTTAAAGGCTCCGCATGAAGGACGTTATATTCTTTCATTTGAAAAAGAAGGGCTGGAAACCGTAATGAAAGAAGTGGAAGCTCGCTTCACTATTCGCCATGCAAATTTCAATGCAGGGAGTATCATCATGTTTGACGCTGCGCGCCAACTGAGCGAAGCGGTTGTCACAGGCACTCGCATCAAGATGTTCTACCGAGGCGATACACTCATTTATAATGCTGCTGCGTTCCAAACGTCAGATGGTTCTATGCTTGAAGATCTTATCAAAATGCTCCCCGGTGCAGAACTTAAGGATGGAAACATCTATGTGAACGGACAGAAAATGGAAGAACTGCTCATCAACGGCCACGACTTTTTTCAGGGTGATCCCGAATTGGCTCTAAAGAATCTGCCAGCCTATACTGTTGATAAGATCAAAGTGTTTAGCAAAGACGGCCCACAAAGTAGGCTGGCTGGACGCGACATGGGAGACCGCCACATAGTGATGGATGTTAGGCTGAAACGAGATTACAACGCGCAATGGACTGGACAGATTGACGGAAGTTATGGAACAGATAAGCGCTACTCAGGCGGACTTTTCGGCATGTACTTTGACGACCGCCAAAGTTTTATGCTCAGCGTACAGAGCAACAACCTCAACAAAGACTACTATTATTCACGTTGGGGTCAAGCAGGTACCTATTCCAACATTGGGCAACATGATTTGAAGAAGATAGACTTGAACTATAGCTTTGAGCCTACAGATGTTTTGCGCTTCTCGCTCGGAGCCAACTACCGACACGGGGATGACGAAACGGACGACTTCACATCTACACAACTTTTTCTCAGCAAATCCGACAGTTACAGCAGGCAGCGCAAATTGACACATAGCCGTGTCAATCAGTTTCAAGCCAAAAGCGATTTGGAATGGCGACCATGCGATAACTTTTTCATGCAACTTAAATATCACTTTAATCTCAACGCTAACGAGCGCCATCATCAAGACAGTCTGGCAAACTACGCCTCAGAACCCAATGAGAATTTTCTCCGATCTGCTTGGAGCAGCTGGAACAATGTAACAAACCGCCAAACCAATGAAACCTTTTCAGAGACTTCTTTCCTGCAACATCATGCCGACTTCCGTGCCGACTTTTCGTTGCGCCCCGATATTCTAACGCTAACAGCCTCCCTTAATTATACAAACGGGCACAACCAAAGCTGTGAACAATACCGATTGGAGTCTCCCAGCTCAACACTTCAACGCCAAACGCTAACACCTTCTGCCAATCATGCCATTGACATGGACTACCACGCTGAGTATATCTACAAATATGCCACACTTGATCAACTCGACGGATATCTCAAACCCTACTACACTTTCAATAACAAGATCAGCTACGAGCGTAATCCTTTCTATCTGCACGAAACGAACGAAGAAGACCAGCTATCGGACAACGTTTGGCAAACGTTTACGGATGAGCACCTTGATCCTTTCAACAGCTACACCATCAATCGCCGCATATCACGCCACGACTTCGGATTGCAGCTTCGACATCTTCAAAATTTCAAAAGCAACCAATGGATAGAACTTCGAGCTGAAGCTGCATTTACGTCTCGATATGTCAGTGCTACGCAATGGCAAACGGATATTTACTACAAGCCTACACGCAATGGTTTCTTTGCCGTTCCGAAGTTTTTTGCCCACTGGTATGTCAAGAACAGTGAGGGAAGGGCTATCAGAGGGCTCCGCTTCAGCTACGAACTGCAACGTGAGCTCCCCGACCCTATGCTGCTAATCAGCATACCCAAAGAGCGCACCCCGCTATTCGTCAGTCTGGGAAATCCCTCGTTGCAAAGCCCACTCACCCACAAGATGGTACTTCTTTGGTTAACAGATGGCAAGAAATGGTCCCAGTATGGTTCGCTTTCCTACTCGCTCCATCACAACGCGATCGGAACTTTGCGACACTTTGACCATATCACGGGCATTCTCTCTACACAAGCTGTCAACATCCGCAGCGGACAATGGAATGCCGAACTCTCACAACGTCTATCCGGCCCTCTCCCTTTTGGAGCATACTTTGTGGTGAACGGCACGTTTTCCTATGCCCACACAGCCGACCTTAATCAAACTGCGTCGCATACTGATAGTCAGCGTCATGGAGTGGATCTTCTGAACTTTGCGATGCATGCCACAATTGCTTACAACCCAACACATCAACTTGACACGCGCCTCAGCTTGGATTGGAACACAAATTTCACCAATGGTTCACGCCCCGATTTCAATGATATTTGCACACATCTGTTATCATTAACCTACGGGCTCTATTGGAATAAGGCTCCTTTAGGCTTTTACGTTCAGACTTCTATCAATCTGCGAAAGCCCTATGGTTGGGGCTCAAGGGAGATGAACAGCGCGCGCTGCAACTGGAATTTCCGTCTAGGCCGCAGTTTCCTAAGCAAACGGCTCTCTGTCGCTATGGAGATCCACGATCTGCTCAATCAGAGCATGGAGCGAACGCTTACGCTGAGCGAATACGCTCGTACCGAACGTACGAGCCTCTCATTGGGACGCTATATACTCTTTAGCCTTAACTACCGATGGAACATTCTGCCTAAGAAAAAAAGAAACAGGGCCTGAAACAGGGCGAACCATTGGTATCTCGCTTAACGGGAGGGCCAACTTAGAGAATAGGCCTTCCCGTTTTTGATTACAAAAAAAAACCAGAAGATTTCTCTTCTGGCCCAATCATATAAAATTACGACTATGAAAACGTCTATTCAATAACTTTGCCTGACACTCCTCGTACTTAGGCGAGGCTGTTTACATGCTTTGCTAAGCTCGACTTAATGTTAGCGGCCTTGTTGCGGTGAATAGTGTTGCGCTTTGCAAGCTTGTCAAGCATCTTCTGAACTTTGGGGAGCATTTCGCGAGCCTCAGCTGAGTCTGTAGTGGCACGAAGGCGACGTACTGCATTGCGCATGGTCTTGGCATAATACCGATTGCGCAGACGACGAGCTGCCGACTGGCGAATTCTCTTAAGGGCGGATTTGTGATTTGCCATATTGGTTTGTTACTTCTTTTTTACTTTCTTATCTTGTGTAGCCCGTAGGAGAGTCGAACTCCTCTTTAGAGAATGAAAATCTCTCGTCCTAGCCGATAGACGAACGGGCCAAATGCTAACCATTGCTTCAAAAGCGGCGAACGCCTTCTTGCGTTTAGCGAATGCAAAAGTAGGCATAGATTTCATTCCTGCAAATGTTTGCTCCTTTTTTTTACGTAAAAAACACTCCTTTCTCCGAAAAGAGCCTCTTTTTGCTACTTGAAAAAACATTTTGCGGCGTATGCTGAAATCATTTATGCTTTATCTGCGCCAGAAAGAAAAGAACATAAAGCACCTTTTGCGTGAAAACGCGTGAAAATGCTTCGCACCTACAACATACTCCCCCATAGAAACGCTCTATTCCTATGCGTTGTATTATCTTTGCGGCGCACTTTCAGGGCAGAACAAAGCCTATCTGTCCTTTTGGCACGCTATTTGCCAAACTAAATGCACAAACATTTTTTCATCAAAACAATATCATTATGATTACCAACCCTTCCGTAGAAGCTTTCAACGAATTGCTTCAGGGCGCAGAGCCCATTGTTGTAGATTTCAACGGCATATGGTGCGGTCCTTGCCGCATGATAGCCCCCATCTTTGACGAGCTCGACAAGGAATACGCTGGTCGTGCACAGTTTGTTTCGGTCGATGTTGACAAATGTCAAGAGCTGACCATGAAATACATGGTGAGCACCATTCCCACCATCCTCTTTATCAAAAACGGCGAAGTGGTAAGCAAGCAAGTAGGCGCAGCTGCAAAGCCCGTGTTCGTTGAGAAAGTAGAAGCACTATTCTAAGGAAAAGAGCTTCACACCTACTTAGTCCCTTTTATTCACTCCAAGAACATTTCAACCATGAATTTCGAAGACGAACTCCTTCAAGACGCTCAGGAAGACGCATTCATCGTGAGCCATATCCAGAACAGCCTGCCCGAAGAAGTCCGCGAGCGCTTCAGCGAGGAAGACCTCTATTATATATTGGATGTCGCCAACGAATACTTCACCGAAAGCGGCGTTCTCGAGAGCGAAGCTGATGCCGAAGGTTTTGTTGAAATAGATCTGGAAGCTGCAGCCAAATACGTTGCCGAAAAGGCAGCAACAGAGCGAGACACTGCCTACGACATCGAAGACCTCGAACTCATCATCGAAGCACAGCTCTCCTACGGCGAAGAAGAGGCATAAGCCCAAAAGTGTAGGCAAGCGGCACACGCCACCCTTTTTTGAAACGAACATTAGCCACAGCAAACAGCACAAAGTGCCGTTTCGTGGGCTAATGTTCGTTTATTTCAGGTTTATAACCTATTTTTGCAGCCGAAAAATCTGAAATTCATCATGAAACTCCTACGCATACTCCCCCTCTTGGCCTTCTTTGCCCTAACGACAGGCTTTGTAGCCTGCGACAATGACGACGACAGCTATGCCGAGCTGCGCGAAACAGAGCGCAAATTGGTCAACCATTTGCTATCAAACGGCCTAACCATCACCAACGCCGAAGGCCTGACCCTTCTCCACGTAGCTCCTATCAAAGTCATCAGCCAAGAAGAGTTTGAGAAAGACACCATCACCGACGTTTCTCTGAACGAATATGTCAGTTTTACGGGCTCAGGACTGTACATGCAAATCGTCAGACGCGGCACTGGCGAGGTGCTCAAACAAGGCGAAAGCGCCCCCGTGCTTTGCCGCTATTTGGAATACAACCTTGCAGGCGACAGCATCCAAACCACCAATCGCGACTTGCTCTCATCCACTACGCCCGATGTGATGAACGTTACCAATTCTTACGGCACACTCTCAGGCACCTTCCAAAGCGGAATTATGCGTTCCTACTATGGCAGCAGCGTTCCCAGCGCATGGCTCACTCCGCTACAATACATCCGCCTGGGGCGTCAGAACGACCCACAAAACGAAATAGCCCTCGTACGCATCATTGCCCCCAGTAGCGTAGGCCACAGCAGCCAGTCGTCGTACGTCTATCCCTGCTTCTACGAAATATCTTATCAGCGCGGACGATAACCCTCCCTCCCCCTACAAGCCAGTCCCGCTTCCACAAAATGTTCCTGCTCCGTACACGTTTCACCCCACCGTCGCCCTATACGGCACTCACGCTGGGGCCATTTCTGCTTATCAGACGCGGAGCAAAGCTCACCCCCACCCTCCTACGCCACGAAACCATCCATTGGCACCAGTGCCGCGAACTGCTCGTGGTGTTTTTCTACCTCTTCTATGTGCTTGAATGGCTCTTTCGCATCCTGCAAGAAGCCCTTCGCCATCACAAACGCCCTGTACAGGCATCCCCTCTTCACCCCCGCGCCTCGCTCCTCACCCGCGCCTATCTGCGCATATCCTTTGAACGCGAAGCCTACGCCCACCAGTCTAACCCGCAATACCTGCGAAAGCGCAAGCCATGGGCGTTTCTGAACTTTCTGACTGAGCATCACTGAGCATCCCCCCATACTTCCATACAGAGACATCGCAAAGGAGGCGTACACACATCCCCACGTGTACGCCTCCTTTCGCAATGTTTGTGCCACCAACATCCCATCCGTGCGCACACAACTTAGGCATCTTTTGCGTGCGCATCGTACGAAAATTACGTGAACATCGTACGAAAATTACGTGCGCACCGTACGGCGCGCACGCAAAACATAGGATGTAAAGAGCATTATGCGCTTAAGTAATTGATGGACAGAATAGGATTGAAACAAATGGCAAGCACGGAGTACTGACAGCATTCTTTCTCAAAGCACTGTTGCTGTATCAAAAGCAATCACTACCTTTGTGCCGTGAATTAGTCATCATAAACAATCAAGACCGCGACCTACTGACATAAAAAAGAATACATAACTCAAAACTGAAGCGTTAGCTTTTTATTCTCGCTCTCCCGAAATCGCCAAATTTCAAAGAAAGAGCAACTAAGAGTAAAAGACTCAACGCTCACGTCGCACGACGTGGGCTTTTACTCGTATATAGTTGCTAAGGTGTTTGGCGATACCTGGGAGAACGTAGACGATGTTAAATAGTCCACGTTTTTATTATGCCTACCTCCCACGAAGAACAACTGCAACTGCGCATCCGCGAGTTAGAAAAAGAAGTGGCACGCCTGCACGACCAGATAAAGCAGCAGCGATACGGCCTCAACTGGATAGATGTGCCCGAGGCTTTTGACAAAGAAAGCGAAAATAAGATTCCGACCTTAGAGGAAGTACCGGAACTTTCTTTCAAAACAGACGACGGCAAGCCCACGCACATCCTCATAGAGGGCGACAACTACCATGCCCTGACTTGCCTCAACTACACCCACCGGGGCAAGGTGGACGTTATCTACATTGACCCGCCCTACAACACGGGTAGCGATGGCTTTATCTATAAGGACAAGCGTATGCTTGACCGCTATCCCGATGGCACGCCCGTACCCGTAGGCAGTCCGCAACGCCACAGCTACTGGCTCTCCTTTATGCACCGCCGCCTTGAATTAGCTAAGAACCTCCTTTCTGAACGTGGAGTTATCTTTATTTCCATTGACGATAATGAGCAGGCAAATTTGAAGTTGTTATGCGATGAGGTGTTTGGTACAAAAAACTTCATCGCTTCACTTATTTGGCGAGGTGGAAAACGAAATATGTCTAAGTGGATTTCTACATCACATGAATATATGTTACTATTTGCCAAGAATTTGGCTTATTGTTCAGAGAAAGAAGTGGAATGGCATGAACAAAAACAAGGTCTAAATGATATTTATCTCGCCGCCAAACGCATTATAAGGGAAACACGAGGAAACTACGAGAAAGCCAGTGAAATGCTAAAGCAATGGTTTAGGGATTTGCCAGAGAGTAACCCGAGCAAAGACCATAAGCATTATTGTTGGATAGATGACAAAGGTGTCTATTTTGCCTCTGACATCTCAAGGGGCGGCGGTGGTGGTCCCCAATGGCAAATTCAAAACCCACACACAGGAGAAAACGTAAAAACACCGCAAAGGGGTTGGGCTTACAGTTCTTTGGAGGAACTACAAGAAGATATAAAAAACGGATTAGTTCATTTTAATGGAAATGGTGTTCCATGTAAAAAGCGCTATCTTAAAGACAACGAAACCCAAATTTTAGATACTGTCTTTTACAAAGATAGACGAGGAAGTAGCAAACGACTTAGAGAATTGATGGGTATTGACGCTTTCCCTTTTCCTAAGGATGAGCTCATCTTAGCTGACAAACTTAAATCGTTTTCGCTACCAAATTCTATAATCCTCGACTTCTTCGCAGGCTCAGGTACTACGCTCCACGCCACCATGAACCTTAACGAAGAAGATGGCGGGAAACGTCAATGCATCCTTGTGCAATATCCTGAAAAAACTTGGGAAATAGTCAACGGAAAGAAGAAAGCAAAAAAAGGAAGCGAAGACGCTTTCAAATATGGTTTTGATAACATAACTGAAATTACCTACGAACGCAACCGCCGCGTGATGCAGGGCTATACAGACGCGAAGGGAAATGAGGTGGAAAGAGTTGGGAACTCGCTGAAGTATTACCGCACGGCCTTTGTCGGCGAAAACGATGCCCGCCATGCCAACGAACAGGACCGTTTGGTGCTATCGCAAAAGGCAGGCTGCCTGTTGGCCTTGGCTGAAAACACTTTAGACGAAACGTTGCGCACTTCGCACTACCAGCTGTTTACCGACGGAGAACGACTCACGGCGGTTTATTTTCAAGAAGACCTACAACGGTTTGAAGAATTTGTAGAACAAGTCCGCTCAAAGGCTTTGCCTACGTCGGTCTATGTGTTCTGTTGGGGCTCAGCCGATGAGTTTTTGTACAACTTTGAAGACATTCCAAACGTTTCGCTGAAGAGTATTCCCGAACCTATTCTGAAAATCTATCAAACACTCAACGCATGACTCCTTTTCCTTATCAACAACGTGCTATAGACGAACTACTCACACAGTTCAAACGGCTATGGGTGCAACCGGCACACAACTTGGAACTGACCTTCAAAGCCCCAACGGGTTCGGGCAAGACGTTCATGGTGGAAAGTTTCATCAACCAACTATCTGCGCAACCCGACTGGTCGCAGGACGTGTGTTTCGTCTGGATTACGTTCAGCGACGACCTGGCCATGCAGAGCCGCGACAAGTTCCGCGACTACTTCTTTCCCAACATCCGCCACAGACTGCTCACGGTACAAGACTTCAACGAAGGTGTGTTGAAAGAGGGTGATATCCTGTTCCTGAACTGGCAGAAACTTGTTTCGCGTAGCGCCGAAAACCGTTTGTTGCGGCGTCCCGATGATGAGCGGGAGATAAGAGAACAAGGTTACTACTTTGAGGATGTGGTTGAAACCACTCATGCTACTGGGCGCAAAGTGGTTATGGTAATAGACGAGAGTCATAAGAATGTTACCCCTGCTGCCGTGCGTGACGTTATTAGCCCGCTTAATCCAAAGATTATTCTCAAAGTGTCGGCCACGCCAGAGCGCGAGCCAAGTTATAGTGACGTGCAGAACGGAAGAGCGGGCTTTGTGGAAGTAAAGCGCGAAGACGTTGTAGCCGAAGGTGTGATAAAAGCCGAAGTGGTTTGCCAAACGCAGGAGGACTTGCTCCGACATAAAGGGGAAGACCTCGATGCACTTTTGCTGAAATTGGCTATGGAGCGGCGCAAGGAATTGGCTGACGCCTTGCAGCAAGTGGGCATCCCCGTCAATCCACTTGTGCTCATTCAGCTGCCTGACGACAAACAGCGCGACTTAGACGAAAGCGTAAAGACGAAGGAGACCATCGTCACCGAATACTTGCTCTCCCATAGTGTTGCACCCGAGCGCATAGCCTATTGGTTTGACAAGCGCAAGGAAAACATGGAGGGGATCACCGATAACGACTCTCCCGTTGAATATATGCTTTTCAAGGTAGCCGCTTCCACGGGTTGGGATTGCCCAAGGGCGCACGTGCTTGTGATGTTTCGCGAAATAATAAATCCCACGTTCCAAACACAAGTATTAGGCCGCATCATCCGCGTGCCTTGGAGGGGAGAAACAGGAAAGAACATCTTTAGCCGAGGCTACCTCTACACCAACTACCAGCGCAATGAGGTAAAGATGCCTGAACAAAACGAGAGCAACAAGCCAAAAGTCTTTGTGACTGAAAGCCGATATAAAGAAGACCGCGAGCTCGACCCAAAACTGCTCTCCGACTTTATCCCACGCGCCGACTACGGAGACTTGGGCAATACGATGGCCTTTCAACAAACACTACATCGCACGTTTTGCCACTTCTTCAATCTCAATGAGCATTTGCGTGAAGCGGACTGGCAGAAGCGTTTGGAAAAGTGCGGGCTTATGCTTAACCCACAGCTCACACGCGAAATCATCGTCAACGCACGTTTCGACAATGTAGATATGCTCAATTTAGACTTTAACGGGAATGATACGGCATACCGCATTAGCCGCAATGATGTGGAAAAGCTCTTTACGTCGGCCTGTGCCCAAGTGTTGCGCGAACAGACTGACGAAGAAACAAAGGTAGGGAACATTGCGCGCTCATTCTCGGTTCTAAAACGTGCCCTACGCCTATGGATGCTCACCTATATTGACAAAGATGCAGATACTTGCTATCGCATATTTCTCAACGACCTGCGCAAAGAGGGTAATAGCGCGTTCCGCCGTGCCATAGCAGAAACGCTTCTTGCCTATCGCCCGCTCTTGAACGAACAAATAAAGAAACGGCGAGAACAAGCAAGGAATAGGGAAGCTACTCCCTTTATCCTCCGCTGCACCATGGCCTACACGGAAGACTATGAAGCACTATCTATGAAACGCTGTCTTTACTCCCCCTTCTATATCCGAAAAGAGTACGACGGCAGGAAGACCGAGCTTCCTTTTGCAACATTCTTAGATGCACAGGAAGACATTGATTGGTGGATGAAAAACGGCGACAATGGGCGCGAAAACTTTGCTATCACGTATGTCAGCACCGAGCGTGGAGGCGAGGAATCGCTGTTTTATCCCGACTGGATCGTGCGCTTCAAAGACGGAACCATCGGCATTTTCGACACCAAAGGAGGACAAACCGCTTCAAGTCAAGAAACGAAAGACAAAGCGGAAGCCCTTTGGAAACGCATAAGCATACTGAATGGCTTTAATCGCTCGCACATACGCTACGTTGGCGGTATTGTCATTCACGAAAACGCACTTTGGTACGTTAACGCCTCGCGCAATTACACGTTTGCACGAGGAGCGCTGGGCAAAGACTGGGAGACTTGGGACAGCTATACAACAAGAATAGGACAGTAGGATTTGTAAAATGCGCCAAACGCCCTAAACTTGCTGAAAGTTCAAGCAAGTTTAGGGCGTTTTTAAGTTTCACAAAAATGTTCGTGCAGCAAGCGGGAAGCGCTACAGACTGCGCGGTGGCTCTATGCTTTATAGGCTTTGCCTGGCTGAATGCAGGGACCAAGCACGTCGCCTGTGAGCAAATAGTTGAAGCGGGGCTCAAAGAGTACGGGCTTGAGTTTTGCGAAGTCGGGCTTACCTTTTTCGTCGAGCAAATCTTCTTCAACGTAAGTATGCTTCACGCGACAAACGAGCAGGTTCATTCCGTGCTGCGTATAGGTATCAAGAAGTTCACACTCCATCACTACGGGAGCTTCGGTAGGAACGGGGGTACCAAGCTCGCCTTTTTCCCATGGGAACACTTCGCTCTTATCAACTTTGCTGCCACTAACAATGCCCACGTAGTCAGCTTTCTGAAGCATGGGCTGGTCAACCAGCGAGATGCTGAGTTTCTTTTCGGCAAAGATGCCTTCGCAGGTCTTATGAGTGGGGGTGACACTCATGGTGATGATGTCGCGGTCGCCAATGCCTACCCAGGCTACTTCAAACCAATTGGGACGACCATTCACCATTGCTCCTACCACTACAATGGGTGTGGGGAAACAGGCGTTGTAATTACCTATATTCTTCTTCATGTATCTAAGTATTTAAGCTTTCTTGTCGTCAAAGAGTTCTTTGATTCCAGCCAATGAGCCAAGTGTACCCGTAGCTTCAATGGGCAGGAATACCGTTTTGCTACCGTTCTTGCCGTTGGCTACTTGCTGAAGCATCTGGATATATTTTTGTGCCAAGAGGTAATTGGCAGGATTGGTGCTCTGACCTACGGCTGCTGTTACTTTCTCAATGGCGATGGCTTCGGCCTCGGCTTTGCGAACACGTGCCTCGGCTTCACCCTCGGCTTCAAGGATTGCTTTTTGTTTCTGGGCTTCAGCCGTGTTGATGACTGCGGCTTTTTCACCTTCGGACTTAAGAATGGCACTGGCCTTTTCGCCTTCCGACTGGAGGATAAGGGCTCGCTTGTTGCGCTCGGCTTGCATCTGTTTCTCCATAGCTTGAAGCACCGTGACAGGCGGCATGATGTCTTGAAGCTCTACACGATTGACCTTTACGCCCCATTTGTCGGTGGCATCATCAAGCACTGAACGGAGCTTTGTATTGATGGTGTCGCGCGAAGTCAGTGTTTCGTCAAGTTCCAGCTCGCCAATGATGTTACGCAAGGTGGTCTGCGTCAGCTTTTCAATAGCATTGGGCAAATTGTTGATTTCATAAACAGCCTTGAAAGGGTCAACGATTTGGAAATAGAGCAGAGCGTTGATTTCGGTCTGTACGTTGTCTTTGGTGATAACGTTCTGTTTGTCAAAGTCATAAACTTGTTCGCGCAGGTCAATAGCCGAAGTGTAAACGTAGCGTCCTGCACGAATGGCAACAATCTCCTTGGCGCGGTCAATGAAAGGGATGATGACGTTGATGCCAGGATTGAGCGTTGCGTGATAACGCCCGAGGCGTTCAATGATGCGCGTTTCGCTTTGCGGAATGATTTGGATGCTCTTGGCGATAATGATAACAGCCAGCACAACGAGCACAACCAAGAAAGTCAAAATTGGTTCCATGATAGTAATAGATTAAAGGATTATATATTTGACAATTGGACTATTTACAATTAGACTATTGCTCAGACGCTTTGAAGCGCGGCGGTAAATAGCAAAAGCTATCGTCAAGAAAGGAGCTCTACGGTAACAACGAGGCTCTGGCGGTCCACGATTTTGGCTCTTGCACCTTTGGGCAGGGCCTGGCCATCAGCAGATTGTGCTTTCCAGTCGTCGCCATCTAATGCCAGGCGGCCAAAGCCGTGGGCTGGTATCTCTTCGCTCACTACGCCCACGCGACCCAAGATAGCATCGGCATTGCTGGTGGTATCGTCCTTGTCGGTGCGATGAAGGTAGCGCATGGCTATGGGACGCAGCGTGTAGATACTGGCGACTGACAGAGCGACAAACACAACGACTTGCCAAGCTAAGGGCACATCAAGAGCAGCAAAAGGAATGGCGAACAATGCACCTACGGCAAGGCACAATATATACAATGTGCCCGTGAGCAGTTCTACGCAGGCGCAAACGAGCATTAAGATTGCCCAGAATAAAGTTGCACTCATGGTTATTCGGATTATTAAGGTTAAAAGGAAATCGGTTGAAGCCTTTGTTGTAACAATAGGAAGTCCAAGGCCGTGATAGCAGCCATGGCTTCTACGATAGGCACTGCACGGGGCACAACGCAAGGATCGTGTCGTCCCTTTGCTTTGACAATGGTGGGATTTCCGTCAACATCCACCGTGGGTTGTTCCTTAAGCAATGTAGCTACAGGCTTGAAGGCCACACGAAACACAACATCCTGTCCATTGGTAATGCCTCCTTGTACACCACCACTATGATTAGTCAGCGTGGTTATTCGTTGGTCGGCATCAGAAGCAAACAAGTCGTTGACTTCGCTTCCTCGCTTCGTAGCTATGGCAAAGCCATCGCCTATCTCAAAACCTTTGGCGGCGTTAATTCCGAGCATAGCAGCTCCAAGCCGTGCATGGAACTTGTCGAACACGGGCTCACCAAGTCCAGCAGGCAGTCCTTTCACAACACCTGTCACCACACCGCCTATGGTATCGCCCGAAGCCTTGACTTCGCGAATGAGGACTTCCATCTGTTCGGCCAAGTGAGGGTCCGGGCATCGCACTGGATTAGTCTCTGTTGCAGAAAGGTTGTAGTGTGTATAATCTTTGTCCAATCGAAGTGGCCCCACTTGAGATGTATAAGCTTGAACATGGATACCATATTGCCTCAGCACCAACTTTGCCAAAGCTCCTGCCACCACCCTACTCGCGGTTTCGCGGGCTGAAGTACGGCCACCGCCGCGATAGTCGCGCACACCATACTTGCGATAGTAAGTATAGTCGGCATGAGACGGGCGAAACACTTGAGATAGGTTCTGATAGTCGGCACTATGTTGGTCTTTGTTGCGAATAATAAAGCCAATGGGAGTTCCCGTTGTTTTTCCCTCAAACACTCCGCTGAGCAATTCCACGCGGTCTTCCTCACTGCGTCCCGTTGTGATAGCACTCTGGCCAGGACGACGACGATCGAGTTCCGACTGAATGAAAGCTTGGTCAACAGCCACGCCCGACGGCATACCATCAACAACGCCGCCAATAGCAGCACCGTGGCTTTCACCAAAAGTTGTCAGCCGAAAAAGTGTGCCGAAAGTGTTCATCATCGTAGAGGTTCTTTATAATTGAAAGGAAAATTTGAGGGGTTACGCCTTAGCACTTTCAAAACTTTGGTGCGTAAAGTAGCTCAAAGTTTCTGTGGAAGACACGCTTTAAGGGAACAACTCCAACAGTTTGGCCAAGCTTTCGGCATCGTGCCAACTCCACCAACGGTCATCCATCATCGCCTTGAATTCTCGCTTCTTATCGGGGGCTATGTGCTTCTTCACGATACGCTCAATGGCTGGAATAACTTGACCCTTGATGCTGAAAAAATAGGTATTTGCAAGCGGGAATCCTTCATCGCGGTCGAAGATGTCGTAGTCGCCGAAGCGAGCAGACGTCATGGACAAGAAGGCCATGGCAGTTGAGCGGTTGGTCTCTTCGGTAAGTAGGTCACGATCCACCGCAGTTACACACAAGAGGTTATTGTAGTTCTGTGAAGCCAAAACGCGCCCCATCACCATCGCATCTACACGCATATAAACGTGTGCGCTGTCGAACTCTACGCCGAGTATGCTGTTGTTGGTCGGAGTAAGGACACTATCGCCTTGCAAATAGACAAAGCTACCGCTGTTGATGGCGATATTAGCTTTTTCTACTTCAATGTGCCGACCAAAAGTTTGAACCACCTTTGCGTGACGAAATTCTGGAAAGAGGAAAGGTGTTTTGCTGCGCTGAATGATTTGGTTCTGCTGTGCAGAAACCGTGAGCGAAAAGAGTATTAAACAAAAAAGCAAAAACTTTTTCATGATGATTTAGTCGTTAATCGGTGTAACTCCTTTCTTGAGAATAATGTTGCCATACTTTGCCGTTTCTCCAGTCACTACCACAGCATAAGCTTTTCGGGCGCGCTCGTAGAAGGCGAAACGCTCTTCGCGACCAAAATCCACGATCTGTGGATTGGTTTCGTGAATTGCCTCAAGATAAGAGGCTTCAACGAACGGGTCCAAGGTATCGCCTGGCACGGGCGACATGGTGATGAGCGGATGTTCCACGTAGGCATCAAGCTCAAAGAGGGGCAAGATAGCGCGTAGCAGCTGCGTTACCTTCAGCCCATCGGCGCGCACTACATGAGACACACCCAATGTATGCGCAGGAAAGTGAGCATCGCTGAGCACTATTTCGTCTCCATGCCCCATTTCGCAAAGAATTTTCAGCAACTCAGGTGAAAGTAGCGGGGAAATACCTTTAAGCATATCTTACTTAAAAAAGAAGTTTCGTTTTATTTACGAACAAAGGAATAGGATAATGGCCTGAGCACAGAGTATGCGCAGGAACATGGAGAGCGGATAAACGGTGCTGTAACCCACACTTGGCGCATCGTTGTTTGCAGTCTGGTTGGCATATCCAAGTGCTGGGGGGTCTGTGGTGCTTCCTGCAATGAGACCCATCAAGGTGAAATAGTTGAACTTAAACACCTTGCGAGCCACAAAGCCCATGATAAGTAGCGGCAACACCGTAATCACAAAGCCTGTCCACACATAGATAATCCCATCGCCATCGGTCACAGTCTGCCAGAACGTGCTTCCGGCCTTGATACCCACAGCTGCCAAGAAGAGTGATAGCCCAAGTTCGCGAATAAACAAGTTGGCTCCGCTGGTCATGTAGGTATTGAGATGGAACTTATAGCTGTAAGCTCCAATAAGAATTGCCACAACCAACGGACCGCCTGCCAAGCCAAGCTTCAAAGGCACGCTCATTCCAGGAACGGCTATCGGCAACATACCGAGTACGATACCCAACACAATGCCAAGGAATATGGCACCGATGTTTGGATGGTCAAGTCGCTTCACACTGTTTCCTAAGACGCGCTCAACGCGGTCAACATCATCGGCACTACCTGCCACAAGCAGACGGTCGCCGATCTGTATGCGAAGGGCGCGGTCGGCAAAAAGCTCCATGCCTTGGCGCGTAATGCGCGTAACGTTGACACCATAAACGCTGCTGAAGTGCATTTGTCCGAAGGTCTTACCGTTCACATTATTTTGTGTAACCAAAATGCGGCGCGAAACGATCGGCGCTTTCTCTTCTTTCCAATCTATGCCATGGACCACTTCGCCAATGAAAGCCGTAACAGCCTCGGCATCGTCCTCTGCACAAACCAAGTTGATCAAATCGCCATAGCCAACGACGGTATCATGTCCTGGAGAAACGAACTCTCCCTCCTTTTGCATCCGCGTGCAAACAAAGGTTCGTCCCAGAAATTCGCGTATCTGCGAAAGTTTCTTGCCATTGATACTATGGTTCGTCACTTTCAGCGTCATGCGGTGGGGCTTTGCATGGGGATTGTCCTCTTGTGCACGGCGTATTTCCTCCTCTTCTTCTTTAAGTGAGATGCGACATATAAAGCGCAAGGCTATTGTAGCACCGATGATGCCCACAACACCCAACGGATAGGCACAAGCATAACCCGAAGCGATGTTCATACCGCCCATATCTAAGTCGGGAATAGACTTAATGGCCTCTTGAGCGGCACCAAGACCAGGGGTGTTGGTAACAGCTCCATACAATACGCCGACCATCATGGGAAGGTCTTTGGCATCGCCGCGCGAAGCAAAAACCAAATAGTACAAGCCGAGCATGGTTGCCACATTGAGCAACACGATGCCGATGGCGATGTAGTTCATCTGCAAGCCACCGCCTGTTTTGAAACTGTGGAAGAAGCCTGGTCCGACCTGAAGGCCGATGCAATAGACAAAGAGGATCAAGCCGAAGTCTTGAATAAAGTTGAGCACTTGGCCTGGGGCTGCAAGATTTTCTTCATTGGCCAAACCTGTGTAGGTATAGATATGCCCAATCAGAATGCCAACGAATAAGACAAACGTTGCGCCAAGGGCAATGCCGCCAAATTTTACTTTGCCGAGTGCCATTCCTGAAGAAATAACAACGGCAAAAAGTAGAAAGATGTGTGCTAAAGAATTAGTGTCGGTTACGAGATTGATAAACCACTCCATGTGTTGAGACGAGTTTGTTGCTTGATTAGAGCGTTATTCCTCAAAGAGAGAGAGGGAACTCCGAAATTTGTTTTTGTTTAACGTCGTGTTTTTAATGTAAATGTTTTAGCAATGGTGCGTCCTCCATCAAAACTGATGCGGAAAACAGTTGTGCCGTTCTTAAGATTGCCACGCGACATCACAGTAGCCTTGTATCGCGCTCCGCGTCCGCTGGGCAAAGCACTAATGATGGCTGTCGGCGAAACTACTATGCGACGATTGTCACAAGTGATTGTTGGAGCTATGTCGTACACATCGCTGCGTCCGTCGTTGTAGATATCAAGAATGATATAAGCGCGCTCACGGCTGTCCAACGAGCGATTGCCGTTTTCATCATTGAACGTGATGTTGCGAACGACTATATTGCTATAGGAAGAGGTGCTGTAATGACGCTGAGGTGTGTAGTCGTAGTCCACTTCGTCATTGTAGCTTCGCTCATAGGACCTATAGGAGCGTTCCTCCGTACTACGCGTGGCGGCTGCACCTGCAACACCGCCTGCTACCATGCCGACAATAGTTCCGGCATCCGAACCGCGTGGTCCGCCAATCAATCCGCCAATGGCCGAACCAAACAATCCGCCGAGGCTACTGCCTGTGGCTGCGCCATAGAACTCATTGACGCTAGTGCAACTGCTTGCTAACAAAAGCAAAGCAAGCACGACACCACTATTGAACAGATTTTTCATGAGTCGAAAGGGATTATGGAATGAAACAATTTGAAGCGCTACTATTTCAGAACGTCACGAGCGCGGATAAACTCTACGAAAACTGGCTATTTCACTTGTATTACCAGATATTTGCTTGTGCTCCAAAAGGCTTGTGGGTTGGTGATGCGCAATACATATTGCTTCTGCGCATTCTTTTCCAACACATACGAACCTGATGGGTGGTTGGTGAGCAACTCTGCTTTCTTGGAATAGAGATTGATGACCTTCGTAGTGCGAATGTCAATCTTTGTGAAATAATCGCGGTTAAAACCTGAGCGCAACACTTCGCCGCTGCTGAGGATATTCTGAGCTTTGAGTTCTTTCTTGGTGCCAAACACATAGTAGGCGGTGTTCATTTCAGCTTGTTGGCGACTAATTTCTTGCGCTTGCGCTGCTGAGGTGCGCTGGTTCTCTTCAATGGTCTGTTGCTGACGCTGAATCTGCTGACTTTGGCGGCTGGAGCTTTCCTGAAGGTCGCTGATCTGTGTCTGCTGACGCTGCGTGGTGGTGTTCAAGTCGCTGATTTGTCCTTGTTGCTGTGCGATAGTAGCGTCGCGCTGTTCAAGAGCACGCTGCAAAGCTTCAATTGTCTGTTGCTTTTCTTCTAACTGACGCTGGAACTGTGCCACCATGTTTTCAAACGTGCGGCGTGTGGTTTCGTCTGTTTGGTTGGCTTTGCGCAACTGGTCTTGCAGATTGGCAATAAGCTCGCGGTTCTGTTGCAAACGCTGCTGCAAAGAGGCCATCTTCGAAATGATAGAGTCGCGATTAGCTGCAGCTCCTTCTGCTCGCAGTTCGGTCACTTCACCCTCGGCCTCGCTAATCATGCGGAAGCCTTCCTGGATGGCATCAACCGTTCCCATCAGGTCGCTGGATTCGTTTTTCGACTCAGCCAAAGCCTGGCGCAGGGAGTCAATAGTAGCTTCGGTTGCATCTTTGTCTGAACCCTTGGGCTGGCAAGAGAAAGCCAAGGTGGCTGTTAATGCTACGAGGAGAATGTGTAAAGGTTTCATTGTAATAAATGTTTTTGTGTTCATGAGTTTGTGTGTATGGTCTGAGAAATTTTAGAAATGAAAGGACTAAAAGGGAAAAAGCTCCTATGTTTTTAGAGGTTCATGGGCATCAAGAGTTTAATCATCGGCCTGCTCTTTTGTTTTGCGCTTGGGATTGTGCCCTTCTACGCAAACTGCGATTTCACCCTTTGGCGGTACGTCTGCGAAATGCTGCGATAGCTCTTGGAGCGTGCCTCGACGGGTTTCTTCATGAACCTTACTGATTTCGCGCGAAACGCTGGCAAGGCGCGTTTCACCAAAGGCGGCAGAGAGTTCTTGAAGCAGTCGTACCAGGCGATGCGGCGACTCGTAGAAAATCATTGTGCGTTCCTCCTCTTTCAAAGCGGCAATGCGTGTTTGGCGACCTTTCTTGTGGGGCAAAAATCCTTCGAAGCAAAATCTTTCACAAGGCAATGCCGAACATACCAGTGCTGGCACAAACGCCGTAGCACCTGGCAGGCATTCTACATCTCCACCCTGTCGCACCACTTCGCGCACCAACAAGAAGCCTGGGTCGCTAATGCCTGGAGTTCCTGCGTCGGTAATGAGTGCCATAGCTTCGCCCGCAACAATGCGTGAAGCCAACGACACGGCTGTTTGGTGCTCGTTAAACTTATGATGGGAAAACAAACGGGCTTCCACACCTATATGCTTGAGCAACATGCCTGCTCTGCGTGTGTCTTCGGCCAACACCAAGCTGACCTCTCCGAGCACTTTTATGGCACGAAGCGTTATGTCATCCATATTACCCACGGGTGTAGGTACCAGGTATAGCTTGCCCATGTCAGTTCATCCTTTTGCGGCCAAAAATAGCAATAAATCCTTATACGAGCGGTAGGCTGAAAAGAAAATACACTACTTTTGCACGTGTCTAAGGTCTTTATTAGCAAAACGCAAACCACAAATTATGATGCTCAAAAAGGAAATCAATTTCGACCGCTTTGTGCGAGGAGCTATTTTTCTCGCGGTGTTAGTCGCTGCCTGCTACCTCATCGGTTACCTTAGTAGCGTGCTTCTGCCTTTCTTCGTAGCATGGTTGCTGGCTTATATGCTTTATCCCGTTGTCAACTTTTTTCAAGTGAAATGCCACTTGCGTTTCCGCATTGTCAGCATTCTGGTTACCATTGTGCTTCTTGTATGCGTTGTTACGGGCATAGGCTATTTATTCATTCCGGCTTTCGTCCGCGAATTTGCGCACATCAAGGAAGTGGCCATTTCGTTTGTGGAACATGGTGCGAACAATGCTACTATTCCGCCAGCCATACAAGAGTTTTTCACCGAACACGCTGACCAGCTACAAATAGAAAAACTACTCAACCAACCCGACGTACAGAGTGCTATCAAGACGGTCGTTCCGAAGGTATGGAACGTGCTGTGGAGCACGGCAGGCGTGCTTGTCAACTTGGTTTCTTCGCTCGTTGCGTTGCTGTACCTGTTCTTCTTATTGATGGACTACGAAAAGTTTGCCGATGGTTGGCTGAACTTCATCCCTGCCAATCGGCGCAATTTTGTTTCGCAATTGGTGGGCGATGCGATGCAAGGCATGAGTCGCTATTTCCGTGGGCAAGTACTCGTAGCACTGAGCAACGCTGTGATGTTTTCCATTGGTTTTGCCTTGATTGGATTCCCGCTGCCCGTGGCCTTAGGCTTGTTCATCGGCATCATTAGCTTTGTGCCCTACTTGCAATTGGTAGGCTTCGTTCCTGCTACTATTTTAGCACTTCTTCGCGCTGCTGAGAGCGGAGAAAACTTTTGGGTGCTCATTGGCGGCGTTATCCTTGTATATATTGTAGTTCAGATTTTGCAGGACGTGATTTTCACGCCGCGCATCATGGGTTCGCTCATGGGCCTTAACCCTGCTATTGTGCTTTTGTCGCTGTCCGTATGGGGCTATCTGCTCGGCATCATCGGACTGATTATTGCCCTTCCCATTACGACGCTCATGATCAGCTATTACAAACGCTACGTCGTTGGAGATGAAGCGTTAGAAGCCACGAATAGCGAAACATAGCATCAAGAGCTCAACAAAGGGGAAGTTCCTTCCTCTACAACATGCTCTTTCATAAAAAGCCAGCCATTCGGAACATTGCCCAATGGCTGGCTTTGCTTTGGTTCGTTGAGTTCCAGTGCACAGGCAGTTCGTCGGTGCTTGCATCCTGTAACCTGCGCTGACGTTGCACTTGCCCTCTCCCTGCACGCTCGGCTGCCTCGGCTTGCTGTCGATAGCCCGTTGAGCCTCCGCCTGGGATCATCAGTTGAGGATCGGGATTCCACGCTGGCGTATAGTCCACCCACTTGGAGCGATCGACCTCCACACCCTCCAAGTCCCACTGCGCCATCGCTGTAAGACTACACAATGCTGGCAACAACGCCAACACCATGCGCTTGACTATTTGGTTCATATCAGTAAAAGGTTTTTATAAATACGTTTCCACAGCTACACAAAGTCCTTTTTGACAAATCACATACACATGTAGCCGATCAAAAATATGCAATAAGTATATTATTAACAAAGACTTGCATACAAAAAGTCACAAACAGAAAAGATTTGTAGGCATTTTGTCAAAAACGACGGGATACCTACGCATAAGCCTCCGCTACGTGAGGAAACAACAGCCACTTACGCTTTGTATAGAAACGTGGAGCTATGCTCAAACAGCCCAGCAAAAGTTTCCACTGAGGCATCAAGAAATTCTGAAACGGCAGACAGAATTTATACCTGCCGCGTACTTACTGAAACACTTAGACTTTCTACTACAACTAAGAAAACGGGAGGAAACCTCATGATGAAGTTTCCTCCCGTTGGGAGTTTGTGCGCTAATGCGCTTGTGTGCGAATGTTTACTTCACGAGCACCTTGCGTCCGTTGACGATATAAACGCCTGCGGGCAGATTGCGCGTGTTGGCTACTCGCTGACCCTGGAGCGTGAAGACACCCTGACGAGCAGGAGCTACGGGCTCTGCAAGGATAGTCTCAATGCCATTGACGAGGTCGGCAGTGAGGGTAAGCAACTGGTCGCCTGAAGCTACAGGAGTGAGCTCTTGGAGCTGGCTCCAAACGAAGTAACCGCTGTTGGCAGCTACAATCTGGTAGCGGAGCAAGTTAGCATAAGTGAGCTCAGTGCTCTGCGTGTTCATCACGAGGCACTTTTCGTCAATCGTGTCAGGCTCGAAGGTACCAACGAGACCATTCACGGTGAGTGCTTCACGTGCGTAAGCAATCTCTTCAGGTGTGTTGGCGGTGAGGAAGGCTTGAACGGCCTTGGTCACAGAGGTATCGGCTACGACAACGAACGGAGTACCAGCAGTGATGGTTCCAGAGATAGCGTTGAGAGCTACGGAAGCACCGTCTTCAGTAATACCAGCAACCTCGTAAGCATTGCTCAGGCCCATTACGTCAAACGGCAAGGTGTGAACGCTAACGGGCTTGTTGAGATTAATGGTCATTGTGCCTTCGTAAGAAGCAGGCTGGAAGCTCCATGCGCTGTTGTCGTTACCATTACCTGCGCTCCAAACTACAAACACACCATTGGGATCGGAGTTACCAAAGAGGGTACCTTCTTCGTTGATTACGAAGTTGAAGCCGATACCAGCGGTGTCGCGAGCGGCACGGAGATCAATTTCCTTAGCTTCAGCCACCTGAGCAACACCACCGCTGAGAGCAGTCTGCGTGTTGTCCATGTAGTAGCCAGTAGCTACGTTCTTGAAGGTGTACTTACCATTGTCGAGCTTCTCTACATACCACAAGGTGTTCACGTAGTCGGAAGAGAGTTTGCCTGCATAGTTCCAACCCAGACCGCTGTTAGCGCGGTTGCTGGTGGTACTGGTAGAACGAGCTACGAGATAAGATTCTTTAGCGGCACCAGTGGTGAGGCTAACGATGTTGTAGTAACCTGTTTCGGGCTTGATGAGACGAGCGGCAAAGGCTTCCTTAGCGGTGCTCAAGTTTTGCATAGCTTCGGTATAGGCTGTGAATGTCAAGATACCATCTGCAACACCTTGGGCTTCCTCAATAACAGTTTGGAAAGGAGTCTTTGACTCGGGAGAGTAATTACCCATCTCTGCACCTTCTACGGCGGGAGTCAACCAGCTCTTAGCTTCGTCAATAGCAGCCTGAAGCTTGCTCTTGTCGGGATAGATAGCCATGAAGGCTTCGTAAGCGGCTTTCAGGCGATCGATAGTAGCTTGTGTAGCAGCTTCGCTCTCCAACTCAGTAGCGGCAGCTGAGATGCTACCTTCGAGTTCGGTCCTAGCAGCCTCGTCCATGTGAGCATATACGCAGTCGGGGTCGTACTCACCAGAGTAAGCACGGAGTGAACCGAGGTTCCAGTAGTTGAAGCCGTCGCCATTGGAGCGCTTGCTACCATTCACGATGCTCTGAACAGTTTCATCTACGCTCAGGCGAATGTACTGGTAAGCTTGGGGAAGTTCGAAAGTTGTCACACCGGCACCCATCACAACGGGAGCACTTGTGCGACGACCAGAGTTATTCACGGCGTTTCCTTCGGCATCGAGCAAACCATACTGATAGGTCATAGTGTACTGGCCAAGATTGGTCCATTCTTCGCAAGAAATGGTATCGCCAGGAACATAGCCGTCTTCGCCTTCGGTTCCTACAGGAGCCTTAGAGAGCAACGAAGCGTCGTTAGTTCCATAGAGCGTCACGGTGTAAGGAATGTCGTTGCTACCAGCATTGCTGCGAACGCCATACTTCAGCACGAGGGTCTGCACTTCTTCACCGAGGTCCATCTGCATATAGTGGGCTTCAGCGGCAGGAGCACTAGCGTGCCATGAGCTGTGGAAGAACGTTGTGTAGTCGGTATCGAGCAAACCGTCGTAAGAACCTTCTTGGGGATCCTTAGCATTGCTGAAGAGCTGAGTGGCATCAATGATGAGACCATCGCCTACAACAAACTGACCATCGTTGGTTCCGTCGAAGATGAACGAACGACCAGCCTCGCGTGCCTCAACAGCTGCGGTGTAGTACTTCTGAAGAGTGTCGTTGAGTTGCTTCTGAGCTACGATGGCACGTTGCTCATTGATCTTGTCAGCAAGTGCATCAACCGTTTCCTGCGTTACAGGAACCATGTACCAAGAAGCATAAGCGTCTTGTGCCCAGTCAGTAACTTTTTTATAGGAAGGCGAAACACAGAGTGAGTTATACTCAGTGCTTTCGGCCACACTGCTGTGCTGGAGGTAAACCATGCCTGCCACGTTGCTACTGGTCTGTACGGCAAAACGACCGGCGTTGGCTACATCGTCAACAAAACCATAACCGGTGCTGCGGCTACCAGCATCGTCAACATAGTTGTTAAAGAGAATGCTCTTGATGGTGTAGAGACCATCTTCTGCCTCGCGGATATCAAAGATATGAGCGGGTTCTGCTTCAGCACCTTCGAGCGTTGTGTTGGCAGCGTCGGCGTATGTGAGGTTGATTGCATCGGTGGCTGCAACTACACAGTTGGTCAGATCGATCTCGTCAAGCTGATTGACAGGAGCGGTGCTCGAGGTGAGACGAGCATTGACCATCATGTAGTAACCAGGCGTAAACTCTACGGGAATGATACCTGCGAGCAATGCAGCATAAGCATTTTGGAGCTTCGTAATAGCAGCCTGTACTTGCTCTAACGTAGCGCCATCGGGATTGTCGTTCAGGTCTTGAGCTTCGATGTAAGCTTCTTCACAAGCATAAACGAGTTCGCTGGGATAACCACCAGGAGTGTCCATAACGTAGCTCTCGGCATCGAAGTTGACTTCAGCTACAAGTTGGCTCAACTGAATGAGTGCATAGTCATAATCTGACATGGTGAGCGTAGCTTTGAAACCAGGAGCAAGATCTGAACGCAATGCACCATTACCGAGACATACGCCGGCTGGATAGCTAACACTGTTGCGAAGACGTACACGCGTTGCAGAACAGGTGTACATTCCCTCATCATTGGGTACATTGCTGGCCAAGAACACCATGTAATAGACGGTGCCGCCAATCAATTCAATTTCCTCATCAAGATTGTAAGTGTAGTAAGCTTCTGCACCAGCTTCAACCGTATTGGTTGATACAGCAAGAACAGACGCTTCAGGAATAATAGCTACGCGACCATTGGTACCAGCACTTGAATAGTCTGGCACCTCTGTACAAATAGCCGTATAGCACTCAGCATTACCAAAGCCAGAGACTTGGTAAAATTGGAAGGCGCTCATCATGTACGATTTATCCTCTGTTCCAGGGGTCAAGAAACCTACCCAATACACACTGGCGTTGTCATTAGCAGACCACTTAGGATAGGCATCGTACTCTACAGTGTTGTCAGCACCTTGCGCAAAAGCTGTCACGTTGCCGAACACGGCAAGCACGAGCAGCATCAGCAGAGAAGTAATTTTTCTCATAGAGATGTGTTTTGGTTAATAAATTAAGTTGTAAATAAAATATGTGTTTCCTTTCAAAACTCTTTGAGACTGCAAATGTAAACACTAAAAATTCCCTGCAAAAAAAATTGCGTATCTTTTTTCGTACATAACCCGACAAGTTGTAACTATTGCAAACAAAATCCCAACAAAATGCCAAAACTTTAGCTTCATACCACGCCCTTTAGAGTCAAAGCGACAGAAGGGGTGCTACGCATGGGGCGCGGTCGTTAGAAATTCGCTTCTTCGCGGACGACACACTTGTTGCGGGCGAGGACGGAGGCCCGCACTCCCAAGCTTTGCGGCGGGAGAACACGCTTTTCGCGCAACGTATAGGATGCCTTCGCGTGCGCATCGTACGAAAATCACATACGCATCGTACGAAAATTACGTGCACACCGTACGGAAATCACGTACGTATCGGACTCCTATTGCCACCTCGATAGGGACAAAGGATGTTTATGCTATAAAGCAAGAAGAGAATAAGCCTTTTGCTCGTGCATTGAACCACTCGCAAACACTACACGGGCAATACGACCGCGCCCCATGAGACACGCCTTACATAGGCCCTGCTAACGAAGCAGAAGGCTTTACCATAAGGGGATTACAACATTTCGGCGTTGTTTGCTACAATAAATCGATATATAACTAAAAGTACTCCCCAAACCTCGCGGCTCAGGGAGTACTTATAGTGGCAATTAAATAAATGTGTCGGTGTTATTATGCGGTTACTTGTGTATCATCTTCGGATTCAGCAGCAACGGCTTCAGCGGTTTCTACCACTTCAGCTACTTCTTCAGCCTTCGGAGCTTCCTCGGCTACGGGAGCTTCTTCAACTACGGCAGTTTCTTCAGCAGGAGCTGCGGCATCGGTGGTTGTCTTCTTTCCTCCGCGACGACTACGACGTGTGGCCTTCTTCTGAGTCTTAGCCATATTCTCATTGTAGTCAACGAGTTCGATGAAGCACATGTCGGCACCATCGCTGGGACGGAAACCTGTTTTGATGATACGGGTGTAGCCACCAGGACGGTCGCCTACTTTCTGTGAAATCTCTTTGAAAAGTTCGGTCACAGCATACTTGTCTTGTAAATAGCGGAAGACAACGCGGCGATTGGTGGTGGTGTCGCTCTTGCACTTGGTAATGAGCGGCTCTACATACTTTTTCAAGGCTTTGGCCTTGGCAAGAGTCGTAGTGATTCTTTTGTGCTTGATCAGAGAACAAGCCATGTTTGCCAACATGGCACTTCTGTGAGAAGCAGTACGACTCAGATGGTTGAATTTTTTGTTGTGTCTCATTGTTGAGTTTAATCTTTTTCTAACTTGTACTTAGTAATGTCAGTTCCAAACGACAGATTCAGACTCGCGAGCAAATCATCAAGCTCGGTGAGCGATTTCTTTCCAAAGTTGCGGAACTTGAGGAGGTCGGACTTGTTGAACTGAACAAGATCGCCTAACGTGGAAACCTCGGCTGCCTTGAGACAGTTGAGGGCACGAACAGAAAGCTTCATGTCGGTAAGCTTGGTCTTAAGCAACTGACGCATGTGAAGTACTTCTTCGTCAATCTCTTTGTTCTCTTCCTCAGCACGATCTTCAACGGTAATTTTCTCATCAGAGAAGAGTGCGAAGTGCTGAATAAGAATTTTTGCAGCCTCCTGAAGCGCATCTTTGGGCGTAATGGAACCGTCCGTTGTGATGTCAAGAGTGAGTTTGTCATAGTCGGTCTTCTGCTCTACGCGGAAGGGATCAACGATATACTTGACATTACGGATGGGGGTATAGATTGAATCTATAGCTATCTGCGACACCTCTTTGCAGAACTCACGATTTTCTTCTGAAGGAACGTAGCCGCGCCCTTTGTTGATTGTGAGCTGTATCTGCATGGAGGTCTTGGGAGCAAGGTGGCAGATAATAAGATCGGGATTCAACACTTCAAACGCTGAGAGCTGCTGACCAATGTCGCCAGCACGGAATTCCTTGGTGTTTTCCACCGAGATGCTCACAGTCTCGGATTCGTTATCTTCAGAAAGACAACGGAAACGAACTTGTTTGAGGTTGAGAATAATGTTGGTTACATCCTCACGCACACCTTGAATGGAGGCGAACTCGTGATCGACACCATCGATCTTGATGGTGTTGATGGCGTAGCCTTCCAGTGAGGAAAGCAGGATGCGACGCAGAGCATTACCTATAGTAACGCCGAAACCGGGTTCAAGGGGACGGAACTCAAAGATGCCGTGCTTGTTGTCGCTTTCGAGCATTACAACTTTGTCGGGCTTTTGAAATGCTAATATCGCCATGTGTGAGTTTTTGTGTGTTGTTTGTGGATGTGGTGTGTGTGGATATGCCTCAATGAAAAGGAGGCATGAACGCTCATTGGCGTTGGGGTGTGATATATAAAAGCACGCTCAAAAAATGAAGGGAGAATGCTCTTATATCGGGAATTAGTTCTTAGAGTAGAGTTCTACGATCAACTGCTCGCGGATATTCTCGGGAATATCAGCACGATCAGGACGATGGAGGAACTTACCGCTCTTGCTGCTTTCGTCCCATTCAATCCATGCGTACTTGCCATGATTGAAACCTGCCAAAGAATCAGCAATCACTTCGAGTGACTTAGACTTTTCGCGCACGCCTACAATCTGACCGGGTTTTACACTATAGGAAGGAATGTTGAGTACCTTGCCGTCAACGACAATATGCTTGTGGCTGACAAGCTGACGAGCTGCTGCACGAGTGGGAGCTATACCAAGACGATAAACCACATTATCAAGACGGCTCTCAAGACTCTGCAGGAGAACTTCACCAGTAATACCAGTGGAACGAGCTGCTTTGTCAAAGAGATTACGGAATTGCTTTTCAAGAACACCATAGGTGTACTTGGCTTTTTGCTTTTCAGCAAGCATGATGCCGTATTCTGATGTCTTACGACGACGATTATTACCCTGCTGGCCTGGAGGATAGTTACGCTTTGAGAGCACTTTGTCTGGACCAAAAATGGCTTCGCCGAACTTGCGAGCGATACGTGTCTTAGGACCGATATATCTTGCCATAATATTTGTTGCTGGTTGTTAAATAAAAAATAATTGAGAACTTACGAACACTGCATTATACACGGCGACGCTTTGGAGGGCGACAGCCATTGTGGGGCAGTGGTGTTACATCTACAATTTCTGTAACCTCAATTCCTGCGCCATGAATAGTGCGTATGGCACTTTCACGACCGTTTCCAGGACCTTTGACATAAGCTTTTACCTTGCGAAGACCAAGGTCGTAGGCCACCTTTGCACAATCTTGAGCGGCCATCTGAGCGGCGTAGGGGGTGTTCTTCTTTGAACCACGGAAACCCATCTTGCCGGCACTTGACCAAGAAATCACTTGTCCTTCGTCATTAGCGAGCGACACAATGATATTGTTGAAAGAGCTGTGCACGTGGAGCTGACCTTGTGCGGTTACTTTAACAACTCTCTTTTTAGCTGCAACTGTTTTCTTTGCCATAATCTAATGCTTATTTAGTAGCCTTTTTCTTGTTTGCCACAGTCTTCTTCTTTCCTTTACGGGTACGAGCATTGTTCTTTGTGCTCTGTCCACGTACGGGAAGACCATTACGATGGCGCACGCCGCGATAGCAGCCAATGTCCATCAAACGCTTGATGTTCATCTGAACCTCTGAACGAAGGTCACCTTCAACCTTGTACTCCTCACCTATGACGGCGCGGATGTTACCTGCTTGTTCGTCTGTCCAGTCCTGAACTTTAATTCCTCTGTCAACGCCTGCCTTATCTAAAATCTTGCAAGCGCTGCTGCGACCTATGCCATAAATATAGGTCAAGGCGATTTCACCTCGCTTATTCTGAGGCAAATCTACACCAACTATTCGTATTGCCATATAATAAGTTTGTTGTTTTGCTAAAGACTATCCCTGACGCTGCTTCATCTTGGGATTCTTCTTATTAATAACATAGAGGCGACCTTTGCGACGTACAATTTTGCAGTCTGCATTGCGCTTCTTTACGGATGCTCTTGTTTTCATATTTGCTTGTTTTGTTTTATTTGTAACGGAACACAATCCGACCCTTGGTTAAATCGTAAGGGCTCATCTCAACTTTTACCTTGTCACCTGGAAGTATCTTGATATAATGCATGCGCATCTTGCCAGAGATGTGAGCAATAATTTCATGACCATTTTCTAATTCGACACGAAACATGGCATTGCTGAGAGACTCTACGATGGTTCCATCTTGCTCGATTGCGTATTGTTTTGCCATAATGAGAATTTTCGTTAATGCTTAGACTGTTCTATTTTTTCTATTTCTTCAAACGAGGAAAGAATATCAACTTTACCGTTGTGTATCGCAATGGTATGCTCAAAATGTGCTCCTAAACCACCATCTTTTGTTGCAATACTCCATTGATCTTCTTTCAAAACTATTTCCCGAGCATATTGTGTTACCATGGGCTCAATGGCAATGCACATACCATTCTTCAGCTGTTTGCCATTACCGGCTTTGCCATAATTAGGCACCTGAGGATCTTCGTGCATCTCACGACCGATGCCGTGGCCTACTAATTCACGCAACACGCCATAATCCGATGACTCTACGTGATTTTGGATGGCAAAACTAATATCACCAATGCGATGACCTGGTAAGGCTTGTGAAATTCCTTTATAAAGGGCTTCCTTGGTAGTCTTCATCAAGCTTTTGGCTTCTTCACTTACCTCGCCTACAGAAAAGGTATAACAAGAATCACCGCAATAGCCATTAAGTTTTGTGCCACAGTCAACAGATACGATATCTCCGTCCTGAAGGGGTTTATCATCTGGGATCCCGTGAACGACAACATCATTCACAGATGTGCAGACGGAACAAGGGAAATCACAACCATAAGGATTAGGAAAACCTTTGAAAGTGGGTATGGCCCCATGATCCCGAATAAACTCTTCTGCCAATCTATCTATCTGTTGGGTTGTAACACCTGGACGAATCATTTTCGCGATTTCGGCCAAGGTGTTTGCAACCAACATGTTTGCTGCTCGAAGCAGTTCTATCTCGTCTTCAGTCTTCAGATAGATCATCCGAATAACTATCTCTCATTAATAAGCTGATACAGTACGTGGACGGGCTCTCCCAGCCTTAAGCAAACCATCATAATGACGAACCATCATGTGGCTTTCAATCTGCTGGAGTGTATCAATAACAACACCTACGAGAATGAGCAAGGAAGTTCCTCCGAAGAATTGAGCAAAGCCTTGCTTAATGCCAAAAATGCTAGCAAAAGCGGGCATGATGGCTATCAAAGCTATGAACAACGAACCAGGAAGAAGGATTCGCGACATTACCGTATCAATATAATTGGCTGTATTCTTGCCTGGTTTTACACCAGGAATAAAGCCATTATTTCGCTTCATATCTTCAGCCATCTGGACAGGGTTCATCGTGATTGCTGTATAGAAATATGTAAATGCTATGATCAGCACAACATAAATTACGTTATACAAGACAGATGTGTTATCAATCAGATTACGAATAACCCAACCAGGATTTTCACTCCGTACTAATGTCAAGGGGATAAACATGATAGCCTGAGCAAAAATGATTGGCATAACATTAGCTGCAAAGAGCTTCAAGGGTATATACTGGCGTGCACCACTCACCTGACGATTACCTTCAACACGCTTGGCGTATTGAACTGGAATCTTACGAGTTGCTTGTGTCAACAAAATAGCCAATGCCATAACGAAGAGCAAAGCAATGATCTCGAAAAGGAACTTTATAAGACCGCCTCCTTCAGCTCCAGAAAGAGCCGTTGTGAATTCTTCGGTCAATGCTGCTGGCATTCGAGCTATAATACCAATCATAATGATGAGAGAGATACCATTTCCAACGCCCTTGTCTGTAATACGCTCACCTAACCATAGGATAAACATAGAACCTGCTGCGAGAATAATGGTAGATGTTATATAAAACATTGCATTAGTCTCAACAAGGAAGGCTCCATTACCTACTTGATTGTGAAGGTTGATGAGGTATGAAGGGGCTTGGAAGAGCAGCAAGGCAACGGTGAGCCAGCGAGTGAGTTGATTCATCTTACGGCGACCACTTTCGCCTTCACGCTGCATCTTCTGGAAATATGGT
This sequence comes from uncultured Prevotellaceae bacterium, assembly GCA_900316575.1. GTDB lineage: Bacteria > Bacteroidota > Bacteroidia > Bacteroidales > Bacteroidaceae > Alloprevotella. Next base: position 25,157 of record ONDJ01000008.1, on the reverse strand, counting down.
ACTGCAACACCAAGAAGCTGAATAACGATTGAAGCCGAGATGTAGGGCATAATACCTAATGCGAATACTGATGCATTCTCAAAGGCACCACCCGAGAACATGTTCAGCAAGGACATCAAACCTTCGCTGGTTTGTTCGTGTAACTTCTGCAATGCACTTGGATTGACACCAGGTAACACGACAAAGGAACCGAACCTATAGATGGCAACAAAGAGAATTGTTATCAGCAAACGAGTGCGCAAATCCTCAATCCGCCTAATGTTCCGTATAGTCTCGATAATTTTCATCGATTTAGAATCGGATTTTAGAGTTTTGTTACAGAGCCTCCAGCGGCAGTGATTATTTCTTCAGCACGTTTAGAAAAAGCGTGGGCCGTAACATCTATCTTAACAGTTAGGTCACCATTCGCAAGTATCTTCACGAGTTGATTCTTAGAAATAAAACCAGCTGCACGAAGCTCATCTATACCAATGACACTAAGATTTTTGCTTTCTGCCAAAGCTTGTAATGTAGAAACATTTATAGCTTTGTACTCAACTCGGTTTATATTCTTAAATCCGAATTTGGGCAAACGACGTTGTAGCGGCATTTGGCCACCTTCAAAGCCGATCTTTTTCTTATAACCTGAGCGTTGCTTTGCTCCTTTGTGACCACGTGTTGATGTGCCACCACGGCCAGAACCAGGTCCACGACCAATACGTTTACGTCCTTTAACAGAGCCTTCGGCAGGTTTGAGTGTATGTAACTTCATGACTATTCTTTCTTTTTACTGAAATATTTAATCTACGATGGTTACAAGATGACGCACTTTACGAATCTGTCCACGCACTGAGGGAGTATCTTGGAGCTCTACCACCTTGTTCATCTTCCTTAAGCCCATGGCATCAAGAGTGCGCTTCTGGTCTTTGGGCGCACCGATGCGGCTTTTTGTTTGCTTAATCTTTATTGTTGCCATAGTGTCTTAACCTTTAAAAACTTTTTCCATTGACACTCCACGCTGTGAAGCAATCATACGCGCATCACGCATCTGACTCAATGCTGCAAAAGTAGCTTTCACAAGGTTGTGAGCATTGGCAGATCCTTTAGACTTTGCTAGCACGTCCTTGACTCCAGCGCTTTCTAATACTGCGCGCATAGCACCTCCAGCAACAACACCAGTACCTTCAGATGCCGGCATAACTAATACCCTGGCACCACCATATCGAGCTTCTTGTTCATGAGGAACTGTACCGTTGAGAACAGGCACCTTGATCAAGTTTTTCTTAGCAGCTTCAATTCCTTTAGCTATCGCAGCTTGAACTTCTCCTGCCTTACCTAAACCGTGGCCAATTACACCTTTCCCGTCACCTACAACTACTATTGCTGCGAAGGTAAAAGTTCTACCACCTTTAGTAACCTTTGTTACACGATTGATAGCAACCAGTCTATCTTTTAATTCTTCACTACTAACGTTAATTCTGCTTGCCATAATCTTTAGAATTTAAGTCCACCCTTTCGGGCTCCTTCTGCAACCTCTTTTACTCGACCATGATAGAGATAACCATTACGATCAAAGACAACTTCTTTGATACCTTCTGCAATGGCATTCTTTGCGGCCAACTCTCCAACCTTAGTAGCTTGTTCCGACTTCGTCATCTTTTCTAACTTAAGAGAAGAAGCACTGGCTAAAGTTGTTGAAGTCACATCATCTATAAATTGAACATAGATTTGTTTATTGCTACGAAACACGCTCATGCGGGGGCGTGTAGCCGTTCCTGATATCTTACTGCGAACTCTATATTTAATACGGAGTCTGCGCTTATCTTTCTTTGTCGTCATAATCTTAAGCTATTTGTTTATTTCGCACCGGCTGCTTTACCAGACTTGCGACGTATTTGTTCTCCGATATAGAGGATACCCTTTCCTTTATAAGGTTCAGGCTTTCTGAAGGAACGGATCTTCGCACATACAAGACCCAGCAATTGCTTGTCGCAAGACTCCAAGCAAATATAAGGATTCTTGTTGCGTTCGGTCTTGGTCTCTACTTTTATTTCTGAAGGAAGTTGTATGAATATAGGGTGTGTATAACCCAAAGAAAACTCAACGAGATTTCCTTGATTGGAAACACGATAACCTACACCAACGAGTTCCATCTCCTTTTTGTAGCCTTGACTTACGCCAACTACCATATTATTCACTAAAGCACGATAAAGGCCATGGAAAGCTTGTTTTTGTTTCTGAGCTACTTCGCTCTTCTCGTCAATAGAGAATTTGATTTCTCCATCTTCGACTGAAACAAGGATTGAAGGATCAACGCTTTGAGTTAACTCACCCTTCGGACCTTTAACGGTCACTACATTATCCTTCAGCGTAACCGTTACGCCTGCAGGAATGTTAATCGGCAATTTACCTATTCTTGACATAGTGTTGCTCCTTTATTAATATACATAGCATAATACTTCACCGCCTATTTTAAGATTGGCGGCGGCCTTGTTAGTCATCACACCTTTTGAAGTGGACACAATAGCTATACCAAGACCATTAATAACTCGAGGCATATCACGATAGCCAGTATATTTACGTAGGCCAGGACGTGATACACGTTTCAAGCAGCGAATAGCACTTTCACGCGTTTGTGGATTGTACTTTAACGCAATCTTGATTGTTCCTTGCGGGCCATCATCCTCAAACTTAAAGTTGAGAATAAAACCCTGATCGAAGAGGATTTTTGTAATCTCCTTCTTCAGATTTGACGCAGGCACCTCTACCACTCGATGATTTGCCCGAATGGCATTGCGCAACCGCGTTAGATAATCTGCAATAGGATCTGTCATGTGGTTTGTTTTTAATTAATCGGGACTGCCCCGACAATATTAAAGATAATAGTTAATGCAACAAGAGATTGTTACCAGCTTGCTTTACGAACTCCAGGAATAAGACCTTGAGATGCCATTTCACGGAACTGAATACGTGAAATACCGAAGAGGCGCATATAGCCTTTGGGGCGTCCCGTTATCTTACAGCGATTGTGAAGACGAATAGGATTTGCATTGCGGGGTATTTCCTGCAACTTACGAGCAGCTTCATATGCTTCAACGGGATCATTGCTCTTATTAACAATTTCCTTTAATGCTGCACGTTTCTTTGCATACTTGGCTACTAACTTGGCGCGCTTTACTTCACGCGCTTTCATTGATTCTTTTGCCATATTCTAAATTCGTTACTTATTAGCATTTTTGAACGGAAGACCAAATTCCTTAAGAAGAGCATATCCTTCTTCGTCAGTCTTAGCTGTAGTCACGAACGTAATGTTCATACCTACGATTCGTTCAATCGAGTCAATGTTTATCTCAGGGAAAATGATTTGTTCGTCAATACCCAGTGTATAGTTTCCACGACCGTCAAACTTGCTGTTGATCCCTTTGAAGTCACGAATACGGGGCAGAGCCACACGTACCAAACGTTCTAAGAATTCATACATGCGTTCGCGACGAAGAGTCACCATCACGCCGATTGGCATCTTTTTCCTCAATTTGAAGTTAGCGACGTCTTTACGCGACACTGTAGCAACAGCTTTTTGACCTGTGATAGCTGAAAGCTCATTGATTGCAACTTCAATAATCTTCTTATCAGCCGTTGCCATACCCAAGCCTTCGTTGACTACGATTTTCTTGAGGACGGGAATCTGCATTGGAGATGAATAGCCAAATTGCTTCATCAATGCCGGCGCTATGCGCTCTGTATATTCTTTCTTAAGACTTGCTGTAGTGCTCATTACTTAATCACCTCCCCTGATTTTTTGGCATAACGAACCAATTTTCCTTCTTCGCGACGACGACCGATACGAGTAGGCTTGCCGCTCTTGGGATCTAATGGGTTCAAGTTAGAAATATGAATAGGAGCCTCCATCTTTGTGATGCCGCCTTGTGGATTTGAGGCATTAGGCTTTTGACTCTTGGAGACGATATTAACGCCTTCCACAACAGCACGCTGCTTTTCAACCAGCACTTTCAAGACTTTACCAGTTTTACCTTTGTCTTTTCCAGCGTTGACATAAACAGTGTCGCCTTTTTTAATATGTAATTTGCTCATTACGTTTCAGTGTTTTAGGGTTAAAGCACTTCAGGTGCGAGCGAGACAACCTTCATATTAACAGCACGAAGTTCGCGAGCTACGGGACCGAAGATGCGGCTACCTCTCAACTCTCCAGCGTTGTTCAACAACACGCAAGCATTGTCATCAAAACGGATATAAGAACCATCAGCTCGACGAATTTCTTTCTTAGTGCGTACAATAAGTGCTCTCGACACAGCACCTTTTTTGAGGTCGCTCGACGGTATAACATTCTTCACGGCGACAACAATAATGTCACCAACTGAAGCATAACGACGACGTGTACCTCCAAGCACACGGATGCAAAGCGCTTCGCGTGCTCCACTGTTATCTGCAACAGTAAGTCGGGATTCTGTCTGTATCATATTACTTCGCTCTTTCTACGATTTTTACTACTCTCCAGCGCTTTGTCTTACTCAGCGGACGGGTTTCCATGATTTGAACGACATCACCCACATTGCAGTCATTGGCTTCATCGTGTGCATGATACTTCTTAGTCTTGGAAACGAACTTGCCATATATGGGGTGGATTTCTTTAAAGCGTGCTGCAACAACGATGGTCTTATCCATCTTATTGCTTACAACCACACCCTGACGCGTCTTTCTTAAATTTCTCTTTTCCATGTGTTGAAGCGTAATTACTTTTGGTTTTCTACTTCACGCAACACAGTCTTTAGCCGTGCTATTGTACGACGTGCTTGCTTAATCTGTGCAGGGTTTTCCAAAGGTGTAACGGCATGATTCATCTTCATTGTTTCATAATTGGAAACCTCGCTCTCAATACGCTCACGCAATTCTGATGCTGAGAGTCCACGAATTTCTGCTATCTTCATAATCAAGCGTTTTTATCGTAATCGTGACGTACAACAAACTTAGTAGTAACGGGAAGTTTTTGAGCAGCGAGACGCAAAGCTTCTTTTGCTACTTCAAAACTTACACCTTCAATCTCAAAAATAATACGACCCGGTGTGATGGGGTAAACATACCCTACGGGGTCACCCTTACCTTTACCCATACGTACATCGGCAGGTTTCTTTGTGATGGGCTTATCGGGGAAAATACGTATCCAGCTTTGACCTTCACGCTGCATATAACGTGTCATAGCTACACGAGCTGCTTCTATCTGACGTGCTGTTATCCAGTGTGTATCTAAGCTCTTTATACCGAAGCTACCAAAAGCCAACTGGTTACCACGCTGTGCATTACCTTTTGCGCGGCCTTTTTGCGGCCTCCTGTATTTGGTTCTCTTAGGCTGTAACATTGCTGTTTCTAATTTTTAAGTGTTTACTTACGGTCTGCACCACCGCGGCGACGGCCACGACGATCACCTCTGCCTGCAAAATTGCCGCGAGGTTCTTTATCCTGCTGGAAGTTGGGAGCCAAATCGCGCTTTCCATAAACTTCACCTTTGCAAATCCAGACTTTGATACCGAGAACGCCAACCTTTGTAATGGCTTCGTTTTGGCTAAAGTCTATATCTGCACGGAAAGTATGGAGTGGCGTGCGACCTTCTTTGTACATTTCAGAACGTGCTATTTCTGCACCGTTCAAGCGTCCAGAGATCTGAACCTTGATACCTTCTGCACCAGCACGCATAGCATTTCCTATCGCATTCTTAATAGCTCGACGGTATGCTACTCGCCTTTCTATCTGTCTTGCGATACTATCACCAACAATGTGTGCATCAATATCAGGGCGTTTAACTTCAAAGATATTGATCTGCACGTCTTTATCGGTAATTTTCTTCAGCTCTTCTTTGAGCTTATCAACCTCTTGTCCGCCTTTTCCAATAATAATTCCTGGACGGGCTGTACAAACAGTGATTGTAATCTTCTTGGAAGTGCGCTCAATGACGATACGTGACAGACTAGCATTTGCAAGACGTGCGTTAAGATATTTGCGCAACTTGCTATCCTCAAGGATATTTTCGCCAAAACTATTGCCACCGTACCAATTAGAATCCCAGCCACGGATAATGCCGAGACGATTACTAATAGGGTTTACTTTCTGTCCCATAATTACTCGTTTTCAGTTATAGTTCCGACGAAAATTGTCACATGATTGGAACGCTTACGGATTCGGTAACCACGACCTTGTGGTGCAGGACGCATTCTTTTGAGCGTAAAGCCTTCATCTACAAAGATTTTGGTTATAAACAATTCTCCTTCTTCAGCTTTACGTTCATTCTTTTGCTCCCAGTTTGCTATAGCCGAACGCAACACATTCTCTACGTTGGCTGAAGCAGCCTTTTTGGAGAACTGTAGCACACCGAGTGCTTTGTTCACCTCCATGCCTCTAACCAAATCAACAACATAACGCATCTTTCGGGGTGAGGAGGGAACATTATTCAACTTGGCAAAGAACATCTGTTTCTTTGCTTCTTTACGAGCCTCTGCGGCTTTTCTCTTTCTGTTACCCATTATTTTCTGAATATCTGAATGGTAAACGATGTGCCTGTTTATTTCTTGTTGCCAGCATGTCCGCCGAACTTGCGTGTTGGAGCAAATTCGCCTAACTTATGGCCTACCATATTTTCTGTTACATAAACAGGAATAAACTTGTTGCCGTTATGCACTGCAATCGTGTGTCCAACAAAATCAGGAGAGATCATGCAAGCACGCGCCCATGTCTTCACCACGTTCTTCTTGCCACTTTCGTTCATGGCAAGGATTTTCTTCTCAAGGGAGACAGTGATATACGGTCCTTTTTTAAGTGAACGACTCATATTATAATCTTTAGGCGTTTTAATTACTTACGACGTTTTGCTCTCTCTATGATATACTTACTTGACTGCTTCTTAGGCGAACGGGTCTTCTTACCTTTAGCATACAAACCTGTACGTGAACGTGGGTGACCACCGCTTTGACGTCCTTCACCACCACCCATGGGGTGATCCACAGGGTTCATAACAACACCGCGGTTGTGTGGACGACGACCAAGCCAACGACTACGACCAGCTTTACCGGACTTCTCCAGCGAGTGCTCGCTGTTGCCTACGCTACCTACAGTTGCTTTGCAAGAACTTAGTACCTTACGAATTTCACCGCTAGGAAGTTTTATCACACAATAATCACCTTCACGGCTTGTAAGCTGAGCGAAGTTACCTGCTGAGCGTACAAGCAAAGCACCTTGACCAGGACGAAGTTCAATATTGTGGATCACGGTACCTACCGGAATATTCTTCAAAGGCAAGCAATTGCCAACCTCGGGAGATGCCTCGGCACCCGACATCAGCTTGTCTCCTACTTTCAATCCGTTAGGAGCGATAATATAACGCTTTTCACCATCAGCATAAAAGAGCAATGCTATACGAGCCGAACGATTTGGATCATATTCAATGGTCTTAACTGTGGCTGGCACACCATCTTTCTCTCGCTTGAAATCAATGAAACGATATTTTTTCTTGTGGCCACCACCAATGTAACGCATGGTCATCTTACCAGCATGATTGCGGCCACCTGTACGTTTCTTTCCGCTAACGAGAGACTTTTCCGGCACAGAGGTGGTAACCTCACTAAAGGTGCCGATAATCTTGTGTCTTTGCCCAGGTGTAGTGGGCTTTAATTTACGTACTGCCATTTGTTAAATCAAATATTGCTATAAAAATCAATGGCATCACCTTCACGCAGGGTCACGATAGCCTTCTTAAAGGCATTGGTGCGTCCCTTTATCAACCCTGCACGCGTGTACCGGCTTTTATTCTTTCCGGCATAGTTACAGGTGTTCACTGCCACTACATTTACATTGAATTTTGCTTCAACTTCTGCCTTAATCTGAAGTTTATTGGCCTCAGGGCGTACAATAAAACCATAGCGTGCGCGCTTTTCGGTTTCATTGTTCATCTTCTCAGAAATGAGAGGTTTAATTATAAATCCCATAACGCTGTTTATTTACTTGTTTAAGACAGTTTCAATATTAGCAAGCGCTTTCTCTGTTACAATAAGAACAGAGCAATCCAACACTCCGTAAGTGTTGATATCACTTGCAATCGCTACTTTAGCTTTTGACAAATTGCGTGCAGAGAGGTAAACATTCTTATCTGCACCAGGAAGCACAACAAGAACTTTCTTTCCTGCTACATTCAAGTCGTTCATCACTTCAACAAACTGCTTTGTCTTGGGAGCATCGAACGTAAAATCCTCTACCACTAAAAGTGCGTCTTCTTGTACCTTATAACTCAAAGCACTACGGCGGGCAAGCTGCTTTACCTTCTTATTGAGCTTAAAGCTATAATCGCGGGGAGTAGGACCAAACACACGGCCACCACCGCGCAACACTGGAGACTTGATATCACCATGACGTGCACCACCGCCGCCTTTCTGACGACCTAATTTGCGTGTAGAACCCGCAATTTCGCTACGCTCCTTACTCTTAGCAGTTCCTTGACGCTGATCTGCAAGATACTGCTTCACATCGAGATAAATCGCATGATCGTTGGGCTTAACGCCAAACACATTGTCACTGAGCACCACCTTACGGCCGGTGTCTTGACCTTTAATATTCAATACACTCAGTTCCATTACTTGCGAATTATAACGATTGAACCTTTTGATCCGGCCACGCTACCCTTGATGAGGAGCAAATTCTTTTCCGGTATCACTTTAAGAACACGAAGGTTTTGCGTCGTCACACGCTCATTACCCATTTGCCCAGCCATACGCAACCCTTTGAAGACTTTAGCGGGATAAGAGCAAGCGCCAATAGAACCTGGTGCACGCAAGCGGTCGTCTTGGCCGTGGGTCTTCTGACCAACACCACCAAAACCATGACGTTTCACTACGCCCTGGAAACCTTTACCCTTGGACGTTCCAGTGATATCAACAAAAGCTGCATCATTGAAAAGTTCCACGGTAAGCGTGTCGCCGAGATTCAATTCTTGATCAAAGTCCTTAAACTCAGCCAAATGACGCTTGGGCGTTGTTCCTGCTTTCTTAAAATGTCCACGCAAAGGAGCTGAAGTATTCTTTTCCTTTGCTTCTTGAAAGCCAAGCTGAACTGCGGCATAGCCATCACGCTCAACGCTCTTTACCTGAGTTACGACGCAAGGACCGGCTTCGATCACAGTGCATGGCACATTCTTGCCATCAGCACTGAAAACGGAAATCATTCCGATTTTCTTTCCTAATAATCCTGGCATTTTAGTTGTTAATTGATGTTTGTTTCGATATTTCTTTTCAGCGTAGCCCGCCTATTCATCGCGAAAGTTAAGGAGGGGCGCCGTGTTGTTTTCACACAACTCGACAATCTTTTACGAATGTCTTAGAATAACAAGCAGGTTTCTTCGTTTCCTACTTTTGCGGGTGCAAAAATACGCAAAACATCGTGACTGCCAAATTTTTCCTATCCTTTTATGCCATTACAACAACCAAAACTTAAAAAATCGCAATAAAAGCAATCGTTTTGCCACGCATAAATAGCGTTTTTGCACACAAAGGCACCACATATGGCGCAAATTGTTTTATTCCAGCTTTTGAGAGTACGAGCTTTCAGACGGCGCTGTCAAAAAGAAAAAGAAGCCATACTTCACGCGCGCGTACGCGTACATATATTATTATTGTGTAGAGCAAATATCAATGATAGGTTCCTCATTAAATATAAAAGCCTGTCTGCTATAGACAAAGTTGCCCCTTTTTTAATTCCTTTTATCTCTAACGTTCTTACGAATTGATACACAAAGTCAGCTAATATAAAAGATTGTAGCGCTATTGTTCTAAAACAAAGTGAAAGACAACAAAGAGCATTACGATAAGTCCAAATCCTTTCTCAATACGATAGAAATTCTTGCCTTAACTCCAGCGGTATTATCATTTTCGAAAGCTCTCTCGCCTGAAGCCCCTATGAATAGGGATTTTTGCAGGGAGACTTGAGTGACTCAGTTTTTCAGCAAACTTTTGCGACATGTTCCCACGCAAGAAGAATGGGGGACGGGTGCCTACCGTGTTGTGGTGGGGTTGACAAGAGCCAGAGAGGTTTCAAGGAGATTATGAGATGCTATGCTGTGCAAACCGAGCAGGAATTTGACCGACTCTGTCGTCAAGGCTTCCGAGTGGGTGCTCAAGTATGGCGATCAGCATGAGGAGTATACGATAATTCCCTCCCATAGACAACTTCATCCCGTCCGAAAAGAGTAACCCTGCGAAAGGAACTGCGTCGTTGTTCAGTCAGAGACTTTCGCTAAAAAGAACGCTATGTCTTTGCACGAAGCAGCCTATGTTTTCGGTGCGCGCCGTACGGTGTTCACGTAATTTTCGTACGGCGCGCACGTAAACATCGTACGGTGCGCACCGAAAAGGTCCTATCGTATTTCCGCAACGATAGGGTTGTTTGCGTGTAGCCATCCAAAGAGAGTCGTGGTTATTGTGCTACTGCATGCGATTACATGAAGCCTTTATAAAAGCTTGTCGCAGGCGGGACGCCTGCACTCCTAAAGCACTGCGGGAGGAGGAATTACGTGTGCAGTGCGGGCATCCCGACCGTGGACAGAAGCCCTCCGAAAAGCGCAATCTTCAAAAAAGAGCTGCGTCGTTGTTCAAAAGTTATTCAAAAGTGATTTCGGGAGGCGAACTTACGAAAGTCAAGATAATAGGCGCACGCGCGAATAGGGTGACACATCGCCTAAGTCAGAACATTCCTCCGTCTGAGCCTTCATATATATGCTATGAGCCTCATCATATATGTCAGCAAGCTCAAACGGAAGAGTACTTTATATTGTAGAATTGTACACCTTTGCTGAGAAAGACTATACTCTTGGTATAAGGCGCATGGCCCGAGATAGTTGCAAAACACCCGCAAGGCTGTTAAATAACATTTAAAAGAATGTTTAGATAGCTTGATTAAACCTTTTCTGCCAAAATTGTTCTTACTTTTGCAGCGATATCAGCTATTGTTATGAAGAAGAGCACGATTTGGTTCATTGCTATCGTGATGGGTGTATGCTTTTTGGCACTCATCCTTCTTGAAGCGGGCTACATTGACGACAACGTAAGGATGCGGCGCAAGCAGTTCGACACTTCTGTAGGTCGGGCGCTATATGTTGCTGTACGCAATGTAGAATTAGACGAAACACAGCGTGGCCTTGAATTAGGAATAAGCACAGCACCCAAAGACACTGCTGAAATTCGACGCGAATCTCTTTCAGATAGTTTACAAAAAATTCCCGATGCTTGGACTACTCAGCGCCGAAGCAACTCATTCAAGGAAGGAGAGATGGCCACCTCGGATTCTCCCAATGGTATAAGAAAGATGCGACGACAGCTGCAAGGTTCGTATAAGTCTGACTACCGCCGCGAAATGCTTGAAGAAGTAGTGTTCGATATTTTGAACAAGGCCAGTGCCTTACCGCTTAAAGAACGCTTAGACTTCAACAAACTTGACCTGTACATCAAAAATGCTCTGAGAAACGAGGGGCTGAACCTAAAGTATCACATCAGGGTTGAAACGAGCGATGGCGAGGAAGTTTATCGGTGCAACGACTATGACACACGAGGCGAGTCACAGACTTATTCGGCCACACTATTTCCAAATGAGAAACAAACGCTTACTGGAAATGTTTACGTACATTTCCCTGACATGGACCGCTACATCTTTGCTAGTGTGCGCTTCATTATCCCTGCAGTGATTTTCACTTTTATTTTGTTGGTAATCTTTTGTTTCACGGTTTACATCATTTTCCGTCAAAAGCGGCTTACAGAAATCAGAAACGACTTTATCAACAACATGACGCATGAGTTCAAAACACCGATATCTACCATTTCGCTTGCTTCGCAAATGCTCTCCGATCAAAGTGTGACGAAGTCGCCTGCCATGCTGAAGCACCTCAGTGGCATCATCAGCGATGAGACGAAGCGACTTCGTTTCCAAGTGGAAAAGATTTTGCAGATCAGCATGTTCTCTCGCCGTGGCGGTGCCTATAAAAACAAGGAGTTCGACATGGCTCATGTCGTAGAAGACGTTGTAGGCACGTTCCGATTAAAGGTAGAAAGTGCAGGCGGCAGCATCAACTGTGACATATCGGCCCAGAAGAGCCAGGTTTACGGCGATGAGATCCATCTGACCAACGTTATTTTCAATCTGCTTGACAACGCTGTGAAATACAAGAGCGAGGATCGCAAGCTGTCGCTTTCTGTTGTTGTAAAAAACAATGGCGACAAGCTCCACATCGAAGTTAAAGACAATGGCATTGGCATCAAGAAAGAAGACGTCAAAAAGATATTCGATCGTTTCTATCGCGTACACACAGGCAATCGCCACGATGTAAAAGGCTTTGGTCTGGGATTGGCATACGTAAAGAACGTCATTGACTACCATAAAGGCACTATCCGGGCCGAAAGTCACTACGGACAAGGCACACGCTTCATTATAGAATTGCCCGCTACATAGGCAATAGGTGAAGCAACTACTATCAAGCATAATCAAATCTGACAACAACTAAACACCTATCTATTATGAACCTCAACGACAAAATGAGCATCCTCCTTTGCGAGGACGACGAAAACTTAGGCATGTTGCTCCGTGAATACCTCCAAGCAAAAGGTTACAACACCACCCTTTGCACGGATGGAGAGGCAGGCTACAGAACATTCACTTCAACGCATTATGACATTTGCGTATTAGATGTTATGATGCCTAAGAAAGACGGTTTTGAACTGGCGCGCGATATTCGTCTGCAGAGCCGCGACGTGCCCATCATATTCCTGACGGCCAGGACCATGAAGGAAGACATCGTCGAAGGCTTTGGTATTGGTGCTGACGACTATATCACAAAGCCTTTCTCTATGGAAGAACTCACGCTGCGCATTGAAGCTATTTTGCGACGCGTCAAAGGAAATCGCAACGAAGACAAGGATCTATACAAAATCGGTTCGTTTGTTTTTGACACTAAGAAACAAATACTGATCAATGGAGAAGACCAAAGCAAACTTACCACTAAAGAAAGCGAACTGCTGACATTACTTTGCGCCAAGAATGGCGATGTTCTGCCTCGCGACTATGCCCTTAAGAGCATCTGGATTGACGACAACTATTTCAACGCGCGCTCCATGGACGTCTATATCACAAAATTGCGCAAACACCTTAAAGCCGACCCCAGCGTTGAGATTATCAACATCCATGGCAAAGGCTACAAATTGGTCACCTCAGAGCAAGAGAAATAGCCGTTTATACCACTTTTGCCGCAAATCCAAACACAAAGCCTCTTAATTGCACTGCAAATTTGTATATTTGCGCCAAAAATCACACACACTTTATGGCAAAAGGAAAAGTTGATGCCTTGTTGGGTATCGTCTTCGGCGACGAAGGCAAAGGCAAGGTTGTAGATTGGTTCACTCCACAATACAACATTGTTGCTCGCTTTGCTGGTGGCCCTAATGCTGGACACACCATCATTTTCGACGGAAAGAAATTTGTACTTCGCTCCATACCAAGCGGCATCTTCGACAAAGGAAAGCTCAACATCATTGGCAATGGTTGTGTCATCGCCCCAGACCTTTTCATGGGAGAAGCCAAGGAGATAGAGCAAGCAGGATACACCCTCACCAATCGCTTGCTCATTAGCCGCCGTGCTCATCTGATACTACCGACGCATCGCTTGCTGGATCGCGCCTACGAAGCCGCAAAAGGCAAGAAAGCTGTAGGAACGACTGGCAAAGGGATTGGCCCCACCTATAGCGACAAAGCTGCGAGAATCGGTCTTCGGGTTGGCGACATCACTGAGAACTTTGCAGAAAAGTATGCCCGACTCAAAGCACGACACGAACAAATTCTTAGCGAACTTCACTTCACAGACTACGACATTGCTGAAGAAGAGAAGCAATGGCTCGAAGGCGTGGAATACATGAAACAATTCCAACTGGCCGATACCGAAATGGTCATCAACCAAGCACTCAACGAGGGTAAAAGCGTATTGGCCGAAGGAGCTCAGGGCTCTCTCTTGGACATTGACCACGGAACCTATCCTTATGTCTCAAGCAGCAGCACCACCATTGGTGGAGTGTGCACAGGCTTGGGTATTGCGCCCAATAAAATAGGCCGCGTCTTTGGCATTTTCAAAGCCTATAGCACCCGTGTCGGCGCAGGACCATTCCCCGTAGAACTTTTTGACGAGACAGGCGATCGCTTGCGAGACATCGGCCACGAATACGGAGCAGTAACAGGGCGCAATCGCCGCTGTGGTTGGATTGATCTCGTAGCTCTGAAATACACCATTATGATAAACGGTGTCACCGATCTCGTTATGATGAAGAGCGATGTGCTTGACACGTTTGACACCATCAAAGTTTGTGTAGCCTATCGTAAGGGCGACATCGTTACAGACACCATGCCCTACGACACCGAAGGTTGGGAAGCCGTGTACGAAGACCTTCCAGGCTGGAAGGCACCAATTGACGGTTTGCGCAAAAAAAACGACTTCCCCAAAGCGTTCAGCAACTATATTTCTTACATAGAACGCGCTTTGCAAACGCCTATCAGCATCATCTCTGTCAGCCCCGACCGCGAAGCTACCATCATTCTCAAGGACTTTACAAAAGCATAGCAAACCCCTCAAAGCATGAAACGTTTTCTCTGGATACTCCTCTGCTTACTGCCTTCAGCCCTCTTCGCTCAACAAGCTGAAGACGCTGACACTTTAGGCTCCACAGACGAAACAGCGTCTGAGCTACAAGTATATCCAGAAAAAGACAATTTTCTCTTCGATGTTTTCGTACCAACAAGTTCACTTTCTCTTCCCTATGCTTATTACCGACCATGGGAAACCTGGTCACTCCACGAAGGCTTGAATGCACGTTTCTCATTCGGAATGGCAGCAGGTTTAGGCAAAGGTTCGCCAAAAGGCGTTGGACTTGAGGAACGCATCGACTTGGCCTATGCAGGGCGTTGGGGTTCACGATGGTCGTATGCCTTTATGGTTCAAGGCACCAACGCCACATGGGGCCCTGTAAGAAACCGCGACATCAGTCTTTCGGGCATCGTAGGTTATCGAGCTTCAGAACGTTTCAACTTGTATGTTTATTTTTCCAAGAGTATCATGCACGATGGGGAAGGTTTCATGGATTACTACACCCCCATGGGGCAGCCCAGTGTTGACCGCGTAGGCGTTGTGGCCGATTGGACCATCGGTGAGAACGCTTGGCTACAGATTGCTGTAGAAGCTTCGCGCATAAAGTTTGAAAATCCCTTCTGCAACTTACACCAACTTTATGGACCTCCACCCATGCGGTCGGTCTATTGGTAAAAAATCTGTCTATGACACTCCTTGAGCAGCAAAGATTGCTCCGCATAGAATATGAACACGAAAAAGCAGAGTTCCGCCGCGAGACGGAACTCTTTGGTATTGGTCGAAAAGTAAAACGCGGCGAATGCTGGTTCCCCGTCCAATTTGTGCGGCGGTACTATAATGCCATGAACAGACTGACTTTAGAGTTCAGACGCACCGACGACACCGACATTGAACACTCGTTCGAATATGGAAAGCGCGTTGCCTTCTTCAGCGTGGACGGTACAGGCAAGCTCAACTACTACCCTTTTCTCGGCACCGTAAGCTTTGCTGAAAGCGATCGCATGGTCATTACACTTGACAATGAAGATCAAGCGACAAGCCTCCAAAGCTGCGAAAAACTCGGTATTCAGCTCAGCTTTGACGAAACAACGTATCGCCTGATGTTTGAAGCACTCAGTCGAGCCATTAACACCAAGGACGGGCGCATTGCCGCCTTTCGCGATTTATTTTACGGAAACAGCAGACCCGCCTTTTCATCCTCCATTACCACACCAAGTTTGCCTTGGCTCAACGCTTCACAGCAAGAAGCCGTTGGCGACGTTCTTCGCGCCAAAGACTTCATGGTTGTTCACGGTCCCCCTGGCACAGGAAAAACGACTACACTTGTAGAAGCCATCTGCGAAGTGTTGCGTCGCGAACCTCAAGTCATGGTCTGCGCACAGAGCAACACCGCCGTTGACTGGATCAGCGAGCAACTCAGCGATCGTGGCATCTCAGTATTGCGCATCGGAAATCCCACACGCGTCACCGACAAAATGCTGCAAAACACCTACGAACGTCGCTTTGAAGCTCATCCTGACTATGCACAGCTTTGGGCCATTCGCAAAGCTATTCGCCAACTTCAATCCGTTCCTCGCCGTTCGCGCACCGACAGCCATCATCAAAAAATCTCGCGCCTACGCGAACGGGCCGACGAACTTGAAATACGCATCAATCAGTCACTCTTCGACACCTCTCGTGTCATTGCCTGTACACTGGCTGGCTCAGCCCAGCAAGTCCTTATGGGCTGGAAGTGCCACACATTGTTCATTGACGAAGCTGCACAAGCACTTGAGGCAGCATGTTGGATAGCTCTTCCCAAGTGCCATCGCGTCATTCTGGCAGGCGACCACTGCCAACTGCCTCCCACCATCAAGTCGCCCGAAGCCATGCGCGGCGGACTCGCCACTACGCTCATGGAGCGCCTTGTTGACAAACATCCATATGCCGTACGCCTTCTCACCACACAATATCGCATGAACGAAACCCTCATGCGCTTTCCCTCCCAATGGTTCTACGGAGGAAAACTCAAGGCAGCACTCGAAATAAAGCATCGCAACATGCTTGACGACTTAGACAGCCCGCTCGTCTGGATTGAGACTGATGAAGAAGTCACAGCAACTTCCAATCACGAAATCTCCGACTTTTCCGAACAGTTCGTTGCTGGCTCCTACGGACGTATCAACAAGCGCGAAGCTCAACTGACCGTTCAAGCACTCCTTTCCTACACCAACCGCATGGGCACAAAGCGGCTTCTTGACGAACGCATAGACATCGGCATCATTTCGCCCTACAGAGCACAAGTACAATACCTTCGAAAGCTCATTAAGTCTGAACGCCAACTTCGCCCCTTACGCCAAGTCATCACGATCAACACCGTCGATGCCTTTCAAGGCCAGGAGCGCGACATTATCATCGTCAGTCTCGTGCGTACTAACGAAAGAGGAAATATCGGTTTCCTTCGCGATTTGCGCCGCATGAACGTAGCCATCACCCGAGCTCGCTCCAAGCTTATACTCATCGGACACTCCCCCACCCTATGCCGCCACCGCTTCTACCGAGAGCTCTATAAACACTGCAAAGTACTTTGAAGACGACCGCCCTTTCTACGAAAAGGAACTGCCCTGAACCCGCAAGCATATAGAATTATAGCTTAAAAGCGTTTCCTTTTTTGTAAATAATTATATCTTTGCCCCGAAAAGATTGTATCCATGAGACACACTTTCCTATCATTCATATTATTCTTTGCGGTTTGCTTTTCTCCTCTTTTTGTAGCGTGCAACATGTTTTCACACGAGAGTGTTGCCATCGAAACCGTGAAGGATTCCACCACTTACACCGAAGGCGACAAGGCTTCTGTTACTGCTGCGCTTGACGTGGACTATCCCGATAGTGGCGACCCACTCATGGTGCGCAGCGTCAAGCAATGGATTGGCGGACAGTTGGGACTCACGGATACTACAGCTATGGCGGGACCTGACTCGTTTGCCGAAGCTTTTTTCAAGAAGTATGAAACGGGGAAAGAGATGCTAAAGAACCACCCCGATGGATATGCCTACCGCATCACGGTACGTAAGGTAGATGAAACGGCTGCCTACGTGTCATTCACAATCTCCACAGAAACTTTTGAAGGAAGGAAAGAAAGCACCACTCACATCGGAGCTACTTTCATAAAACCTACAGGCAAAATTTTCGGCTACGACATGTTTTCTGCCGACCACCCTCGGAGCTTAGCTGTATTAGTCATGCAAGGACTCATGGAAAGCCACGAAGCCGACGACTTCCAACAGCTCACCCGCTATATTAGCCCCAAAAGCTTTTCGCCCATGGACCAAGGCGTAAACAAACTCCCCGAAACATCGCCTTGGATAGAAGGCGACAAAGTCGTCTTCCAATACTCCGAAGGCGAACTACAGGATCATTTCCTCAGCCATCCACAGGCTCGCGTTCCTTTATCTAAAGCCAAAAAGTTTTTCTCGCCCGATTTTCAACGAGCACTTGAGGAGGCTATAAAATAATCTCGGTCCTTACAAAAACGCTTTCCCCTACTCCTCTCAAAAAAGTCATAAAGAAACATATAAACCTTACTAACGATGAAAAAACTCTTTACACTAACGCTTTGGTGCTGTTTACTGACCATTTCGGCGCAAACTTATACCATCTATCCCGTGCCGCAGAGCATCACACCGCAATCGGGAACCGTAGCTTTCACCACCGATGTTAACGTTGTTTGTGAGAGCGGCATAGACCAAGCCACCAAGAACCGCCTTGAAGGGATTTTGGGCGAACATGGCTTGACGTGCACCTATTCAGCAGGGATCAAAACCAACACTTCCAACATTCTTCTCGGCATTGGTGGCAGCAATGGTGCAGCTGACAATCAAGCCACATCCATAGGTCTTGACCGCAGTGCTTTAACACAAAGCGGGAAGTACGACCGCCACACCATACGCCTCTGGAAATCGGGCGAATATGCTCGCCTACTCGTTTTGGGCGAGAACACCGATGCCGTTTTCTTCGGTCTGGCTTCTGTAGAGCAGATGATGGACCAATACGCGCCCGAAGCCATGCCCGCCGTCACCATCAACGACTGGGCTGACTTGCAGAGCCGCGGACTCGTGGAAGGCTATTACGGCTATCCCTATAGCATCAGCGTAAAGAAAGACCTCATGCGTTTCATGATGCGCTACAAGATGAACACCTATCTCTATGGCGCTAAGAGCGACCCCTATCACTCTGAGCAATGGACTGCCCCCTATCCCACAAGCATCACAGCTAAGCAAGAGGAGAACGGCTGGCTCTCTCAAGCCATGGTGCGCGAAATCACTCAGCAGTCTGCCGCCACAAAGGTTAACTTCATCTGGGCCATCCATCCGGGAAACAATTTCATCAACAGCTCTACTGTCGTAAACGACATTTTGGGCAAATTCGACAAGATGTACAACCTTGGCGTGCGCCAGTTTGCCGTATTTGTTGACGACGTAGGCCTGCCCAACAGCAGCCAATATCAGCTCAATGCCGACCGCCTCACCGCTGTTCAGCGCGGACTTGAAGCAAAATACAATGTAGCAGGGGCTGCTCCTGAGGATACCGTTCGCCCAGTGCACTTCGTGCCTCAGATCTATGCCACCAGCTGGGTTGGAGCTTCCGAGCGCGAAGGTTTCTATACCGCCCTTGCTTCAACGCCAAAAAATGTAGTGATCTATACCACGGGCTGGGGCGTATGGAGCATCCCCAATAGCAGCGACCTCAATGTAGTCCGCCAATATCTTGGTCGCGATGTAGCTTGGTGGTGGAACTATCCCTGCAACGACAACGCCGACGGACAGATCTACACCAAGGACATGTACGCCAACTTCTTTGAAATGCCTGCCGTCAACAGCAATGGCACAGTTCCCTCATCGCTCACAGGCGGCATCGGCATCGTGAGCAATCCTATGCAGGAAGGCGAGCTGTCTAAAGTTGCCCTATTCAGTGTGGCCGACTATAGCTGGCACACTAATGCTTTCAATAATGCCCAGAGCTACGAAGCTGCTGTCAAGGCTGTTGTTGGCAATGACGATGCCGAAGACTTTAAGCTTCTTTCCGACTATCTTCGATGGAACGACCCCACCGATTTTGGCAACCTGCTCAACAGTGTAAAAACGCGCATCACCTCTGCTTCAAACAATTATAGCAAGCAACTGCGCGAGCGCATGGAGCTTCTTCAAGCTCTTTGCACCAAGTTTGTAGCCTACAAGGAAAGTCCGCGCGAGAGCGACCGCCTGCTCTACCACGACATCGCCCCATGGCTACTCAAGCTTCAGACCATGACTGCCATCACACTCCGCATGATGGATGCAGCTCAGAGCACAGCCAGCTTTGACGAGCGTTGGCCTGGCTACGTTGCAGCCTTGGAACAAATAGCAAGCCTTGAAACCAACACCGACTACACCGCCTATGCACTTGAAGGCATGGGCAGCGGCATCAGCGTTTCAAGCCGCCAGTCGCAGGCCTCTCACAAGTTCTTCTATCCCTTCATGTCGTGGCTCAAAGGAAACATTCTCAGCACGGCTTTCAGCACGGCCGGACAGAAACAAATGCCTATTCAAAACCTTGGCAACGAATCTTCCACGAAACTCAAAGCTCACTATAGCTCATCCACAGCGGCCTACTACCTCAGTGGAACGTCTATGGTCGTTCCTGCTGGTAAGTTCATTGGCATCAGTTTGCCGCAAGCCATCCGCGTAGGCACATTGACCATCGACGAAACCCTGCGCTCGCAATATGAAGTACGCTACAGCGAAGACTTCCGCACATGGACCACGCTCGAAAACGATGGTAGCCTGCCCCAAGGTTTTGTGAAATACATCATCTTCGTCAACACCGACAGCGAAAGTAAGACCACTACGATGAGTTCGCGTATGTTCTCCGTCACCGCCGAAACGCTACCTACCATCAGCAGTGTCTCTGTTCCTTCGGGCGACAATGCCGAAGACCAGCCCCTTGCCAACCTCACCGATGGCAACTACACCACATGGTGGGCTGTCAAGAAAAACCAAGCCAATGGCGACACCTATATGCTCAATCTTGCTGAAAGCACCACCATCCACGACGTGCGCATTTGCTTCGGAACGAAGAATGGCGACTACGCCAACGGTGCTCGCGTTGAAGTTTCTGCAAATGGCTCATCTTGGACAGCGCTGAAAGTAAAAGGCACCAGTACCACCACCTTCTCGCTCGATGCATCCTATGCCATTGAAAGTGGTAGCGAAATGAAATACATCGACTTTGACGGCGCAGAAACCACAGCAAAGTATGTTCGCCTGCGTGTCACCAATGCCAACACAGCCAAATGGCTACGTCTCTTCGAAATGGAAGTCAACAAGCAGAGCATTTCCTCTCCGCGCTGTGTTGATGGCAATGGAAACGCCCTCGCTCAGGCTGTTGATGCCACGGCAAACACATCGGCTTCTACCGCAACTAATAGCATTGTTTACCGCTTCGTACAGCCCAACCCCACTACAGCGCTCACCATCTATAGCGGTAGCCAAACACCAGGCGGAGTCAGCATTGACATCACTGCCGACGGACAGACATGGACACACCTTGCCAATCTATCACAATGCGTGCAAACAGTCGATCTCACCGAGCATCCCGATGCTTATGCTTTGCGTCTTTCGTGGAACACGGTAGCTCCCGTCGTGTATGAAATCGCAGAACAAACCGACGAGACCAGTCTGCTACCTACGTCCCTCCGACAGGTACTGACAACGAGTGCTTCAAATAGTGCCAACTTCTACGACCTCCAAGGCCGCCCCGTTGCACAGCCACTATCTGGCGGCATCTATATCCACAATGGACGCAAAGTCATTTATTAGCAATACGATCCTTCTTTCCTGGGAGCGCAGGCTACCTGAAGCGTGTGACCTAGGAGCGCAGGCGTCTCGCCTGCAAACGTTTGCCAGCTCCTATTGAGGGAGCTGGCAAACGTTATATATAGGCGTGTAGGCGTCACAAGCACGCACACCACCCAAAATCAACGCTTTTTAAGCCCAAACAAACAATAAAAAGCCCCTTTGCGTGTTTTATATAAGTAATGGTACGCCTCATTCGCACAATACTTATTCTCTCCACGCTATCGTGGCTATTCACTTCGTGCGCCACGTCCGAAAAAGCTGAACGGCGCGGCGACGCGGCTCTTGCACTCGGCGAATATGCCGAGGCGGCAGGACAATATCGCCATGCCTACAACCTAACCCCCAATAAAGACAAAGCCCGCCGCGGACTGCTTCAATACAAGATGGGCGAATGTTATCGCGCCTACGGCTACACCGCCCGCGCCCTTGGAGCCTATCGCAGTGCCGAACGCTTTGGACTTACCGACACACTCACCTTTTTGCGCCAAGGTGACATGTTTCGCTATCAGGGAGACTACAAGAGTGCTGCGCGTGCTTACCAAGAATACCTCAACCTACATCCCAACGACTCCGCCGCTTGGTACGGCATGGCTTCGTGCGAAAGTGCTCCACGCCTCAAAGCCGAAGGCTCTGCATGGACCATTCGCCCCGAAGGTCTATTCAACGGCACCCGCGCCGACTACAGCCCCGCACTTTTGCCAGGCGATGTGCCACAACTCTATTTCAGCACCACGCGCCGCCAAGTCACGGGCGAGGAGCTCAGCGGTATCACGGGCGAAATGGCTGGCGACATTTGGTTTGCCAAGCAAAACGAGCACGGCAATTGGCTTCGTCCGCAAGAAGTGGAGGGCGGCCTCAATACGGAATACGACGAAGGTGCCTGCGCCTTCAGTGCCGACGGGCGCACCATGTATCTCACCGTCTGCCGCACCGACCCCGAATATCCCCGCATGGCTGAGATTTGGACGAGCCAACGCAGCGATGCCTCGTGGAGCAAGCCCCAACAACTCAAAATCACCGCCGACACGCTTTCCAACTATGCCCACCCCGCACCCAATGCCGATGGCGACTTCCTCTATTTCGTTAGCGACATGCCTGGCGGATATGGCGGTTACGACATCTGGCGCGTGCCCCTCAATGGCCATGGCGTAGGAGCGGTAGAAAACCTCGGTCCCGACATCAACACCACTGGCAACGAAATGTTCCCCACCCTGCGTCCCAACGGCGAGCTCTACTTTTCCAGCAACGGACGCGAAGGCATGGGCGGGCTCGACCTTTATTGTGCCGTTGAGGACACCGTTACCCATCGATGGAGCGTTGAGCACCTGCCAGCACCCATGAATTCCAACGGCGATGACTTTGGCATGACATTCGACGGACTGCACAAACGCGGTTACTTCAGCAGCAATCGCACCACTGGCGGACGTGGTTGGGACAAGATTTTCAGCTTCAGCTATCCCGAAACGCTCCACACCGTGAAAGGCTGGGTTTACGAACGCGACGGCTACGAATTGCCCGAAGCCCAAGTCTATATGGTGGGCGACGATGGAACAAACGAAAAACTCGGCGTACTTTCCGACGGCTCTTTCGAGCGCGAGGTCAAGCCTGGTGTCAACTATGTGTTCCTCGCCGTCTGCAAAGATTACCTCAGTGTGCAAAACGCGCTCAAGGCCGACCACCCCATCAGCGAAGAACATCAGTATGTGCTCCAGTTCCCACTCCCGTCCATGAACATCCCCGTATTGGTGCGCGGCATTTTCTACGAATTTGGCAAAGCCGACCTCCTGCCCGAAAGCGTTGATGCCCTCAACCGCCTGCTTACCACACTCAAGGAGAACCCACACATCACCATCGAACTTGCCGCACATACCGACTATGTCAGCAGCGACACCTTCAACCTCGGCCTATCCTGGCGACGCGCACAAAGCGTAGTGGACTACCTCATCGCCCACGGCACCGACTCTGCCCGCCTCGAAGCCCACGGCTATGGCGAAACACGTCCCAAAGTCGTCAGCAAAAAAATGGCCGAAACCTACACCTTCCTCCACGAAGGCGACACACTCACCGAAGCCTTTATCTTGCAGCTCGACACCGCCCAGCAAGCCATCTGCAACAGCCTCAATCGCCGCACAGAGTTCCGCGTATTGCGCACCACCTACGGCATCCTCGATGCCAATGGCAATCCGCTGCCCGCCGCTGTGCGCCAAGCCAATTTGCCACGTCGCGAAGAAGATGCCCTGCAGCCCGAAGGCGATGACGACATTTTATACTTTGAGATAGAATAGACCGCCCTCTCCCAACCTCAGCGTCTATGCTCTCCATCCTTATCCCCACCCACAACTTCGCACCCTCACGCCTGGTCAACGACCTTTCGCAACAGGCCAACGCGCTGAACGAGGACGTTGAAATCATTGTGCTTGATGACGGCAGCGATGAGACTTCAGCTGCTTTCGCTATCCAAGCTTTGAAAAAAAACAATTTGTGTCGCACCCTGCGCAACGAAGAGAACCAAGGTCGCGCACACGCACGCAATATATTATATAAGGAGTCGCGCGGCGAACTCCTCCTATTTCTCGACAGCGATGCCCAAATAGTCTGCCCAGACTTCCTCGCTCAGTATCTCGCCGCCGCACAAAAAGCCGATGTCGTTTGTGGTCGGCTCACCAACCCCGCACCACCAGCACCCGCTGGCTGCGAACTTCGCTACAAATACGAAAACCATGCCGAACACCGAGGCTATCGCACTGCTGCATGGCGCAACCGCCATCCCTACGAACGCATTGCCACTTTTCAGTTGCTCGTCCATCGACGCGTAATGCAACAAGTAGTTTTCGACGAAAGCATCAAAGGCTATGGCTACGAAGACGTACTCTTCGGGCTCCAGTTGCAGAAACAAGGTTTTACCATCCTTCACACCGACACACCCCTGCTCCACACAGGCATCAACACCAACACCCAGTTCCTTGCTCATACCGAGGAAGCCCTGAAAACCCTACGTACGTTGCCAGCAGGGGTGCAACAGCAAGTAACCTTAAGCCGAGTAGCAAATCGCCTTTCGCGCCTATATCTCGCAGGAGTCTTCCGCCTTTTTTTCCAATTAACCCGCCCCCTCTTGCGACGCAACCTACTCAGCCACCGCCCATCCCTCCTTTTCTTCCAACTCTACAAACTCGGCCTACTGGTCACTTAAGCCCTGGGAGCGCAGCTATGTTTGCCCACGCTCCCAGGGCTAAGACTTTGCAAAACAGACTTTTCACTTTACACCTTTCATGGAAGTTTTTACTCCAAAGAAATATTTTTTGCAGAAAACCTTTGTCAATCGTGAAAAGCAAAATACTTTTGCCCCGCTTTTTGGACTTATGGCATGTAATCAAGCTTATAGCCCTCAAACACATGGAAACGGACATCAATCCTAAACAATTCTATTTTATTAACTAAATCCTTATTTCACAATGAGAAAGATTACTTCTCTCTTTGCGCTGCTCGTCTACTTCTTGGTAGGCTTGACGGCGCAGGCGCAGGTGTCCAACCTGACACCAGCGGACGGAACTTATGAGTCGTCATCGGGTAACTATGTAAAGGTTATCACCTTCAACACGACTCCCACGCTCACAATCACTGCTTCTGCCAAC
>ONDJ01000011.1 GCA_900316575.1 uncultured Prevotellaceae bacterium | reverse complement strand
CTTCCCAAACTAACTTCCCAGCACGTAGCCCGCTACGCGGCTGCGAACTTAATTCAAAATCTGCATCATGATAGCTCAAAAATCATTCAAGCCTAATTTTAGAACACCCTTAAAGAGAATAAAAGCCTTCACGTTATCTCGCTTCGCTATGTATTTTCATGGGTAAACGGCTCCTTTTGCAATAAATTTTGAGAAAAAAAACAACGATTAAGGCCAAGCTTTAGCAAAAAGTTGTTATCTTTGCCCCAAAATGCTTACTTAATAATTACACAAAGGAACGCTATGACATACACGATTGCTACTCTATGGAACGAACTTTATATCGTGGGAGCGATGTTGTTGGCTATTGGTTTGGGTGCAGGCATTTTGCCGCGCATTTTGTATGTAAGCCATAAGAAAAGGCTTTTCGACATTCCAAACGAACGCAGTGTTCACAAAAATCCCATTCCGCGTCTTGGTGGACTTTCGTTCTTTCCAGTAATAATTATTGTATGTGGGCTTGCAATAGGCTTGCGCTATCTCTTGGGGCTTTCCATTAGCACGAGCATAGCACCATTAGATATGCTGTGCAAATACTTGATGCTGGTAGTGGGCATGACGATACTATATCTCATTGGCATTGCCGACGACTTGACGGGTGTTACTTACAAGCCCAAGTTTGTGGCTCAGTTTGTGGCTGCTTCGCTGCTTGCTATCAGCGGCACATGGCTCAATACGATCAATGGTTTCTTGGGCATTTACGAACTGCCGGCTTGGATCGGGATGCCGATAACGGTATTTCTCGTTATTTATATCACCAATGCCATCAACCTCATTGACGGCGTTGACGGATTGGCCTCTGGGCTATGCATCATAGCTCTGACGGCACTGACGGTAATCAATCTCTACCACAAGCAATACTACCTCGGGTTGCTCGGTGCAGCAACCATCGGTGTGTTAATTCCTTTTTGGCTCTACAACGTGTTTGGAAACGCCAAACGCGGACACAAAATCTTTATGGGCGACACGGGTAGCCTTACGTTGGGACTGATACTGAGTTTTATTGTGATCAACATGAGCCGCAATGAAACGGGTGTGCACGGCGATACGAACCATACGATGGCTATTGCCTTTGCTACGCTGATTGTGCCGCTATTCGACGTGGTGCGCGTAGTTTGCCGCCGCTTGAGTAGCGGGAAAAATCCCTTCTTGCCCGACAAAAACCATTTCCACCACAAACTACTGCGTACGGGCATGCGCTCGCTGTGGGTGATGTTCACTATCCTGTGTTTTTCTTCGTTCTTCATCGTACTCAACACGCTGCTTACGCTCCGTCTGAACATCACTTGGATTGTGCTGATTGATATAGTAGTGTGGGTGCTGTTCCACGCCTACATCACCTATTTGGGCAACAAGCACCATCGCGAGAAAGAAAGCCAATAAGTGTTGAAGAGGCGCGTTATTTCTTCAGCTAAAGCTGTGGCTATTGAAATTATTCGTGCATTGCACTTAAAAGAACGCCGCAAGGAGCATTTTCAGCTTTTGCCGAACGGCCTATATAGATTGGGGCTTCATTTTGCCAAAGCACTTTCCCTCTTGATTGTAGTGCTTCCTTGTGGCATGTCTATGCTTTCATGCCACGAGAAAACGAGCGAAGAGGCAACGACCAGCGACATAGCTTTTCGCTATGCCACACTGCTCTCAGTGGGACGCACCGATAGTTTCACGCGCGTAGATATTGCCGATCCTTGGCACAAAGGGCAAACTGCCGCAACGTACCTTCTCATTCCAAGCGACAAACCACTTCCAAAGCATCTCCCCCAAGGAATTATAGTGCGCACGCCCCTCAAACGCGCCGTTGCTTTCAGTGCGGTCCATGCAGCATTGGCTGAGAACTTAGGCTGTATCGGCCAAATCATAGGCGTATGCGATGCCGATTACATCTGCTCTGCGCCATTGCGCAAGGCTTTGGCTGAAGGTTCGCTGGCCAACTTTGGACAAGCCATGCAGCCCGCTATAGAGCAAATCGTTGCACACAAAGCCGACGGCTTGTTGATATCTCCGTTTCGCGACCATGTTCCAGGCCCAGTGGAGCGTATTGGAATACCAGTCATCGCTTGCGCCGACTATATGGAAACTTCGCCTTTGGGCAGAGCCGAGTGGATGCGCTTTTATGGCATGTTGCTGGGCTGTGAAGCAAGAGCCGATTCGCTTTTTGACGAAGTTGAAGCCCGCTATATGAAATGGAAAGCCATAGCGACCAAAGCCAAGTCGCACCCAACGCTGATGGTAGATCTAAGGACGGGCCCCGTTTGGTATGTAGCTGGAGGCCGTAGCACCATGGGCAGGCTCTATGCTGATGCCGGACTTGCCTATTTATTTGCCTCCGACACGGTAAGCGGGTCTGTGCCGCTCGATTTTGAGCGCGTATATACCCGTTGCAGCGAAGCCGACTACTGGTTTATGAAATACGGAAACGCCACAGACTATACTTATGCCAGCATTGCAGCTAACGACGCACGCTACAAACGCTTCAAACCTTGGAACGAGCGCCACATTGTGGGCTGTAACACGTTCCGCACCCCTTTCTACGAGGAAACACCCTTCCATCCCGACAAACTGCTTGAAGAATTTGTTCAAACATTTCATCCCGAACTGCGAGCCTCCTATTTTTCAGCAAAATACATAGCTCCGCTAACCGAATAGTCACAAACGGTATGAAAAGACGCATTTTCTTTCCCCTTGCATTGCTCGTGTGCTTATTGCTCTTTGGCACAGGTCTATGCGTAGGCTCTGCCAGCATATCCATGCGAGACATCGCACAGATCTTTTTCGGTGACACGACCAACGAAGTAGCGCGTTTTATCATCCTTGAAAGTCGTTTGCCTGCATTGCTCACAGCACTGATTGCAGGAATAGCACTCAGCATTGGCGGGCTATTGATGCAAACCATCCTCGAAAACCCCTTGGCAGAGCCTGGAGTGCTTGGCGTGAGTGCAGGAGCGTCACTCGGTGCTGCCGCCTCTATGCTGATTCCAGGCATTGCCATTGGTGGGGCACTCACCGCAGGCGGAACGTTGCTCACTGCAACCTTGTCGCTTATGGGCAGCCTCGTGGTCATTGCGCTGTTGGCTGTTTGTTCCACAATTATGCGCAACAACGCCCTGGTGCTCATTGCAGGAGTGATGATTTCGTTTCTGATTGGGAGCGTGACTACACTATTGGCCTTTTATGCCACAGACTACGGTGTGCAGTCGTTTGTTTTTTGGGGTATGGGTGATTTCGGACAACTCACCGCCAACCGCATTGGCTGGTTTGCCATAGCTGTATTCTTCGGAATGCTTCCCCTACTCTTTCTCACCAAATCGCTCGATGCATTGATGCTTGGTGGCGACTACGCTTCAGCACTTGGCATTCGCGTACAGACCGTGCGCACACTGTCACTCATTGTTTGCGGATATCTCACAGCCGCCGTTACAGCGTCCTGTGGCCCGATAGCCTTTATAGGCTTGGCAGCTCCCCATGCGGCACGTTTCATATTGCGCCGGAGCGACCACGCCACTTTGCTGCCTGCAACAGCCCTTTGCGGCATGGTGCTTACGCTCTTTACAACCATTGTCTGCCATCTACCCTCAAAGGCTGGCACACTACCAGCAAATGCCATAACACCGCTGATTGGCGTGCCCGTCATTGTGTCGCTAATTGTTAAGCGCCGGCGCGACATCTATTAGTTTTCCTCAAAATTTGGGATAAGCCCAAGACCACTGTGCTTAGAATATAGAGCGCAAGTTTTTGATACTTTGCCTTTTTCTTTATCTTTGCCACCGAAAACAACACAAGTTTAGCGTTTAAGCGTTAAAAGTTGAAAGACCCTATAGGCTCTTTAGCCTCTTAAGCTATAACCTTTAACCTATTTTTGAAAACAGAACATATCATGGGAAAAGTACTTATCATCGGAGCTGGTGGTGTGGCCACGGTTGCCGCACACAAGGTAGCACAGAACAGCGACGTGTTCACAGAAATCATGATCGCCTCGCGCACCAAGAGTAAATGCGATGCCATTGTCAAAGCGATTGGCAATCCCGCTATCAGAACGGCACAAGTGGATGCCGACAATGTGCCAGAACTCGTGGCGCTGTTTCGCGACTTTCAGCCCGACTTGGTGATGAACCTCGCCCTGCCCTATCAGGACCTCACCATCATGGATGCTTGCTTAGAATATGGCTGCTCCTATCTCGACACAGCCAACTACGAGCCAAAAGACGAAGCACACTTTGAATACTCATGGCAATGGGCATATCGCGAGCGCTTCGAAAAAGCAGGGCTGACTGCCATATTGGGTTGCGGCTTTGACCCAGGCGTTACGAGCATCTTCACCGCCTACGCAGCTAAGCACCATTTCAAGGAAATACAATACTTAGACATCGTAGATTGCAACGCCGGCGACCACCACAAAGCCTTTGCCACCAATTTTAATCCCGAAATCAATATTCGCGAAATCACACAAAAAGGACTTTACTGGGAGAATGGCAAGTGGGTAGAGACGGCTCCGCTCGAAATTCACAAGGACCTCACCTACCCCAACATTGGCCCACGCGACAGCTATCTGCTGCACCACGAAGAGATAGAGAGCCTCGTTATCAACTATCCTACGATCAAGCGCGCACGCTTCTGGATGACATTCGGGCAACAATACTTGAAGCATCTTGAAGTGATACAAAACATCGGTATGAGCCGCATCGATGAAGTAGAATACGAAGCTCAATTAGCCGATGGCTCAGGTACAGCCCGCGTCAAAATTGTTCCCCTTCAGTTCCTCAAAGCCGTATTGCCCAATCCGCAAGACCTTGGCGAGAACTACACGGGCGAAACTTCCATCGGCTGCCGCATTCGTGGCATTGGTCAAGACGGAAAGGAACATACCTATTATATATATAACAACTGTTCGCACCAAGCTGCCTACGAAGAGACTGGTATGCAAGGCGTAAGCTACACTACCGGTGTACCCGCCTGCATAGGTGCCCGTATGTTTATGCTTGGACTATGGAAAAAGCCTGGTGTGCACAACGTTGAGGAATTCGACCCGGATCCCTTCATGGAAGAACTCAACAAGCAGGGACTGCCGTGGCACGAACTCCACGACGTGGATCTTGAACTCTAAAAACAAGCTGAAGGCAAAGGGATATCATTCTAAAGAAGAACGATATTCCTTTTGCCACGTTTTTATTACGCATTCCTCACGAAGCATCAACTTAATTATCATGAAGCGCACTTACACATTGCTAATGCTTTTCGGTATGCTCTGGACTCTGCTTCCGTATTCTGCTTTGGCTCAGAGCACACCGCCATTGGTACATCCAAAGATTGGCACTATAGCTTCGGCTGAAGATGGTTCTATAAAAATCACACTTGTTGGCAAAAGACAAAACTTCGGCGGAACTGCCGACACGCGTGATGCGGCTATCAATTCCCCAAAGTCGGCAAACATTCATCCGGATGGCAGTAAGTACTATATCAACTCCTTAGAAGGCGGGACAACCGTGGTTTTTGAGATGGGCACAAACCGACGTCTTAAAATCATTAGCCACAACATCGGGCCAGCCCACGAAGCATTGTGGAGCGAACCATCGCCACTCTATCCTTTCACGCACTATCCCAAGAGCAACGTCTTTATGGGCAAGCCCGTAGAAGCTGCATTCAGCCACGGTGGTCGCTACCTTTGGGTGCCATATTACCGGCGCAGCTACGACATCAACGCCCAAGACCCCTCAGCCGTGGCTATCATTGACACCCAGACGGACGAAATCGTTCGAATGATGGAGACAGGCCCGCTACCAAAGATGGTGGCCGTTTCGCACGACAACAAACACGTTGCTATTACTCATTGGGGCAACAACACCGTAGGGCTTATAGACATCAGTAGTCAAAATCCCACGGATTGGAAACACGAAGCGTGCATTGTGGTAAACTATGTACTACCGCTCAACTATAGCACTACCGTCTCGGTTGACCGCGACAATGGCAGTGGCTATGCCCTGAGAGGAACAGTTTTCACACCCGACGACCGCTATTTGCTCGTTGGCTGCATGGGCGGCGGCGGAGGCATTGCCGTCATTGACATGCAAACGCAAAGCTTCATGGGACGTGTTCAAGGAATGATGAGCAATGTGCGCCATCTGGTCATACGCGACGGTTGGCTCTACCTGAGCATCAACGGCGGCGGGTATGTACAGCGTATTCGGCTTGACAAGTTTCTCAATGCGGCTCAAAGCATGGAAAGCAAAACAACTGTTGTAGCCGGCTGGGAAAGCTGCAAAGTTGGCACGGGTGCCCGCACCATTGAACTTTCGCCAAGCGGCCGCTACGTATTTGCTGCTTGCAACAATGCATCTCAAGTCTGCGTGGTGGACACACGCACCATGAAACTTACGGCGAGCATCGCTTGCGACTCCTATCCCGTAGGATTAGACATCTCTAAAGACGGACGCTTTGTCATTGTCACGTCGCAGGGAAGGAGAGACAAGGGGGGCAATGCCGTAAATATTTATGAGGTAACGTATCGAGAGCCTGAAACTCCCGTTGACCCTCCAAGCGAGATGGGTGCATCGCCGACGGAAGAAGCCAACAACAGTGCTCAGACATCTAATACAGACAACGCAGAACCGACATTGTCAGATACAAATTGGATTGAAGAGAACGCTTCGTGGCTTGCGCCAAGTGCCATTTGTAGTATCTTGGCAGGAGTAGGACTTTGGGCTTTCATTGCACGCAAAAAATAGTTTCTTCCCTCAGCTCATCCCTCAACAGCTATGAAACACACGTTGCTATCTTTGTTGCTACTCTTAACGCCCTTTGCGCTTTACGGGCAAAGCTGTGTTTACATCTATCAAGGAAATTCTTCCTTGCAGTCCGACATTCTCTTCACCTACGACGGCTCACACCTCTACCGTGGCAACAGCACCTACCAGAGCGACATCGTACTAACCTACGACGGAAAGCATATCTATAAAGGAAACAGCACCTACCAAAGCGACATCGTGCTAACCTTTGATGGCGAATACGTTTATGGCGGACGAAGCACTCTACAAGGCAACATCTTGCTCACCGTCAATGGACGTTACATCCACAAAGGACGAAGCACCTATCAGAGCGACGTGATTTGCAATTACGATGGTCGCCACATCCGCAAAGGGCGTAGTACATATATGTCCGACATACTTTATACAACCGACTACCCACTGCCTATCCCCGTGCTGGTAGGCGCAGTTGCAATACGCTAAAGCTATTAGAAAAGCATCTCATACTTCTTTCTAAAAGGCCCTAACAAAGGAAAACATTATTTATCCATACACAAACACCCTTACAACAATGAAAAAGATTTTTTCCCTGCTCAGCATCGCCCTGCTCATGAGCCTTGCCCTCCCAGCACAAGCGCAGATTTTGCGCAGATTGGGACGCGCAGTACGTCAACAGGCCGAACAAGTTGTCTCATCAGTTACAGGAAACGAACAACAGGCCACCACCAACGAAGAACAAACGACAGCCAACGAAGGCCAAACTGTAGGCAATGAAGGCCAAGTAACGTCATCTGAAACAACGGGCGTGCCCGAAGGTTTATTCCCCTACGACAAAACGGCCTTTGCAAACACAGGCGTTTATCTTGACGGCACACAGAAGATTGAAGACTACGTATATTATCTGTACGTAAAGATTTGCGAAGCTATTACCTATAGAGAAGGAGCTCACAAAGTTTATATCAATGCTTGCTGCACGGGCATACCAGGCGGAAAAGTCTTGGCTTATGGTGAGCCAGTAGTCAATGCATTCTTCTACGAATACATGCAAAAGCCCGACGACTACAAGAATTTCCGTCAGATGATCAAAGCGTATGTCGTGGCTTACCACTACGCCTTTGGGTTCCTCGCGCAAAAAATGGTTGACGGCTCACAAAATCAAATCATTGATAGCGATGGAAACACTCAAACACTTTGGGAAGACGAACCCACGCGTTGCGCTCGCGGTTTCCAACTAATGAGAGCCGCCGAGGAACTTGCCATGAAGTCCGACTACCAAAACATCTTTGAATCGGTATATTCTATCTATACGCAGGCCGAAAAAGCATACAGCGAGGGAAACAAAGTAGCAGCCTACAACAACTACCGCGAATTAGAATGCGCCTGGACCAACTTCTTGACCAAGCACCCTAAATGGGCAAGCGACCAACGCGCCGATCAGTTCACACAAATGTATCAAGCTGCCATGAAGAAACGCAACGAAATTCGTCTTGAAGTGATCGACGAAAACAAGGTTGCGCAAGATATGCCACAAACCTACGCTGCAATCCCTGGCGTCGAAGCCAAAGTGCGCATGTGTATAGGTCGCGAAGACCCCGAGCACAAGAATGCCCCCGTGGTATTCCTCTCAAGCGGTTGGCGTCCACTCTATCGCAGCGGTTCAAACATTATAGACCAAAGAGCCGTTGATGTGGGCTGGACTTACACCGACTCAAAAGGACAGAAATGGCTCGCCTATACCACACTGATGCAAAAAGCAGTTTATCGCGGACTGACCGTTCAGTATATTGATTCATATATGTTCAGCGGCGGCTTTAAGACCATGAAACTCAAATAAGATCCCATGAAACTTGACTTTCATAGGAGGAACTTCCTATAACCTCCAAACCTAAAGAAGTCATCGCCTCAACGCCCTCAATGCTCTTTACGTGAAGACATTGAGGGCTTTTTCGTTTTGTTTTCACAGAAAGAAGCAAGAAATCAGTATGTGAAAGCTCTGTGTTTCAAGATAATCGCGTATTTTCGCGCCCCGAAAGGCTCTGAAGACAACAACCACCAAACGTCAATGAACACTCTCTTAGATAAATTAGACGCACTACGCAGTCGCTACGAAGAAACTGCCACACTTATCACCGACCCGTCGGTTATTGCCGACCAACAACGCTATGTGAGGCTTACACGCGAGTACAAGGAGTTAGAAGACCTCATGCAGGCTCGCGAAGAATATGCTCGCCTATTAGCCAATCTAGAAGAAGCCAAGACGCTGCTTGTTACCGAGACCGATGCTGAACTTAAAGAAATGGCACGCGAAGAACTCGCACAGAGCGAAGCACGTCTGCCCGAAATGGAAGAGCGCATCAAACTGATGCTCGTTCCCAAAGACCCTGAAGACAGCAAAAACGCTATTCTCGAAATTCGCGGTGGCACAGGAGGCGACGAAGCGGCACTATTCGCCGGCGACCTCTTTCGGATGTATGCAAAGTATTGCGAGCGCAAAGGTTGGCGACTTGAAGTTTCTTCAGCAAACGAAGGAGCTGTTGGTGGGTTTAAGGAGATAGTCTGCTCAGTCACAGGATCCGATGTATATGGCACACTGAAATACGAAAGCGGTGTGCATCGTGTGCAACGTGTTCCACAAACCGAAACGCAAGGCCGCGTCCATACCAGTGCAGCAACCGTGGCCGTATTGCCCGAAGCCGAGCCTTTCGATGTTGAAATCCACGAAGGACTCATCAAGTGGGACACGTTCCGCAGCTCAGGAGCCGGTGGGCAGAATGTGAACAAAGTGGAAAGCGGTGTGCGTCTGCGCTATCCATGGAAAAACCCCAACACGGGAGAAACCGAGGAAATCCTTATCGAGTGTACCGAAACGCGCGACCAACCTAAGAACAAAGAACGTGCTTTGGCTCGACTGCGCACATTTATCTACGACCGCGAACATCAGAAATACGTTGACGACATCGCTTCGCGCCGCAAAACACTCGTATCTACAGGCGACCGATCTGCTAAAATCCGCACTTACAACTATCCCCAAGGACGTATCACCGACCATCGCATCGGCTATACCATCTACAACCTTGCCGCTTTCATGGATGGCGACATCCAAGATTGCATAGACCACCTCATCGTAGCCGAAAACGCAGAGCGACTCAAGGATGCCGAACTCTAATAAACAGCCAACTACAATCCGCTGTCCGCTATACAATATATATATTATAAAGAAAGAGTGCCCCAAAGCACTACTACAATGATATACTATTTTGGCGCAAACGCTTGCTAAAAATGACTGTTTGAGAGGATAGGCTACAGCCTACATCCGAGTTTTTTTGCCCAACATTTGTTGGAACAAACAGAAAAACATACTTTTGCGCCGCTTTTAAGCATTCAACAAACATTTTTATTAACAACAAAACAAATCGTATGACCAATCAGTACGAGACCGTTTTCATCCTAACTCCCGTTTTGTCTGACGAGCAGACAAAGGAAACGGTCGAAAAATTCAAAGGCATCCTCGCCGAACAAGGCGCAGAGCTTGTCAATGAAGAAAACTGGGGTATGAAGAAGCTCGCCTACCCCATCGAGAAAAAGTCAACGGGTTTCTACGTTATGCTGGAGTTCAAAGCCGAGCCCGCAGTTATTGAGAAACTCGAAGTAGCTTACCGTCGTGACGAGCGCGTGATTCGTTTCCTCACTATCAAGCAGGACAAGTTCCACGCTGCCTATGCCGAAAAGCGTCGTAACCTAAAAAACCAAAAGGAGGACTAAGCCATGGCACAATCAGAAATCCGCTATCTCACACCGCCCACGGTTGATACGAAAAAGAAGAAATACTGCCGCTTTAAGAAGTATGGCATTAAGTATATTGACTACAAAGACGCCGAATACCTGAAGCGCTTCTTGAACGAGCAAGGCAAAATCCTTCCCCGTCGCATCACAGGCACAAGCCTAAAGTATCAGCGTCGCGTGGCTCAAGCCGTGAAGCGCGCACGCCACTTGGCATTGCTTCCCTTCGTGACAGACCTTATGAAATAATTTATAACCCTTAAAAACAAGATTAAAAGCTATGCAGATTATCCTGAAAGAAGACATCATCGGTTTGGGTTATAAGAACGAGATCGTCACCGTAAAAGACGGCTATGGCCGCAACTACCTCATTCCACAAGGCAAGGCTATTATAGCCAGCGATGCCAACCGCAAAATTTTGGCAGAAAACCTACGTCAGCAGGCAGCCAAGCTCACCAAGATCCGCGAAGCCGCTGAAGCTAAAGCCGCCCAGATCGCAGCAGCCAAAGCCATTGTTATCGAAACCAAAGTCAGTGCCACTGGCACCATCTATGGTAGCGTAAACAGCTTGCACATTGCAGAGGCTCTCCGCGAACAAGGCATTGAGATCGACCGCAAGATTATCACCGTACGCGACGTGAAGGAAGTAGGCGAATATGTAGCCAAAGTTCATCTCCACCGTGAAGTTGAAGTTGAAGTTCCATTCAAGGTGATTGCCGAGGGCGAAGAGGCACAGCCCGCAGCTCCCGAAACAGTAGAAGAAACTGTAGAAGAAACAGCCGAAGAAGTAGCACCTGCAGCCGAGGTAGCACCCGAAGTTGCCGAAGATGTTACTGAAGAGGAAGCTCCAACTACAGAAGCTCCTGCAGAAGAAGCCAACACAGAGGCTGAAGCTGAATAATAGGAACATTCCTTTCAAGACAAAGCCCCGCCCAGTAGTTATGTTTGGGCGGGGTTTTTCTTATTCTCATTAAGCAAAGAGAGCTTCTCATCAAGCAAAGAGAGCCACAAAAACAAATCGGAACACATGCGTTATTTCTTGCAACTATCGTACGACGGAACGGCCTATCATGGTTGGCAAGTACAGCCCAATGCCGACACCGTCCAAGCACGTCTCAATGCAGCTCTTTCCACCTTGTTGCGCCATGAAGTATCAACGACAGGTGCCGGACGCACAGACACTGGCGTTCATGCCCGCATGATGGTAGCTCATTTTGATACAGAGCGTGCTTTTGATTGCAAAGATCTGTGCTTCAGACTTTCGCGCCTGCTTCCGCCCGACATTGCGGTTCAAAAAATCGTCCCAGTAAGCGAGAATGCCCATGCGCGTTTCGATGCCATCCGACGTGCTTACCACTACGACATTATTTGCGAAAAAAGCCCATTTCATCGCTTCTTCACCACGCACATCCATTATCAGCTTGACTTCAATCGCATGAACGAAGCCGCGCTACTACTTCACGGTAAACACGACTTCACTAGTTTCAGCAAGACTGGGAGTGACACAAAAACCAACATCTGTACCATCAACGAAGCCCAATGGCTACAACTTGGTAAAAACTACTGGCGATTTCGCATC
Organism: uncultured Prevotellaceae bacterium; assembly: GCA_900316575.1. Classification (GTDB taxonomy): domain Bacteria; phylum Bacteroidota; class Bacteroidia; order Bacteroidales; family Bacteroidaceae; genus Alloprevotella. The sequence continues at coordinate 43,862 of ONDJ01000011.1, read as the reverse complement.
AGTGCCGACCGCTTCCTTCGCGGTATGGTTCGCGCCATCGTTGGGACCCTCTTCAACGTAGGAAACGGCAAGCTTTCGCCCGAAGAACTCAACACGATACTCCAACAAGCCAACCGCAGCGCCGCAGGCGAAAGCGCACCTGCCAAAGGGCTCTCGCTCGTAAAAGTATCCTACCCCGACAACATCTTCAAGCCTTGCCCTGTTTTCTATCAATAAAACACGAACAAAAACTACTCTCGGCGAACAAAAGGGCAGGCTTTAAGCTTAAATTTTCGCGTAACATCATAAAAATGTGCGCGAAAACATTGTGACTTTCGCAGATATTACCTACTTTTGCGCCGCTATTACACACCAGATAAGCGTTACCAAGCTTAAAAACAACGTAAACACGATAATGAAAAAAGGAATTCATCCCGAGAACTATCGCCCCGTAGTGTTCAAAGACATGAGCAATGGCGACATGTTTCTTTCTCGCTCCACTTGCCGCAGCAACGAAACGGTAGAATTTGAAGGCGAGACCTATCCCGTAGTAAAAATCGAAATCTCCAACACCTCTCACCCGTTTTATACTGGTAAGTCAAAGTTGGTGGACACCGCTGGTCGCGTGGACAAGTTCATGAGCCGCTACGGAAAAGCCCGCAAATAATTTGGCGCTTCGCACATTGTGCATACATCAGACTAAAAGAACCTCCGCAACTATTCCACAAATGTTGCGGAGGTTTCTTTGTTGGGCATAACGCAATATACGTAGTCAGTCCAAAAGTTCTCGAGCCAAACTGCCACATGCTCTAAACATAGCCTCCGCTCCTTGAAGCGACAATACGCAGATACTTTTCAAACCAAGCCAATATGTGACGAAAGTTTCCGAACTTTGCACGCCAAAAGACTATATATGAAAACATTGCGCACGCTTACACTAATTCTCACGTCTCTGCTCATCGTTGCCATGGCGGCAGGCACCTTCATTGAGCGCGCTCATGGACACGACGCAGCTACAGCCACTATTTATCACGCTTGGTGGTTTATTGCCCTTTGGGGAGCATTGTCTGCCATGGGTGTATTTGCGATTGTAAAGTGGAAAATGTGGCGAAGGTTTTGGTTGTTGCTGCTTCACATAAGTCTGTTGCTCATCCTGCTTGGAGCCTTGTTGAGCCACCTTACGTCCCACCAGGGTTCTCTCCACATTCGCCAAGGGAATACAGCCGACTACTATTTCCCCACCAACACAGACCAGGCTCTATCCTTGCCATTCAGTCTGCGATTAGACACGTTCATGGTGGCCTATACCACGGGCACAGGTATGCCGCGAGACTTCCACAGCCAGATATCAGTCTTTGACAAAGGCGACACGCTCAAGGCTGACATCCGCATGAATCACATTCTCTCCCGACGCGGCTATCGCTTTTATCAAACCAGCTACGATCCCGACCTGCGAGGCACAATCCTCACCGTAAGCTACGACCCCTGGGGATTGCCGCTCACTTACGTAGCCTACGCTTTGCTTGGACTTTCTATGATGGGCATCATGGCTTCAAAACTGTTGAAGCGGCGCAAAGCGAATAAAAGCGACAAAATCCTTGCAGCTATTGTCCTTACGATATGCACCCTCCCGCTCCATGCACGCCAAAGCATACCCACCGTAAATGCCAAAGAAGCAGCAAAGATGGAGCGTTTGCAGGTGAGCGGCGAAGATCGGGTGATGCCGCTCGGCACACTTTCGCGCGATTTTCTGCTGACACTCTACGGCAAGCCCTCTTATCGCGGTCTCACAGCCATGCAAGTGCTTGCTGGGTGGACGTTACGCCCTGATGCCTGGAAAGATCAGCCCATGATACGCATCAAAAACCAAACACTGCGCCAACGACTTGGCATCAACGATGGGCAATATGCCACCTTTGCACAACTCTTTTCAGCCAATGGCAACTATCGCGTAGAGCCACTAACTGCCGACACCACGCCCGAACCTTTGCGCAAAGCTGCCATAGAGCTTGATGAAAAAGTGGGACTTATCCTGATGGCTACGCGCGGCGAATTAGTTCGTCCCGCCCCTACCGATGCCAAAGTAAGCGAAACTCGCGTCACAGCCGAGCTGCTTTACAACCGTTTGCCTAAGAGTTTGCCGTTGTTTATCTGTAGCTTCATGCTCGCAGTGCTACTCTTCCTACCACAAGGCATAAAGGAAAAACGCTTGTTCCGCTCCTTGCAGCTGAAAGACCTGCTCCACATAGCACTATTCGTAATCGTTGTTTACCACACCGCACTATATTTCTTGCGCTGGTACATCGGTGGACGTATTCCTTTAGGCAATGGTCCTGAGACGATGCTCTTCATGGCACTTTGTCTGCTGTGGACATCACTGCTTTCTATCAAGCGTCAGCCACTGCTCACTGCTCCCGCACTGATGATGGGTGGTTTTGCACTATTGGTGGCCCATCTCAGCGAGTCGCAGCCACGCATTGGCGGACTGATGCCCGTATTGCAGTCGCCATTGCTCACGATCCACGTCAGCGTCATCATGACGGCCTATGCCTTGCTTGCACTGACGTGTATACTTTCAGTCTTGTGGCTCATCACCCGCCAGGACGAGTTTACCACACTGACGCGTCGCCTACTGATGCCAGCCGTATTCTTGCTCTCAGCGGGAATATTCCTCGGAGCGGTGTGGGCAGGAGTGTCGTGGGGAGCCTATTGGAGCTGGGACCCCAAAGAAGTGTGGGCACTCATCACACTGTTGGTCTATGCCCTGCCGCTCCACACACAGTCGTTGCCCACAATGCGAAGTCCCCGTGTTTACCATATATATATATTGTGTGCCTTCTTTGCCGTGCTTTTCACCTACTTCGGTGTGAACTACCTAATTGGTGGTATGCATAGTTACGCCTAACGACCAGTACCTAAACCCGTTCGTTGCACACAATAAGCCAGCGCATTCTGCGTTTATAGTAATATGAGAATGAACATAGCCATCTGTCTTTTGGCTGCTTTGTTTTGCCTATGCGCACCTACCGCTAAGGCGCAAAATCGCAAGATACAGCACAAACCATATATAGACCAGCGTGTGCTCCACTATGGTTTTTTTGTCGGCGTGCACGACCAAGGGATTTCCCTGCGCGGCAATGGCTACATTGACCCCGCTACTGGCCGCCAGTGGATGGTAAAGAACGACCGTCCCAACTTTGGTTTCCATGTGGGTGTGCTCGGCGAACTCAAGCTCCACCAGTACGTAGCCCTTCGCGCCTTGCCCACACTTTATTTCGGCTCCAAACACTTGGCCTACGTTGACCAACTCACCGGCGAGCACCAATCGCAGGACATGAAAAGCACCTACATCGGCCTGCCCATTTTGGCCAAAATCAGCGCACCACGTTGGAACAACTATCGCCCCTACATCGTGGCCGGCATAAATCCCATGTACGACCTCACCACAGGCAAACACACCCTGCTACGTGCCAAACCGCTGAGCGTCAATCTTGAAATCGGCCTGGGTTGCGACTTCTACCTACCTTTCTTCAAGCTCATTCCCGAACTGAAATTTAGCCTGGGGCTCGCCGACATCCTCGACCACAAACGCGAAGACCTCCACGAAGCCGAAGACATCATCTACACACGCTCAGTAGATCGCGCCACGAGCAACATGGTTACACTCACGCTCTATTTCGAATGAGCACCGGCGGACTACAAACGACAAAAATCCCCATGTTTCTTTGCCCCATTGCGCGATACTTTATACTTTTGCACGCAATTCCAGCTTTTTTAGAAACAAACAACTTAAATCACACAAAACTTTACTCCAATGGACATTAAAGCCATCAAAGCCCGTGAAATCCTTGATTCACGTGGCAACCCCACCGTTGAGGTGGACGTTATTCTTTGCGACGGCACTGTAGGTCGCGCTGCCGTTCCTTCAGGCGCCAGCACCGGTGAGAACGAAGCCCTTGAGCTCCGCGACGGCGACAAGAGCCGCTACCTCGGCAAAGGCGTTCTCAAAGCCGTAGAGAATGTAAACAAAGTCATTGCTCCCGCCCTCGAGGGCCACTGTGTGCTCGACCAGCGCGGCATTGACCACCTCATGCTCAAGCTCGATGGCACGAAGACCAAGAGCAACCTCGGTGCCAACGCTATTCTCGGCGTTAGCCTCGCAGTAGCTCAAGCCGCAGCCAAGAGCCTCGGCATACCTCTCTATCGCTACATCGGTGGCACAAACACCTACACCCTGCCCGTTCCTATGATGAACATCATCAACGGCGGTGCACACAGCGACGCTCCCATTGCTTTCCAAGAGTTCATGATTCGCCCCGTTGGTGCTAAGACCTTCCGCGAAGGCATTCGCATGGGAGCCGAAGTGTTCCACGCCCTGCAGAAAGTGCTCAAGAAGCGCGGCCTCAGCACAGCCGTAGGCGACGAAGGCGGTTTCGCTCCTGCACTCAACGGCATTGAAGATGCGCTCGACTGCATCATCGAAGCTGTAGAGCTCGCAGGCTACAAGCCCGGCGACGACATCACTATTGCCATGGACTGCGCAGCCAGCGAATTCTGCGTGAACGAAGGCGGCAAGTTCTTCTACGACTACAAGCAACTCAAAAACGGAGCTCAGAAAGATCCCAATGGCAAAAAGCTCAGCGTAGAAGAGCAGATTGAGTTCCTCAAGACGCTCATCGAGAAATACCCCATCGACTCTATCGAAGACGGTATGAGCGAAGAAGACTGGGAAGGCTGGCAAAAGCTCACAGCAGCAGTTGGCGACCGTTGCCAGCTCGTGGGCGACGACCTCTTCGTGACCAACGTAGAGTACCTCAGCCGTGGCATCCGCGAAAAGTGTGGCAACAGCATCCTCATCAAGGTGAACCAGATCGGCTCGCTCACCGAGACCCTCGACGCCATCGAAATGGCCCACCGCGCAGGCTTCACCAGCGTAACCAGCCACCGCAGCGGCGAAACCGAGGATACCACCATTGCCGACATCGCAGTAGCTACCAACAGCGGACAGATCAAGACTGGCTCCATGAGCCGCACCGACCGTCTGGCTAAGTACAACCAGCTGCTCCGCATCGAAGAAGAGCTCGGCGACCTCGCCGTTTATGGCACAGCCGTTAAGACGAAGCGCAAGTAAACGCCGCCCCGCGCCGAGCCGCGCTTCATCACCTCTTTTTTAGAAAGCTCCGTGTTGAACCGTTTTCAGCACGGAGCTTTTTAGTGTGTCTTTTTTTATGCAGCAACACACCGTCCCCCGCCCCAATAAAGTGTGCCCCCACCCACAACAACAAACCTTTTATTTACACTAGCACCATCCCCCCCATAATTTTTCCGGCAAAAGGGGAGCTACTATACTTTTTTTATCCAGAGCGAGGGGAGATTGTAACAAATGTAACCGATGTAACCGCGTTAAGAAAATTAATAATTATAATTATTATATATATTATATAACAGAATACCCTAACGCGGTTACATCGGTTACATTTCCCCACACACCCCACGCGGGCAGCCCGCGAGCGAGCAAGCCAACGCACACACATTCAGCCAAATAAACCACCCGAACAACAGCACTGTGCCGCGCAAACCAGGCTCGCACATGTAACCGCTACAAGCTCAAAATGGGGATATTCGCCCTTATCTTGAGCGATAAAACACTTTGTTTGAGGCTTGAAAACGCCACGTTTGCGCACGCACCGTACGGTGTTCACGTAATTTTCGTACGGTGTTTACGTAATTTTCGTACGGTGCGCACACAAAAAGGCCCTATCGTGTTGCCGCAGCGCAAGGCTTGTTTGCGTGTAGCCATCCCAAGAGATTTGTGGCTTTGCGCTACTGCGTGCGATAACATGAAGCCCTTAATGAAAGTTTCTTGCAGGCGAGACGCTTGCGCTCCTCACAGGGGCGCCGCGGCAGGGGAAGCGTTTACGTGCAGGCGCGGGCTGCCCGTCAGTGAACAGAAACCACACCACTAAAAAAATCTTCTCATGCTTATCCCCGCCAGTAAAAGGTGCGAAATGCGCACTAAAGTAATCAAAAAGGCGAAACAAGCAACACAAATAAAAACTTACAGTCTATTTTAAACCAAACTGCAACGAATTTCGAATGTTTTTTTATATAAGTTTGCGCCGCAAAAATTAAATGTGCGATAGAAAAACGACAGTGCATCTGACACACGAGCATGTTGTTGTTTGTTTTCTTTCGCAAGCCCCCTATGGCCTATGGCAAAGGACAAGGACAATTCTCATTAAGCATCTATTCATAAACATCTTCAGCACACGCTGATGCCTGCTATCAAAGTGGCTTTTCTCAAAAAGAGCGTTGCTGTAAAAGCGTTAACGATATGACATCATCAGTAAGGATACGTAGCATTGTTTCGTCAGTGCTACTTGTATTTTGTTTGTGCGCGGCTATTCCTGCGCAAGCACAGCGTATCAGTCTAAAGACAAATGGTTTGGGGTGGTTGACCTTGTCGCCCAACGTGGGTGCAGAGTTTCGTCTTTCGCGCCACAACACGCTCAATTTGGAAGCCTCGGCAGGCTATCTCACACTGGGCAAACGCTACCAGCGCCACGTGATGTTCACCCCCGAAATACGACATTGGTTCAGCGCACGTCCTCAGGCTCGCTTCTTTTGTGGGGCGATGTTGCTCGGCGCGGCCTATAAGGTGAAGATTAACGACAATCCGCACAAGGGCCTTGCCATGGGTGTAGGCGTAACGGGCGGATATAGTTTCGTGCTCGACAAACGCTGGAGTTTGGAACTGACGGCGGGAGCCGGATACCTGCACCGTTCTGAGAAGAAGAAGCACTACAACCAACTTTTTCCGCTGAAACTCGGCGTAAACATTGTATATATCCTAAAGTAGCTACTTTTTAGCCATGTTATATCCGAATATTTTTGTCAGAAAAGCCACCACGGGACGCTCTGCCCTATGGCTTTTGCTGCCTTTCGTGCTATTGTTTTGCGTGTGCTCGGCCAATGCGCAAGAGATACAGCGCGTACGAGGCAAGGTTGTTTCTAATGTTGACGGTTCGCCGGTATTTGGTGCCACCATCTACGACCTCAAGAGCAAGTCGATCGCCACGCAAACCTCTGAGGACGGCACATTTGTGGCCAGCATCGTGGGAAACACGTTCAGGGTGCAACTCATTGGGTGGGAAAGCACTACGGTCAGGGTGAAATCTGCCAAAGACACCATCTTGGTGAAACTAGCTCCTGTTTACGAACAGATAGGCACGGCAGTGGTTCAGGCCGAAAGGCCTAAGCGCGACAGTGTGACAGTGGAACCCACCTACCTCGAAGTGCACGGCCATTATCTGCGCATTCCGCCCACCGTCATCAGAATTCCCAACGAGCTGTTCAACTCCAACAACCGACTGGTGATGCAACCCGTGGTAAGCAGCGAGGCCAATAGAGAGCATATCTACATCAGACCCATGGTTTTTGACGGCCAAGAATACAACTCCACCCAGCGGCGCATGTACGATTTCGACCTTGAAACGCTGGATCCGCTGGCACCCTATATCACCATTCGCGACGATTCGCTGATGAGAAAAGAGAACCGCAACAAGAATAACATCTTGGTCTATGAGGAAGATTCTATTTGGGTGGCCGACCCGAAAGATTATTTCACTTGCGATTTCTACCTTTCGCTTGAAGACTACGTGAAGGTCGTCAAGACTGATTCTCAGCAAGTGGCACAAGGAACGGTTGATCCGCTGCGCTTCCTTGAGTTCGACTTTGACGCGGCGAAACTCACCGACTCCAGGTTCTACCCCGCTCCCGAGACACAGCCTCGTGCCACCAAAGGCAATATGAACCTGTTTTTCGCCATAGGCAAAAGCGACTTGGATCTGATGAACGAACAAAACCGACGCGAGATTGACAAACTGAACGCGCAGTTGGACAGCATCATCCACCACCGCAATGTTACGCTGCAATCGTTTTCTATCGAAGGAACGGCATCACCCGACGGCACGTATGCCAAAAACCAGAAGTTGGCCGATGCCCGCATGAGAAACACCCTAAACTACATTGTGGGCCGGTTAGACAGCGAAACCCGCCAAGACCTTGAGGTACATAGCAATGTGCGTGTGGCTACATGGCAAGAAGTTGCCGACTTGTTACGCGAAGACGGGTTGACAGACCAGGCCTCAGCCATTGAACGCATCGTGGCACGCTACAAGGATCAAGACACGCAAAGCCGCGAGATGCGTAAACTGGATTTCTACAAGATGCTTTTGGACGACTATTTGCCCCGCCTGCGCCAAGTGGAATACACGATGAACTATACCATTCGCCGCAAACTGACCTACGACGAAATCAAGGAGTTGTATGCAGAGGCCGTGGCAACCAATGACTTTGGAAACCTTTCGCGCTTTGAATATTTCACCCTTTTCCGTGGAGAAGAGAACGATTCCATTCGCGAACAGCAACTACGTCATGCCCTGCAGGCCTATCCCAAGTTCACCGTAGCGGCCTGCGACTTGGCGGAACTGCTCATCAACGACGACCGTCCTGACAGCGAACTGCTGGCGGACTTTGCTGGAAAAGATGCGCCAGCGGCAGTGAACGTGAACCATGTCATCGCCTTGCTTGACAAACACGAGTACTGGACAGCCGACAGTCTTGCCAATTTCATTCCGCAAAGCGAAGAGACGTTGATAATTAAGTCGGTAGTAGGTATGCTCAACGGACACGAGGAAGAAAACTACCAGGTAGTCGCCACCACCAGTCCGCTCAACCGTGTGGTATGCCTGCTGGCAGTGAAACACAACAAAGAAGCGGAGGAAGCGGCCAGGCTACTGCCCACCGACCAAGCATTATCGCACTATCTGCTTGCCACTTGTTTGTGGCGCAACGGTATTGTCGATGAAGCTCAAAAGGAACTCCAAGAGGCATTCCGTCTTGACCCCTCGCTTGAAGAAAAAGCAAAATTGGACGGCGACGTCAACAGATTACTCTTAAAATAATTGAAGAAACTGATGAGACTCTACAGATACATTCCCTTTTTGTCCATGCTGCTTCTCTGTGCTGGCCAAACTTCAGCACAAGAGAGAGACACCACCACACAGTTTAATGCCTTAGACCATGTGTTGCAAGCTCCGCCTGTGGCCAAACGCTACGACAATAAAAAGTTTGGCGACCGTCTGTTCATAGAGGCTGGCGCAGGCGTTGACAACTTGTTTCTACGTTCATCCAAGACCTATGTGGACTGGGGTCATTTTGGTTACAATGCCAATGTAAGCATCGGTGACTGGCTGACTCCCGAACACGGATTGCGCCTGAGCGTGGGTGGCCGTCTGTTGCGTCGCAAAGGCATCCCCAACCATATCAAGGCCTATGGTGTTTCGCTGGACTATCTGATGAATATCACCGCCATAGGAAGCCGCAAATACGACGCACCAAAACGCTTTGAGCTTATCGGCACAGCAGGTATTGACGTGCTGAAGTCCCGCTTCAAAGGAAAGTCCGAATGGGTTCCAGCGGTGCACGTAGGGCTTCGCGGACAAGCCAATGTCAGTTCTTACGCATATTTATATGTAGAGCCAAGGTTCACGGCATACCACGAAAACTTGCTTCATCGCTCCAACCAATATGGATGGAGACCCAGTGCGAGCATCACAGCTGGCGCAGGTTACCATCTTAATCCCTCAGCCCCTGTATCTAACCATACATTTGAAACGACGGGACAGCTGCTCGACAACACCTTCTTCTCATTCAGTGCAGGCCCTGCCGCACTCATTGCTTCACAGCAAAGCATTTGGAAGGACCAAATCGGTGCCAGAGCATTTGCCAGCATCGGCAAATGGTTTGACCCCTATAGCGGAGTTCGTCTCAGCCTCTCTCTCATGGAGTATGCCTATAACAGTAAGGCACGCCATAAAAAAGGACACGTCAAGGGAATAGCCCTCTCTGCCGACTACTTGCTCAACTTGAACAATGTTTTTGGAGGGTACAACCCTGACCGCCGTTTCTTCGTCAACGGTTTGGCAGGCGCAAGCATCAATTATGTGCAGACGGGTAGCGGCAAGAAATGGATTCCTGGCATAGTCCTCGGACTGCAGCCCAACCTGCGTGTAGGTACGTTTACCACCCTCTTCATAGAACCGCGCTTGGACTTCTATCCCAAGAGATTTGCCACTTACGCCTATTCGTGCAAACAAGCTGACATAGCAGCCAGCTTACTGGCAGGTATCACCATCGGTCAAAGCGCTGATATGCATAATACGCAGACACGCAATGCTTCGTTCACCAATCGCACATGGTACGACAATGCCTTCATCGAAGTTGGAGCCGGAGGCATGATACTTATGCGCAACTACACCCTGCACCACCCGAAGTCCACCCTCTCGCCCGCCTTGCATATCGGCGTGGGTAAGTGGTTTACACCCATCAGCGGAGCACGCCTCAGGGCTGAAGCTGGACATGTAGAATGGAAAGACGGTAGCCGCTCATTCCTCAACTTCGGTGCTGACTATATGTGGAATATAGCAAACAGCACGACAGGCTATATGCCCAACCGACATTTCGAATTAGTGGGTATCGCTGGACTTGATTTAGCCGCCCACCGCAATGCTGGGAAAGTATATTTTGGTGCCAATGCCGGACTGAAAGGTATTTGGAACGCAACCCGCACAGTCAGTCTCTACATCGAACCGTCGTTATATGCCTATGACAACGCTTTTCTGCCTGGCACAACTACCGCCTCGATCAAGATAGACCTGCTTGCCCGACTCACAGCCGGACTTCAGTTTAACTTGCGTGCGGCAGAAACAGAGGCACTCAATCGTTATGAGCAAGAAGACGTGCGCGCGTTCTACTCAGTTTCTGCTGGGCCCGCGACAACAGCAAACAACATCAGCAAACTTAGACACTTTGGCGGCCTGGGACGTATAGGCTACGGTCGATGGTTCACTCCGCTTTGGGCATGGCGTATCACCATGGGTGTCGATGCCCTAAGACATAAAGGCAGAAGTGTTCACTACAGTGGCCGATGGTTTATTGGCGGAGACTACCTCTTCGACATCACAAACGCCACGTTGGGCGAGGACGAAAAACGTGTGCTCAACCTGCGCGCACTCGCTGGTGTAAATCTTGGTATGAGATACGAACGGCCAAAAACCCGTTTCTGCCCCGACATGCATATCGGTATGCAACTTGCAGCCCGCATAGGTCACGGATGGGAAATATATGCCGAGCCTATGTTGCTCTACCTATCTCACAGCAAGAACCACGACAAGGCAGAACACATGATGCCCACGCTGCAGCTCGGTTTGAACTATGAATTCCGAATGGGCGACAGAACACCGGCAGCACGTGCCACCAAACAATTTGCCGAAGTGGCTATAGGACTGGGCGCATGGTCAGCCAGTGTGGCCAAAGCACATCCCTTCGGACGTAAACTATCGTTCGCTTATAGTGCCGCATACGGACGTTATATCAATGAATATGGAGCAGTGCGACTCGGCGTTTCACGCACGCACATCCACAAGCGCACTGCCCGAGCCAAAGGTAGCGACCTCAACACATTCCATATTGACTACCTTTACAGCCTTCTTCCCCAAGACAATGGCAAATTCCATCTTCGCGCTGTGGCAGGTCTCAATATTGATGCCATGGAATACACGTCAAAGACACGCTGGGGTTTTGGTCTGAATATGGGTGTACAAGCAGCTTATGACGTGACAGAGCGTTTCGAAGTTTTTGCCGAACCCACTGTGACCATATTGAGCAAGAGCCTTACGCCAAAGACCAAACACCCTGTGGAAGGCGAGGGGAAAGTATATCTCGGCACACGATACAATTTCTAAAGCACGCGCATACAATTATTGAAGCAATTCTAAAATGATACAAATGCAGTGAAGCCTTTTTCTAAGTAAAGAGGCTTCACTGCTTTTATCCCTTTTCTGAAGCGAAAACGATCTTTCAAAACACAATCTGCGTATTGAACACGTCAAAAAGATAGCCCGTCAAACCGCTACTATGCTTTTTGCTGCAAACAGCAACTGAACACAAAGGTTTTTTGCTTAAGTTTGCTCCGCAAAACGACTACAACCAGAACGATGGAACCTCTCAAACACGAATGCGGCGTCGCGATGGTGCGCCTGCGGAAGCCCTTGGCTTACTATGCTGAAAAATATGGCACGTGGCGCTACGGACTCAACAAGTTGGCTCTCCTCATGGAGAAACAACACAATCGCGGACAAGAAGGAGCCGGAATAGCATGTGTCAAGACACGGGCTGCACAAGGCGAAGAGTTTCTCTATCGTGAGCGCGCTGAAGGTTCAGGAGGTATTGAACTATGCCTGCAAATGGCTGGCAATCAGATAGCCGCTTTCAGTGCCGAAGAGCAAGCTGAAGTTTCTTTCGCAGAACAACATATCCCCTATGCGGGCGAACTCTATATGGGCCACCTCCGGTATAGCACCACCGGCAAGCGTGGCCTTTCGTTTGTTCACCCCTTTATGCGCCGCAGCAATTGGCGAGCTAAGAACATGGCACTATGTGCAAACTTCAATCTCACCAACGTGGACGAAGTCTTTGAAGAGATTGCAGCCAAAGGACAACATCCGCGCATGGTGGCCGACACCTTTATCCTTCTCGAACAACTCGGACACCGATTGGATCGTGAGAGCGAACGACTATTTCAGCAAGCATTGGCCCAGGGACTGAAAGACCGTGAAATAACCGCCTTTATAGAAGCAAACATCAACTTGGCCAACGTGTTGAAATCGGCAGCGCCATCGTGGGATGGTGGATATGTGGTATGCGGTGTCACAGGCAGTGGCGAAATGATGGCCATGCGCGACCCTTGGGGCATACGCCCTGCCTTTTGGTATGCAAACGAGGAGGTTGTAGCTTTGGCCAGCGAGCGCCCCGTGTTGCAAACAAGTTTCGACGTATCCACTCAGGATATCAACGAACTCTTGCCCGGCCAAGCACTCTTTGTCAGAAATGACGGCAGCTTTCGCATTGAAGAAATTATCCCCCCAAAAGGCGAGCCCAAGCAGTGTTCCTTTGAGCGCATCTACTTCAGCCGTGGCAACGATGCCGACATCTATCGAGAGCGCAAGGAACTTGGCCGCCAGTTGGTGGAACCCGTGCTGAAGGCTATCAATGGCGAAATCAGCAACACAGTGTTTTCCTACATTCCCAACACAGCCGAGGCTGCCTTCTATGGGCTGGAACAAGGTTTCAACGACTATCTTGGCGAACAGAAGCGCGAAGAGCTTGCTCAGTTTTTTGCCAATCCACCCAGCGACCCTGCCGTTGCCACGCAACTGCTCGACAGCATCATTACGCGCCGCGTGCGCACAGAGAAAGTGGCATGGAAAGACATCAAGATGCGCACTTTCATCAGCGACAGTGCCAGCCGTAGCGACATGGCTGCCCACGTCTATGACATCACCTACGACATTCTGCGACCAGGTAGAGACAACCTCGTGATTATCGACGACAGCATTGTTCGTGGCACCACACTACGCGAAAGCATCTTGCGCATCCTCGACCGTTTGCACCCACGACGCATTGTTATCGTGAGCAGTGCTCCCCAAGTGCGCTATCCCGATTATTACGGCATAGATATGGCTTCGATGGAAGAGTTCATCGCTTTCCGCGCAGCCGTAGAACTGATCACCGAACGTGGCTGGTGGCAACGCCTGCAGGACATCTACCAACGCTGCAAAGCTCAAGAGCATTTGCCTAAGGAACAAGTCGAGAACTGTGTGCGCTGCCTCTACGACAGCCTGACCATTGACGAAATATCAGAAAAGATGGTACAAATGCTTAGACCGCCAGGTGTAGATACCGAAATCCACTTTGTTTATCAATCGCTTGAAGGATTGCATCGCGCCATCCCCAATCACAAAGGCGACTGGTTTTTCAGTGGGCACTACCCCACTCCAGGAGGTAACAAGCGTGTGAACCAAGCCTTTATCCGCTACTTTGAGAATAAGCAGAATGCTTAGGCAGCAAACCACGCCCAGTGCCAAAACATCGCTCATCTCTTTTCGCGTCAATAACAGCACAAACGATATTCCCCTAAAACATTCCCAACAGCCAATCAACAACGAGAATATGCAAGCAACCCTTATATTAGAAGACGGCACCACATTCCAAGGTCGCAGTTTCGGATCCAAACGCAGCGTCAGTGGAGAAGTGGTGTTCAACACCGCCATGACAGGCTACGTAGAGAGCCTCACCGACCCCTCCTATGCCGGTCAACTCATGACACTCACCTACCCCCTTGTAGGTAACTACGGAGTACCTCCTTTCACCGCTCAAGCCGATGGATTGGCCCACTTTATGGAAAGCGACCGCATCTATGCCTCGGCCCTTATTGTGAGCGACTACAGCGAATGCTACAGCCACTGGAATGCAGTAGAAAGCCTCAGCCAATGGATGGAACGCGAAGGCATTCCAGGCATCACAGACATTGACACCCGCGCACTCACAAAAGTGCTGCGCCGCCATGGTGTGATGATGGGAAAAATCGTGATAGAAGGCGACAAACCCGAAGACGTACCCGAAGAAACTTATGGCGAAGTAAACTTTGTGGAACGCGTTTCGTGCAAAGAAATCATTCGCTACAACGAAGGCGCAGAAAAACGCGTAGTGCTGGTAGATTGTGGTGTGAAAAACAACATTTTGCGCAGCCTCATCAATCGCGGTGTTGAAGTAGTGCGTGTGCCTTGGGACTTCGACTTCAATACGATGGAGTTCGACGGATTGTTTTTAGCCAACGGTCCTGGCGACCCCGACCGCTGTGGACGCACCGTGCGCAACATTCAAAAGTTTTTGGCCAACGAACAAGTGCGTCCGTTGATGGGCATTTGCATGGGCAACCAACTCTTGGCCAAAGCTACTGGTGCTACAATCTACAAACTCAAATATGGACATCGAAGCCACAATCAGCCCGTGCGCGAGATTGGCACAAACCGATGCTTCATCACCAGTCAGAACCACGGCTTTGCGGTCAACGCCAAAGGACTGCCTGATGATTGGAAACCTTATTTCGAAAACATGAACGACGGTTCAAATGAAGGCATACGCCACACAAGCAAGCCTTGGTATTCAGCCCAGTTCCATCCCGAAGCCTGCGGCGGCCCCACCGACACAATGTTCCTCTTTGACAACTTTGTGAAACTCCTATAATCAGAAGCAAGACCTTTGTTTCACACCAAAACACCCTTGAAACCTACGCTTCCAAATACGTCCACAACATGAACACAAGCATAAAAAAAGTACTACTACTCGGCTCAGGTGCACTCAAGATAGGCGAAGCTGGCGAATTTGACTACAGCGGTTCGCAAGCCCTCAAAGCACTGCGCGAAGAAGGCATTGAGACGGTTCTTATCAATCCCAACATCGCCACGGTGCAGACCAGTGAAGGTGTTGCCGACCACATCTATTTCCTGCCCGTAACGCCCTTCTTCGTCGAGAAAATCATTGCAAAGGAACGTCCGCAAGGCATCATGCTGGCCTTTGGCGGACAGACAGCACTCAACTGTGGTGTAGAACTCTATGAAAACGGAGTGTTTGAAAAGTATGCTGTGCAAGTACTCGGCACGCCCGTACGCGCTATCATGGACACCGAAGACCGCGACCTCTTTGTGCGCAGGTTGGATGAAATCGGGGTAAACACCATCAAGAGCGAAGCCTGCGAAACGCCTGAAAGTGCTCGCGCCGCCGCCGAAACGCTGGGCTATCCTGTTATTGTCCGTGCCGCCTATGCATTGGGCGGACTGGGTAGCGGCTTTGCAGCCACTGAAGAGGAGCTCAACGTCTTGTTGGAAAAAGCCTTCGCATTCTCGCCACAAGTACTGGTAGAAAAGAGCCTTAAAGGTTGGAAAGAAATAGAATACGAAGTGGTGCGCGACCGGTACGACAACTGCATCACCGTCTGCAACATGGAGAACTTCGATCCGCTAGGAATTCACACCGGTGAAAGCATCGTTATTGCTCCATCGCAAACGCTTACCAACTCAGAATATCACAAGCTACGCGAACTGGCCATTCGCATCGTTCGCCACATAGGCATTGTGGGCGAATGTAACGTGCAATACGCCTTCGACCCGTTCAGCGAAGACTATCGCGTCATTGAAGTAAACGCTCGCTTGAGCCGATCATCAGCCTTAGCCAGCAAAGCAACGGGCTATCCCCTGGCTTTTGTAGCCGCTAAACTTGGACTTGGTTATGGCCTCTTCGACCTCAAAAACAGCGTAACCCGCACCACCAGTGCATTCTTTGAACCAGCGTTAGACTATGTGGTTTGCAAAATACCGCGTTGGGACCTCGGGAAATTCCGCGGCGTTGACCGCGAACTCGGTTCGTCAATGAAGAGTGTGGGCGAAGTCATGGCAATCGGACGCACTTTTGAAGAAGCCATTCAGAAAGGCATTCGCATGATTGGACAAGGGCTTCACGGCTTTGTGGGCAACCGCGAACTCAAGATTGATGACATCGAAGCCTCGCTCGCTGCCCCAACAGATAAGCGTCTTTTGGTCATCGAAAAGGCATTCTTCGACGGAATGAGCGTAGAGCGCATTCACGAACTGACCAAGATTGACAAGTGGTTCCTCTACAAACTGCAAAACATCTTTAGAACCAACGCCGAACTGCGCAAACTCTCTTCGCTCGAAGACCTCTCTGACAACCTGCTTCGACAGGCCAAGCGCGAAGGTTTCACTGACTTCCAGATAGCACGCGCCTTGCGTCTTGACACAAAGATGGGGGCAACGCAAGCAGGAGAAAGCGTACGCGAAGAACGCAAACGACGTGGCATTATGCCCATGGTGAAGCGCATTGACACCCTAGCCGCAGAATATCCCGCAAAAACCAACTACCTCTACCTCACCTACAGTGGCACAACACACGATGTGCGCTTTGAAGGCGACAACCGTAGCGTTGTGGTATTAGGCAGTGGAGCCTATCGCATCGGAAGCAGTGTGGAATTCGACTGGTGTGGTGTGCAAGCACTCGAAACCATACGCAAGGAGGGGTTGCGCAGTGTGATGATCAACTACAACCCCGAAACGGTCAGCACCGACTACGACATGTGCGACCGCTTGTACTTTGACGAATTGACGTTTGAGCGCGTGATGGACATCATTGAGCTTGAAACACCGCGTGGAGTCATTGTAAGCACGGGCGGACAAATTCCAAACAATTTGGCCATGCGCCTTGATGCACAGCAAGTGCCCATCCTGGGTACGGCAGCCAAATACATCGACAATGCTGAAGACCGCGAAAAGTTTAGCGAAATGCTGCGTCGCATCGGTGTGGACCAGCCTGCATGGAGCGCACTGACCACAATGGACGACATTCATGGTTTTATCGACCAAGTAGGCTTCCCCGTATTGGTTCGTCCAAGCTACGTGCTCTCAGGAGCCGCAATGAACGTATGCAGCAACATGGAAGAGTTGGAACGCTTCCTGCGCCTTGCAGCCGACGTTTCCAAAGAACACCCCGTCGTAGTATCCCAATTCATCGAGCACGCCAAAGAAATAGAGATGGACGCAGTGGCACGCGATGGCGAGGTCATAGCTTACGCCATCAGCGAACACATCGAATTTGCAGGCGTACACAGCGGCGATGCCACCATTCAGTTCCCACCTCAGAAACTCTATGTAGAAACGGTGCGCCGCATCAAGAAGATTTCACGCCAAATCGCACGCGAGCTACACATTAGCGGTCCGTTCAACATACAGTTCCTTGCTCGCGAAAACGACATCAAAGTCATTGAGTGCAACCTGCGCGCTTCGCGTTCGTTCCCATTCGTCAGCAAGGTGCTCAAGGTGAACCTCATCGAACTTGCCACGCGCGTGATGCTCGACTTGCCAATTGACCCGCCTTCAGCTTCACTCTTTGACTTAGACTACGTGGGCATAAAAGCATCGCAGTTTAGTTTCAACCGATTGCAGAATGCCGACCCCGTGCTTGGTGTAGATATGAGCAGTACGGGCGAAGTTGGTTGCATTGGCGACGACAGCCGCGATGCACTGATGAAAGCACTACTAAGCGTGGGCCATCGCATTCCCCAAAAGAACATTTTGCTCTCAACGGGCAATGCGCACCAAAAGGCAGACCTCCTCACAGCGTCTCAAATGCTGGTCGAAAACGGCTACAACCTCTATGCCACCCCCGGCACCAGTCGCTACCTCTCCGAAAATGGAATAGCAAACACCCTTGTGCGCTGGCCCAGCGACACAGAAAGCGAAGCCGAAAACGTGCTCGACCTGATGCACCGAGGCGGGGTGGACTTCGTGGTAAACGTGCCCAAGGACCTTACCCCGCGCGAACTCACCAATGGATACAAGGTGCGCCGCACAGCCGTTGACCTCAACATTCCGCTCATCACCAACGCACGCTTGGCTTCGGCCTTCATCGCTGCTTTCTGCACACTCAAACTTGACGACATTGAAATCAAGAGCTGGGAGGAATACTAAAGAAAAGATATTCTTCCTACATTGACGCAACTTTCTAATACAAACATCATATAGAGATATTAAGACATCGCTGAACAATGAAACAATTGTTTATTCTCTTTTTGCTGGCAGCTTCACTACAGACTACGGCACAGCCCCTATTGGGCCGTGTGCAGAATGGTAGCCAGCCAACCACGTCAACACCATCAGACAACCAGCTACGTATGCCAAGCCGCAAACAGCCAGGAATGTTCGGCGTGGTACATCAGGGAAAGGACTGGTTTTTGGAAATCCCTGACTCACTCTTAAAGCGCGAACTGCTCGTTACGGTTAGATACACATCAACCCCAGCTGGATACGGCAAATACGGCGGCGAACAGGTCAATCAGCAGACCATGTATTGGGAGAAAACCGCAGGTGGAGACATACGCCTGCGCTCCAAGCTCATCGTAACCGTTGCGAACCAATACGATGCAATAGGACGTGCTGTTGAAGCCAACAGCAGCAATCCCGTTATTGCTGTGTTCAAGCCTGAAACCAATGCCACACGAGGCACAACCCGCGTAAACGTAAGCAACTTCTTCCTCAGCGACAACGGAACACTAACTCTCTCGCGGAGTGAGAAACAAAACCTAGGCGTTCAGGGAATGATGCCCAACTTATCAGATATAGAAACCATCAAGAGTTTCCCACTCAACACCGAAGTGCGCTTGCTTACCACATGGTCAGCACCTCAAGGCCCTACGCCTTCCTCACGAACCACTGGTAAAATCACCGTGGGACTGAACATCAGTTTTGTACTGCTACCGAAAACAGAAATGCCGCGACGCTTGTTTGATCCCCGCGTTGGCTATTTCACGGATCAATACACAGAGTTTTCAGACTATCAACAACACGTAGAGCCGCGCCGTTTCATCACGCGCTGGCGGCTTGAGCCAAAAGATAGTGCCGACCTAGCTGCCATGATGCGCGGCGAATTGGTCGAGCCCAAGCAGCCTATTATATATTATATAGACCCTGCGACACCCAAGCGTTGGCGTCCCTATCTTATCAAAGGAGTTGAAGACTGGCAGGTGGCATTCGAAGCAGCTGGTTTCAAGAATGCCATTCAAGCCCGAGAATGGCCCGAGAACGACAGCACCATGAGTATGGAAGACGCACGTTTCAGTGTGATACGCTACTTAGCCTCTCCCATCGAAAACGCCTATGGCCCCAACGTGCATGACCCACGCACTGGTCAAATCCTCGAAAGCCACATCTGCTGGTACCACAATGTGATGCAGCTTCTACACGATTGGTACATGGTGCAAGCCGCAACCCTCGACGAGGCCGCACGTGCCATGCGCTTTGATGACGAACTGATGGGCGAACTTATTCGTTTCGTCTCGTCACACGAAGTAGGCCACACGCTCGGACTGCGTCATAACTTCGGTAGCAGTAGCACCGTGCCCGTTGACAGTCTTCGCGACAAAGTCTGGGTTGAAGCCCATGGCCACACGCCCAGTATCATGGACTATGCACGCTTCAACTACGTAGCCCAACCAACCGACGGCATCAGCCGCAAGGGTATTTTCCCACGCATCGGCGATTACGACATCTGGGCAATACGATGGGGCTACACACCCATGTGGGAAGCATTTGACGAAGTGAGCGACCATCGCGAACTTGAAGCCAACCTTATGGAAAAATACTACAAAGGCAACCGACGTTTGTGGTTTGGCGATGGCGAAAGCCGGCGCAGCGACCCACGCTGTCAGACAGAAGATCTTGGCGATGACCCCGTCAAAGCTGGTAATTATGGTATAGCCAACCTCAAGTGGATGCTGCCGCAGCTTCCTGCGTGGAGTTATGATCTGGGCGATGTGAACAACACCTACTTGGCAGACAACTATAATACGGTGCGTTCACAACTGCGCCGCTACTTAAACCACGCAGTGCGCTATATCGGCGGTACATTTACAGACTTCAAAGCTGTTCATGAACTCGGCGCAACCTACCGCCCCACTCCGCTTGATATGCAAAAGCGTGCACTCGCATTCCTCGATGAGCAAGTGCTCAACGAACCTAAATGGCTCATTGAGGTGCCATATATTGATCGTCTCACGTCAAATCCTTTAGAACTAACATTGGCTGTAGGCAGGCCCGTCGTTCAACAATTGATCAGCGAGGGCCAGCTCCTCTATCTCAACACGGAGTATCCCGCCGACCAATACCTGAAAGACTTGACAGCCATGGTGTTTAAAGAGCTGACCACTGGCCAAGACCCCACGGAATACCGAAAAGGATTGCAACGAACATACGTAAACGGACTGACATCCTATTTCAAAGATGCAGGTGCAGATGCGCGTCCGCGTGCAGCGGTGTTGTTTACACTCAAGAGCTTGCAAAAACAACTTGAAAAACAACAGGAAAACGCGCACTATGCAGCCCTTTCTGACGCAATTGAACGTGTACTCAAAATAGATTGATGTTTTTTTAACACAAACCTATCATCCTTTTTAAGAGCGAACGCCTATATTTGCGTTGTATTTAATGCGAAGAACTACCTTACAGAGACAATAGAAAAACTAACCAACATATAACAACATGAAAAAGATTTACACATTCATCGTGGCTCTGCTCCTGCTTCCTACAGTGCTTTCGGCGCAGGAACAGACCCTCACGCTCACCACATCGCGAGCTGTGGGTGAGACACTGACGTTCACTGTAAACAGAACGCCAGGTGGCATCAACGTTGATTGGGGCGACGGAAATGCGGTAAGCTATTCCAACACTTTAGACGTGCTACTCGAAGTTTCAGGTACACTTGCTGGACAAACCGTTACCATCACAGGCGATCAGTTCCTCAACACCATCATCTGCGAGGGGCAGGGACTCACAGCGGTGGACCTTACGAATGCTCCTAATCTCAAGTCGGTCTATTTGAGCTACAACGAGCTCTCAGCTCTTGCAGTTAGGGCGTTGGGCAAAAACCTGCTCGACTTAGACTGCTCCCACAACGCATTGAAAGCATTGAGCCTCTCAGTGAGCAATCACCCCAACGTAGAAACACTCAACATTTCTAACAACGAACTGGGTAGCCTCAGCGGTACGTCAACCAGTACGAACTATGTAGGAACGTTTGCAAACCTGCAATACCTTGACATCAGCGACAACGGACGCATTAAGCAAGCAGTCGTATCCAGCAACACCGAACTTGACTATCTCAACTGCTCGGGCAACGTGCTGACGCGCTTGACGCTCCCGTCTGAAGGACGTCTCACGACAATTGATGCCGCAGGCAATTCCCTCACAGCACTCAATGTTACGCCGTTCAGCGGACTGCAACAGATAGACATCACTGGCAACAGCATCACTACGCTCGACCTCAGCAACACAAAAGTAGTCAGCGAAATTTTCGCAGCCGACAACGAACTGACAAGCTTGCCTTTCACCACACGCGCTGCCCGCGACACTATATATATTTGCGACATTCGAGGTAATCGCCTGCACTTCAACGGACTGCCCCGCACCACGTCCAAGATGAAGTATCTCAATGTCTATCCTCAACGCCCCTTTGCCCTTACCACTGACATGGGATTTAAGCAAGGGAGTGTCGTTGTTGATGGAGAAACTTACAGCGCACTCTATGTGACGCAAAACCCGAGTTATGCTTCACGCACCAACACAGATTATATCGTTGACCTCACTCCTTTGCGCATCGATGGCAACGGAAGTGCACGCAATGTGCTTACCTTCATTAGCGTTAATGGAAACGATAGCACAGAGCTTGTACAATATCTCGTTAGTGCCGGTGACGGCGATTACACAGTAACAGGAAACAAATTCACTTTCCTCAAAGAATACCGCACGATTGTCATCAAACTCACCAACACCACGGGGTATTACAAGGACTACACGTTTGTTTCAGAACCCTTCACCATCAACGAGCCCACAGCAACAGCCATAGGCAACATAACGCTTGATACTAACGAGATGGATAATGCTCCGATCTATGACTTGCAAGGCCGTCGCGTCACCAATCCACAACGAGGCGTGTATATCATTGGAGGCAAAAAAGTATTCATTCGTTAACAACGCCACTCGACAACATTCTTTGGTCTACATAAAACACACAAATCAACATGAACACCATATATAAATATATAGTCACGGTTTGCCTGCTCATCGCTGTGGGTAGCCCCGTAGCTTTGGCTCAGGAAGAATACACCGATGCCACTCCCGTGCTCATCACGCCCCATGCTCAGACGATAGGTGCTTTAGAGCGCACGCTTTGCTACACCATTCAAGCCAATACTGCCTTCACCGTTGAGAGCGATGCGACCGACTGGCTGACCGTCTATCGCGTCAGTGGCGACAAAGTGTATCTGCACGCCACAACAAACTTCACCGAAGGACAGCGCGTGGGCAATATCACCTTCCGCAGTACAGATGGAGCCAACACACAAAAGCTCGTCATTACACAGCTCTTTGACAATTTCGCCAACGAAGTGCCCGACGACATCGTAATCAAGCCAAGCTCTGGCACGGCTTCATCTTCTCAGTCTGGCGAGGGCATAGAGCGTACCTACGACGGCTCACTCTCCACACTTTGGCACAGCCCCTACTCAGGCGGTGTCAATGCAGGAAACCCAATAACCCTGACCTACAATTTCCGCAACGTAGAACGAATCGACTACTTCAACTACGTGCCTCGTCAGGACGGCACTGCCAATGGCTACTTCGGCCTTGTTGACGTATATGTCACAGCAAACGGCGAGAGCGAGAAGCTTTATGGTTCGTACGACTTCGGGCAAAGCAGCTACACCAGTAGCGTAGTCTTCAACGGAGGCCTTATCAATCCCACGCGCATTCGCATCGTTGTTAAGAGCGGTTCCAATGGTTTTGCCAGTTGTGCTGAAATGCAGTTCCGCGAGACCGACCCCAGTATTCAAAGTCAGCTCAACGTTTTCGCCGACAATATATATAGCGAACTACGCCCGGACGTAACGGCTGAAGAGATTGAGAACCTCACAAATCCGTTCATTAAGAGCGTGGCCTATAAGCTCTTCAACAACACATACTCACGCGAATATCGCATAGCAACCTATAGCTGCTACAGCTCGCCCGAATACATTTCCGACTTGCTCAACGCGCCTGGTAAATACTATGACCACTGCGAAGGTGTCACTGGCATTCAGATTTCCAAAGGTAAGCACATCATCGCTGTGAGTGGCATTCCCGACAACGTCGGCAGCGTTGGTCTGCGCGTCGTTGCTTGGTATTCCAAAGAACTTAATGAAAAAGGCGAAGGTGGCGGACCAGCGGTTTACACGTATGCACTGCGCAACGGTCTCAACACCATAGAATACTCAAGCGACTTCCCTGGTTTGGCCTACATCAACTACTTCGTTTATGGCGAACCCGACGAAACCACACACCCCGACATCAAAGTCCACTTCATCAATGGCGAAGTCAACGGCTATCTCTCTAAAGATAAGACCAACGACGAAATGCACAACATTCTCGCCAAAGCCGTAAACCGCTGTATTGATGTGGTAGGTCGCCGCGTTCACTCCGTTTGGGAAGTGGGCTACAACACCAGCTATGGTCTCTACAAGCATTGTAAGACCAGTACCGACGCTGCAAAAGGCTACCTACAATTCATGAACGTGCTCGACAGCCTTATCGTTTGGGAACACCGTCTGCTCGGACTGGAAAAATACAATCACATCCCCAAGAACCACACCATGGCCTACGTGAACTATACCTATTATATGTTCCAAGGCTACTACGGTGTGAGCTTCATGTACAACCAACAGGCTCGCGTGCTCAACTGCGGCACACTGATGATGAAAGACGACGATGCCATCTGGGGTCTCTCCCACGAGTGGGGCCATCAGCACCAAATGCTCCCCTACTATTGCTGGGGCAGTTTGGGCGAAGTGTCTAACAACATCTTCTCCTACTACAACATTATGGCCATGGGTTATCACACCAGTGATAAAATCAACAACTACTGGCCAACAGGCCGTCGCAAAGCACTTGACGACAATCCGTATAAGAGCGGAACGACCTTCAGCACCAGCCGAAGCGATAATTTCAAGGGACGCAGTAGCATCGCTGCAATCACGTTCAACTCCGATTTCCAAAAACTGGCAGCCTATATGGCCGACAGTTTGGTACACCCCGTCAACGACAACGTGGCAGCAACATGGAGCTTTGCAGGAGGCGACTTTGAAATCACCAACCGCAACCTCGGCATTTGCCACAGTGAAATGGGCGGTGAAGCACTCACGCCGTTCGTGATGCTCAACATGTATGCTACTCGCAATTGGAACGCCACATTCCCCCAAGACCTCTTCGAATCCCTGCGTATGACTGACGACGAAAATGGTTCAGTGCTTCCACTTGTTGAGAAAAACAAAAACGGTGTTGACAAGTACGAACTCATTGCCTCTGCCCAGAATGGCAACAAAAACGGCAAGTACGCCGTACTGCGTCAGATGTTCCCCAGTAGCTGTTGGGTAACGCGCGGTTATCTCACCAAGAGCGGCATCAACAAGAATGACAACACAGTTCCTTTCGTGCTCAACTTCATCCGCAAAGCTTCACGCGCCACAGGCTACAACCTCGTGCCCTACTTCGAGCAGTGGGGATTCCTGCGCACCATCTCTATGCAGATTGGCGACTACGGAACATACTACTACCAAATGACGCCCGAAATGCTCCAAGAGTTCAAGGCCGACATGGATGCCCTTGTAGACGATGGCACGCTTCAAACCATTGATGCTGCCACAGTTAGAGCCATTTCAAACTCCAAAGACATGTTCGAAGTAGAATTTGGTGTAACGCCAAATATCCCGAACGAATAATCTTTGTAGAGCATTTACCCCACATCCATTAGGTTTTAGGGGTGAACAGATCCACACACATCCCTCCAAAGCACTTTCAAAGCTTTTGGAGGGATGTTTTTTGCATGAAAATCATCACACAACAAATAAAATAAGGCACAGCAAAGTGCTTTTTTGCAACAATTGCTTGCCGTTTTAACAAAAATACATATTTTTGCCGTGTCGTTATTAACAAAATTGTTCCCCCAGGCAAGTTTTACAACAAATATTAACCCTAAACCACTCACCATTATGAAGAAACTCGCAATGTTCGCGCTTAGTCTTACACTGTTATTGCCAACAGGCTTAAAGGCGCAAGACAATGAAATGTTCAA
Organism: uncultured Prevotellaceae bacterium; assembly: GCA_900316575.1. GTDB lineage: Bacteria > Bacteroidota > Bacteroidia > Bacteroidales > Bacteroidaceae > Alloprevotella. Next base: position 18,254 of record ONDJ01000011.1, on the reverse strand, counting down.
CCACCTCAGTCTCGGCATTTCGCTCGGTACTGATGGTATAGGCTTTGAAGCAGCAGCACCCATCGGCCGCTACGTACAAGCTCGCACTGGCATCAGCTTTATGCCCGCGTTCAGCTATAGTGATGATGTAAAATACGGCAACCGCTCTGGCGATGTTGCTGGCAAAAAAGTCAATGCCAAAGGTACGCTCCACATGACCGACTGGAAGCTACTTTTTGACATCTATCCCTCAACAAAGAGCACCTTCCACTTCACAGCAGGTTTCTACTTAGGTAAGCAAGCCGTGGTTACAGGTAAGAATACAGAAGTTCCTACCTTGCTGATGGATGGTGGCTATATTCTCATTGGCGGACAGCCTTTTGGTGCTAATGCAGAAGGTGTTGCTAACATTGAAGTGCGTGTAAACAATTTCAAGCCATACCTTGGTATTGGTTTTGGACGTGCAGTGCCACGCAAGCATCGCTTTGCTGTAACATGTGACCTCGGCGTTCAATTCTGGGGTAAACCTAAAGTTTATAGCTGGAATCAAGACATGCTTAACTATGGCTTCCACGAAGTTAAGTATAAAGACATTGATCCCAACGGAAGTGCAGCAGACGCACGAGATGCTATAAAGGTTATCAATGGCATTGGTGTTTACCCCGTACTCAACATTCGCTTGAACGGTCGCATTTTCTAAACGAAACATTCACAAATCTATTTTTATTAACCCTTAAATCATAAAAGCAATGAAAAAGTTTCTTTTGCTCCTGAGCCTTATGGCTCTACCGTTCGCATTCGTTAGCTGCGGAAGCGACGATGACGACAACAACTCACTTGGAAAAGTACTCACTTCTCCCGAGCTGCAAGACCTGGCTAAGCAAGTGTGGCAGATAACTCAGGAAGCTAATCCTGATGAACTCATTGGTCTTGCTAGCGAGATCATCATAAAGCTTGGCGAAGACGGCACTGGCTTTGTTTACAGTAAAGATGGCAAATTGGTTGAAAGTGCTGAAGCTTGCGATGATCCACGTCCAGGCTCCATGGCTCCTAAAGCACCTAGTCGTTTAATGAAAAGCGACCAGTGGTACGTTTCCGTTGTTAGCTACACCGACAAAGGTGACAACGTCTATGAGCTCTCTGGACTTGGCCAATTCTCATACGATCCAAACAACCCGCAAAACGTAACACTCAAAGTAGGTCAAAATGCTGTAATGTCTCTCGTAGCTCAAGTTCTTGCAAGCCAAATCAACCTTACCGACCTTGTTTCAAAGGTATGCCGCACTTGGGTTATCCGCCAGACGCAAGTACAGGTTAGTGGTGGTGACCTCAAGGATACTTTTGGTAAGTTCTATCAGAACGAACGCGCTAGCGACCTTACCTACATTGCTCAGAGCATTGACCAAGAAGAAGACCTTAAGAATGTGAAAATGGCTGATAACCTCAAAGAGATTGATCGCTACACGCAAATCAAGACTGTCACACTCTCACGCACAGGTTCAATTGCTATTCTCTATGCAAACGGTAAAATGGATGTTGGTACTATTCAAAACATTGATGCACAAGGTAACATCAAATTCAACTGGAATGGTGCAAATCTTTCCAATAAATACATCAGCGGTGACCTTGGCGTTAATGCTAAAATCACCAACAACTATCTTGTGCTGACTTTCAATAGCAAAGTTAGCGTTGAGAATGTTGCTCAGCCTTACAAGGTTAAACTTGGCTTCACCATGGAATGGGCTAAATAAACCTCATCTCCTATTACGCACTTCTTAGTGCATAAATAGAATCAAATCCCGCCGCGACAATGAAGAGTTGCGGCGGGATTGTTTTATGAAATTCGTGAACGAAGGTCTTTGCTCGGGCATTGAGCCACTCGCATAGCCTCTGCAGACGAGACGACTTCGCTTCCAGGACACTGCGATATGACTATTGGACAATTTACGATTAAACCTCTGCGCTTCTGAGCGTTCGCAGAATTGTATATTGTCCAATAAACTTCGCTTAGTTATAAATCTATTAGTTTCGTTGCGGCAAAGCCTTCAGTGCGGCTGGTTTGGAGATATGCTTCCATCTGTTGCCACTGCGGTTGACTGATGGGTTTGGGTTCGCCGTCGAGTGCTTGAAGGACATAGCCCACGGTGTATTGATGCACATCGGCAGAAGGTACAAAGCCTGTAGTGCGCTCACCTGTAGTTTCGTGGACGAGGTGAGAGCGACGCAATTTATCAAGCACACGATTGACGGCGCGCACACTCAGCCTGAGCTCGCGGGCTATGTCTTGTGCATTGGGCACATGCTCTTGTGCCACAAACCTGCGACAGATAATAGCCGCTGTCATCACGCACAGATAATTGAAGCAACGTCGCGACTCATGAGCTGTAGTCTCGCCCGAGAGTGTCACATTGTTTTGACACACGCTGGTCATGGTGGCTCCAAAAAGTATAATGTACCACGAAACCAAACACCAAAGCATGAACAAGGGTATTGCTGCAAAAGACCCGTAAATGGTGTTGTAGCTTGTGAGTAGCTTTTGTACTTCGATATAGGCATCTTGCCAAAGGTCGAAGGCTACGGCTGTGAAAACACTTGAGAGCAAGGCACAAGAAAACTTCACCTTTGTGTTAGGCAGGAATATATAAAGCATCACAAAAGTGAAGATGAGCACTACGTATCCCACTATGCCTGCCAACAAGCGACCACCAGGTCGAAGCATTAGCACATCAGGCAGGTTCTCTACGCTGGTCGAGAGAAACACACTAAATCCCATTGAAACAAAGACAAGTACGGGAAGTAGGAATACCATAGCCGTGTAGTCAACGATCTTTCGCGAAAGCGAACGGTCTTGCTTGACTTGCCAGATCTTATTGAACGTAGTCTCTATGCTGTCGGTCAGCGTGAGCAAACTCCACAGCAAGATAACGATACCCACACCGATAAACACGCCGCTCTTGGTATTGTCAAGATAGTTACCAACAAACTGCATGATTGTATCGACGGTTGCAGGATCTGAGGGGAACGTTTGACGAATTTGGTTGTCAATGAAGTCTTGCAAGCCAAATCCTTTGGCAATGGCAAAGAGAATGGCGAGGAAGGGCACAACCCCCATCAACGTGCTATAAGTAAGTGCCTTGGCACCCGCTCCCATGCCTTCGTCGAAGAAAAGACGGAACGTGCCTGTAAAAAGCTGACGCAGAAAGGTCGTTGCTTTAGAAATGGAAAACTGTTTAAGGCTTATCATAATTCAAGGGGGGCGTATGTCGCGCTCAAGACATAGGATGTTTCAAGAAAACGAGCGACTGGAGTTCCTGTGCTTTCAAGAACTCCAGTCTGCGCCTATATTCACTTATTGTGGCAAGGTGGGATTACTATACGTTGTGCTTGGCACATGCGCTTCGTTGCATATCGCTTTGAGCTCTCTGAGCACAGCGGGATAGCGCGACGATAGGTCTTGGTCTTCGTGCAGATCTATGCTGAGGTCAAAGAGTTTGCTTGTCCCGTTCTGAACCACAAGTTTCCAATTGCCTTTGCGCACAGCCATCATGTTTGTTTCGGGAAATTCCCAAAAAAGGTATTCGTGCTGTTGCTGTTGGCCTTCACCTGTCAGTGTGGGGAAGATGCTGATACCATCAAACCAGTCGTTCTCTACGCTGTTGTTGCGATAACGTGCTTCATAATTAGCTATGCCCGCTATGTCGCAGAATGTGGGCATAAGGTCGTAGAATGCAAACATTTGGTCGCTCACTTGGCCGGGACGTATCTTGGCTGGCCATCGCACGATGAAGGGAATGCGTATGCCACCTTCGTAGGTGCTTCGCTTCAAGCCTTGCAAGAGTTTCTCTACGTTGAAGAAAGCTTGATCTGCCCCACCCTCGGCGTGCGGACCATTGTCGCTCGTAAAGATAAGTACGGTGTTGTCGGCCATTCCTTTCTCTTCGAGCTTATCCATAATTTCACCAACGTAAGCGTCCAATCGTGTCACCATAGCTGCAAACTGAGCGTGGGCAATGTCGGTGTACATATACCGCGAGCTTTGGTCGCCTCCAAAACTCTTTTCTACGCAGAAGTGTCCTTTGTATGCAAGCAGTATAGAGTCTTCAGGTTGGATGAGTTCGGCGTGCGGCAGAGTATAAGTGAAGATACCGAGGAAGGGCTGGTCTGCCGTTTGGTCATCGAGCCACTCAAGCGCAGCCTGATGGATGAGGTCGGCGCTATATTGTGTGCGCTTCAAATAGTTCTCGCCATACATGGGGTACTTCGTATTCTCGGTGAGTTCTATGCGAATCACCTCGGTATCTCCCGCCTTTTTGCTGTAGCGATTGAGGAAATTGGGATAATAGCTGTGGGCCTGAAACTGGCAGATGTAGCCATAGTATTCGTCAATGCCGCGCTTGTCGGGCGTTGAAACCGAACCTTCATAGCCGCCTGCCCATTTGCCGAACATACCTGTGGTATAGCCGTTGTCCTTTAGGATTTCAGGAATGATGACGTGGTCGGGATCGTAGGGTTCTTGGCCTACCTTGATGTATTCATCCACTACGCCGTAGCGCATGGTGCCAACACCGCGCCAGTATTCTTTGTTGCCGCGCACATGGGTGTGTCCTGTGTGCTGACCAGTCATGAATGTTGCACGAGCGGGAGCACTGACGGGCGAACCGCTGTAGGCTTGTGTGAAACGCATACCTTGTGCCGCCATGCGGTCGAGGTTGGGCGTTGCGATGTATTGCTGGCCATAGCATCCGATGTCGGCGTAGCCCAAGTCATCGCACATGATATATAGGATATTGGGGCGTGTCTGTGCACTGGCTGCCATGGCTGCAGCACCTGCACTGAGGAAAGCTAAACGTGATATATTCATAATAGTGTTCTGTGGATAGGTGTGGAGGTTTACTTAACGCTTACTTTAGCCGATTTCCCGCTTTTTTCGGTCAAGGCTTTAACGATGTAAATGCCTGCAGGCAGGCCTTCAGTACTCAGAGAAGAGGATGCTGCTTGGCGCACAAGCTGCCCATCGGTGCTGTAGAGACATAGGGCAAAGACTTTCCCGCCTCCGCTAACGCGAATCTCTCTGCTGGCGAAGCTTATTTCAACGGCCTCGGCAAGGTCTTCGGTCAATGTGCGGTCAATGCCCGTAAGCACATTTTCGCCATAGGGGTCAGTGGCATCTGCTGCAAAGATGGCCACAAGGTTCATGTCGTGGGTCGGAGTGCCAAAGCGGTACTTGCGCGACACTGAGGCAAAACGATGTCCTTCTTTCCAACAGATAAACGAAGCACTACCAATGGCTGTAGCAATGGCGGTGTCGGCACTGAGTTCTACTGTGCCGCGTGTGAGGTCGTTGGAACGCACCGTGACGTTAAACTCACTCACACCATCATCTTCTACTACTTGAAGGAGGAAGTCAATGCATTGTCCTTGCACTTCGTCTTCAGCATCGGCGAGTCCATTATAGGTGACGCGCACGCGCATACGGCTCTTGCCCACTTTGGCTGTAGCGGGCACGCTGACTACTTGCGTCATGGTGCGCGCGGCTTCAATGGGATATACCGTTTCAAACACGCCATCGCCGTCCCAGTCGAAATAGGCAAAGACTTCTTCGCCGCCTACGAGAGCTTTACTAAGCGTCAGCGTCAAGGTGCAGTCGCGACCTTTGCGCAAGACGGCTGGGTCGAGCATCGCGAGTTTGTACCACGAGGTAGGTGCTATGGCTTCGTACGTTCCGCTACGTGTCGTTCCCGTCTGCGTGCGAATGGGGTAAAGCAATCGATGCGTAGCGGCATCGCCTTCAAGCGTAGCCCCCGACACGTACATGCCATTGCTCAAAGCACCACAAGGCAGGTCGTAAATTCCAGCGTGACGGGCAAAACTGCTACGCGCCGACTTGAAAGTAAAGACGCTCTCGCCACTGGCTGTAAAACGCTCGGTGGAATTAACGGCTGACGTAAAGTAATAACCCGCGTTGGCCACATCTTCGTTTACTATCCAACGGTCGGTTCTTGTGCTTGTCTGCACAATCTGACCCGTTCCGGCGTTTACTATCTGATACCCGCCCGAGGCATTGCCCGTACCTACGAAATACCAACTGAGATTTTCTGCCGAAGAGGCTGCTACGAGTGTCAAATTGTCGGCAACATACTGTCCTCCATTTACCATGTGGTAGAGTGCATTGGGCTTGCCCACTGCCGTTGAAGGCATGAAAGGCTGCACTTCGTAGGTGAAAGTCGTCTCTTGCAAGCTCCAGTGTGAGCCATTGTTGCTCAGTCCCGCCATCCAAATGATGATATTGTTCGACGCACCGTCTTTGTTCAATCCGTGGGGCGATGTGCTTTGGTCGCTGTAGCCCGCACAGTCGGTCGAACTAAACCACAGGTAGCCTTGGTTTGTACCACTGGCGCATACACCTACGTAGTAGGGAACTGCCGTTGTTCCGGTGTGCATCACACTTTGGCTACTGTTCGTTCCGTTGCAGCTCTGGATGTAGTTGCCCGTAACTTTGTTGCGAATGTACCAAACGCCGCTGGTGCCTGTAGGAACAAATTCCCAAAACTGTCGGCGCGCGTTGTCCAATGCACCGACCACCAAGGTGCCGTCGGCTTCTTCGCTGATGTACATGCCCGCATACTGTTTAGAAAGAATGGTATAGACCTTTCCTTCCTCGGGCAATGTTTGCGCTGCGGCGGTAATAGCCACAAACGCAAGAAGCATTGATAGAAGTTTTTTCATAATATATAAGGTTTTGGATTGTTGTCGCAAGCTAATAAACCACCACTACTCGGCGTGTCAGCACAGCATGGAGATAGTCGCGGCTGGCACCCGTCCCTGTCGAAGTGTTGGCGGAATAGCGGGCGGTAGTCTCGCCGTCGTCAAGCATTTCAGTTGTTTCAAAATAGTTCACTTGACCGCTACCTTTGTAATCGCCTTGGAATGTTATGGTATAAGTGCCAGGTTGTGGGAATGTAAACGTGCACGAAGGGTTAGCACCGTCATAGATACCACCCTCGGGTTGAATGATTGTGATGTTGACGTTCTCAGCCGGCAACGCAGTCCAATTATATGTAGTGCGGTCGAGGAGTTTTCCGGCTTGACGTTCCACACAAGTAAATGTCACGGGTGTCCCCACGCGAATTACCTCTGATGAAATTTGCATTGAGGCAAAGCGAGGACAGTCGCTGCGGTATTTCTCGTCGTTGGTGTGCTCGCTACATGCTGTGAGCAACAGGAGCAAGGCTGAGAGTGCAAGTATCAGTTTGTTCATAGGTCAAGGTTATGTTGTTTGACAGTTTTTATTTCATCAAAAAGTTTTTAAGAGACGGTAGAGCTGGCGCACAGGAAGCCCCATCACATTCCAGTAACTGCCCGAAATGTTCTCAACGGCGGCCATACCTATCCATTCCTGTATGCCGTATGCTCCAGCCTTGTCGAGCGGGTGAAAGGTTTTTACGTAATGCGTGATTTCCTCTTCTGTTAGCGTACTGAATGTTACGTGGGTCGTCACGTCTATAGTCTTTTTGCGCTGGAGCGTTGCCACGGTCACCCCCGTCACCACCTGGTGCGTCATTCCACTCAACTTGTGGAGCATTCGTACGGCATCGTCTTCGTCACGAGGCTTTCCAAGCACTTCGCCATTGATACTCACGATCGTGTCGGCAGTGATGATGAGCATTTGGGGCGTCATATTGCTGCGATAGGCTTCAGCTTTGTGCGAAGAGATATATCGGGCAATGCCTTCGGGTGTCAGTCCGTCGGGATAAGTTTCGTCAATGCCGTCGAGCGTCATCACACGAAAGGGTATGTCGAGCTGCGTAAGCAATTCCTGCCGGCGTGGAGATGCACTGGCAAGGACGATGTCGTATTGAGATAAATTGTCGAGCACTGTTTTTTTAGTTTGTCTTTCTTGAAAAATTATAAACTTTTCTCACCAACCAAAGGCGGCCTTGTCGCCCATCCACAGCCCTTGTGCCTTCAACACACGACTTATCACATCGCGCACACAGCCATATCCGCCGTTCATTGGGCTCACGTAATGGGCTATAGCCTTGACTTCCTCGGCGGCATCGGCAGGACAGCATGCCACACCACAACGCGCCATAATTTCGTAGTCGGGAATATCGTCGCCCATGAAGAGCACATCTTTGTCTTCAAGTCCGATGCGGTTGAGCCAGCTCTCATATACGGGCAGTTTCATGGAAACGCTCTGAAACACGTGGGGAACGCCCAACGCGCGATAGCGTTGATAAACCGCCCTACTCTTTCCTCCCGTGATAATAGCGATGGGCAGGCCGCGACGCACAGCCAGTTGCATGGCATAGCCGTCTTTGATATTGGCAGTGCGCACGGGCTGTGTGTCCACTTCGGGAAGCAAAATAGTATTGGCACTCAGCACACCGTCCACGTCAAAAGCCATGGCACGTACTTGAGAAAAATCGGGAAGCATATCCGTTTTCATTCGTTTGAACTCCTTTGGTTGAGTATATATTGAGAAATCACGTCGTAAATAGCTTGTTCGTCGCGACATTGGCTGAGCATATCTCGCTGTCGGCCCATCACGCCCTTATCAGCACGCGCGGCGGGTCCAGTTTGTGAAGCAATCGCTCCACGCTCCAAGAACTTATTCACCGTCTCGCAAATAAGCGGCTCAAGCATACTGCGCTCCACATGAGCATCGGCCAACAATTTTTCAGCAATGCCAAAGAGCGCATTGGGAAAGTTGCAAGCAAACACTGCCGACAAATGCAGATTTCTTCGTTTCTCACTATCCAAGATCTGAACACGCTGCGATATGCCGCAAGCTATTTTTAGCAAAAGCGTCTCTGTCTGTACGTCCGAAGCTTCCACGAATAGCGGCACCTGCGCGAAATCTACCCTGCGCCCACGCGAAAGCGTCTGCAACGGATAGACCACACCATAGTGCCCAGCCAATCCAGCAAATACATCCATGGACACACTGCCTGCCGTATGGACAAACACTGTGTCTTTCCCTCGCTCAGCAAAACGCTGCGCAAGCTGATGAATAGCATCGTCCGAAACGCAAAACATCAACACCTCTGAAGCGGGCAAATCCTGGGCATCTGTGCAAGCCATACAAGCCGTTCCCGACACTTGCTCTATCTGCGAAGCCAATTGCTGCCCACGAGCTACACTGCGCGCCAAGACGTCTCGTACGGCAAACCCATTTTCAGCCAAAGCCAGCCCCATGCGTGTTGCCACATTGCCTGTTCCCACGATGTTGATTGTGGGTTGTTTGTTATCTATCACGGCGCAAATTTAATCATTCTAAGCAAAATTTCCCGCCTAAGACGTATGTTTTTAAGCCCAAAGCGCGAGGTATCAACCACTTTGGGCCTCAAACCATCATCAAACAAGGAGCAAAAGCTCTATACAGCCCTCACTCCTGCACGCCAAATTGCTCTGCTTTTTCTGCCAATGAACACAATCGCTCCTACTTACATCAGAGGCTTTCGTTTAAAAACACGTTACGCCTTTGCATGAAACAACCTATGTTTTGCAAACGCGCGGTACAGTGCGTACGTAATTTTCGTACGGTGTTCACGTAATTTTCATACGGTGCGCACGCGAAAAGGTCCTATGTATTTCCGCGAAGATAGGGTTGTTTGCGTGTAATCATCCAAAGAGAGGCGTGGTTTTTGTGTTAATGCGTGCGACTACATGCAGCCTTCATAAAAGCTTTTTACAGGCGGGACGCCTGCGCTCCTCGGGGCACTGCGGCAGAGAGCGTTACGGGTGGGCGCGGGCATCACGCCGTGAACAGAAACCTTTCGAAAAACGTAACCAACAGAAAAGAGCTACATCGTTGTTAAACAATAATTCAAGAGTGACTTCGAGAGGCGAATTACCAAAGCTGTAGAAATAATACGCGCACGCGTGAATAGGGTGACGCATCGTCAAAGTCAGGACATACGTTAGCAGGCTCAAACTCAAGAATTGATCGCACAGTAGGAAAGAAATTCTCCCACTGCGAACATTATTTCTCGACTTTGCGTTTTTTTGCGCTTGTTTGATAGGAATACCGTGCGCATTGGGGTTAGAAAAGCAAAAACATAAGCACGTATTCGCTATCATGTGCGTTTAATTCTTCGCAGCGTAGGCATGTTTTGACGCGAATAGCATACTTTTGTAACGCTCTTAGGAAAAAAAACAACAGAAACTATCCTGAAGACTATTATGAAAACCGCTTATCTTTCGCTCCTTGCTGCGAGCCTGCCTGCGATGAATATTTATGCACAAACGTCGCGCCCCAACGTGCTCTTTATCTTGGCCGACGACTTAGGCTATGGCGACATTGGTTGCTATGGTGCTATCGGCGTAAACACGCCCTGTCTTGACAGCTTAGCGCGTACAGGAATACGTTTTACAGACGCTCACGCCATGGCCTCTACTAGTACACCGTCGCGCTATGCCTTGCTGACGGGCGAAAATGCCTACCGAAAGGCTGGTACTGACGTTGCCGCCGGCAATGCAGGCATGATTATCAGCCCCGACCAGTTCACGATGGCTGATGCGTTCCGCAGTGCTGGCTATCGTACGGGGGCAATTGGCAAGTGGCACTTAGGCCTTGGAGCCGAAACCGCCAAGCAGGACTGGAACGGAACGGTTTCGCCAGCATTGGAGAGCCTCGGATTTGACTACCACTACATCATGGCGGCCACTGCCGACCGCGTTCCTTGCGTTTTCTTGGAACAAGGGCGCGTGGCGAACTATGACGCATCGGCTCCTATCAGTGTGAGCTATCGACAAAACTTTGAAGGAGAGCCTACGGGCCGCAGCAATCCGGAGTTGCTCACCAACCTCAGACCATCGCATGGACACGACATGAGCATTGTCAACGGCATAAGTCGCATAGGTTATATGAAAGGCGGCGGCAAGGCGCTCTGGCGCGATGAGGACATCGCCGACAGCATAGCGGCTCATGCCCTGCGCTTTATTGCCGATGCTACGACCGACGGAAAACCTTTCTTTCTCTATCTGGCTACAAACGACATTCACGTGCCGCGCTTCCCGCATCCTCGCTTCCGAGGCAAGAGTACGATGGGACTACGCGGCGACGCCATTGCACAGCTCGACTGGACGGTGGGTTACGTCATGGCAGCCTTAGACAGTTTGGGCATCAGCGACAACACACTCATTGTCTTCACGAGCGATAACGGGCCTGTTGTGGACGATGGCTACGACGATCGCGCCGAGGAATTGCTCGGAACTCACCGCCCAGCGGGTCCGTTTCGCGGTATGAAATACAGTGCATTCGAGGGCGGAACGGCGGTTCCCTTCATAGTGAGCTGGCCTGCACGTATTCGTGGTGGGCAAACCAGCGCAGCTCTCGTTACGCAAGTAGATCTGATGCGTTCGTTGGCTACACTCATTGGCACAACCATTCCTCAAAAAGTAGCTCCCGACAGCCGCGACCAGCTTGCCACTTTCCTCGGTCAAGACCTGGTGGGGCGCGACTACGTGGTGGAATATGCAGCAAACCACTTGCTTACCGTTCGCACCAAGCGGTGGAAATATATCCCTGCGAACAATGGCAGTGCCATGATTACATGGGGACCAAAGATTGAGACGGGCAACCTGCCACAGCCACAACTCTACGACATGACGGCACCTTGGGAGCAATACAACCAAGCCGAAGAGCATCCCGACGTGGTCAACGCACTCCAAAACATACTCGAGAGCGAGCTGGCTCCGCGTTGAGTTCATGAAAGACCACAACAAGCTCAAGGGGCGCAAAGAAGCATGTAGATCGATAACATGCGCTTTGCGCCCCTCTAAGCGTTTCAGAAGCAAAGATTTCGTATTAGCTCAAACTTGCAGAACGATTGGGCATAAATTGTCTGAGCTTGGCACTCTGTCTCACTACTTCGCGGGCAGCGGAAATGTCCGACAATTCGCCGGCGCTGATGGCTTGAACAAGAATGTTGCCCATAGCCGTCGCCTCAACAGGACCAGCCAAGACGGGCAACCCCGTAGCATCGGCAGTAAACTGATTGAGCAAGTCGTTTTGCGAACCGCCACCGATAACATTTATCTGCCTAACGGGAGTTGGCAAAAGTTTGTTCAGTCCCATAATGGCTTCAGCATATTTCGCGGCCAGAGAGCGAAGCACGCAGCGAGCAAAGTCGGCTTTACACGCAGGAAGGGGCTGGCGAGTTGTTGTAAGCTGGCTGCAAATGGCTCGTTCCATAGACGGTGGATTGTTGAACCGCGCATCGTCAACCAAGATAGTGCCCTCGAAGTGACTTTCAGCAGCATCGGCCAAGATATTGTCGTAGGTTTGAGCTTCGCCGCGTGCTGCCCATTCTGACATAAGCCGCTGAAGGAGCCACAAGCCCGTGATGTTTTGCAAGAAACGTATCGTGCCCCCTACTCCACCCTCGTTGGTGAACGAAGCAAGGCGAGCTTCTTCGGTCAGAATGGGCTCCGCGAGTTCCACTCCGAGCAAGCTCCACGTCCCGCTACTGAGAAAAGCCGAACCTTTCTCCAAAGGAGTGGCACAGACAGCACAAGCAGTATCATGACCAGGCACAGCAACAACAGGAATTTGCCGTTGCCCCATTTCTTCGGCAATTTCGGCTGTAAGCTGTCCGCGAACAGTTCCAGGCATAACGATACTTCCAAACAAACGTTGAGGAAGTCGCACGAGACGAATGGTTTCAGTTGACCAGTCGCGCCTACGCGCATCAAGCAATTCGCTCGTTGAGGCAATGGTATATTCATTGGTAGCAACGCCGGTGAGGAAATACGCCAACAAGTCGGGCATAAACAAGAGTCTGTCGGCTTCGCGCAAACGCACGTCTCCAGCTTCGCGCATGCTGACGAGCTGAAAGAGCGTATTGATGTCCATCTGCTGAATACCCGTCACGCCATAATGGTCCGCGCGCTCAAGATAGTAGCTGAACACGCGCTCTTGCATCCCTTTCGTGCGCTCATCGCGATAACACACAGGCCAGCCAAGCAATTCGCCTTTGGCATCCAGCAAACCGAAGTCCACGCCCCAAGTATCTATGCCAATGCTCTTTGCCTGAAAACCCATTGTGGCAGCTTTGCGAAGCCCCTCCTTGAGTTCATACACCATGGCGGGAAAGTCCCAATAAAGCCTCGCGCCGAGACGCACTTGGCGGTCGGGAAAGCGATGCACTTCTTCCATCTGGAGCCGCCCAGCCTCAAGCCAGCCTGCTATGACCCGTCCACTCCCCGCACCGAAGTCGGCAGCAAGATAAACGTTGTTTTGCATGATTTGATTGGCTAAAGGAATACGAGATTACTTTCCCAAGAACACGTGCTCAATGTCGGCCACCTCGTCGGCGGTAAAAACCATGTGCTGCCCCTGAGCGCGCAGAATGATGTCGCAAGCCATTTCTAAGAAAGCGGCTTTCTCTATGGCACTGTTCAAATCCTTGCCCACAAAGACTTGTCCGTGTTTAAGGAGCAAAGCACTATCGTGTATACGCATCGCCTGGGCGACGGCACGAGCCAGCTCGGGAGAGCCTGGGCGATAGTATGGAATCTGAGCTATTTCCTTTCCACAGTGGCAAGGAAGCTCTGCCGTGACGTTGAAGTTCGTGGGACGCTCCTTCATACACGCAATCGTCGTCGCTGCGGGGCTTTGACAATGAAGCACGGCGTTGACATCTTGGCGTTCTCTGAGAATAGCGAGATGGAAGCTACTTTCCATAGAGGGGCGCACCCCATTAAGACTGCGCCCCGTTGCTATGTCGCAAAGTGCCACTTGGTCTTCGCGTAGCTCAGGCACCCACGAACCCGTCGCTGATACGAGAGCTTCGTTGCCTATGCGCCACGAAAGGTTTCCACTGCTACAACGGGTGAGTCCCATTGCGCCCACTTTGTGCGCAGCAGCGAGAAACTGTTTGATCTTTTCTTGCATAGCGATTTACTTATACAACGGTCCAAAGTTCTGACAAGCACGATAGTCGCTGCCTTCGGCTTCCATGCCGAAGCTGCGCCAAGCACTGGGACGGAACATCTGTTCTTCGTCAAGATTGTGCATACAAACGGGAATGCGCAGCATGGAAGCGAGTGTTATGAGGTCTTGCCCAATGTGGCCGTAAGCTATAGCACCATGGTTAGCACCCCAGCAGTTCATCACACTATACACGTCCTTGAACGCTCCCTTACCCGTGAGACGTGGGGCAAACCATGTGGTGGGCCAAGTGCGGTCGGTGCGTTCGTTGAGCACTTTGTGTTGCTCGGGGGCGATGTCAACCGTCCAGCCTTCAGCTATTTGGAGCACGGGACCAAGGCCTTTCACCAAATTGATACGCATCATCGTCACGGGCATTCCACCAACAGAAAGGAAATTGCTGGAAAAACCGCCGCCACGGAAATAGTCGCGATTGGCGGGATACCAAGTAGTTGCCTCAAGTGTGCGCTGGGTGTCGGCTTCAGTCACCTCCCAGAAGTGCTTCATCACGGGTGCGCCTTCTTCGTTTTGCATTTGGCCAGCCGCATCGAGCGTACACGAACCACTGTTGATGAGGTGGATGATGCCCTTTGAAGCACGACCTTGAAGCGCAAGGCCTGTGACACGTTGCACACTCTCAGGGCTCCAATAGGTGCGTATGTCGGCAAAGAGCACAGCACGGCCTGTAAGTAGCTTCCCGAAGAGCATCGTTGTGCCGTTGAGTGTGTCGTTCTCGGTGGCAAAAGCGAAGGGCTCCATAGGACCGTTCCAGTTGAACGACGTGTTCATCAGAGCTTCAGCAAAGTCGCCATTGGGCCAATGGTCGGTCCATTGACGCTGTCCTTGGAAACCGCCCACGATAGCGTTGTGTCCAAGTGCTTCTTCCTTGAAACCCATTTCGCGAAGCTTGGCATTGCCTGTCATGAGGTCCTCAAAAATTAGGCGCATCTTCACCACAAATTCCCACTCGTTGTCCAACTTCTCGCGGGTGGCCTGCTTCTCGGGCCTATTGAAGTCTTCGCCTTCGTGGGGCACGCAGTATTGTTTGGCCCAAGCCAAGGCCTTTGCATATTCTTCTTTGTCGTAAATGCCTTCTTCTATGCGACGAAGCACTTCGGTCATATCCACTTGCTCATTGCGCATACCGAGATATTCTTGGAAGAAATCAGCATCAGCAATAGAGCCTGCAATGCCCATAGCTACGTTTCCTATGCTTAGGTAACTCTTTCCGCGCATTGTTGCAACGGCGATACCGGCACGAGCAAAGCGCAAGAGCTTTTCGCGCACATCTTCGGGAATAGTTTCGTCGTCGGCATCCTGAACATCGTGGCCGTAAATGCCAAAGGCGGGCATACCTTTCTGCGTGTGGGCTGCAAGCGCGGCTGCAAGATACACAGCACCGGGGCGTTCTGTACCGTTGAAGCCCCAAATGGCTTGCGGCAAGTGGTCTTCATAGTCAATTACTTCGCTGACATAGCACCAGCAAGGCGTTACGCTCAAGACAACTCCTACGCCTTCTTTGCGAAACTTTTCTGCACAGGCGGCTGCTTCGGCCACACGACCGATAGTTCCGTCGGCTATCACACACCTAACGGGTGAGCCATCGGTATAACAAAGCTCTTGCTCATAGAGTGCCGCAACACGCCGCGCCATGTTCATGGTTTGCTCTTCGAGCGACTCGCGAACACCGCCTTGGCGTCCGTCGATAATGGGGCGAATGCCTATCTTAGGCCAGCCGCCTACGAAACGTGATCTTTTCATCATGGTAAGAATTATAGATTATTTTTAGTGGGTATGAAAGCTGAAAACCATAAGTAAGGCCAACTGCAGCCTACATGCAAATTTCCAACGGCTCGATGCGCCAAGTGCCAGGATGACAGAGCTGTTCGTCAGTACCATACGTAACAGTGCCGCTACTCGTGGCTTCAAGCACACGCCCATCGGCTCTGCGTATCAGCACCGAACCATGAATATAGCTGTAGCCTGGCACGGGTTGAACTGCTTTTTCTATCTGCACATTCTCAATGCGCACCGATGTATCGGCTACGTTCACGAATGTGAAGCGACCATCTTTTGCCGACTCGCAGAGCCACATTTCGGCTTCGGTATCTTGAGGCGTGTAATGTAGGTGAAGGCCCTCGCCTGCTTTAGCATAGAGCGTACTGCCAGCATACTTGGCAAGATACCATTCGGAAGCCGACTTGATTTGATAGAGCGCGCCAACCACGGGCATGGTGATAGGTGCACGCTTGAAGGCTGCCAATGCGGCAGGAAGTTTGGACGAACCGAGCGCGCGACGTAGCTTTTCGTAAGCTTTTTGCGAGGGATAACCTACTTGGTTGGGTGCGGCATTTTGCACAATGTATTGCGCCAAATGCACGGCACTATCAAGCGGCGAATACTCGGGAGCATCGAAGTAGTGGCGAGCATAGGTGTAGCCCATTGCGTCAAGGAGCTCGTCGTGACTTTGCAGACGCTGACGGAAACAGTCCCAATTCTTTTCGCTATGTGTGAGCCAACCATTCTCTGCTACAGCGAGCAAACGCGGCAACATCTGATACTCGGCCTGTTCGTTGCTGCTGCAACTCTCAGTCCAAAGGTTGCCCTGCGTGCCAAGACAGAGGTTTTCTTTCCCCGCCATGAGCTGCACGGGATTCATTCGGTAAATCCCTTCAACGGTATTGACATCCTTTGGGCCATAACCGCCTTGATATACTTCGCAGACGTCGGCATCTTCGGGCTGCATCTGAATAAGGTCGAGATACATGGGATAATTGGGCACACTGATGCAGCGGAAACCGCGCGCGGCGGCTTGCTCGGTATGTTTCAGCCCACGCCAACACATTATGACGGGACGAATGCGGTTGCTGTCGTTCCAGTGAGATAGGAGTTCGTCCCAAACGATGATGTCTTTCCCATATTCGTCTTTCAACCAAGTGCCGAGTTCTTCAACCAACCAAGATTGCAGTTCCTCTACGCCTTTGAGCCCCTCGTTCTTCACGCGCTGTAAGCAAAGGGCATTATCTTTCCATTCGTCGGTGGGACACTCATCGCCTCCAAGATGGATGTATGGATAAGGGAATACCTCGCTAACGTGACCAAGAACGCATTTGAGAAAATCGATCACGCGGTCGTCGCCTACGTTGAGCACTTCTTTGGATACTCCTTGGTGCACACGAACGCTCACTTGACGCGCGGGATTGCAACCAAACTCGGGATAAGCGGCCACGGCTGCGACCATGTGGCCTGGTAGGTCAACTTCGGGAATGATTTCTATACCGAGCCCTTTTGCATAGTCCACCACTTCGCGCAAGTCATCAAGCGTATAGAACATTCCGTCGCCATAGCGTGTGTCGTCGTAGAAGAAGGGTTGGCGGCCTTTGTTGGTCAGCGATGAGTCGCGAACGGCTCCAATTTGCGTCAAGCGCGGATATTCGGGTATTTCGATGCGCCAACCTTGGTCGTCGGTGAGGTGCCAGTGAAAACGATTGAGCTTGTAGTAGTGCATCACATCGAGCATACGCTTCACTTCTTCTTTGTCGAAAAAGTGGCGTGAGATGTCGAGCATAAAACCTCGGTGGGAAAACTGCGGGCGGTCGGCGATGTGAACAACAGGCAGGCGGGCGACATTGTCTTCGCGGTTGAGCATAATGAGCTGTTGCAAGGTGACAGCGGCATATCCCGCGCCTTCAGCAGCTGAAGCCGTAACGATTATTCCCGATTGTGTTATGTCCAACTGATAAGCATCGGCGGGTAGTTCGGTGTCGGTAACAAGCTGAAAGGGCGTGGCCGTAGCGGGAAACGTTCCTCGTTCTTCAGAAAAAGAGGCAGAGAAAGCCGCTGCTGCCTCAAGCAGTTCTGCCGCGTCGTTCACCAGAACAATTTCGGAGGTTGCCTGCATCGTACGTGGACGTGGAATCACGTCGGTGCGTTGTGCCACGAGCGGCAACAACTGTGCTAAAATCAGCGAACAAATAAGCAAAAGTTTTTTCATAGTATTGTTTGAATAAGACGTTTGTAATATCTATTGGCAAAATAAAAGCTCAGACGAAGCGTGTATATGCCTGCTTGAACCAATGGGCAAAGCGCTCCACGCCTTCACGAAGCCCTATGGTGGGGCTATAGCCAAAATCTTGTTGCAGGGCTGTGGTGTCGGCCCAAGTGCGGTGCACATCGCCTGGTTGCATGGGTGCTTTTTCTATCTTTGCTTTGTGGCTGAGTGCGGTTTCAAGCGTCTGGAGGAAGAGCATAAGCGGCTGCGGACTGCCGCAACCAATGTTATACACTGGGCGCGGGCTCTCAGCAGCAAGGGCTATGCGCAAAGTTCCTTCCACAATGT
>ONDJ01000001.1 GCA_900316575.1 uncultured Prevotellaceae bacterium | reverse complement strand
CGCCGATGATACTGCCCACAAGGCGGGAAAGTAGGTCGCCGCCGGTTTTTATCGAGAAAGCTCTTCTGGTCAGAAATGATCGGAAGAGCTTTTCGTTTTATGGTGTAAGGTTAGCTTGGGAAATGCTTTGTTTTTCCTTTTGGAGAAGTTTGTGGTAGGGAGAAGGTTTGGGTTAATAGTCGGTATCTTCTTCTTGTGGTAGGGGGTCTTGTGGTGTGGGTTGGGTGGCTTGTTGGATGTCGTCGATGAGCAGGGTATTGTCTTGGCGGATTACGCGCAGGACGATGCTGCCGTATTCTGGTGTGCTGACGGCGTACCAGTCTTCTTGGAAGTGCCAGATGGTGGTGGCGGGGAGGTTGTCTAAAGGGAAGAGGAGTAGCTGAGGGAGGGAGGGGGCTCGTTGTTTGAGGTAGGTTTGGAAGTGTGGGGTGGCGTTTTGTTTGAAGATTTGGGCTTGTTTATTGGGGGTGGGTTCTTTGCCTGCTTGGTTGTAGATTTTCCAGAGGAAGTCTACTTTTCGTTGCTTTTCGGCTTCGGCGGCTATTTGGGTTTCGGCTTGTGTGGCGGAGTCTGTACGCGCTTGTTCTTCAAGTAGGAGTTGGCGCAGGGCTTGTTCGGCTTGTGTGGAGTCTTGTAAGGCGCGCACTACGGAGTCTACGACGATTTGACTTCGGGCTTGTTCGGCTTTGTCGTGGGCTACAAGGGATGCGTATATATATATGGTTGCAATGATTGTGCAACAGATAGCTGCGATGGTTAATATATTCCTTTTGTTCCTATGGGACATCTCTGCGTTGGCTTTTGATCTTTAAGAGCTGTTCTTATACAAAGCTTCTTATTAGTTGTTGTTTGGCAATTCCATTTTGCGGCGTATGTAGGAGCGTACCATTTTGATGGCTCGTAGGTTGTCGCCGCCGCGTGGTATGATGAGATCGGCATATTCTTTGGTTGGCTCGATGAACTCGCGATGCATGGGCTTTAGCACTCGGCGGTATCGGTCCATGACGTTCTGAGCGGTACGTCCGCGTTCAAGGACATCGCGTTCGATTACGCGGATAAGTCGCTCGTCGGGATCGGCATCTACGTAGATGCGTAGGTCCATCATTTCGCGCAGTTCTTTCTTGTAGAGTGCCATGATGCCTTCGATGAGTACTACGCTTGTGGGCTCTACGTGGACGGTTTGTTCCTCGCGGTCGCATTTGAGGAAGGAATAGACGGGCTGTTCGATGGCCTTGCCTTCGCGCAGAAGTTTGATTTGTTCGAAGAGGAGCTGCCAATCGAAAGCATCGGGATGATCGAAGTTTTTCTTTTGCAGTTCTTCGAGGGGTACGCCTGGTTCTGCGGCTTTGTAGTAAGAGTCTTGGGGAATGACTGATACGTCGTTGGGGTTGAGTTCTTTAACGATTTTTTTTACGACGGTGGTTTTGCCTGATCCTGTTCCGCCGGCTATTCCGATGATAAACATGGTATGTGAGATTTTTGGTGGAAGATTACAGATTGGTTTCGGCGGCGCGAAGCAGGGCTTCGCCAATGCCTATGGTGTAGCCTTGGTGATAGTATCTTATGTTTCCTTTTGCATCAACGTAGATGACTATGGGCCAGTTTGAGGCGTTGTGCAGGGATATTTGCTGATTAATAGATGCAAGGATTGAGCCTTGATGGTCGTAGTGAAAGTGGCTTTTGGACGGGAAGCCTGTGAGGTCTTGGTGCAGAAAGTTTTCTTTTTGGATTTCGCTACTGAATAGGAATAAAACGTCTATGCCTATTCGGTCTAAGTCGTCACGACGTGCGCAGATGTCGCGCACTACATGGTTGGAAGGTTCTTGTCCTTCGGCGATGAAGGCGAATATGGTGGGGCTTTCTATTCCGTCAAGATGTCCGTAGATGGATGATGTGTCGTTGTAGGCGCGTGGTTGTACGTTGACGATGGTTTCTTTGCCTGCTTCGATGTTGAAGGTCTGCATTGTGGCGAGTACGTTTCCGTTTTGACAGCGTGTGCCTGTGGTGAGGAGGTAGGTTCCAGCGGGAAGGTTTTTGGGCTGAAGTGTTCCGAGTGGGGCTTCTTCAGGAAATGTGAGTAGGCTGAGTGTGCCTTGGGATGTGAGTCGGCTCACGGTGAAGTGGTTGATGTAGCCTAATGATGGGTTGCCTGTGAAACGGAGTGTTCCTTCGGTTTCGTGATTTGTTAACATAGCATCGCTGAATGCTGGGCCGCTTTCGGTCTGCACTTGTCCTGTAATAGGGTCGAGCCATGCTGGAAATCCCATGGCTCGGCATAGGCATACGAAAAATACATCGCGTGAGCGCTTATCGCAGTGACGGGTGGCAAGTACGCCGAGGGGTGTTATGAATGTTCCGTTAAGATTGCTGTCGGAGATGATGGTGAGGTTTTCGTCACACCATCTGCGTATGGCTTCAACCGTATGAAGACTGAAATTTCGCTGCAACGCGTTGCGCCAAGGTGTCAAGGGTTCTAAGGCTACGCGGGGCGAAAGGATGCGAGGGTCTGTAGAGTTACTGTGCTGTTGATGATCGAGTAGTACGGAAAGTGTCACATCGCGCAGGTCTTTGTCGGTTAGTGTGCGCAAGAGGGGTAGGCCCTTTGCTCCATATCGACTGAGGAATGTGCGGATAACTGCGGCATTGCCTCGGCTCTTCCATAGTATGGAATCGTTTTCGGTGGCTATGGTGGGCAGTGCGGGCATGGTTCGTTCATAGGCCTTTCGTAGGCTGTCTTCGTGTGCGAGGGCTATGTCGTTATGGTTGCGCTGTGCTTGGGAGACAGGCGGCAGGGTGTAGTTGGCTTGGGGAACATGTATGTCAAGGGCTTCGCTTATCGGTTGGCCTACGATTTTGTTGAGAACGATTGTGACAATAGTGTCTGATGCAAAGTTCACCTTTCGGTAATTGAAACGTCCGTCTTTGCTGGCCCAAACGAGTAGGTCACCGTGTCCGCTCACCAAAGAAGTTTTCCCTTCGTTGTCTGTCAGCCGACTGACAGCGGTGTAGAATTCTGCATAGTTGTAGATTTTGAATTCTACTTGAGCCTGGGGAACAGCTTTGCCGGTGGTGTCGGTTATCCGGATATGGACGCGGCGGGTGGGGGCGTAGTTGGGCGTAACGTTGATTTCGGTGTAGGTGGGTGTGCGAAGTACGATATCTTCTTGCCCGTAATAATCGCCAAAAACGCGAGTATGCATCATCATGCCCCGACTGGCTGGGGCGTTGAACCACCCGAGGTCGAGCACAGGCTCTGGCTCGCATGCTCCGAGGAAGTGCCAAGCTCCGTCTGTCCATACCTCTACCCACGCATGGTTGTCATCGCAGTGTGCCCAGCGTGGGGTATAGACTTGTCGAGCAGGTATTCCCACGGTGCGCATGGCTGCTACGCAGAGTGTGCTCTCTTCACCGCAACGCCCGAAGGCAGTTCGTATGCTTTGCATAGGCGATGAAGTGCGACCATCTGAAGGCTGGTAGGTCACCTTTTCGTGACACCAATGGTTGATAGCAATAGCGGCTTCACTCATGCTCAAACCTCGAACGCGCGAAGCCAATTCTTCGTAATACAACAATCGGAAAGAATCCAGCGGCTCATTATTTACACGGAGTGGTAGGATGAAATGGCGCACCAATGTATCATTGACCAACCGCCCCCAAGGCATTTCTTTTAGTGCGCGATTAGTTTGAGCAACGTTTGCTTCAAAGAAACTGCGCGAATAGTCGGCCCTGTCGCATAGGGGCATGTATCTATATAGGAAGTCCACCTCGTTTTGTGCTGAGACTTGAAGACAGAAGGTGAACAATATTAAGAAAAACAACCTCTTCATCGCCGCAAATTCTTGATTGTGTGGCAAAGATAGTGCAAGCTGAGCGCATTAGCAAGCAAAAAGAAGCTAAGATTGGATTTTGCAGTTCTGCCATCATCTTCGCGTAAGCCATGTAGTTTAAGAGGCACGTATAAGGGTGCATGTGGGTGAAGCAAAGGATGCCGTGAATTCTTTCATAAGCTGTAAGTATCGACGAAAGTCAAACAAATAACAGTTTTTGCGCGGTATTATTGGGAAGAATGTATCTTTGCCGCCGAAAGTAATACAATATTATATAGAGACAAATGGCTACATTCAGCGAAAAGATAGGTTACGGCTTCGGCGACATGGCTTCGTCGATGTTTTGGAAAATATTTTCGGCCTATCTACCTTTCTTTTATACCAATGTGTTTGGTCTGCCTTTGGAACTGGCGGGCGTATTGTTCCTTGTTACGAAGATATGGGACGCAGTGAGCGATCCGATGATGGGTATCCTTGCCGACCGCACGCGTTCGCGTTGGGGTAAGTATCGTCCGTGGTTGCTCTTTATGAGTTTGCCCTTTGCTTTGTGCGGTGTGTTGTTGCTCACTACGCCAGATTTCGGCGAGACGGGCAAAGCTGTATGGGCTTTTGTTACCTATATTCTGATGATGACGATCTACACCGGCATCAATGTGCCTTATGGTTCTTTGCTCGGAGTGATGACTGAAGACAGTACGGAAAAGACTGTCTTTTCGTCCTATCGTATGTTCTTTGCTTACGTAGGTTCGTTCATTGTGTTAGGAGCTTGGGAGCCCATGGTACGCTTTTTCAATACGTGGCTTGGCTCAGCAACAGACTATCCTGGCGAACCTCGCGCTTGGCAATATGCCATGATTGTAGTGGCAGCGGTATGTTTGATGCTCTTCCTGCTCACGTTTTTGCTCACTAAGGAGCGCGTGAAGACCACGCCGAAAGTGCAAGTGTTTGAAGACTTGACATCTTTGTTCAAGAATGCTCCATGGTGGATTTTGCTCGGAGCCATTCTCTTCTTTAATCTGATGAATGCAGCCCGTTATACCACCATACCTTATTATTTCACTTCAGTCATTGGGCAAGGCGTTTCGCTTGAGCTCCTTGTTTGGGTCTTTGCCTTTACCTTTGCCTTTACTTCAAGTATATTCTTCCTTGTAGGTGAGTTTGCCAACCTTCCAGGTGTGGCTATTGCTACACCGCTGACCGAGCGTTTTGGTAAGAAAACCATCTTTGCATGGTCGCTCATCTTGCTCGTTCCGCTCAACGCGGCTTTCTACTTTGTGCCCAATACCATTGACGGCTATTGGGCAATGCTCCTCTTGCAAGTATTGGTATGTATCCTCACGGGAGTACTCTCCCCACTGGCTTGGTCTATGTATGCCGATATTAGCGATTATGCCGAACATCGTTTTCACACCGCTTCTACAGGCCTTATCTTTTCTTCATCTTCCATGGCACAGAAGTTTGGTGGTGCCTTTGGCAGTGCAGCCGTGATGTGGTTGTTGGCTCTTGTGGGCTACAACACTGCCGAGAATGCCGTGCAAACACCTGAAGCTATCCACGGAATCCGCCTGTTGATGTCGTGGTTGCCAGCAGCAATCAGTGTCATTTCATTGCTTTTCATCATGGTTTATCCCCTCACCACACAACGCATGAAAGCTATCAATGAAGCGTTGCGAGCCCAACGCGAGGCCGATGGCGAGGTGTGACCAATTATAAAAGTTTATACTTAACGTTAAAGATGAGGCGGTGCTTTTAATCTCTAAACGACCTCTAAGCTTTCAATAAACTACAGCATATTCCCAACGCTTATGACTTCTATTCCCTGGCAACCACGTCCCGAAGGCTGCAAAGACATCCTTTGGCGCAACACAGCCAATCCCATCATAGGTCGCTACGACATACCATCGTCGAACAGTATTTTCAATAGTGCCGTGGTGCCATTCGGCGACGGTTATGCCGGTGTGTTTCGTTGCGACAACCGCCGTGTGCAGATGAATATTTTCGCTGGTTTTTCCTCTGATGGTGTGCATTGGCGCATCAACCACGAACCTATCAAGTTTCTCTCCCACGATGGAGCCCCGACGGATAGTGATTATAAATATGACCCGCGTGTCGCCTGCATAGACGGTAAGTACTATATCACTTGGTGTAATGGGTACCATGGCCCCACCATAGGCCTTGGTTTTACCGAAGATTTCCAGACGTTCTATCAATGCGAGAACGCCCTGCTGCCCTTCTGTCGCAATGGTGTGCTTTTTCCCGAAAAAATAGGCGGCAAATACGCCTTGCTCTCACGTCCCAGCGACAACGGGCATACCCCCTTTGGCGACATCTTCCTGAGTTTCTCGCCCGACATGAAGTATTGGGGCGAGCATCGTCACGTCATGTCGCCCACACCTTTTGAGCAAAGTGCTTGGCAATGCACCAAGGTAGGAGCCGGTAGTGTGCCATTCCTCACAGAGGAGGGTTGGCTGATGTTCTATCATGGTGTTATTACCACTTGCAATGGTTATCGCTATGCTATGGGAGCTGTGCTGTTGGACAAGGACGAGCCTTGGCGTGTCATTCATCGCTCCTACGACTATTTGCTTGGCCCAGCTGCGCCTTACGAATTGATGGGTGACGTGCAGAACGTCGTTTTTCCCTGCGCCGCGCTCACCGAGGGCGACAAAGTCAGCATCTACTACGGAGCAGCCGACACCTGTGTGTGCTTAGCTCACGGGTATATCTCAGAAATTCTCCAGTGGCTTGCAGCACAAAAGCCCTGAAACTTTTTAGAATTCCTATCAAAAAACACCCTTTTGTCAGAACACAGAGTCTGCAGAGGGCATTTTTGTGCGATAAGGCTTGGTCGTTTAACATCCTTTTGCATACCTTTGCAATACCAAAACACCTTAATGTTTCACTAAACACAAAAAGAATTATGAAAAAGATGCTTCTTACGGCAGTTGTTGCTCTCATGACGCTCACTGCCAGCGCACAGGTTTATGTTGGAGGCCAAGTTGGTTTCTGGCGTAATCACTCTCAGAATGAAACACAGTTCACCATCGCTCCCGAAGTAGGCTATAACCTCAGCGACAACTGGGCTATCGGTATCGCACTTGGTTATAACTATGCATACAATGAATTAGGTGTTGGTGATAAATGGAACGGTCTGAAGGTAAATCCTTATGCTCGTTACACTTTCGCTAAGTTTGGTCCTGTAAATCTCTTTGCCGATGGTGGCTTTGAGTTCGAAACGGGTAAGTATAAAGGCGGTAAAGCTGGTAACGATTGGGGCGTAGGCATCAAGCCTGGTGTAGCCGTGAACCTCACCGATAAACTGAGCTTCGTAAGTCATGTAGGCTTCCTTGGTTATCGCGACTCCAACGACTATGGTGCTAAAGGAGATGATGGCTTAGGCTGTTTCCTTGATGCCACCGATGTAACCTTTGGCCTCTACTACAACTTCTAAGAAAAAGAAAATCTTTTAAGGTGTTACGGCGACCGCTGTTTCCCTTTATGGGAAAGGCGGTCGCCTTTGTTTTTTGCGCCTTAGTCATGTTAATTCTTGTATAAAAGCCTTGCGAAGCCGAATTTCTTTCTATTTTTGCTTCGCAAAACTGGTAGTAGCTCAACACTTAAGCTCACACTCGGCGAAGTTTGTAGTCAAAACAGCCAGTTTGGTAGTATTATAAATCAGAACGTTTAACCTTAAAAACAATTCAGCTTATGAAATTTATGAAACTCAAAGCGTGCTTCCTTAGCTCGCTTCTCCTACTGAGCAGTTGTGAACTCAACAACACTGCCAAAGGCGGAATGATTGGCGGCGGCGGTGGTGCCGCTCTTGGTGCCCTCATTGGTGCTCTTGCTGGCAAAGGCAAAGGAGCAGCCATCGGCGGAGCTATCGGTGCAGCCGTAGGTGCTGGTGCAGGTGTGCTCATCGGTAACCGCATGGACAAAGCCGCTAAGCAAGCCGCTGCTATTGCTGAAGCCGAGACCGAAGTACTCGAAGACGAAGCCACTGGTCTGAAATACGTCAAGGTTACCTTCGACAGCGGTATCCTTTTTGCTACTGGCAAGAGCGACCTTAGTGCCAGCGCACAAGCCGCTCTCACCAAGTTCGCCCAAAACGTTATGGCTCAGAACCCCGACATGGACGTGGCTATCATCGGCTATACCGACAACACGGGATTTGGTGCTCGCTACACAGCAGAGCAGAATGCAGCCAAGAACGTAGAGCTTAGCCAGAAGCGTGCTCAAGCAGTGAACAGCTACTTACGTGCACAACTTGCAGCCATGGGAGCATCAGCCACACAAATCAAGTCGGTTGAAGGACTTGGTGAGGCCAATCCCGTTGCCGATAATAGCACCGCGGCCGGTCGTCAGCAAAACCGCCGTGTAGAGGTGTTCCTCGTAGCCAGTGATGCTCTTATCCAGCAGGCACAGCAGCAGGGTTCTTAATCTCTCCTTGAAATCTCATTCAGCAATCAGGGCGTTGTCCACACGGGCAATGCCCTGATTGATTTTATGTGCATGGATGATCAACCCCCAGAACCCTGTTGTTGATGTGTGTGTGAGTGTTTGTTCATTGCAAGCAGGAGAATACAGTTTTCGTAACAATAGTCAGCACGTTCAGCGTCCCTTATAATTCTACTTTACCACCTCGTCTGTTTTTCATGGCCGTGAAAAACAGACAAGGTCCAATATGCGAATACTCAAGATGGGGAGTTGGCGCATAAAAAGTCCGACCTGCGTAGAAACAGATCGGACTTCATTTGTTATACTGGTGTACTTGTGTTTTTGAACTCTCTTTACAAGTAGCCAGCGTTTTTTCTATGCTTCAGCGGGCATTACGCTCACAACGCTACGGTCGCGGTTTCCACGGCGGAACTGTACGATGCCATCAGTAAGGGCATAAAGCGTGTTGTCCTTACCCATGCTCACGTTCTGCCCAGGATAGTGCACTGTGCCGCGCTGACGCACGATGATGTTGCCGGCGATACAAGCCTGGCCACCATAGATCTTCACTCCGAGTCGTTTGCTGTGGGACTCACGTCCGTTCTTGGAGCTACCCACACCTTTCTTATGTGCCATAGTTCTTTACTTGTGTTTTTTGGGGGTTAGATGGCTACTTGTTTTACACTCAGCTGGGTGTATTGGTGGCGATAGCCGTTGAGCTTGCGATAGCCCTTGCGGCGTTTCTTGTGGAACACCAATACTTTGTCGCCCTTTACGAGCGGATTCACTACTTCGCAGACTACCTTGGCGCCTTCAACGGCAGGGGTACCTACGCTGACAGCTCCGTCCTGATCTATCAGGAGAACTCTGTCAAATTCAACAGTCTGGCCTTCCTCGGCCTTAGGCAGGTGGTTGACAAAAATCTTGCAGCCTTCCTGCACTTTGAACTGCTGACCGTTAATTTCAACAATTGCGTACATTTTTTTATTAGGGTTGAAACGGATTTTTCCGGGAGGCGGTTACCTGCTTTGGCAACGCTTGTTTGAGCCCCTTCGGACTAAAAGCGGGGCAAAAGTACGCTTTTTCATCAATGCTGCAAGCACTTTGTACTAAAAAAGTGTGCTTCTGCAGCAATTTCTCACGGGTTTTGGCAAGATTGGGACAAATAGTTCGCCTACAAATGTTTACTTGCAGAGTTCCCAAAAGGCCACAGCTGATGCTGCTGCTACGTTGAGCGAATCTACACCATGAGCCATGGGTATGCGGATGGTGTAGTCGGCTTCGCTGATGAGCTGACGCGGGAGTCCATCGCCCTCGGTGCCGAGGATGAGTGCCAAGCGAGGTTCACCCTGCAGGGCAGGATGTGTGAGACTAATGCTATTATCGGTTAAGGCTAAAGCTGCTGTGCGAAATCCGAGCGCATGGAGTTGGTCGTTTAAGTTCTGGGGGCTGAGCCATGCCCAAGGCACAAGGAAAATACTGCCCATTGATACGCGCACCGCGCGTCGATTGAGTGGGTCGCAGGTGCCAGGAGAGAGTAGCACGGCCTCAATTCCAAGGGCTGCAGCACTGCGAAAGATGGCTCCGATGTTGGTTGTGTCGCTTACCTGATGGATAACACATACACGCCGAGCTTTTTCACAGATTTGTTCTGGGCTTTTGAGGATGGGGCGGTGCATAGCGCAGAGCACGCCGCGTGTGAGTGTGTAGCCCGTGAGTTCGCAGAGCAGTTCGCGCGAGCCAGTATAGATTGGCAGGGTGGGGCAGGCGGCTATGATATCGGCAGCATCGCCACTGATATGGCGCGATTCGCATAAGAGGGAAATGGGTTCAAGGCCAGCAGTAAGAGCCGTTCGTATCACCTTGGGACTTTCAGCAATGAAAACTCCCTTTTCGGGCTGAAGCCTATTGAGCAGTTGGGGTTCAGTGAGCCGTGCATAGATGTCAAGTGCAGGGTGGTTGAGGTCGGTAACGGTTGTTATAGCCATGGTGTGCGTTGTGCTGCGTGTTACATTTCTTTGTGCAAAAGTACATATTCTTTGGCCTACAGCCTATTATCTTAATGGTGTGTATGCAAAAAGCACCACTATCTTTGCCCTATGACGGACGAAATGTTGTATTTTTGCTTCGCAATTGTAGTTACAGCAAACACGTGCCAATCTTAAAGTGATGCCAGTACCATTGTTTCGCACCCTTGTGAGCCTTCCCCCGAAATCTGTGGCCATCGCGCCGAATACGGGATTGCTGTTTGTGGGTTCGTGCTTTGCTGCAGAGGTAGGTGAGCGCGCGCTGTCGGCAGGTCTGAAAGCTGTGGTCAATCCTGCAGGAACGCTCTATAACATGGAGAGCATTTTGGGTGCACTTCAGCGCTGGAGCGATAGCTGCAATAATTGTGAAGACCATATTTATGAGGGTGCTGATAGCTTGTGGCATAGTTGTTTACACAGCAGTGTTTGCGATGGCTTAAGTAGAGAAGAATGTGTGGCTCGTAGCCAAGAGGCCGAGCGCATTGGAAAAGCCGCTTTTCAGAAGGCAAATGTAATTTTTGTGACGGCAGGCAGCAATCATTTATATTGTCGAAAGGTAGATGGGTGTGTGGTGGCCAACTGCCATAAACAGCCCGCTGATGAGTACGTCGAGCGGATACAATCCTTTGAAGAGATTGTGTCGCATTGGGGGGCGTGGCTCTCAACGTTGCCAGCCGAAAAACGTGTGGTCTTTACAGTGAGCCCTTATCGCTATGCAAAATATGGAATGCACGAGAGTCGCTTGTCAAAGGCTGCGTTGCTCTTAGCAATCGACGAACTTTGTCGTCAGTTTGCACAGTGCGTTTATTTCCCATCCTATGAAATCGTCTTGGATGAACTACGCGACTATCGTTTCTACAAGGCTGATATGCTTCATGTGAACAGCGTTGCTACAGCATACGTTTGGCTGCGATTGTCAGAATGGGCTTTTACGCCTGCAACGCACGAATTTGTGCGTGAGTGTCAATCCTTGTGTAAGCGTGTGGAGCACGTTCCACGTCGGGCTGATAGCGAGCAATATAGCCTCTTTGAACAGGAAACTGAGCGGCTCATTGCTGCGTTTGAGACAAAATGGGGTATCCCTTTCAAGCGATGACGTGACAATCCTTTTTGGACAAGCTCGCAAATTAATCAAAATGAATTTTTAGCAAATCCTTTCAAGTTAATTTATGCACTATACACTTTCGACC
This sequence comes from uncultured Prevotellaceae bacterium, assembly GCA_900316575.1. Taxonomy (GTDB): domain Bacteria; phylum Bacteroidota; class Bacteroidia; order Bacteroidales; family Bacteroidaceae; genus Alloprevotella. The sequence continues at coordinate 368,107 of ONDJ01000001.1, read as the reverse complement.
GTAGCCTCGTTTGTTGGGGCTCGGTGCTTTGGAAATGCCGAGCGTAGCGTAGAGTGGTTGCTCACAGACAGCCGCTCGTTGGCTTTTCCCGAAACAACATTGTTTTTTGCCCTACGTACACCCACTGGTGATGGGCGTCGATATATTCCCGACCTTTATCGTCGTGGCGTTCGACAATTCTGTGTGGGCGAATTGCCCGAAGACCGCGAACGACTGTTCCCCGAGGCTTGCTTCTTATTGGTGCTCAGCCCACTGAAAGCCCTGCAGCGTCTGGCCGAACGCCATCGCGAAGAATTTGATGTGCCAGTTGTAGGTATTACGGGTTCGAATGGTAAAACCGTTGTCAAAGAGTGGCTCTATCAATTGTTGCAGCCGAGCCGTCAGGTGACGCGCTCGCCTCGTTCCTATAACTCACAGGTGGGAGTGCCCCTTTCGGTGTGTCAGCTCAGTGAGCGTACGCAGTTGGCAATCTTTGAAGCCGGCATATCCCAACCTGGTGAAATGCCCGCATTGCAGGCCATTATCCAGCCCACAATTGGGGTACTTACCAATATCGGTGCGCCTCATCAGGAAAACTTTGCTACTCCCGAAGAGAAGTGTGTAGAGAAATTGGCCCTGTTCAAAGACAGTCAGCTCGTAGTCTATAATGGCGACGACAAGCTTGTTTCCGACTGTATGAGCCTGGCACTCGTCACAGCCGATACCATTGCTTGGTCGCGCAGAGACGCATCGGCTTCGCTCTATATCAAGCGCGTAGAAAAGTTGGCTCATGGCACACGTGTCCATTACGTCTATTTGCGACAAGATGGCGAATATACGTTGCCTTTTATTGACAATGCTTCGGTGGAAAACTCCATCCACTGCCTCGCTGTGTGCCTCTACTTACACCTTTCGCGCGAAGAAATCGCAGAGCGCATGGCACGCTTAGAGCCAGTAGCTATGCGACTTGAAGTCATACAAGGAGTACGTGGATGTACACTGATTAACGATAGCTACAACAGCGATCTGCATTCGTTGGACATTGCACTTGACTTTATGAGTAGGCGCGCAGATCCTGCCGGACGCTGTCATACTCTGATCCTTTCTGATATTTTACAAAGCGGTTTGCCAGCCGAGGAACTTTATGGGCGCGTGGCAGAAATGGTATCGCGGCGTGGTGTGCAGAAACTCATCGGTGTGGGGACGGAATTGAAACGCGCTGCCAATTTGTTTTACATGGACAAGCATTTTTTTGAAGACACTGAAAGCTTGCTCAATAGCGGGCTGATTGATGCCATGAGTGGCGACGTGGTACTTATTAAAGGAGCGCGTCAGTTTGGTTTTGAACGCATCACTGAAAAACTTGCGCGGCGCGTTCATGAAACCACACTCGACATCAATCTCAGTGCGCTTTGTGCTAATCTTAATCATTATCGCTCGTTCCTGCAGCCGAGCACTCGGATGGTGTGTATGGTGAAAGCTTCAGCTTATGGCACAGGAAGTATCGAAGTGGCTAAAACACTCCAAGATCGAGGCGTGCACTATCTGGCCGTTGCTGTAGCCGACGAGGGCGCAGAGTTGCGAGCAGCGGGCATCACACGCGGTATCATTGTGATGAACCCCGAAATGACCAGCTTCGGCACATTGTTTCGCCATCGCTTAGAGCCCGAAGTGTACAGCTTTGCGTTGCTTGAAGCATTGATCAGTGCTGCTAAGCAGCGTGGCATTGTGGGCTTTCCCGTTCATGTGAAACTTGATACCGGTATGTCGCGCTTAGGTTTCCATCCTGAAAACGACCTTCCCCGTCTCATTGATCGGCTCACACACCAGAATGCAGTGATTGTGCGTTCTGTGTTCAGCCATTTTGCAGGAGCCGACAGCACAGACTTTGACGATTTTACCAACGAGCAGTTTCGCCGTTTTGAGCAAGCTTCGCAAAAACTGCAAGACGCTTTTCCGCATAAAATACTCCGCCATATCTGTAACAGTGCAGCCATAGCACGCTTCCCTGAACGCCATTTGGACATGGTGCGATTGGGAATAGGATTATATGGCATAGACCCCGTAACAAATAAGGTTATCCACAACGTGGCTACGCTCAAAACCACTATTCTCCAAATTCGCAACATCACGCCCGATACTACCGTGGGCTATTCGCGTCGTGGCACCGTGGAAAAGCCATCGCGCATCGCAGCTATCCCCATCGGATATGCCGATGGATTGGACCGACATCTCGGCAATCGCAATGCTTATTGTCTGGTAAACGGCAAACGAGCACCGTACGTGGGCAATATCTGTATGGACGTTTGCATGATAGACGTGACTGACATCGACTGTAAAGAAGGCGACACGGTAGAAGTCTTTGGCGACAATCTGCCTGTGACAGTTCTTTCCGACCGTCTCGGCACTATTCCTTACGAAATACTAACTTCGGTCAGCGAACGTGTGAAGCGCGTTTATTTTCAAGACTGACTCTAAACAACATCTATTATGAGAAATTCACTCCTTTTTACAACGCTTTCCCTTGTTGCTATGAGCATGTTGACTGCTTGCGGAACTAAGGAAGAGAAAAAAACAGAGTCCGCCGAGGCCCCACGCGCTGCAGTCATTGAAAACAGCCAAGAGGCGCAGAAAGAAGACGTCACAAATACTTACGACCTTGCCATTGACGAAAAGACTTATCATGTGGTCGTTCATCGCTATTCCGACACGGAAAAGCCCATTTTTACAGACGATTTCGGCGATGAGTTCTACGATAATCAGGTAGAAATCACCGTTAAGCGCGACACAGCCACGTTAATCAATCGTGTTTTCAGCTTAGAAAGTTTTGAGAGCTACATTCCAAGCAAGTACAAGGACAAGGTAATCCTTCAAGGCATAGCTCCCGATGAACAAAACAGCACGGCTAATGGCATCGTCTTTGGTGTGACGATAGGTCCAGCGGGAAGTGAGGATGGGCAGGTGCTGTTGGTCATGACCATGGTGCCTGGTAGTGGGGCTATTGACATTCGCAAAGACGATACGCCCGACAATATCGGAATGGATCAAGGCAAAGAGGGACGCTAACCTCGAAGACTTCAGATGTGTAAGTATGAAGAACGTTGCTCTATTCATTCTTTCAGTCTTGATGTGCTGTGCCTGTCAATTTGATAGCAAACAAGTTGAGGAAATGGTCAGATTCTTTTCGTCGCAAATTGATAGCACTGCAGGGCAAACCGATGTTGAACAAACGTCAAACGCATTCGAAATTCCTATCACAAATCCTGGCGTTCCCTCTAAACAGTTGGTGAGAACGGGTTATGCCGTAAGCTACAACAGCAATTGGCGTATTCCTAACTGGGTGGCTTACGAACTCACTGCTCAAGAAGCACGTGGGAGGTTGAGACGCGAAGGAAGTTTTGAGCCCGACTACGATATAGGGTATAATGGTGCCGACAATGGCGACTACAAAGGTTCGGGCTATAGTCGGGGGCACATGGCACCTGCTGGCGACATGAAATGGAGCGGGCGTGCTATGCGCGAAAGTTTTCTCCTCACGAATACCTGTCCACAAGACTTTGACCTCAACGCCGGATTATGGGAAGATCTTGAGAGTGCTTTGCGTGATTGTGCCCATCGTTGGGGGAGTGTTTATATCGTTTGCGGGCCTGTTGTGGACAAAGGGTATGAAACGATCGGGCGGCATCGAGTTTGTGTGCCGCAAAGGTTCTTTAAGGTCGTGTGTTGGAAGTCTTCTGGCCAATGGCATTGTAAAGCCTTTGTCTTCCCCAACCGAAAACTCTCAGGGCGTTTTCATGATTATAGTACCTCCGTTGACGACGTAGAGCGGCTCACAGGGCATGACTTCTTCAGTAAGTTGCCCGACAACATTGAAAATGTCATTGAGTCGCGCGACAATCGCGGAAGGTGGTAAAGCCCGTTTCATTATTCAAATTTGGCTTATGCAATCAGGAAAACTCAATGTCTTTCGTGCTTCGGCAGGTTCAGGCAAGACGTTTGAACTCACCGCACAATACATATCCTTGCTTTTGGCTTACGACATGGTGCAGCCACGGAGCATCCTTGCCGTGACGTTTACCATCAAAGCTACGCACGAGATGAAGACGCGTATCTTGGAGCATCTTTACGACATAGCTCACCACGATACAACGACAAAGCCCGACGGTTTCCTCAGCAAAGTAATGGAAGAGACAAGGCAGCCCGTTGAGGTATTGAAACGCCGTGCTGCAGTGGCTTTGCATACAATCCTTCATGCCTATGACGACTTCTATGTGCAGACCATTGACAGTTTCCTGCAACGACTATTGCGTGGATTGGCTCACGAGCTGGGGCTTACGGCCAATTTCCAAGTAGATATTGAAGACAAGGACATCTTTAATCGCGCTGTGGATCGTTTGATGATGGAGTTGCCAAAGCGCAAAGAGCTGTTGAATTGGATGACGCGCTTTGCCATTGACAACATGGAGGAAGAAGGAAACTGGAACGTCATTGCGAAGGTGAAAGAGCTTGCTACTGAAATCAACAAAGAGGCATTTGCCAAGGAAAGCGACAGTCTGGCGGGTAAGCTCAACAATCAGTTGATGCGCGATTATCAAAGTAGGTTGCGGGCGATGCTCAATAATGCTGTGGAAAGGCTTGAAAACAAAGCGCACGCTTTTCAAGAAGCATACGGCGATGGACACCAAATTTCCAATGGTAGCACCATCCTATCTTACATACAGAAAGCCTTGAAATGCGAAACGATAAAAGAGCATGGTCCTCGTATGCAAGGTTTTTTTGCTGACGCACAAAACTGGCTGAGGAAAGCTGATAGAAACAACGCCCAACTTGTAAGCGAGGTAACTCTTTTGCGTGAGAAGCTTGTTGATTTAGAATCTACACGCGTAGAGAGTCTCAACGTGATAAACTCCTGCAGCCTTAGTCTGAAGCAGCTTGGAGAATTGCGCTTGGTGGGCGAAATCAATCAAATGGTCACTGATATAGGCGAAGAAACAGGACGCTTTCTCTTGGGACGCACACCATTGCTGTTTGATCGTCTGGTGAGCGACGATGACACTTCGTTTGTTTACGAGCGGGCAGGCGTGCAGTTCCAACATGTTATGATCGACGAGTTTCAAGACACTTCCACCCTACAATGGCACACCTTCAAGCGGCTTATAAATGAGTGCCTCGCAAACGGGAAGAGCTCCATGCTGGTGGGTGATGTCAAGCAGAGCATTTATCGATGGCGTGGTGGCGATTGGGAAAACTTAGCTCATATTGATCAGCAGTTCAAGAAAGAGCAATTGGCAACCAATACACTCCAAACCAATTACCGCAGCGATCGGAATATCGTGGAGTTTAATAATGAGCTATTCAGTAAGGCCATCAAGCATAAACTCTTCGTTGATGAGAACAATACAAGCGATCAAGCGGATCTGGAAAGAATTTATAGTGATGTGGAGCAGCGAGTTGCTTCAGGCAAGGGCGAAGGATACGTGCGCGTCAGTATAGGCGGCGGAAAAGACGTTGAAGCGTGGTGTGGACTATCGGAAGAAGATGCTGTGGCTAATGGCATGTTGGAAGATTTGGCTCTTCAAATTTATAGGCTTCACGAAGAAAAGGGCGTCGCATATAGAGATATGGCTGTGCTTGTCAGAGGTCGAACGGACGGAAGGAAAGTGATCAACTATATGACTGAGTATCATGCCGACCTACCTTTTATTTCGAACGATGCTTTTCAGCTCGACTCTTCGCCAGCCGTTCAAATGATCATCGCTACTCTGCGTTATTTGCTCCATCCTCAGGATACAGTCTCCCAAGTGTATCTTTTGCACCGCTATTATCAATTAGTAAAACGTGAAGATAAAACGTGGGAAGAAATCATAGGTCAACGCGACGACCTAATGCCCGAAGAAATCAGTAGCCAACGGTCAGCCCTTTTGCGTATGCCGCTTTATGAACGATGCGAACGAATAATCGCGCTTCTCAATTTAGGCTGCATAGAAGGGCAACAAGATTATATATTCTTCTTTCTGGACAGACTCAAGGATTTCTTACTCTCTGAAGGAGGCGATGTCCACCAGTTTCTTCAGTTTTGGGACGAAAAACTCGCATCGAAAGCCATCGGCTCTGCTGTGTTCGATGGCATACAGATTGTAACCATCCACAGCGCAAAGGGTTTGGCTTACCACACTGTGTTTATGCCTTATCTGGCCTGGGAACTTTGTGGTGATTCTACCTACACCAAAAAGAAGCAAATGTGGTGCAAACCAGGGGAAGCACCCTATTCAGACATACCATTGTTGCCCATGAAACTCAAGAAGTCCATGGCCGAATCTATTTATAAGGAAGCCTATGAGAGTGAGCGGTATCGGCAACGGGTAGAAAACCTCAATCTGCTCTATGTAGCCTTTACGCGTGCAGAGCACAACCTCTTCGTATGGTTAGATACAAAAGCCTTTGGATTTAAGTCAAGTGTAGGGGAGTTGGTGCGCCAGGCTTTGATGCAGTTAGGCGAAGAAGCTCCATGTCTGATTGAGCGCGGAGAACCGACGGGATATGTTGACAAGGTCGTTGCTGCTGTAGAAGAGGTTAGAAACCCCATGCGCGTTGTTCCTGAAGTTAAGATTGTGGCATTGCCCAAAACACAATGGCGAGCAGAGTTCCGTCAAAGCACTGCGGCTACGATGTTTGTGCAAGAGCCCAACGAAAAAGAAGCACTTCAACGCGCTTACATAGAGCGAGGCAAATTGCTTCATCATATCTTTGAACAGATTGCTGTGGCCGACGACGCTCCTAAAGCGGTACGCGCCGCAGTTCAGCAAGGTGTGTTGCCGGCAGAAGAAGTAGACGAGGTGATGCAACTTGTTAGCCATCGCATTTTGACGGGACGTGCTGCGCACTGGTTCAATCATTCATGGGAACTATTTCGCGAATGTACCATCTTGACGCGCACAAAAGACGGGAGAATAATGCACCGCCGCCCCGACCGCGTGATGATGAGCGAAAAAGAGACCATCGTTGTGGACTACAAATTTGGTAAACCAAAAGCCGAATACATAGATCAAGTCAAGGAATACATGGATTTGTTGCAAAAGATGGGACACAACAATGTTAAAGGCTACGTATGGTATGTGTTGCAAAACACCTACGAAGAAGTCGTATGAAGTGAGCTATAAACGATCTTGAAGTTCTATGTTTTTCTGTTTTATTTCCTTTGAAGCATAATGATGAAGCCTTTCTTGCAAATAGTAGCCGAAGACTTGATGAAGCGCACAGGTGGCGATTTGTCGCACACACTTGTGGTGTTTCCAGGTAAGCGAGCCAGTCTTTTCCTTGATGATTATCTATTGGCAGGGGATGTGCCGATTTGGTCGCCGCGCTATGCCACGATCGATGAGCTTTTTGGCATGTTCTGCAACTTGACCCTTGTTGACCCCATTGACGCAGCTTGCCGTATATATAAATTGTATGTTCAGTCGTGCCAAGCCTCAGGGCAAAAGCCAGATGCCTTAGACCACTTCTATGGATGGGCGGAGCGGCTCTTGTCTGACTTTGACGAAATAGACAAAGCTTTGGTCAACGCAGAAAGATTGTTTGTCAATCTTGGAGATTTGCGCGAAATAGATGCGCGCGACTTCTTAACTGAAAAGCAGCGCGAGGTGCTTCGCTCCTTCTTCAAAGATTTTGATCCAGCGCGCAACTCTTATATCCGCGACCGCTTTCTCCACCTATGGCGTGCCATGCCCCAAATCTATCAATCCCTTTGGCACGAACTTTCAACCGACGGATTGGCTTATAGCGGCATGTTGCAACGAAAGGCCGTCATGCGTTTGGAGGCAGGTGAGGCTACGATACCAACGGGCATTGAACGCATCGTTTTTGTCGGTTTCAATCTGCTCAGTGCTGTAGAACGAAAGCTGTTCACCTTGCTGCAAAAAGAAACAGAGGTATTGTTCTATTGGGATTACGACACCTATTTGACCGCCGATAAGCGCGATGATATCAAGGCGAACAACGAAGTAGGTTCTTACATGCGACAAAACCTGACGTTGTTCCCCAATGCACTACCCATAGAACTTTTCAACAACCTGCTCAAACCAAGGCAAATCGAATATATCTCGGCATCAACCGATAGTGCACAAGCTCGATATGTATCAACTTGGCTACAAAGCAACCTGACAGCCGATGCACGACGAACAGCAGTGGTGCTCTGCGATGAACAACTCTTACAGCCCGTGCTCCATTCGCTGCCCGAAGAAGTCCAAACCATTAACGTAACGAAAGGATATCCGCTCGTAGCGACCAATACCTATGCTGAAGCATTGCGCTTGATGAGTGACTTGGAAAAACGTGGCGTCAGTCCGTTGCTATTCATTGAGAAAGTGCAGGCTTCCATTCAGAGAACTGACGAAGCTGGCAGCAAAGAACCGACCGATGCCGTGACAATCCTTGAGCGCGAAGCGCGGTTTACAGTTTACACCGTACTGACTCGGTTAGACAATCTTGTCAGACAAGGCAAACTTGCGATACAGACCACCTTGCTCCTCAAGTTGGCAAGGCAAATTCTCCGTACACAGACCATCGCTTTCCATGGCGAACCCGTTGAGGGCCTTCAAATCATGGGAGTGCTCGAAACGCGCTGTCTTGACTTTGACAATGTATTGCTCCTTTCTGCTGATGACAGCCATTTACCACGTCCGCAGTCCGAGAGCTCCTTTATTCCCTATTTCTTGCGTGATGCGTACGGTTTGCCCACACGTCGCGATAGTTCTGCCGTCTATGCATCTTATTTTTATCGCTTGCTGTCGCGAGCAAAGCATTTCACTGCCGTGTGGTGCAACGCGGGCGATGGTGCTGGAGGTGGCGAGATGTCGCGCTTTTTGATGCAGTTGCTCCTCGAAGCTCCCTCGTTGTCTATCAAGCGCGTAGTCTTGCAAGCCCAGAGCGCCAGTGCGCCCCACCCAACGTTGAGTATCCCCAAACCAGCAAATCTTGTAGAAACTCTCTCAAGCCTTTCGCCCAGTGCATTGAACGATTACCTTCTTTGTCCCATGAAATTATATTTTAGTCGGGTGAAAGGCGTGAAAGTTTATAAGGAGCCGAGCGTAGGTATGGAGCAAAACGTCTTTGGTACAATCTTCCATTTGGCAGCACAATTGCTTTACAGGGATTTGACGCAAGACTTTAAGAGACCTATCACGGCACTACAATTCCGAGATATGTTGAGTCGTGACACCAAGCCTCTTTTACAGAAATATATTGTCCGCGCATTCAACGAAACAGTCCAAAAAGAGACCACGCTTGAGGGCACAATCGCTGACTATCCCGTTGAGAACGAAGTGTTGTTGCGCATATTGAAAGATCTCTTGCGCGCCGACAGCCGTTTGGGTGGCATACGTATTTTGGAACTTGAGGGAAAACATAAAGTATCTATGCAAGTTCAAACCCCAACGGGCCCTGAGCCGATTAGTATCGGTGGCATCATTGACCGCCTGGACGTGGTGCGCGATGCTGCCGGACGAGAAACGCTTCGCATCCTTGACTATAAAACAGGAAACACCAAGAAAACAGATGTATTCAAAAACGTGGAAAGCCTCTTTTCTGAAAAAGATGACCGCCCTAAATATGTTTTCCAAACGTTTCTCTATGCTTGGACCATGAGGAATGAGACCACCCTCCCCATTCGTCCCGCGCTCTATTATACCAGTCAAGGATACAAAACAGACTACAATCCCTACGTCTCCCTCGGAAATGAGGATGAAAACGATGCCCGTCCCTTCTTCCTTGAATTTGAAGAACGGCTCAAGGCATTGCTTGAAGAAATATTTGACACAAAGCAACCTTTCGAAGCGCGGCCCAATAAGACTTGCTCTTATTGTGATTTTCGCAATCTTTGCCAAAACTGATTCAGACGAAGTAGCATTGTTATAAGGCCTTTTCTGAGCAAAAAGGTCGAACTTTGTGCGTCGGAAGCGAGTTTTCTTTATGTTTTTTTAACAAGAAAGCTTTTTGTACTTATATTTGCGCTTGATATTGTAGGACTTATAAACTTTTCTCTCCATGTTTAATCCCTCCCAGCAACAGCTTGCAACCCTTCTTCCTGAAGGGACAATCCTCAAAGGTCGTTATCGTGTGCATCACTATCTGAGTAGTGGCGGATTTGGTAATACGTACTATGCCAACGACACAAATCTTAGCAATAAAGTCGTTGCTATCAAAGAGTTTTTTGTAAAGGGCATGGCGCATCGTGAGGACGACCAGCGCACGGTGACCGTATCAAATGCTACCAACAAAGATCAGTTTGAAAGCCTGCGTGCGAAGTTCTATAAAGAAGCGCAGCGTATGGCCAACCTTGGCGATTGCGACCACGTCTGTAGTGTGACAGACTTTTTTGAGGAAAACGACACTTCGTACTACGTGATGCAGTATATTGATGGCGTTTCGCTTGCTAAGCGCGTCAAAGAAGAAGGCCCAATACGTGAAAGCGAAGTCCGCCGGATACTTGACCAAATGCTTGATGCGCTTGAAGATATTCACAGCAAGAATATCTACCACTTCGACATCAAGCCAGGCAACATCATGCTGAACCGCAAGGGCAAAGCCATACTGATCGACTTCGGTGCCAGCAAGATCATACAGGACGATATGGAGGCTTCGCGCAGCGTGTCAACGCTATGCTACACACCGCGATACGCTCCAGGCGAGCAGATTGCGCAAGCCTATGAAACCTTCGGGCCATGGACAGACCTCTATGCCTTGGGAGCAACCTTGTATTATATCTCTACCGCACAGTTGCCACCTAATGTGAGCGACATTAGCGAAGAAGGCGACAGCGTCTTCAAGTTTCCGCCGACCCTATCCGAAGAAATGAAGGAAATGATCTTATGGCTTATGCGTCCGCAGCGTAGGTTGCGCCCCTCGTGTGCCAATGAAGTGCATGAGCGCAGGCGTTCCTTTTTCTCTTCAGCAGCCATAGCAGACCTTGAAGCTAAAGAAAACGGAGAGGTGCCGCAATACCCACAGCAAGAAGCCTCACAGGAAACTCCACAAGAAGCTACAGAAGTAGAAGAAGGCGGTATAGTGGGCGGTGAGCAATATGAAATAGATCCCGACACAGGCGAGGGAACGCTCGTTACGGGCAATCCTGCAGCAACGGGCGCAGATGCTCAGTCAGTTGAGGCCGAAGGAGATAAAACAGAAATGCTTGATGCTGCAGGAGTGGCGCAGTCACATATGGGCAATACTGCTCAGATGGCTGGCATGATGGGAGAAGTAACACCAAATGCAAGCGAGCCTAAAAAGACTAATTTTAAGTTGATTATCGCTAGCGTTACGCTTCTTTCTTTCCTTTTGGCTGCAGGAGTTTGGTGGATGTTGCGCCGCGACCATTTCACGGGTGGTAACCCCGTAGCAGATACAACGCAAGTGGCTTCCGATACTACGCGTACCGATAGTGCGGCGACACAATCTCCCGACTCTGTAGCGACAACTCCTTCTGCAAATCCAGCTCCTTCGCGACCGACTTCAGCTACAGCACCCACACCCACAACTACGCCCACACAAACCAGTAGCAGCTCCCACCAAGGAAGGCAGAATCCCACTGGGACATCGCGGCGAAGCGATCGTTCGTCTGCAGGAACAACATCTTCCTATTCAGATTCCTATTCAGATCCTGTAAGGGTTGAGCAAGGTCAAGGGGCGGCTACACCTTCAAGATCCAGACATCAAGACCCCAGCGGCGGCGAGCGAATTGGTGATTGATCCCCACCGAGCCAAGAGCGCAACGAGCCTCTTCCATTTTGTAACATAGACGTGCAAAGTAATATTCCGTTGTTCAGAATAATCTTTGCGCGTCTTGCGTTTTGTTTGCAAGCTTGTTAGGTAGTTGACATTCCAAGCGCGGCTTCATTGTTCCTATATCGGGTTCTAAAGCACACTTTTTGCAAATTTTTGCTTTTTGCAAAGCGTGATTAACAAAACGAAACCTTTTTTTGCCCAATTCCTTTCGCTTTTTAAGTTTTTTTTGCAAAAGGCTACCTTTTTGCCGCTCTGAAACCTATCTTTGCAAATAGTCGTTTTCGGATTTTGCTATCTGAGATGCCGTAATCAAAGTTGAAGTCTAAGCAGAAGGCTTTTCAGCATACCGATAAACGATATGCGCCACGCGAACCGCTTCCTATATATAAATACGGAGTAAGCGGTGGTTTTTTGTTTTTTTTCTGCGATTAAGCGTTTCTGTTTGGAGCGACCTCGTAGGACGATCAGAAGAGGGCAATAGGAATATTGTTGATGTTTTACCCTTTAACATATGAGATAATTTTACTTTTTACTAAACCCAAAGCAACATGAAACAGAAATTGATGCTTTTCGTAGCCACGTTCTTGTTGAGCGTAGGCTTCGCGACAGCCCAGACGCGGCAGGTAACCGGACTTGTAGTCACGGCAGACCACGCTGAGCCTGTTTCGGGTGCCATGGTTACCGTGCGCGGCACGAATATCACCGCGTTTACGGGTTCTGACGGTACCTTCGTGCTTCAGGCCGTGCCCAATTCGGCACGTACGCTCACCGTGAGCTGCCTGGGTATGAAGAAACAGGATGTCGCAGTTAGAGATTTTGTCCACGTATTGATGGACTACAGCGAGAGTGCCCTTGACGAGGCTATCGTTGTGGCTTATGGTACTACGACACGAAACACCTTCTCGGGTTCGGCCAGTGTGGTGAAAGCCGAGGATATTGGCAAGGTTCAGGTGAACACCCCCGTTGAGGCCTTGAATGGTAAGGTTGCTGGTGTGCAGTTCCGTGGTAGTGCCAATCAGCCTGGTCATGGTAGTCCCTCTATTCTTATCCGTGGTCTCACGTCTATCACTGCTGAAAGCACTCCGCTTATCGTCTTGGACGGTACGCCCTTTGATGGCGACTTGAACTTGATCAATGGACAAGACATTGAGAGCATGACTGTGTTGAAAGACGCTGCTTCTACCGCCCTTTATGGTGCTCGTGCAGCCAATGGTGTTATCCTCATCCAGACCAAGCGCGGTAAGAATACCGATGGTCATACCACCGTGACGGTTGATGCCCGTTGGGGTAGCAATAGTCGTGCTATTCCTGACTACAACTACATCAAGAGCCCTGCTAAGTACTACGAAGTGTTCTATGCAGCCCTTCGCAACTACGCTTCTGATAATGGTTTGAACGATGCACGTGCTCACGCTTGGGCTTTGTCGAACCTCACCACGGGTTCAAACGGCCTTGGATACAATGTTTACACCGTGCCCAATGGTCAAGATCTTATTGGACTGAATGGTCAGATCAACCCCAATGCTACGCTTGGTCGTGTTGTTGGCGACTATACATTGATGCCCGATGATTGGAGCGACTTGATCTATGGCAATGGCTTGCGTCAGGAATATACCATCACAGCCAGCGGCAACAGCGGTAGCGGCAACTTCTACGCCAGCGTGAACTACCTCAACAACGAAGGTATCACCATCGGCAGTAAGTTTGAGCGTCTCACCAGTCGCTTGAAGGCAGAGTATCAGATCAAAGATTGGTTGCGCTTGAGTGGAAACTTCATGTATGCTCACTATCGCAGCAATTATCTGGATAATGATGGCGATGGTGCAAGTTCTGGTAACATGATGAACTATGCCAATGTAGGTCCTATCTATCCCGCATTCATTCGCGACGCTAATGGCAACACCATTCTTGACCCAACTTCCAATAGCCTGCTTTACGACTACGGTGATGCTTCTGTAGTTCCTTTCAATCGTCCTTACTTGTCAAAGGCTAATCCTTTGTCGCAAGTACAGCTCGACCACAATGGCAGCAATGGCAACGTATTCCGTGCTGAAGGCGTGGCTGAAATCTCTTTCTTGAATGACTTCAAGTTCACCAGCCGCAACACGGCTTTTGTGGATGAAACTCGTTTCAACAACACTTCCAATCCTTGGTTCGGACAATATGCTTCCTCCAATGGTACGGCTGTTGTAGAACACGATCGTCAGTATTCACTCAGTTTCCAGCAGTTGCTCAACTGGAGCCACGTTTGGGGTAAGCACAGTGTAGCTGCTATGCTGGGTCATGAATACAACCGCACACAGAGTTATGTGGTATGGGGTCAACGCCACAACCAGTGGGATCCTTCTAACACCGAATTGGCCAGTGCTGTAATCGTTGACGGTACGAACTCCAGTCGCAGCAAGTACAACAGCGAGCGCTGGTTGGGTCGCGTGGAATACAACTGGGCAGAACGCTATTTCGGAGCAATCGCTCTTAGCCGCGAAGCTTCCAGCAACTTCCATCCCGATCACCGCTGGGGTACATTCTATGCCTTCTCAGCAGCTTGGCGCATCAGCCAAGAACCTTGGTTCAATGTATCTTGGGTGGACGACTTGAAGCTCAAGATGTCGTATGGTGAGAATGGTAACGACCGCATCGGTTCTTTCCGTTACGTAAATACTTACTCTCCTCAGAATGCCGATGGCAATGCTTCGCTTGTTCCCAATACGATGGGTAATGAGAGCGTAACTTGGGAAACCGTGGGCAACTTCAACGTAGGTGTTGACTTCTCGCTCTTCAAAGGTCGCTTGAGTGGTAGCATCGAATACTTCAGCCGCAAGACGAAGGACATGCTCTACTTCTTCCCGCTCGCGCCCTCTTATGGTTGGAACGGTTACTACACCAACGTGGGCGACATGCGCAACAATGGTCTTGAAATTGAACTCGTAGGCCAAATCATCCGCACCAAGGATCTCGTTTGGAGTGCTAACTTCAACTTCACCACCTACAAGAACAAGGTGCTTCGTTTGGCAGAGCCTCAGAAGACCGCCAATGTTGATGGTCACGATGGTTACGAAACGGGTAACAAGTTTATCGGTGAAGGTCTCAGCTTCTACACATTCCACCTCAAGAAGTATGCAGGTGTGAATGAATTGGGTCAGTCCATGTGGTACGTCAAAGGCACTGATGCCGATGGCAATCCTACTTTGGAGACGACCACTACGTTTACCGATGCCAGCTACTTCCTCTGCGGTACCGCTCTGCCTGATGCTTACGGTGGCTTTGGTACCAGCATTGAATGGAAAGGCTTTGACTTCAGCATTGACTTCGCTTACCAGCTCGGCGGTAAAGTTTATGACGCTGACTATGCTTCCTCTATGGCAGCTAACAAGGGTGGCTTAGGTCGTCAGATCCATGCCGACTTACTCAAAGGTTATGTTATCGGTAGTGCCCAGTATGATAGCGAGGACAACTTGCTCAATCCTTGGACAGCCAGCATTCCTCGTTTGGTTTACGAAACCACTGCAACACAGAATGGTGCCAGCGACCGCTTCTTGACCAGTGCCAGCTTCCTCTCTTTGCAGAACATTACGCTCGGCTACACGCTTCCCGCATCTTTGACCAAGCGTTTCGGTGTAAGCAAACTCCGCATCTATGGTACAGCTGACAACGTATGGCTCTGGAGCAAGCGCCAAGGTCTTGATCCCCGTCAGAACTATAGCGGTGCTCCCAGCACTTCGGTTTATTCACCGATCCGCACCATCAGTGGTGGTATCACTGTAACGTTCTAATGTTTCACCATGATTAAAACGAAACAGAAAGCTATGAAACTTTTTAAGAAATCGATATTCCTGCTCGCTATCAGTGCTACAGCTCTGACCAGCTGTATTGACGAGGTGACACCTACGACCGTTGCAACTCAGGACATGGTGGAACATTCTCTTTCCGCACAGGAAGCCATGCTCTATGGTATCCCCTCTGCAATGATTGCGACCGACGACTCGTGCCACTATCAGTTTGGCTATTCCAGCATCATGCACATTCGTGACTTGATGACTGGCGACATGGCCAAGGATCAGGCTTCTCAATACGACCAATATTGGGCTTGGGAACAGAACGCCTACATGGGACGCGACTACGTATTCCCCTCCTACATTTGGAGCTACTATTATGACTTGATCAACACGTCCAACAACGTTATCTCCAGCGTTAATCCCGAGGATGCTACAGCAGAGCAACTCGGCGTGTTGGGTGCAGGTCTTGCCTATCGTGCTTTGGCATATCTCGATTTGGCTCAGATGTTTGAGGTGAAGCCCAATGACATTCTCCCCGAGACAGCTCCAGGTTTCATTCCCAGTGCCAACAACGCTGCCAACAACATCTATGGTCTCACAGTGCCCATCATCACTGAGAATACCACCGAGGAAGAGAGCCACAACACCCCGCGTGCCACGAAGGAAGAAATGTTCCAGTTTATTGAGACCGACTTGCTCAAAGCTGTGGAATACATTCCTGGCCTGTCACTCACAGACAAGACTTTCCCACATCTTGACTGTGCCTATGGTCTGCTTGCCCGCCTCTACATGTGGCATGGCGATTACGACAAGGCTTACGAGGCAGCTGTTAATGCTATCTCAAATGCTTCGGTAGCTCCCATCAGCGAAGATCAGGGCTTGAGCACTACCAACGGCTTCAACACCGCCAGTGACTTCATGTGGGCAGGACAGTTCTCGAAGGAGAACCGTGCTGTGACCAGCGGTATCATCAACTGGACCTCCATGGTCAGCAACGAAACCACATACGGCTACGCTGGTGGTGGCGATGTTTGGGTGATGATGGATGCTAGCTTGTATCACAAGATTAGCGACACCGATTGGCGCAAACTCATGTGGAAAGCACCCGAAGGCACTGCACTCGATGGCAAAACTCCTTATATCCGTCAGTCATGGTCTTCTTATATTCCCACTTATGGTAGTGTGAAGTTCCGTCCTGGTCAGGGCGAAATGAGTGACTATTCTATTGCTTCGTCAGTAGCTTTCCCCGTGATGCGTGTAGAAGAAATGTACTTCATAGCAGCCGAGGCCGCAGCCCGCATCCAAGGTCCTGCTGCAGGTCTTTCTATCCTCACCGACTTTATGCAGAGTTATCGCGATGATAGCTATAGCAGCGAAGCCAGCTCGCTCGACGACGTTATCGAAGAAATCATCCTCCAGAAGCGCATAGAGCTTTGGGGCGAAGGTACCACGTTCTTCGACATCAAGCGTCTGAACATGCCCGTTACGCGCGGTTATTCTGGTAGCAACTTTGATGCTATGTACCAATACAACAGCAACGGTACATTCCCAGGCTGGATGAACATGGTTGTGCCTCGCAACGAGGAGAACAACAACCCTGCCACTTCAGAGTTCCGCACACCCGACCCCTCTGACAAGTACAAGCCTTGGGGTATGGGTGAAGAGACCCGCGCAATGACATCTCACCGAGTACTCAAACTTAAATAAAAGCAAGCATCATGAAGAATTTATTGAAATACGCCTTTGCCTTTGTGGCAAGCGCCCTCGTCTTGAGTGCCTGCACCGACGAGTACGAATACACACCAGCCGATGCCTATGATGGTATCTATCTCACAGCGGATGCTACTAACTTTACGTTCACACCTGCCGACGAATCTCAGGAGTTCACGTTCAAGGTGGTTCGTCCTCACGGCGGTGCCGCTGAGAGCATCAGCCTCACGAGCGACAACGAGCTTTTCACTGTTCCCGCTACCGTAGATTTCGAAGCTGGTCAGACCGAGGCCGAGGTAACAGTTAGCTGCTCCCTCGAAGCCGGACAGTCCGAGACGCTCAATATCACACTTCCCGAAGGAACCTACGACCTCAACTATTTCAGCGGTAGTTTCTCTTTCAGCGTTTCTTGTGATTATGTATGGGAAGATGCTGGTACGGCTACTTTCATTGAGGATGTATTCGTAGGCTTCCAGAAAGATGTGGCTGTTTGGCACGCTCAAGGCACCAATATGTATGTGCTCAAAGCTCCCTATAGCAATGGTTACGACATCGCTTTCTATCTTGACGATGATTACAACGCAGCAGAACTGCCAGCAGTGCAGCCTCTCGGCTACAATTATAGTACGTATGGCATGACCTACATGCGTTATCTGCCAGAGCAAGGTGCTGTCTTTATGAACGAAGGCAACAAGTTCACCATGAGTTGTGTTATTTCCGTTTCAATGAACGGCGGATGGGGTAACTTTGGTGTTTACGCCAACTACTTCGTTTGGAACGATTGGCCTGGTGCTGAATAAGCATTGAGTGGTTAATACACCTAATTACTAATAGCTCGGGAAGCACCTTTTGAGGTAAGCTTCCCGAGTTTTTTTGTGCACATAAACTATTGCAGTGTCTTGGGAGGGCTGGCGTCCCGCCCGCAAACGTTTATCAGTTCTTTCGATGGGAGCTGTTAAACGTACTAAAATAAGCGTGCCCCATGAGCCACGCTCGCTTGTGCGCGCCGTACGATGCGCACGTGAACACCGTACGAAAATTACGTACGCGCAGTACAGCGCGTACGCAATTAGGGGGCTGTGGCTTTAGCGTTTATGCTATTCGCTGCTGCTATGTGGCTCGTTGTGGACGCGGGGATGGGCCTTGGCATATTGTTCTTTGAGGTCGGAGATAGAAACGTGGGTATAGACCTCGGTGGTGGTCATGCTCTCGTGGCCAAGAATTTCTTGCACGGCGCGAATGTCGGCACCGTGGTTGAGCATGACGGTGGCAAAGGTGTGGCGCAGAACGTGAGGGGTGCGTTTTCGGATCGACGAAACCGATGAGATATGTTGTTTGACAATTTCGCGCACTTCGCTGTCGCGAAGGGCTTTGGTGTCTTCGCGCAGAAAGAGTGGTCCCGTAGGGATGTGGCAGAGGGATTCGCGAAGTGGCAGGTAGGCGAGGAGGGTTTCACGTAGTTCGTTGCCAAAGGGCACGATGCGTTCCTTGTTGTGCTTTCCGAGTACTTTGAGTTCGCCTTTTTCTAAGGCGATGTGTTCTACGCAGAGGCCTGTCAATTCAGAAAGGCGTATGCCTGTGGAACAGAGCGTGAGTAAGATGAGGCGATCGCGATGGCCTTGGAACGTATCGGGGTAGGTGAGGGTGTCGAAAAGAGCGTTCATCTCCTGCTCCTTGAGAAATTCGGGCAGGCGCTTGGCTACTTTGGGATTGCCCACGAGGTGAGCGGGGTCGGTGGTGACTTTTCCCATGCGGAGCAAATAGCGATAAAAGGAGCGTGTGGCTGCCAAGTGCTTGCGCATGGTGCGTTTGTCGGTGCCAGCTATCAGTGTAGCCGCTATCCAGTTGCGTATCATGTCGCTGTCCACGGCTTCCCAGCCTATGCGTTCGCAATGTTCGTCTAAATAGTCGCGCAACGAGGTCAGCGAACTGCGATAGGTTTTTAGTGTTAGTCGGGAATATCCGCGCTCGGCCAGTAGGTAGTCTAAAAAACGTTCAATCTCGTCCATTGCAAGGCAAAAATACAAACTTTAGTGACGCCGCGGCTAAGTGCTGCGGCGAATTTGTTGAAAAAAAAGCGCGGAAGATGTTTGTTTTCAGGATTTTTTCTACCTTTGCAGCCCGTAACGACAATAATAAACAAAAAACCATATTTATCAAATGATCATTGTACCCGTTAAAGAAGGCGAGAACATCGAACGCGCCCTCAAGAAATTCAAGCGTAAGTTTGACCGCACAGGCATTAACAAAGAGCTTCGCCGTCGTCAGCAGTATGACAAACCCAGCGTAGTGAAGCGTTTGGCCATGGAGCACGCTATTTATGTTCAGAAGCTCCATCAGCAGGAGGACTAAGCTCGGTGTATCGAGGCTTTTGTTCGTACAAATGCCGATTTTTATTGGTTAGAAAAGAGGTTAGTTGAGCCCCTCGTGCACTGAATATTCGAGTGTGCGGGGGTGTTTTCTTGTTGAAACAAAAGCTTTGTGCTCAAAAAGGCTCTGTGTTTAATGCTCCATTCGGCTAACACCCATTATCTTTGCGGCTGCAAAGCCAAAAATCGGACTTATGCTTTTAACAATACTGATAGCCATTGCTGGTATTGCAATGGTGATGCTCGGTGCGCAGGGGATCACTGAAGGAGCTTCAGCAATGGCGCGTCGATTGAGCGTGCCACCAATTGTGGTGGGCCTTACCGTTGTGGCGATGGGAACCAGTGCACCCGAGTTTTTTATTAGCCTCACCTCGCAACTCAAAGGCACTACTGACATGGCGGTGGGCAATGTGGTGGGTTCAAACATTTTTAATTCACTACTCATCGTGGGCGTAGCGGCTCTTGCTGCGCCGATGATTTTGTCGAAGACTACCGTGTTGCGTGAAATACCTGTCGGGATGGGGGCTACGTTGTTGCTCTTTGTACTGGCCTACGACCGCGTGATTTCGCGTTGGGACGCTGTGTTGCTGTTCGTTGCTTTTTTGGCCTTTATGGTTTATACGGTCAGAAAAGCCTTGCGCTCGCGCAAACATGCGTCAACGACAGAAACTGCCGAGGAAGATGCAAAGGCCGTTCGTCCCATGGCGTGGTGGATGGCTACGGTGTATGTGCTGGTGGGTCTTGCAGGCTTGATTTTGGGGAGCGACCTGTTTGTAGATGCCGCTGTGAAGATAGCTCGCGCCCTTGCCGTGAATGATGCTGTGATAGGCTTGACGATTGTGGCAGGCGGCACGTCGCTGCCCGAGTTGGCAACGTCTGTGGTAGCAGCGCGCCATGGGCAAAGCGAAATAGCCATAGGCAATGTCATTGGCTCAAACGTGTTCAACATCCTGATGATTTTGGGCATCACGGGGCTCGTTGCGCCGCTGCCGCTCTATGAAATCACGATGGTGGATTTGGCCGTGCTCTTTGGCAGTGCACTGCTGATATGGATTTTCTCTTACACGCGTTTCACCATTGAGCGATGGGAGGGAGGCGTGCTCACAGCCTGCTTTGTAGCTTATATGAGCTATTTGCTCTGTAATTTGTAATATTCATTATTCAATCATACTAAGAATGAGTCTAAAGATTGTAGTGCTTGCCAAGCAAGTGCCCGACACAAGAAACGTAGGTCCCGACGCGATGACACCGGAAGGAACGGTAAACCGCGCTGCGTTGCCTGCTATTTTCAATCCCGAAGACATGAATGCGCTGGAACAAGCGCTGCTTCTCAAAGATGCCGACCCAGAAACTACGGTACAAATAGTCACGATGGGCCCGCCGCGTGCCACTGACATTATCCGCGAAGGACTCTATCGCGGAACAGACGGCGGTGTGCTTCTCACCGACCGAGCCTTTGCCGGTGCCGACACGTTGGCTACAAGTTATGCCTTGGCCACCGCCATTCGCAAGATGGGAATGCCCGATATTGTTATTGGTGGTCGTCAGGCCATCGATGGCGATACGGCTCAGGTTGGTCCGCAAGTGGCTCAAAAATTAGGACTGAACCAGGTGACTTATGTCAATAGCATTGACGAAGTAAAAGACGGCATGATTACCGTGACGCGCCATATAGACGGCGGCGTGGAGCGTGTGCAAGCACCGCTGCCAATCCTGCTTACCGTCAATGGCGAGGCTGCACCTTGTCGTCCGCAGAATGCTAAGCTCGTGATGAAGTATAAGCGAGCCATGACACCCATAGAGCGTCCTGCTGAGGGCGAACTACCTTATGCCGAAGAGTACGAAAAGAAGCCTTACTTGAACATCACGCAATGGAGCGTAGCCGACGTTGACGGCGACCTCAACCAATGTGGCCTTGCTGGTTCGCCCACCAAGGTGAAGAATGTACAGAACATCGCCTTCAAAGCCAAGGAAAGCAAAGTGCTCACAGGCTCCGATGAAGACGTGAACAGTCTGATACAAGAATTGTTGAACGAAAAAATCATAGGATAAGCATGGAGGCCGTTTTTGTTTACATAGAACTTGAAGAAACAAAGGTTGTTGAAGTCTCTCAAGAACTTTTGACCAAAGGCCGCAAATTGGCCAATGAACTCGGTGTGGAGCTCCATGCTGTGGTAGCTGGAACGGGTATTAAAGGCAAAGTAGAGGACCAAATCTTGCCTTATGGTGTGGATAAACTTTTCGTTTTCGATGGCGAAGGACTGTTCCCTTACACTTCAAAGCCTCACACAGATATACTTGTAGAACTCTTCAAACGCGAACAGCCGCAAATATGCCTGATGGGAGCTACTGTCATCGGTCGCGACCTCGGACCGCGCGTTAGTTCGTCGCTCACCAGCGGACTTACAGCCGACTGCACACAATTGGAAATCGGCGACTATGAAGATAAGCGTGCTGGAAAGGTTTATAAGAATCTCCTCTACCAGATACGTCCAGCTTTCGGCGGAAACATCGTGGCCACCATCGTAAACCCCGACCATCGTCCGCAGATGGCAACGGTGCGCAGTGGTGTGATGAAAGCCGAAGTGCTCGATCCGCAGTATAAGGGTGAAGTGGTTTATGAAAACGTAGCCGACTTTGTGCCCGCCGAGGATTACGTAGTAAAAGTACTTGAGCGCCACGTAGAGGTAGCCAAGCACAACCTCAAAGGCGCGCCCATTGTGATAGCTGGCGGCTATGGCGTAGGATCTAAGGAAAACTTCGATCTGCTCTTTGAATTGGCCAAAGTGCTTCACGGTGAAGTAGGTGCCAGTCGTGCTGCAGTTGATGCAGGTTTCTGCGACCACGACCGTCAAATCGGTCAGACCGGCGTCACTGTTCATCCCAAGGTTTACATCGCCTGTGGCATTAGCGGTCAGATACAGCACATCGCTGGTATGCAAGACTCTAAGATTATCATCTCAGTCAACTCCGACCCCGATGCGCCGATCAACAAAATAGCCGACTACGTGATAACCGGCACGGTAGAAGACGTCGTACCCAAACTGATAAAGTATTATAAGCAGAATAGCAAGTAAAAGGCTCTATTATGGCAAACTATTATACCGACCATCCCGAGATAGGTTTTCATCTGAACCATCCCGAAATGAAGCGCGTGGTAGATCTGCGCGAAAAGGACTACGCTGACAAAGATCAGTTTGACTATGCTCCCGTTGACTTCGAGGACGCAATGGAAAACTATCGCCGTGTGCTTGAAATCACGGGCGACGTGGCAGCCAACGTTATTGAACCCAACAGCGAGAGTGTGGACCTCGAAGGACCACACCTTGAAAACAACCGTATGGTTTATGCTTCAAAAACGGTTGAAAACATAGAAGCGACCAAAAAGGCAGGTCTTTGGGGAGTCTCAATGCCTCGTCGTTACGGCGGATTGAACCTTCCGAATGCCGTTTTCTCCATGTTGAGCGAAGTGATTTCAGCTGCTGATGCTGGTTTCCAAAACATTTGGAGCTTGCAGAGTTGTATTGACACGCTTTATGAATTTGGCAGCGAAGAACAACGCCAAGAATTTATTCCGCGCGTATGTAAAGGCGAAAGCATGTCAATGGACCTCACAGAGCCCGATGCAGGTAGCGACCTTCAGCGTGTGATGCTCAAAGCAACGCGCGATGAGGAGAACGATTGTTGGCGACTAAATGGTGTGAAACGCTTCATTACCAATGGTGATTCCGATATACACCTTGTGCTTGCCCGTTCAGAAGAAGGCACGACAGACGGACGCGGACTTTCCATGTTTATCTATGACAAACGAGATGGGGGCGTTGATGTACGTCACATTGAGCACAAACTTGGTATCCATGGTTCACCCACGTGCGAGCTGACCTATAAGAATGCTAAGGCTCAACTCTGTGGCAGTACACGATTGGGACTTATCAAATACGTAATGGCACTGATGAATGGCGCACGTCTTGGTATTGCAGCACAGAGCGTAGGACTTTCACAAGAGGCCTACAACGAAGCACTCAGCTATGCCAACGACCGCCAACAGTTCGGCCAGAAGATTGTGAACTTCCCCGCTGTCTATGACATGCTCAGCCGCATGAAAGCCAAACTTGATGCTGGACGCTCATTGCTTTATCAGACAGCTCGCTATGTAGATATCTACAAATGTCTGGAGGACATACAGCGCGACCGTGCGCTCACGCCCGAGGAAAAGCAGGAAATGAAGAAGTATCAGCGTTTGGCCGATGCTTTCACGCCCGTGGCCAAAGGCATGAACTCAGAGTATGCCAATCAGAATGCATACGACGCAGTCTCAGTACACGGCGGTAGTGGTTTCATTATGGAATACAAGAGCCAACGCCTCATGCGCGATGCTCGTATATTCTCAATCTATGAAGGTACAACACAATTGCAAGTAGTAGCCGCTGTACGTTATATAACAAATGGAACGTATCTTAACATTATCAAAGAGATGCTTGAACGCCAAGTGAGCGAAGAACTTCGTCCGCTTCATCAGCGCGTTGCACAGATGGTAAACCTATATGAGGAAAGCATTGCAGCTGTAAAAGAGGCTGGTGAACAAGAGGTTCACGATTTCTTAGCTCGTCGTTTGTACGACATGACGGCAGAAATTATCATGTCGTTACTCATTCTTGATGACGCTACGCGCTGTCCAGAGCTCTTTGCTAAGAGCGCACAAGTTTATATTCGCATGGCCGAAGAAAACGTCATCGGAAAGTCAGCCTATATCAAGAACTTCAAGCCAACAGACATTCCAGCCTTCCGCGAGGCATAAGGAACCTATAGCTTAGAGCACTTTTTTATCCCGCTTACGAAATGTAAAGACAATGAGTCTCGCATTTCGAAGCGGTTTTTTTTGTGTTGAAGAACGCCGTGTCTATATAGCGACAAACAAAGTTCGTTGAGCGTTTTTATAACCTTTGCTATGCTTTTGGCACAGTCTTTGCTTAAAGTGTTGCAACATCAATCAAAGTTGATTATAAACAAATAAAAACAATACAACTATGGGAAAAATTATTGGAATTGACCTCGGAACAACAAACTCGTGTGTTTCCGTGTTTGAAGGCAACGAGCCTGTCGTAATCGCAAACAGCGAAGGCAAGCGCACTACACCTTCAGTAGTGGCTTTCGTAGATGGCGGCGAACGCAAAGTGGGTGATCCTGCTAAACGTCAGGCTGTAACGAACCCTAAGAAGACGATTTATTCAATTAAGCGTTTTATGGGCGAAACCTATGACCAAGTTCAAACAGAAATAGGTCGTGTGCCCTACACTGTCGTTAAAGGCGACAACAACACACCACGTGTTGACATAGATGGCCGTCAGTACACCCCGCAAGAAATCTCGGCTATGGTGCTTCAGAAAATGAAGAAAACTGCCGAAGACTATCTGGGACAAGAAGTAACAGAGGCTGTAATCACCGTGCCAGCCTACTTCTCAGACTCACAACGTCAGGCAACAAAAGAAGCTGGTCAGATAGCAGGCTTGGAAGTAAAGCGTATCGTGAACGAGCCTACAGCTGCAGCACTTGCTTATGGTCTCGACAAGAGTAAGAAAGATATGAAGATAGCCGTGTTTGACCTCGGTGGTGGTACGTTTGATATCAGTATTCTTGAACTGGGTGATGGCATCTTCGAAGTGTTGAGCACCAATGGTAATACTCACCTCGGAGGTGACGACTTTGACCAAGTTATCATCAATTGGTTAGTTCAAGAGTTCAAGAACGACGAAGGAGCCGACCTCAGCCAAGACCCCATGGCCATGCAACGCTTGAAAGAAGCTGCTGAAAAAGCTAAGATCGAACTCTCGAGCAGTACTACTACAGAAATCAACCTGCCCTACATAATGCCTGTTGGCGGTGTGCCTAAGCACCTCGTTAAGACGCTCACGCGTGCTAAGTTTGAAGCTTTGAGCCACGAACTCATCCAAGCTTGCCGCATTCCTTGCGAAAAAGCTCTTTCTGATGCTAAACTCAATAAGAACGAAATCAACGAAGTGATACTTGTGGGCGGTTCAAGCCGTATTCCCGCCGTGCAACAATTAGTTGAAGAGTTCTTTGGCAAAGCACCGAGCAAAGGTGTGAACCCCGATGAGGTGGTAGCAGTTGGTGCAAGCATTCAAGGAGCGATACTTAACAAAGAAAGTGGAGTAGGAGATATGGTTCTGCTCGACGTTACTCCGCTGAGCCTTGGTATTGAGACACTTGGAGGTGTGATGACCCGCCTTATTGAAGCTAACAGCACTATACCTATTCGTAAGAGTGAAACCTTCAGCACCGCCGAAGACAATCAGCCTGAAGTTACCATCCACGTTCTTCAAGGAGAACGCCCCATGGCTTCGCAGAACAAGAGCCTTGGCCGCTTTAACCTCGCAGGCATTGCACCAGCACGTCGTGGAGTACCTCAGATTGAAGTAACCTTTGATATTGATGCCAATGGTATTGTCAATGTGAGTGCTAAGGATAAAGCAACTGGCAAAGAACAAGCAATTCGTATTGAAGCAAGTAGTGGACTTTCCAAGGAAGAAATTGACCGCATGAAAGCCGAAGCTGCAGCCAATGCCGAGGCTGACAAAAAGGAAAAGGAACGTATTGACAAGCTCAATCAGGCCGACTCCATGGTGTTCCAAACAGAGAATCAGCTCAAAGAACTCGGTGACAAACTTCCCGCAGGTGCTAAAGCTCCCATTGAGGAAGCACTCGGAAAGCTCAAAGAAGCTCATAAGGCGCAAGACCTTGCCGCCATTGATACAGCCATGGCAGCCCTGAACGCAGCTTGGCAAACCGCAAGTGCTCAGATGTATCAGCAGCCTGGTGCCCAACCCGGTCCCGATGCTGCCCAAGGTTTCGCAGGCGGTGCCCAGTCCGATGCCAACAACGGCAAGGACGATATTCAGGAAGCCGATTTTGAGGAGGTGAAGTAAGGAGCGATAAACATCAATAGAAAAACGATAAGAAAATCCGTGTAAACCAAGTGTTTACGCGGATTTTTAATTTTGGTTAATTATTTTATTTCTCTTGTTTAATTGATATTTTTATTGTAATTTTGCACCATATTTGTACCGCGATAAAAAAGTAGATGACATTCGTTAAAAATCCAAAGATAGATTTGATACTCAACGATATGATATGGTAGCAGCAAAATTTCAAATTAAGAGGAAGTGCAGAATCTGCGGAAAAGAGTTCATGGCAAAGACCATTGAATCATGGAACTGTTCACCGCAATGTTCTCGTATTGCATATAAGCGTCGTAAAGACGAAGAAGCCAGACATAAGAAACTGGATGAGATTGTCAAGAAGATACCCGAGTCAAGAGATTACATCAAAGTATCAGAGGCATACGCCCTATTCGGCATAGGCAAAGACACAATTTATCGGCTCATCCGAAGCGGAGCCATTTCTTCCGTGAATGCCGGAACGAAGATGACAAGGGTAAGTAAGGAGGAATTAGCAAAGATGTTTCCTCTGCGTTCTGAGCAGATAAAGAAACAGAAGCCAAAACCCAAGTTATATAGCCTGGAGCCAGAGGACTGTTATACCATCAATGAAATGTGTGAGAAATATCACATGAACGACAGTACTGCATATCTCCAGATCAGAAAGTATTCTATTCCTACAAGGCAGATTGGCAATTATGTCTATGTGCCAAAGGAGGAAATTGATAAACTATATGAATAATGTACGCGCATGAAGAAAGCATTTCATAATACAAAGGTTTCCGTAAAACTACGAAAGGCTGAGACTCGCGAAGAATGGTATCTTTATATAGAGTCCTACCCTGTTGTTGTTCCTGGAAAGGATAAACCCTTACGTGTTCGAGAGTACGTGAATCGTGCCATCACAACTCCTATTTGGGACAAGAAACGAACGGCCAGAACCACTCCTGATGGAAAAAGTACCTACAAACCTAAACGTGATGTCAATGGAATCATCATGTGTAAATCGCCTATAGATCAAGAATCCTGCATTTATGCAGATAACATCAGAGCTATCAGGCAAAAAGAGTACGACACCAAAGACCTATTCTCTGAAATTGACGAAGCCATTGCAGAACAGAAGGAGAAATCCCAATGCGACTTCATCACATTCTTTAGGAAAGAAGCTAAGGACAGGCACTACAATAATGATAACATGTGTAATACATGGATTCGTGTCAGCGATCTTCTTTCGGAGTTTAACAACAAAGAGCCACTCCTATTCGCCAATATCAATCTGAACCTAATGGAGAAGTTCAAGCAGTTTCTCCTTAGGGCACCACAGGGAGGCAACAAAAAAGGAACTATTTCCACCAATACCGCCTGCTCGTACTATAGTATATTCAAGGCAGCACTAAAGCAAGCTTTCGTCGAGGGTTATCTTCCTATCGACATTGCCGCAAAGTCAAAGAATATCCAAGCAGAAGAAAGCAGAAGAGAGCACCTAACCCTTGATGAACTGAACAAGTTAGTGGAAACCCCATGCGAGAATCCAGTCATCAAGAGAGCCGCATTATTCTCTGGACTCACAGGCTTGCGCCATAGCGACATCAAGAAGATGACATGGAAGGAGATTGCCAAGGAAGGTGAACACTATCGTGTCAACTTCACCCAAAAGAAAACAAAAGGAGTGGAATATACGCCAATATCCGATCAGGCATATTTCTTCTGTGGAAAGCCTGGTCATCCTGACGAGTTGGTTTTTGGTGGACTCCCTGCCCCATCATGGATCTCAAAGCCTCTCTCCAGATGGATAGCAGCGGCAGGAATAACCAAACACATCACTTTCCACTGCTTCCGCCATACATATGCCTGTTTGCAACTTTCAAACGGCACAGATCTATACACCGTCAGCAAGATGTTGGGCCATACAAACATCCGCACAACACAGATATATAGCAAGGTCGAAGACGAGAAAAAAGAGCAAGCAGCAGATGCTATTAAGTTGAACCTCAATTTAGCGAAAACAACAGAAGAAGCATGACATACAAGGAATACTATTTATCAAAAGAATCCATTGAAGCAGCCGACCCCATCACAAGAGAGGCATATAGCGTTGCATCTAAGATGTATAAGAAACACTGGGGAAGGGAATTCAATCTGAAATGTCTGACAGAAGACAACATTCCCATAGTCTATGCTTTCAACATGGCTCAGAGTTTGAAAGACTGCATCATCAAGTCCGAAAGCCACACAGAGGCCATCAAGAAAGAGGCTGGAGGATTATGGCATGTTTTCTGGAAAAAGAAGAAATATGAAGTTGAATGGGTATATCAGCGGAATACAATCCTCGGCATACTCTACTTCTTGTGCGCCTTTACTGATGATGTCACAGATGCAGATCTTTCCTGCATTGAGGACAAGGCTGCCTATATGGCTCATGTAAAGAACAAGACGGGAAAAATCTACTTTGACGTATTCAAGAACGCTGTTGCTGAGAAAAAGAAGCAGAACGGCACCTATATATCTACTCCTAAGCCAGAAATAAGCCAAGACACCACTAAAGCACTTTTCTTTTTCAATAAGATATTCCGTGATGGGCTGGACATGAACAAGGTGAGTAATGGGCTTGAAACACTATTAGGGAAGAAGTCACCTGATGGCAGTTTGCTCTTTAGCCAACAACGTCATTGGTACATCGTGTATCTCTGGTTCTTGGAGATAGAATTTATCGAAAAGAAAAGGACTGCTAAGGATTTCAGGGAATGGGCTATGGCCATGTTTGGGAAAAGGGGCTATTCTACTGAAAACGATTTTAGCGAAGCCAGGAAAATCTTTAAAACCGAATTCCCTTCTCAATGGATACCTATTGTGGATCATCATGAATATACGGATATACGCGATTTGTTAGCCGACGCATTTTCAAAAGAGAAGCGCCAAGAATACGTAATCAAAGATAGATATATCTACTGGTAACCACACAAGAAATGGCACACTAATCATAGGAAAACCACCATTCAATACGGATAGTCAATACGGCTAACGTAAAAAAGCAAGTCTGTAATACGGCTTGCTTATTTTTATCTCATTATCAACGAGTTGCGTCTCAAAATAAAACGCGAATTTTGCATAAGCGAAGGGTGAGAATCACTCTGCAATTATTCGAATTTATACAAAATAAAATAGGTAAACTTATGCAAAACGAAAGAATTTCCTTTGATGCCATGCCAGAGATGCTGGCAGCCATCGCACAGAAGTTGGAGTCCATTGAGACCAAAGTTGACAATCTCACAATTCCCTCTAATAATGAAGAGAAAGATGAGTGGCTCAACCTCAAAGGGCTCTGTGATTATCTTCCCAGTCATCCGGCAGAACAGACTGTCTATGGATGGACTAGTACTCATTTCATTCCTTTTCACAAGAAAGGGAAGAGTATTGCATTCCGCAAGTCAGAGATTGACCAATGGCTGCAACAAGGCCACAGAAAGAGTAAGGCTGATCTTATGCGAGAGGCCAGCCAATTTATTAACAGGAAGAAAGACAAATAACAATCTGTCATGAAAGAAGGCGCAAGTATTATATTACATCTAGACTGTCTATCAGCGGTCGATTGCTTGACAGACGAACAAGCAGGTATCTTGTTTAAGGGATTACTCCGCTATGCCAATACAGGAGAGCCTCTCAATTCGTCAGACTCTGCATTACAAGCCGTTTTTGCGCTTTTCGGTGCCCAAATAGATCGGGACACCAAGAAGTATGAAGAGAAATGTCGAAAAAACAGAGCAAACGCATGCAAACGCTATCCGAACAGATGCAATGGCAGTCAAAACAATGCAATCGAATTCGATGGCATGCCACCGCAAGCGGATGCATCCCTAAATAATAGTAATAATAATAATAACAATAATAGTAATGATGATGATAAAGCTGATACTATCATCATCAATGAAGAATTAGGACTATCTTTTGATACCATTTGGGAAATGTATGGGAAACCAATAGGGAAAAAGGAGTTCATAGAGCCCCTATGGAATGCCCTTAGCGAAGAGGAAAAAGCAGCCATCTATGCTTACATTCCCCTTTATGTCAAATCCACTCCAGAAATCAGATACAGGAAAAACCTCAATAACTTTCTCATAGAGAGATATTGGGAAAAACATCCCTTAATACCAAACGATAATGAGAGAAACGGAAATTGTACGTCAGGTGATAACGAAAATAATAGAAGAAGGCAAGAAGTCTGCAATGCAGCCATCGAAGCCATCAACGGCATTGACTCTGCAACAGCAATACCATGCTTATCCATCAAACACGCCCCAAATGCTACAGAAATACCCGACATGGGATGACTTCTTCCACATCTTTAGCGTCAATCGGCAGATTATCATCTGTCAGAAACCCAAACAGTGCATCTTATACCCATCGCCCACTTTGGCACAAATTGATACTATGTATGGTCCATTTTCCGCAGTCAAGTGGCTGATTCCATTCGTTGCTGATGCCAGTTTGAGCTGTGGTCTGAAAGTTGATGCCACGTCAGAACAGCTACAATTCACTGCCACCGCCTTAACAGGCAGATATACATGGCTGAAAGCGGCAGAGCTGGTATTGTTCTTTTTCAACTTCAAGGCAGGATTCTACGAGAAGTTCTACGGGCAGTTTGATCCACAGGCCATCATTAGGAGCATCAACATGTTCTTGACCGAGCGAATGAGTATTATAGTCGCAAATGAAAGGGAAAGGAAATAATTCTGAATTTATGCATTACAGAAATTCAACAATATGGTACTGGCCGTTATGGGGGCTATGCTGCCCCCTATACCCCCTTCCACGCAACAGAATTGCGATTGCCTATCGCGTCGCGAGGTTTCTACCTTCATCCCGTCATTACAGCCGTTCTGCGCCTTACGGTGCGCAGCCCGACTGTTTCCAACGGAAATCAGGTAGCACACTAAGGGTTATGCCAACCCTTGTGTGCCAGAGTGACCTCTCTGGACTCCGCTCAGGCTCTGCCTAAGTACCGCGAGGGGAGCGGCTTCTCCCCTTCGAGCCCTACCGCTGGAGTGACCCTCCCCAGACCCCCGCTTAGGACCGTCAGCCCTAAGAATCCGACCATGGAGAAACAATCTCCCTGGACCCTCTCGCCAGAAAGACTGCCGCCAAGGCACCTTCTGAATTACTGTAAATATGAATTATATAATTTCTAATTTTATACAATTATGAAAACATCAATACATATATGCGCTGCCAAGTATGGTGCCGAGAAGCACAACAGGCGCGAAAAGGAAATGAAGCACGTTCATTCCGAGTATTCACATCTTAACAAGTGCTGGGAAGCTGAGGACTTCAAGTCGGTAGCCGATGAGATCCGCAAGGCAAAGGAACGTTATTCCAGTCATCACTTCTGTCGCAAGGCGAAACTTGATAAGAATGGAAAACAGTTGACAATGCCTGCTTACGACAAAAGGACGGGCAACCCAATCGTTGACCCAAGAACTGGACTTCAAAAGGTTATTCCAGAATGGGAACTTGACTTGTCGAAGCCTAAGAAGATGCCGAAGAACTCAGAGCCTATCCGAGAAGGTGTAGCCGTCATCACAGAGACTACGACGATGGAGCAGATGAAGACTTTGGCTCATCAAATCGAGTAGCGTTGGGGAATCAAGACCAAAGCCATCTATGCTCATCTTGATGAAGGTCATGAGCATCTGGTGACAGACAAGAATCATCAGCAAGGAAAATATCTTGATTCCGCAGAAGGTTCGACAATCTTTCTATGGAACCACCATGCTCACTATGTTTTCGATTGGACTGAC
This sequence comes from uncultured Prevotellaceae bacterium, assembly GCA_900316575.1. Classification (GTDB taxonomy): domain Bacteria; phylum Bacteroidota; class Bacteroidia; order Bacteroidales; family Bacteroidaceae; genus Alloprevotella. The sequence goes on along the minus strand of ONDJ01000001.1, from coordinate 335,741 downwards.
CATGAGACTGGCCAGTGCATCAATCTAAACCGTCATGATATGTCGGAACTTCAGGATATGTTGGCCAACGCCCTTAAAATGGAACGTGGCAAGAAAAGTGACAAGAAATGGCGCGACGCCCATACTTTCAAGGCTGAGCAGGAAGCCATACGTGCCAAGGAGGTTGCAGAATATACGGAACGTAAGAAAGAAGAATCGAGTCAGATCCAGAAGAAAATAGAGGCAGGTAACAGTAAGTTGACCAAACTTCAGGAAGCGATTGACGAATTGCTTTCTACAACAAGTGTTCCAGAAGAAGAACTGGAGGCTGTACCGTTTGCAGAAATGACTTTCTCCTTCCAAGGATCAAAGGAGCCGTTGACCGTAAAAAACCTTATTAACCAAACATTGGCTCGACTTAACAAGGAAATTAGCACACCTATTCCCTTATTGAAGCGTGAAGAATGGCAGAAGGAACGCAATGCCAAAGCAAAGGAGATTGTAACCACTCTTCAGAGCCAGTTGCTCAGTGTTTCTAAACTTCACAAAAAGAAAATCAACGATGTTGGCAAGAAGATGTATCTCGATGCCAGACAGAAGGTGGCCTTAGCAGTTGAGACGGATAAGGAGAATATGGCTTTGAGGCAGCGAGTCTCTGAACTCGATGAAAGAGCAGTAGCCCGCGAGAAAAGTAGAGCAGATGCCGCAGAACAGAAAGCCCAAGAGCAGACCATGAGGGGCAATCGAGAAGAGAAGAGAGCCAATGAGGCAGAAAGCCGTCTTTCTGATATAGAGCGTTTCATCCGTTTGTCAGGTGCATCAGAGGCATACGAGCATTGGAACCTTCTCCATGCCGTTGTCAAGAAAGCGGCTCAGGCTCTGGCTGACTGGGCTCATAGTACAGCATCTATCTTCAATCATGACGATGAACGCACCATTGGCCAGGGCATCATTGCCCAATGCCAGCTTAACGGTCTCAATCCTTACCAAGAGTCTGATCGCATGAAGGCTGCAAATGATATCGCAGATATGGCAGGCTCCATTGTTGGCAGTATCGGCAGATTCCAGTGGGACATCGCTGTAACACGTATAGGCCAGCTCGCATCAGAAATGAGACTCTCAACAGGTGGCCAGTCTGTTGGTGGCAGTAATGGCAATACTGATGAGCTGACAAATTGGGATGGTACCAAGAAACGAGGACTTGGCATTTAGCAGTTTTCAAAATTGACAAAATCGCCATTATTTTAATGATAATAGCGATTTTTTTGTGTTAATCGTGTTGAATTAGCAAAAAAATCATTAATTTTGTCGCAAACTATATATATTAAGGTGTAACTTATGGAGAATAAACCACTGAATCGCATCAAGGTGATGCTTGCTGAACGAATGAAGACCAACAAGGATCTTGCAGAAATGTTAGGAAAAGACCCTGCCACCATTTCCAAATGGGTAACCAATACCACTCAACCCAACTTGGAGAATCTGATCGAGATTGCTCGTTGCCTGAAATGTGAAATTAATGATCTTGTACGAACCCAACCTATTATTGAATAACTGAAAACCAATAGCTTATGCCGACAAACAAGAACGCTCAATTACGTTGTCAGATACTTGACCGATGCTTTAGCAATCGTCATCGAAAATATACGATAGAAGACCTCGTTGACGCTGTTAACGATGCCCTTTATGATATGTATGGTACCGAAGTTAGTGTTCGACAGATACGGGATGACATAAAATATATGCGAGACCGAGTATCTTACGATGCTCCAATTGAAGCCGTTCCTTTTGATGGCAAAAGATGTTATTATCGTTATTCCGATCCAAATTATTCAATATTCAACAATGAGTTGACCGTTGACGAAGTAACGAAACTTAGCTCAACAATCGAAATGTTGGGTAGATACCGTGGTGGTTCGAATAGATGGTTAGAAGAAGTTATTTCTAACTTGGAATTTCGATTTGGCATCAAAGCTAATAGGGGAAATGTTGTCTCTTTTGAGCAAAATGACCAATTACGAGGACTTGAATTCTTATCTGAGTTGATAGATTCTGCTATCAATCATCAGCCTTTGAATCTTCATTATAGAACTTATTCTGGAAAAGATATTAATGTGGTAATTCATCCTTATCACCTCAAGCAATATAACAACCGATGGTTCCTTTTCGGCTTAGAACAATCACCATATGGTGACAGGATTTCGAATAGAGCACTTGACCGCATCGTCAAATTTTCAAGATCAAATGTTGCATTTATCCCTAATAAAACGATTAATTTTTCAAAGTATTTTGATGATGTAGTCGGCGTAACTATACCAGACGAACCAATTCAAAAAGAAAAAATCGTGCTGAAGTTTGATGCAGACAGGTTTCCATATGTTGTATCAAAACCAATTCATCATAGCCAGACGGTTTTCAATGAAGAAGATTATACCATCCAGATAGAAGTTCGTCCAAACAATGAACTTATTTCTCGAATATTTTCATTCTTCCCACAAGTAGAAGTACTTCAACCAAAATGGTTAAGGGATGATTTTCAGAAAAAAATCGCAGAAAATTTGAAGAAATATTCTTCTGTGCAGAAAGGCTGCACAAACAAAACCGAACTTTGCAGTGATAATTGATAGTGTAACTTATAATAATTAATTTTTACCTAACTAAACAAGTGTATGGGAAAGAAAATATTTATATCATATAAGTACGCAGATTCTGACGTTGCAAGTCTTCCAGGACACTCATTTTGGAATCCAACAACCGTGAGAAGTTACGTTGACAAATTAGAAGAGTACTTTGATTCCACAAATCATATCTACAAAGGAGAATCTGATGACGAAGATCTAAGCTATCTTTCAGAGGATGCTATATGGGAAAAACTTAAGGATAGAATTTTTGACAGTTCAGTCACCATAATCATGATTTCTCCCAATATGAGAATGAACAACCGAAGTGATAGAAGTCAGTGGATTCCATGGGAGGTTTCTTTTTCATTAAAAGAGACTACAAGGAATGACAGAACAAGCCATACGAATGCTGTATTGGCGATTGTTCTGCCCGATTCTTTTGGCAGCTATGAATATTATTTAACTAGAACTGCATGTGGCTCAACCACACATCATACAGACAAGCTGTTTAAGATAATACGAGAGAACAAGTTCAATATAAAATCACCTAATAAACAGTTATGCTCACAATGTTTGTGCTACCATTATTATGGTAATTGTTCGTACATAGAAGCAACAACATGGTCTGATTTTATAAAGATGCCAAATTTTTATATAAATCAGGCTATTGAAAGACAAAACAACAAATATCTATATAATATTATTAAAGAGGTTTAATATGGAAAAAGATGAACTATTTAAGGAAATAGATTTGATACAGAATTGTATCAATCGAATGGCCCAGAACTCCTTTATGTTAAAAGGATGGGCATTAACCATATTCGCTGGAGTGACAGCATTTACTAAAGGCGAAAACTTTAGCAATTCCGTTACTCTTATCTGTACGACAATTATTCCTTATGTATGCTTTTGGATTCTTGACACTTTTTTTCTGCGTACGGAGAAAAAATATAGAAAAATGTATGAGGATATGCTGACTAAGCGTAAGGTTAATAATACAGAGGGACAATACGAATTAAATCCCCAAACAATTAAAGTTGATAGTTTCCTTAAAGTAATGTTTTCAATTACTATGGTCGTTTTTTATGGCATACCACTATTAGCGAGTATAGTTCTTTTAGTAATCAGTGTAAGACATAATTGTGTATGTATTTAACAATAGATCAATTAAGAAGCAGAACTCCCAATGCTCATATATATACCCGTGAGCATGATAGTCATCGTGTATTTTACGCTGGCAAAAAATGTACAGTTTTCTTATCACACAGGCATGATGATTTGGCACAATTGAAACAAGTGGCAAACCTCTTAGAACAAATAGACGCCTTTGTTTATGTAGATTGGCTTGATCCTTCAATGCCTACATATACATGTGGCAAGACTGCCGACAATATAAAAATGAAAATCAAACAATATGATAAGTTCGTTCTTATTGCAACTGATGGCGCAATTGCATCCAAATGGTGTAACTGGGAAGTGGGCTATGGCGATGCTCAAAAATACGATTCAGAAAAGATAGCACTTTTCCCATTGAAGCAAGATGATAATACCAATTGGAAAGGAAACGAATACCTTGAACTCTATCCTGTTATTGAATATATCAATGGATATTGTACTCGTGAAGGTTTTCCTACTCCGTTTTACGAAGGTTATTACGTCGTATATAATTATGGCGAAAAGAAGGCTATAAAGTTAAAGGAATGGCTAAATCGGTAAAATAGGGTAATGAAGGCTATCAAACATAACATAGGAGCACAATTGAAACTACCCGTAGAAAGGGTTGTAACAATTAAAGGCAGAAAGTCCTATATCGTAAGGTATGAGGACTCCCTCTGCCGTGTTCAATTGTTTGATTGGCAAGAAAACAAACCGACTCCAAAACATATACGTTGCAGACTTGTTTCCATCAATGAGTTTGGTTTTCCTTCTTTTGAACAGGTTGCCCAACAGGAAGAAGTGTCTTTGATTGAACCAGTAAAGCCAAAAGCGGAAAAGGAAGAAAAGATTTCTCGAAAGAATCAAGTTCAATCTTTTAACGAGAAATATAGCTCTTTCTTGAAACGGAAGGCTACAGACAACGCAAATACACAAAAAAGGGAAGTAGTTAATATAACCAACTATCGTTGGGCTTCACAGGAAGAAGATTTCGAGAAGTGGTTCATTACTACTGGAGGTGTCAAGAAAAGAATTGAGATTTTAATATCTTTGGCTGAAAAGCTGGCAGATTACCATAGGAATAATAAGGTATATAAAGACTTAGTTCCTGAGTATATAAACATAGATACCACAAAATGGAATGTCAAAGCAGTAATTCCAGAGACCAATTATACCTATTCTGGGTTGGGTAATGTGTTCATTTATGCCAGTCATGCAGCTCCTGAAGTTGTTAATAGGCGAATGCCCAATACGCCGATGAGCGATTGCTATTCCTTTGCAATAATTGCACATGAGTTGTTGGCATTCTGTCATCCTTTTGTTGGCGATGCTGTCATTGAAGGAAAAAACTCTATGGATGATGCTATGAGAGGCAACCTCCCTTGGATAGATGATAGCGAAGATTCCCTGAACAGGCTAACCAGACGATATTACGATTGTTTCTTCACGACTCCTGATATTCGAGAGCTGTTCAAGCAAACCTTTGAAATAGGAAAAGAGGATCCCATGAAAAGGCCATCCATGCATCAATGGATTGATGTCCTATATGATGCCTATTCACATCTAAAACGTTGTCCTCACTGCAAAACAGACTTCATTTACTCTGAAGAAGACGATTACTGTCCATTCTGTGAGGATGAACCTGTTTTCCCCATTGCAGTAGCCATACAGCATATTGATAAAAAATTTGATTTCGAGACATATACTTTCTCCGACACGGAAATGGAATTATATTCTGAACCAATAGGCGTTTTCCTCGTAAACAAGTCGAATAAACTATATGTTAATACAAGGCACCTTATGACGGACACTTTTAATGTTAAGGATGTCCTATCAATAGACGTAGTTTCACCTGAAGGAGATCCAAACATCGCTGTTGTATTGGAACCATTAGATGGGTTATCATTCTATGCTTCAACCGTCAACGGAGAAAAGTATGCTCGTCCCATCAACAAGCCAACAAAAATTGTATTCCCGACAAATAATCCAAGGAAGTTGATACTTTCCTTGAAAGAAATAAATGAGTCACAACGAGTAATAAATGTTCAACTAAATAACGACATGATATATGCAGAAGATTGAAAAGATATACGATTTGTTTGCTGAAGAAGCTTATGGCAATTCTCTTGAATGTCGTATAGATGAAGATATTCATATAGATGGTCGTACCCCTATATATCTTCAGAAATGGGACGAATTATGTCCTCTTTTCTCGATTCAACAGAAGGGGAAAGACAAAAGTGTTGAAGACATGCTATTCACCATACGATTCAAGGAAAGTCCAAATATTGTTCCTTCAGAGCCGCCTTCATTCAATTATCTCTTTTGGATAGAACCATTAGAGGAAAAGGGACAATTTACATTCAAATATATTGAGTGTGGCACTGTTACCCCACTCCCCCAACTGGACATTGCTTACGATGATAGCACAAAGATTGCCTTTAGAACAGCAGATTCAGAACAGCTAAAGAAGAATCTGTCAAATAACTATGTCTTTGATGCTGGCAAATACAAACTATTATTTGTCAAAGCATGGCAGAATGGAGGGCAAAATTGGAACATTTATGGTATTCGTTCCGACAAAGAGAAAGACACTCCTCGTTTTATCGATGTATCTTTGGTCGAAAATGAGAACAAAGAAAAAGTTCGAGTCGTCAAGAAAGAAATTTATTCAAAAGTCTGCTTTCCTACCAGATTTGACGAAATAGATATTCTTGCATACGAGAATATCAACTTTGTTGACATCGGCCAGGCTAAAGAGGCTCATGATACGCTTGTAAACAAAGCTCATAACGGAGAAGCCTTAATGGGCTTATGGACTGAGTATTCCAAAATTGAGTTAAAGATTGCAGAAGAACAGAGAGACGATTTAGGTAAAGTTGCTTACCATTTTGGCAATAAGCCAAAGAATGGTATCGCCCATCTGGTATTAGAAATAAGTCCTGATCAAACATCCTTGCTATATCGTCTTACATCTTCTGAGCCACAATTTAGATTAGTGTGTGATAAGCTTAATCCGCCTATCGTTACAATGCTGAAGTTTAATCCACATAGCCACGAAGCAGACTTTGAGGATGAACTCTATCTTCTTCCATCATCTGGAGTGCTAGAACTATCTTTGTTAGGCAATGAGATTGTTGACAAACGTCGTTCACAGGCAGTAAAGCAACTGTTTAAGGGGCGTACAATTGTCTTGCAAAACCTGCTGTTTGCAATCGAAGATGAAGCGGACAAGATGTTCGAAGACACTCATAAACATATTTCTGCATGGAGTAAAAAGACTGAAAAATTCCTTCGTGAGAAATTTGGTATTGAACATCTTACAAAGAATCAGGAAGAAGCTGTTGAAATTGCTCTCAACAACAGGAATGACATTACGATTATTCAAGGACCTCCAGGAACAGGTAAAACAACTGTTGTCGCTGCTATCTGTCACAGGTTATTAGAACTTGCCGACAACAAAGAGAAAGATGGAGCTGTCAAAACCATCTTAGCATCTGCATTTCAGAATGACACTATAGAGCATCTTGCTTCAAAGGTGTACACACATGGACTTCCAACAGTTAAAGTTGGAAAGAAGAGTCTTGGAGTTAGAGCAGAAGAACGTTTTATCGCTGACTTTGGGAAGGAACTGCAAAAAGAAATCGATAAGCGTGGTGGAGATTCCGAAAAGCGAGTCTCTGCTCAACTCAGTTCTCTTGCAGCCTTGTTCTCCAAAGAAAAGAATGTTGATGAGTTCTTAACGTCGGTTGCAGAAATCGTTCCTGAAGATACACCTATTACGGACATTTCTTTTGATAGATTACGCGAAATAAGAAATGGGTCACGTACTTTCTTTAGAAAGAATGAACGTGACCAGAAATTAGTTGAAAGCATTCCAACGACTGAGGATGAATACAATTTCGGTAACACGTTGGATATAATTGCTGAAATACTTCAAGCTAATTTCGAATTGGACGAAAAGGATATTCAATTCCTCGAAGATATACCAGAGATGAATCCAGATGCAGAATGTCTGGAGAAATTGTCTGCAATTAAATCTTCTCTTCTCGAAAAATTATCGGCACAAAGAGTTCAAGTTGAGAAAGATTCTAATGATGAAATATTGCTCTGGCTGGAAGATGCAGCTTCTTGCGCTCGCAAATATGAAGAGTCCAACTATGAAAATGAAGATGATTTTATACGTTCTGTTCTGTCAGACCTCAAAGATGATCTTCAAGGAAATAGTTCATATATTCGTCATTCATTACAAGAATACGGAGATACAGTAGCTGCCACCAACCAGTTAGCTGGTAGCAAAGAAATGAAAGATTTTTCTCATATCAAAAATGTAATCTTGGAAGAAGCAGCTCGTTCAAACCCTCTTGACCTGCTTATACCTATGGTTAAAGCAGAAGACCGCATTATTATGGTTGGTGACCAGAATCAGCTCCCCCACCTTCTAGAATCTGAAGTTGCAGAACGTAGCCTTGCTATGATTGAGAATATTGACGAAAAGAAGGAAAAGCGCAGGCTTTATGAGCAGTCCCTATTCGGCATTATCTTTGAGAATGTTCAAAAAGCGAAACGTCAAAGATGCATTACGCTGAATGAACAATTCCGTATGCATCCAACTATTGGTGACTTTATAAGTAATACTTACTATAAGGACCCTAATACAGGCGAAGGAATGTTAAAGTCTGGCAGTGAAAGCCTATATGAGACAAAGCAACACCATTTGTCGATTCCATGGGCGAAAGATAAGACTATGATTTTCTGTAATGTTTCGAATGACAAGCCCGAGAGCAAAGGACAAAGTAAATGCCGTCAAGCAGAGGCTGCCAAAGTTATGTCAATCATAGACGAACTTAGGGACGATCCAGAATTCAAGAACCTGTCTATCGGTGTGATCACATTCTATTCAAAGCAGGTAACAACCCTGTTTGAGGAAGCTGCGAAACCGGAACATGGATATGTCATTAAGGATAAGGACGGTTATAATATTGCTCCTAAATATAGGACATTAGATGGTGACAAGGAGAAATTCCGTATCGGCTCTGTGGATTCCTTCCAAGGAAAAGAGTTTGATATAGTGATTCTTAGTACTGTACGTTCAAACAGCCAAAGTCGAGAAGACGGAAATGAGAAAAAGGTATTTGGCTTCTTGACATTAAAGAATCGTTTGAATGTTGCTTTCTCTCGTGCGCAGAAATTAGTCATAGTTGTTGGTGACGCAAGCATGTTTGAAGACAACTATGCCCAGAAATATGTTCCTGGTATTTACGAATTTTGTACAAACATAACAAAGAATAAACCATATGGCAATAGAATCTAACAAGACAATTTTCATGGGAATGGCAAAACCAAGTGACAAATGTCTTTTGGTGTCTATTCCTATGAGCATGTATAGAATTCAAACCAATAGGTTTACATCAGGTTTGAACTTCTTTCAGAAGGCTGTACTCAAATTAAAGTATATGCCTCAGATAAGTAATGCCAAGATTGCAGAGTTGTTGCATCTTGACGAACACTTAATCAATCTCATTGTTGACCAACTTGAAAGCAAAGGACTGTTGCTCAGCACAGGATTTTTAACTCCAGAAGGAGAAGAGTTGAGGAATAATGCTGATGGCTTCATCGTGGATGAATCTCAAAGGCAAATTGGTTATATCTTTTCTTACGATGATGGAAACGAGCTGTTCCCATATTATCAAAGAGAAGTAAACTTTGCCGAAGTGTCAAATGGCGAACTTGTATATAACACAGAAAGAGGAACAAAGTCTGTGGAAGCTCCATTGAATATAATTGAGAGTGACAATTTGCTGGGATTACCCCCAAAAGAGGAAGAAATCCTTCAGGTCATAAAAAATTCTTCTTATCGAGATATGGAGGGAGATGGAGATGTCGAAGACATTACTCAGCAGATGTTCCAGATTAAATTCATTCCCGACAACAAACCTGAATCTGTGATGGTTTGCACATATATCTATCTTCCACAAGGAGATAATGGGTATGATGATAACTGGTTGGTACTCGACCCATTTGGGAATGGGGACAATTACGAACTGAAACTCTATCTTGAAAAGGAAAAGAGGATGAACAGGCAGTTTGCCACCGTGCTATTCAACACCTTCAAGGATGTAGTTACGGAGAATAACCGCAAGTTCGACGAAAGCGTAAAATGGTTCGAGGAACAGGTTCAAGAGAGAATCGCTATTACTTTTGACATTGACAAGTTCCAGAAGATGGACGCTAATATTCAGCAGTCTATTCATGAGGTTGTTGATTATTATATGCGTATGGAACGTAATGACTTCAAGTTTATCAGTCATGCCCAGAAACAGATGTTCTTTATGAATATGCAAGCAGCTATTGAGAGCATATTGATACAAGACCAGACTGATCGAGAGGATATATATACTGATTTGGACAATAACTATGGAGAATATGCAGCACAAGAAGACAGACAACAGTGTTTACGTGCTGTATATAGGAAAAAGATTCTTTCTGATACGACGTTTGTTCCCAAAGTTTTATTAAACAAGAAGACTAAGAATTGGAAAGGTCGTTCCCTTCTTGATTATCTGATGAAGTTTATTATGTCACTCTCATGTGAACCAGACCTCGAAAACTGCGATATTATCAAAGTATTCCGAAACCGAATTGATACTATCGTCGGTATTACAGAAATGCGAAACCATGTTGGCCATGGTACCACTGAACTACAAGAACGCAGTTCCGATTTTACTGGTGCTGATGCAGTTGAGTATTTCAACTTTATGACAGATTTAATTAACGATTACATTAAAACACTGGAATAATGGCAAAGAATAAGAACAAGAAGAAGAACAACAATCGGGGCAATGACAATTCAAATTCCCGACCAAAAGTTGTAACTGATCTTACCCAAGAGCAAGTGGATAAGATTGAGAAATTCTCGGTTGAAGAAATGCCAGCTGAAGCAGAGGAAATCCTTGCTGAAGAACTTGTTGACACCAAGGAAGATGACCAGAGGATTGATGAAATAAAAAGGACTGGCAACGTTGATGGCTACATTACTATGCTTCATAGTAAACTTGTCAAAATCAATGCTATCGAGAAGAAAGCCGAAGATATTAAAGAAAAAAATCTAAAGGAGCAAGAAGCGTTAGCCGCCGATAGGAAAAACTTTGAAGCGACCAAGAAGGAAGCAGAACAGGAAATAGAAAGTGAGCGTAAGAAGAATAACGAGAGACAAAAGAAACTTGATGAAGAAAAAATGGCGATTGACAATGGAGAATATTCCACTGTAATAAAGAGCCTATTGGATTCGATGCGTTCTACCGAAGAAGAAATTACCAATTCAACCAAAACACTGGTTGAAGATATGGGTAAAAAGCATGAATCTTATATCAACTCTCTGGCTGAACTCAACAAGAAGAAAGAAGAATTAGACGAACAGAATCTTCAGTTAGAGGCTGATAAAGCAGAACTTGAAAGAAAGCGTAAACTCTTTGAATCTTCTAAGAAATCTGCAGAGAAACGCATCAGACAGGAAATTGAAGATGAGTATGATGATAAGATTAATGACTTGGAAGATGAAAAGTTCTCGTTAAAGAGCAAGAACGTGAAGTTGGAAAGAGAGAATAAATCACTATCCGACTTCAAACGTGAACTCATGTCTGCATTTGAATCATCAGATGCAGAGAAAATGATAAAAGAACAAAATATCCTCAAAGAGAAATGTAAGACTCTGGAGGCCGAATTGGACTCACGTCATTCCGAGGCCGAATATGAAGAAAAGGCAAATGCTGTAACAGAACTAAAGGCTAAGATTCGTGAGATGGAAAGTAAAGTCAGTGAAGAAAGACTTAGTGAACTAAGACTGTCTTTACATAACGCTGATGCATATATACTTGAAATCAATACATATAAGGCTCAGATCGACAGTTCAAAAGCACGAGAAAAGAGTTTGCTTAGAACTGTTGCAGATTTGCATGAGACAATCAACCAGCTCAAAGATGAAGAAAAGGCAAAGCAAAGTGCCTTTGAACAAACCAAGCACATGGATGATGATTTAGAGCTTGCAAATCGCAAGTTAAGATACTCTCGTCCCAACTCATTAAAAGAAATGGTTGAGTATCTACAGAAGTACATGGCAAATGCTAAAGATCCGAAGCCATTTTATTATGACCAGAAGACTATTCGTACCTTCATGGCCGGACTAAACATGTCTCTTTTGAGTATTTTGCAAGGTATTAGTGGTACAGGTAAGACAAGTTTGCCTCGTGAAATAGCGAAGGCACTTGTTGCTGGCGCAGAAGGATATACAGGTAAAGATGATAATGGAAACAGAAATGAACCATACCGTATATGCGCCATTCAATCTGGATGGCGTGATAATATGGACTTGATGGGTTTCTACAATAATTTTGAGAAGAAATATAAGGAAACCGATTTCTTCAAGGCATTATATCTTGCAGCTCAACCCAAATATAAGAACACCCTGTTTCTCATTATTCTCGATGAGATGAATCTGTCTCATCCAGAGCATTACTTTGCAGATTTCCTATCTTTGATGGAACAAAGTACCGGCGACCGCTATGTAAAAATCAATGCGGATGAAGAACTTTTACCAAAGTTGTTCAAGGGTCGCCAAATGCAGTTGCCCCCAAATGTGCGATTCATTGGAACAGCCAACCACGACGAAACGACATTGGACTTTGCTCCCAAGACATATGACCGTTCAAATGTTATGGTTATGGAAACCAACGACAAGAGCAAAATTATGAAGGAGATTCAAGCAGCAAAGACAGGAAATCCGACAAGCAGAGATAGGCTTTCAATAGATTATCATTGGCTCCAAGAACAGTTCTCCGAAGCAGAAGAGCAGTTCTATGGAAGATATGAAGAATTTGACAAGTTTATCAAAAACCCAACCCTCTGTGGTTGGTTAAATAGCCGAGGTATCGGTGTTGGTAACCGTTTCGATGAACAGGCGAGAAAATTCATCTGTGCCTATATCGCACTTGGAACCGACACAACAGAATGTCTTGCAGAAGCGGCAGATCACTTGATAACAAGCCGTTTGTTCAGGTCGTTGAAAAACAGATATGACTTGACAGCAGACAATCTTGAAGATTTCCAAAAGAAATACAGTAAATTGTTCTCTGATACATTTAGGAATCAAGAACCTGTAGAAGGAAATAAGTTATTAAACGCAGAGATTCTAAAGAAATAATGCAGATAATTGACAGATATACTGGTAAAATCCTTAGTGAAAGCAATCTTCCTGACGATATAGAGTTAGGAAGATATGCTATTTCTGTTGATTCCACTTATAAAGAATTAACATCCAACACCTATAAAGTTCGGGAAGGTCAGCGTATTCATCAGGAACTATTAGATGATGTTAATAAGGATAAACATAATATTTTCGAAATCATTTCCGAATCTGTCGAGAACGGTGATTTTAAGTCTATTCCTTTACTACAAGGGATAAAAACGGGATTGGAATTTGGAGATTTTGCGACAAAATTGGAAGAAGACTTCTTGCACATTGAAGCCATCTTCCATGCACCCTACTCCAAACTAAACCGTACCATAGAGAAAGTTCCTGTATCTAAGGCAAAGCGAATTTCTAACAGGAGCAATCAATACTTGGCTGCACATACTGAAGATTGGCTTCATAAGGGGTTAGTTAGTTTCAGGCCAAGTCGTATATTAACAGAAGAGATTATATCAGACGAGAACGTTTTTGAAAACCAATTGCTTATTGCATTAGTTACAAGAGCCGCTCAACTACTTGAAAGAAAGTTGCGATATACGCGTGACATTTCAAAGTTCCTCATAGAATATGCGATGCTAATTGAGAAGCATGAGAAGTCAACTGATTGTTGGTACAAACGTGTAAAGCGAGAACTTAGTCTTGCCGGAAAGGTCTATGACGAACAATCTGGGAATTATAAAGCGACAAATGATGACATCCAGATAGTTACTTCGACCATGAAGCGACTTAAAAAGCTTAGGGACTCTTTGTTAAAATTACGTCAATATGATTTATTTTACAATGTTGATCAAAGACTTGTCAAGTCCGTTCAATACCACGACACGAACGTTCTCATAAATGACAAGCATTACAGATATTTGAAAAAACTTTGGGTTTTGTTACTCAAAGAGGAGAATACAAATCCTGAAGACAACAAGGCAAATACGGACGAGTTTATCATCAACAATGTCCGCAACTACGGTGTTTCTCTGATAAACTATGCAGTGAAGGATAAGGAATACCTTGACTATGAAATTAGTGGAGCAGATAAACTATGGCAAGCACACCGCAAAAACTGTCCTGACATGAGTCTTTCTATTGATGCGTCTGGAGTTGTCATGGTTACAGTCGGCTCTAAAGAGTTTAGGTTCATTGTGACTTGTGACCTACCCTATTTTGCTGGGAACCAACACTTGCCAGAGAATACATATATTATTGCATACGATAATAACGATGCAGATGATGATTATACAATTACTCATGTAGATTCTGATAATATTATACCGGTTTCACTGAGAGATATTTCTTGCGTAGAACGGATTGCTATCATATTGAGGAAAGAAATGCTGAAACAATACGTAGAAAATACGCTTTTCAAGTCTTATGCTATTCCTCGCATACTTCAACCTTATTATGAGGAACTTTCCAAATTCATCAAGTGTATCGAGATAGAGAAAAAAGAGCCATGCTATATATTCATAAAATATCCTGTCGTTGACTTCAAAAAGAACAAATGGCGTGATGTTGTTACAAATAGTGAATACTATAAAGAAAAAGGGAGAATGGAGCAGATAAAAATTTCAGAAGCCCTTGACAACTTTATTAACGATTATGAATTATCGGCAATGGCGTTATGTGAGGAATTAAGATGCTTTGATCCTGATTGTTCTTTACAGATTAATAGTTGGCAATGCGACAACCTTTCATACATTGTATGCTCCTGTGGTTATGTTTTAGATTCTACGAATCGTAATCATATCGTTTTTTATAAGAAAGATTCCCCATATTCTTCTGAAGAAATGGGAATGGATTATTTGGTAATCAATCTAAATTAAGATGTTATGGCAACTTGGAAACCAACAGAAATAATAATAGACGGAAAGCCTGTGAAATCACAGGCTCCACTAATTGTATCTGCCTGTAGAAGTACAGACATACCTACATTCTATGCCGATTGGTTTTTCATCGTTTACAAATTGGATATTCAGCATGGACGAATCCATTATCGGTATACCATATGAAACAGATATGAAATAAGGTTGTTATGTTAATAAAACTGTATATGAACATTTCTTAATATTAATAATATAACTTTGCAAACGAAAAATAGAATATGGCATTAGCAATAAACATAGAAGACCTGCTGAATAAGCAGAAGATTGAGTCCAACAGGATTGAATTTAAAAAAGGTTGGAATCCTGCAAGCATATACCATAGTGTATGCGCTTTCGCCAATGACTTCGATGATCTTGGCGGTGGTTACATCCTTGTAGGTGTGGATAGTGATGACAAAACCGGTATGGCTATCCGACCCGTGGAGGGTGTACCTGTTGAGAAGATTGACGGTATTCTTCAGGAAATGGTGGGCTATAACAACAAGATGTCACCTTACTACATGCCCAGAACGAGCGTTGAAGAGGTGGATGGCAAGCAAGTACTGGTGATATGGTGTCCTGCAGGCATCAACAGACCATACTCCGTACCAGAGAACGTAACAGCAAAGAGCGGCAGTAAGGAGTACTTCTATATTCGTAGCGGGACGAGCAGCATCATTGCTAAGGGTGAGGTGCTGGATGAACTGCGTGAGTTGGCCAGCCGTGTACCATTTGACGAACGAGGCAATCCAGACATCAAGTTAGAGGACATTTCTACGCTGTTGCTCCGCGAGTATCTGGTAAAGGTGGGTAGTAAACTTGCTAACGAACTATATGAACGACCGCTGAGCGATATTTTGGAACAGATGGACTTGTATGTTGGGCCATCAGAGAATCGTATGCTGAGGAATGTGGCTGCTATGATGTTCTGCGAGAATCCCAGCAAGTTCTTCAAGCGGACACAGGTGGAGGTTGTTTTCTTCCCTGAAGGTCGGTTGGTGAACCCTAACAATATCTACGAAGCTCCTATTATTACAGGCTCCGTCACACAGATTATCGAGCGGACTCTGGAGTATCTGAATCGCATGGTGGTGATGCAGACCATTATCAAACCAAAGAACGACAACCACAGTATCAAGTTCTATACCTATCCTTATCAGGCATTAGAAGAGAGCATTACGAACTCGCTTTATCATCGCGATTATCGGGAATGGGAGCCTGTAGTGATAACGGTAGAACCGAAAGGTATTACCATACAAAATGTGGGTGGCCCAGATCGTAGCATCCCTTCTGCCGACATCAATCGTGGAGAGTTGCTTATTTCCAAGCGGTACCGTAACCGTCGATTGGGTGAATATTTGAAGGAACTGGAATTGACCGAAGGACGCAGCACGGGTATTCCTACCATCCAAAATGTGCTGAAGGCCAACGGATCGCCTCGTGCCATCGTCGTTACAGATGAAGAGCGCACCTTCTTCCGTATCACCATCCCCTGTCATGAAGGTTCAGCCAATATCATTGCTGACATAGCGAAAAGAGAAGGTTCACCGATTAGCACCAATGAGGGTTCACCGATAAGTTCACCGATAAGTTCACCTAATACTGCGGATGCCATTATCGCTATGATTAAAGAAAATCCCTACATCAGTACATCTATGATGGCTGGAAAATTGGGAATTTCCAAACGCGCTGTTATTAAACATACCAATCAATTGCAACTAGATGGGAAAATCAGGCGTAATGGTTCTGCAAGGAGTGGTTCTTGGGAGATTATCTGCTGACTTCCTGTTTATAAGTCAGCATAAAAAATAGTACCTTATTTGTACCAAGGCTTTTTAACTTATTGATATTCAGTGGTGTTGAACTTCGAGGAGGTGAAGTAGACTCCGATCACAAACATTAAGCAATAATAGAAATCCCGTATAACTCATGTAGTTATGCGGGATTTGTTTTTGTTATACCATTTGTCCGAAGGGATTCAAATTTTTCTAATTGTGTTGGACAGAAGATATACTTCACGTTTTTCTCTTCAAATTAAGTTGTTCTGAGTTTCCCGAACAAGTATAGGGTCATTATTGCTATCGAATGATAATTACTGCTACGACTTCTATGTGTTTCAAATGTTATATTAGAACGGTAAATTGTCAAAATGAGATTCTTCATTTTTCGGTAATATCCTTGATAGAATTTCTGCAGCCCTTTTACATCCCAGTTCAGCAGCTCTTTTGAAGTACTTGATAGCTTCTTCCTCATCCTCGTCAACTATATAACCATAGTAATAATATTCACCTATCATGCATACGGCAGCTGCATATTCATTATTGGCTGCTCTTCTAAAATACTTCAACGCTTCCCTCTTGTTCTTCCTGATTCCATTACCGTAATGGTAGCATAGTCCTAAAACATAAACAGCAGGAATATAATCCTTGGAAGCAGACCGTTTGTACCACTTCAAAGCTTCTTTCTTGTCTTCGGTAACAGCTTTGCCAAAATCATAGCAATCACCTATCTTGTATTGCGCTTGATAGTGTCCTATTTCTGCAGCCTTTTTCCACCATCTAAAGGACTCTTGGATATCGACAGTCAGTCCCTTCTCGCCATATTGATACCATTCTCCCAAGAAACACATAGCTTCAGCATTTCCCATCTCTGCAGATTTCCTATATGCCGCCACAATATCCTCATTGCTGGCATTAGTCTCTTCAAGACACCGTCCTATATGAAGCTGAGCTTCTGCATCACCTTGTTCAGAAGCCTTTGTGAACCAATACATAGCTTTAGAATAGTCTTTCTCTACTCCTTCTCCTTTATAATAGCTAAGGCCAATATTGAATTGTGCCTTATCACAGCCTTGTTCTGCGGACTTCTTATACCATTGATTTGCTGCAACGATGTCTTTCTCAACACCATGTCCATAAAAAAGGCAACAGCCCAAATTACATTGCCAATTTCTGTATCCCTTTTCTGCAGCTTTCTTAATCCAACTGACTGGACGTCCATGCACTCTATACTCTTCACCCATGAAACCACTGTTCCATTGTGTAGTAGCAACATTCCACGAAATGCAGTTCAGTGCACCACCCTTGCGAACAGCTTCTAAAGCAGGCACTCCTATCACCTTGCAACGCGGCATAGCATCCATTATCTGTTGCAATGCTTGCTCGTCTTCTGGTATTCCTAATTGTGGCACTAAAACCAGATTACCTATCTGCAAAAAGTTGATGTATGCCCAACTGCGTTTATGCTTTCGTTTCACATTGTACATTAGCGGAATCACTTCCACATATTTCTCTAAACGCTTTTGGAACTGATTAGCTTTCACAGCATCAAAGTCTGCATAGTTGGTCATCAACACACGATTGTCGCCTGCATAATGTACTATGCCATCACTATGTCCGAAGATCTCTTTTCTGTCCCATGGAAGGAATATAATGTCACATTCAAAAGCTTCCTCTAATAGTCGTTGAACTTCGTTGCGCGACTTATCCTTGTTCTCATAGAACACTTTTTCTGTCATCACAATCTTGTCATCACATCTTACCACATTACCTCCATCAATGACCAAATCTAAATCAAAGACCTTTCCATCTTGCCGTAAGCAATCGATATTCCCGATGCGATTCACATCCGTTATGGTTCGCTGATAGTATTTTGTTTGCAGATAGTCTGGATTGTATTTGTAAAAGACAAAACGTTTCTCGCTTGTCTGAATCGGCATATAATCACGACACCATATAGCCTTTGTGTGACTCAGCAACCTGTGGTCGATATCATTTTCTTTCAAAATCTTATCAAGACTCTGATACATAGTAGGACACCGCTCTGGCAATAAGTCAGAGAAGTACACCGTATCTGTCAGGCTATCAACCATGTGATTGCCGTAATGGATTCCGTAGAGGATATTCCAGTTAGTGGTATTTTCTTTATTCATATGGAATACTATATCAAACATGCTCTTCTCTTGTAAAACTCCATTTTCGCTCACACTTTTGTCCATTTATAGGATTATATACAAATTCCGATTTCGACTGAAACACATTTTGACGTGGTTTTCCCGGAGTAATTTTTGATTCTCGTGGGGAATCCACCCACTCTATATCATTGCTATTTCCAAGAGAGAAACCATTCAATAAAGAATAAAGATAGGTAGATTGCGTATTATACCTATAATCAGTATACTTTACAAACATTCTTTTGGCAGTATCCCATTTTAAATACAAGCAATCATTGGATATCACTTCATAGGCACGAATCAAAGCAGATGCTCTATATTCTTCGAATTCGTTTTCAAAGGTGATATCAAAGCCTGAAGCATGAGCATGTAAAAACATAGAAGGGAAATATGGAGCCCTTTCTAAGTCTCTTCCATTCGATGATATACAATGGGGTCGTGTATTCCGTTTTCTTTTTCGCTATGGAAATAGAATTCAACAGTTTTAACATAAATCCTATAATCATCACGCACTTTGATATAACCACCATAAAGGAATGCCGGAGCAAGTTTTTCAAACAAGTTTTGAAGTTCTGTCTCGTTTGTTACCTTTTTGATGTTTTTCTCAAATCCTTTTATTTTTTCGATAAGTTTTTCCATATTGCTATTATTTATGTGGTATTTAACATCGCTGCAAAGGTAAGAAGGATTAAGCGTGTGACCAAAATTTTTTTGTTAAGACTTACAAAGATTTCCGAAATAGTTATTTGATTGTTTTTGAATAATTTATATTTCTATTATTCCTAGAGACTTCAAATATTTATAAATTCCATCATAGAACTCTGACAAACGCGTGTACCTGTCATCAAAGGTATTCTGGGGCGGGCTGGCATCTCGTATGTCACCTCACTATACTCACTCTGGTGTATTTTGCCAATGCCCCTTCAGTGGTTGAAATGCTGAGCAAGTCTTGTCAACAACAGATAAAAACAAAAATGTGCGACACTGTCGCACATTTTTACGAGACGCACTTTTCGATTGTTGCAAATTGCGACGATGGTTTTATTCTTTGTCAAGAACCTCCCAATGACCACTATAGCCACTACCCACATAACTGATATGTGGCATTTTGGCAAGGTGGCGTTTTATGGTTTTTGAACTTCGATTACTCAATTTGGCCAAATCTTCTGTCGAGATTTGAGGATTGTTTCGGATTTGTTTCTCTATCCAATCATCAAGTTCTTTATCTTGAGGGATACCTTGAGGGACATCTTGAGGGACATCTTGAGGGACATCTTGAGGGACACCTTGAATATCACCCTTTGATGGTCTAATGAATGTTACCACAACAAAACCGCCATTGATACTCCAAGTAGGTGCTGCTACTCCTCTCTTTTGACAAGCCTCCATGATGCGCTTCACACCTGAACCCCAGTTCTCAATATAGGTTGTACTATACAACACATTAGCTATTAGCGGATTGTATGGATATGAGAGATGCGGCTGAAGAATACTCTCTGGTGTAATCTGGGGAGGCAGTACGCCAGGATTCTCGATTTCGATACGGTCATCGTAGATGGCGATGCCAATTGTCAAGTTATACCGCTCGTACTGGCGATGACAAAGTGCATTCAAGACCGTCTCACGCAAAGCTTCGGCAGGTACCTCCAGATATTCATCACGGACCAGTCCGACAATCTTTCCGTGCATATTCAAGTGCTTGCGGAAGAAGTTCATGGCCTCGTTGAGCAGCACAAAGATGTTCCCTTCCACTCGCTGATTGTCGATAAACTCATTCTTGTCAGTTCCTTGGAAACGAGCCAGACGCATAGTAAACTGCGTATACATGCCTGTATCTTTCGTGAAGAGCGCCGTTGCGGCATTCTCTATTTAGGACACGATTGGCTCAATTTGATAATTATCTAAAATAAATTCACAGAATTTGTTATATGTTTAATTTTTGACAAAGGCAGGGGTTTCTTTGTTGAAAAATACACAAAGGTTTGCTTTGTTTGTTTATTTTTGCACGTAGAAAATTTGAGCGGGTGTGTTTTGGCATGCTTGGTTGACAATTTTCGCTAAAATGTCTGTCGGTCTGTACCCTAAAAGGGGCGGATCTGTGAGAAGGGCTGTTTGCTCTGTGATTTTGCGGGTTGGACCTGTGAGGTGATTGGGTTGGCTCGTGAAGTGGAGCGGGGGTCGTTTGACGGATGTTTTATTATTGACATTATTGAAGTTTTATATATTCTTGAAGTTCGGGGCGTAGCTCAGTCCGGTTAGAGTGCGCGTCTGGGGGGCGTGAGGTCGCTGGTTCGATTCCAGTCGCCCCGACTTTAAAAGGGAGCCTTGCTTTTTTGGCAGGGCTCCCTTTTTTGGGGTTGGTTTTTTGGGGCGGAGGGGAGGTGGGGTTCGCATCCTTATGCGGGTGGGGACGCCCGCGCTCCCAGTTATTCGCTCCACTCGGCGGGTTTGAATGTGAGGTCGAGCGGACGGGCGAAAGCTACCATGAAGTAGAGTCCTGTGTGTGCGTCGAGGAAGTATCCGCCGAGGTCGCGTGAGCGGAAACTGTCGATGTCGAGGAAGAGCATTTCTTGGCGCAGTTCTATTTCGTCTTTCAATAGGCGTGAGATGATTTGCCGGCGCATTTCGCGGCATTCTTGGAGTGCTTGCTGGTAGGTGCGCTGGCTGGTGCGTGTGTCGTAGCGTGAGGTGAGGAAGATGGTATAGACTTCGCGCAGGAACCATGCTCCGCTTCGTCGGAAGGTTTCGGAGTCGGTGGTGTCGGAGATGCATACGTGGTGGTGGGCGGTGCGCAGTCGCTGCAGGGCGCCTTCGAGCGTCACGTCGAGAAAACGCGCCCGTTCCTCAAGCGGAAGGCCTATCATCGCGCAGTACTTCTCAGGCACCATCACAAGCCCGCGCACCCACCGGCTCACAATCGTAGCACTCACACCCGTGCGCGCCATGATCTCCTTGCGAGCCAGCGCACGGTCGCGTGGAAACTGCGCCTGCTGAGCCGCCCAAAGAAGGTTAATACCGTTCAGCGCAGCATCACCGCCAAAGACCGTTGCAGTTTTTGCATTCGTCATAGTTTCAAAAAAGTTTAGAGGTTAAAGTTTCAAAGTTTCAGAGGTTAAAGAGCCTTATCCCAAAGTAGCGAAGCCATCCACGCCAGCGCAGCCGTCACAGCCGCCCCAAAGAGCGGCCACAGACAAGCACCATGAGCCTCCGTGAAGCCCACCGTGTTCCCGCCGCGCACACCGTCACCTTCATTATTTCCCTTTTCTTTTTCCACACCCCACAATTCCGACCCACACAACACCGCGGGATTTTCAAAAACAGAAAATCCCGAAGATCTTTTCTTTGAAAAAGAAAGATCTCCATTATAAACTAGCGTATCATTAGGGTTAATGACGTCCGCGCACGCGCGCCCACGCGCAGACGTAGAAAAACACGGTACAAAACCAACCCCAGAACCACCTCCCGCACGAGCCCCAAAACCATCCCCCGCACAAGCCCCCGCCTTCCCGCGTCCGTCAAAAACACCACCACGACCCATCTTTCACAGAATTTGTTATATGTTTAATTCGTAAAAAGATGTTGATGTGCTTGCTTTTGTAAATTGCTTTTTTGTACTTTCGCGGCTATATAGATGTCTTTTAGTTTTTTAGTAATTTATGAATAGACAAAAACGTAAATGTCCTTCCTACAATTCGAAGGAAAAAGACGGCGTGAAAATTGCCAACCAGGATCGGCCGAAAAAGGCTATAAATGGCGCAGACCAAAATAATGGCAAGTCTCGTTTAACTGCTGTACAGCAGACAGGGCTGTCTTTGAAAAAATACTTGTTGGCAGGAAATTCGTTAGTGTTGTTTTTAGTGCTTTGGGTGCTCCTTTCCTGGGTATATGGCGATGTAATGTGGAGGACAGAGCAGAATAGTTATGTATCTGTATCTGCTATGCAGATGAAGCATCTGACGGATGTTTCTATGGGTTGGATTTTCTATGCTGCACGTTGGCTCTTGACTTTATTTAAGTATCCTTGGATTGGCGGTTTGCTAATGGCATTATTGTTATTGGCTTCTTCAGAAATGTTGGCCTATGTATTGCGAGTTCCTATAAAATGGAAGTGGTTGACATCATTGCTGCCTTTTGCTTATTTTGGGTGGCTGCTGATGCGGGGCTTTAATTTATATTATCGTAGCGAACCTTCCATGGTAGTGCTTCTTCCCACAGCTTGTTGTGGTCTGCTGTGTGTTGTCTCTATATTTGTTTGTTTTTTGAAAAAAGGAACAAAATTTTCTATAAGTAGCCGAAATAGAATAGCCTTTGCCATAGGTTTCTTTGTGCTTATAGCAAGTGGCATAATGGCTATACTCACGTTGCCCATAATAGCAGCATTGTGGCTTATAGTATTCTTCGCCATTTATGTCTATGCTGCTGTATTCTGTATATGCAGGAAAAGTTTTGTCCGAGAAGAATTTTCTTCGGTATCATCGCGTTCTCTGTTGGTAAGTATGAGTGTAATGATAATACTTGGCATAGCACTCGGAACGACGGCAATAAAAGTTAATGACAGCGTAATAACTACTGCTCGTATGCAGCGACTTATGGAGGAGCAAAATTGGGAGAAGATGGCTGAAGTCGCTTTGAAACTTGATCGTCCAACACGTTCAGTCGCCGCTTATTATGCGATTGCCTTAGAGCAGCAAGATGCTTTATTGGAAGGCATATTTGATTTACCTTTTGATTTTCCAAAAGTTTCCTTTGACGATGATCAGCCATCAGACGAATATACACTCTTTACACCCGATTGTAACTTGGCAGCAGGCTTGACTAATAGTGCTTATCATGAAGCTTTTGAGCAAACTGTTATGAGCGGATTGCGGCTCCACTGGTTAAAAACTATGGCTAAAGCAGCTGTGATGAATGGGGAAGAAAAATTAGCCAGAAAGTATATAGCCATCATACGGGCAAATCCTTTTGAGAACGATTTTTGTAATCGCATAGAGCCAATGATTGACAATCCTGAGCTGATAGATCAAGACGCAGAGCTTTCGCATGTACGCCAATTAGCTCCTCGCGACAAGCATCCTTTTGAACAACAATTTCGCAAGCCTGTTTTCTTAGGCTATAACATGGGACTTAGCGAGGGACCTGACGCTGTGCTTCGTACATCGGCAGCAGCTTGTCTTTATAGCAAGGATCTGAATGCCTTTATTCCTCGTGCTCAAGTTTTTGTGGCAAAAAAATGGCCTTTGCCCGAATGTATGCAACAGGCATTGGTCATTTATAGCATTAAGCATGGTGGTGCCGACTTCCTCAAGCAATTTCAAGGCGCAATAAGTCCAATGGTAGAGCGAACGATTGCCGCCTTTAGTCGCGATGTGGCTCCTATAGCTAAAGACAAAGAGGCTATGCGTCGAGAACTGAAGGCCGATTGGCTTGGCACGTATGTTTATTATTACTATTGCGAGAACAACAATCCCGAACAAGTTCGCAAGCAGGAAAGTGCTGGTGTGAACTGATGTGGGAGAGAACAATAAATTTGTTTTTCAATACATTATCCTTATGAAAATGAAACGTTGTTGCTTATATTTATATATACTGGTAGCAACCATGCTCGTTGCCGCCTGTAAACCCGAGGCAAAAGTGCCAGAGGGAGCGCGACAAACTAAGGAAGAAATCCTTATTTATCCCGATTACCGCGATGTGACCATTCCGCCCAACATTGCTCCGCTCAATTTCCTTACAGAAAATGCTGGTGACCAGTTTGTAGTAGAGATAAAGGGACAAGGTGAACCACTCCTCGCAGCAGCTGGTAAGGATGGCAAACTTCAGTTTAATGCAGAAGAATGGAAAAAACTTTTGCAGACCAATAAGGGCCGTCAACTCACCGTAACGCTCTATGCTCATCGCGATGCGGGATGGGTGAGTTTGCCCACTTGGCACATAGACGTGGCTTCAGAACCCATTGATCGTTACTTGTCTTATCGTCTTATTGAACCGAGCTACGAACTCTACCGCCAGCTTGGGCTCTATCAGCGCGATCTTGAAACCTACGAAGAATACGTCATCTACGAAAATAATCGTTCCTACGAGGAAGAGCACAACCATTGCGTCAACTGTCACAACTACCAAGGCTATGATACTAAGCGAATGCTCTTCCATGTGCGAGCCAAACATGGTGGAACCGTTTTTGTCGAAAACGGAAAGATACGCAAAATGAACATGAAAGTCGATTCCGTACTTTCCAACTGCGTTTATCCCGCTTGGCATCCCACAGAGCCTTGGGTCGTTTTCTCGTCAAACCTCACAGGGCAAGCCTTCCAAATGCAACATAAAGACAAGATCGAAGTTGTGGATTATGGCAGCGATCTCGTATTCTTTGATGCCAAGAACAACACGTTAACAAACATACTCAAGACACGTTCCGACATGGAAACCTTCCCTTGTTGGTCTCCCGATGGACGGAAAATCTATTATTGTTCCGCCCATATGCCACGTTTTGAGAACACCCCCGACAGCACACATGCCGATATTGTTCTTGCTTCTTACGACAGCATACGTTATAATATCTACTCCATGGAATTTGACGTACAGACCCGGCGTTTCTCAGAGCCACATCTTGAAGTGAAGTGCGACTCTATGGGACTTAGCGCCACAGTGCCTCGTGTCAGTCCTGATGGAAAGTTCTTGCTCTTTACACTTGGGCAGTTCGGTCAGTTCCACATTTGGCATAGCTCCAGCGATCAGTGGGTAAAAAATCTGCAAACTGGCGAAATTTATCCCCTAAAGGAAGCCAACAGTCCCCATCAAGACAGCTATCACAGTTGGAGTAGCAATGGAAGGTGGATCGTCTTCTCATCACGCCGCGAAGATGCAAACTTTACAAGGCCTGCCATTGCCTATTTCGGCCCCGATGGTAAAGCCCGCAAAGCCTTCATTCTTCCGCAAGAAGATCCCGAATATCACCGCCTTTTCTTCAAGAGCTACAACGTACCCGAACTTACTCGCTCACGTGTACCCGTTTCCCACGAACAGCTCCGCGAAGTCATCTACAACGACGAGGCTGCTGGTCAAGCCACTTATAAACCCTAAGTTCGCGGGGATAATGCGGTTTTATGTTTCGGCCAAAACCAATAGTGTCCTAACTAAATTTGCTCATGGCACAACGAATAGCAAACAATGTTTAGCATAGGAAAGACATTAGAATGTTATGAAAGTCAACAACAATATCGGTCTGAAAAGACCATAAAGCGGTGGGCCCAAGGCATTGCCTTGGAGTATAGTCGTTGCATATATAGCACCCTATAGGGGCAGAAGAAACATAACGAAAAACTAAAGGTTCTTGCTATAGTGCTTTTGCACTTTCAAAACGTCATTCATTATAGTTTTACAAACATCCAAAACAATGCCATAGGCAGACAGCTCATAGGTTTTTCAGGCCAGCGTGGTGAATTAATAAGAAACCCCTTTTCCAACCCCACTACAATGAAGACGTGATGAAACTATTTAACCCTGGTGATCGTATACGGTTTCTAAACCAAGTAGGCGAAGGTACTATAATTCGTCAGGATAAAGATATCTGTACTATTGAAGATACCAACGGGTTTGAATACCAAGTAAATGTTTCAGATATAGTTCTCGTAACAAATGATGTCTTTGAAGAACGACGACTGATCAATTCAACACTGTACCAAAACCTCAAAGACCAAAAATCCATGTCAAAGGATTTTTCCAGATAAAAACAAGAGGAAAAAACATTCAGATATAAGAAGTAGATTTACATCAAAAAAAACTTTCTCCTCTTTCAAAACAACTAACTTCTGCCGAAATCCATGAAATGCAAACGCAAACAATCTTATCCACACTTGAAAACGAAAAAAAACATCATGGCAAGATCATCGTCTTTATTCATGGTAAAGGTAATGGTATATTGCGTAAAGAATTAATATCTGAACTTAAGCGTAGGAACTCTGAATTTCGTTACGAAGATGCTCCATATCATAAATATGGTATAGACGGAGCAATCAAAGTAGTGGTTAAATAATATATCAGTGTGCCCTATATATGTTGAAAAATAATAGTCATTAATTTAAAACGAACATCCCGTTCGCCACCCAACGATACCTTTGCCCCGAAATAAACCGAACCTGATATGCCAAGCAACAAGAACGCAATGACGAGGTATCAAATCCTCGACGAGCTACTGTCCAACAAATACCATTGCTACGACACCAACGACCTGATGGAAATCTGCAACGACAGGCTCGCAGACATAGAATGCCCAGCAGTCACACTGCGCTGCATACAGAAAGACATCCACTATCTGGAGAACGCACCCTTCTATGCCGAAATAGAACGCTACACCAAAGACGGCAAGAAATGCCTGCGCTATGCCAAACCCAATTATTCCATCTTCCGAAAAGAACTCAGCGACCAAGAAAAAAATCTGCTTCGCGAAGTGCTCTCAACCATCGGACAGTTTGAAGGACTGTCAAACTTTGAGTGGCTCGAAAACCTACGACAAGAACTCTCCTTGGAAGAACAGCAAAAGATCATAAGCTTCAGTAATAATCTCTATCTGAAGAACAGCAATCTGCTCGGAGTCCTGTTTGATTATATCGCAAACAAAGTTGTTCTGAAACTCGCCTATCACCCCTCCCATTCAGAAGAAGCCCAAACAATCGTACTCCATCCCTATCTGCTCAAACAATACAACAATCGCTGGTACCTCATAGGAGCCGCAGACGAAGACAAAAAGATACTCAACTTCGCACTTGACAGACTTGACAAAATCGAATCATGTTCGCAGATCAAATACCAACAATGTCCTGTCAATATTTCGGAACGATTTGAAGACATCATCGGAGTCACCCTATACGAAGACCGGCCCGTTGAGAAAATCCTCTTCTGGGTAAGCAATCATTCAAAAGAATATGTAAGCACAAAGCCCATCCACGAATCACAGATAGAATACAACGCCGACAATGATAGCGAGTATCGAAACGACTATCCCACACTCAAAGAAGGCCGATTCTTTACCATCTCCTGCATCCCCAATTACGAACTCTACAGAGAACTCAGCTCCTTCGGCAAAGAACTCCTTGTACTCTCACCAAAAAGCATTCAAGACGAAATCTGCAAGCGAATATCCGAAATGTTGCACGATTATCATTCCGTACGAACATAGAGTTCACCAAGCCCCCATACCTTTGCACCGTCAAACCAAAAAACAAGCATTATGAATTACGACGAAAACATCATTGAAAACGATTACGAAGATAGCTATGATGTCTTCTATGACAATGAAACCTATGAAGACTACAACGGCTATTACTTACAAGACGAGTTAGGTTGGAGTGATCAGATGATAGGCGATGTTCTCGATGGCGAACCAGATGCCTATTGGAATATTGACTGAAGAATAAGTACAAAAACAAAAGACGTATTATATTTGCACCGTATAAAAAATATCATAAGTATGAACACACAATTGAAGATAAAAAGTTTTAGGGTTTTTGATGAGAATGGAGTAACATTCGAGTTCAAACCTATAACAATCCTAACAGGCACAAATAGCTCAGGAAAGAGTTCTGCAGTTAAAGCTGCATTTCTTCTTAATAGTTTTCTTTCTCAGATAAAGAAAGCTTCAGATAAGGGTGCTAAAATCGAAATAGATAAGTATAAGCTTGATTTTTCTCAATATCCCAATAACTTATTAGGTCGTTTTGATAAGATTGTCAATTCAAGTTCCAAAACGAAAACGATAACCATTGAGTACTCTACTTATTCTTTGATGCTATCCAAGCATCTAAATGTTCAGTTAGTCTTTTCAGCCGATACAAATGACGAACTGAATAATGGGTATCTTCAAAGTCTTGCAATAAGTTCAGAAGATGGTGTTATTTACTCATCTGAGAGAAATGGTGAAACGTATTGCAATCTCAATATCCTGCGTAATGACTTTTCAATATTTGTTTTAGCTGAATGGCTCATACACCAATATACTAGTCTCAGTAGTGAGTATGAATTTAATCATGATAGTGAACTTACAGAAGAAGATTTTAAAAAAATAAGTCATGCTTATATTGATGAATTGAAGTCTTTTGGAAAAAAACGAGTAATAGATATACTTCGTTATGTTCGCACTTCATCACATAAAAAATCAATAGCAGACGATTTAGAGTTGAATGTAGATAAACTTTCTACAATTGATAAAATAGAAGAGAAGAAATCTATCTTTTCAATTCCTGTATTAGAAGAACTGTCTAAGGTCAATAAAGCTGATATAGCAGGATACATAGATAATAGTTTCCTTAAAGATGCTAGTAAAGAGTTGATCTTTGCAAGTCACAAAGTGATAACATCTTTCTTAGATTCTTCAGCTGAAACAATCTCTGATTTCTTTGTAGAATATGAGACCAACTATCTACAACATGTTGTGTGTAGAGGATTACCATTTCTTATTCCTGGAGGTACAGTGAGAATGCTTAAATCAATTGAGATGGAGCTAAGGCTGAATTATCTTTTTAGTTATCCTTCTTCAGCAAGTTTTATATTCTCTTTGGATGATAATGAAAAAGTCGAAGAAGTAGATAATCAAGCTAAAATAAAAGCATGGGAAGAAAAGCCTCTTTCTTTTGAAATGCTTTATGAATTGATCATGAGCTGGAATAGGATTTATTCTCCAGAGAAAACCCCTGCTTATGTTGATGAAGAATCCATGCAAATGTTTTCCGACAGAAAGGTATATCATCATTCTTATTTATTATTATCGAAATTTGCAGAATCCATAGTTGAAGAAGCTGTCTGTCCAACATGGAGTGGCAATATGTCTTATGTCAGTTCTTCACGTGCTAAAGTGAACCGTCTATATACACTCGATGATAATGATGATTTTACTCAATTGCTGAGAAGATACTTTGAGTATAAAAGACTTTATCTTAGCAACCAAGAATATAAATCTACATATGAGAAGAGTGGTTATAAAGTTGATAGCTTTATGAATAAATGGATAGAAAAGTTTGGTATAGGCCAACGTCTTTCATTGTGTATTGACGAAGAAGGACTTGGCGTTCAGATTCGTTTGCATAAAGCTGCTGATGATAAAGGAAACCTTCTTGCTGATGAAGGGTATGGTATAACACAATTGGTATCAATTTTACTTCAAATAGAAACAGCAATTCTTTCCGCCAAAGGCGTGAAAATAAACAGATTTTATGGCTTAGAATATTTGGATGGTTATGATAGTTATAAGTTCCATTATGAAGTGAATACTATTGCTATAGAAGAGCCTGAAATACATTTGCATCCAGCGTATCAATCACTTCTTGCCGATATGTTTGTAGAAGCTTATCAAAAGTATAATATCCACTTCATTATTGAAACACATAGTGAGTATCTAATTCGTAAAACTCAAGTGTTAGTTGCAAATATGGGATATTCTTCTAATAAAGAAGCAGAAGAAAAATGTCCTATTCAGACATTATATATTCCCATAAGGCCTAATAGACCATATCCTTTAGGATATAGGAAAGATGGAAAATTTAAAGAAGATTTTGGCACTGGTTTTTATGACGAATCTTCTAATTTAGCATTTGAAATCTTATAGCTATGGATTTATATATAGACTATCGTAATTTAAAATCATTTTTAGATTCTAGACAATCTGATGATTTTGCAGATTGCGAACGAATGATAAAACGGCAACTCCATGTCATATATAATATGGAGAAAGATTTTTTGAAGTCTGACCCTATATTATGCCAATGGGTTTTAAAACTTGGAGAAGGTAGAGGAGATTCTGAAAAAACAGATTCTTTTTCTTCTGAAAAGTTTCCTTTAAGACCTATAAAGTCGAATGCACCAACTCAATGGAATAGAAAACAACTATCTTCCATTTATCTTATAGACGATGAAGATTCCTCTAAATTGAAGCAAAGAGGAACAGTTCTTTTAGGTAATGTCGGAGAAGAAATCTCTGAATTAAAGAAGTTGTTTTGTGGAAAAGATTATGAATATCACCATTTGTATGATTTGCAAAAATCTTTTAATTCTTGGGATCAATTATCAAAGCAAATATTACCTTGTACAGATATAATAATTAATGATAGATATTTGTTTAAGAATCAGGTAGAACTTGTTGATTACAATTTAAGTAGAATGTTAAAAGTATTGGTTGCAAATGTTCAAAATAAAATTAATATTGTTTTTTATACGTGTTACAATTTTCTGAAAGAATTTAATGTTTTGCAAGCAAAAGATATAATTAAGAAGGCAATAAAAAATATCAATAAAATAGATCCCAATGTAACTTTTGTTACTAGTAATAGTAACAATCTAATACCACACGATCGTTTTATCATTACAAATTATAGGTTAATTCGATCTGGAGATTCTTTCCTATATTTTAATACAGAAGGAAAAAGAATCACAAATGGAGGATCTTTGGATGTAGATAGCTTAGCTAATTATTCAACATACATATATGTAGAATCTTTATTAAGAAAATTACAAGATAGTTATAAGAACATTAAGAGCAAGGGTGAACAATATATCATTGGAGCAAAAAAGTCTAATTTCATTACCTTTTAGATAGTTTTAATCTGTACATTGATTCCATGGCCATCTTTTATCCTACCATAGAAAAAATCAATCAGTTCAAGGTTCAACCTACTGACGGGGAAAGGGCTTTGCTCAATTTTCTTGAACGTACACTTGATGATTCGTTCGAAGTGTACTTCAATCCTTTCCTTAATGGTGACCGCCCAGACGTGCTCATTATGAGGAAGGGTTATGGTGTTATGGTCATCGAGGTCAAAGATTGGAATCTCGATAACTTTCAGTTGAATGAAAAGAGAAAATGGGTGTATACGCCCAACAACTCTATTATCAAATCTCCTATTGATCAAGTCTTAAAATACAAGAACAATCTGTTTGACATCCATGTTGATGATTTGCTTCAAGTAAAAATCAAGGATTTACGCAACTTCAACATTGTCTCATGTGTTGTATATTTCCAATGTGCCAGTAAGTTATATCTTGAGAATATGCTTGTTTCTCCATATAAGAATGATATAAAATATCAAAATTTTCTCAAGTATAATATTGACTTCCTTGGGTATGATTCCCTAAACCGAGAAGACTTCAACTCACTGCTAAAGAAAAGGTATCTTATTGCAGAACGTCCATCCAGATTCTTCACCGACAAGTTGTATGAAAACTTTAAACGTTTACTCTCCCCACCTCTTCATCTACGCTCTCAGGGTGTTCCTTATAATTATTCTGATAAGCAGAAAGATATCATTTATTCTACAAATTTAGAACAAAGAATCAAAGGTGTCTTTGGTTCTGGAAAAACTACCGTTTTAGCTGCTCGTGCCGTGCAAGCGTACAAAAGAGCTTTAAAGAGAAACAATAATCCACGAATACTTATTTTAACCTTCAATATAACGTTGAAGAACTTTATTCATGACAAGATGAATAGAGTAGATGAAACATTTCCCATCGAAAATTTCATCATCATTAACTATCATCAGTTCATTAATGCAGAGCTGAATAACTTGAATATAGAATTTGAAGTCCCTGATGAGTTAGATTCTAAACAAGTTTCTGAATATCTTGAGTCGCATTATTATGGAAATATCAAGCTCTTTGAAGAGCACAAGGGAGATATTTCTAAATATGACGCAGTGCTGATTGATGAGATTCAGGACTATCACCGTGCATGGATGGAAATTATAAAAAACTATTTCCGGGATCCCGAAGGAGATTACGTGCTATTTGGGGATGTTAAGCAAAATATTTATGGACAGACAACTCAAAACAAAGATGTTGTCACAAATGTCCGAGGTGTCAATGAACTGAAATATTGCTACCGCTCTGACTTTAAGGTTCGAGATCTTGCTCAGTCCTTTCAAAAGAATGTTTTTGGAGATAAATATGATATAGACGATTTTTCGGAGAATGGAACCTATTCATTTTTCGGGCAAGAACAGGAGAAGGAGGGTTACATAAACTACATGTATCTTCAGGAAGAGCAACCTATTATTGCCCTATATGACATAATCAGGAGAAATATTCTCAATAAGAATGCGAACATTTCCCCCAATGACATAACTATTCTTGGCTATACAACAAATTTGTTACGTACATTCGATTTGTATTATCGTTATGCAAGCAGAGAAAGAACAAATTCTATGCTTGAAACTGTTGAGGTTATGTACATGACGCATCTGAATTACATTGGTAAGAACAACGATAATAACCCACACGCCGGATGGTTCAATAACATATGTGAACACTTCAAAAAGAAACTTTTCCCGAATAGGCAGAAATTGTTTGACAACGATATAATAAAGGTCCGTCAACATGTAGCCGTGCTTTTTTCAATCTACGATTTGTGTGTAAATTTCACAGATACCTTTGAATCTCGATTGGATGAAGAATGTCAGAAGTGCGGAATAAGTCTTGATGCATTTAAAGCCTTTAGAAAGCACTACTCAGAAATTCTCTCTCAATTCAAGCAAGAGGTTTATTCTGACAACTACAAAAATATCCGGGATAACAAAAAACTACACTTCTGGATGAATAGTGGAACACTGAAAGTATCAACTATTAATTCATTTAAAGGGTGGGAAAGTGAAGTGGTGTTCCTCATATTGGAGCCAAGATATGAAGCAACAACATCCTTTAACTTGTCATTTGATGAATTACTATATACGGGATTAACTAGATGTCGTCGCAATCTTGTTGTAATAAATTTTGGCAATCAAGAATACGATTTAAAAATGAGGCCTCTAATTGAAAGAATTAAATAATCGCCCCGCAAATGTATTTCCAAATAGACGCGGGGCGAGGGTTAATGTCCTTTTGTAATCAAGGCTACTGCTTGGGCTGAGATGCCTTCTTCGCGTCCTTCAAAGCCAAGGTTTTCTGTGGTGGTTGCTTTTATGGAAACTTGATCTACACTAATGCCCATAAGCGGAGCAAGGCACTGGCGCATAGTGGGAATGTGTGGAGCAAGTTTGGGGCGCTGTGCACAAATGGTGGCATCTACGTTTACTATTTCATAGCCTTCAGCATGGAGCAATTCAGTGACTCTTTGCAGTAGGATTTTGCTATCAATGCCTGCGAAGTCGGATGAGGTGTCGGGAAAATGTTGCCCGATGTCGCCAAGGGCGGCAGCACCGAGCAATGCATCACAAATAGCATGAATGAGCACGTCGGCATCACTATGTCCGAGAAGTCCTTTTGTATGAGGAACTTCTATTCCTCCTAAAAAAAGCTTTCGCCCCTCAACGAGCTTGTGCACATCTGTGCCATAGCCGATGCGAAACATAATATCTTTTTTTTAGTTTAATGTTAGGGGTTAAAGATACTGCTAATAGACTATTGGACAATTTACAATTTGACTATTTGGCGGGCGTGGAAATTGTCTAATTGTAAATGGTTAAATTGTCAGAGATAATTAGCCTTTTCCCTACTATCTACGTCCGAAAAGGTCGCGCAAACCATCAAAGTCGAAAGCGAGTGACACGCGAAGTGTGCGGTCAAGTGGATTGGTGCTTTGTGTGGCAATCACATAGCCTGCATCAATGCTGAGTACATTCATTCGAAAACCTGCACCTACTGTGAAGTATTTTCGTCCTCCTTGGGCTTCGCTTTCGTGGTGATATCCTGCACGCAAAGTGAATTTGTCGTTGTAGGTATATTCGGCACCTACGCTCCAATAAACTTCTTCCAATTCGCCCTTGAATCCTTTTTCGCTATCTCCAAAACTCTTGAAGATGCCACTAATGGAGGACATGTCATAGTATTTGTCTTGGATACGTTGGTTAAAATCTTCATCGCTTTCATCAGCGCGCTGCAAGGGCATAGAAGGAACGAGCAATTTGCTCACATCGGCTGCTATGGAAAAGCGGTTGTATTCGTTGACCGGTATCATGAGGCTACCTCCTAAAGCGAGTTTCGTTGGCAAGAAATAGGAACGATCATCGCCATAGCTAATCTTTGAGCCTACATTGCTTATGTTGAGACCTATGCCCAATTGACATTCGCGACGTCCGATATTGAGATAGCTTTGGTTGTAAATAGCTAAGTCGGCAGCAAAAGCACTTCCTGGCTCTTGACTGTCGTCATAGTGTCCACTAAGGTCGGAATAGATATATCGCAGTGCTACTGCGGCACTGAATGTTTCTGAGAGCATACGCGAATAGGCTGCATCTACGGCAAATTCGTATGGCTTGATGGTCATGGACATATCTTCTGTCGTAACATCGCCAAGCGAAAAATAGCGCACTGATGCACTAACCGCACTATAGTCTCCAATGCGATAATACCCCGAAGCATTGATCATATTGATGCCTTCTGTTAACTGGCGAAGCCAAGGTGTATAGTCAATACTCAGTCCTGCTCGGCTGATAGCAAAGGGATACTTGGCTGGGTTCCATGCTTGCGAATGCACATCTGGATCGGTAGCAACGCCCACATCGCCCATACCACCTGCACGTGCCTCGGGACAGATGCTTTGCGAGGTTACGGCTGTAAGGATAGGATTGAACTTATCAACGATTTCGTCTCCGTCCTGGGCCTGAATGCTTAAAGGCAGGCATATTGCCAATGATAGGATATAAAGTCGCGTTCTTGTTGTCATAATGCTTGGATTCGTTACCTATATTATAACGTATCACGTGGGGCTTTATTGCTTTAACGTGTTACAATAACCTTAACGCCAGGACTTTCGTGTCCGCCTTGAGTTGCTTTGAGGATATAAATGCCGGCTGTAACTCCTGCTCCCCCTTGCATTTTGAGTTGCCAGGTTTCAAATGCATAGGCTTTCCCATAGCTATCAATCTTTTGTGTCCAAAGACGACGGCCAGAAATGTCATAGGCTGAGACATATACGGGCTCAGTGCTTTCAGTATCTATACCCTGAATAATTAGTCGGGCGTAGCCTTGTGCAGGATTATTGGCAGAGAATACAGACAATCCTGTGGTGATATCAAAGCGCACATTGAAGCCGAGTGTGACGGTGGTGCTATTGTCGAACACATCCCAAACACGTAGTGTCAATGTATGACGACCTTCTGAAAGCCCCATGACGGGATATGCTATGCTACCACTCTGGTAGGAACCGAAATCATATTGGAAATAGTCGTTCAGTACGGTCACATCGGTCTTATCACCGTCAATCCACATTTCCATGTCGTGCCCTACACTGGCATTGGTAGTGTTAATTCCACTCTCGTCTTCAATTGTGGCATTGAGCGTAAACATGGAACCTACTGTCGTGCCTTCGACATATCCATCAGGGTCGCCAAGAACCGCTACGACCGTGGGACCTTGCGTGTCGTGGGCTCCGCTATCGGCTGTTCCATTGAGATAGAACTGTGTACTTTCGCCATGACATTCCTTGTCGCGCTCGTTGTTGACAGCATAGAGCACTATGCGTGCATCGTCTTCGCTATAGCTCAAAGCCAAGGGTATGCGGGCTTCAAAGCTAAACTTGCCAGCACGAATGCTGTCACGTCCTTCGTATAGTTGCACAGTGCGTTCCTGATAAGTCATTGGGGTATCAGCTGTTCCTGCATTGTTTAGGCATGTTACTGTTTCAAGGCGGTCAAAAATGGTAGCTGCAACTTCTCCGTTAAATTGTGTGTCCATGGCAGAAACATCGCCTTCAGGGGCTACATGCCCTGAGAAACGTACAATCTGACCCGCTTTGAGTTGCATAAATGTACTTTCGCTCAGAAGCTGTCCGTCTATGCTATCGAGTACAACAACTCCTGTAGGCAGTTGCAAAGCTACGGCGGGGTCGCCGAGCAAGGCGTATTTTAGCTTGTTATATGTAGCATCGCGCCCTGAGGCGATCAAGCCATTTTTGCAGAGACGCAAAGCTTCACCAATCGTATGACGACGCCCTGTTGTGGCATCTTTTGAGAAAACATTCTGACAGAATAGGTCATTGAGTGCACTATTGTAGCTGGCATATACGGCACGTGCACTACACATGACGGCTATTGCTCCTCCTTCGTGGCTAAAGAGCGACATACGTCCCAAGTTTTCCTCCTCCTGTTGGTCGTAGGGTGTAATTTCGCAAGAAGCAAAAGCCCAGAGAGCAGGTCGTGTACCAGCGTGCTCCACAAAGTCTTTTGCCCAAAGCAATGTTGAGTGCGAAAGTCCAGTAGGACCACCATGACCTGTATAGTTAAACATCAATGCACCACGATCCATCTCGCGAATAAGCCTGCTTGTTGCCTCGGGATAGGCTGTATGTGTGGCAGTAACCACACGTTTGGTGGCATCGGGATATATACGTCTGATTACAGCTGCACCGGCTTGAGTTTCTGTTTGAGCTATTGCGCTTTCAGCACCTTTCATGTGCATATTGTTGTCAATGTCGTCGCCGATAAACACCAAGCGGTTTTTCCACGAACCCACAAAGTTTCCACTCACATAGCCTATGACCTTATCTACATAATAAGAAGCATTTGTCACGTCGTGTATAGGAATCCTTCCAATAGCAATATCGGTCTTTTCGCGCATGATGCGAGTGCCCTCGCCATCGTCTAAAAGACCAAAGAAGTCGTCGGTTACATAGCTGTTGAGCGTTCCGATAGCAAAGTCTGTGGCATAACCCATGCCTGGTTCGTACGACAAGAGAAAATCTTTTAGGTTATAGCGTCGTCCCTCGGCTGTAACACCGCGATTATCGTAGAAACAATCTCCGAAGAAAAGGAGAAAACGCGGCATGTCTTCAGCTGTTTGCGCTTTGTCGTAGAGCATTTTCACGTATCGGCGATACGCACCGGCATCAGGTGTTCCACTGCTAAATTCATTATAGAGCAACCCCGCATTCACAATCTTCACACGCAGTCCGTCTTTCTCACGATGCAACGTTGCCAAGCGTTCGGCTTGTTCAAGCAATAGTTCGCTTTCGCTGATAATGATTACCATGTCGTATGCTTCGCTCTCACCATGCAAGTCTTGATTGGCCACATCTCCGTCCTTCACGGGTGTTTCGTAAGTCTTTGCTGTATTCACCAACACGTAGCGTGCCATACCATTGGGGACAGTTGCCGTTAAAACATTGCCACTCAATGAAGCCGGTACCCGCGATGTTGCGTTTGCTCCTTCGCCTATC
Source organism: uncultured Prevotellaceae bacterium (assembly GCA_900316575.1). GTDB lineage: Bacteria > Bacteroidota > Bacteroidia > Bacteroidales > Bacteroidaceae > Alloprevotella. The sequence continues at coordinate 297,805 of ONDJ01000001.1, read as the reverse complement.
ATCCATAGCTGTGTTGTTTCGGAGGCATCGGCTATCTGCAAAGTCACGGCTCCTTCTTGGCATGGAGAAAAACTTACGCCATCCATCGTTGCCGAAAGGCGCATTGGATATGTAGCGCGTATAAAGTCAAGACGAGCGGGATTGGAATTGCCTGTCGTAAAAGTAAAGGTGTTTGATGAAGCAAGCGAGCGCGAATTATAAGTACGAATCACTTCTCGAGCGCTTTCATTATCGGCAAAAGCAGGTACGCTCAAATTGCCTAAGCTTGAGCCTGCAAGTGTAATGGCTACAGGCGTTGTGCTCGTTGCTCCGGCAGCTGTAAATGCGATGTCTATGGTTGACTGTTCACCTGTTACAATGCCAGGTGTAGCAAGAGTGAAAGAATGTGTTCGTCCAGTACTGAAGTCATAATTATCAACAAAATTCCGACCTCCACCAAACCAAGCATAAGCATCTTTTTCATACAAAGCATGATGCGGAACCGTTGCTATTGTCTGAGAAGCGGTTTGCTCACTAATTGTCTGCATTTGCAAAGGTGCTTCACCTTCGGTGATGAAATAATAGGAATACGAACTATATGGACTTGGTTGGTGGCTGTATTGTTCAAAGTCTTCATCCCATTCCCAGCGAGTCACGCCTTCGGCAAAAAAGAGAAAGTCATTTCCATTCTTATAAGTGGGTATTTCGGGCAGATCATCTATAAGTGCATTTTCGCCCGAAAAATTGAAAGTTTCAGGCAGAGCCCTTCCGCCATAGCCATACACTTTCACGCGATTAGCATCACTAAATCCCATTGATGCCAACCACGAAGGCGTTAAGCGATAGACACCTTCTTCTGATACATGAATTTTAACCCACTTGCCGTTTTGTAGCACGGAATGTTCAGCATATCGACCACCATCGCTGTTTTCTTGAAGACGGGGATTGCGAATTCTTGTCAACGTCTCCTTGGGTGTAAAGCGAACTGATGTCAGTCGATAGTATTTTCCGCCACGTTTAACAAATGGCGAGAACGATACTTCCAATCTACGTTCTTTGCGCTCTGTAACCACAAGATATTCTGGATCTATCTGCGACGGAAGTGTTATGTTCTGTTGCTTAATGGTCCGAATTTCTTCCTTGGTGAGCAGTTCGTACTCAGGATACTCCAATTGCACTGCTTCTACGCCACACAGTTGTGTAGAAAACACAGAGCCAACTGGATATTCGCTTGCTGGAAGAGCCACAAACACGCCAACAGAATCTTGTCTCAAAGCTGCTTCACCTATTGATGACATATCTGTTTGTGCCGACAGCTGCCCCGTGGTCATTATGCCCACGAATAACAGAGATATGGAAAAGAAAAAAGAGCGTCTCATAACTATGGGATATTATATTATTTCACATTAAAAGCGAGGATGATTGCTTTATTGATAGTTCCTTTTATTGATTGATTGAACAGGGCTTCAAAGCCTTGTGATTGTTCGTCTGAAACAAGTAGTAGGTCACCTTGATGAAGCGTAAAACTTTTGCTGGCAGCTACAATTGATGCGTCAATCTGTTTGCGTGTAATGCGTGATGTAAATTGCTGATTACTATCGTTGGATATAGAGAAGATTCCTGCTAAAGTTTCATTAGCTTCTTGAAGAATGTCGTTCAGAGCAAGGAAGCGTCCCACACAAACTGCACCATCAAATCCCACCGCTTCGTCCCAAGGAAGCCCCACTGTTAACAAATGTTGTAGTCGAGTAGGAAGTACAAAGTGGATGGCGCATGTGCAAGCATCGTAGTATCGGTATGCAAACCGTGAACTGACACTACGTCCTTGGCGACATATCCTAACCGCTATGCAGGAATGAGCAATGCATGGAGTTCCTTCATCGGGAATGAAGAAAGGTTGTCCGCCTTGCCGCAAAGCTGTGTCGGGTAGGGTGTAGTACGCTGTTTCAGCGGACTGTGACTTTGCTATATAGGATGCTATGATTTTCAAGGATAGAGGTTTATTAAGTTTTCGCGTTTCAACTATCGCGCCAAAGAGAACTTCAAGCTTACGCCAAAGTCTTGTGTTGTAACTGGATAAGACGTAGAAGTCATCAAGGGGCGGTTCATCTGTCGGTCGTAGTAAGCCGTGATAGTAAGGAAGCGGCTCAGTGCGTAATCTGCCGAGAAGCTGATTTGCACTGCTTGGTTGCCATTGGTGGCCTGGCTTAACATCGTTAGTATGTTACGCTGAATAGCGGTTTGATTACGTATGCTGATATCAAGTTTCAGATTGAGGTCACTCGCCCAGCCTGATCCTCTGTTTTGCTGACTACTGCGGCCTTGCGACGTGCCATTTTCGCCATTGGCTGATGATGAGCGATTGCTTCCTCTTCTGCGAATAGTCTTTTTAGGTTGGAAGAGCTTAAGTCCTACAATCTTGTAGCCCAAACCGATCACGAAATCATTGGAGAGGTTTTCGGTTATTTGCTGTGAAGTCATTGAGAGAACCGTATTTCTCACGCGGCGCCATTCTACCTTTGCAGAAAGATTGTTGAGGAAAGTCATGTCAACGCCAAAAAGTGGCGAGAACGCTTCTTCAAGACTTACGGTGTTTACGTCGTACATACTTGAGGGGATGGGTTGCCCAGTGGTAACATCTGCTATAAAGCCGAGGTCGTCGCGATATTCATGGAAACTGGTGAAGGTGCTATAAGAACCAACCTTGAAGAGGCTCTTGTAGCTATGGTTGAGATTGAAGCTCTTAAAGATTTTCTTCATGGCAGGGATTTTGGCCAATCCACTGTATTGTATGCTCCAGTTTGGTAACATTTTGGTGATGAGCGGGAAGATGTCAAGCGATCCGCCACTGGAGGTATATGCCTTTAAGAAAGCAGGTATCATAACGTCAGCACTATACGGCGAGACTGTACCATTTGCGGGGTCGAAGGTTTGGCCTGCAAGAGCTGTTCCTTGGGGATAGATAGCCCCTGCGTACTTCGCTTCTACGGCTTGCTGAATACCACTAAGCGATGCGACAAACTTGCGGAAAGTCGTATTGCTGTAGCCATTATCGGCGGTTCCTGCAGAAGCGAAGGCACTACCGAGGCTAATCGTCGTCATCGCAAACGAACCGCTCTGGATGGTTGGCATACCTTCGTACATATATTGTATAGAACGAGTGCGGTTGCTGTTGCGAGTTGCACTGAGGTCTATCTTCAATCCCGACCATGGTTCAAGCGTGGCACGTATCTGTAGATCTTCGGTGAGCGAAGTGGCTGCCGGAGTGATGATGGTGTCGCTGCATAGTAGCCAATCGCGTTGCACCGCTTTGTCAAGATAGGATTCGCCTACGAAACCAAAAGCAAAGTCCAAACCTGGTGCCAAACCACTGTTGCTTCGTTGACCAAAGATGTCGCCCACATTGGGTAGGAAGCCTGGAATGCTCATGTTGAAAGTGTTGCGATAGGAAACACTCACATTGCGCACCATCATAGCTACACGTGCCACAACCTGCATGGCTTTGTAGAAAGAAGTTTCCTCAGCCTTGCGCCGAGCTGCTACAGTGATTTTCACCTTCGCGGTGTCTTGCGATAGGATGATGATCGTGTTCTGATCTTTTACTTTATACTTGAGGGGATAACGCGTGCCATCGGAGCGAATAGCCGTGACGCGTATCTTTTTCGACTTCTGTCCGTGGGGGAGCGTCACAGTGGTGTCGGGCATGAGTTGTACTTCTTTCTCAAAGTTTCGTGGACGATTGGCAGCCGCGCTACCTGTTTGAGGTCGTCCTCCACTGCGCCCCTGTCCGCTACTGCGCCCGCCTGAAGAGCCGCTGGAGTTGAAGCGACTGTTAGCAGCCTTGAGGAATGGCACATGATTGTAGAGCGTTTCAAAATTCAACCGTAAGTTTCCATTGATGCTGCGATTGTTGGCTATGGTGTTGCCAAGCGATGTGCCATCGTCAAGCTCAGCGCCACGCGTCCAGTTGTAGGTAGCGTTATAGGTTGCATCTGCTGTGATCCAATCGAATGCAGGGATTTTGTTGATGGGAAGTTTCAAACTTGCCTCGAAGTTTTGTTGATAAGTTAGCGGAGTACCCAAATGGGCGATGCTTCTCCACACACTGTCTTTCCAGGCTGTGTAAGCATCTGGGTATAAATCACGATTAACAGGCGTGTAGGGCTGTTCAATTTCAGCGTTTGTGGCACTTTGGAAACTTGCGTGCAAGTTCTTTGTCAAGTCCCAACGCAGGGAGAAGTTTCTGTTCCAGAAAAAGTCGCTCGACCATGCAAGGGGCAGGCTTGTGTTTTCTAAATTTTCAACGTCACGTTCTTGGTATTCGTAATAGCGTCGGGTTATGTCGGTGTTGAACGTAATGCTCTGAGGAAGGAAGTTCAGACCGAAATCTTTTAAAATCTTGAGCCATTGGCTCTTGCTCTTCATCTTCTTGAAGGGTTCAAAACTTTTATAGACTGGCGAGTAGCTATAAGCCAAACTATATTTCCACTCTTGCTCGCGTTCCCATACGGTGGTTTCGCCCGTTGTGTAGCGTTTGTTGGTGGCGAATCCAAAGGTGAAGTTAGCAGGGTCGTAAGGCATGGGGTGGTTCTTCGTGCTAACTCCGAAGCGCACACCGCTAAGGCTGATGTTGGTTGTTCTCACCACGCGATTGGTGATATTGGTGAGCGAGTCGCGTTCGTGTTGTGTGGCGAAGCCGTCGAGGGCATCGTCCATGGGCATATCGGTGTCGAGGGGATTGTATTTTGGCTGTATGGTTTGCTTGCCATAGGAATAGTAAAGCGGTGCATTGAGTTTGAAACTTTCGGGGAAGAGCTTGCCCAACTGCACATTGGTTGTTACCGTATATTCTGTTAGGTTGTCATTGCGACGCTGCGTAACAGTTTCTTCCAATCCGCCGAAGCCTTCGGTTTCTACATGGCCTGTGACATTCACGGTTGCAAAGTCGCTGAGTTGAACGTTGAGCTGTGCACGTGCTGCCCAACCGCCGTCGTTGGCGTAGTTCTGAAGTCGCAATTCATTGGCCCAAACTTCAACACTGCGCGTAGCACGGCTGTTGTTTCTCACACCGATCATAATGACACGCACATCGCCTAATGAAGGGTTACCCATGATGCTGATTTTTGCTTGAGGCTTGTTGGGGTCGTATTCGCTATATACTTGGCCGTACGAAGCTTGTCCCTGGCTTCGTCTGAGATTTCGGTTGCGCTTAATGGTGGTCAGTTGGTCGAAATCTATCTCCAGCATGTTGTCTTCAGGCCAAACGGCACGCGCTCCGTTGCTTCCTTGCGAATAGCGTCCTTCGGGTGTGATGGTGAGCGGCACTTCGTATTCGTAGTAGTTGTTTTTGAAGTCGGTGCCAAGTCGTAGGAAAATGCTCATTTGTCCGTCTTGGAGCTCATGGTCGCCTGTCAGTGCGTTAGCATGTGCGTACATCTGGAGGTGGCGATAGTTTCGTAAGTCGATATTCGTGTTTTTATACACAGCACGTGCATCACCGCTGGCAAGATTCTCAACAATGAGCGACAAGGCTTGTTCGTCGTTTTCTAATATCTGGTCGGAACCAGGTTGTAGCACACGGCTAATGCCTGGGGGAATAACGTAGTTCACGGGAGATTTCTCGGCATTCTCTTCGAAACTTACACTACTAACAGCCAGCGTGCCGCTTCCTTCGCCAATATCAGCCGTATAAAGTGCTTGGTCGTAGGTGCGCCAATCGCCGTGAACCAGGTTGAACGTACCAAAACGTAACACTACGGGCTCTTTGAACCCCGTGAGGAACATGCGCATGAAACGTATGCTTGTGAAGTCGCTGATGTTTCCCACACGGCTTTCATATTGGTCAACAGGAATGCGGAAGAGATACCATGTAATTTCGGGCTTTGTGCCGTCGCGAAGTGTTGGTGTAGCTGTACGACTGTCAACGATGTAGTTTTGTCCCACTTGCATCTGTGCAGGATCAATATGGATATGATACTGGTAGTATTTTTCGTACTCGTTGAGCGTATAGTCTTGGTTGATATCTTCTACGTCTGGCGTGGTCTTATAGGCCGTGGAGTAGCTCTCTGGAGAATGATCGGCATCCACGCTGTTGCCATTGGGGTGGTTGATATACTTATAGCGGTCGAGCACACCCAGACGTGCATTGTCATAGTCCGTACCACGGAAGAAGTGGTAGCGGTCGCCACTGGGGTTGGCTGCTATACTGTCGTACACTTCAGGTCTTAACACGTTTCGTACGGCATTGAGGTAGTCTGCATAAACGCCAAACGTCTGCTCTTCTGTGCTGGTCAATCCGTTCAGACCAACGTCTTGTCGCAACCGTGCTCCGCTCTGGGTGTTGAACGCATAAGTGACGCTGGTTTGCTTAGGCACACGTCCCCAGATTGTTTCTTCGTATTGTGAGGGATCGTCGTTGGTAGGCATTCCGCTTTCGTAGAATTTCTTGCCGTCCTTAAGTATGTCTTCGCTTACCTCACCCAGGTTGATGTAGAGGTCGCCGCTCGGATCGCTTCCATCAAGTTTTGCCTTGACAAAGGGGTCCATCAACCAGAATTCGATGTATTCAATGTTGGAAGCCTCGAAGTCGGTGTTGTCGAGTTTGCGCATCATGCCGCCCCAGCGACTCTGTGGATTACTCAAGCGACCATTAGCATCCAATGAAGGGTCAAGGTTGTAGGGGCCACGTTCGTTGGGATAGAATGCAAGGTTCAGCACGTTGAGTGTGGAGGCCTCTTTATAATTTATTGAGCGGTTGGGGAAGAGTTCGTTGATGTACACTTCGCGAACAAAGGGGTCGCTCAACTGCGCTAAGTCGTTCTTGATGTAACCTGGCGTGAGCGAAGAACTGCGGCGCGTGAAGAGCGGATCGATGTAGTACCATGCCATCAAAGCGCGATTGTAACCGTAGCGCACATCGTTGGAATAGGCACTTTCGCTAAACATTGACGGTGTGCTACTCAGCACCCATTCGCGCGGATCGGAGATGTCGAAGTCGGTGTTGGCATTTTCAAAGTCGTCGAGGTACGAAGAGCCACTCTGCGATTGACTATTGCTTCCTGCTATGAGTTGGGCAAATTCGGCAGTAAGACTGATGCTTGAAGGTTGTGTGAGATGTAAGAGGGGTAAGCGGTCGAATACGTTGGTGAGCCATTGGCTTTCAGTCTTCCACGATAGGTTTAGACCCCATAGTGTGTTGTTGATCGGCTCGCTGCCCATAGAGACTTTTGTGGTCAGTGCTTGCTCGTGCAAGTGCATGATGGTACCGCCGAAGGTAAGGTTCTTGCTGTAGTCGTACTGCCAGTTAAGCCCCAGCATTGTCTTTCGCTGCATACCATAGTCGGTGTTACTCTCTAGACTAACGTTGACAGGTGTACCAGCATCAAGAATGCTCTTATTAACAATGTGAACAATGCCACTGTAATAATCCACCGTATAATCAGTTCCTTCTGTCAGCTTTTGGCCTCCTGCGGTAACGACAACACTTCCACGCGGAATATTGGTAGCCCCGAGAGATATTTCATCGTTGCGACTGGCTCGATATTCACCGGCTATAACAAACTTATTTTTTTCTGCAATCTGTTTGGCAATGGTGCGTGTGCTGTCGTAGAGTTCTTGGAACACATACTTGTCTGCCAGCGCATCATTGCCAATAGCCTGACGCATATATGCACCAAAGGGTTCTACGACGGGAAAGATTACAAGGCCATTGTTGGCATCAATGGTGTAGCCTTCAACATAGTCATAGTAACTATTCGCATTGCGACGATTGTTGTTGTCCAATCGGTCCATGCCCAACAGCTGAATGAGTTTCCTATCGCGCAGTCCCGATTCGGGTAAGTAGTTGAGCCAAACTCCGCTAGTGTCGCTGAGAAACTTAATGTCTAAACGGAATTTGTCTTTCTGCAAATTGGTGGCGCCAAGGTAATACACATTCTTCATCATCAAATCCCAGTTGCCCTGCTGTGGTGTACATGAAGTGTTCTTAAGGGATTTGACAAAGAGAGCCTGACTGTTTTCTGCGATGTCGGTTGAGAATTCACCCACTTGATAAGTTTGGCCCTTATATGTATATTCGTAGGCAACGGCCAGTACCTGGTCGGTCTGGAGATTTGTGCCTAACGAAATGTATCCTAAAGCATTGTTGAGCTTGTATTCTGTTGTGCGCAATTTTCGAGCTGAGCCCACTTTTTCATAGTCGGTTCCTCCCTTGAGTCCAAGTCCATCAAGTAGGGTTGTAGCTTGTGAGATGTCGCGAGCAGCAGCATAGCCCGAAACCAGCGTAGAATACTCGTCGTTACTGTTGTTTGAGGGGTTTTGGTCACTACCAGGCGACCAGTAATTGTTACTAATACGATGGTACTCACCCAAGTCGGTCAGCGCAATAATATCGCGCGTATCGGTTGTTTGCCCTGTGTTGTTCGTCACCCATATTTCAATGCGGTTGATGGTAAACCCGCTCATGATGTTAGGCAACTGCGACATGTTGGCATCGTAGCGGTCGCGGAAGAAGTGGGAGAGGAAGTAGTGTTGGTTTTCGTCGTACTCGGCTGCGTTGATTTCGTAGCTCTGCAACTGTACACCGCCACGCCCACTGCTCACGTTCGACGAAGACGACTTCTTCTGGCTCACCACAGCCGAAAGCTGCAAGCGTCCAAACTGGAAGTCTGTGCGAATACCAAAGAGGCTCGATGCACCTCGGAGCAACGACGATGTGGTGGGCATTGAGATGTTACCCGCCTCAATCAGTTTGATGATTTCGTCCTCTTTGCCTTCGTAGCGCAGGCGTATGTTTTGCGAGTCGAAAGTTGCAACGGCTTTGGAGTTGTAGTTGAAGTCCATGTTTACCTTGTCGCCCACACGCGCGTTGAGCGAAAGGTTGATGTCTTCATTGAAATCAAAGCCAAAGACATTGCGGTTGCGTTCTGAGAGCGAGGGATTGTCCACAAAGCGCGTGTTGGCACCAATCTTCAGTGAAGCAGAGCCCGTTGTCTTGATGCGCACTCCTCCTGGGCCGAAAATCTTTTCAGCCAACCCAAGGTCGAAGTGCATATCGGTGAAATCAAACTTTTCCTTGCCTTGCTGAATGGCTTCGGTGCGGTTTTGATTGGCAAACCACTGGTGGCGAATGCGTCGATTGTCGCGACGAGCTACTTCGTCGGGTGTCATCAATAGCGGAGTGCTCAGAAACTGTGTGTTTCCCTTGAGGCGTGTTCCAAAACGGTACTGGCCTGTGCGCTCATCAAGAAAAATTCCAGTTTCGATGTTGTCGGGCGTTCTGAGGTCGCCGCTATAAGTTTGCGGAGCATAGGGATCGGAAGGGTCTGTGGGGCTCACGGGGGTGATGATGGTGTCTTGGCGCTCCACGTCGGGTGCAACCCATACGGGTAGAACCCAATTCCTTGTTTTATGGAAAAAAACTGTAGGCCGTTTTGCAAAAGCATCCATCAAGACTGCGTGCGAAACATCTCCTTTGGAGAACGTACGCGCGGGCACATGGGTGCGACGAGCCGCACCCATGCCCCAAGCCACTCCAATGGCCATGAGCGCCATCAGAATAGCCGTCAGCTTGCCCACCGTTTGTTTCTTCCGCATTCTGGTTTACTTTTGCTTTATGCCTTTTTTATCGAGCTGTTATTTGCTTCAGAGCCAATTTGATCACTTCACCAGCATCCAAATCGGGCTGTTCGTTAATGATTGCAGCCACGGTCTTGTTTGCCGTTTGGCTCTGAAAACCAAGCATTGTCAAAGCAGAAACCGCTTCTTGCATGGCGGGATGGACAGCCACGTTCGCCGACCCGCCTGCTGCCTCATATCCTGCACCCACAGGAGCTTCCACTTTGTCGCGAAGCTCCACCACAATGCGCTCGGCTGCTTTCTTGCCGATGCCCTTGATGGCAGTGAGTGCACGCTTGTCTTCGTTAGCAATGATACGCGTCAGCTCATCAGGACTATATGCCGAAACCACGCTACGAGCCGTTTGTCCGCCTACACCGCTCACACCAAGCAGCAAGAGAAATAGGTCGCGCTCTTTGCGATTGGCAAATCCGAATAGCTGCGTGGCTTGATCTTGTCGCATCTGTTCATAAACGTAAAGGCGAAAATGCTCCTTGCCGCGCATGGCTTCGTAGGTCTGTAGCGATATGGCCAATTCATAACCCACGCCACTAGCTTCCAGCACAGCCATTTCGGCAGTCAATTCATCAACACGACCTTCAATATAAGCGATCATAGTTTGTGCGTTTGATTTGGTTTGTTGTAGTCCATACGGAGTTGCGCGCCCGAGCGCGATATACCTAAACATATTAACGCGCGAAGGGCGTATTTATTGTATCGCAAGGGCTATTGTTCTTTTGAAAAGCCTTTGGAGTATGCCTTTTCCCAAGCCAAAGCAAATGATAATAAAGGAAAAACCAACAAACGAGCTAATCGGAAAAAGATTAATCCTTTGGTTGTCATTCTTTGAAGACACCCTGGGTAAGCCTATATTGTGAATAAGACTAAAAGTCGTCAACTTAAAACGTGAAACGATACACCCAAAGTCTTTTATTCATCGCATGTAGCGGGCAACAGCATCCCTTCTCTTCAACTTTTCACGCCCATGAACTAAACTTTTCATGGGCGTGAAAAGTAGTCGAGGTTGCTTTCGCCAAGATAGGCTGCGGCTCAGCAAAGGAAAACAAAAACTTTGTCTTTTGCTTTCCTTTGCGTTCGCCTTGCACTATCTTTGCAGCGCGTAAACGAAAAAGGGAATTAAGAAATCTGTTTACGCAATTAAGGAAAAAGAAAAAGGAATTATTATCTGACATATGCCGACAAAGAAACGTAAGGCGGCGGGAAAAGCGCGTAAGAAGCAGTCCCGATCCGCTTGGGCGCAAATGGTGGAAGCCATGGGGCGCATATCGCTTGATACCATTATGTTTGTAGCGGGCTTGGTGTTGCTGGCCATCAGCTTGGTCATGCTCCTGTCTATGCTCTCAAACTTCCAGACTGCAGCTGTTGACCAAACGGGGGTGGTGGATGGCAATTTGGAACATGCCGCTAACTATGCAGGCACACTGGGCGCACGCCTTTCATACTATATGATGAACGACCTCTTCGGGCTCTGTTCGTTCTTTATTCCCGTGTTTCTCATTCAGCTCAGTATGCGCCTTATCAGAGCTTACAAAGTGAACGTATTCAAATGGTTCATGCACGAATCTTTTTGGATGATATGGGGAAGCATAGCACTGAGCGTTGTGCAATTTTTGTTCTTATCAGAGAACGCTCCGTTTGTATTCCCTCTTGGTGGCAACCATGGAGATCGTCTCCGCGAGACTTTTGCGGAGAACATAGGCATGGTGGGGTGTATCGCCGTGCTCCTTGTGACGCTGACACTCTATTTCGTTTATATGTCGCAGCGCACAAAGGTGCTCGTGAGGCTTGCTGCCAATCCGAAAGACTACCTCAAAAAGACGGCGGATGAAAATGCCATGGAGCCTATCAGCGACTTGCCACAAAAGCCAGCTGAAAAGCGGTGGTGGCAACGCATCTTTAACATATCAAACGAAGCCGACGCAGAGGCCGATACCGATCCTTACGCCGACATAGACGACCGCGACCCCAATGCAAAGCGAGCTGACACCGTGATTATGGACTTCACACCCGAAGAGCTCAAGAAAGGATCGCAGGAAGCAGCAAGCAATTCCGCTCCATTAGAGATTGCTAATAGCGAAACAGACCCTGTAGAACTTAAGGCATGGCGACCAGGCGACGAAAAGCAAGCGAAGAAGAATACGATCACAAGCCTGCCCGATCAGATGGAGCCTTACGACCCGCGCAAGGATTTGGAAAACTACAAGTTCCCGAAATTGAGCCTGCTCACGCGCTACGACGACGATGGTATCACCATCAACGAACATGAACAACGCGCCAACAGCGAGCGTATCAGGGAAGTATTAGCCAATTTCGACGTAGCCATCATACGCATCACGGCTACCATTGGCCCTACCATCACACTCTACGAAATTACACCCGCACCTGGCGTGCGTATTAGCAAGATACGCAACCTCGAAAACGACATCGCGCTAAGTCTGAGTGCATTGGGCATTCGTATCATTGCGCCCATACCAGGAAAAGGCACCATCGGTATAGAAGTGCCCAACAACAAGCCACGCATCGTTTCGATGGAAAGCGTGCTCAACAGCCGAACGTTCGAGCAGAGCCGTTACGAACTGCCCGTGGCTTTAGGCAAGACTATCACCAACGAAGTTTTTATGGTAGATCTCGCTAAAATGCCCCACTTGCTCGTTGCTGGTGCCACAGGACAAGGTAAGTCCGTGGGGCTCAATGCACTCATCACATCCCTGCTCTACAAGAAACATCCCGCAGAACTGAAACTCGTACTCGTTGACCCCAAGAAGGTGGAGCTCAATATCTATGCAGCATTAGCCAAGTACTTCATCGCCACGCTGCCAGAGCAGGAAGACCCCATCATTACGGATGTCACTAAAGTGGTACAGACTTTGCGCAGTCTTTGCAAGATGATGGACCATCGTTACGACCTACTCAAGAAAGCCAAGGCCAGAAATATCAAGGAGTACAACGAAAAGTTCAAGTCGCGCAAGCTCAATCCCGAAAACGGACACGAGTTCATGCCTTACGTGGTCATTGTGATAGACGAATTTGGCGACTTGATTATGACGGCGGGTAAAGAAGTGGAACTCCCCATCGCTCGCATCGCACAGTTGGCACGTGCCGTAGGAATGCACATGGTCATTGCGACGCAGCGCCCCACAACAAATATCATCACAGGTACCATCAAGGCCAACTTCCCCGCTCGCATGTCGTTCAAGGTAATGTCGCAAATCGACAGCCGCACAATCCTCGACCGCACCGGAGCCAACCAACTGGTGGGAAAGGGAGATATGCTCTTCCTTAGTGGCATGAGTGGAGCCGATCCCGTGCGTGTACAATGTGCTTTCGTGGATACGCCCGAGGTGGAACGCATCTGCCAATTCATAGAAGACCAGCCAGGAGCTCTGCCCCCTTATCTACTGCCCGAAGTAGAGGCTGAAGACGGAGGCGCGTCCCCTGGTGGTGGACAAATCAACGAATCGCTCGATGCTATGTTTGACGAAGTGGCACGCATGATTGTCGTAGAACAACAAGGAAGCACATCGCTCATTCAGCGAAAGTTCAGCATAGGCTACAATCGTGCGGGCCGACTGATGGACCAGCTTTGCAAAGCCGGCATCGTGGGACCTGCACAAGGCAGTAAGCCACGCGACGTGCTCATCTCCGACCTCAATCAACTCGATGCGCTATTGGCATCTTTGCATTAAGGGACTAACGGTTAAAAATATTTAATAATGCCCCTGCGAGTTAGCTCAAATTTGCGAGACGCAGGGAAGTGCTTTATTTTTGCAAGCAGAAAGTCTAAAACAACTAAAACAAAACGATGAAGACAAGACACTTCAACTTTCACAAAATAAGCCTATTCTTTTTTGCCTTGTTCATGCCGCTAACCTTATTAGCACAAGAAAATGAAGCGCGGGCAGTGCTTGACCAAGTAGCCAACAAGCTGAAAAATGCTGGTGGCATTCAAGCCCAATTCACATTGACCACATACAATGGCCGCGAAGAGGCAGGCTCGTCTTCGGGCACACTGGCTGTCAAGGGGCGCAAGTTCAAAATTGTCACGCCACAAATTCAGCAGTGGTTTGACGGTGCTACGCTTTGGGCTTTGGAGACTGGTAGTAATGAAATCTATGTGAGCAAACCCACGCGCGTAGAATTGCAACAGATCAACCCCTATAGCTTCATAGACATCTACAAGCAAGGCTACGTGCTCAGCGTGGAGGAAGATACGTACGAGGGTCATCCTATCAAGGACATACATTTGATTTCAAAATCCACCAAGAACCCCATTCAAGAGCTTTACATTAGTATCGGCGCGGACAACATGCCGTTCTCCGTCCGCGTCAGAATGGGTAAGAAAAACTGGCTGAAGATACGCATCAACTCTATCAAGACGGGCATACGCTTCCCCGATAGCAACTTCGCCTTAGATCCATCGCGCTTTCCCAATTACGAAATCATTGATCTGAGATAAAAGGGCGCAGAGCAATCAATATATCAAAGAAAAAGCACACACACACACAATGTTAAAACTCCTTATTCTGGGCTCAGGCCCTGCTGGATATACCGCCGCTATCTATGCGGCTCGCGCTGGGCTCTCCCCCGTAGTATGCGAAGGTTTGCAACCCGGCGGTCAACTTACGACGACAACAGAAATAGAAAACTTTCCAGGCTATCCCGACGGTGTAGATGCCAATCAGATGATGGCCGATCTGCGTAGGCAGGCCGAGCGTCTGGGTGCTGAAATTCGTCCGCGTATAGCTGTGAAGTGCGACCTCAGTAAGGCTCCCTACACCGTAGAATTCGACGATGGACAAGTAGAACAATGCCACACACTCATCATTGCGACGGGGGCTTCAGCCAAATACCTCGGATTGCCCGATGAAGAAAAATATCGTGGAGCGGGTGTCAGTGCTTGTGCCACCTGCGATGGGTTCTTCTATCGCAAGCGTCGCGTGGCAGTAGTTGGCGGAGGCGACACAGCGTGCGAAGAAGCCAGCTATCTTGCAGGACTGGCTGAGAAAGTCTATATGATTGTGCGCAAGCCTTTCCTCCGTGCCTCTGAAGCCATGAAACAGCGCGTCATGGAAAATCCAAAGATTGAAATCCTTTTTGAGACCAACACGCTCGGACTTTATGGCGATGGCGTTGTAGAAGGTGTGCGCCTTGTGCATCGGCGCGGCGAATCCGACGAGCGTACCTACGATTTGCCCGTAGAAGGATTCTTCCTCGCCATTGGTCATCATCCCAACAGCGAACTTTTCACTCCGTGGGTAGAAACCGACGAGCAGGGCTATATCGTTACTGATGGAGCACGTCCTTGCACCCGAGTGCCTGGAGTGTTTGCCGCTGGTGACGTGGCCGACCCGCTTTATCGCCAAGCTATCACTGCCGCAGCCGCCGGTTGTCGCGCAGCCCTTGAAGCCGAACGCTATTTGGTAGAAAAAGGATTGAAGTAAGTAAAAGGACATACCCTTTTGCCCATGCTCAGCAAGGCAACAAATCAATACGGACAAACCTATATAAGGCCTCCACAGATTGGAGGCTTTATGCTTTTGTTGCCCTTTGTGATGCTGTTGGCCTCTTGTGTTTCTCAACGTCTGCCCGATGGGGCCTATATCCCTGCAAGAAACACAGCCACAACCATTGCACCCCAAACTTCTTCTGCAACAGTAGCACCTATCAGCACGCATGTTTCACGCTCTGAAGCCGCCGCAGCTGCCGAGGCCCTTGGTATTCGCAGCGAAAGAACCGACAATGCTCACTTGCTTACGCTCTGCGCCTCCTATCTTGGCACGCCCTATCGCTATGGGGGCAACGACCGCGACGGGCTTGATTGCAGTGGGCTCACGACGATTGTTTACCGCGAGGTGTATGGCATCGACTTACACCGACGCAGCATAGACCAATACGAAAAGGACGTGCCGAAAGTGCGGCTTGAAGGATTTCAGCAAGGCGACTTGTTGTTTTTCACCACCAACGGACGCGGCACTTGTTCCCATGTAGGCATCTACCTCAAGGGTGGGCGTTTTGTCCATGCCAGTTCTACACGTGGCGTTGTTGTTGATAATCTTTCCGACAACTATTATTCTACTCGCTTTCTTGGAGGAGGAAGACCATAGAACATATAATAATGTAGGCAAAGACGCTGCATTTACAGCTCCTTGCTTTCGCGAAGATAGGCTACGGCTCGGCAAAAGAAAGCAAAAAACTTCGTCATTTGTTTTCCTTTGCACTATCTTTGCACGGTTTTTGACTGACAACACGCTGAAAACGACAACCGAACGATGAGCGATACAATAACAAACGAACCTATCCAGCCCGAAGAGATTAAAAGCGAGAGCGAGGCTACCATTGAGTCACAGCCAACAGACACAAACCACAATCAACTCGATGCTCCTCAACAACTCACGGGGATGTATCAAAATTGGTTTCTCGACTATGCCAGCTATGTGATTTTGGAGCGTGCTGTGCCCCATTTGGCTGACGGGTTCAAGCCCGTGCAGCGGCGTATCATGCATTCTATGAAACGCTTGGACGATGGGCGATACAACAAGGTGGCTAACATTGTGGGCCATACGATGCAGTTTCATCCCCACGGCGATGCAAGCATAGGTGATGCCTTGGTGCAGATGGGGCAGAAGGACTTGCTCGTAGATTGTCAAGGCAACTGGGGAAACATCCTCACGGGCGACAGTGCTGCGGCTCCACGATATATCGAGGCTCGGTTGTCGAAGTTTGCGCTTGATGTGCTTTTCAACCCCAAGACTACCGAGTGGAAACTCTCGTACGATGGGCGCAACAAGGAGCCTGTGACGCTTCCTGTGAAGTTTCCTTTGCTTCTTGCTCAAGGTGCAGAAGGCATTGCTGTGGGGCTCTCGGCCAAGATTTTGCCACACAACTTGGGCGAACTCTGCGAAGCCGCGGTGAAGTATCTGCATGGTGAGCCTTTTGAACTCTATCCCGACTTTCAGACGGGCGGACTCATTGACGTACGTAATTATAATGATGGTTTGCGCGGCGGTGCGGTGAGAGTGCGTGCCAAGATTGAAAAACTTGATGCTAAAACGCTTGTTATTCGCGAAATTCCTTTCGGCAAAACCACTTCTTCGCTTATTGAGAGCATTCTGAAAGCCAACGAGCGCGGCAAGATTAAGATACGCCGCGTTGACGATAACACGGCGGCTGAAGTAGAAATCCAAATACAACTGGCACCTGGCGTTTCGAGCGACAAAACCATTGATGCGCTCTATGCATTCACCGACTGCGAGGTGAGCATATCGCCCAACTGTTGTGTCATTGACGACAAGAAACCCTGCTTCATTCCGGTCAGCGAAGTGCTGAAAGCTTCTGTAGAGCGCACCAAGGAGCTTCTGCGCCGCGAATTGCAGATACGCCGTGGCGAGCTGCTTGAGAGCCTTCACTATGCCTCTTTGGAGAGTATATTTATAGAAGAGCGCATTTACAAAGGTCGTCCTTTCGAACAAGCCAAGAGCAACGACGAGGCTTGCGAATATATTGACGAGCGGCTCACACCGTTCTATCCTCAAATGGTGCGCGAAGTGACCAAGGAAGACATCCTTCGGCTCTTGGAGATTAAGATGGCTCGCATTCTGCGCTTCAACAAAGACAAAGCCGAAGAAGCCATCGCCCGCATGAAGGACGAGATAGCTCGCATTGACAAGGACCTTGGTCGCATGACAGAGGTCACGGCTGAATGGTTCCAGCAAATTAACGAAAAGTATGCGCCGCTCCATCCGCGTCGCACTGAGATACGCTCTTTCGACACCATCGTTGCTACCAAAGTGGCCGAAGCCAATCAGAAACTCTACATCAATCGTCAGGATGGTTTCATTGGCACGGGGCTGAAGAAGGACGAATTTGTAGAGAACTGTTCCGACATTGACGATGTAATCATTTTCTACAAAGACGGAACCTACAAAGTGGTGCGTGTGGCCGATAAACTTTTTATCGGTGAAACTGCCCGCAGCAAAGCCGAGAAGAAAAAAGCCGAGGTGATGCACATTGCCGTGTTCCGCAAGAACGACAAACGCATCACTTACAACGCTGTTTACCGCGACGGCACTCATGGTGCTTACTACATCAAGCGCTTCAACGTGACGGGCGTTACGCACGAACGCGAGTACGACATCACGCAGGGCACCCCTGGAAGTCGCGTCACTTACTTCACTGTGAACCCCAATGGTGAGGCCGAAGTCATCAAGGTTACGCTCAAGCCTCAGCGTGGGCTGCGCAAAATCTTTTTCGACCGCGACTTCAGCGAACTCATGGTGAAAGGGCGCAGCGCACGTGGCAACTTGCTCACTCGCTTGCCCATCTATCGCATACAACTCAAGAGCCATGGCGCAAGCACCTTGGGCGGTCGCAAAGTATGGTTCGACCACGACGTGCAGCGACTCAACTTTGACGACCACGGGCAGTATCTTGGCGAATTCCAAAGCGACGACATGGTGCTCATCGTGCGCAAGAACGGCGATTTCTACACCACCAACTTCGACCCCAACAACCACTACGAAACCGACCTCCTGCTTGTCAGCAAGTTTGACCCCAACAAAGTCTATACCGTAGCACTCTTTGATGCCACGCAGCAAGGCTATCTCTATCTCAAGCGCTTCTGCTTCGAAAAAGCCGCTGCCACACGTCCGCGCAACTTCCTGGGCGACAGTTCCGAGAGCCAACTCCTTATTTTTACGGAAGAGATGTATCCGCGCCTTCGCGTCAGTTATGCAGGAGCCGATGCCGTGCGCGAACCGTTAGAGCTTGATTGCAGCGAATTTGTTGCCGTCAAAGGGTGGGGAGCTAAGGGTAAGCGTGTCACCACACTTGCTGTTGAAAAGGTTGAAGAGCTTGAGCCACTGCGCAAACCCGAAGCTACAGAAACCACCAATTCAGAGCCGTCTGACGACGATGTGCCACAAGCTGACGAAGCCCCTGTAGATTTGTCGGACAACACGACGCGCACCGAAATTGAAGACGAACTCACGGGGCAGCAAACCTTCCTCTTCGAATAAAGGCCTTTTCCCTACAGCGGTCATGGTGGGCTAAGTTTTTTTCATTGTATAACAACTTAAGGAAGGCTTAAAAGCCAGCCTAGTTGACATTTTGTGTGGCAAATATGCGGCTCTTTTGATTTATTTATTACTTTTGCACCGCTAAGGCTTTTTAGCCCTGAGCAAAAAGTTGTAATCGCTCGTAATGTGTGAATGCGCCTGTGGCGAAATTGGTATACGCGCCAGACTTAGGATCTGGTGACGCAAGTCGTGCAGGTTCGAGTCCTGTCAGGCGCACACCCGTGAAGCGATTTTTCTTTTTTTTACGTACTTCCTCCCTCAATTCTTGCTTATCATGCGTCGCTTACTCTTGTTCTTCCTGCTGGTATGTAGTTTGTGGCAAGCTGGATATGCCCTTCAGACGACGCCCGACACCGCACGTTTCAATCAATATCTGAGCGCGTTCAACCAGGCTCCTGGCGTGAAGGCGGCCAATGCGTTTTTCCAATATCTCAACAGCGAAGAGTTTACCGACTCGCCTATCCAATTCTCGTCCGCCACCCACCTCGACACACTTCGGCAGCAAGTGTGGTACTGGGCAGCCGAATTCTATCTTGACCAACAGGACTATAGCAATGCGGCAGCCTATGCCTATCGTGCGCTTCCCTATTGCCGAGCCACGGAGGGGCTTGCCATTGAGGCCGACTGCCTTTCGCTGCTCACCATAGCCTATATCCGTTTGGGCGATTATCGCCATGCCGCTCCCTGTGCCCATCGCCTCCATGAACTTGACAAGGGCAGTGGCGACCCCGAGCGCATCTCCTCCTCGCTCAACACGCTAGCAGCCCTCTACGAAACGGCGGGGCAACCCGAGCAAGCCTATCACTATATCATCGAAGGTATCAATGTGTGCAAGCAGGCTGGCAACCGCAACCGGCTCTCCATCCTCTATGGTAGCGCAGCCGAAATCTCTTATAGTCTGGGTGAGTATCAGCGCTCGGTTGACTATGCCAACAAAGCCATGGCCATCGACCAGCAGATGGGCATCAAGGCCAAAGTAGCCATTCGCCAAGCTCAAATAGCCCCATCGCTCACCGCCTTAGGCCGATACCAAGAGGCCGAAAAAGCCTTGCGCCAAGCTATGCCAGAGCTCAAGGCGGCTGGCAATCTCCATAGCTATGCCATAGCCTGCAACCAAATGGGCAAACTCCTGCTGATACAAAACAACTACGAAGAGGCTATTCGCTATTACAACGAAGCGCTTCCCATCTTTGTCAGTCAGCACGACATCTATAACGAAAGCTATACGCAGGAAGGGCTCTACCAAGCCCTGCGCCACATACGACCTCAAGAGGCTTTGCAACACAACGACCGCTGCAATCTGCTTCGCGACTCGCTTCATGCCAACAGCTCTGGGATGCTCATCGGGCAGTATTCTGCACAATTTGCCAATAGCGAACTTCAAAGCCAAAACCGCTTGCTACAGAAATCCTATCGGCGCAACCTCTTGCTCATCGTTTGTTCCATCCTGGTGCTTGCGCTCCTGACGTGGTACATCAGTGCTCGCCGGCAGCAACGCTTGCAAAAACTTCAAGCCATTATCAGCGAAGGCAACCAGCCCCCAGCTGAAAGCACACCCGCGCCCAAGCAAAATGATGGCGAAGCCCCCCAAGTTTCGCCTCCCCCCCTGCTCATCCCCACGGATGCCGACTTTCTTCAGCATGTAAACGGCGTTGTTGAAGACGCTATGGACGAAGGCAAGTGCGATGTAGAATCCGTTGCGGCCAAACTCCAAATCTCGCCTTCCACCCTGCGCCGCCGAATACTCTCTATCACAGAGTCAACGAGCAAGAGCTATATCTTAGCCCTTCAAATGCAACGAGCAGCCACCCTCCTGAGGAGCGACGGCGCGCTGTCTATTGAAGAAATAGCCCTTAGGTGCGCTTTTACCAATCCTTCAAGCTTCGCCCGCGCCTTCAAACATTTCTATGGCAAAACGCCAAAAACCTATGCCAAGGAAGCTCATAAGAGCATTTAGCCTGTAGCGAGCGACATTTTATAAAGAAGTTTTTACTATTTTTGCTGCCCAAACTATTCTATTTCATCAAAAGCGTAGAGATTGAAGCATAGCGTAGAGCATGGAGCACAACAGCCCTTTTTTGACGCTATCCCATACGAAATTTATCCCTACGGCGCTAAAAAACTCTCATTTCCTCCCATAATATGCTGAAACGTTTCCTCACTATTCTGCTATTTCTGCCAACCCTTTTGCTTTCGGCTCAGACCACAACGTTCGAAACCGCCACCGAAGCCGTGGCCAACATGAAAGTGGGCTGGAACTTGGGCAACACCCTCGATGCTCACAAAAAAAACGTTTCCGACCCCACAGCCTCCGAAACCCTGCGCGGCCAGAGCGTCACCAAGCCCGAGCTGATGCAGATGATGAAAGAAGCTGGTTTTGGAGCCATACGCGTTCCCGTCACTTGGTATCCCCACATGGCCACGGACGGCACGGTTGATGCCGCATGGATGGCACGTGTGAAAGCAGTGGTGGACTACGTGATCAGTCAAGGCATGTACTGCATCATCAACGTACACCACGACGGCAACCCCACCACCTCCACCACTACAAGCCCCTGGCTCAGAGCCACGATGGACAACTACAACGCCAACCACGAACGCTTTGAAAACCTCTGGACACAAATAGCCAACGCTTTCAAGAACTATGGCGAGTTGCTCATCTTCGAAGGCTACAACGAACTGCTCGATGCCAATAACTCGTGGAACTACGCCTCGTTTGCCAGCAATGAAGATAAGTACGATGCCACTGTAGCCGCCGATGCCTACGCAGCCATCAATGCCTATGCGCAGAGTTTTGTCAGTGCGGTTCGTGCCACGGGTGGAAACAACGCGCAGCGCAATCTCATCATCAAAACCTACGCCTCGTGCGGCGCGCGTGGCACATGGAGCACCCACCTCACCGAGCCTTTCACCCAGTTGCAAATACCCACCGACCCCGCCCAGAACCACCTCATAACGGGTGTGCACGCCTATCCGCGCATAGCCGAAACCGACGGCACCGCGCGTACATCGAGCGCAATCGCAGCCGAGCTCAACGCACAGTTCAGCAATCTCACCAACATCCTTGCAGCCAAGGGCACACCCGTCGTTATCACAGAGTGGAGCTCCTCGAACGTCGATGCAACTACCTCCGACTACGATGCCATCCGTAGCCACTTCCTCAATTTCGCCGCCGACTTCGTGAGTCGCTGCAAACAGGCAGGCATCGCCCCCTTCTACTGGATGGGCCTTTCCGACAAAACCCACCGCACCATGCCCGCCATGACCCAGCCCGACCTTGCATATACCATCGTCAATAGCTACTACGAAGGCACCTACGAACCTTTCCTGCCCTTAGAGACCGACTACGGGCTGAACTACGTTGTGAACTATACGGCACAATTTGGCGAAATCCGCTTGCTCAACAACGATGGCTCTACCAAATACGACCAAGTGCAAATCACGTTCAAGACACCTCCAGGAGCAGGCAAGCTTCAGTTCAAAAAATATTCCTCAAGCGGCAGCACTGCAAACGTAACTATTGGCGGAGGAAGATTATTCTACTCCTGCATCGTAGATGCAGCCACCACCCCCCAAGTCTCCATGCAATGGCGCACCACAACGTTCTCCCCCGTCACCATCACAAGCCTCAAACTCCGCAAAGCCGATGACGGAACTTATGTTGACGCTATCCCCACCGCCATGCACCATAGCGGCATCGAGTCGATCGCCGCGCCCACCTACGTCAAGACCCCTATAGGAGCCGCCCATTACGCCTCGCTCTACTATAACGACCAAGCCCTCGTCGTGCCCGAACGCATCAGTGCCGAAACGTTCAAAGTAGAAAACGGCAACCTCGTCAGCGTCAAAACCTACGCCACGGGCGATGTAATACCCGCCGCCACAGGCGTAATCCTCTCTACGGGCGAGCGCGAGGGCTACTACATCTTCCGCCACACCGACCTCCCCGGCGAAGCTCCCACGGGCAGTATGCTCCTCGGTAGCGACGCAGCAGCCACCACCACTGGTCCCGATGCCACCGCCACCTATAAGTTTTATAAACTCTCCACCAACCTTGCCGGCGACCCCACCACCGTAGGCTTCTATTTCGGAGCCACAGCCGGCGGTGCCTTCACCAACGGGGCACACAAAGCCTACCTCGCCGTACCCACCGCGAGCGCAAGCGCCACACGCTACTTCTTCTCCGATGCCATCGCCGACGACATCGCCACGGGGCTATCTTCAGTTTTGCCCGAAGAGACCAAGCGTTCTTGGTACACCCTAGATGGTCGCGCCCTCAACGCTCCACCCACCGCGCCAGGCATATATATTCTTGGCGGCAAGAAAGTGCTTGTCAAATAAAAAATAGCCGCACGTCGCAAAGTTCCCCATAGGCGATCAAGTGCCCCCATCGCTTGCGTGAAACCACACCCCCCATACACCTGTTGCAATTTTGTGATGGGTGTTTTTTTTTATGAAGTAAACCACTTGCTTTGTTTCCTACAGGGGCCAATATATTTTTGGGGGGATTGTGGTATAACCGTTTTTTACTGGGGAGAAATTCTTGGTTGGCCTTGAGAAACTTTTAACTCAAGATGCGCAAGTATGTTAGTAGTTAACATACCTGCTGAACTTGAATGAAGAAATAGCACACAGTACTAAAAATACACAGCTCTTTTTGGATGGTTTACACAGAACGTCCCTTATACAAAACCCTATAGCCTTTCTCTTGTTGACAAACATCGTATGTTTGTGAATACTCCAAGGGAACATGATGCATACACACTGTACGGTACGCACATAATTTTCGTACGATGCGCACGTAATTTTCGTACGGTGTTCACGTAATTTTCGTACGGTGCGCACGCAGAAGCTCCCTATCTGTTGCGCGAAAGGCGTGTTCTTATAGGGCACAGCGCACGCGCGCGCTTGGCTCATGGGTGCCCGTCGCAAAAGTTGGGGAGCGAGGGCCCCTCGCCCGCACATCGCAGAACGGTTCTCTTCCTCGCGAGCGAGACGCCCCGCGCTCCATGAGACACGCTTCTTTTGCCGCAGTGTCTTGGAACGCGGGCGCGTATTATTATGGCTCTCTCTGCCCTTGGGCAAGGGAGACCTCATTTCTTTTCTTCCCTTTCCCCGATAGACAACAGTTGAGGGGTGGACACAACTATTAATATCGCTCAGCGTCAGTTTTCATAGGCAAGGCCTATAAAGGCGTTTTAGACGATGAAAAAAGCATTTATTGCTTTATTCGCTTTGTCTGCGCGGTGCGTTTGCGTAATTTTGCGCCGAAATTTGTGATTTTGCTGTGCGCAGAGCGGTGCGTAGCAAAAAACTTTTGTTTTATCAAAAAGAAATTCACACACACACAGAAACGATGGAATACAAATTCTCTGAGATTGAAGCCCGTTGGCGCAAGCGTTGGGTGGATGAACACGTTTACGAAGTGAAGGCCGATGCGAGTAAGCCTAAGTATTATGTGCTCTCGATGTTCCCTTATCCCAGTGGGGCGGGGCTACATGTGGGACATCCTTTAGGATATATCGCAGCCGACATCTATGCGCGCTATAAGCGTAATCGGGGCTACAATGTGTTGCACCCTATGGGGTATGATGCTTACGGACTGCCGGCGGAGCAATATGCTATACAGACGGGGCAACATCCTGCCGTTACGACCGAGCAAAACATTAAGCGCTACCGCGAACAGCTTGATCAGATCGGGTTTAGTTTTGACTGGAGCAGGGAGGTGCGCACTTGCGAGCCTATTTATTATAAATGGACGCAGTGGGCTTTTCAGCAGATGTTTGGTTCGTTCTTCTGCACGCAGTGTGGAAAAGCGATGCCTATTTCAGTGCTTGTGCGCCACTTTGAGCAAAAAGGTTCGGCGGGTATTCATGCTGCACAAAGCGAGCCGTTGGATTTCACGGCAGAGCAGTGGCGGGCAATGAGCGAAGAGGAGCAGCAGCAGGTGTTGATGAACTATCGGTTGGCCTATAGGGGCGAAACGATGGTAAACTGGTGTGCTGGTTTAGGCACAGTGTTGGCTAACGACGAAGTGGTGGATGGGGTGAGCGTGCGAGGCGGTTTCCCCGTGGAGCAGCGCAAGATGAAGCAATGGTGTCTGCGCATTTCGGCCTATGCTCAACGTTTGCTGGATGGGTTGGAAACGATCGATTGGAGCGAGAGCATCAAGGAGACGCAGCGCAACTGGATAGGTCGCAGCGAGGGTGCCGAGATGAAGTTTGGCATCAAGGGGCGCGACGATGCGTTCACGATATTCACCACACGTGCCGACACGATATTTGGTGTGACGTTTATGGTGCTGGCTCCAGAGAGCGAGTTGGTGCAGACGTTGACTGCGCCTGAGCAGCAAGCGGCTGTCGAGGCTTACCTTGAGGAAGTGAAGCATCGCACGGAGCTCGACCGCATGGCCGGCAAGAAGGTGACGGGTGTATTTACGGGCAGCTATGCCATCAATCCTTTCACGGGCGAGGAAATTCCTGTGTGGGTGAGCGACTATGTCTTGGCTGGCTATGGCACGGGCGCTATCATGGCCGTTCCAGCTCACGACTCGCGCGACTATGCCTTTGCCAAGAAGTTTGGTCTGCCCATTGTGCCGCTGGTAGAGGGCTGCGACGTGAGCGAGGAGAGTTTTGATGCTAAAGAGGGCACCGTGACGAATTCGCCTGCTGCGGGAAAGACCGCTTTAGACGGTTTTTCGCTCAATGGGTTGAGCGTCAAAGAGGCTATTGAAGCGACGAAGCGTTTTGTGGAAGAGAAAGGCTTGGGGCGCGTGAAGGTGAACTATCGCTTGCGCGATGCCATTTTCTCTCGCCAGCGCTATTGGGGCGAGCCGTTCCCCGTATATTATAAAAATGGTATGCCCTATATGATTCCCGAGGAGTGCTTGCCGCTGACGTTGCCCGAGGTGGATAAGTTTTTGCCTACGGAGACGGGCGAGCCTCCATTGGGCAATGCCAAGATATGGGCTTGGGACGAAGCGAGCCGCAAGGTGGTGGACAAGGCTTTGGTGGACAACAAGCGTGTTTTTCCGCTTGAGCTTTCGACGATGCCAGGCTTTGCGGGTAGCAGTGCCTACTATCTTCGCTACATGGATGCCAAAAACGAAGAGGCTCTTGTGGCTCCCGATGTGGACCAGTATTGGCAATGTGTGGACCTATACGTAGGGGGGTCGGAGCACGCTACGGGCCACCTCATCTATTCGCGCTTTTGGAACAAGTTTCTCTACGACATCGGCGTTTCGTGTGTAGAAGAGCCTTTCAGCAAGTTGGTGAACCAAGGCATGATACAAGGGCGGAGCAACTTTGTGTATCGCATCAAGGGAACAAACAAATTTGTATCGCTTGGCTTGAAGGACGATTACGACGTTACGCCCATTCACGTAGATATCAACATTGTTCACGGCGATGTGCTCGACCTCGAAGCATTTCGCAGCTGGCGGCCCGAATATGCCGATGCCGAATTTGTGCTTGAAGATGGGAAATACGTATGTGGCTGGGCAGTAGAAAAGATGTCGAAGTCGATGTTCAACGTGGCCAACCCCGATCAGGTTATTGCCCACTATGGTGCTGACACACTGCGACTTTATGAAATGTTTCTTGGTCCCATTACGCAGAGCAAGCCTTGGGACCAGAACGGCATAGATGGCTGTGCACGTTTCTTGCGCCGGTTGTGGAGCCTCTTTTTCGACAAGGAAGGCAATCTCGCAGTGACCGACGAAACGCCAAGCAAAGATGCTCTGAAGTCTATCCACAAACTCACCAAGAAGGTGACGGAGGATATGGAAACGATGTCGTACAATACGAGCATAGCGGCCTTTATGATAGCCGTGGGCGAGTTGGCACAGCAGAAATGTCGCTCGCGCGAAGTGTTGGAGCGTTTGGTAGTGCTGATTTCGCCGTTTGCTCCGTTTATGGCTTGCGAGCTGTGGCAGCAGATGGGTCACACCGACTTGGTGCTCGATGCAGCTTGGCCATCGTGGAACGAAGCTTATCTGAAAGAAGATACCGTGACAATGGCTGTAAGCTTCAGCGGCAAGACGCGTTTCACGATAGATGTGCCAGCCGATGCTACCAACGAGGAAGCCGAGGCCATAGCCATGGCTCACGAGTCCGCTCCGCGCTATCTTGAAGGCAAAACAATTGTAAAAGTGATTGTAGTACCCAAGCGTATTGTAAACATTGTAGTGAAATGATAACTGTTAAGACTACCTACTTCCAAGAGGCGCGCGACTACGTGTCGATAACGTTCGGCCTCTTGATGTATGCACTGGGCGTGACGTGTTTCCACCTGCCGTATCAGATCACGAGCGGCGGTGTGGCAGGTATAGGCGCACTGCTGTTCTATGCATTTAGTTTTCCGCAGGCCTACACGTTCTTTATCATCAACATCTTTCTGCTCGTCTTGGCCATAAAAGTGCTGGGCTGGAAGTTTTGTATCAAGACGATTTATGCCGTTATCACGCTCACGATATTCCTCGAAGTGGTGCGCTATGCCATGATGGCCTATGGCGCGGCTCATCCCGAGCTGACGCAGTCGCCTCAAGGCCTGCCCCAGATCGTTCACAACGATGCTTTCATGTCGTCAATCCTCGGTGCAGCCATTGAGGGAGTGGGATTGGGCATTGTTTTTCTAAACAATGGCTCAACGGGTGGTACTGATATCATTGCAGCAATTGTCAATAAGTATCGCGACATCACGCTTGGGCAGGTGATCATGCTCTTTGACATCCTTATCATCACGAGCAGTGGCTTGTTGCCCAACGTGGGCATACCTCAGATGCTCTATGGCTATTGCACACTCTTTGTGGCCAGCTTTGTGCTCGACTATGTGGTTGACCGTGGCAGGCAGTCGGTGCAGTTCCTCATCTTTTCCAAAAAGTACGACGAGATAGCCGATGCCATAGCTTCGACAGGGCGCGGCGTGACAGTGCTCAACGGCGAAGGTTGGTACACTCATACGGAGCGTAAGGTACTTGTGGTGCTGGCCAAGAAGCGTGAGAGCACCAATATCTTCCGTTTCATCAAGAGCGTGGACCCACAGGCGTTTGTTTCGCAGAGCAAGGTGATCGGTGTGTTTGGCGAAGGTTTTGACGTGATCAAGGCGAAGGCTGCAAAGAAACAGAATAAAGGTTAAAAGATCTGACAATTTCACAATTTACAATTTGACTGTTTTGCGCGGTGGACTCGGAGCGTGTAACTTGCCAAATTGTAAAATAGCAGTGTTTCTCGGACGTTTCGAAGCGCAGCTTGTCAAATCGTAAATAGTCAAATTGTAAAATAGCGGTGGCTTTAAGCT
Organism: uncultured Prevotellaceae bacterium; assembly: GCA_900316575.1. Classification (GTDB taxonomy): domain Bacteria; phylum Bacteroidota; class Bacteroidia; order Bacteroidales; family Bacteroidaceae; genus Alloprevotella. Next base: position 269,819 of record ONDJ01000001.1, on the reverse strand, counting down.
CTGAGTGCGGTTGTATCGCTTGCTCGCGAACTGCCGCGAACTTTAAACTCTTAAACGCTATACTTTTCAAGAAAGCATGAAACTTACCATAGCCGCTCAAGGCGGTCTTTGTAATAGACTCCGTGTGCTCTTTGGGGCAATAGCCGTGGGGCGAGCCACGCAGACCAAAGTGAGATTTGTTTGGCATCCCGACTGGCAGTGCCAAGCCTACTTTGACGAATTGTTTCAGACTATAGAAAGTCCGTGGGTGCAAGTCGTGAATGGCACTTTTCTTGATCGTCTCTCGTCTCACAAAGAGCTCTATCTGCCCCAAGTGTTGCGCTTACCCTTCTATCGCAAGCAAATAAAGCTCTTCCATCCTGAGCGTCATGGCTCATTGGTGCAAAACCTGCAAAAATACAAGAGCCTGTATATCAATTCAGGTTTTCAGATTGCACCATTTGGCACAGACGAAATAAAACTACTTCGTCCGCTGCCCGAGTTGCAACAGCGCATAGAAACCATCGTGCGAAATTTTACAGACAATATGGTGGGCGTACACATTCGCCGCTCCGACAATTCATGGTCAACCAGTGTCAGTACAGACGAAGCCTTTATTCAGGCCATGGAGAATTATCCCTCAGCGAGATTCTACATAGCTACCGACGACGAGCAAGTGAAATGGACCATGCGCGAACACTTCAAGGGGCGCACCTTGGCCGAGGAAACCGACGGACGGCGCGACAATGCCTTTAGCATAGGCGATGCGGTGGTAGATTTGTTCTGTCTGACTCATACGAAGAGGATTATCGGCAGTTATTGGAGCTCTTTTAGTGACATGGCAGCCGAGATAGGCGGTATTCCGCTTGAAATAGCAGGGAAATGAAAACTTACGACCTGCCACGCCAAAACGGATTTGATGCCCTGAGATGGGGTGCAGCACTCACCATCGTAGTGAGCCACTTCAGCGGCTTGACACAGTGGCAGGGTATGCCCATGATGCCCACTCGTCAGGCCGTGCAGCTCTTCTTTATACTCAGCGGTATGCTCACGTATCGCAGTTATTTGGCTAACCCGAAACCACGGGCGTTCTACCAGCGCAGAGCCCGACGCATTTTACCAGCCTATTGGGGCACCATCGTGTTTTGCTTTCTGGTGGGAATGCTCTTTACAGAGATGCCTTTGCGCAGCTTCCTGTGCCATGAGCAAACAGGCTGGTACCTCTTTTGGAACGCACTGATGCTCAATTGGCTGCAGCCCTCGTTGCCTGCCACGTTTTCCGATCATGTGCTACCCGTGATGGACGGCTCGCTGTGGACTATGAAATATGAAGTGGCGTTCTACGTACTCTTGCCGCTGATGGTGCTCTTGATCAGAAAATTTAGTCCCAAGCGCAGAATGGTCACGCTGTTGATAGCATACGCTTTGCTCGTAGGCTTGCAATTCTCAATGATTGTCCTGGCGTACCATACTCACAGTAGTGGCATCGCTTTGCTGTGTAAAGTGGGAGCCTCGCAAATCGTTTGTTTCTTGTCAGGCATCATTGTGTGGGAACTCTATCCGTGGCTGCAACACAAGGTGGCTTGGCTCCTGCCCGCAACCCTAATTGTGGCAGTGCTGGGCTTTGTATGGAGCCCGTTCAACATCGTGTGGCCCTTGGCTTTTGCGGTTCTGATCGTCTATGCTGGCACACGTATTTCATCGCTGGAACATTCTCGCCGTTTGCCAAACATTTCTTACGAATTGTTCCTCATTCATTTCCCAATCGTGCAGATAGTGGTTGAAATGCAGCTTCCAGAGCGCTTAGGTCATGCTGCGGCTTTTTCTATAACGCTCGCGATAAGCTTGCTTTTGGCATATCTGCTTCATCGACTCGTTAAGCCTATTTCAAATAACAATCATATTTTGGACACCATCGTTTTTGCTACTAACAACGCCCATAAGCTTGACGAAATACGAGCTATATTGGGCGGAAACATGCTCGTCAAGAGCCTTGCTGATATAGGCTGTCATGATGACATCCCAGAAACGGCTGAAACACTCGAAGGCAATGCTTTGCAAAAGGCACGCTATGTCTTCGACCACTACCACGTCGCTTGCTTTGCCGACGACACAGGATTAGAAGTAAAGGCCCTGGGAGGTGCACCCGGCGTGCACACAGCCCGCTATGCTTATCCCGACCGACAAGACACCGAGGCCAATACCGACCGATTGCTGCGAGAGCTTCAAGGCAAAAACGACCGAAGTGCACGTTTCAGAACCGTAATAGCCTTTATTGACGCTGCGGGGCGAGAACATCTCTTTGAAGGGGTCGTTAAAGGAGCAATAACTCTATCACGAATGGGCACAGAAGGCTTCGGCTATGACCCAGTATTTGCACCCGAAGAAACCGGACAAACTTTTGCTCAAATGGGAGTAAAAGCCAAGAACCGCATAAGTCATCGCGCTCGCGCAGTAGCCCAGCTTTGTGATTATTTGAAGATAAAAAGTTGAACAGTAGTAGAAAGAGGTTTTTGTATTCTTGTATTGATGAAACTTTCAGAATTACAGACAGGGCAAAAGGCACTCATCGTAAAAGTGATAGGTCACGGCGGGTTTCGCAAGCGCATCATTGAGATGGGCTTTGTCAAAGGGCGAATCGTAGAAGCGATGCTGAATGCTCCGTTGCAAGACCCAGTGAAATATAAAGTGATGGGCTATGAAGTGAGTCTGCGGCGCGATGAAGCAGAACTCATTGAAATAATCTCTGAAACATCCTCAGTTGAAATTCCTTCTCACAACATAGTGCCAATCACAGAAGACGTAGGAATCCCTTCCGACCAGCCACGCCCCAACAGCGAGTATCTGCGTCAGCGTCGCACCATCAACGTAGCTTTGGTCGGTAATCCCAATTGTGGGAAAACCTCACTGTTTAATTATGCCAGTGGTGCTCACGCCCGTGTGGGAAATTATGGCGGCGTGACAGTTGATGCCACCGTAAGGCACGCTCACTTTGAGGGATACGACTTAGCACTGACCGACCTGCCAGGAACTTATTCGCTGTCGTGTTATAGTCCCGAAGAACTCTTTGTGAGAGAGCACCTCTTTGAGAAGCGTCCAGATATCGTGATCAATGTCATCGACGCCTCCAACATGGAGCGCAATCTGTATCTCACCACCCAACTTGTTGACATGAATATCCGCATGGTTTGTGCGCTGAACATGTATGACGAGTTTGAGCGCCGAGGCGACTCCGTTGACATTGACACATTGAGCCAGTTGCTCGGAGTGCCGATGATACCCACTTCTTTCCGAACGGGTAGGGGAGTGAACCTGCTTTTTCATGTGCTTATCAACCTTTACGAAGGAGCTGACTACATCGGCCCCGATGGGCGTATATGCCCCGAAGTGGCACAAGAAATCAGGAAATGGCACGAGCAATATGCTCAGGGAGGGGAGTTGCCGCGTGAACACGTCGAGGATTTTGCTGAAGGCGAACGTCCCCAAAACCATGTGGTGCGGCATATCCATATCAATCACGGCCAATACGTGGAAAAAGGCATAGCCGATGTTCAGACCGAGTTGAAACGTAGCAATTTTTTACGTGCTCGTTTCAGCACGCGCTATTTGGCCATAAAACTGCTTGAAAACGATACGTGGGTAGAGCACGAAGTAAGCAAACAAGATGTGGCAGAAGCAGTCATGGCTGCCCGAGACCGTGCAGCATCGCAAATAAAGACTGATACGCACGAAGACAGCGAAACAGCCGTGACGGATGCCAAGTATGGTTTCATTCACGGAGCGCTTACTGAAGCAAACTTCACGCTCGGCGACAAACAAGATACCTATCGACTCTCTCATGCCATTGACGCAGTGCTCTCTAATAAGTATCTGGGCTTTCCCGTCTTTTTCTTGATGCTTTACGTCATGTTCCAAACCACATTTTCGTTGGGACAGTATCCCATGGATTGGATAGAAAGTGGAGTAGAGTGGCTGAGCCGAAGCGTGGAAGCTTTGCTGCCCGATGGGCCTTTGCGTTCCATGATTGTTGATGGGTGTATAGCCGGTGTAGGAGCTGTGATAGTCTTTCTGCCGCAGATACTCATTCTATATCTCTTTATCTCTTTCATGGAAGACAGCGGCTACATGGCTCGAGCTGCTTTCATCATGGACCGAGTGATGCACAAGATGGGGCTACACGGAAAATCTTTCATACCACTGATTATGGGATTTGGCTGTAATGTGCCAGCCGTAATGGCTACGCGAACCATCGAAAGCCGTCGCTCCCGATTGATAACCATGATGGTGCTCCCATTTATGAGTTGTTCCGCTCGCTTACCAATCTATATCATGATAGCAGGCACCTTCTTCGCTGTGCAGTGGCGGTCGGCGGTGATGATTTCACTCTATGTGGTAGGCATCCTCATGAGTGTCATAGTTAGTCGCATTCTTTCGCAATATGTTATTAAAGGCGAAGACACCCCCTTCGTGATGGAACTCCCGCCTTATCGCCTCCCAACTTGGAAAGCCACATTGCGCCATACCTGGGATAAAGGCAAAGAGTATCTCAAAAAAATGGGCGGCATCATTCTCGTGGCAAGTGTCATCGTCTGGGCACTGGGCTATTTCCCCCACGATGATACACTGACTGAAGAACAGCAGCAAGAGCAAAGCTATATCGGACGCATAGGCCATGCCATAGAGCCCATTTTCCTGCCACAAGGTTTCAACTGGAAACTTGACGTGAGCCTCGTAGCAGGAGTTGGAGCAAAAGAAATCGTAGCCAGTACGCTCGGTGTGATCTATTCAGGCGATGGCAGTTTTTCTGACGATGAGACCTTCAGTACTGACACCGATAAATACACACGCCTCCACAATCTGATGCAAGCCGACGGACTCACACCGCTTTCCGCCTACTGCTATTTGCTCTTTATCCTACTCTACTTACCCTGCATTGCAACCATCGCAGCCATTAAGAACGAAACAGCCTCGTGGCGATGGGCACTTTTCGCTGCCGGTTATACCACTTGCGTAGCATGGATTGTTTCGGCTGTGGTTTATCAAGTAGGCTCGCTGTTCGTTTGACTGTCGTTTATGAAAGTTTACTGACTATAGTTTAGAGTTTAAAGATTCCACCGCATTAGGCTTTAACCTTTTAACCTATAACCTATAATGCTATAATGGGAGTTGATTGGCAATATATCGTTGTTCTCCTTGTTGTGACAGGCTGTGTTATTTATGCAGCTTATCGCATCTGGCGAAATTTTCGTAGCCAAAGTGCCGCTTCCGCCTGTGCTAATTGTCCTATAGTCAGCAACCCGAACAAGCCTCTGGGAACTAACAGCACAAATTGTTGTTGTCATGCTACGAAAGTTTCGAAGCGTTCGTGTTGCGGTAAGATTAACAGCAAAATGATACCAAAATGCTTTGGGCTCTGACTTTTTGTCCTATGAAAGGTGTTTGCATAACGTTTTCTTTATACTTTTGTGCGCTTGGAAACAATAAATCCTCTTAATTCCTATATAGAACCATGAACGTCATTTTTATTTCTCCCCACTTCCCGCACACGTATTGGCAATTCTGTGACCGCCTGAAGCAACGTGGAGCCAATGTGCTGGGCATAGCCGACACATCATACGAGAACTTGCAACCCGAACTGCAAGCAGCTTTAACAGATTATTATCGTGTGGATACACTCGAAAACTACGATCAGGTGTATCGTGCTGTAGCCTACCTGGCTTCGCGCTATGGAAAAATCGATTGGATCGAATCCAACAATGAATACTGGTTGGAGCAAGACGCAAGGCTTCGCACAGATTTCAATGTTACAACAGGTGTGAAGAGCGATGGCGTAGAAGACTTCAAAGAAAAGTCAGCCATGAAGAAGTCTTATGCCGAAGGCCAAATACCTACAGCCCGACAAATCCATGCGCGCCAAGGCTGTCAGGCAGTGTTGGATTTCGCCCAGCTGACAGGTTATCCCCTGATAGCCAAACCCGATGTAGGCGTTGGTGCGAGTGATACGCATAAGCTACATAGTGACGAAGAAGTCTGTGCTTTCTTTGCCAATAATCCTCACAGCGCAGACTATGTAGTGGAAGAGTTTATCACAGGCAATATCTTCAGCTACGATGCAATTTGTGATGCAGAGAGTAACGCATTGTTTGAATCTGCCGCATGGTTCCCGCCAAGCATCATGGATATTGTCAACGAACAATTAGAACTCTCCTACGTCGTGCAAAAAGAAGTGCCCGAGCAACTCCGCGAACTTGGCCGACGAGCATTGAAGGCTTTTCACGTCAAGAGCCGCTTCGTTCACTTCGAGTTCTTCTGTCTCGCACGTGAACACAAAGGACTTGGCAACACGGGCGACTTCGTAGGGCTTGAAGTCAATATGCGTCCAGCGGGAGGCTATACGCCCGACATGATAAACTATGCCCATAGTACTGATGTGTATAGCATTTGGGCCGATGTCGTGCGCTTTAACGAACGTCGTACTCCCGAGGGTGAACAATTCTATTGTGCCTATAGCTCGCGTCGCGACATTTATCATTATAAGCATACACACCAAGAAGTCCTTGACCACTATGGCGATCGTATCGTCATGTGTGAACGTATGCCCGATGTGCTCTCAGGAGCGATGGGCAATCAGATGTACACTGTGAAACTGCGTTCGCAGCAAGAAGTTGAAGAGTTTATTCACTACGTCACCGACAAAGCCTAACGAATAATATAAGATAAAGTCCGCTGCGGCGTTGTCTTTAATCTATAGACTCTTAAACGCTAAACTTTCAAAAACATATTTTATTTCCTAAATCAATGACTGGTAAATACCAAAAACACTACAGCACAAACCTCCAGCGCGACATGGAGTATATGACCTATGGCGAAAGCGGCCGTCCCGTACTTGTTATTCCCTCGCAGAGCGGACGTTATTTCGACTACGACAACTTCGGGATGACCGACGTGCTTGCACCATGGATAGAAAACCATCGCATCCGACTTATCTGCGCTGATAGCATTGACGACGAAACGTGGTCGCTCACCGACGGCGATGGGGCAGCGCGCTCAGTTCGCCACGAAGCTTGGTTTCGATATATCACCGAAGAACTCATCCCCGCCGTCCAGCAGTATGACGGCGAGATGATGATCATCACCGGCTGCAGCATGGGAGCCTACCACAGTGCCAACTTCTTCTTCCGCCGTCCCGATCTTTTTACCAGTCTGATAGCACTGAGCGGAGTCTATCGCAAAGACTATTTCTTTGGCGACTATATGGACGATACGCTCTATCTCAACTCACCGCTTCACTATCTGCCCAATATGCCTACCGACCATCCCTATTGGCATATCTATCGCGAGCGCGACATCATCCTTTGCGTGGGACAAGGAGCTTGGGAAGACGACATGCTTCGCGACACTCGCGAGATGCAACAAATCATGGCAGAACATAATGTGCCCGTTTGGATAGATTATTGGGGCTTCGACGTAGCTCACGACTGGCCTTGGTGGCGCAAACAAATCGTTTATTTCATCCCCAAAGTGTTGGCTGAAGACTGATTTTGCCAGGGCTTATACAATTTTTCTGTAAAGACAATCCCGCGAAGCACAGCGTGTTCCGCGGGATTTGTTTGTGTTAGTGGCTTATCGGCATCTCCCATTCTATTCCTAAAAATCACCAGCCTTTTAGCCTCTTAAGGCGCATTTTCGGGTGCGAAATGCTTTTCTGCGTAATTTTTACATGATTTTACTTGGTTCGGTTTGTGCCCTTGCTCTATTTTTGCTGCGTAAAATTTACACACATACACAAGCATGGAACAACAAGTTTTTACCTACAAGTACCCACATCCCAGTGTGACGACCGATTGCGTGATATTCGGTTTTGATGGAACGCAGTTGCAAGTGTTGCTCATTCAGCGCGGCATAGAACCTTTCAAAGGCCAATGGGCTTTTCCTGGTGGGTTTCTCAGAATGGACGAAGACGCTCAGACTGGCGCTCTGCGCGAATTGCGCGAAGAGACAGGACTTGAAACGGCTTATGTTAAGCAGTTTCACACCTTCAGCAGTCCTGGACGCGATCCGCGTGAGCGTGTCATTACCATAGCACATTATGCCCTTGTGCGACTTACCGACATATCAGCAGGCGACGATGCTGCCGAGGCTCGATGGTTCCCGCTAGCTGAAGTGCCACAGCTGGCTTTTGACCACGACCTCATTCTTCGTACCGCAATGGCAGAGCTTCGCAGACAGATCCACTTCGAGCCCATCGGATTCGAACTTTTGCCAGAATGTTTCACAATGCGAGAGTTGCAAACGCTCTATGAGTCTATTCTTGACGTACACTTTGATCGTCGCAACTTTGCCAAGAAAATGCTTCATCTTGGATTGCTTACGCAAGAAGAGTGTCAACCAGAAGGCCAAAACACAAAGCAGGGTGTGAACTACTATCGCTTCAATTCTTTAAATTACCAAGCGCTCAAACAAAAAGGTTTTCGCTTGGAGTTCTGACTTAATAAACCCTTGTTATAGCTATGTTACAACATCTTTTATTGAGTGCTGCAATTGGTGATATTTGCGGCAGTGTCTATGAACACCGGCGTTATGCTACGAAGCGGTATGCCGATGTAGATCTTTTTCATCCTTATTCACGCTTTACGGACGACACGGTTTGCACTTTTGCTTGCGCTGAAGCCCTGCTGAACGGCTTGGATATGGCAGCGAGTCTCCGCACGTGGTGCTTACAGTATCCCAAAGCAGGTTATGGCGGTGGATTTATGGTTTGGTTTAACAATCCTGAGGCCAAGGCTTATGGCAGTTATGGTAATGGGGCAGCCATGCGGTGTTCTTCAGCTGGGTGGCTGGCTACAACTCATGAAGAATGTATTGAAATGGCTACTCGCACCGCGATGCCCACCCACAACCATCCCGAGGGAATTAAGGGAGCTGTCGCTACGGCATTGACCATCTTTTATCTCAAAACAGGCCACGACAAGGCTTTCATCAAGGAAAATGTATTGCGTGAGTATTATCCCGATTGGGCGGAGACGACTTACGATGAGATACATCCTCATTATCATTTTCGCTCTTCATGCCAAGAAACCGTACCGCCATCCATACTTTCTTTTATCAAGTCGGAGAGCTATGCCGATTGCATTACGCGAGCCATTGCTTTGGGTGGCGATGCTGATACTTTAGCAACTATTGCGGGTCCTATGGCTTATGCGCATTTTCGCGTTATTGATGCTCCACTGTTAGAGCTTGCTAAAGTGGTATTGCCACAATCTATGTGGAATTTATCAGAAGCGTTTGACGAACGCTGCCAAATACTTTAACGATTTAAAAATTACCATTATGAAACGTTTAAGAGACCTTTTCAAATTTCGCTCAAAGAGCAAAGAACATCCCTACAAAAAGAAGAGCAATAAGATTTCTTCTGTTCAACGTGACCCTAAGACAAGCGACCATGAAGGAATAATGAGTGTTTATCATCTAATTGTGCTTGACGAGAGTGGTTCCATGTCGTGTGTTAGAGGACAAACGATCAGTGGCTGCAACGAAACATTGCAAACCATAGAGCAAATGCAGCGAACAAATCCTGATACCCAGCGTCATTATGTCAGTATCTATGCCTTTGATACCGATAATAGTCGCTACATTATCAATGATCAGCCTATAGATGACGTACCTCTCCTTACGGATCAAGATTATAGTCCTTATGGTGGTACGCCTCTTTACGATGCACTTGGGAAGACGCTTGGTGAGTTTGACGCAACCTTAAACAAAGGGTCTGGCATCGGATATGTGACCACTATCACTGATGGGGAAGAGAACTCCTCGCGCGAATATAGCCTCAAGCAAATTCAACAACTCATACAAATGCTGAAAGAGAAAGGCGTCGTGTTTTCTTTCATAGGTGCCAATATTGATGCAGAGGCCTACGCTCGCTCTATGCATATTGACAATGCAATGCAGTTTACTCAAGACGAGCAAGGGACAAGAGAAATGTGGGAGAGAGAGCGTATGAGCAAGATGCGTTCCAATGCTCGTATGGAATTCGAACGACGTTATGAGCGCGAAGCTTTTGAACACTTTGCAGAGAACGAAAACATAGGGCAATATTATAGTTCAGTGGCTACCGACCGAATCACTCCAGCTCATATAACTTCTCTTCAACCAGGCGAGATTTTTGTTTTCGGTAGCAATATCCGTGGGCAACACAATGGTGGTGCAGCAGGTTTTGCGCTGAAACGTTTTGGTGCCGTGATTGGGCAAAATGAAGGGTTGCAAGGTCGGTCGTATGCCATTCCAACCACTGGAATAGGCGAAGAAGAATTGTATCGAGCTATCGTCCGCTTTACAACTTTTGCGCAGTCGCATCCAGAGTTGACGTTTCTTGTAACGCCCATTGGTTGTGGCAATGCTGGCTGGCAGCCGTATAGCATTGCTCCGATGTTTCAGCGAGCTGCCAGATTGCCTAATGTCAAACTCCCGCAAGTCTTTTGGACTTACTGTTACGACTGAGCAAGAATAATAGATGTTTTGTTAAGAGGATGTGCCTATTTTGACACACCCTCATGTGACTTCAAAATATCGAAATAACACTGATGTTATCATCAAATGCTGAATTAGGGGGAAAAACAGAATTCAAAACTTTTAGTTGCGGATTTTAGGTGAAATAGATATTGTCTCGCATTTGCAGCGCAAAATTATTCTATCGACTTAAGCAACTTCCCTTAATGGACTTGTCTTTTGCTTGTCATTTGGGGTTGAGTTTGTCGTTGCTTGTCATTACTTGTCATAAGCGCTTTTTTGGGGGTGGGGAGGCTTTTTTTAACTACTATTAAACTTTAATAAGTAATTTTGCACCAACAAAATTTTTGGTTACATGAATAAAATACAGTGCTTACTTACCGCTATAGAGGAAAAGATAGGTTATTCGATGCAGTCCAATTCTGATTTCGTCAGACTATCAACCGAAATTTTTGAACAAGAACACGAAAATATCAGTACATCAACATTGATGCGCATGTGGGGGTATCGTCCTTTTGTAGAGCCGAGAAAATCTACGTTGAATATCCTTGCGCGTTTCGTCGGCTATAAGGATACTGCCGATTTTTTCGCTTCAAAGAATGAACTTCCTCAATCACATATACCTGAAACTATTCTTGAAACCTCCAAAAAGAAGAATTATAGGCTTTGGATGTTAATGGGTGGGGTGGCGATTATTGTTTTGTTGGTTTCTGTGGTTCTTTACAATATGATGAAAGAGCCAGAACCTCGCAGAATTATGAAACCAAGCGAACTTGTAAATACAAAACAATATACAATACGCTCACGCTATGGAATGCGTGGTGAATTGGGTGTATTCAACTATCAACTCTCTACGACTTACGAACTGGCTAAAGACAAGAGGTGTTTGCAGCCTGGGCGTTTTGCTATACTAAACTATGAGGGTGATTTGTATTTATATAGCATTGACGACAAACGCTTTATAAATTTTACAAGCCATGAAGTAGATGCGCCTTTAGCCATAGATGGCTTGAAACTGAAACTTACGCCTCGTGATAGTTGTTTGCTTATGAGTTTCTCTTGGCGCAATATGGATTATACGCTCAATATGAACGTTGGCAATGGTGTTATCATTACAGATTATGGTCTTGCAACGGGAGATTTTGACGATGGAAACTTACTTGAAGTTTATGAAGTAGGTGACTTTGATCCTACAGAGCCTTTGCAGCGCATAAAGCGATATAAAGCAGAATTGAAAAGAGCCCAAAACTCAATTGAGCCTGAAAAGCGGTATGTCATCTATACCCGAATGGGGGTAGATGGGCACGAAGGTAAAAAGCGTTATTACCTTACGGCTGGTGGCTTGTTGTCTGAGACATTGTCGGATTCCTGCTATTTCACTTTTCATAAAATAGAAGGTGATACTATATATGCAACGCCCACCTATCGTGCCTGTTTGCATTGTGCGAACAAGTCAGTACCCGAAGGTTGCAAAACGGGCTTTCATTTTTCAATGTATGGATCTGAATATCGCCGTGTACATAAAGGTCAGATTTCTGTTGTGCCTTATTATAGAAATGATTTTAATAGTCAAATCTTTTTTCAAGACGAGCGTGGTAGATATGCCATTCGCTGCACCTCGGCTATTATTTCAGCGTGGTTTTCGGGTGCATATTGGTGTGTCATAGATGCAAACAAAGACGGGAAGCCCGATGTAGATTACTCCGTTGAGCGAAAGTTTATCTGGTATATAGAACGAACTTCTGATCGTGCAGCTACAGATTAAGCCAGTTGAGACAAGCATAAATCTTATGCACCTCTTTTGATAGGAAAAGCGCACTTCCCACATAAGATGTGTTCTATAAATAATTCAAGTTTCGCAAGTATATTTATAGCCAATACCGAAGCACCTAAAAGTGGCAGCAAGCATATAGCCCAGGGCATCGCCCTGGGTATCTAAGATAAGGACACATTCGCCCTGTAAGAGCAAAAGCCTTGTTGAGAAAACGGAAATATCCTATGTGGTTGTTGTATATCCTATGGTCGTTGGTATCCGTCGTCTTTAGCACGCTCCGACATGCGGTGAATACGGGAGTCGAAATCAGGATGTGAGGAGAAAGCTTTCAAGTATTTAGCCCAGCGCGAGCCACCGCTTTTTGAGAGTTTTTTCATCTTTTCAAAGGCTATGGCCATGGCCCATGGATTGCGGCCGTTTTCTTTCAGGAAGGTGTATCCGTAGTCATCGGCTTCTGTTTCTTGTGAGCGAGAGTGTCGCGCTGAGAAAACTACGCTGCTCAATTCGCCAAGTACACTTTCGGAAAGGGCATAGTACGTGTCGCTCATCGCGGCTAAAGCCTCGCTTGCGGCACTGCGTCGGAGGGCTGATTTCCATGCTTGCTTAGTATGCCGAAGGGCTACGTGGCCAATTTCGTGGCCAAGGACACCGATTAGCTCATTGTCACTCAGTGCATCCATCAATGCGCTGTAAACCCTAATACTTCCATCAGGACATGCAAAGGCATTGATTTCATTCGTCTGATATACCTTGAAGTTCAAGGGAATGCCATCAGCGTCAGTCATGCTACGAGTGAGGCGATTGAGACGTTTGGTATATGCACTTTGTGCATTGCAAATGCGATTATTCTTATCCATGTAAGCCACTTGTTGCTGGGCATATTCAGCCAAATCTTCATCGCTTATCATAAAAGACTGACCAAGACGCACAGCACTGCGTAGCGCACTCCTCCAACCTTGTGCCTCCACTATCGTAGGCAGGGAGCAGAGCAACAAAAGGGATAAAGCAATTCGTATCACGCGTAAAAAAGAACTTAGAGATAATTCCTTCCAAACAAAAAGCTTAATTCTTCATTCCCTGCATGGCTGCCATGCGCGCCATCATGGCTTTACCACCAGTACCTGTCATCATCTTCATCATCTTGCGCATTTGGTCAAACTGCTTGATGAGACGATTTACTTCGTTGATGTCCGTGCCGCTGCCCTTCGCGATGCGCTGACGGCGACTGTGGTTGAGCACCTGAGGATTGCGACGTTCGTAGGGCGTCATGCTCTGGATGATGGCTTCCACGCTCTTGAAGGCGTTGTCGTCGATATCCACGTCCTTCAAAGCCTTGCCCACACCGGGTATCATCGCGGCCAAGTCTTTGATGTTGCCCATCTTTTTGATTTGACGAATTTGGGTGAGAAAGTCTTCGAAGTCAAATTTGTTCTTCTGAATTTTCTTCTGCAGCTTACGAGCTTCGGCCTCGTCGTATTGTTCTTGGGCGCGCTCTACAAGGCTGACGATGTCGCCCATGCCCAATATGCGGTCGGCCATGCGCTCGGGGTGGAACACATCGAGGGCTTCCATCTTTTCGCCCGTGCCCACAAACTTGATGGGCTTGTCCACCACGGTGCGGATTGAGAGTGCAGCACCGCCACGTGTGTCACCATCGAGCTTGGTCAGTACAACACCGTCGAAATCCAACCGGTCGTTGAACTCCTTGGCAGTGTTCACAGCGTCTTGACCCGTCATGGCATCAACGACAAAAAGCGTTTCGCTGGGGCTGATACCTGTCTTGATGGCGGCAATTTCTCGCATCATTTCTTCGTCAACCGCCAGTCGGCCAGCGGTGTCCACGATAACAACGTCGTAGGCTTTGGCTTTTGCTTCGCGAATAGCATTTTGCGCAATCTGCACAGGGTCTTTGCTCTCGGGCTCGCTATATACGGGCACATTGATTTGCTCTCCCAATACGCGCAGTTGCTCGATGGCAGCTGGACGATAAACGTCGCAAGCTACGAGCAAGGGTTTCTTGGCTTGCTTATTCTTTAGGCGCCAAGCCAACTTGCCGCTCATCGTCGTCTTACCCGAACCCTGCAATCCGCTCATCAGAATGACGGCGGGGCGTCCTTCAAGGCTGATTTCCTGAGCATGTCCGCCCATCAGCTCTGCCAGTTCATCGTGAACCAGCTTCACCATCAGTTGACCTGGTTTTACGGCCGTGAGCACGTTCATGCCCAATGCCTTCTGCTTCACCGTGTCGGTGAACGTCTTTGCTACTTTGTAGTTAACGTCGGCTTCGAGCAAGGCGCGGCGCACGTCTTTCAGCGTTTCGGCCACATTGATCTCGGTGATGCGGCCCTCACCTTTCAGTATCTTGAAAGACCGTTCAAGTCTTTCGCTTAAGTTTTCAAACATAGTGATTTACGTATTTTGGTCGCAAAAGTACGAAAAAAAGGCCAACTACACCATAAACCTAAATCTGTCCGTTTGAATTGGGCAGAATAAGCATGGATTGATGTAAACCAATCTTGTGAATAAGAACAAAAGTAGTCAACCAAAATCGTGAAACTATAATTTCATTTTGGTTCAGCGGGGAGCGCGGGTGTCCGTGCTCGCATTTTCAGGTTTTTTTCAAAGCTTGACAATCAATTTTCAAGCACAGAAAATCAATTTTCAAGCACAGACGGTCGATTTTCAACGCGAAGAAAATAAATTGTCAGGCCTTGGCGTTGAAGCTGAAAAAACTTTTGCATCGCAACCTAAAGCACATGACGAAGACTTGCTCCACCACTTGCAGTAGATATATGCTACAAAAGCCAAGGTTCCGATTGGGATAGGACAATAAAAAAGCGGCTCTCTGAAAGTAAGACGAATCTAATTTCAGAGAGCCTCTCGTGGAAGTTGATCTTGCTCTTGGACCCCTGTGGGGGATGTGCTTTGGCTTTAGGCCTTTTCTACGATCTTTTGGAGTTCTTTCCAGCAGCAGAGCAGGCCTCTTGGCACATGGAAACAGCCTTTCCACTTGCCGCCTTTAAGGGGAAGCAACACTTCGCCTTGGCGATTGAGATAGCCGTACCATTCGGGGAACTCACTGTCAGTGAAGTGTGTCCAGGTGTATTCGTGAATGCGTTCAAACCACTTCAGGCAACGTTCGTCGCCCGTGAGTCGATAGCCTTTGATGAGTGAGATGAGCGTTTCGATGTGCACCCACCAAAGTTTCTGATCCCATTCAAGCTCATGACGTGGTTTTCCCAAGCGGTCCATGAAATAGTAGATGCCGCCAAACTCTTCGTCCCAGCCATATTCTACTTCGGCAATGCTGATGTCAACGGCCTTTTTGATGAGGTCGGGGCGATTGAGACGCTCGGCTAAGTCCATAATAAACCATGTGCTCTCAATAGCATGGCCTGGATTCATCTTGCGTCCGTCGAAGCAGTCAACAAGTTGCCCATCCTTGCCCAAGGCTTCGACAATCAGTCCGAGCTGAGGTTGATAGAACACGTCTAATACCTCGTGAAAGCAGGTGTCAATGGTTTGTTGCAAGAACTCAGGCTCCAAAAGATGCTCAATCTCAAGAGCTACGTTGCAAAGTATCATAGGTAGGTCGAACGTCTTCATGGCGCGAGCACCAGGAGCAGCCTTGTTCCATCGGCCTTTGGGGTTATCCACCTTAGAAAGCACTATGTCAAACGTGCGGCGAGCAATGTCGGCATACTCTTCGCTGCCCGTAGCTTTTGCCAACTGGCCAAAGGCTATCGTGGCAAAGGTGTAGGAGAATATGTTGTAAGGCTCTACCAGCGGACGGCCTTCACGATCTACAGCAAAATACCAGTTTAGGTTGCCATCGTGTCCATAGCGTTTAAGGAACTCAGCTCCTTGCTTCGCAGCTTCGAGCCATTCGGGGCGTTGTTCCACCGTGTTGTAAAGTTTAGAGAACATCCAAACTTCGCGTCCCTGCATCCAGATAAACTTGTCGGTGTCGTACACGTTGCCCTCGCGGTCGAGGCAGGTGAAGTATCCACCGCGCTCTTTGTCTTGAGACTTTTCAAGCCAGAAAGGGACAACCTTGTTGAGCAATTCGTCGCGATATTGCTCAGTGAGCTTTTTGAAATCCATAAATAGTAGGAATAAACTTGATATTGAAACCGAAAGTCACAGCGACTTTCGCGCCGCAAAGATAGTGCAAGCGAAAAGCAAAGAAAAGGAACTTGTTGATTTTCTTTGCTGAGCCGCCGCCTATCTTCGCGAAAGCAAAGTAGTGCAAGCGAAAAGCAAAGAAAAGGAACTTGTTGATTCTCTTTGCCGAGCCGCCGCCCTCGCCTGTTACTATAGCCGTGCATGGCAAAGAAAGATAACGCAAGGCTTTCTATACTAAAAAGTACTGCACACAAAAAGGGACTGCCCGTTTGGGCAATCCCTTTTTGTGTGTTGTGTGTGTTATGCTTACTTAAGCGTAACAGTTGCACGACGGTTGTATTCGAACGGTGTGAGGATATCTACACCACCCTTAACAACTTGTTCGATCTGGCTAGCGGGAACACCCATTGCTTCGAGCTCGGCAGCAACTGCAGCGGCGCGCTCTTGAGCAAGGCGAGTGTTGATTTCGTCGTTACCCGTAGCGCTGTCAGCATAACCTGTAACAACGAGGGTGCGGCCCTTCTCCTTAGCAACAGCTGCGAGGTCAGCTACGTTGACGAGGTCACGACGGCTGGCGATCTTAGCGCTGTTGAGGTTGAAGAATACGCTTGCAGGTGAACCAATGTACTCAGTAACTACGCGGTCAACGTACTGGGTCTGTACTTGGGTCTGAACCTGAGCCTGACCATCGTCCTTAGACATGGTAGCAATAACGTCCATGAGACGCTGGTTCTCGTCCTCGCAGTTCTTCAGAGCGCGCTGGAGAGACTCGAGCTGGTCGCGGTTCATAGCGAGCAAAGCGTCAACATCGGGCACTTTGTTCCAAGTGGTGGTCTTGCTGATGTTTACCTGAATACCGAGGTCAACACCGAGCTGCTTGTCCCAATAGCGGCTGTTGTACTTGTTGTAGGTATGCCAGTTGTCACCCATGCCAGCGCGGTTGAGACCAACGGTTCCAGCTACAGGAGCACCTAATACGTTAGCACGTGAAGCCATAACAGTGTTCCAGCGGTCGAAGCTACCTTCAATTGCCTGAGCATAGATGTCAAGGAAGATACCTACGCGGTTGCTGATACGGAAGGTGTTGAGCAAACCACCATTGTAAACGAAGTCGTAGTCCTTACCGCCACCAGTCATCTGCTTAGCAACACCAAGACCTACATAAGGAATGAAGTTCCAAACGCGGGTTTCGTTGTAACCGCAGAGGAGGTTAGAGAGGTTGAACATTACGTCCTCGCTTACCTGCCAGTAGCTGTAAGAAGGATGGATGTCGCCATCATAAACAGCCTTTGAGCGATAAGCACGACCCTTGGTGCGGAGACCGATGCTAGGGGTGAACCACTTACCGATAGCGAGGCTTGCGCCAATCTGACCACGGTTCATGGGCTCGAAGAAGTCGAGACCGCTGCGCTCTTGAGAGGTAAAGCTCATGTGCGCGCTGAAACCAGCCTGTACGAACCAGTTAGCCCAGAAGCTGTTTGTGGCCACGCTGTACTTGCTCACAGGGATTTCCTGTGCTGATGCGCTGAAAGCGAACACTGCCAGCGCAATTGCCAAAAGTGACTTTTTCATAAACTTTTGATTAATGTTAATGGATAAATTAGGTTTGTGTGTCTCAATCGTAAGCTTTCCTATGCTCTGAAAGTCTTTTGTTGCTTTAGTCAGAAAGCCTTCTTCGCATAGATTTGCGGGGCAAAGGTAATGTTTTTTTTGATTGTGCAACACTTTTTAGCATTTTATGCACCGAAAATGTGCCTTTTCTGTGGTTTTTTCTGCCTTTTTCAGCACTTAAACCGTAGAAACTGTCGCTTTCGCGGCGATTTTGAGGTGATGGCGTCTGTTTCTCATTGTTTGGTTAAGCTCTTATTTGTTTTCTGATAAATCGTTTCCTTCACTTAGAGGCCCTCATGAATTCTATGATGATGGGACTTGTTGCTTTTCTTTACGAAGCGGTAAGCGCGTTGGAGGGCTGGTGGTGTTGTTTACGGCGTTGTTTCCGTCTTTTTTGTTAAAAAAGCGGCTTATACCGTATTATAATACGTGTGCGCGTCGTATCTTTGCTTCGCGATATGGGAAAAGTGCGTCAGATTTTGAAGAACAAATGGGCAAAGTGGGGCATAGCAGCCTTGCTTTCGCCGTTGCTGCTTTTCCTGTTGCTTTTCTTTTTGCTCTATTTGCCCCCAGTTCAGAATTATGTAGTGGACCGCGTGTGTGAGTCGTTGAGCGATAGCACCGGCCTTTCTTTTTCTGTTGACCGCGTGCGGCTTTCGTTTCCGCTTGATTTGAGCGTTCGGGGCGTAAAAGCTGAGCAGCGTGGTGACAGTGTGCTTCGTGCTGAAGAATTGCTGCTGAGCTTAGAGTTTTGGCCGTTGCTTGAAGGACAAGCTAATGTCAATGGATTGAAGTTGCGCGATGCTGGGCTGAATACGCGCGACTTGGTTTCAAATACGCAGATTATCGGTTCTGTTAAGGAACTTACTGCTGAACTTCATGGGGTGAATTGGAAAGAGAATCACGTAAACGTGGACGATGCCTTGCTGTCAGATGCCGACTTGATGGTATTGCTTTGCGATACGGCTGCTGAAGACACGACAAAGAGTGCTCCTTGGGTAATCGATGTGGCTCAGGCGGTCATTAAACGCACAGAACTGCGCCTGACGATGCCTGGCGATTCCCTGCATTTGTTTACCCGACTGGGGCTTGCTGAGCTCAAAGGTGGGCACTTCGACACGGGAGAACCACTTTACCAAGTAGCGTCTCTTGATATTGAGGAAAGTCGGTTGCACTATGATGCAGGGTGGGGGAGTGCTACTGCTTCGCTCGCTTTCCAACGCAAAGAAATTAATAACGACATTCAAGGCAAGTCGCTTGATCCATCTCATCTGTATCTTGAAGAGCTACACGCTCAGATCCGTGAAGTAAAGTATGACGAACGAGGTGTACTTCATGCCTCGCTCAAAAAACTGTGTTTCCGCGAGGCCAACACAGGCTTCTTGCTCAGCAATCTTGCGGCGCACCTCTACTATGACGCTGAGCGAGTGCGTGTGAGCGAATTGAGCTTAACGACGCCTTATTCTAACGTTAGCGGACACGTGTCGCTCATGTTTAGTGCGCTTGATATGGAAGTTGTGGGCGACGGCGGTGGACTTGATGCCGACCTAACGGCAACCTTGGGCTGGGAGGATGTAAAAGCCTTGTCGCAGGGATACTTGCCCGATGCTTTGTGGGCTAATTATCCGCACTACGACGTAACGATAGGAGCCAAGGTGGCAGGTAGCTTGCGTCAGCTGCAAGTTGAGGAAGCGCGCCTCGGTACTCCCTACAGCCAGCTTTTGCTTAGTGGGTCACTGCGCCCATCTGCCTTGATGGAAGGACGCAATTATACGACAAGCGCAGAGGACTTAAATCTTCGTGTTCAGAGCCGCATAGGATGGCAGGATGTCAACGCTTGGGGGAGGCCTTATTTGCCTGCAACGTTGGCCAACAATTATCCGCGCAGCAACTTAATGCTCAATTCCACAGTGCGCGGCAATATGAGCCAACTTCGGTTGGATAACCTGCTATTCCTAACCAGCACAGGTACGAGGCTTTCAGGAAATCTTTCGGCCAATCTCTTGGCGTTAACAAATGGTTATGGCATCAGTCAAGATGTTTTCAGCGGGCGCATACAGAGCCGTATAGCCGCTTCTGATATACGAGCCTTTGGCGCTCCCTTCATGCCTGCCGACATTGTTCGGCAGTTGCCGCCCTACGACTTAACGCTTAACACAGCTCTTAGAGGCAATCCCGACCATATTGCGGTATCCGATCTTATGGTTCAAACACCCTATAGCCGCATTAGTGGCAATGCTGAAGTGTGGCCTGCGGCATTGGCTTCAAACTCGGCTCGTGCCTTCAATGCCGACTTAAAGACTTCTATCGGTTGGGCTGACTTGGAACGCTTCGGTGGGTCTTTTATCCCAGCCGACATCAAAGGCAATCTTCCTCGTGGTGCTTACGAGCTTTCTTTGAACGCAAGTGGCAGTTTGGCTAACGTGAAAATCGGCAAAGTTGCTCTCGGCATTCCTGGAATGGGAACCATCAGCGGGGATGGCAACTTGGCAGGCTTATTGGCTGGCAACCCATCGGGCACGATGAACGTTAGTTTCACGGGTAAGGACATGACGCTGATCAACAAGCTACTGCCGCCCGACGTTGCACAAACCGTTCGCATTCCCAACAATCTTCAAGCTAATGGTAAGCTTGGCTTCAGCGACGACAGTTATTTGGCCGACCTGCTCATTAGTCAAGATGGTGGTACGGCTAAGATAAAGGCCAATGTCAATATGCGGCGCGAAACATATATAGCTTCCGTATTGGCCAATGCTTTTCCGTTGCAAAACTTCCTGCCTACTACTGGTTTGCAACGTTTCACCGGCACGATGAATGCCGATGGGAGTAAGTTTGATGTTGTTTCTGCCGCTGCTCGTCTCGTTGCTAATGCTGAGATTGAACAGTTGGGACTTGACAGCCTTGATCTTGGCGGACTGCGCATTGAGGCAAACAATTCTGACGGGCTGTTCACTGCAAACTTCCATTCACAGAGCGATCTCCTTGAAGGCAATGGCACGCTCTCGGCCACGCTTGGCGATAATATCACTGGAAGCCTCAATGCCAAGCTTCCATTTGCTGACCTCGGAGCTTTGGCACGAATGGATGAAACTATGCAGGCGGGTGCTAATATCGACTTGACGTTCCATGCCCTTCAGGATTTTTCGCAGTTTGGTTTTATGGGAACCATTCGCAATATGCACTTTAGTGGTCAGGGCATGAGTTTCATGGGGCAGGATATGGACATGCTGTTAGAGACTTCCCAAGACACTACCTATGCCCACGCCGAGTCGGGCGACCTCTATTTAGACTATCAAGCTCAAGGATCGCTTCTGGAGGCAGTAGATGCCTTTACGTTGGTTGCTGACACGATTTCAGCCCAAGTTAAGGCTTCAGACATCAATATCTATGGCATTCGCGATATGCTGCCTACAGCCGACATTACGCTTGTTTTGGGAAAGAAAAACCCGCTGACCGCCTTCTTGAAAGCTCAAGGTATGGGCTACGATAAAGCTGACATCCACCTCGTTTCTTCACCTACAAACGGGCTCGGCGGTCATGTTTATATGACGAGTTTCTATCGCGACAAGCTGATGCTCGACAGTATTCATGCTGTCATAGTCAACGATAGTTCAGGGTTGGCTCTTGATGGGATGATACATAACTTCAAGCGCAAAAACCCGAATAAGTTTGAGGCGAAGTTCAAGGCATACGTTCATCCCCACGGAGCTGGCATTGAAGCGGCGTTCCGTGATAAGGATGGGAACCTTGGGTTAGACCTTGGAGCACTTGCAAACTTGGAGCCTGATGGCTATCGTTTGCATCTCTATCCCGACAATCCTGTTATTGCCTATCGCACTTTCACGGTAAATCCCGACAACTATGCTTTCTACGGATTGGACGGCACGTCCATCGGAGCCAACATCGACCTTCTTGCCGATGACGGAACTGGTCTGCGCTTGTATGGCGAGCCAAACGATTCGCTCGTTGACATAACCCTATCGCTCTCTCGGGTTAATCTTGGTGAGCTGTCTGTCTCAGTGCCGTACGTGCCACTAATGCGTGGTATGCTCACAGGCGATGTACACCTTACCGACGACCACAATAGCGTCAGTGCTTTGGCCGATATACACCTTGACGACTTTGTCTTCCAAGGAACAGAACTTGGCAACCTAGGCATAGAAGGCATCTACTTGCCCAAAGACAGTAGCCAACACTATGCTCAGGCTTTCGTCAATGTTGACGAGCAGGAGGTGATGAGCCTTGAGGGAACCTACTTTGCTGAAAGTGAAGCGTTCCAAGCTGATGGACAGCTCAACGACTTCCCCCTGCAGCTCATCAATGGTTTTATCAGTGGCACAGGCGTTGCTCTTCGCGGCACAGGCGTTGGAAGCTTTGATGTGAGTGGCACAGTTTCTAAACCTATTCTTAACGGCAGCCTTGACTTTATTGATGGCCATATCTATAGCGACACGTATGGCTTTGACTTCCGCACCGATAGCGTACCAGTTATTATAGACCACAGCCGGCTCACCTTCAACAACTACAATCTTTGGTCCACGGGTTCCAATCCGTTGAAAATAGATGGTGCTCTTGATATGAGCGACCTTTCCAACGTGGCGATGAACTTTGATATTCTTGCAGACGACTTTGAGCTTATCAATAGCAAGCGTAAACGCGAAAGTACCGTTTATGGAAAGGCATACGTTGATTTTGACGGCACATTGCGGGGCGGTACGCGCAATGGCATCACGATGCGAGGCAACGTAAGCATCCTTCCCAAGACCGACCTCGTGTATATCTTGCGCGATTCGCCTCTTACGGTTGACAATCAGCTTGATGGTTTGGTTACGTTCGTAAGTTTTGAGGACAGCTTGGATACCGACGATTTTGTCGTGGAAGATGAGAGTGGAGGTTTTGAAATGACCTTAGGTGTTGATATCAACGAAGCCGCTCACTTCCTCTGCAATTTGAGTGAAGACGGCAAGAGCTACGTTGACATCAATGGCGGTGGTTCGCTCACGCTGCGTCAAACTCGCCAAGGCGACACCCGCCTTGTGGGACGTCTGACCGTTCAGAAAGGTGAGATGAAATACGAACTGCCCGTAATCCCGCTTAAGACTTTCACGATAGAGCCAGGTAGTTATGTAGATTTCAAGGGTGACATTGGCAACCCCACGCTGTCCATTGTGGCCAAGGAGCGTGTCAAGGCTATTGTTACCGAAAACGACCAACAACGCAGTGTAGCCTTTGATGTTGGTGTGGATATTTCCAAGACGGTGCAGGACATGGGGCTGAAGTTCCTCATTGACGCTCCCGAAGACCTAATCGTGCAGAACCAGCTCACGGCCATGGGTGCCGACCAGCGCAACAAAGCCGCTGTGGCCATGCTTGCCACGGGCATGTATCTCACCGACAACAACTCTTCGGGATTCAGAGCCAGCAACGCGCTCAATGCTTTCCTGCAGAGCGAAATACAGAACATAGCTGGCAATGCTTTGCGCACGATCGACATCAACCTCGGTGTAGAGGCGGGCACTAGTAGCAAGGGAACAAACACAACGGACTATTCCTTCCAGTTTAGCAAACGCTTCTGGGGCGATCGTGTCAGTGTGATTATCGGCGGACGTATCAGTGCAGGTGTTGATGCCGACAATAGTGCCGAGAGTTTCATCAACAACGTAGCCATTGAATATCGCCTTGACCAAGGCTCAACCAAGTTGCTAAAGCTCTTCTACAATCGCGACACCCAGGATCCGCTCGAGGGGCAGCTGGCACGGACAGGTGCAGGCATCGTGTTGCGCAAAAAGAGCGATCGCTTGGGTGAACTCTTCATATTCAGTCGCAAAAAAGACAAATATCATTCCGATGCTTCGCATACCATATATATATATAATAAGGAATAGCCTACGACGATTCTTTTGTAACGGTGCTTTTGTTGTGCTCTTTGGCTTGTTGTTAGCGGGATGTTCTACAACGTCCCATCTACCTGAAGGAGAACAACTCTATACCGGCATACGCGAAATATGCTATAACGAAGACTACTCAGCTGACTCTTCGCGCATAGCAAGAGTCGATGCCTCTGGTGTAATCACCAGTGTAGCCAATGCCGTTAGAGCAGTAGATGCTGCCTTAGAGGGTCGAACGCTCGACTGGTCGAATGCCTTCAGTCGCGACAGCCTCACCAAGGAACAGCGGCGGGCCTATCGCCAGCGCGTTGCTCAAGAAAAGGCCGATTTTGCCGTGGCTCAGGAGGAAATTGATGCCGTATTGGCATATCCCCCCAATGGCTCTCTGATGGGGAGTTCTTCGCTACGCAGTCCGCTCAACATCGGCCTTTGGATTTACAACGGTTTTGTTAACGATAGCAGCGTATTGGGCAAATGGGTTTTCCGTACATTCTCCACGCAGCCCGTACTCGTTTCGAGCGTAGCTCCCGAGACACGTGCCAAAGTAGCTACCAACACGCTCCATAACTATGGCTATTTCCAAGGCTATGCCGACTATCGCATCCATACATTGCGCAATCCGCGCAAAGCCAAAGTGTCCTATCGTGTGCGTACAGGTCCGCTCTATCGCTTCGACAGTATAGCGTATCTCAACTTCACGCCCGAGGTTGACAGTATGCTTCGCGTCACCCGTAACCGCCAACTCATCAAGTCGGGCGATGGCTTTAGCGCGCTAGCTCTTTCCAACGAGCGGACACGTATCAGCGAGTTCCTTCGCAACAGAGGTTACTACTATTATTCACCCCAATACGTCACCTATCTTGCCGACACCTTTCAACGCAGTCAGTATGTTCAGCTCCAAGTGAAGCAAGCCGACAATATGCCCCCCGAGGCCACTCATCCTTGGTACATCGGACATACCCACATTGACATACGCACAGCCCAGGGTGCACCGCTCAACAATCAGCGTACTTTTACGGGACGTCGCAGGCAAACGGCTGAAGCATCCCAACCTTCTGCCTCAGTGCAGGGGCGTCAGCCGGCCAATCAGTCGCGCAGGAATATGCGCCGCAGGCGTTTCACCCCCACTACCTTCAGATGGAACGGCGACAGCACCCGTATGCCCCTGCGTCCGTATCTGTGGCGTGATGCCCTCTTGTTCTCACAAGGCGACCGCTATAGCCTGATGCGCGAGAAATATTCACTCACTAAACTCAACGAAATGGGCATATTCAGCCAGATCGATGTGCAGTTCTTGCCCAAAGACACCACCTTAGGGTGCGACACACTTGATATATTCGTGAGTGCAGTGCTTGAAAAGCCTTATGACAGCAGTCTTGAACTCGATGCCACCCTCAAGAGCAATTCTCAACTGGGTCCGGCCTTGACTTACACCCTCTCAAAGCGCAATGCCTTCCGAGGTGGCGAGACCGTGGCGTTCAAAATCTTCGGATCTTACGAATGGCAACTTGGCACAGGAGGGCAGAAGAGTAACAGCTTGCTCAATTCTTATGACTTTGGTACCAGTTTGAGCTTTGAGTTCCCACGCTTTGTGTTCCCCTTTATCAGTCGGCGCAAACTACAGTTTCCCGCTTCAACAACCTTTGCGCTTGAAGCCGACTGGCGCAATCGCTCTGGTTTCTATCAAATGCTTACCTATAGCCTTGCGGCCAATTACAATTGGAGAAAGAACCGCACCGTTGCAAACAATGTAGATATACGACTCGACTTTACCAAACGCCTGAGCAGCACTCAGGAGTTTAATGAAATCTTAGCCGAAAATCCAGTCTTAGACGTCTCAATGCGCGACTACTTCATTCCCTCCATTGGCTATACGTTTACCTACAATGCATCGCGACGTCACCGCAACCCCATCTTTCTTCAGCTCAGTGTGAAAGAAGCTGGCAATATGCTTTCAGGCATATATAGCATTTTTGGCAAGCCGTTCAGCGAGCGCGACAAGCAGCTGTTTGGCAACCCCTTTGCACAGTTCGTGAAACTCACGGGCGAAATCAGCCGAACGCAGCGTTTTAGCAGTGACTTGCAACTCGTCACACGATTGTATGCCGGTGCCATATTTAGCTATGGCAACATGCTTCGTGCTCCCTATTCCGAGCAGTTCTATGTGGGAGGTGCCAACAGTGTTCGCGGATTTACTGTGCGAAGCATCGGACCCGGGCGTTTCCGCAGTGCAGACACACGCTATAGCTATGTGGACCAAACGGGCGACATCAAACTTGAAGCCAACGTGGAACTTCGCGCACATCTTTTTGGTTCACTCCACGGAGCCGTATTCCTTGATGCAGGAAACGTGTGGCTGGCACGCAAGGACGATTTGCGTCCCGATGCCGAGTTTAGCTTCAGCAATCTGCGCCATATAGCGCTTAGCACCGGAGCCGGACTGCGCTATGACTTAGACTTCCTCATCCTGCGATTAGATCTTGGCTTAGCACTCCATGCACCTTACGAAACGGGCAAGAGCGGCTATTTCAACCTACCTAAGTTCAAAGACGCCGTAGCCCTGCACTTTGCCATTGGCTATCCGTTCTAACCCTCTATACATGGCAACAAGGCTTATTGTTCACCTCTGAATATCCTAACAATTATGATTCGATATAAAGACAAAATCAAAATATTTGATGTAGGCATCACAGCCGTAGCTGCCATGGCTTCTGTAGGTGTTATGCTTTATGCCGTTTTTCATTTCGGTCTGGCAGAAGCTTGGCCAGAAATGGTGCTTAATATATTCTACATTGCCTGCTTGGCGATGATTTGCATGTATTTCTTTAACTACCGCATCACCACTCGTCAGTTTAACTATTGGTGTTCCATTTTGCTGGGGATGACTGTGTTGCTTCGCGACATTCTTTTCCCGCCTCCTTTGGATAATTTCTTGATCCATTTAGTTTGTCTCATGCTGTCGGTGCTGATGCTTTGCGTGCTCACCTTTTTCTATGCTCGCAAGGAATGGAAGAGTTATACTAAAGCCAATTTGTGGTTAATCTGTATTATTGATTTGTTGATTGCTGCCTGCTACAATTACGACATCTATCTTGAACCAATCAACGAATATACCGACTATTTGCTCGTAGAAATATGGATACGCCCAAGTATTTCGTATGGTCTCGTAGCATGTTTCATTTCAGAAGTAGAGGGTAAAAATAGTTAGCGACACTCCTCTCTTGAAACAACAAAGATGAGGTGATTATAGTACTCCCCAAAATCAGACCGGCGGATTTGATTTTTAAGACAACAGACAGCATGTGCCTGAGTCCTTTTCTTTGGTGAAAATGGTGGGGCTCGATGCCCCGCCATTTTCGTGGCCAACAGCATAGCAATCTACTAATAGTGCTTTTTTCATGATATGAAAGATGTTTTAGTTGCAGCCACACACCCATTAGCTGGCATATTTTGTTGATTGAGCTTTGTTTTGACACAAAGAAAAAGACGTGGGTGTCAAAACTTGCTGCTTATCCTGTCATCTGGCCTTCGCATTGCCTTGCTTTGGGATAAGCAACGCACGGCCCACGCCTATACCAACACTTGCATGATGACAAAAGTAGGCATCAAGAAGTATGCGCTTTGCGCTTACTATTAGGCGTAGACGTAACGTTGCGTTTCTTCCAAAGCTAACAAATTTGCGAAGTTTGATGACGGAAGAAAACGTAAGTTTACGTCCTTTTCAATATGTTAAAGTCTGCCAGTCTTAATAAACTGAACAAGACTTTCAAGTGCAAATGTAGGAAAAGAGATTCACAATACAATCAAGTAATGTATTTTTATAGCAAAAAAAGCCGTTGACTAGATGAGATTTTAGTCAACGGTAGGTATTTTAAGCCCAATCTTAGGCTTATATGCAATAGTTCTTGTTTTTGAGCTTTACCACGCGAAGAGGGGGTAGCCTGCCATGATTTCGTTTACTTCTTTGCGGACTTTTGCAATGACTGTTTCGTCTTCGGGGGCGTTGAGCACGCGCTCAATGAGTTCGGCGATAGTGTCCATGAGGTCTTCCTTGGCTCCGCGTGTGGTGATGGCTGGAGTGCCGAGGCGGATCCCACTGGTTTGGAAGGCAGAACGTGTGTCGAAGGGTACCATGTTCTTATTTACGGTGATGTCGGCTGCAACGAGGGCGTTTTCGGCAACCTTACCCGTGAGTTCTGGATATTTGGGGCGTAGGTCAACGAGCATGGAGTGGTTGTCTGTGCCTCCACTGACGATGGCAAAGCCGCGCTGTACAAGTTGGTCGGCCAAGCGGGCTGCATTTTTCTTCACTTGCATAGCGTAATCTTTCCATTCAGGTTGCAAACATTCGCCAAAGGCTACGGCTTTGGCTGCAATGACGTGTTCAAGCGGACCGCCCTGCTGACCTGGGAAAACGGCACTATCTATGAGGCTACTCATCATGCGCACAACACCTTTCTTGGTGGTCTTTCCCCAAGGGTTTTCGAAGTCTTTTCCCATGAGGATGATACCACCGCGCGGTCCTCGGAGGGTCTTGTGGGTGGTGGAGGTGACGATGTGGGCATATTTCACAGGATTGTCAAGCAGACCTGCAGCGATCAGTCCGGCTGGGTGAGCCATGTCAACCATGAAGATGGCTCCTACTTGATCGGCTATTTTGCGCATACGGGCATAATCCCATTCGCGGCTATATGCTGAGCCGCCGCCTATGATGAGCTTCGGTTTGTGTTCAAGGGCGAGGCGTTCCATCTCGTCGTAATCTACACGACCTGTCTCGCGATTGAGGTTGTAACCCACGGGCTTATAGAGGATACCACTTGTGTTTACGGCTGAACCGTGACTGAGGTGGCCGCCGTGGTCAAGGTTGAGTCCCATGAAAGTGTCGCCAGGTTTGAGACAGGCGAGGAACACTGCGGCATTGGCTTGTGCTCCGCTATGGGGTTGCACGTTGGCGTATTCGGCTCCGAAAAGTTGTTTTATACGTTCGATGGCAATGGTTTCGGTTTGGTCCACCACTTGGCAACCGCCGTAGTAGCGGTGACCAGGGTAGCCCTCGGCGTATTTGTTGGTGAGGCAAGAGCCCATGGCCTGCATCACTTGGTCGCTCACGAAGTTCTCGCTGGCAATGAGTTCTATGCCGCGCAGTTGGCGTTGGTGCTCAGCTTCGATGAGCTTGAAGATTTCTGTGTCTTGTTTCATGGTATGTTTGTATTATATAAGGAATTATACGATTTTTACTTTGTCGAGTTGTTGTTCGTGGTCGCAGTAGTAGCAACGCACTTTGTTTGCACCGCTGAGATGGAAGCGTGTGGGCATGGGCTCATTGTTGGTGATGCAAACGGGGTTGTCGCATTTGACGATGCCTTTGAGTTCTTCAGGCATTCGCACTTGGTGTTTCTCAACTACGTCGTAGTCGCGAATGATGCTCAGTGTCGCTCCTGGGGCCACTACGCTCAGGCGGTTCACTTCTTCGGGGGTGAAGAATTTGTCGGCTACTTTGATGATGCTCTTTTTGCCCATCTGTCCGCTTTCGAGGTTGCAGCCTACTACAACGGCAGAGCCGAGGCCTTGCAGTCCGAGCAGGTTTACAACATCGAAGATGCGCGATGAAGGAATGTGGTCTATCACAGTGCCGTCCTTGATGGCAGCGACGAGCAGTTCCTGATTGGATGTCTTGTTCATGAGGCTTTTTCGTTCTTTAGGTCAATGCCAAGCACGTGGCAGATGATGGCTTCGCGCATATAGAGACCGTTTTCGGCTTGCTTAAAGTAGTAGGCATGGGGTGTGTTGTCAACGTCGTAGGCTATTTCGTTGACGCGGGGAAGGGGATGGAGAATCTTCATATTCTCGCGGGCTCCTGCAAGCATTGCGGCACGAAGCACGTAGAGATCTTTGACTTTTTCGTATTCAGCCAGGTCTTGAAAGCGTTCGCGTTGCACACGTGTCATATATAGAATGTCGCACTGGCTGATGACTTCGGGCGTTAGGTCGGTATGTTCCACGAAAGGTATGCCCCAAGAGGTGAGTTGCTGTTTATACTCCTCTGGCATGGCCAATTCTTTGGGCGCGACAAAGTGGAAGCGTGGACTGAAGTGGCGCATGGCTTGAATGAGACTGTGCACCGTGCGTCCGTATTTGAGGTCGCCTACCAGGCAGATGTCGAGATTGTCAAGTCCACCTTGTGTCTTGTGAATGCTGTAGAGGTCGAGCATGGTTTGTGTGGGATGCTCGTGGGCACCATCGCCAGCGTTGATAACGGGTTTATCGCTGATTTCTGCAGCGTAGAGCGCAGCTCCTTCAAGATAGTGGCGCATCACGATGACATCGGCATAGTTGCTCACCATGCGGATGGTGTCGTTGAGCGTTTCCCCTTTGGTGGTGCTACTCACTTTGGGGTCGCTAAATCCAATGACCTTTGCTCCGAGGCGATTGGCTGCTGTCTCAAACGAGAGGCGGGTGCGTGTGCTTGGTTCGTAGAATAGGGTTGCCACAATGTGGCCTGCCAAGGTGGTGCGGTTGGGCTGGCTTTCAGCCTCGGCTGCGGCCTTGATGAGTTTGAGGATGTCCTGGCGTGTAAGTCCGCCGATAGACACGAAACTGTTTGCCATAAATGTTTGTAGAAAAAACTTGCTGCAAAAATAGGTAAAAGACCGTGAAATGCCTATCTTTGCACCGACAAATTCAAATCTTTTATTCAAACTCTCAAATCAAACAACAATGGAACTCAAAGGATCAAAGACCGAACAGAATTTACAGACGGCATTCGCTGGCGAATCTCAAGCTCACACCAAGTATCTTTACTACGCTTCGCGTGCCAAGAAAGACGGCTATGTACAGATGAGCAAGATTTTTGAAGAGACTGCCAAGAACGAGAAAGAGCACGCCAAGATCTGGTTCAAGTATCTCCATGGCGGTGCTGTACCTGCCACAGAGGTGAACTTGGCCGATGCTGCTGCAGGCGAAAACTATGAGTGGACCGACATGTACGACGGTTTTGCTAAAGTAGCCCGCGAAGAAGGTTTTGACGAGATTGCAGAACGCTTTGAAATGGTAGGCGCTATTGAGAAGGAACACGAAGCTCGCTATCGTCGCTTGCTCGACAACATCGAAGGCAAGCGCGTATTCTCGCGCGAGGGCGACTGTGTGTGGCAGTGCAGCAATTGTGGCCACATTGTAATTGGCAAGCAAGCTCCTGAGGAGTGCCCCGTGTGCGCTCATCCACAGAGCTATTTCGAGCTGCGTGCAGAGAATTATTAAGACACACCCTGTTTGTGCACGTTTAAGGACACAACGTTTTTTTCTACGCACCTTGTTTCTTTAATTTTAATAAAGAAGCAGGGTGCTTTTTTTGTCTCAATTTGTTCAGAGAGTGCTCTGGAAGCTCTTCTCGTTTAGGGCAAATAGTGTCAAGAAAGCCGTATTCGTCCCTTAGACCTTTTCTTATATGGCTCAAGCGCAAGAATTCCTTGTGTCAAAAAAAAGAATTAGCCAGCGCTCGTCAAGTTTTTCGAAAGGAGCTGAGTCGTTGTTCGCTCAGAGGCTTTCCCTAAAAAGAACGTTATGCCTTTGCACGGAACAGCCTATGTTTTGCGTGCGCACCGTACGGTGTTCACGTAATTTTCGTACGATGCGCACGTAATTTTCGTACGGTGTTCACGCGAAAGGCTCCAATATTGTTTCCACAACGATAGGGTTGTTTGCGTGTAACCATCCAATGAGAGCCGCGGTTTGTGCATTAGTGCGTGCGATTTGACACCCTTATAAAACGCTATTAGCTGGCGGGACGCCTGCGCTCCCAGGGCGCTGCGGCAGGAAGCGTTACGTGTGAGGATCGGGCATCCCGCCCGTGAAAAGATTGACCCTAATTTGCAGGGATATCGCTTCGTAGCGCTCGTAAGTAAGCAGAATGTCGTATCTTCGCGCCCGAAAAGACACTCCGTATTATATATATATGAACAAAGAGATCCTACGTAGGCGGACTTTCGCCATCATTTCTCACCCCGATGCGGGAAAGACCACACTCACCGAAAAGCTCCTATTATTTGGCGGTCAGATACAAGTGGCTGGAGCCGTGAAGAGCAACAAAATTCGCAAGACAGCCACTTCAGACTGGATGGACATTGAAAAGCAGCGTGGCATTTCGGTCACCACGAGCGTCATGGAGTTCGACTACGAGGGCTATAAAGTGAATATTCTCGACACTCCCGGTCACCAGGATTTCGCAGAAGACACGTTTCGCACGCTTACCGCTGTAGATTCAGCCATTATCGTGGTGGACGGAGCGAAGGGCGTGGAGGCACAGACGCGAAAGCTTATGACGGTGTGCCGCATGAGGAAGACTCCCGTCATTGTTTTTGTCAACAAGATGGACCGCGAAGGGCGCGACCCCTTTGACCTTCTTGACGAACTGGAGCAGGAACTGCAGATCGGCGTGCGTCCCCTCTCTTGGCCCATCAATCAGGGGCAGCGGTTTAAGGGTGTATATAACATATATGAGCAGAGCCTCGACCTCTTCCAGCCCGATAAGCAGCGCGTCACCGAGAAAGTTTCTATCAATGTAGACTCGCCTGAGCTCGAAGCCAACGTGGGTGAACAAGATGCTCAGAAGTTGCGTGAAGATTTAGAACTCGTTAGCGGAGTGTACGACGATTTTCAGGTGGAAGACT
The DNA here is from genome assembly GCA_900316575.1 of uncultured Prevotellaceae bacterium. Classification (GTDB taxonomy): domain Bacteria; phylum Bacteroidota; class Bacteroidia; order Bacteroidales; family Bacteroidaceae; genus Alloprevotella. The sequence goes on along the minus strand of ONDJ01000001.1, from coordinate 237,267 downwards.
ATCTTGAAGCACGCATAGCCCCCGTGTTCTTTGGTTCAGCACTCAACAATTTTGGTGTGAAAGAGTTGCTTGATTGTTTTGTGAAGATAGCTCCCTATCCGCGTCCCGTGACAGCCGAAGAGCGACAAGTAGAGCCCGACGAGGCTAAGTTTACGGGTTTTATCTTCAAGATAACAGCTAATATCGATCCCAACCACCGTTCGTGTATCGCTTTCTGCAAAGTGTGCTCCGGCCAGTTTCGTAGAGGTGCTCCTTATCTGCACGTGCGCCACGGCAAGACGTTGCGTTTCTCCTCGCCCACACAGTTTATGGCTCAGCGCAAGGAGACTATCGACGAAGCCTGGGCAGGTGATATTGTGGGATTGCCCGACAGCGGGGGGCAGTTCAAAATTGGCGATACGCTCACCGAGGGCGAGCAGCTCCACTTCCGAGGCTTGCCGTCGTTTTCGCCCGAAATGTTCAAGTACATAGAGAATGCCGATCCCATGAAGTCTAAACAACTTGAAAAAGGCATTGCTCAACTTATGGACGAAGGTGTGGCACAACTGTTTGTCAACCAATTCAACGGGCGCAAAATCATAGGCACCGTGGGCCAGTTGCAGTTTGAAGTAATCCAGTATCGCCTGGAGCACGAGTATGGCGCAAAGTGTCGATGGGAACCTGTTTCGCTCTACAAAGCTTGTTGGATTGACAGTGACGACGAGCAAGAACTCGCCAACTTCAAACGTCGCAAGTATCAGTACATGGCTCGTGACACCGAAGGGCGCGATGTATTCCTGGCCGACTCAGGCTATGTGCTCCAAATGGCTCAGCAAGACTTTGAGCACATCCGCTTCCATTTCACCTCCGAGTTCTGATCTTTCATCGCTAATCGCTCTGACCTTTAAACTTTCATCAACGTGTCCTGCCTACGTGTTCTCCTGGCCATTATTTTCCCGCCGCTTGCAGTTATAGACAAAGGCTGTGGCTCGGTGGTCATTACGTCTATCCTCACTTTGATAGGGTGGGTGCCAGGTGTGCTTGCTGCGTTGATTATTCTCAACAAAGGCGAAACGGAATAGTTCTTCTCGCCCAACAGCTAACTTTTACACTTTAACCTCTAATCTTTCTAATCAGCTATGCAAAAGCCGCAAGTACTTCTTGTTACAGCACTTCAGGCCGAGCAAATAAGCTTGCCCGAAGACCTCTTCACTGTCAACACCCTCGTAACCGGTGTGGGCAAAGTGCCTACCACTTATTCCCTTTCAAGAGTGATACCGATGCTCCGTCCACAGCTGGTGCTCAACGTGGGGAGTGCAGGCACCGTGCGTCTGGGTGTGGGCGACATCCTCGTTTGCCGCGACTTTGTGGATCGCAATCTGCTCGGCCTAGGCATTCAGGGAGTGAGCGACCATTTTTATAACACGGTGCCCGACCATTACAGCCTGCCGCCCTCTATCATCGGGGGCAAAGAAGAACCCGAGCTTTGTCCCGTTTGTGCCACGGGCGACAGCTTTGTTACCAATGAAGCCGATGCCTGCGGCGATGTTGTAGATATGGAAGCCTTCGCACTGGCCTACGTTTGCAGGCAGGCGGGCATAGATTTCCTGAGTGTCAAGTGCGTCACCGATGTTGTAGGCAAAAACAGCGTGGGTATTTGGGAGGAACGCCTTAGCGAGGCTTGCCAACATCTTGAAAGCTATTTTGACCACTACGGCGACATTATTGCCGCAAACTATCAGGACGAAGCCGAACGCTAATGCCCGATGGTTAGCATACCTTCTCGACATACCATGCGCGGATTGCTTGCATGGGGTGTGTTGTTGCTTGTAATTGTAGGAAGTGCATACTATTACTTCACGCGAAAGCCTGCAACCGATGCCTCGCTCAGTCAGCGCGAAGCCGCAGCTCTTGATAGTTTTTCGCAAGCAATAGCTGCCGACACCCTTGCTCAGCGCGAAGCTTGGGAAAATAGGTTTTCGCACAAAGATTATCCATATAAGAAAAGACGAGGATACAGCCCGCGCGTGGTTGAAACATTTCCTTTCGATCCCAATCACTGCGACAGTGTTACCTTTCTGCGTTTAGGGCTTCGTCCGTGGCAAGCCCACAATGCTTTGAAATATAGGCGGAACGGAGGGAAATGGCGTAGTGCCGAGCACTTTTCAAGACTCTATGGGCTTTCTGCTGAAGACTATCAGCGCCTTGCTCCATACATACGAATAGATGGCAAGAGCTCACAGACAGCATACCAGCCAGCTTCTTCGGCGGCATCAGAAAGTGCAGGCGCGAGTTCTTATCCCGAAAAGTACAAGCCCGGCAGTGTTACACTCAATCTCAATGAATGTGACACCACAGAACTGCGTCGTATTCCCGAAATCGGACCATATCGGGCTTCGCAAATCGTAAAATATCGCGAAGCGTTGGGTGGCTTTGTCAGTGTGTCACAGTTGAGCGAAATTAAAGGTTTGCCCGCTGGCATAGAAAAATGGTTTACCGTTGATGCAGGCGAAGTGCAAGAGCAATTAGACCTTAATAAGGCAACGTTTCAAGCCTTGATGCGACATCCTTACATCAACTACGAGCAAGCACGCGAAATCATGAACTTCCGCAGACGCTACGGTGGTCTCACTTCACTTTCCGACCTGCGGCTTAGTCCCTATTTCACAGCTTCCGACCTTAGTCGCTTAGAGCCCTATGTTGTCTTTGAATGACCGTGTCGTGCGGTTTTTATTTAGGTAGGCGGTAAAGTAGGGAGCTTTTTTCGTACTTTTGCCAGCAGTAAGGAAAAGGAAAACAAACACTCACGGCCTTTGTGCCATTTCTGTTATCAAATTTCTACGCTTCATATTTGTTAGTCTGTTTATCCTCGTTGTGGGAGGATATGCGGCTCTCTGTCTCTATTTAGACACACAGAGCGGAAGTCGCTGGCTTGCAAACGAAGTGGCTACACGCCTTGCTGAACAAATTGGAGCACGGGTTGAGATAGGCGAAGCCCGCATCGGTCTGCCTGGCCACATTGCTCTAAAGGGTGTAAAACTTTACGACCGCGCAGATTCCCTGATGATAACAGCCGAAACGCTCAACGGTAGCGTTTCCGTCAGACAATTATTAAGCACTGGAAAGGTGCGCTTGCGCTCTATTGCCTTGCTTGATGGCGAAGCCCACATTTACCAACTGCGCGAAGACACGGCGACCAACATTCAGTTTCTCTTTGATGCTTTCAAGAGCGAAGAAGAGCCGTCGCGTCCCACTGATATTAGCATAAGTCAACTGGTTGTTCGGCGCTTCAAGTTCAGTTTTGACCAACGCGACAAGTCTGCTCCTCTTCCTGGCCGCTTTTCGTCCCACCATATTGCGGTGTCCGACCTCTCGGCTTCACTGTCGTTGCCTTCAATTACCGATACACTTCAGCACGTCAAGGTGCGTGAGCTTTCCTTTCGTGAACGTAGCGGATTTACCATCAATCAGCTCCAAGGAGAATTGTGGCGCAATGACCAAGGAATCCGATTGCGCAACTTTGTATTACGCTTGCCACGGAGTTATATAAGCCAGCGCGAATTAGCTCTTCTCTTTGATAGCAGAAACTTTCTCGGCACATTGCATACATCAGGTGTCATCAAAGACGCTAAAATCAGTACCGACGACATGTCAATGCTTCTGCCCGAATTGTCGCGCATACGATCAACGCTTTCATTAACAACCGCTTTTGATATCAGCCCGCGCCACATCGCGCTAAGCGGCACCAACCTCTTTATTGACAATCCTCAGCTTGCATTCCAAGGCGACTTGCAAGCCGATTTCAGTGGTCAAAAGCTCATAGCTGTGATGCTCAACAGCCAACACCTGACCACTAATGCCAAGCATCTGAACGCTTTTATGGGTAACTTAGGGATAGGCACACTTCCCGACATCGTACAGCAACTCGGCAGTATTGATTTTCAGGGAAACCTTGCTTGGCGCAGCGGTGATAAAGCATCTTTTGATGGGGAGCTCTCAACTTCGCAAGGAGCAGTAAGCGGACATGCCGTTTACACACCGCAGCGTGTAGAAGGAAACCTGTTCCTAAAACAAATAGATCTCGCGCAACTCTTGGGGAACAGCGACTTGCCTGGTCCGATGTCTGCACAAGTAGATGGCACGGTTTCGCTTCAAGGTGGAACACCACAAGCCTTTGATGGAAACTTGCATTTGCAGCAGATGGTTTACAGAGGCCGACTTGTTACTGACATTAGTACTATCGGGCATATCTCAACCACGGACTTAGCACTTAAGATTGACAGCCGTGACGCAGCTGCAACGCTCTATGGACAACTCACAGCCACCATCTCAGGATCCGATTTGCAGCAACTCAAGTGGCAAGGCGTGGTAAAGCGTTTTGAACCAGCCGCGTGGGGGATAGATGTGCCTAATGGAACCGTTTTTAGCTTAGACGGCACGGTTGAGGCCAACGACCTAGCTCATTTGGCTTCGCTCGATGGTAAGGCAACGCTTGCTCAATTAACGATAGTCAGCGGTGGGCAAACGTTTTCGCAAGAAGATATTACGCTCGCCCTCCATCCCATCCGCGAAGGCCATGATGTAAACCTTCAGACACCTTATGGCGAACTATCTATGCAAGGTTCACTTGATCCTAAGCGGATACAAGCAGCCGTGGAAAGTATCTTGATGCGAGCAGTGCCGCGTTTTGTTCCTCTCTTTTGGCCCGAGGCAAAAATGCACGAAGAGATAGGTGACGCCGCATGGCATGTAGTTGCCAATATAAGTGATGATGCACTTTTCTCTAAGGTGTTGCACATACCCGTCGCAGCCCCTGCTGGGCTCACGCTTGAAGGTACTTTAGCAGAAGGCTCTCATCGCACAGAAATCACCCTTAGAGCTGACACGTTGAGCATCGCTCAACAAGAGTTCAATCGTGTCAATGCCTTTTTGCAGGGAGAAGGGCGCGAGTATTCTATATTGCTCCAGACCGAGAAACAACTTGCAGGCATGGACATGGAACTCGCGGCATCGGTTCAAACTACTGGCGGCGAGCTTAATACGCTCATATCGTGGCGAGATAAGCAAGACGTTTTTCATGGTGAGATGGCAGCTTATACTTTTCCACCCCGTGAAGGAAAAACCACATTGCGCACAGACTTGAAGCCTACTGAAGTGTTCTTCAAGGATAGCGTGTGGACACTTTTTGGTGGCACCGTTTATTGGGGTAGGGATACACTGGCTGTTAATAAACTCTACGCAGAGCACGAAAGCCAGCATATCGTAGTTGACGGAGCGTTCAGCCAAGGAAGTCCCGACAGCATCACAGCCGACTTGCGGGGCATCAATCTGGAATACGTCTTTGACCTGCTGAAATTCCATCCCGTTTATTTCGCAGGCATTGCCGACGGACATGCGGTGCTTACGTTCCAAAGCGGAAAACCTATCATAAAGTCGAATTTGCTTATTGATGATTTTTCAATCAACGGCGGCCCACTCGGATTGGCAGATATCAAGGGCGAAGTGGATCTTCAAGCACTTACGATAGACTTAGATGCCGATCTGTTAGAGGCTCCTTTAGGGCGTACATTGGTTAAAGGGCAAGTGTTGCCACAGCAGGAAATGCTAGACTTAAACATCGATGCACGGAATACCAATCTGCAATTCCTAAGAAAGTATATCGGTGGCTTCCTCCACAACTTTAGCGGACGAGCTAAGGGATATGCCCGCCTTGCTGGTACTTTCAAAGAGCTGCAACTCACAGGCAACGTGTTGGCAAATGTAGATGGAGGTATTCCTGTGCTTGGATGCAGCTACCAGGTTGACAGTGCAAACGTTGTCATGACACCAGGATTGATAGACATACGCAGTGGCAACGTTCACGACAACCAAAATGGTTTTGCTAGAGCTGTGGGGAAAGTGCAGCATCAATTTTTAGGAGACTTTGAGTACAACTTCGATTTTGACTTAGACCATTGCCTCATCTACGACCGATCGCGCACTTCCGACCTGACATTCTCTTCCCACGCCCTTGCCTCAGGGCAGGTGAGTGTCAGGGGAGAGCCAGGCCGCTTGGATTGCGACATCAATGTGCGCCCCGAGCGCGGTAGCAATTTCCACTATCATTTGGACTTGCCCGACGACTATACTTCAAGCAACTTGCTCACCATAAGGCCAGCACCATCGTCGGTAGGTAGCGAAAGCCAAACCTTAGCTAATTTTGAGAAACAGCCAACCGCCAGTAGCAGCGATGTCTATATGAACTTGAACTTAGACATGCAACCGGACGTCCCGCTCACAGTGATCATGGATGAAAAAACGGGCGACAACATCGTTGTACGTGGACATGGTCCACTGCGTGCCACCTATTTCAATAAAGGACAGTTCAACCTCTTTGGGACTTACACCGTAGATGGTGGCGTTTATAAAATGACCATTCAGGACATCATCCACAAAGACTTCCATTTCAAGGAAGGCGGCACAGTCGTTTTTAGTGGCAAACCCTTTGATGGAGTAATGGATATGCAGGCGGCTTATACCGTGCCTTCAGCATCACTTTCCGACCTCAATCTCACAGGCGGTGTTAGTCAGAACGGCATTCGAGTAAACTGCCTACTCAATTTCAGCGGTCAACTCCAAGATCCCAAAGTTCGCTTTGATTTGGAAATGCCTACCGTGAGCCAAGATGTTCAGCAAATGGTGCGTTCCTTGATTTCTACCGATGAAGAGATGAACAGGCAGGTTCTCTATCTGTTGGCCATCGGACGCTTCTATACCTATGACTATGCCAGCACAGAGCAGACACAGTCGCAAGGCGAAACCGCAATGAACTCTTTCTTGAGCAACACCCTGAGCGGACAGCTCAACAATTTCATTTCTTCAGCCATGGGACAGAGCAATTGGACCTTTGGCACCAATCTCAGCACGGGCAACTATGGTTGGGAGGATGTAGGAGTAGAAGGACAGATCGGTGGACGCTTGTTGAACAATCGCCTGCTCATAAACGGAAACTTTGGCTATCGCAATAGTGCAACCCAACAAGGAGGCACCGTGGTCGGCGATTTTGACGTACAGTATCTGCTTACGTCAGGTGGCGGAATGCGCCTGAAAGCTTACAATGAAACCAACGACCGTTATTTCACCAAAAATTCACTGACCACACAAGGAGTAGGTTTCGTTGTTCAGCGTAGCTTCAATCGCTTTTTTGATCTGTTCCGTCGTAAGAAAAAAGAAACACCGTCAATCTCAAGCCAATAGGAAAAACTTGAAAAAATGCCCGCAGAGACTAAGGCTTATTGTTTTATATGGTAGCCATATTTCTTATTTTGGGCTTTTTGCCTACTTTTGCATACAACTTTTAATATATACTCGCCATGGACACCGTGAAAATCCTTGATCGCAACTTCAAGATGTATCTTCGTGAAGCCGAAATCCAACAACGTATCCGCGAAGTCGCCAACCAAATCAGCAACGACCTTCAAGGCAAGGATCCGCTCTTTGTAGGCATCCTGAATGGCTCGTTTATGTTTGCAGCCGACTTAATGCGCGCTGTAAGCATTCCAGCTGAAATTTCATTTATCAAAGTTGCAAGCTATGAAGGCACCTCTTCCACAGGAAAAGTGACAGATCTTATTGGACTGAACGAGAACCTTGAAGGACGCACGGTAGTCATCGTCGAAGACATTATCGACAGTGGACTTTCCATGACGCGTATCATCGAAGAAATCAAAAAAAACAACCCAGCCGAAGTGCACATTTGTTCGCTGTTGGTAAAACCAGGCAACTTGCAGGTGGAACTTGATATTCCCTATTGTTGCTTTCGCATACCCAACGACTTTATTGTTGGTTATGGCCTTGATTACGACCGCTATGGGCGAGGCTTGCGAGATATTTATGTTGTAACAGAATAAAAACAAACCTTACATATCTTTATGAGAAACATTGTTATTTTCGGAGCCCCAGGCTCTGGAAAAGGCACGCAGAGCGATCTGCTTGTGAAGCACTATGGCTTTGACCACATCAGCACTGGTGATGTGCTTCGCGGCGAAATCAAAAATGGTACAACCCTTGGACAGACAGCCAAGAGCTATATAGATAAAGGGCAACTTATTCCCGACGAACTAATGATAGACATCCTGGCAGCGACCTACGATGCGCTACCCAAACAAGCTGGTGTCATCTTTGATGGGTTTCCCCGCACGATACCACAAGCCGAGGCTTTGAAAAAAATGCTTGCAGAGCGCAATACAGCTGTCCATGCGATGCTCGAACTTGATGTGCCCAATGAAATGCTCATTGAGCGTCTTATCAACCGTGGAAAGACAAGCGGACGCGCCGATGACAACGAGGAAACCATTGCTAAGCGCCTTGAAGTTTACAACGCACAGACCCAGCCTCTTATCGCTTGGTATGAAGCTGAAGGCCTACGCCACGCAGTGAAAGGCTATGGCGAGCTGGACGAAATCAATGCAGCTCTGCGTGCTGTAATAGACGCTCTTTAATTCTTTTACTTTTTTTTGACAATTTACTATTTGGCGGTAGAGTGGCTGAAAAGCCAACGGACTTTGCCAAATGGTAAATTGTTCAATTGTCAAATAGCATGGCTTCTAATTTCATTGACTACGTAAAGATTTTCTGTCGCTCGGGCAAGGGCGGACGTGGTTCTATGCACCTACATCGTGCGAAGTATCAGCCCAATGGCGGACCCGATGGCGGCGATGGCGGACGCGGTGGCAATGTGTATCTGCGGGCCAATCGCAACTATTGGACGCTTCTTCATTTGCGCTACGACCGCCATGTCTTTGCGGGCAATGGTGGAGCTGGTGGAAAGAATTGTTCGCATGGTAGTGACGGTGAAGATCGTTATATAGAAGTTCCTTGTGGCACTGTAGCCTATGATGCAGAAACAGGCAAGTATCTTTGTGATGTGACCCATGATGGCGACACTGTGATGCTCTTGAAGGGAGGACGCGGCGGATTAGGCAACTGGCAGTTTCGTTCAGCTACTAACCAAACTCCCCGTTATGCCCAGCCTGGCGAACCTATGCAAGAGAAGACCATCGTGCTGGAACTCAAAATGCTTGCCGACGTAGGGCTTGTTGGCTTTCCCAATGCAGGTAAGAGTACGCTCGTTTCGGCTGTATCAGCCGCCCGCCCCAAGATAGCTAACTATCCGTTTACCACGCTTGAACCCTCAGTAGGCGTTGTGGCCTATCGCGACAATCGCTCTTTTGTTATGGCCGACATTCCTGGTATCATTGAAGGAGCCGCCGAAGGACGTGGTTTGGGACTTCGTTTCTTGCGCCATATAGAGCGCAATTCTGTTTTGCTTTTCATGGTCCCTGCCGATAGCGACGACATTGCAGAGAGCTATCACATCCTGCTCCGAGAATTGGAAAAATACAATCCCGCGATGCTACAAAAACAGCGCGTCTTGGCTGTCAGTAAATGCGACCTCATTGACGAAGAGTTAGAAGAGATGCTCCGCCCCACATTGCCCAAGGATGTTACTACCGTTTTTATTTCAGCAGTTTCGGGTAAAGGCATTGACGGGCTTAAGGACGTTCTTTGGGAGAGCCTTAATGTCAGCGATGCTCCCATAGAGGAGGAAAACAACGAGGATTTTATTCACCGTGATCGTGAAGTGTCTCTCCTTTTGAGCGACTTTGCTGATTGGGACGAAGAAGAAGGTTTTCTTCAGGAAGGTGAAGAAAGCGAAGAGGAGGAAGAAGATTTGGAAGAGTTTGACCTTGAAATGCTTGAAGAAGAGTGAGCTCATTGTCTGTTCCCAAGTCTCAGGCTCCATTCTTGTTGCGCTACGCTTTTCATCGTGATGTCACGGCTTTTAGCACACTCCGAATGGGGGGAGTGAGCAAAGGTTCTTACAGCTCGTTCAATGTGTGTCATTACGTGGAGGACAATCCTCAACATGTTGCCCACAATCGTCAATTATTGGCCGGTGCGCTCGGTCTTGCAACAAATCAGATCGTTTTTCCTCGCCAGACGCATAGCACAAACATCTTGCTCTGTGACAGCGCAACTTCAAGCTTGCAACTTGAAGGCGTTGACGCATTGATTACAAAGCAACGCGGATTGTGCATTGGCGTAAACACAGCCGATTGCATTCCCATTCTTCTCTACGATCCTGTCAATCATGCTGCCGCAGCCATACATGCAGGTTGGCGCGGCACTGTTGGTCACATTGCTCAACGTGCCGTTCAAGCGATGCAAAAGCATTTTGGCAGTGACTTGCGACAAGTTCGGGCTTTCATAGGACCTGGAATTAGTTGCAAAGCTTTTGAAGTGGGAGACGAATTGCCTGAAATTTTTGTGCATGCTGGTTTCTCCTTGAATGAAATAGCTTGTCGCATAAACGATCGTTGGCACATTGACTTGCCCCTTGCCAATAGTCTCGATCTTAAAGCGGCTGGCATTCCTTTAGAAAACATTACTTGTTCTAATCTGTGTACCTTTTTCGGACACGAGCGTTTTTTCAGTGCCCGACGCCTTGGTATTCATTCGGGGCGTATCTATACGGGCATTGTCATTCACCCTGTGGCTTCTTAAATGAGTAGCCAAATAGAAAGCGCGAGAATGAGTAGTCCAAATAGGGCAATGCTTGCAGCCAATAGGGGGTGGCGATAGTCATGGGCGCGTAGTGCGCCGAAGAAGCATACTATGGGCGCAAGCCAAAGTAGTTGAGTAGTGAGAAAGAGGAAAAAGCGTATCAATCCGTTTTCGGATGTTCCTAAGGGTTGCACACCGCCAAATAAGTAGAATACGGAGAGCAATACGGAAAGTAAGTTTGCGCCTGCCAATGCAAGCAACCATTTAGGGTAAAGAGACATAGGAACTATACCATTTACAATTTGACAATTTACAATTAGACAATTCTGCGGACGTTTCGAAGCGCGGTCGTCAAATTGTAAATTGTCAAATTGTCTTAATGCGTGGGTTGTCTTAATGCGATGTTTTGCGGAACTTATTGATACAATCCACGTAGGCTTCAACGCTTGCTGCAATGATATCCGTTGAGGCTCCAAAGCCATAATAGAGATGTCCTTCGTGTTCCACTTGCATATGCACTTTTCCTACGTCGTCTGAGCCTCGGTTAATGGCTTGAATGGTGAATTCCTTGAGCGTCATCTTGCGCCGTATGATTTGTTTGAGCGCATTGATGGCAGCATCAACGGGGCCGTTTCCTTCGGCGGCTGCGCTGAACTGTTCGCCAGCAATGTCGAGCGTGATGGCAGCAACGGGGCGTATGCCTACACCGCCGGTGACTTGCAGATTAACTATCTTGATGTTGCGGCTCTCGGCTCGGTCGGCTCCTGCGAGCATGAGGATGTCGTCGTCGGTGACTTCTTTTTTCTTATCAGCCAGGCGCAAGAATTCTTCATACACTTGGTCGAGTCGCTCTTCGTCTAATTCTATGCCGTGCACTTCAAGACGGTGTTTCAACGCTGCATGACCGCTACGGGCTGTGAGAATGATGGCGTTGTCGTCAATGCCTATGTCCTTGGGATCAATGATTTCGTAGGTTTGTACGTTTTTGAGCACGCCGTCTTGATGAATGCCACTGCTGTGGGCAAAAGCGTTGCGGCCCACGATGGCTTTGTTAGGCTGTACGGGCATGTTCATCAGCGAACTGACCATGCGGCTTGTGGCGGCAATGCGTTGTGTGTTGATGTTGGTTTCAATACCCAGGTGAGCATGGCACTTGAGTATCATGGCAATCTCCTCTTCGCTAGTATTACCGGCGCGCTCGCCAATGCCGTTAATGGTAACTTCTACTTGGCGGGCACCATTGAGTACGCCCTCAAGCGTGCAAGCTGTCGCCATTCCGAGGTCGTTGTGGCAATGGGTGGAGAGGATGGCTTTGTCTATGCCGTCCACATGTTCCATGAGGTATTTTATCTTTGCTCCGTATTCAGAAGGTAGGCAGTAGCCAGTGGTGTCGGGGATGTTCACCACGGTGGCTCCAGCCTTAATAACGGCTTCTACGACTTGGGCAAGATATTCGTTGTCGGTGCGACCTGCATCTTCGGCGTAGAACTCTACGTCTTCTACGTAGCGTTTGGCATATTTTACGGCTGCAACGGCGCGTTCTATGATTTCTTTACGGGTGGAGTTGAACTTGTAGCGAATGTGCATGTCGCTGGTTCCTATGCCTGTATGTATGCGCTTATGTTTGGCATATTGCAGGGCTTCGGCGGCACAGTCTATGTCTTTTTCTACGGCTCGCGTTAGGGCGCAGATTGTGGGCCACGTCACGGCTTTGGATATTTCAATGACGCTATTGAAGTCGCCTGGAGAACTGATGGGAAAACCTGCTTCGATAACGTCAACGCCAAGTTTTTCAAGTTGTCTGGCTACTTGTATCTTTTCTACGGTGTTGAGTTGGCAACCTGGCACTTGTTCGCCGTCGCGCAGTGTGGTGTCGAAGATGTAAAGACGATTGTTCATTGTGTGTTTATTGTGCTTGCTTCATCCTCATCCTATTCATGGGGAAAGTGGAGGGAAAGAGGGTAGAGAGATATAAAATGTTTGGTCTTTGTTAGTCCATTGGGAAGAGTCCGTAGAGCTTAGCGTCGATCATGTCGGTGACTTGGCGGAAGCTGTCTTGGTTTCCTTCAAATTTGAGGTTGTCGCCGTCCACGATGATGAGATGCCCTTTGTATCCTGCTATCCAGTTTTCGTAGCGCTCGTTGAGTCCTTGCAAGTAGTCGATACGTATGCTCTTTTCGAAATCTCGTCCGCGTTTCTGGATTTGTGCTACGAGGTTGGGGATGGTGGAACGAATGTATATCATGAGGTCGGGCAACTTTACGAGCGACATCATGAGGTCGAACAAGTCGGTGTAGTTCTGAAAGTCGCGGTCGCTCATCATACCCATTTCGTGCAAATTGGGGGCAAAGATGCGAGCGTCTTCGAAGATGGTGCGGTCTTGAATGATGACATCTTGAGACTGGCTGATTTCCACAACTTCTTTGAAGCGCTTGTTGAGGAAATAGACTTGTAGGTTGAACGACCAACGCGTCATGTCGGCATAGAAGTCGTCGAGATATGGGTTGTGGTCAACGGGCTCGAAGCGTGGCTGCCAGCCATAGTGTTTTGCGAGCATTTTAGTAAGCGTTGTCTTTCCGCTGCCAATGTTTCCGGCTATTGCAATGTGCATGATATGTGGAGGTTTTTACTATTTAGCTATTTAGGATTTTGACAATTCACGTCCTCGTCTTCGCTCATTTGAAGAGGCCGAAGAGACGTGCGTCTATGCGGTCCACGATGTATTTGAAATCTTCAGGACGGTGCTCGTAGTCAAGCTCGTCCACATCTATGACGAGGCATTCACCTTTGTATTGATTGAAGATGAAGTCATCGTAATTCTCGTTCAGCCCGCGCAGGTATTCAATGGCCAGACCTTGTTCGTATTCTCGTCCGCGCTTTTGAATGTTTGCCACAAGATGGGGAACGCTGGCGCGAAGGTAGATCATCAAGTCGGGCTGTCGAGCCACCATCATCATACTTTCGAAGAGTTCCATATAGGTTTCAAAGTCGCGCGGTTGCATATTGCCCATTTCGTAGTTGTTGCGGGCAAAGACGTAAACGCCTTCGAAGATGGATCGGTCTTGTATGATGGTTTCTTTATCGCTGGCAGCGTTGATGGCGAGCAGGTCGCGAAAGCGTTCTTTGAGGAAAAACACTTCCATGCCCAACACCCAGCGTGGTATGTCCTTGTAGTAGTCTTCAATATAGGGGTTTGCGGCCACTTGCTCGTAGCGTGGTGTCCAGCCATAATGCTTACAGAGCATTTGTGTGAGCGTGGTTTTTCCGCTCCCCATGTTTCCGGCGGTGACTATATACATCAGTGTGGTGAAGATTGCTTGCTTATGTTGCTGTCTTTGCGGCAAATATAGTGGTTTCTGTCAAGTTTTGGCCGAGCTTAGGGTAGTTTCGTATTAAGAATGCGCGGAAAAGAATATTCTCAAAGAAACTTTTGTATTTCCTGCACGTCAAACTTATGCGCTATATGTGCCAGATGTTGCGCACAACAAACCATATAAAATAGGCTGAAACGTAAGCGATGATAACTATTTTGTGTTCTAAAACCGCCACGAGCCTCTTTCGTGCTTTTCCCTCGGGCATGAACTGGCATGCTATCAGTAGTAGCAGCAGCGGAAGTGTGGGAAGGAAAAAGTAGTTGTAGGCAATGGCTTCCTTGAAGTGTCCTTGTAAAAGCGCGTGTAGAAATCGCTGAGCCCCACAGCCAGGACACTGAAGCCCCGTGAGTAGTTTCACAGGGCATTGTGGCATCCAATGGCTTTTTGCAGGGTCGTAATGTGCATATACGAGCAGCAATGCCACAGCCAGTAAAGCAAGAATGATGTGCCGATGACGTGGTTTCATCGGCTAAGAGAAAGTGGCGAAAAGTCTGACGGTTTTGACACTTCTTAAGCGTATTGGAGGGAACTCAGTGCAGCTGTGCCTCCGACAGCCATTAAATAGACGAAATATATTATATTTAAGGCCAAACCGCAAACGGCACTTATCAATGCCCATTTCTTGGCATCCGACGCGGCTTTGTATGCAGCCTGAAACTGACCGCTGTTGTACAAGCCGTTTACCTTTGCGGCATAGACAATAGAAACGATACCAAAGGGTAGGCAGCAACAAAGCGTGCTGAGAATAGCCCAAACCATGTTGTTATCGGGGCGCATCGGCATCGGTTGGTTTTGCTGCCCCATACCATACATGGGATTTCCTCCGTAGGGATTGGCACCATAGGGAGTTTGCCCAGCGTTTTGCTGATAGTATGGGCCTTGGCCTTGATTTGGCTGTCCGTTGTAGCCTTGTCCTTGATAGGGTTGTCCTTGATAGGGTTGTCCTTGATAAGGTTGTCCGTTGTAACCTTGTCCTTGGTAGGGCTGACCTTGATAGGGCTGTTCGTTGTAGTCTTGTGGGTTCATGTTCGTTGAGTATGTGTTGTTTGATGGCAAATATAGTTAATATTCGCTAAAATTGATGCTCCCTCCTGAACTTTATAGGATTTATGCTGTTTTTATCCCTACATTTGTGCGTTTTATCGCGTTTTAAGCAGACTTTCTGCGACTTGGCGCTTCCCTTTTCTTTATACTCTAACCACGTTTTTATGTCATCTTCCATAACAATTCGTCGCGCCTCGGTGAGCGACATTCCTCGTTTGGGCGAACTTTTGGTTCAAGTGTGCAATGTTCATGCCGCTGGACGGCCCGATATCTTTGTAGCTGGTCACCGCAAATATAGCGACCACGAATTGCGTTTGCTAATTAATCAATTTCCGCTTTCGCCCATCCTCGTTGCAGCCAATGAAAACGATGTTTGCGTGGGTTATGCTTTTTGTCAGATACAGAACCACGAAGCTACCGATAATACGCGTGCTCGGCGCACGCTTTATCTCGACGACCTGTGTGTGGACGAGGCTTGTCGCGGTCAGCATGTGGGTAAACGGCTCTATGAGGCTGTTTGCCAGTTGGCTAAGGAAGAGCAATGCCAAGCCGTGACGCTCAATGTGTGGGCTTGCAACCCTTCGGCTGTTGGGTTTTATGAAAGTTTGGGATTACGCACGCTTAAAACTACGCTGGAAAAGTGCTTAGATTGACTTTCGCATCCTCACGAGCTATTATAGGGAACCTTTGAAAAACCTTTGTTTTCCCAATAGGATCGTTTCCGCTGTTTTTTCAGGAAAAAAACCTTGGCTGAAAATTTATTTTCTGTGCTTGAAAATCCATTTTCAAACACAGAAAATCGATTTTCAACGCGATGAAAATGAATTGTCAGGCTTTGAAAAAAAATCTGACAATTGTAGTTTCACGATTTAGGTTGACTACTTTTGACCTTATTCACACTATCGGTTGACCCCAGGTTAAGCTTAATTTTAATTATAGTTGACTTGTTTTTACGTTAGTCATAATTTGGGTTTACACGATCACTTTGAAACAAGTACGAGAGGGTAAGAGCTGCCCCCCTCGGTTCTTGTTTCGGTATGCCTTGTCTGTCAGCTGTTAAACTTGCGAAGACAGAAGGTTTTTCTTGGGGCAATCGTTAGAATCTTAGCTCAAAGCCAATGCGGATTCCGTTTTTCTTTGTGGCGGGATTGTCGAGGTAAGAAAGTCGGCGGACGTATTGAATGTGGAAGAACTTGAAGATGTTGTACACGCCGAAGTAAAGTTCTACGTAAGGCCTTGAGTAGTCAATGGGGTGGCTTTGGGGGGTGAAGACGCCTGCTTCGTTGAAGCGTCCTGGGAAGTGGAACAAACGGGGAGAACCTTCGTTGTGGTAAGGATTATTTTTTTCTGAGAGTGCTCCCCAGAAAACGTTTACGCCGATCAGCTCGCGCCATTTGAGCTTGCGAATAAGTGGCAGTCGATTGAAGAGCTTGCCGCTAAGGTCCCACTGCCCAAAGAATTGCAGGCTGCGGTCGGCCACGAATTCCATGTTGTCCACCATGGAGAAAGAGTTGTCGGCTGTGAAGTATGAGAGGTTTGTTCGCGGAATAATGAGGAAGGGGTAGGGTACTTGGTTCCATTGCACAGCACCATCAAGTCGTAAATCAATTTTTCCCCACGAACCTACCCAGAAGCGTTTGTACAGCACCAACTCAGAGAGGTTTGAGGTATAATCAGCTCCACAAAATCCGCTGATGTTTGTAGTGTGGCTGAGCGAAATGATGGGTGCGTCGTGGTTGGTGGGGAAACGCCGCTGCTTGGTGTTCATCCACGTAACGCCAGGCTGATAAGTGAAACCTATCTGCAATTCGGCGCGGTTGAGGTGTTTCTGATAGAGATTGGGATCTTGCGAGATTGCTCCTGTGTTGAGTGGTTGGTAGAACATGGAGAGCGTGGGTGTGGTGCGTTCGCGGTTTAGCTCGGCCCAAATTTGCAGGCCACTTCCCCATTCGCGCAGATACCTCAGACGCAGACCACGTAGGTAGTACATGTGGTCAACTTCGGCCCATTTCAAGGCCTTGAACGTGTTGTCCTTGTCTGCTCCGAGAAAGCGGTCGCTGGGCGAGAATACGTCGTCGGTGTAGGTCAGTGTGAGGTCGTGGCGTGGGAATTCGTGGGGGCGATAGGTTTTGGGCAGGAAGGAATAGGTGGTCTCGAGTTGGCCTTTCCATCGGTGGTCCTTAAACCCGTATGCGATGTAGCCCTTAAAGAAAAGGTGGGGATTGAGGTGGGCGGTGGTTTGAGCTGAAGCGCGAAGGCGTAGGCCATCAACCTTGTTGCTGGAGACGATGCTCAAAATGGGGCCGATGTCTATTTTACCAGGTTTGTCTTCAGTGCCTGTTTCAATGAAGTTTTCTACAAACGCTTGCAGGGCGAGCATATAGAGCTTGTAGCCTTTCATGCCACGGATGCGCGACATTACTCCTTTGACTCCTTCTTCGGTTTGCTCTATGCTTCCAGGCCGATAGCGGTCCCAATAGGCTTCGTCGCGCACGGCGGCTTGTGCTTCGGTGCGGGTGTCGCCCTCAAACTTAAAGGTGCGGGCTGGAATTTCGCCGAAGTCATAATGGGAGTAGGCTGTGGTGCGGCGTATCATCCATTTGCCCATAATGTCGAGCAGGTTGAGCTGCACGATCATATCGTCCTCTTCCATTACATGTTCACCCGTAGAGAGCTGCACAAACTGTTGGCGTATGCTCATGTTGGTCACCCAGTTTACACCCGATCCGTGAGGGATGCCCATCTCAACACGCCTTACACGCCATGAGCTGTCGCCTACGACAACGAATAGATGGCCGCTGAAGCCGAAGTCTTGTGAGTTGGCGGGAGTGAAGTTGACATCTACGCAGCGGTCGCCACCGATGTCAAGCGTGTCGCCCAAGAAGAAATGATAGAAACTGATAGCTCCTGTGCCTATGGGACTGATGAACTGGTGGCGCAGAAGCATAATCTCGTTGTCGTAAATGTTCACGTCGGTGAAACATTCGGCAAGGAGTTGAGTCATATTGTCGCCCGTGGAAACTAATTGGGTGACACCGATGTTGCGCTTACCAGTGACGATGTTTTTTTCGGCCTTGGGGTTTTTGCGCCAAACCTGCGTGATGGTGCTTTCGTCCATCGTGACAGGAAGTATCACGGTGCCCGTCTCTTGGCAAACTTCTTCGCTGCCTTTGAGGAAAGAGAGGGGTTTGAGCGTGATAAGGTCAAAGGTGTTAGGCGTTACTTCATCGAGCGCAAAGACCATCCGCGTGTATTTGTCGTAGCGGAAGTAATTGTGCGTATGCAGGTCGGTTTGCTTCTTTGCTGCAATGACGCGCCGCATTAGTTCTACGGCTGGGTTGTCGCGGCGGCTGTAGCGCTGTCGCCGACCTTCAACTACAGCTGTTCCGAGCGTGGAGTCGAAGGGCGAAAGCTCTACTTCGAGTTCGCGCTGGCGCTTGATGTTTATGATTTTAGCAGAATAGCCCACACAGGCGATGTGGAGCTTGCCACGTTGAAAGGGTTTCGTAAAGCGCCCCTCCTTGTCGGTCTGAGTCACTGTGCCTCCGCTGAAATATACGCTTGCGGCCATGACGGGTTCGCCCGTGATAGCATCGAGCACCCGCCCGCGTATGCTGTCTTGAGCCGAGGCTGGGAGGAAGAAAAATAACGAGAGGAAGTAAACAAAGAGAGCTGTACGCTTGGCGTTCATTATATCTTTCCTAAGAAAAGTCTGTCTTGAGTACTGGCAATTTCATCCGCCAGCCATTTAGTGTGCGCAAAAATAGAAACTTTTTGTTTATTGGCCTTGTTCTCACGCTCTTATGTTGCTTCTTTTGCCTATGCAGGCTTTAAGCGCATTTTAGAATGAGCAACGTTCTGCGCAAATGAGCATTTTTTTGCCTTGTAGGTCTTGACAGGCAAAAAGGTAAGTGTTGCCTCCGTCTTTGATGTGCCATTTTGCTCGTAGCTCTTCTGCCTTTGCAGGAAAGTTTCGTACAGCAAGATTGGCTTGAAGCCCGCGCAGGGGGCGGATGTCTTGTTTGCTACAACCTGTGGAGCTCACAATGTGGAAAGTGCGCCCAGGGAAGTCTTTAACTAGTTTATCTGAGGTATATAGATGCGTTCCTGGAGAAAGCTTTTCTACACCATGACGTTGGCAGAGCAAGTGGAAAGCTCCCGCTTTGAGGACGCTGGTAGCGGGATCGTAAAGATAAGTGCCTATTGATTGAGCGAAGACGGGTGTAGCTCGTTTTTCCTCTTCGCGACAAAAGTGAAAGGCAAAGGAACTGTCGCTACAATATATAATAGGTTCATCTTTTGCGGGCGTTTCCTTAGTGGCAACACACAAGAGTTCCTTGCATTCGCCTTGCGAACCTACGACGTGTACCTCCTTGACGTGGTTGAGTTGGCGAAGCATGGCCGTAATGTCAAGCATGGGCGAAAGTTTGAGCATTACGTAGCGAGCTTTTGTGAGTAGCGTGTCCCAAAGCGCCGTCACGTCGGGTGAGCAGTCGGCCAATGCTGCAACTTTCTTGCCAGCTTCGTTGCGGCGTGCAGGATCAAGAAACAACAAATCAACCAGGGGCATGGTCTTTAGGAAAGTGTCGGCTTGCGACTCCACTATGTCAGTTGGAGGCAGGTTGAGCAAAGGGGCATTGTGGTGGAATAGCGAGCATAGTTCAGCGTTCTGCTCCACATAAGTTGCGTGCTTGAAGTTGCAAGCCAAAAAAGCGAAGTCCACACCAAAGCCCCCCGTGAGGTCTGCAAATGATTTTCCACTGGGGCAGAGGCGTTCGGCGATGGTTTGTTTGTATCTGGCTGTAGCTTCGCTGCTGCATTGTTCCAATGATAGGCGAACAGGATAATGAAGGTCTTCAATTTCGTTCCATGAAGGAACCTTGTGGCTCAAGCGTTGCCAGCCCTCAACTTGTCTCAATATAAAAGCTGTATCGGCACCAGTCGTCAGCTTCAAAGCCAATGCATTGACATCGTCATTGCGATGGCTTTGGATAAAAGCTTTCAAATCTTGAGAGTTGCTCACCTTGCTTGTTGCATCTTTAGAAAGTAGTTTACAGCACGGCTTATGGAGCGAAGGCCAAAGTCCTCGGCGTGCACTTGCTTTAGCTCATACCAAGCTAAAACTTCCACGTCGTCGGCAGCGCGGAATGTTTGGTTGCCGATGTGACAGACAAAGAAAGCGTCGGTGGTGTGGACATCAAAGCCGCTGTAGGTGTAAATGTTGGGCAAAGAAAAGATATATTTCGGTTGGCTGATGAGCAAACCAGTCTCTTCCTTCACTTCACGCAGCAGGGCTGCTTCCAAATTCTCGCCAGGATCAACGAACCCGCCAGGAAGATCCAGCGTTCCTGCTGCAGGGGGCAAGGCGCGGCGCGCTACGAACAGTTGGTTTGCATCGTTGAGAATGAAAGCTGCCACGGCGGCTGAGGAATTATGATAGTAGGTGAACCCACATTTCACACAGCGTTTGCTACGCGCATCGTGTACTTCAAAGGTTGCGCCGCATTTGGGGCAATATTTGAAAAGCTCGAGTGGATGGTCGTTGGACTTCATTATAATTATAATATATATTGTGTCTAATGCTTTTGCAAATGTCGGGCAAGGAAGCGTTCCATGGCACGATAGAAGTCAAAGCGGTTCTCTTGATTGCTGAAGCCATGCCCCTCGTTGTCTTTGACCATGTATTCTACGTCAATACCTCGAGCTTGAAGCGCTGCAACCATTTGGTCGCTTTCGGCTTTGTTGACACGTGGGTCGTTGGCTCCTTGAGCAATAAACAGCGGGACACAGATGCGGTCGGCGTGCAGAGCCGGCGATGTTGCTGCAAGCATGTCATGGTCGGCTTCAGGGTCGCCAACCTGTTCGTGTAGCATATCAAGCAATGGCCGCCAGTAGGGTGGGATAGTTTGCATGAACGTGAAGAGGTTTGACACCCCAACATAGTCAACAGCGCAAGCATAGAGGTCGGGGGTGAATGTGATGCCCGCGAGCGCAGCGTAGCCTCCGAAAGAACCGCCGTAGATGGCGATGCGTTTAGGATCGGCTATGCCTTGGGCTATAAGGTATTTAGTACCATCGTTGATATCGTCCATGACACGTCCGCCCCATTGCTTGTAGCCCGCTTCCATGAAGGCCCGACCATAGCCTGTGCTACTGCGGAAGTTCATTTGCAAAACGGCATATCCTCGGTTGGCGAGAAACTGTGTTTCGCTGTTCCATCCCCATACATCGCGAGCCCAAGGGCCACCATGAGGATTGACTACTACGGGAAGCTGGTGTGCTGTATCGGGCGTGTACCCGTGAGGAAGCGTGAGGTAGGCTTCAATGGGCTGTCCGTCACGTGCGTCATAAGTAATACCATACATGGAGCCCATCTCTTCCTCATTGAGCCACGGGGCAAGTTGAGCAATGAGCCTTGGTGCTTGTCCATCGCGATAGAAGTAATAAGCACCGCGTGTACGGTCGCTACCTACGTAGATGAGGAATTGCTCTTCAGCTTTGTCGCAATCGGCTATGCCTACGCGCTGATTGGGAAAGAAAGCTTCGATGCGTTCACGAAATGCGCGGAACGTTTCGTCAAGGTAGTTGCGCTCAGGTTTCGTGTGGCCAGTGACGCTGACGCATAGCAGGCGTTCCTGCTTTTTGGAATAATAGATGCTACTGATGTCATAGCGCGGGTGTTCATAGATGACTTCCAATTCGCTACATGTTGGGGCATCCATACGCACCAATGCTGTGCGGTCACGTCCTAGGTTCGTTGTGGCGAGAACTTCGTTGGAGTGAGGGAGAAAAGTGATGAAATCTACCGACTCCTTGAAGTTTGTGGTAAGCACGGGACGGAAAGCTTCCTCCTCCGTGTCACGATAAAGTATTTGCGTATTCACACCATCAACAATAGCTGTGGCTACACACAGACGCCCCTCACGGTCGGTCATCCAGCCTTGTATGTTTCCCGGGTTTTCGGCGATGAGCTTCAGGTCACCACTTGTAAGATTGAGGCGATAGGCATCAAAGATTTCGGGATTGCGGCGGTTCAGTGCTATGAGTACTTCGTTGGGAGTATCTTCAAGATCGTCTATGAGGCTGGTGCGCACACCTGGAAAGTTTGTGTAGGAGCGCAGGTGGCTACCATCAATGTTGGCGCTGAAGAGTTGGTAGTTCTCATCACCGCCCACGTCTTTTACAAAGAGGATGCTGTCATTGCCTTTCCACATAAATCCGCCTACACTACGCTCCGTTTCGTGTGTAAGCTGTATGGACGTTTCGTTGTTCTTGTCAGTGTCGCGAACAAAGATGTTCATGCGGTCACGCCAAGGGGCGAGGTAAGCAATATGCTGTCCATCGGGCGAAAGTTGGAATGCTGTTTCAGGACTGTTGCGGAAGAAGTCTTCTAAGGGTATTTGCATAGATAAGTTGTGTTTGTGTGTTCAAGCTTTTCAGTAAAGCTGCGGCAAAATTACGACTTTTTCCAATTCGTAGGTATAATCAGTCGCCCGAATAGGAACAAGTAATCCCGCAACGTGTGAGTTACATTGCGGGATTACTTAAGGGGGGCTATAAATTAGGAATATTGTTTGGCCTTAATCAATCGTGAAGCTTCACGGCGAGTTTGTCAAGCATGTCTTTGGTCATAGAGTCAAGGTCAAAGCGCGGAGCCCAGTCCCACTCTTCACGAGCACATGTGTCGTCAATGCTGTTGGGCCAGCTGTCGGCATTTGCTTGTTTGAGAGGATCTACGTTGTATTCCATCTCAAATTCGGGCTTGTACTTGCGAATGGCTGCAGCCACACCTTCGGGATCAAAACTCATTGAAGCGATGTTGAAGCTGTTGCGGTGGATGAGGCGATCGGGATTGGCTTCCATCAAGTTTACGCAGGCATTGAGCGCATCGCGCATGTACATCATGTCCATGAACGTGCCTGCTGCAATGGGGCAAACGAACTTCTCGCCACGAACGGCACTGTAGTAAATGTCGCAGGCGTAGTCTGTAGTGCCGCCTCCAGGAGGGGTGACGTAAGAGATGAGGCCGGGGAAACGTACCGAGCGTGTATCTACTCCGTATTTATTATGATAGTAGTCTGAGAGTAATTCGGTAGTTACTTTGCTCACACCATAGATGGTGCGCGGGCGCTGAATGGTGTCTTGAGGAGTTTTGTCGGCTGGTGTCTCTGGACCAAACGAACCGATGCTGCTTGGAGTGAATACGGCGCAATTGTGCTCGCGAGCCACTTCCAAAACGTTCCACAATCCGTCAATGCCTATTTTCCAAGCCAGTTGCGGGCGTCCTTCGGCAACCACGCTCAGCAAGGCGGCAAGGTTAAAGATCGTGTCGATGTTGTGCTTCAGCACTACGGTGGCAATCTGTTCACCGTCGGTCACGTCGCAAATCTCGTAGGGCCCACTCTCTTTGAGCACACCTTTGGGCTTGGCACTGGGAATGTAGCCACATACCACGTGGCGGTTGCCATAGATTTTGCGAAGTTTCATTGTGAGCTCAGAGCCGATTTGTCCCGTTGCTCCGATAACAAGAATGTTTCTCATGAATTTGAGTCGTTTATTATGTATTTAGAATGTTTGCTATGCTGCAAAGCGCAGCAAAAGTACGGCAAGACGTGCGCTTAAACAAATAAATTGTAGGTTGTTTGCTTCCATTGTGTCAAAAAAAATCTTTTACTCTTTGCTTGCTCTCTTTCTTAAAGTAATTTTGCAGAGCAATCTAACTCTTAACTTTTTATAATTATGAAGAAACTCTACGCTCTTCTTGTGCTGACACTTTGCCTCTTTGTTGGCGTGTCGGCAAATGCACAGACGGTGGTGTTCGACTTCGCTGCCAATCCTTGGAATCATGCCTTGGGAAGTGGCAGTGGTGAGACAGCAGCCGCTGGCGATGTGGAAACCTTGGTGGCTACCGGTGGCGATGCAGCAACAGGTGCCGTCTATGAAGTGGAATTGGTCTGCGTCCAAGGCACGGCAAATCAGCCTCCACGCATGTGGACCGGCCCGCAGCTTCGTGTTTACAATGGCAACACGCTCACCTTGAAGCCAACCGATAGTTCCAAAGCTGTCGTTGGTGTGACGTTCACAGCGACGGGTGCAAATTATTACAATATTACCACGAATGTGGGCACGCTTGAAGAAACGAACTGGACGGGCAACCACACAGAGGTAACCTTTACAGGAACGGGTACCAGCCGCTTGACGCAGTTGACGGTTGTCTTAGCCGACAAAGACAATCAGACTGTAACTCCGGGGGCTAATGTTACCATGCCTACTATTAGTCCGCGCAACAACACCAACCGCACAGACAGTGTTGTTGTGACCATTACGGGCGATGAAACAACTGCAATTTACTATACCATTGATGGTTCCGATCCAACGGAAAAGTCTCTGCCCTACACTGGACCCTTCACGCTCAAAGAAAGTGCAACGGTAAAAGCCATTGCTTTCAATACCGAAGGCGTAAGCAGTTCTATTGCTGAAGTTACCTACACCATCACTCCGAGCGAGCAGGGTGGAGGCACAGGTGAAGAGACCGATCCCTCTGGCACCACAACAGGCAAGGAATATCTCTTTGCTCCCGCTTTGGAAATGACGAGCGGCAAGCAATATCTTATCGTAGCCCAGGTAGATAATACCTACTACATGGCCAAACCCATCACCAGTAACTATGGCTACCTCAAAGTTGACGAGGTGACCAAGATGGAAGACGGCATGATTGTGCTCAACAGCCTTGACAACGCTTTCACTATTTCCGAAGTAAGCGGAGCAGCAGCTGCGACCTATACTATTACGCAAAGCGACGGTCGTCAGCTCTATCAGAAAGGTACTTACACTAGCTTCAACGTTGACGCCGCTCCAACAGAGGGACAAGGTTGGTTTGTGAGCTTGATCGATGATGTTACAACCTGGACCATCACCAATGCCAGCGTGAACAAGTACGTCCAGTACAGCACTACTCATAAAAGTTTTGGCAGCTATGCCGACGAGCAAGGCTTGCTTCCACAGCTCTATGTCTTATATCAAGAGCGCGATGTAACCGAGGAAGGCGGTGGCGGACAAACAGATCCCACGGAAGATACCGAATATACCACAGTAACTTTCCCCTTCAGCGAAAATCCCTGGCAGCTTGAATTGGGTAGTCAAGGCAACGACAAGGCTGGTGCTATCTCTGAGCCCATCACGATGGAGGGCGTAACGTTCACAGCCGACAACGGCGGCGGCAGCACCGTAGTTCGTATGTGGGACAACAATGGAAATGTCACCATGCGTACTTACAACGGTACGGCTATCACCTTTGCTGTAACAGACGCAACACAGGCTATTTATAAACTTGAGTTTGATGCCAACGGCATGAACTACACCAGCGAAATAGGCACTGTTGATGTGAATGGTAAGACATGGACGGGCAACGCTTCCAGCGTGACCCTTGCAGCCAACAAGACTACGCAAGTGAAGACTGTTACCGTATATCTCGGTGCTCGCACCGACGAGACTGTAGTTCCTGGTGTATATGTAGCAGCTCCTGTCATCAGCCCCAGTGCAGGCGAGAAGAACGACAGTGTCACCGTAAGCATCAAGGCTGGTGAAGGCTCGTACATCTATTACACGCTCGATGGTACAGATCCAACATGGAACTCACAGCTCTACTCCGAGCCCTTCAAACTCTACGAAACCACCACGGTTAAGGCTATTGCCTACGACGACGAAGGCAATCCCAGCCAAGTCTCCGAGGCTGTTTATACCATCACGATTACTGAACACAACGATCCCGATCCCGTCGATGAAGGTGTTATCTTCTCTGACGCTGCCACCAATAGCACTACTACGCAGCTTGTTGTGAACAACGTTGTTCTGCCCGAAGAGCTCACCTCCGTTTGGCGCTTTGACAGTCGTTATGGTGCAGTGGCAAGCGGATATTATGCCGCAGATAAAGCCAACCTCGCAACTGAAGCTGTGCTCATAACTCCCGTGCTTGCTATCCCAGCGCTTGATGCAAGCAATCCTGAAGTTAAACCTACGCTTAGCTTCGAACATGCCATTGGCTACGTTGCAGCATCCCTCGCAGGTGGCTACATGGAGTTGGCAGCTCGTGTCATTACGATCGAGTCCACTGACGCTGGTGTCCGCAGTCTCAAGGCCACGACCGAATGGAAGCCTCTGACGCTGACTTTCCCCGAACTGAACGAAGGTAAGAATTTCTCAAACTTTGAGGAAGTAGAGATCGACCTCAGCGAATATGCCGGACAGAGCATAGAGCTTGGCTTCATCTACAAGAGCACCACTGAAGTGGCTCCTACTTGGGAAGTACGCAACATCGAAGTGACCTGCCGCAAGAAGGAAGCTACAGGTATTGAGGCCATCACAGTCGCACCCACACAGGGCGCAGCCGTTTACGACCTCCAAGGCCGTCGCGTCATGAACCCCGCACGTGGCATCTACATCGTAGGCGGACGAAAGGTTTATATCAAATAAAAACGTTTTACAATCTGACAATAGCGGAGAACATTGTCCTCTGGCTCTAAAGTCAAGAATTGTAAATACTCCAAAATGCAGCGAACCCCGAAAGTCGTCAAAAACTTTCGGGGTTCGCTATTTTATTAACGTCAACCTATCTAAATGTAGCGAGCCAGTAGTCCTATGAGAGCCATGTGGGCGGGGTAGTAATAATAGAAGAATTTGCCCATCCAGCGCCATCTGCCCCGTTTCCCGTTGTACAATGCCAAGAGCGGCACTGCCAGCCAGCAAGCCAAATGCACCATGCCATAGGTAGGGTTGTTGAAGACGAAAAATCCCACGGCATAGAGCGAAATGATCAGCATAAGCCACAGCATCTGCTTGTAGAAATTGCCTCTATTGCGGCCTATCATTAAGATTGCCAATGGAGCCGACAGGCTCCAGTCCGAGGTGAAAGTGAGGAGGCAAGCCATGAGTGTGACAAACCATTTTCCCAAAAGCGGCAATCGCGCAGTGTCCCAAACTTTCAGGAGTATCAAGCCCCACATCAATGGCCATGCAATGCTTGTGGCGTTGAACATCAAATTGTTCAATGGATTATAGCCCGACATGTTGAAGTAGCAAAAAGCAAAGTGGCTCACTACGGCCAGCATAAACAGTCGGCGAAGATAACGTTGGAAATTGTGCGTGTGGTGATAGCCCTCTGCTACAAAAAATATCATCATCGGCGCAGTCAATCTGCCGATGATGTGAAGGGAGATTTGGAGAGGCGTTTCTGCTTGTTCGTAGGTTTCGATGCCCACCCATGCCAGGTGGTCAATGGTCATGGCGATGATGGCGATGACCTTTAGCGCATTGCCGCTCAACCCTTTCCTTGTGAGTGCTTCAATCTTGTTCACGTTCGTTGCTTTCTTAAATTGGCCGCGAAGATAGTGCACGGCAAGCAAAAAGCAGAGAGAAAGGGAAACTTGTTTATTTCTTTGTAGTCCATCTCACCACGCGTATGCTCACTTCGTAAAGCAGGTAGAGTGGGAGGGAGACGAGCAGGAGCGTCATCAAGTCGGGCGGTGTGATGATGGCTGCCACAATGAGTATCAGGATGAAGGCGTGTTTGCGATACTGCGAGAGCATTTCACTCGTGACGATACCCATCCTGCCCAAGAAGAAAGCCACAACGGGCAGTTGACTTATAACTGTACTATGAGTTGACTTATAACTGTACTATGAGTTGAGTTATAGGTGTACTCATCTTATTGTTGCACGAGGAAGATTTCTTTCGTGTCGAAATTGATTTCCCAATTGCCATCGGGGGCACTCTCCCACTGGTACTTCTGTGCCATGCGGTCCCACCACGATTGGAACTTTGTGCCAAAATAGTAGGGCTTTTGAGGGAGGCTGTCAGCCATCGCAAAAGTCGTAGTTGGCTACGAAGAAAGAAACAGACAGTCAAGCCACACCCCAAGATATGCTGTTATAACATTAACAGACACACTTGCAACTGCACTTTTGTCGGCTTAATGACCGATATAGTTTTAATCCCAATAGAGCAAGTAGGTAGTTTTCTTTTTCCGTCAAACGGCTTGGGCAGATACAAGAGCAATAGGGTAGAAAAGGGCGGAAGAACGGCTTTTTGATGGGTTGTAGGGATTATTTGTTGCAAAAGCCTTACTTTTGCTTGAAAATATAAAAGGTAGAACTTTTTGATAACTTGCATGAAGATGAAACATCCAGCTAAGATAGACCTTTCTTTGCTCATCCTTTTCTTCAATCGCGCTGATGTGTTGGAGAAAGTGTTTGAACAAGTACGCATAGCGCGCCCCGCTCGTCTTTTCTTGTATCAAGATGGGCCCCGCTCTGAGGCTGATTTGCCTGGAATTGAAGCTTGCAGGAGGGTTGTTGCCAATGTGGACTGGGAATGTGAGGTGCATACGCAGTATTTGGACGTGAACCAAGGTTGCGACCCCTCGGAATTCTTGGCCGTGCAATGGGCTTTTTCGATGACGGACAAACTCGTGATGCTTGAGGATGACGATGTGCCGGCGCAGTCGTTTTTTCCGTTCTGCAAGGAGATGCTCGACCGCTATGAGCACGATGAGCGCATCGGAATGATACAAGGCTGCAACTGCGAGGAGATTACAGAAGACGTGGCTGAAGACTATTTCTTTACGGCCAACTTTAATATATCGGGCTGGGCATCGTGGCGACGTGTGTTCCGACAATGGGAGGAGCATTACGACTTCTTGAGCAACACGCAAGCGATGGGCGAGCTTCAGAAACTGATCAAGGAACGCAACCTGCGCAAAGACTTCTTGCCGATGTGCCAAGGGCATAAAGCGTCGGGCAAGGCGTTTTATGAAAGTATCTTCTCGGCTTCGCTGCTGTTGAATAGTCAGTTGGCTATCGTGCCTCGGCGCAACATGGTGAACAACATAGGCATTCTTCCCGACAGTACGCATTTTGGTGGTGGCACAGACGATTTGCCGCCAGGCTTCCGCCGCATTTTTACGATGCCCCGCTACGAACAGGAGTTCCCGTTGCGTCATCCGAAGTATGTCATTGAACATCTTGTTCATCGTGAGCGCGTTTATAAGATACAAGGTTGGAACCACCCGTGGATACACGCGCATCGCTCTCTTTGGGAATTGGGCCACCGTCTGCGCAAGGGCGATTTTGGGCATATCATGAAGTCGGTGAAGAATCGCCTTTCCATTATATTCAGAGGGAAAAACTTTCGATGAGAGTGCTTGTTGTTTTGATTTTAATTGTTTTGGCTTGTTGTGCTTATGTCTGCAATCCGTTCGTTTGATGAATTGGTGGTGAGATTGTCGCAGTGTGAACGACGTACGCGCGTGGCTGTGGTGAATGCCGTGGATGTGGGCACTGTTGATGCGCTCTGCGAGGCCCTGCGATATGGATTTGCTGAAGCCATACTGGTAGGCTTGCAGCCTGATGACGCACTTCTCAAAAAATTTGCCCCATATCGGGAATATGTGCGCCAAATCGTCGTTGAAGGCGAGGACGAAGCGGCAACGCGAGCTGTGGAATTGGTGCGAAACGGGGAGGCCGACGTGTTGATGAAAGGCCTGTTGCACACCGACAACCTGCTACGCGCCGTGCTCAATAAGGAGCAAGGATTGTTGCCAAGGGGAAATGTCTTGTCGCACATCACGCTTGCTGAAATCCCCAATTTTTCGCGGCTTTTATTTTTCACCGATGTCGCCGTGATACCCACTCCCACAGCCGAGCAACGTGTGTGGCAAGTGCGCTACGTGGACAAGCTTTGTAGAGCATTTCAAATAGAGAGCCCACGCATTGCACTGGTTCATTTCACAGAGAAAGTAAGTCCCAAGTTTCCCCTTACATTAGAATATAGGGCTCTTGTAGAAGAAGCGCAGAAAGGTCAGTGGGGAACAACCGTGATTGACGGACCGCTTGACGTGCGCACGGCTGTAGATAGTGCCGCGCTCCAAACGAAAGGCATTGACTCACCCCTGCAGGGGCTGGCTGATGCACTGGTGATGCCCAATCTTGAAACTGGCAATGCCTTCTACAAATCAATAACATTCTTTGCCCATGCCACGGTAGCAGGCATTCTGCAAGGCACCACCCATCCCGTGGTGCTTACCTCGCGGGGCGACAACAGCCGAAGCAAATTTCTTAGCATAGCAACGGCTGCCATTTCCATACAATGAAACCAATGAGAATACTTGCTATAAATCCTGGTGCGAGCAGCACGAAGATAGGTATCTACGAAGACGACCATGCATTGCTCGAAAAGGTGATCCTTCATAGTCTTGAAGAACTTTCGCAGTTTGACAGCGTAGCAGCGCAGCGCGAGTTTCGTCGCGACCTTGTGCTACAAGCTTTACACGAAGCCCAGTTGCCTCTGCAATTTGATGCCGTGGTGGGGCGGGGTGGATTGTTGAGGCCTTTGTTAGGCGGAGTGTACGAAGTAGATGAGCCGATGTGTACCGCCTTGCGCCATGCGCCGCGCCAGCATCCTTGCAATTTGGGAACAATCTTGGCCTATGAACTGGCTCAGCAGTGTGGCTGTCCAGCCATGATGGCCGACCCGGGCGTCGTAACCGAAATGGACGATGTGGCCTTTTTCAGCGGTAGTCCTTATATAGAGCGCGAATGTTTTTGGCACGCCTTGAACCAAAAGGCTGTGGCTCGTCGCTATGCCCATTCCGTTGGTAAACACTATCGAGAGATGCGGCTCATCGTTTGTCACATGGGTAGTGGCATCAGTGTGGCTTCCCACAAAGACGGTCGCGCCATTGACGTGAACAATGCGCTCGATGGTGAGGGCTCGTTCAGTGTGGGACGTAGCGGCTCGTTGCCCGTAGCCAAACTGATCAACCTTTGCTACAGTGGCCGTTTCACAGAGGCAGAAATGCTCGACCATATTATGCGGGGCTGCGGGCTTCAAGGCTATCTGGGCACGAGCGACATGAAAGCCGTGATGCGCAGGGTTGAGGCGGGAGATGCTAAAGCAAAGTTGGCTGTAGATGCAATGGTGTTCCAAACGGCCAAAGAAATTGCAGCCCAGAATGCCGTGCTTTGCGGAAGCGTTGATGCCATTTTGATCACGGGCGGATTGGCTCACGTGCCTTATGTGACGGATTCCATAACAAGGCGCGTGGAACATATTGCGCCCGTAAAGGTTTTCCCTGGCGAGGACGAACTGTTAGCACTTGCTCAAAACGCGCTTGACGTGCTTCGCGGCAATATCAAGTTGAAACACTATCAACCCGAGCCGTGGGAGCTGAGTTACCCTCAATCTGCTAACGAACTTTCGCAACTTAATCAAGAAGCACAATCAGATGAAATAGCCAATGCCCCGACCGTCTCGGCGAAGCGACCCGTTGTAGCGGCTATCTTGGCGGGAGGAACGGGGAAACGTTTTGGAGCCGATGTGCCCAAGCAGTTCCTCAAGTTGGGAGAAAAGACTGTGTTGGAACATTCCGTCGATGCTTTTCAGGCAAACAGCAGCGTGGACGAAGTCATTGTGGTGTGCCATGCCGACTTTGTTAAGGATGTAGAGGATCTTTGTTTGCGCAACAAGCATTGGAGCAAAGTGCGGGCAGTGATAGATGGCGGTAAGGAACGCACAGACTCTTCGCTTCGAGCTATTCAATGGTGTGGTGGGCGCGATGTGGACATCTTAATCCATGATGCAGTACGCCCCTTGGTCACACAGCGTGTCATCTGCGAAGTGTGTGAAGCACTCGTCAAAGTTGAGGCGGTGGGCGTGGTGTTGCCAGCTGTAGATACTGTGCTTCTGACACAAGCAGGGCGCGTTACCGCAATTCCAGAACGCAACACAGTTCGTCGTGTGCAAACTCCGCAGGGGTTTCGCTTGCAAACGCTTTCCAAAGCCTACGAGCGAGCACTTCAAGATGTAGCATTCAAAGCCACTGACGACTTTGGCGTTGTGCACAAATATATGCCCGAAGCCACGACAGTCCTTGTTGAAGGCGACGAGAGAGCACGAAAACTCACCTATCCTCAAGATCTGCCACTGCTTGAGCAAATCTTAAAGCAAACGCAACCATGACAGATTTTCTAAAAAAGCACCGCGAAGCTCATTTGCGCGATTTGCAACTACGCGAACTTGAGATACTTCAAGCAATTGACGCAATCTGCCGCCGCCACGACATACCCTATTGGCTCGACAGCGGGACGTTGCTTGGTGCAGTGCGTCACGGAGGCTTTATACCTTGGGACGACGATGTAGATATCTGTATGCCGCTGAGCGAAATACCACGTTTCATAGAAAAAGCTCAGAAAGAGTTGCCCAAAGATTTCTTTGTGCAGACACAACAAACCGACCCCACAGTTCGCACGCCTTATCCCAAGGTGCGCGACCGCAGAAGTCTCATCGTAGAACCTGCCGATGACTTCACTTTACCCTATCAGAAAGGACTTTATGTGGACATCTTTCCCGTCATCGACTATCCCCACATTCCTTCAAAACTCATACGAAGGCTTGCACGCGGATATGGTCGCGCTAATTCCATTCTCTCTCGGCAGCACTACTATAGCCTACGCAGCGTGGCTGAATTGTTTTATTTTGGAGCCAAGCGTGCTTTGTTCAAGACAGCTTGGTGCTTGCTCAAAATGCTATGTGGGACGGGGCCTTACCTTGGTACGGTCATTGCGTGCAGTGGCAATGGCAATATGCATCGTCGCGCCCAACTCTATCCCTTAAGCACCATCGCCTTTGAGGGCATGGAATTCCCTTGTCCCGCTGACAACGATGCTTATCTTCGCGACCTCTTTGGCGATTATATGCAACTGCCGCCCGAAGAAGCACGACAAGGGCACGCCTTCTTCTACCAAATAGAACAAAATACTTAGTTTCTTAATCGAATATTTCCTTAGCGTCTAACCTTAATTCAAATACAACTATGCTTGACAACGAACGTGGTATGTACATCGCTCACAGCGCAAAGGCGCACCTGAGCATTCTTCTACGCATGGCCAATCGCCACGGACTGATTGCCGGTGCTACAGGTACGGGTAAAACGGTGACCTTGCAAGTATTGGCAGAAACTTTTTCGCAGGCTGGAGTGCCTTGCTTCATGGCCGACATGAAAGGCGACCTTAGCGGCATCTCGCAAGTAGGAACACTATCGGGCTTTATTGAAAAACGTATGCCTGAGTTTGGTATTGAAAATCCACAATTCCAGGCCTGCCCTGTGCGGCTCTACGACGTTTATGGCGAACAAGGGCACCCCATGCGTGCCGCCATTTCGCAAATGGGTCCTGACTTGCTCGCTCGCCTATTGGCTCTCAACGAGGTGCAAACAGGCGTGATGGGTATCGTGTTCCGAATCGCCGACGAACGCGGATTGTTTCTCGACGACATGAAAGACCTTCGTGCCATGGTAGATTACGTCGGAACGCACGCTTCTGAGTTTACCACCAAATATGGTACCATCACCAAGGCATCCATCGGAGCCATACAGCGAGCGCTGCTCACCCTTGAAGGACAGGGAGCCGACAAATTCTTTGGTAAACCAGAATTTGACATCAATGATTTGTTTGCCGTTCAAGACGGCAAAGGCGTAATGAGTGTGTTGGCTGCCGACCGCCTGATGCTACAGCCCAAACTCTATAGCACGTTCCTCTTGTGGCTGATGTCTGAACTCTATTCCACATTGCCCGAAGTCGGTGACTTGGACAAGCCCAAACTGATCTTCTTCTTTGACGAGGCGCACATGCTTTTTGATGGCACAAGTAAGGCGATGGTCGATAAGATAGAGCAAGTAATCCGCTTGATTCGCTCCAAAGGCGTAGGTATCTACTTCGTTACACAAAGCCCCACTGACCTTCCCGAAACGATTTTGGGACAACTTGGCAACCGCGTGCAACACGCTCTGCGCGCATACACACCCAAGGACCAAAAGGCTGTGAAAACCGCAGCTGACACCTTCCGCGCCAATCCTGACTTCAAGACCGATGAGGCCATTATGCAACTCGAAACAGGCGAAGCACTTGTTTCTTTCTTGGATGAAAAGGGTGCTCCTACCATTGTGGAACGGGCCAAAATACTTTTCCCACTCAGTCAGATCGGAGCCATTACCGAGGGACAACGCTTGGACCTTATCAAGCAGTCGCCCATCTACGGCAAGTACGACACACAGCAAGATCGCGAGAGTGCTTTCGAAAAACTCCTTGCTGAGTCTGAAGAAGAAGCTGAAACCGGCTCAGAAAACGCTGAGAAGAAAGAAAAAGATACGAAAACAGAGGGTAAAAAGAAGCCTGGCTTTATAAGCAAAGTCTTTAAGGCTATTCTCACCGCTGTAACCGCAACGTTGGGGACGATTTTGGGTTCGTTTGTTACTGAAAAAGTGATGGGACAGAAATCACGCAAGTCAAGCACCAGTGCCACAGGGCGTGTGGTGAAGAATGCTACAGCTGCAGCTACACGCACCGCTGCCCGAGAACTCACACGCGACATCCTTGGAAACCTTATTAAGTAAGAACTTGCGACATATAGTAGTGCGACGAACAAAGTCCGTCTTCCTCACAACAAAGTCCGAGGTCGTTCAAACGACCTCGGACTTTGTTGTGAGGATTATTGTTGGTGGCTTTCGATTTATTCCTTGTGCTTTCCGCAGCATTGGCCGTCGTGGTGGTGATGGCCGCAACATTCGTGCCCGTCGTGCTTATGTTCGTGGTCGCAGCCACAGCCACAGCCGCATTCTTCGCCGCTAAGTAAATTGACAAAGGCTTGGAACTCCTCTTTTGTGGCAGGGCGCGACACAACAACGCGGCCTGTGAAATGAATGCGCCGACCAGCCAAAGTGTCGTTGAGGTCTATGCGCACTTTCTCTTCATTCACTTCAAGCACGTGGCCAATAAAACGCTGTCCGTCTTCGTTGATGAGCGGAACGTTTGCCCCAGGATAAATCTGCTTGCTATCGAAACGCCCATCTATGCAGAAGGATTCTAAAGGAAAGTCAACGACATGTGTTTTGTCGTATGGCCCATAGGCTTCTTCGGGCTCTAACATGAAGTCAAACGTGTCGCCCTCTGCAAGTGGCTCTACGTGTTGTTCAAAAGCATCGAGCGCGAAGCCCATGCCGCTGATAAACTTGAACGGATGGCTTTCGGTAGCTTCTTCTGTGGTTACTACATTGCCTGTTGGGTCAAGCGCTTCAAGCTTATAGGTGGTGATGATGAGTTTGTTCATAATTAACGAGAGATCAAGGAATGTTTCTTTGTAGATGTTGGTTGCTGATGTCTATGTATTAGGAGAACAATGTGCGTTGAAAGCTATGCCAATTGCAAAGCGAGTTTTTCTTGCAAGATTTGCAGCGGCTTACTCTTTTCAAGCATAGCGGCGAGTTTTTCTTTATCGCTGAAAGCTCGGTGTCGCTCTTCGGCTTCACGAATGCGGAAGGTGATGTTGGCCAGGTGGTTGTTGACTTTCTCTTGGATGAATGCGATGAGTTGTGGCTTCAAAGTATTCAGCTGATCAAGCACCACCTTGTTTTCTACAACGACCTCGGCTGTAGTTGCGTCCTTTTCTTGAGGCTCTATGCCTTTCATACGTTCTGCCATGGCGCGTTGCTCTTGTGGCAGGCTGTCTGCAAATTGCCGCCAAGCCAGTCGCACGTCGGCTATGGTATAAGCACTTTGTCCGATTTGCTTTTGAGGCTGGTTGATAGTGGCGGTGGCCGTTTGCGTAGGTGCTGTCCCACTGATCGAAAGTGTCTTAAGCCGTGGTGGAGTAGGAGAGGCTTGTACTTTTTGCGCAGGACGTGGCGACGTTATGCTTGGTGTGGGCGTTGGTGCCGCGATGTTGCTTGTAGCAGAAGTTACGGTTTGCGAAGGCTTTGCTTCGCTTCTTGGAGCGGCAGGCTGCGCGGCTTGAGCGATTTGCGCGGTCGCAGCAGGTTTGAGTGGGGGAAGTTTCTGTGTAGGGCTAAGCCCAGAGGGTGGCGCATCCTCGGCAGCCATCATGAGGCCTGCTGTGCGCATCAATGCAATTTCTACTAGCAAGCGTTTATTGCCTGCCGTGCGATATTGCAGTTCGCAGTCATTGCAAATGCGGATGGCACTCATCAAAAAACGTGGTTTGCATCGAGCGGCTTGTTCTTGATAGCGAGCTCTAACGCTTTCGGCTACGTCAAGGAGCGGCAACGTGCTGGCTTCGCGGCTGACAAGTAGGTCGCGCATGTGTGTGGCTAGACCGCTGATAAAATGCTGTCCGTTGAAGCCCTTGCCCAAAATTTCGTTGAAGATGAGTAGTGATTGGGGCACATCGGCTTTAAGCAAACAGTCGGTGAGCTTGAAGTAGTACTCGTAGTCGAGCACGTTGAGGTCTTCAATGACTTTCTGGTAAGTGACGTTGCCGCCGCTGAAGCCTACGACTTGGTCGAAAATGCTCAGTGCATCGCGCATACCGCCATCGGCCTTTTGAGCGATGACGTTGAGTGCTTCCTCTTCGTAGGTAACTCCCGTGTCAGCGGCTACATATTTGAGGTGAGCCACGATGTCGGGCACTTCCATTCGCTTGAAATCATAGATTTGGCAACGGCTTAGGATCGTTGGCAAAAGTTTGTGCTTTTCGGTTGTGGCGAGGATGAAAATGTCGTGTGCTGGCGGCTCTTCGAGCGTTTTGAGGAAAGCATTGAAGGCACCGGTTGAGAGCATGTGCACCTCGTCGATGATGAACACCTTGTATTTTCCTACTTGAGGTGGCATCTGGGCTTGCTCAATGAGTGTGCGAATGTCTTCTACGGAGTTGTTTGAAGCAGCGTCAAGTTCTACGATATTGAACGATCGGTTTTCGTTGAAACTCTTGCAGCTTTCGCACTGTTCGCATGGTTCTCCACCTTCGCCAGGGTTCATGCAGTTGATGGCTTTTGCAAAGATGCGGGCACACGTGGTCTTGCCTACGCCGCGCGGACCGCAGAAGAGATAGGCGTGAGCCAACTTGCCAGTGGCTATAGCGTTTTTCAGTGTTACGGTGAGCGCATGCTGACCTACAACGCTGTCAAACGTGCGTGGGCGGTACTTACGCGCAGATACGATATAGTTTTCCATATAAATATTGAGCTTGCTCTTTGTTGTTCAGTCCTTGGTGATAGAGGTGTGAAGAGGCTTGTAGGGGCTCTTTTTTACCATATAGTTATAAAAGAGTAGAGCATCTTGCCTTTTCACTGACGCTTCAAGTTGCTGCAAAAGTACGTAAAACAAATGTTTTTATGCGTTGCTTCAAATTTTTATTTGGAACGGATGCTTGTGTAATTCCATAAAGAAAAGCACCGACCTTGTATCTGGTCAGTGCTTTCGTGGAAGTGACTCGTATAGGATTCAAACCTATAACCTTCTGATCCGTAGTCAGATGCTCTATTCAGTTGAGCTAACGAGCCGTATCCGTGCTTGTTATGTCAATGTGTGACTCGTATAGGATTCAAACCTATAACCTTCTGATCCGTAGTCAGATGCTCTATTCAGTTGAGCTAACGAGCCATCGCTTCTTGCGAATGCGAGTGCAAAAGTAGGCAAAAGCGTGGAAACGGCAAGGATTTTGTGCGAAAAAAATGCTTTTTCTCTCGTAGGACTTCCGCTTTTGTCTATGCGAGGTAAGATTTGTTTGCTATAATATCTGTCAAAACGTTGTGGTCAAGCATTGTGGAAACGTCTTGTTTCTGTCGCAGTTGTTGGCGTATGGCAGTGCTGCTGTAGGGGAAAAGGGGAGCGGGAATGAGCGTGACGCTTTTGGGCAGGGTAGAAGTATCTATCTCAAAGCCTTTTCGCGGATAGACAAGGATGGGAACGTGTTGCAAAATCCAAGAAAAGTTCTTCCACTGGTGAAAAAGGAGCCAATTGTCAGCGCCGATGGTTAAGGCAAACTCCTTTTGCGGATAGGCTTTGTGCAGTGCTTTGAGTGTTTGGTAGGTATATGACGGGCGCGGCAGGGTGAACTCAAAGTCGGAAGCGGCGACGTGGCTCAGTGGCTTGCAGGCCATTCTTGCCCATTTCAATCGTGTGGCTTCGTCAACCAGATCGGGTGCATTCTTGAGCGGATTTTGTGGGCTTACCATCAGCCACGTTTCATCGGCATAGCCGTTGGCTACGATCCATTGGGCAAGCCCCGTGTGGCCGCGATGTATGGGATTGAACGAACCGCCCAACAAGGCTATCATGACTGTGAAAGAAATTGGCGAATGGTGCTGACTACCTGCTGTTGGGCATCTGCCAACTTGTCGTTGACGATACGACAGTCGAAGCGTGGAGCAAAGGAGAGCTCATACTCTGCTCTCTCTATGCGAGTTTGGATTACATCGGGTGTGTCTGTGCCTCGGGCGGTGAGTCGGCGGCGCAGTTCTTCGATGCTGGGTGGCTGGATAAAGAGCGTCAAAGCTTGACTGCCATAAATCTTTTTGACGTTTTCTGCCCCAATGACATCAAGGTCAAGCACCACGTCTTTGCCTTCGGCCAGTAGGCGATCGACTTCGCTGCGGAGTGTGCCATAGTAGCGTCCTGGATACACCTCGCACCATTCGATGAATTCGCCCGCATCAATGCGGCGGCGCATTTCTTGGCTCGTGAGAAAGTAGTATTCCACTCCGTCTTGCTCTTGTCCACGCGGGGGGCGACTGGTGGCTGAGACAGAAAAGGTGAGTTGAGGCAATTGCTCCATGGCATGGGCAATGAGGGTGCTCTTGCCGCTACCGCTCGGGGCACAAAATACGATGAGCTTCGACATGGGTTCTATGTGTTGGTGTGGCAAATGAAAGATAGAGGTTGTTCAGAAAATGAAGCACAGAGACTTTTTACAGCACGTTTAGCACTTGTTCTTTGATTTGTTCCAATTCATCTTTCATTTGCACAACGAGGTTTTGCATCTCAGCTTGGTTGCTCTTTGAGCCGGTGGTGTTGATTTCTCGTCCCATCTCTTGGGCAATAAAACCGAGTTTCTTTCCTTGTGCTTCGCCTTCGGCCATTGTGGTGCGGAAGTAGGCAAGGTGGTTGGCCAAACGCTGTTTTTCTTCGCTGATATCAAGCTTTTCGATGTAGTAAATCATTTCCTGCTCCAAACGTCCTCGGTCGTAATCTACGCCTTTGAGCTCTGCCAATCGCTCTTCCAAGCGTTGGCGTATGCGCTGGGTGCGATTTTTCTCAAAAGGTTCAATGGCTTGCATCAGCTGGGCTATGTTCTGCAGTTTTTCTTCAAATTTTTGTTGCAGGGCTTCGCCTTCTTGTTGCCGAAACTCGGTGAGGTTTTGTGCGGCTTCCTGGATAGCCTGACACACAATGTTCCACTCTTCCTCAGATACTTCGTCTTCGGTTTGGGTGCTAATGGTTTCGGGCAGACGGGCTATGACCATCCAGGGGTCGGTAGGGTAGGGCAAAGCCGCTTGTTCGCTGATGATGCGCAGTTGCTCGGCATAGGCCACTACAGCTTCAGCATTGATGGTGGTAGCGGTTGTCCCAGGTTCGTTTTCGGTCCAAATGTTGGCTTCTACCTTGCCGCGAATAAGTATGGGTGTGAGCATACGCCGTACTTCCATTTCGTAATCGTGGTACAGTGGTGGCATACGCAATGAGAGGTCAAGGTTCTTGCTGTTGAGGGCGCGAAGCTCCACATGGATCTTTTTTCCAGCATGGGTGGTTGTAGCTTTGCCAAAGCCAGTCATGGAGAGTATCATGTTTGCTTATGAGAAAAAAAAGAAAAGTCAGAAGATAAGAGTTGGTCTTAAACTGATGTTTTCAGTGTCTCTGCCGCTAATCTGTGTGTTGCAGTCGTGGTGTTTGGGCTTGAGACGTAAGCAACTGTTATCTTCTGACTTTATTGGGTTACCTTTTGTGTTATCCTAAGTATTTGGTGAGAATGTCAATGTTTTCGGCTTCGCGCAGTCGGCGCAGTGCGCGTTCCTTGATTTGGCGTACGCGTTCGCGGGTGAGCCCCATTTGTCCTGCCACTTCCTCGGCTGTCATTTCGTGGCGTCCAATGCCGAAGAGCATTTTGAGCACGGTGCGTTCGCGTTCAGAGAGTGTGCCAAGTGCGGCTTGCAAGTCGTTGTAGAGCGACTCTTTTTCCATCTTGTTGTCTGTGCCAGGAGCGTTCTCGTCGGTCATGATGTCGATGAGGCTGTTGCTTTCATCGTCTTGGAAAGGAGCGTCAACGCTGATTTTCTTACCATTGGTGCCCAGCGCGTCTTGTATCTTTTGCACTTCAGTGCCGAGAATGTCGCTCAATTCCTGAGCACTGGGCCGACGCTCGTGCTCCTGCTCAAAATTAACAATGGCTTTGGTGAGCTTGCTTTGGAACCCCACTTGGTTGAGCGGCATTCGAACAATGCGGCTCTGCTCGCTGATGGCTTGCAGTATGCTCTGACGAATCCACCATACGGCATAGCTGATAAACTTAAAACCGCGCGTTTCATCAAACTTCTGTGCAGCTTTGATGAGTCCGAGGTTGCCTTCGTCAATCAAGTCGTTAAGAGCCAAGCCTTGGTTTTGATACTGCTTTGCTACACTGACAACGAAGCGCAAATTGGCCTTAACCAACTTTTCAAGGGCTTCGCGGTCGCCGTGGTGAATGCGTTGCGCCAATTCTACCTCGTCATCGGTGGAAATAAGCTCTTCGCGCCCGATTTCTACAAGGTATTTGTCAAGAGCCGCACTCTGGCGGTTCGTAATGCTTTTGTTGATTTTTAGTTGCCGCATAATATGCCAAATTGGTGTGCAAAAGTATGAAAAATAACGGGGGAGACAAACGTTTATTGTGCTTTTTTGCCAAATCTGAACGAGAACGAAGCGTTTTTCTAACGTTGGACGTACTATTTGTAGGCTTTTTGGAGTATTTGCTTAGGATTGTTCTGTCTCGCCGCGTAGGATGGGCAGGTGCAGGTGGTAGCGTACGGCAAGTATGCGCGTGGCTATGACAATACCCCCACAGATGAGTCCGGCAGCAACGCTACTCAACCCGAGCGCAGTGCAGATGAAATAGGAGATGCCGCCAAAAATGCAGGCCAGGGCATATATTTCGCCTCGGAAAATGAGTGGTACTTGATTCATAAACACATCGCGGAATACGCCGCCGGCTGCGCCTGTGATGGTGCCCATGATGATTGCTGCCCAAAAAGGATAGGGGGTCGGAGCTGTGAGTGTCTTTTCAATGCCAGTGACGGTGAACATGGCCAGTCCGATGGTGTCGAAGGTGAACCACGTATTGTTTTGATGAATGAGGTGTTTGCTGAAGAGTATCACCCACACTAATGCTAAGGCTGTGCATATAAGATAGAAGGGATCTTGCATCCAAAAAATGGGAACGCCTAGCATCAAGTCGCGCATGGTGCCACCGCCGATGGCTGTGACGAGGCCTACGATGTAGGCACCGAAGAGGTCAAAATGCTTGGCTGATGAGAGACGTATGCCCGAGACGGCAAAGGCCAGTGTGCCAATGAAGTCAAGGACTTGTACGAACGTGATTTGCATTTATCCTAAGTGTTTCGTAAAGAAAGCAGCAAGCTTGTCCCAAGGTATAAGGTTTTTTGATTGACCTTTTCCTTGCTTTTCGCTATATCCGCCATCGTAGAGGTCGCAGTGGGTGGCACCGGGAATGATGAACAGCTCTTTGTTGTCGGGACAAGGATTGGGCTTAATGCCAGCTTCGGGTTTGCCATGGAGCAGGTAGTTGAAGGCATCTTCGCCAAAGTAGCGCGAGTGGGCTTTCTCCCCGTGCATTACCATGACGGCTGAACGTATTTCGTTGGTGTAG
The DNA here is from genome assembly GCA_900316575.1 of uncultured Prevotellaceae bacterium. Taxonomy (GTDB): domain Bacteria; phylum Bacteroidota; class Bacteroidia; order Bacteroidales; family Bacteroidaceae; genus Alloprevotella. Next base: position 195,621 of record ONDJ01000001.1, on the reverse strand, counting down.
TAGAGGAAGCGAGCGTTCATGTAGGCTTGTGTGCCAATCACGCGCCAGCCATCGTTGCTGTTACCACTGCGTGGGTGGTAGCCGCGCGGGGTTTTGTAGTAGTCGTAATAGTCTTTGACAAACTGAGGAGCATCCTCGGGCAAGGGGCTGATGACACCGCCTGCCATTGCTTCAGCATCGATGATCCTTTGATTGCTTAGGCTCTGGCGTGCTTGATGGCGTGTTTCTTCTTGATCTCCTTCGTCGAAGTATCCATTTCCGCTCACGCGCGTCATGTCGTACATGGTGCTGGCTACGGTGGCTTTGATGCGTGTGTCAGCAGCTGCGGCATTGAGCGCAATACCTCCCCAGCCACAGATTCCGATTATTCCAATCTTTGCTGTATCAACTTTGGGCTGCTTTGATAGGAAATCAACAGCTGCGAGGAAGTCTTCGGTGTTGATGTCGGGCGAGGCTGTTCGGCGTGGTTCGCCGCTACTTTCACCTGTAAAAGAGGGGTCAAAGGCGATGGCTATAAAACCGCGTTCGGCCATACGCATGGCATAAAGGCCAGAGCATTGCTCTTTGACCGCTCCGAATGGACCACTGACCGCTATGGCTGGCAGTTTGCCTTCTGCCTGAACAGGTTCGTAGAGGTCGGCACTGAGTGTAAAACCGTACTGGGTTTGAAACGTTACTTTGCGGTGATTTACCTTTTCGCTAAGCGGGAATACTTTGTCCCAAGAAGAGTCTTTCATAGTGGTGTTTGTCTTGTTGCAAGCAATACAAGAAAGGAGTATTGCGAATGCGAAGATGAATGTTGTATGTTTCATTAAGTGTGGATAGAAGTTCCTATGAATTGTTTGCTGTTGTAAATGTGATGCTTATGTCACCAGTTCCCAAGGCTTCCTGAAGTCCAGAGATGTTTAGGAGCTTGCCTATAGGTGTATAATCAAACCCGCCCGCTCTGTCGTAGAATAGTACCACGCACTTGTCGCCAAAGAGCATCAGCTCGCCAGCGGGGATGGTGGGATAATACGTTTCACAAGTGGGGATAGGAGTGCTCATGTAATGGTATTTCTCATTGCCATTGAGGTCGCTCATGCGGAGAGTCATCGGCAATCGTTCGGCAAATGCACGTGCTGTTTCGTTTTCATAAAGCATGGCACTGAAGTGGGCATCGCCGATAAGTAGTTCTATGCTCATCACGAAAAAAGACAATTAGTTTACAACCGACAGTATAGGCTGCCCGTTGGCAAAGGTGCGGATGTTGGCCGCAAGTGCTTCTATAATGCGGGTACGGGCTTCTCGTGTGGCCCAAGCTACATGGGGCGTGATGAAACTGCGTGGGGCTGATAGCAATGGGTTGTCGTTGGTGGGAGGCTCTTTACTGAGAACATCGGCATAGTATGCGCCAAGGCGGTTCTGTTCAAGGGCTTCTGCCACGTCGTGTTCGTTGACCACACCGCCGCGTGCCGTGTTGATGAGTACAAGGGCTGGATTGGCATGTGAGAGAAGTCCTTTGTTCACAAACTCACGAGTGTCGGGTGTGAGCGGGCAGTTGAGGCTCACGGCAAAGCTTGTGGCAAAAGCTTCTTCAAGGCTAAGTTTTTTCACGCCATGCGGCAGACTGTCTTGCGACTTGCTGGTGACGGCGCAGACTTCAGTACCAAAAGGTTGGAGCATTGCTGCGAGTGTGCTACCGATACTTCCATATCCCACGATTGTGATGCGCTTCCCCTCGAGCTCAAGGGTGGGGTGTGAGAGTAGGCAGAAGTCTTTGCAGGAAGCCCATTTGCCGTTGCGGGAGTCGGCAGCATAGGTTGCGACGCGGTTGCAATGGTCGAGCAGATAAGCTACGATGGTTTGTGCCACGGGCATTCGGGCATATCCAGCCACGTTACACACGTCAATGCCTAATTTGCGGGCAGCCTTTGCGTCAATGTTGTCGTAGCCAGTGGCGGCTTCGAGGATGAGGCGCACAGATGGCATGGCTTGTAGCACATCGGCAGTGAGATGGCACTTGTTGGTAATGACGATGTCGGCACCTGTGGCGCGCTGGGCGATGAGTTCTTGAGGAGTACGATCGTATTCTGAAAACTCAGTTCCCTCGCGAAGCGGTGCCCAGTCAAGATCGCCTGGGCCTGCCAGGGCATTGCTATCAAGAAAAACCACACGTGGAGTTATCGCTGTTGAGTTGTTCATGGTTTGTAGTTGAAATCGTAGAACGCTGCAAGGTGCCAGTAGCGTGCTCCTTGCGGACGGTAATATAGGTATAGGGTGTATTCGTTTTCAGTTTGGTAATAGTCGCCATCCACGTTGTAAACCACAGCTCGACCTTCGGCTTCCTCTATTGCAAGGTAGCGATAGCTGTAGTAACCTTGTTTTAGTAGGATGTCGGCTTCGTAGCAATCGGTTGCGGGGTTGTACTGCATCATATAGGGAGCATTTCCGTTTGCCCATCGTCCGTCAACAAAGATGGTAGGATGCGTCTCCATGTTGTGAGCTTCAAGCGTGAAGTGTGTGAGCACATAGTCGGTCTCGGTATCAGCATTGTCGCTCGTTTCGGTATAAATGATGCTGCGGCCGTTTTGGTCTTCGTCATAATAATAGTCGCGGCGCGGTAGTTCGGCAATGAGGTCTGCTGTATAAACTTCGTCATTAAAGCGAATACGATCAACGTGCATACCTGGAATACGGGTTGATGGCATTTCAAATTTGCGATACTCGTTGCCAGCGGGGAAGATGAGTGAGCGGCAGTGTTCCCACTTGAGTTGATTGCCAAGTTGATAGGTGGGAGCTGGCGCTTTGACGGTGTAGAACTGACTGCGATTTTGCACACATAGCAGGTGAGTCTCTACGCTGGGGTTGATGAGCCGCAGGGAACTTACGTCGGCTGTGACGTTGAGCTGTTGGTGGCTTCGGCGGTAGTCAATGTCAGTGTCGGCTGTGGCTTGAACCGCAAGCTGTGCACTGTTTTCTACAACCATGAAGCCTATGGTAAACGCGGGGTTTTCTTTGTCTTCCTCGCTGAAGACAATGACGCGGTAGTTTCCCGAAACCAAAGGACAAACAGCGTTGCTACCTGTTCCTCCAAGGTGGAAGGCATAGTGTGTGAAGAGCGTGGCTGTAAGCGAACTTTGTTCGTAGCTTTCAATAGGCTCGTTTTGTGGAGCATTGGCCAAGGCTTCGCTTTCAAAAAGTCCTTCAGTGGGTTGCCATGAAAGGTCGCAGTGTTCCACATTCCAGGTGTAGCGCTGATATTCGGGCGTGAGGTCGTCAAAGCTTATTGTTAGACGGTCGCCGCTGCCCAACACCAGAATAGGTAAACGCGACACGTCGCCATTTACAGCCACTTCTACGTGTCCGATGTCGGGATTGTTCACAACAATATGCTGCGCCTGTGCGACAAATGTCATAAACATGACGAGGAAAAGGGTTGTCGCGCAGTGCAGAAGTTGTGGTATTTTCTTCATGATTGATGAAAGGAAACAACATATAGGATGAAGTTTGCGGCGCAAAGGTAGTGAAAAGGCAAAGTTTGATTGTACATTATTGCGTAAAACTTCTTTGAAAGCCTTTCTTTGGCCACAAAGAGCTCGCTGTTTCATTCAGAAAAAGCGGAAGCCTTCTATCAAATGTAAGAAGGCTTCCGCCACTATGGTATTACGAACAAGAGTTGTCCGCAAATGATGTCAAAATTGCGGGTTTTAGACCCGCAGCATGTCAGTGTGTGGAAATTACTTCAATGTTACGTTGATGTCCTTGCCAGCTTCAGCAAGTTCCACCTTGTCCTCACGGAGCAACCAACCCAGAGCAAGGAGTACGTCCTTTTCTGTCTTGGCCTTAGCAGCCTTCTTGAGGTCTTTCACTGTGAGTGTGCCCTGAGCGTTGAGGGCTTCCCAGATGTTGCCGGCGAGTTCGCCTACTTTCTCTTGAAACATTGTGTTAAAGTGTTTTGATAAAAAGTATTTGTTACTAGTCTTAAGGCAATGCAAAAGTAGGAGCGTGTAGCTGCTTTCGCGAACATAGTGCAAGAAAAATTCGCGAGAAAAGTGCTTTTTTACATAGTTTCTTGTTAAGATTGAAAACTACGGCTTGCAAACATTTGTGCCAGCTTTCGACAATAACAGACAGTGCTTTGCGTTTATATATAATATGGTATGTTTGTTCCGCCGTTTGGCATTGATAATAGTACTTGCTTGCTCGCTATCGTCGGTAGCGCAGACGGGGCGTGTGCGTGTGTTTGGAACCGTCAAAGACGACGCTGGTGAAGTTTTGGAATTGGCAATCGTGCGCCGCAATGGTACGGCACAGATGGTTTTTACCAATCTTCAGGGACGCTATGAGATTTATGTTACCCAGGGCGACACTTGTACGCTTGTTTATAGTCTTATAGGCTATGAACAGCGCAAACGTAAGTTCACACCTCTTGGAGATAGCCTGCGACTCGACGTGGTGCTACTTTCACTGAGCCATACGATGGAGCAGGCGGTTGTTCAAGCGCAACATCTTCAAACAGATCAAATGCAACGCCTACATGCTGAAGACACCCGCCTGATGCCCAGTACAACAGGTAATGGCGTAGAGGAACTCGTCGCAACGCAAGCAGGCGTGACCAGTCGCAACGAACTCTCTTCTCTATACAATGTTCGCGGTGGTTCGTTTGATGAAAATTGTGTTTATCTCAACGGAGTAGAGATTTATCGCCCTATGTTGGTGCGTAGCGGCGAACAAGAAGGCCTAAGTGTGATCAATAGCGACATGGTGGGCTCTATTCGTTTCAGCAATGGTGGCTTCGGTGCTCGCTATGGCGACAAAATGTCGAGCGTGTTGGACATCACGTATAAACAGCCCGACGCTTTCGAGGCAAAGCTTGATGCAAGTTTGCTGGGCGCATCGGCTTACATGGGCATCGGGTCTAAGCATATTAGTTTTATGACAGGCTTGCGCTATAAAACCACAGAATATCTCTTGGGCAGTACAGACACAAAAGCCGAGTATGCGCCCCGCTTCCTTGATTGGCAGGCCTATTTCTCGTGGAGACCCAATGAGCGCTGGAGCCTTGACCTGCTTGGGAACGTTAATGACAACCACTATAAGTTCCGTCCCAAGGATCGTGAAACACATTTTGGAACGATGGATAATCCTCGTACCTTTCGTGTTTACTTCGATGGGCAGGAGAAAGATTCTTATCGCACTTATCTCGGAGCCTTGACCTTGACGCGTCATTTCAATGCCGAGACCTATCTTGCACTCACGGCCAGTGCTTTCTCTACCAGTGAGCGTGAAACCTACGATATCAGCGGAGAATACTGGCTGCAGGAAGCCACTGCGCAAGAAGAGTTGGGCGTGGGTACCTATATGGAGCACGCCCGCAATCGGTTGCAAGCAAGGGTTATACAAGGGGGACTTACCTTTAGAACTCGCGTCACAGGGCACACCTTGATGGCTGGCGCGGGTTGGCAAAGCGAGCGGATAAAAGAGCATGCACGTGAGTGGGAAATGCGCGACTCAATGGGATATAGTCTTCCTTACAATCCCGAGCGTCTGTCACTTATTTATAGCTTGGGCGCAGAGGAAGATATAAGTAGCACACGTTGGTACGTTTACGCACAAGACACCTGGCGTATGCGTCCCTCTGCAGGCTTGATAAACTTCACTTACGGCGTGCGTCTGAGTCATTGGAGTTGGAATGGCGAAACACTCATATCGTCTCGCTTATCTGTGGGTTTCATCCCCGCAGCCAACGACCGCTGGACTTTGCGTGCCGCTATGGGCATGTACTATCAGGCTCCGTTCTATAAAGAACTTCGCGACACCACAATGGTAAATGGTATTGCCACCGTGGTGCTCAACAAGGATATCAAGTCTCAGCGCTCGTTGCAATTCATCGTGGGTGGCGACTACTCCTTCCGTGCGCTAAATCGTCCTTTCCGTTTTACCGCCGAGGCTTATTATAAGCACCTTTCGCGTCTCATACCATACAGCGTCAGCGGTGTGCGCACCGTATATTCTGGACGCAACATGGCAAAGGGTTACGCTGTTGGTGTTGACTTCAAACTCTTCGGCGAGTTTGTTCCAGGTACTGATAGTTGGGTGACGCTCTCCATTATGCAAACACGCGAACAGGTTGATGGCCAATGGATGCCGCGTCCCACGGATGGCAGGTATGCGCTTTCGCTGTTCTTTACCGACTATTTCCCTGGTACTACGCGCTGGAAGCTCACACTCAAGGCATCGCTCGCCGATGGTCTGCCATTCGGTCCGCCCCACAGTCAGCGCGCACAGCAAAGGTTTCGTGCTCCAGCCTACAAGCGTGTTGACGTGGGTATGAGCTACCGCCTGCTCGGTGGTGATGAAGGAACACTGCGTACAGGCTTGCGTCGCTACGTTAAAAACATTTGGCTCGGTATTGATGCCTTCAACCTACTGGGTATTAGCAACGTCAGTTCCTATTATTGGGTGACCGACATAACGAACACGCGCTACGCTGTGCCCAATTACCTTACAGGGCGTCTCATCTCAGGCCGGATAAGCATAGAATTTTGAATAAAACGTTCCACACAACACTCTTGAAATTGTCTTTTCCTTTTTTCTCACATGCGTCAGTCCAATAATAAAAGTACACAGTTTAGCGTATCTCAAGCCGATGATGGGATGCCTCTGTTGGCTTATGTAATGAAAAGTCTTCATGGCATAAGTCGCACCAAAGCCAAGGCAATCCTTTCGGGAGGCGGAGTTCGCGTCAATGGCCAGTTTACTACACAGCACGACCAACCTTTGCGTGTAGGTATGCGTGTAGATATCAGCAAGCGTAAGCCGCGTGCCGTCTTGCAAAGTCAATTTGTTCGCCTTGTTTATGAAGATCGCCATTTGCTCGTCATCGACAAGCAGCCTGGCATACTCTCAATGGGCAACGAGCACCAAGTGTTTTGTGTAAAAACAGTGCTTGACGATTATTTGCAAAAGTCGCACAGCAAATGCACCGCCCATGTCGTGCATCGCCTTGACCGCGACACCAGTGGGCTAATGGTATATGCGAAAACCATTGAGGCTCAACAAATCCTCGAAGAGCATTGGCACGAAATCGTGAGCGACCGCCGCTATATCGCTGTAGTGAGTGGGCGTATGGAGCAGAAGAGTGGCTCGGTGGAAAGTTGGCTGAAAGACAATAAAGCCTTTGTTACCTATTCTTCACACGTTCCAGGCGATGGAAAATATGCCTTGACGCATTTCAAAGTGTTGCGCTTGACGGACAAACATTCCCTCGTAGAACTCCGCTTAGAAACAGGCCGGAAAAATCAAATTCGCGTGCACATGCACGATCTTGGTCACCCCGTTTGTGGTGATGTAAAATATGGTGGGGCAGCCGACAACCCCTGCCACCGACTTTGCCTACACGCCTTTCGCCTCCACTTCCGCCATCCTATAACCGGCGAACCGTTGCGCTTCGATACACCAACGCCCCAAGCATTCAAAGACATCTTCAGACGTTTGCCGTCTTCCTAAAAAGCCGTTAACATTAGTTTTAAACCAATAGCTTCAAGCGATTAGTCCCTTTCGCAGAAATAGCTATTGGTTATTTGTTCTTGGTAGTCGGTTGTTCTTTATTGTTTCTTTCGCTTTACAAATCTTGCATTGTTGCAGCCAAAGCTTAAAAAGAATTTAAGTTTTTGCACAGCTTTGTTTTGTTTGTGCAAGAACGGGCGTACTTTTGCGCCGTTTTCAGACTAATCCAAACAAAACAAGAAAAGGAACAAGATGAACAAGAAAATTCTTGCAGCGGTCATTCTTTGTGCCGCATCAATGGGCTCCGTTAAAGCGGGTGGCTTCCTCACCAACACAAATGCTGGTCCTGGCTTTCTGCGTTTCCCAGCCCAGGAGGCAATGTTCTCTATTGAAAGTGCTTATTACAGCCCGGCTGCCATCGGCTTCTTGAACGCAGGCTGGCATCTGGGTATTTACAATCAAAGTGCATTCCAGACACGCACGGTTCAGACCACGTTTCCCGCTTTTGCTTTTCGCAATGGTCAGCAAACACACAAGTTCAAAGGAACAGCTACGGCTCCTATACTCCCAGCCATAGACCTTGCATACGTCAAAGATCGTTTCTTCGGCTCATTTCACTTCGGCGTAATCGGCGGTGGTGGAAAATGTGAGTTTGAGGATGGCCTCGGTTCGTTTGAGAGTATCATCAGCGTGATGCCTACCGCTCTAAATGGTATTGCCACCGCTGCAGGTATGGGTAGTATCGTTGAGAATGGTTACGACGTGAATATGTACATGCGCGCGCGTCAATATTATTTTGGCGCTCAGATAGGCCTTGGTTATAAGATAACCGACAAGCTCAGCGTAAGCCTTGGAGGACGCTTGGTTTATGGCACAGCCAATTACTATGGCTACATCCGCGACATCAACTTCACGCCGACCAATTCGCCACTCACAGAAGCAGGTTTGCTTCAAGCTGGTCAGCCCACAAGTGCAGCCAATGTGTTGAATGCAGTAGGACGAGCTGCAGCCAGTAAAGCGATAAATCAAGCCGTAAGTAACGGTATGACCCTCGAGCAAGCTCAAGCAGCAGTACAGCCTCTGTTAGAGCGCGTCGGTGGTTTCAGCAACATGCTTAGTAGCGTTGACGTGAACTGCGACCAGACAGCCTGGGGCTTTGCTCCTATCATCGGTTTGGCTTATAAGAATGGTCCGTTGCAGATAGGAGCCAAGTACGAGTTCAAGACACGTATGCGTCTTAAGAATAGTTCTGCTACTACGGCACAACAAGCAGCCTTGCTCACCAACCTCGCAGAATACGAAGACGGACGCGAAGTGGCTGCCGATATTCCCGCACTCTTGGCAGCAGGTGTATCGTATGCCTTTACACCTCGCTTGCGTGCAGGACTTTCAGCCCACTATTTCTTTGACAAGGATGCCCACCAGCACGGTGGCAAGCAGAAACGTCTCAAGGGCAATACCTGGGAGTTGCTCGCAGGTGTGGAATACGATGTTACCGATCGTCTCACAGCTTCAATCGGTGCCCAAAGCACCAACTATGGACTTGGCAAAGACAAGGCTTATATCACCGATGCCAGCTTTGTTACCAGCAGCTATTCGCTCGGAGCCGGTGTGAAATTCAAAGCAAGCGAACGTGTGAGCGTCAGCTTGGCATACTTCAAAACACTCTACTACAGCACCACCAAGACGCAGCAAGACTTCAATGGCATCTCTTCAACGCTTGGACGCATTGGTGGTATGACGCAGCAAATGGGCCTGATTGACGAAGCAGGCGCACAAGCATTGACGACACAACTTGGAACTCTTTCCGCTGGTGGAGCGTTTAAAGGCACCGAGCTTTTCGACCGCACAAACGACGTAATCGGCGTAGGAGTAGAAATCCACTTCTAAACGAAAAGGACAAACCACTTTAGTCCTTACATACAAGGTAGACCGCATTTGTTCTAAAGAAGCAAGTGCGGTCTGTCTTTTTGTAATGACAAAATGGAGCAATAGTTAGAGTAATTCAAGCCGTTGCTCATCGTTACTTGTTAAAGAACTGTATAGCGAATGTAGGAGCTTTTCTGATCTACAAGGGCTTAGGAGTTAAAAAACGCAGAGGCAATACAATTTTTGGACTACGTGTTTCGTTTCTTATATATATTGTATAATTACGGAGAGAGGGTGTGCCTTTGTCCTATGTTTTTATGTCTTGAACCAAAACTTTATTATGAAACGTCTTTACATACTCTTGCTGGCGGTGTGTCCGCTCCTTTCGTTTGCTCAGACTTCTGAGGCTGATTGGACTAACTATCTTTCTTATCGTCATGCCGATCAGTGCGAAGTGGCGGGCGACTTGGTGTTTGGCGTGTTTGGAGGAAACTTGCTTTCATACGACACTCAGACCGATGAGGTTCGGCTCTATTCGAAGAACGATGGTTTGGGAAGTAAGAGCATCACCGCTATTGCCTACCATCAAGATTTGAAGAGCTTGGTGTTGGTGTATCAGGACGGAATGGTGGATTTGTTGAATCCTAAAACCGACGAGGTTGACCATTTGGTTTCGCTCAAGACCAATGCATCGGCTGTAGGCGTTCCTCAGAAGATGACTTTGAGTGGCGACTATGCCGTCATAGCGACGAGCAAAGGTGTTGCTGTGCTGAATTTGCCCCGCTTTGAAGTGCGTGGCTTCTATGATATGGATGCCAATGTTGTTTCGGCGACTATCAGCGATGACGTTGTATATGCTGCATTGGCAGGGACTCTAAAAAAAGCCAGACTTACCGATAATCTTTACGATCCCGCTTCATGGCAGGCTGTGTTTTCGGGCGAAGTTCTTTCGTTGCAGCCTGCAACGGGTGGCGTTTTTATGCAGACAAGTGCTCAGGGCCTTCAATTCCTTGCAACAGACGGCACGAGTACGACGCTTTCTCCCAACTATTATTCGGGTTCGCGACAGAGTGGATCGCGCACGGTTTTCTACGGACAAGGGCAAGCGCTCTTGTACAATACAGCCCAGCCGCAGACGCTTGTTGCAACCATAAACTATGAAGGCCTTCCCGAAGATATATCTCCTGCTTTCGACAACCGTTTCTTTCTCTGCAAGGGTGATGCCGGATTGCAGGCGTGGAAGAGTGGTGCCGAAGGTACTCTGGCAGCCGACGGAACGGCTATCACTGGCTATGGAGCTCAGACCGACCGCACGGGTTTTATGCAGTTCTTAGGCAATCGATTGCTCACCAGTGGTGGTTCGTTCGACTACTACGAACGTGAGTTCTATGCGCCCAATGCAGGCTACTTGGAAAACGGTGATTGGACTTTCATGCAGACCGATGGCATTGCCGAGGCTATTGCTTCGCCTTATCGCAGTCTTACCTCTATGGCGCAAGACCCTAATGATGCCACGCACCATTTTGTTGCAACGGGCGACTATGGGCTCTTTGAGTTCAAGGACGGACGTTTCGTTAAGCAATACAATATAAATAATAGTCCGTTGCGCGCTTTTTATGGCGATGCTCCTACATACGTGCGTGTAGATGCTTTGTGCTATGACGCTGCGGGCAATTTGTGGATGTCCAACGAGCAGGTAGATACCGTGCTGCGTGTGTTGAAGACCGATGGTTCGTGGGCGCGCGTGTTTGTCAATGATATTAAAGGTTGTCGGCATGTGCAACATATCTTCTTCGACACCGAGGGCCGTCTGTGGGCCACTCAGCGCGACTGGATTGGCAACCTGCGTGCGGGTGTACTGTGTGTGGAATTGGCCGACTTGTCAAATCCCAATAGCCACAAGAGCACCTTTCGCTATTCAGCCATCAACGAAGACGGAACAGCCGTTGATTTCAGCCAAGGCGTTTATTGCATCGTTCAAGACAAGACGGGACGCATTTGGTTTGGGGCTTACAGCGGATTGTATGTGATTGACGACCCCGCAGCGTATGTGGGAAACAACTTTCTTGTGACACAGGTGAAAGTGCCGCGCAACGATGGTACCAACTATGCCGACTATCTGCTTTCGGGCATAGCATGTACGGCATTGGCAGTTGACGGTGCCGACCGCAAATGGATAGGTACGGAGGGTAGCGGCTTATATCTGGTGAGCAGCGATGGAACAGAAATCCTCGAACAGTTCACCGCCGACAATTCACCCTTGCCTTCCGACGTGATCCTTTCGTTGGCTGTTGACGACGAAACAGGCGAAGTCTTTATCGGTACTGATCAAGGCATGGTTTCTTATCAGAGCCACGTGACTAATCCCGCTCCCAGTCTTACACGCGGCAATATCAACGTGTTTCCCAATCCCGTGCGGCCTTCCGAGGGGCAAGTTGTGACCATAACGGGCCTTACTGCCGATGCCGATATCAAGATTATGTCAGCCGCAGGTTTTGCTGTAGCTACAGGCACGAGCACTGGCGGCACGTTCCGTTGGAATTGCTGCGACTCCGCTGGTCGCATGGTTCCCGCAGGCGTCTATTATATCCTTGTCGCAACGTCCGATGCGTCCGACCATATCGCTGCAAAGGTTGCCGTTGTTCGCTAATCTATCCACAAACTTCAACTGCCTTCGAGAGATGATGCGAGGAAAGTATTTCTTGTTAGCTTTTGCCACATTCATTCAGAGTGTGGCATTTGCTCAACGGCCTCCTCTGGAACAACGTTCGTTTGTTTCGGCAGTGGTGGATAGCTTCATTGAGCAAACCGCTTCGCGAATTGCCGACGATACGTTGGCCACGATGTTTCGCCAGTGTTTTCCCAATACACTTGATACCACGATTAAGAAGTGGGGAAAGGACGACACGTTCGTCATCACAGGCGATATTCCCGCTCTTTGGCTTCGCGACAGTGCTGCTCAGTTGTGGCCGTATCTGCGCTTCTGTAAGCAAGACGCTAATGTTGCAGCCTTGATACGTGGATTGCTGGTTCGTCAATTTCATTGCATCAACATTGATGCCTACGCCAATGCCTTCAACCAAAGTCCCGACTCCATGAGTCCCAATTGGAGCAGCGATGGTACGGAGATGCGCCCAGGGGTGTTTGAGCGCAAATATGAATTAAACTCGCTCTGTTACCCTTTGCGCTTGGCTTATGGCTATTGGAAGTCTTCAGGCGACGATACATTGTTTGACAGCCTTTGGCTGAAAACATTGCGCATCGTCTTGCACACCATGCGTGTTGAGCAACGCTTGGACGGCGCTTCGCCTTATACTTTTCTGCGTGTCACCGATCGTATGCACGATACGCAGTCTAATCGGGGAAAAGGGCACCCCGCCAAACCTTGCGGACTTATAGCCAGTAGTTTTCGCGCCTCTGATGATGGAACCATTCTGCCCTTTCTCGTTCCCGACAACTTCATGGCCGTCAGCACCTTGCGCAAAAGTGCCGAAATCCTTCGCCGGGTCAATCGCGAGTGGGCTTTAGCCGATAGCTGCGAAGCCTTGGCGGGACAAGTAGAAGCCGCCTTGCGTCAGTATGCAGTGGTCCATACCGCGAAGTATGGCGATGTTTATGCCTTCGAAGTAGATGGCTACGGCAATGCCCTGCTCATGGACGATGCCAATGTTCCCTCTCTGCTTGCCCTTCCCTACATAGCCGATGTCTCGCTCTCCGACCCAATTTATCAAAACACCCGCCGCTTTGTACTTAGCACAGACAATCCCTATTATTTCACGGGCAAGGCCGGCGCAGGCATCGGAGGTCCCCATGTAGGCATCGGCTACGTATGGCCCATGAGTATCATCGTGCAGGCAATGACCAGCAACGACCTTGATGAAATCAAAGCCTGCCTACACCAGCTCAAGACCACCCATGCTGACACAGGCTTCATGCACGAAGCCTTTCATCAAGACAATGCCGCTGACTATACCCGTTCTTGGTTCGCCTGGGCCAACACCTTGTTTGGCGAACTCCTTGTGCATCTCGTTGAATGTGGATGGGAAGGGCAATAGGTCGCCTTGGTTTTTATATCCTACGGTTTTATAGGCAAAACATACTGCCGCCTTCATCAACTTTCTGACACCAGAGCCAAGCACAGTTAGTGTCCAACCTCTTTTTTGCAGAACTCCTGTCGATCACAGAGCCGATAGGGGTTTTTCGACTGTGCATGAAATCGTCGCTTTGTGCCTATCTTAACGGTTCAAAGATAAGACCTTTTCGCCCGCACGATCCTATGTTACCACGTGCGCGCCGTACGATGCGCATGCAAAACATCCCTTGTTGTCTGCGAGGATGTCCGATGTTTTGTGCGAAAACATTGGACTTCGTGTGCGCCGTCATCGAGACTTCTTCTCAAAAACAATGGACGTCGTTGGGTCTCATTAACTGCAAAGTCGTTTCTTGCTCGGCAACATTATTTCAATTTGTGGCATTACTTTTTCCTGAAAAATACGAAAAACATTTTGTGTGTGCTTTTTACTTTAAGAGAAAACACTACTTTTGCAAGTCCGTATAGAAGAAGTGGCGGCCATCGTGAGCTTTCAGCGTTGACGACACGTTAAACGATTGCCGCGCACGTAAGTCCTATACACAACCTTCCTATTAGCGATAAAACACAAAAACAAACGTATTTCTTAAAGTTCAAAATGAAAAAAGTTTTTCTCTACAGCTTCGCGCTGGTGCTCGCATTTGTAATGAGCATAGGCCAAGTAGCAGCTCAGGAACTTGTTCTTCCCGTAGAAATCCCTGAGCTCAACCCCAAAATCATGGAGGTAGCAACAAAGGCTGTTCCCGACTTGTTGGAACGCCCCGACAAAGCCACCAACCAAATCACCAAGGCTATCAAACTTGCTAAGAACGACAAAGGTCAGCTCATGGCTCTTGCCATGTGGTTCACACAGCAGGAAAATGGTATGCAGGCCGCAAAATACGTGATTGACAAGGTTTATGAAACAAACGCCAGTGATATCGATGTGATGCTTGTGGCTGGTGATATCTATGGTACCATGGGACTGTGGGGACGCGCCGGTCAGAAATACGACCAAGTGCTCGAGATAGACACCGCAAACATCTACGCACTAACCCAGGGCGCACGTATCTATAAGAACCACAATGCCGATGCTTCGCTCGCCATGTGGGAGCGCTTGCTCCAGCTTGAGCCCAACAATACGCTTGCTATGCGTAACATTGGCGACCTCGTCTTCGACAAAAACTACCTTGCTGAAGCCGTTAAGTATTATGGTCAATACTACGACAACGTGCCTCACACCAAAGCTACGCTCAATGCCGCTTCGATGGAGAAGTACCTCATCGCTCTGTTCTATACCGAGGGACAAGATGCACGCTTGATGAAAGTCGGTTCAGAGCTCTACGAAGTAGATCCTAACGACCTTGCTTATCAGCGCTTTGCTTTCTATGGAACAATCGTGAACTACGACAGCGTTCCCGCTACGCTTGAACGTCTGAAACGATATGCAAGCTACGTCACCGAAAATCGCGTGCCCGATTCCTTGCTCATCTCCAACGACTATCGCTATGCTTATCAGCTCTCAGCACTCTCGGGCGATTATGGCAAGTGTGTAGGCTATCTCACCCGTGCCGTTGATGCTCCGCGCGATGCTGTGGAAGTAGGTATGCTCAAGAATGCAGCTTTCAATCTCAGTGCCGAAGGTCAGAACGAAGTTGCTGCCGAGATGTACCAGGCCTATAATGATCGTGCAGGCGAGGCACTTACCACCGAAGATATGCTGATGGTCGTAGTGCTCTATCGTCAAGCACTCTATACTTCACAAGACGCAGCACAAAAGGCTGCCTTGAAAGACAAAGCTCTTTCCTTAATCGAACAGATAGAACCCAAATTTGACGATGCTTCCAAGTATCAGCTCATGCTTGAACGCGCGCACATCGTGGCTGGTGTTAATGGCGAAAACAGTGTAGAAGCCATTCAAGCCTACGAGAAAGCACTTGAATCTTGCAAAAACTACGAAGCTGCAGGCGAGAGCGTTAAGAACGTAGCCATCAAGCTGATGCTCTACTACGTCAATGCACTTCAAACTGCCGAAGACGAAGAAGCAACATGGGCAAAGATACGTAAGTACTGCGACATCGTGCTCAACATAGAGCCCTTCAACGAAACAGCGCTCGACATCAACGAGGTGCTGATCCAGTTCGGTAAATAATTAATCAGAACTTTCACAGAAACTTTTCTATTAACTTTAACTCTTTTTCTATGAAATTAAAATCTCTATTGTCGTTAGCTCTTGCTTGTTTCCTCTCAACGGGGATAGCATCGGCACAGTCACTTTCACCCTCAACCACCTGGCATTGGAACAAAGGTACCATTGTCGTTGATAGCCCAGCTCGTCCCGCTGGTCAGCAATCCGTCATCGGACTCACCGCACCTGCTATGCCCGTGGTTCGTGTAGCCTTCGTAGGTCTTGGAATGCGTGGTCCTGGTGCCGTAGAGCGTTTCTGCATCATCCCAGGTGTGCAGATCGTAGCCCTTTGCGACTACGAAGAAGCACGCGCTGAGCGTTGCCAGAAGTTTTTGCGCGATGCAGGCCTTCCCCCAGCCGACATTTACAGCGGCGAGCGTGGATACGAAGAAGTTTGCAAGCGCAAGGACGTTGACCTCGTTTATGTAGCCACCGACTGGGACCACCACTTCCCCGTAGCTAAGTGCGCCTTGCTCAACGGCAAACACACCGCTATTGAAGTTCCCTCAGCCATGAACCTCGAACAATGCTGGGAACTCATCAACCTCAGCGAAAAGACACGTAAGCACTGCATGATCCTCGAAAACTGCTGCTACGACTGGTTTGAACTTCGTACGCTCAACATGGCTCAGGCAGGTGTGTTCGGTGAAATCCTTCACGTCAAGGGAGCATACATCCACAACCTCGACCCATTCTGGGACTACTATTGGAAGAACCCCGACGGCAGCGACCCCGATCGTCTCGGCTGGCGCATGGTTTACAACCGCGACAACCGTGGTGACGTATATGCTACACACGGCATGGGTCCCGTAGCCCAAGCATTGGATATCCACCGTGGCGACCGCATCACTACGCTCGTAGCCATGGACACTAAGGCATCTCATGGTCCTGAATACGTAGAGAATCGCACTGGCCGTCCCTGCACCAACTATCGCAATGGCGACCACACCACAACCCTGATGCGCACCGCCAATGGTAAGGTCATCGAAATCCAACACAACGTCATGAACCCGCAGCCCTACAACCGTCTCTATCAACTCGTAGGAACACGCGGTTTCGCCGACAAGTATCCATTGCGCGAAAATGGCGACGGTCGTGGCTATGCCCTTGATGCCTCACAGCTGCAAGCCAGCGGCGTTGCACCCCAAATTGACGACCTCAATAGCCACGACTATATGCCTTATGCACAGCAACAAGCCCTTACCGAGCGCTACGAAAGCCCCATCATCCTTAAGTACGCCGAACGTGGTCGTCAGTTAGGCCATGGAGGTATGGACTTCATGATGGACAGCCGCCTTGTTTACTGTCTGCAAAACGGCTTGCCACTCGACATGGACGTTTACGACCTCGCCGAATGGTGCTGCTTGGCCGAGCTGGGAACGCTCTCAATGGACAACAACTGCGCCAGCGTAGCCTTCCCCGACTTCACCCGTGGAGAATGGAACAAAGTGAAAGGCTATCGCCATGCCTATGCAAGCCCTGAAGACGAGGCACGTGTAGAAGCCGCAGCAATCGCCTTCACACAGCAACTCAAAGAAAACACAGCCAAAAAGAAACTCTGGGAAAAATACGACCGCCAGCGCGGTAAGTAATTCATCCACCTTTTAATAATCGTAGGCGGAACTAAGTGAGCATTTACTTAGTTCCGCCTACTACTTTTCCTAATCAAATAGATTTGTGCAAAGAGCTTGTGAATAAATAATTTATTATTGGAGCACGTGCGTTTATAGCAGAAATAACTACCTTTGCGAGCAAATAACAATCTTTAAATCTTCAAAGCAATGACACCAACCATGCTAATTCTTTGCCCGAAGTGCAAAACTCAGCTTTCAGTGCCGCGTGGCACAACACAATGCAAATGCAGTGTCTGTGGCCAGTTGATAAACATAGAAGATGTTGATGCTACGCGGGTTACACAAATGCAGAGCGCTGTTCCGCCGGGTGCTTCCATGGGGCAGCCCTTTGCAGGTTCTTCGCCTCAGCCACAGCCTCAGATGCCCCAGCAGCCTTATCCATATCAGCAGCAGAAGAGTAGTAACACAACACTGATAGCAATTCTCGTAGCTTTACTTGCTGCCATTGTAGGAGCAGGCGTGGCTTATTTCTTTATCCATCAAGATAAAAGTGAGGCTTCAGCAGAAACTCAGGCTTCAGCTGTGGTGCACGACACGGTGATGCAAACTCAGACTATTGTTCACGAAGTACCTGTACAAACGACGTCTCAGCCGCAGGCTCAAGCAACTCCTCCTCGTTCGGCAAGTGGACAAGGCCTATATCCTTTTGCTTCAACGCGCCGGCTCTCTGCTTCAGAGCTTCAGGCTTATTCGGCTTGGGATCTGAAGATTATGCGCAATGAGATTTATGCTCGTCATGGCTATATCTTCCAAACAGCAGATATGAAAAACTATTTCAATAGTCAGTCATGGTATCGCCCAGTTTCTCGCAATGTGAAACTTACTAGTATTGAGCAAGCCAACGTGGCTACGATACAGCGCGTTGAAGCTACGAAGTGACGCGCTTTGCTTCATTGCAGTATAAAAGACCAGCGTAGTAAAAAGAGTTAAGGACAAATGCAACAACGAGATTGCATTTGTCCTTAACTCTTTCATAATACTGAACAATGCTTGTCGCCTTAGCTATTCAAAGAGACTTTCAACGCGTCGCGACTCTTGGGCAGGTGTGTTCCCCTCGCGTTGTGGTTTTGAAGGATGTGGATTTGAGGAGCGGTTGTCACTACCTGTGGTGGGATAGCCTCCTTCAAGGTGGTCACTGTGACTATTTTGCGGCGAAACTTCAGAAATGCTATCATTGGCCCCTTCATATTCATCGCCGTAGAACTCGTCATCACTGAGGCTGTCGCGGCGATAGCGGTCGTCAAGACCGTAGAGTGTGCTGTCGTTGTAGGTGCGGGCTATGCTTCCGCCTTGCCATGTGAAACGACGCACGTAGCGTGAGCGAAGCCTGCCGTCACCCAATACGCGCTTGATAAAATCACCGAATACAGGTAGGGCCAGTCGGCTACCTTGTCCCAAAGCTCCAGTGCGGAAGTGGATGCTACGAAATTCTCCTCCTACCCAGCACGCACCGACCAGTCCAGGAGTCACGCCGACAAACCACGCATCGCTGTGATTGTTTGTCGTACCAGTCTTGCCGCCGTAATCCATACTTTCGCCATAGCCTCCTATGTATTGTGAAAGTCGAGTGCTTGTACCTCCAGGTTCGTGGGCTCCAGCCATGAGCAGTCGGCGCATGTTGTCGGCTGCGGCTTCAGGAAGTACTCGGGTTAGTTTTGGGCGAGCTTCGTAGATCACTTCGCCTTCCGTGTTGAGTATGCGTGTGACAAACATCGGTTCAACGCGGCTACCTCCATTGGCCACACAGCTGTATCCACAAACCATTTCTAAGAGATTAACATCGCTGGCTCCGAGCGAAAGTGCTGGCGTGGCCGTGAGTTCGCTCTGTATGCCCATGTCGTGGGCTGTCTGAACAACGTTGTCAATGCCGCATTGCATGGCAAGTTTCACCGCTACGGTGTTCACGCTTCGCGCAAAGGCGGTGTGAAGCGGCAGAAGCTGACCCGAGAATTTTCCGTTAGCATTCTGAGGCTCCCATTTACGTCCACCGCCGAGCGGCACACTGACTGGCGAATCCTCTACTCGATCGCTTGGCAAACGACCTTGTTTCATGGCTGTGGTATAGACAAAGAGCTTAAACGTAGAACCTGGTTGACGCTGTGCTGTGACCTTGTCGTAGTTCCATGTTTTGTAATCCACGTCGCCCACCCAGGCTTTGATCTGTCCCGTCTCGGGCTCCATTGCAACAAAGCCGCAGTGCATAAACTTGAGCATATAGCGCAGAGAGTCCATCGTTGACATGGTGGCGGTGCGCGGCTTGCCGCTGTAGTCAAACAAGTGCACGGTATGCGGGCGGTTGAGGTGTTTGCGAATGCTGTCAGGCTGATCGGGATAGAGGGCGGCGAGGCGGCGATATGTGTCGGTGTTCTTTACTTGTTTTTCAAGGAAACCAGGTACAATGCGTCCGCGCTCGTCGCGCCAAGGGTCGCCTTGACCTCGCCAATGGTCGTCAAACGAAGCCTGAACGTTGCGCATGTGGCCGCGAACGGCTTGCTCGGCATATCGCTGCATCCTGGAATCAAGTGTGGTGTAAATCTTCAACCCGTCTGTGTAGGGGTCTACATCGGGTACGTTGCGTTGAATGAAATCGCACACTGCTTGTCGGAAATACTGAGCTTGTCCTTCTACGGCATTTTCCCTACTGACGCGCAAGCGAATAGGTTCTACCGACAAGCGGTCGGCTTCAGTGGCATCAAGTGTGCCTTGTTCCACCATACACTGAAAGACAACGTTGCGGCGTTCGGCACTCGCCTCGGGATGATTGAGCGGCGAGTAAGTGCTGGTGGCTTTGAGCAGTCCTACAAGTACAGCGGCTTCTTCGGTCTTGAGGCTTGAGGGCGTGGTGTTGAAGAATGTGCGCGCAGCTGTCTTAATGCCAAAGGAATTGTGGCCGAAATCCACAGTGTTGGCATACATCGTGAGGATTTCCTCCTTGGTGTAGAACATTTCAAGCCCCACGGCAAGTATCATTTCCTTGCTCTTCATCACCAATAAGCGTACGCCAGGGATATATCCCAATAGTCCGGTGGAATACTGAGAGCGGGTGCGAAACATGTTTTTCACCAATTGCTGTGTCAGCGTGGATGCACCGCGTGCTCGCCCATTGATGGCATCTTTTACAGCGCCTCCTATACCCAGCGGGTCAATCCCGTAGTGTTTGTAGAAGCGTGCGTCCTCAGTAGCGATGAGCGCATCGAAAAATACGGGCGCAATGCTGTCGTAGGGTACGATAGAGCGGTTCTCGTTGAACATCTTGCCTAATAGCTCGCCGTCTGCGGAATAGATTTCTGAGGCTTGAGGCGTTTTTGGGTGCATGATGTCGTCCAACGTTGGCGATTTGCCGAACAACCAAAGGAAGTTGTACATCACTGCTGCCGAATATAATACGATGAAGAGCACTACTGAGACGAACGCTATCCATACTTTGCGCAGAAATGTGGCATTGCGGTACAAACCGAAGTACCAACCGAAAAAACTACCAATGAGACGAAAGGGCCAAAGAATGATATTCATGGGAAGGGTAGGGATGTTGTTCTTTTATTATATGAGTGTGGAAACACTATATCGCTGAAAGTTCTTAGAGACTTTCTAAACAAATTCGCTAATGATGAAGTTGTTTTTGTACGAATTGGAAAACCGACTTTTCGTCTTCGGCATCAAACCAATGGATGTCGGCATCACGTTGGAACCAAGTCATTTGCTTCTTGGCATAGACGCGCGTGTTACGAGCAATTTTCTCGCGTGTGTAGTCTATAGTCCATGCGCCATCTAAGTATTGAAAAGCTTCTTTGTAGCCAACGGTGTTGAGTGCGTTGCAATAGCGATATGCACTGAGTCGTCGGGCTTCGTCGATGAGTCCTCGGTCAATCATAGCCGCTGTGCGCTGGCTGATGCGGGCGAAAAGTTCTTCGCGAAAGCGTTTCAGGCCAATCTTGACGATGTTGAATGGACGCTGAGCCGTCTTTCCCGTGAGAAAAGTGGAATAAGGCCTGCCTGTCATATAGTAAACTTCCAAGGCATGTACCACACGTCTGCTGTTGTTCAAATCACAACGGGCATGGTAAGCGGGATCGCATCTCTTCAGTTCTTCTTGTAAGGCTTCAATGCCTTCATCGTAAAGGCGTTGTCGCATAGTGGAACGAACCGCATCAGAAATGGTAGGAATGTCGTCAATGCCTCGGCAAACTGCGTCGAGATAGAGCATCGACCCACCGCAAAGAATGATGGTTTCATGGCGTTTCATCAGTTCTGTCAACAAACTTAAGGCTTCAGCCTCATAGCGAGCCGCACTATAATATTGGTCGGGGGCAAGTACACCGATGAAAAAGTGTGGGACGCCATTGCGTTCGCTGTCTGTTGGAGCCGCTGTTCCTATCTCCATGCCGCGAAACATTTGCCTTGAGTCAGCACTAACGATTGGTGCGTCCAATTGTTTGGCCAACTGGATGCTCAATGATGTTTTCCCAACAGCTGTGGGGCCGAGCAGAACAATAAGTGTAGGTCTCACAAGCTTCTTTTATTGCATAGAACAGCGATACGAACACACAAAAGTACGAAACAAATCTTTTCTGCATTAGCAAACTGCTTATATTCTACCAAATGAGCATACAAAAAACCTCTCAACACGAGGCTGAGAGGCTAAAACTCTTTAAACTTTCTGTGGGCGCTGAGGGATTCGAACCCCCGACCCTCTGCTTGTAAGGCAGACGCTCTAAACCAACTGAGCTAAGCGCCCTCTTGCGAGGTAAATGAAAACAAACTTATTAGGCTCTGGGAGTGGGCGCTGAGGGATTCGAACCCCCGACCCTCTGCTTGTAAGGCAGACGCTCTAAACCAACTGAGCTAAGCGCCCGAAACCTTAAAGCTGTTTTCTCGGTGCTTGCAACATGGAGGTGGGCGCTGAGGGATTCGAACCCCCGACCCTCTGCTTGTAAGGCAGACGCTCTAAACCAACTGAGCTAAGCGCCCCTTGTTGCAAAAGCGATGCAAAAGTATGATATGACCAAGAAAAAACCAAGTGTTCCTCTTCTTTTTTTGACAAACGATTGGAAAAAGCCGCGTTTTACGAAGAAAAATGCTTCAAAAGTTGGCAAAAGGAACATTAAAACGTACTTTCGCGTGATATTTGTTGCAAACTTTGGCGGCTTTGTTTGTTGTTCTGTTGAAGTCTGCACGATTGAAAACAGCAAACATGATTATTTCATTAAAACAAACAGGAACAAACTTATGATGTACAATTGGTTTGAGTGCAAGGTTAAATACGAAAAGACGCTTGATGATGGCAGTGTGAAGAAAGTCAACGAGCCTTATCTTGTTGATGCCGTTAATTTCACAGAGGCTGAGCGGCGTATCACACTTGAGATGCAGCCGCTTATAAAAGGCGAATTTGAAGTGGCAGACATCAAGCGTGTACGTTATGCCGAACTTTTTGAAACCGCTTTGGAAAGTGCCGACCGTTGGTTCAAGGCCAAACTTATTTTTATAACACTTGACGAAAAGAGTGGTAAGGAGCGAAAGAGTTCGCAGCAAGTGCTCATTCAAGCCGCTGACCTGCCAGCGGCTATTGAACGTCTGCAAGAAGGAATGAAAGAGTCTATGCTCGACTATACCATCGCAAATATCGCAGAGACTCAGTTGATGGATGTTTATCATTACCAAGAGCCTGTACCAGAAAACAGCAAAAAGGCTTAAACGATGAGCGACACAGGCCAGCGGTGGCAGCAAATGCGCAAACAGGTTCCAGAAGACGTAGAGCTTGTCGCTGTAAGTAAGTTTCATCCAGCATCACAACTTTTGTCAGCCTATGAAGCTGGCTGCAGAGTATTTGGAGAAAGCCGAGTGCAGGAGCTTTGCGCTAAACACGAGGCTTTGCCCAAGGATATCGCTTGGCATTTTATTGGCCACTTGCAGCCCAACAAGGTGAAGTACATTGCGCCTTTTGTCAGTCTTATTCACGCCGTTGATACGCCAAAACTCTTAACTGAAGTCAATAAGCGCGGCCTACAAAACGACCGGTGTATTCCCTGTCTGTTGCAAGTGCACATTGCTCAAGAAGAAACAAAATTCGGTTTTACGCCTGAAGAACTCACCGCCTTTTTGGCAGAAGGCTCTTGGAGAGAACTTCGTGGAGTGAGCATACAGGGCTTGATGTGTATGGCGACCAATACAGACGATATGCTTCAAGTTAGGCAAGAGTTTGCGAGAGTTTTAAGTCTCTTTCAAGAACTTAAGCAGCGCTTTTTTGCCGACAACTCCGAGTTCGCCATTCGCTCGTATGGCATGAGCCACGATTGGCGTGAAGCCATCGGTGAGGGTAGCAACATGGTGCGTATCGGCACAGCAATCTTTGGCGAGCGAACAGTTTAATTGCCATGACAGAGGAAAAACCGCCGACTTCCTCAACAGAATAGTTTTCCTCTTATCATTGCATAATAGGTTCTTTACGATGTCTTTTTGTCGTAACATAGCTCAAACGACATCCGCCATATTCTTGGTGGCTGTCGTTTCTGTGTTATTGACTGGTTGTTCGCCCATGCGTTTTCTTGCCGACGATGAGACCCTGCTCTCGCGTGTTTCGTTACATAGTGATAAACGGAATGTGGCTCCCGAAGACTATCGCGGATACATCAGGCAAGAAGCTAATTCACGTTGGTTTAATTTGGTGAAAGTTCCCTTAGGTCTTTATTGTTTGTCGCGAGCTGACAGCACAAAGCGTAGCGGGCGTATTTGGAAACGATTGGGCCAAGCTCCAGTTGCGTACGACAGCGTGCAGACAGAGCAAAGTGTTACGGCTTTGCGTGCAGCATTGCGTACACGCGGGTATCTGAAAGCAGAAGCCAGTGCAGAAACCAATACACACAAGAGGCGAACTAAGGTGAGGTATCAGTTGCTACCAGGCGACTTATGGACGATTGATAGCGTTGTTTATGAAAGTGATGATAGCACGATGCTTTCCTTATTGCATGAATATGCCCGCGAGACGTTGCTTCACAAA
Organism: uncultured Prevotellaceae bacterium; assembly: GCA_900316575.1. Taxonomy (GTDB): domain Bacteria; phylum Bacteroidota; class Bacteroidia; order Bacteroidales; family Bacteroidaceae; genus Alloprevotella. Next base: position 171,376 of record ONDJ01000001.1, on the reverse strand, counting down.
GGAAGCGCGCTCGACGTGGCCGTGCTCAGCCAGGAACGCGATCGCATCATTGGTAAATTGCAAAACAACGGTTACTTCGCCATCAATAAAGATTACATAGCTTTTACCGCCGACACGCTACCTGGTCGTCAAACCGCCTTGGTTCATCTAACGCTCTCGCGTCCCGAAGACGTGTCGTCGTCATTGGCCTATCGGCAGCACACCTTTAGGGATATCAATATCTACGAAGGACAAAACCTTTCTGACAGTGCTAACGTTCGAACGCTTCCCGACTTCACCATACACTACGAGAAACGTCAGTGGTTGCATAGCCATGTGTATGAAAATCACACCGCTTTGTTGAATGGAGCCTTGTTTGCCGAGCGTGATGTTCAAGCTACTTATGCAGGCTTAGGTGCGTTGCAGGCGGTTGCCATCCCAACAATTCGTGTACGTCCTGTACCTTTGGCAGAGTCCGATTCGTTACATCCTCAACTCGATGCCCACATCGTTGTCACGCCGGCTGAAAGATATACCATTAGTGCAGAAGTCGATGGCACAAACACCAATGGCGATTTAGGGGCAGCTGTTTCGCTCAACTTCACAAATCGCAATGCTTTCCATGGGGCAGAGGTCTTGAGCTTGAAGCTGCGTGGAGCCTATGAAGCGATCAAAGGCCTTGAAGGCTATAAAGATCAAAACTACACGGAATATAGTGCAGAGATTAGTCTGCGTATGCCTACGTTTAAGTTTCCGCTCATGCCGCGTAAGCTTAATAAGGAACTTAAAGCTGTTTCCGAATTGGGCATCATGTACAATTCCCAGGATCGTCCAGAGTTTCATCGTCGCATACTTACGGGACGCTGGGCATATACCTGGCAACACCACAATGACCAGCGTTGGCAACACACGATTGATGTGCTCAATCTTAACTATGTATTCTTGCCGTGGATTTCAGAAACTTTCCGTACAGAATACCTTGAAGGAACCAATGCTCGCAGCTCTATCTTGCGCAACACGTATGAGAACCTACTTATCATGCGCATAGGTTATAGCTTCGTGTTTAACTCTCGTAAGTTTGCACCGCTAAGTCCTGGAATGATGGGTTGGCAGTTGCGTTTCAATGTTGAAACCGCAGGCAATCTGCTTTACGGTGCTTCATGTTTGGGTGTGTTTAAGAAAGATGTCAATAAACAATATGAGGCTTTTGGCATCCCCTTCTCCCAGTATGCTAAGATAGATCTCGACTATTCCACGTCCTTTGCCATTGACAAGAATAATAGCCTTTCGTTCCATGCACTTTTCGGGCTGGCCATTCCGTATGGGAACAGCCTTATCATTCCTTACGAAAAGCGCTATTTTGCGGGAGGTGCCAATGGGGTGCGCGGTTGGAATGTGCGCGAACTGGGGCCTGGCAGTTATCATACGAGCGATGGCAAGGTAAACTTCATCAATCAGACGGGTAACTTGCAACTACTTCTTTCGCTTGAATATCGCACTCGTCTCTTTTGGAAGTTCAGCGGTGCTGCCTTCATTGACGCGGGAAATATTTGGAACACCCGCCGTTACGATGACATTCCCAATGCTCATTTCAAGTTTGATAAGTTTTGGAATCAAATAGCAGTGGCCTACGGCATAGGTCTGCGCTTCAATATGGACTACTTTATCCTTCGCTTCGATGCAGGCATGAAAGCCATCAATCCCGCTGTTACAGAGGGTAAAGGCCACTATCCCATTGCTCATCCAAAGCTCTCGCGCGATTTTGCTTTGCACTTTGCCGTAGGACTTCCATTCTAAAATCTTCACTCAGTATAAAACAACAAAGTACATTCCACTCACACACAATATATATATATTATGGACCTTTTCGCTGAACAATATCCTCTTGAGTTCCTCAGTCTGGGCAGCGGCAGTAGTGGCAATTGCTATATACTGCGACGGGGTTCTGACTGTGTACTTATTGATTTGGGTATTAGCATTCGCACTTTCAAGCGTTATTTGTACCAATACGGAATGAACTTGCAACATTTCGTGGTCGCATTTGTCACCCACGATCATACCGATCATGTCAAGGCCATCGGAAAATTTGCTGCTGAGACAGGCGTCCCGATTTATGCCACTTCGCTTGTTCATGAAGGCATGATGCGCAACCGTTTCATGACGCGCAAAGTGCCCGAAACGCAACAAAAAGTTCTCTCCGTTGGGGAGACTGTCACAATTTCAGGCATATCCTTTACGCCTTTTCCTGTTCCACACGACAGTCGTGATTGTGTGGGCTATTTCATAAGCACTGGCGACACTTCACTGTGTATTGCTACTGACGTTGGTTCACCCACCGATGAAATTCGTCAAGCAGTGAGTCGAGCCAAATATGTTGTTTTAGAGGCTAACTACGATTTACCTATGCTTGCCACGGGGCGTTACCCGCAGTTCCTCAAAGACAGGATACGCGGCGGACACGGCCACCTTTCAAATGAAGAAACAGGAGATCTCCTTGCTCAGAGCATAAACCAAGCGACAAAGCGGATATGGCTTTGCCACCTCAGCGAAGAGAACAATACGCCCGACCAAGCCCTGAAAACGGTTAACCGCCGCCTTGAGAAATCCGGCATAGAACTTCCGCCCAACTTACGCATTGAAGCCCTGCCGCGAACTCGTCCCATTGAGATTTGCACGTTGGATTAAGCAACTCGCTTCCTCCGCCGCAAAGGTTGGGAGCGCTGGCGTCCTCGCCCGCACTATATTGGACATGCTTCGTTAAATGAAGCTATTTACCTGTTACTTCTGTCGCAGGAAGATGTTGATGGGTGTGCCGCTGAAGTCCCATTTTTCGCGTATCTTGTTTTCAAGGAAACGCTTGTAGGGCTCGCGCACGTATTGTGGAAGATTTGCGTAGAAGATAAAGGTGGGTATTTGTGTGTCGGGCACTTGCGAGCAATACTTGATTTTGATGTATTTGCCTTTGATAGAGGGCGGGGGTGTGGCTTCGATGATGGGCAGCATTTCGGCGTTGAGTTTGGAGGTGCTGACGCGGCGCTTACGATTTAGATAAACGTTCTTAGCTGTTTCGAGCACACGATAGATGCGTTGCTTAGTCAGTGCACTGACAAAGATGATAGGAAAGTCGGTGAACGGAGCAAGGCGTTCACGTATGGTATTTTCAAAATAAGTGATGGCGGTTTGCGACTTGTCTTCAGCGATGTCCCATTTGTTGATAGCTACTACGAGCGACTTATTGTTGCGCTGTATGATGCTAACGATGTTGAGGTCTTGTGCCTCTATGCCGCGTGTGGCATCGATGAGCAGGATACACACGTCGCTGTTCTCGATGGCGCGGATGGCTCGCATTACGCTGTAGAACTCTAGGTCTTCTCTCACCTTGTTTTTGCGGCGAATACCGGCGGTGTCAACGAGGTAGAAGTCAAAACCGAATTTGTCGTAGCGTGTGAGGATGCTGTCGCGCGTGGTGCCAGCACGGTCGGTCACAATGTTGCGTTCTTCGCCGATGAAAGCATTGATAAGGCTACTCTTGCCCGCATTTGGTCGTCCTACGACGCTGATGCGAGGAATACTGTCGTCCTCTCCGTTTGCCTCGGTGTCAGGGCCGAGGCGGCGAAGCACTTCGTCGAGAAAGTCGCCTGTACCACTGCCAGTGGCTGCGCTGATGGGGTAGGGGTCGCCAAGACCAAGGCTGTAGAACTCTGCGGCGGCGTATTGGCTCATGTTGTCGTCGCACTTGTTGGCACAGAGCATCACGTTACTCCCGCTGCGCCGCAATATGGCTGCTACTTGTTCGTCAAGGTCGGTTATGCCTGTTTTGACATCAACGAGGAAGAGCACGAGATCGGCCTCTTCGGTGGCAAGAGTTACTTGCTTGCGGATTTCTTCTTCAAAGACATCGTCGGAGTTGACTACCCAACCACCCGTATCTACAACGCTAAACTCGCGTCCTGTCCATTCGGCCTTGCCGTACTGACGGTCGCGCGTGGTGCCTGCTTCGTCGCTGACGATGGCTTGGCGTTGTCCTACCAATCGATTGAAAAGGGTGCTCTTGCCTACATTGGGTCGGCCTACTATGGCTACAAGGTTCATAATCGTTTAATGTTTATCGTTTGGAAAGGTTAAAGTTTAAAGGTCATAGGTTAAAGGTGCGGCGGGGGCTTTAACCTCTAATCTTTAACCTCTCGCCTTTTATTCTTGGCTGTATCCAAAGTTGCGCAATTCGCGGTCGCTGTTGCGCCAGTCTTTATCTACTTTGACAAAGGTCTCAATGTTAATCTTCTTTCCGAAGAAACGTTCTAATGAACGGCGCGACTCAATCCCCAGTCGCTTCAGTGCCACACCTTGATGGCCGATAAGAATGCCTTTCTGACTGTCGCGCTCTACGTAGATGACGGCGCGTATGTCAATGCGCTTTTCGGTTTCCTTGAACGTTTTCACAACGACCTGTACGGCGTAGGGTATCTCTTTGTCGTAGTAGAGTAAAATCTTTTCGCGTACGATTTCGCTGACGAAGAAGCGGGCTGGTTTGTCGGTCCACTGGTCTTTGCCAAAATAGGGCGGACTCTCGGGCAGCAATTCCTTGATGCGTCGCAGAATGACCTGGTGTCCGAATTTTGATTTGGCACTGATGGGATATACTTCGGCGCGAGGCAACAGGGCTTGCCAACGAGTGATGAGTGCTGCCACGCTACTTTGTGTGCTGAGGTCTATCTTGTTGATGACGAGTAGCACGGGCACGTCCATCTTTTGCACTTTGCTAAGGAAGTCGATATTCTTTTCGGGCTCTTCCACTACGTCGGTGACGTAGAGCAATACGTCGGCATCCTGCAATGCGCTTTCGCTGAATTGTAGCATAGACTCCTGCAACTTATAGGCAGGTTTCACCACGCCCGGCGTGTCGCTCAACACGATTTGTGCGTCGTCGGTATTGACGATACCCATGATGCGGTGGCGAGTGGTTTGTGCCTTGAACGTGGCAATGCTGATGCGTTCGCCAACGAGTAGGTTCATTAGCGTGCTCTTGCCAACGTTGGGGTTGCCCACTATGTTTACGAATCCCGACTTGTGCATATTAAAGTTGAGAGAAGAGAGAGGTTAATGAAAGTTTAGAGGAAAGAGGTTAGCGTTTAAAGGTTAAAGGTGCGGCGGTGTCTTTAAACTTTAACCTATTTAACCTCAAACCTTTTTTCTACCTTATTTCTTGTCGTAAGCCCACTTCAGCCATGCTGCACCATAGGTGAAGCCTGCGCCAAAGGCTGTGAGCACGAGGTTGTCACCTTTTTTGAGTTTGTCTTCGTTCTCCCATAGGGCAAGGGGAATACTTGCTCCGCTGGTGTTGCCAAGGTGTTGGATGTTGACCATCACTTGGTCCATGGGAACGTCCAAACGTGCTGCTACGGCTTCGATGATGCGTATGTTGGCTTGATGGGGCACGATGTAGGCGATGTTGTCTTTTGACAATCCGTTGCGCTCCACGATCTGACTGGTCAGTTCGCTCATATTGGTCACGGCGAACTTATATACCGTGCGGCCTTCTTGGTGGATGTGGTGCATACGGTGGTCAATGGTGAAGTATGATGGTGGGCAAACGCTTCCGCCTGCTTTCATGCAAAGGAAGGGAAGTCCTTTGCCATCGGTGCGAAGGATGCTGTCGCGCCAACCTAATTCCTCGGTGGTAGGCTCTACGAGCACGGCTGCTGCTCCATCGCCAAAGAGAGGGCACGTGGCACGGTCGGTATAGTCCACAATGCTCGACATTTTTTCGGCGCAGCATACGATGACTTTCTTGTAGCGTCCGCTTTCGATCATAGAAGCGGCCTGGTCCATGGCAAAGAGAAAACCGCTGCACGCAGCCCAAAGGTCAAAGCCATAAGCGTTTTTCAATCCATAGCGTCCGATGATGAGGCTGGCTGTGTTGGGAAACGTATAGTCGGCAGTCGTTGTAGCCACGATGAGCGCATCTACGCTTTCGGGGTCGGTGTCTGTGCGTTGCAGGAGTTGCTTCACAGCCTTGCGTCCCAGGTAGCTTGCGCCGAGACCTTCTTCGTTGAGAATGCGGCGCTCTTTGATACCCACGCGGGTGGTGATCCACTCGTCGTTGGTGTCCACCATGCGCGACAACTCTTCGTTGGTGAGGATGTATTCAGGGATGTATCCGCCTATGCCTGTGATGGCGGCACTGATTTTTTCCATAGAGATGTTGGTTTGTTTTGTGTTGTGCGCGACGCGCGCGCGTAAAGAAAAAGACGGTGTGCACCAGTGAAACAGAACAAGCCCCCCGCCTTTTTCGGGGAGCTTCCTGTTTGTGGTCTCATCACATCGTCATGAGCCGATAAAGCGGTTGCTTATTCGGCAGCCTCCATCACAATGGCCTGCTTGCCGCGGTATTGTCCGCAGTTGGGGCAGACGCTGTGGCGAATGTGCCAGCCGCCGCAGTTGGGACAAATGCTAAGCGTAGGCATGGGGGCGTTGTCGTGTGTGCGACGTTTGCGTGTGCGAGTCTTTGACTGTCTTCTTTTAGGATGTGCCATAGTTGTATGTATGTTTTATTGTTTCTGTTTGCTGTTTCTAATCGGTTACGCCTGCTATGAAAGCCTGTGCCTCATCACTGCAAAGCCCCTCTTCGTGGCTATAACCTAAGGGCCTGCTGAGGGCGATGATTTCAAAAACATCGTGACCAATGTCGTACACCTCGCCACGCTGAGCAAGCGGGGCTTCTTCGGTGGGCTCTGCATCGCTGTCGTAGCTGGTGACAAAACGTTCGTCGTGAGCATCAATCTCCAAAGAAACCATTTCGCCACAGCGGTCGCAAGGGGTAAGCACCGTTCCGCTTACATGGTAGTGGAGCCGATATACTCCCGCTTGAGGACCGCTTACGCTGACTTTGGCAGTGACATTCGCACTGATGATTTCAGGATCTGCCAACTGCTCAAAATACGCTTCGGTTATCACCGTTTGTATAGGCTCGTCCGTGCGCGAAGCTTGGCGCAAGTCAATGCGTAAAGAACCTTCTGCGTGCATAGCGGCTGCAAAATTATGTTTTTTTTTGAAAATCATAAAGCTTTTTGCCTTTTGCTTTGCTTTTTTGTGCTTTCGGCACGCTTTAAGTCCGAAAAACGCCAATCTGAGTTGCAAAGTTTTAGTCGCAAGGTAGAGTTATCTGTGATGACGCTGTCCCTGGTGGCGCGTAGTCCACGCATTTATCTACAAAGTGTGGCGTTGGAAAAAAGCTTGTCGCATTTTCAGATTTTTTTGGTGGGCAAGAAAGTTTTTTTTCAAGCACAGAAAATCGAACGCCTGTGCTTGAAAATCGATCTTCAAGCACAGACAATCGATTTTCAGCCTTTGGCGTTTTGCTGAAAATGGATTTTCAGATTGATGCTTGCTTTGTGAAAAAAAAGAGTGTCCTGACAGTCAGAACACCCTTTGTGTAGTAGCCGCAGAAACTTCGCAGTTCTGCTTTTGTTTATGGTAGTCTCATGTTGGCGGTCTTCTTATTTTAGCACAGCTTTCTTGCCGTTCACGATATAGACGCCCTTGGTGGTTTGGCTGACGCGACGGCCTTGTAGGTCGTAGAGTGCGTCTTCGAGTGCCAACATGAAGTCTTCGTACTCTGTTTGAGTGCACGAAACGGAATATCTGTTGTAGTCGTCTTGCAACGAAGCCACGCCCTCAGAACTCAGACCGAAGTATTCGTCAATATGGGTAGTCATGTAAGGGCCTGCATCGGCCTTTTCCATGATGGTTGCGGCATTGAGCGTGTTCGTTCCCGTTTGTGTGGAATGTACTTGTGCCCATCCGCTACTTGCTGCGCTGATAAACAGTATCAGCAGCGTAGTAAGAGTAAAGACACTTTTTTCATAGGTATATAAGTTTGGTTGAACAAGTTTTTTCATTGGTGTCCGATGAACATCCGCTAATATATGATAATAAGCCCGTTTGGGCAAAGGTGTTATGCAAAAAGTGTAGAAGTGTACTGTTTTGGGTTACGCTTTTGGCTTACACAAGCACAAGAAACCCCGCTGACGCTTTCATGTGTGTCAGCGGGATTGGTCACGATAGGCCGGACTAATAGACCTATATCTGTTTTTTACGATAGACCTACGCCATTCTCATCTGATTTAACAGCGTCTTTTGTTGGTCGTTGAGTTGTGGCTTGAGGATGTGGAAGGTGATAATAGCATCGGTGTAAGTGCCATCGGGGCGGGCATTGCCTTTGCCGCGCAGACGAACCTTGCTGCCTTCCCATGTGCCTGGTTTGATGTGTAGCTTGATTTGTTTTCCGCCGAGCATGAACATAACGTCGCCGCCAAGGAGTGCCTTATAGATATCAAGGTCCATAGAGTATTCTACGTCGCGAATGCTTGCTCGTGAAGAGGCGCGCGAACTCCTGCGTGAGTTCATGTCCGCCATGCCGCCGAAAAGGTTTTCAAAGAAGGAAGAGAAACCGCCGCCGCCCGTGAATTGCGAGAAGTCAAAGCTGTCGAAGCCTGCTCCGCCTCCTCCAAAACCGCCGCTGCCAGCACCGAATCCTCCCACTTTGTCCCAGTGTTCACCATATTGGTCGTACTTGGCTCGCTTGTCGGGGTCGGAAAGTACGGCGTTTGCTTCGGTTAGGGCTTGGAACTTTGCCTTGGCCTTAGGGTCGTCAGGATGCAGATCGGGGTGGAACTGCTTAGCGCGCCGCTTGTAGGCCTTGCGAATATCGTCTTGGCTTGCTGTGCGCGGCACGCCCATAATCTTGTAGTAGTCAATGAATGCCATAGTGTTGTTAGTTTTTGCTTACAGATTATGCAAAAACTTTGCCATTCAGTCGTTGTGATAAGCCTCGCCGTGCAGAATAGTCATGGCGCGATAGAGTTGTTCGCAAAAGAAAAGACGCACCATCTGATGGGTGAAGGTCATGGCTGAGAGCGACAGGAGATCGTTGGCACGTGTCTTTACGCTTTCTGAAAAGCCCGCTGCACCCCCAACTACAAACACAATGCGCTTCCCCCCCATTGACAATCGCTTCTGAACAAAGGCGGCAAACTGACGAGAAGACAGCGTCAGGCCTTTTTCGTCGAGCAAAATGACGCGGTCGGTTTCGCTTATTCTATGTAAAATGGCAGTGCCTTCGTGTTCGCGAACGACGGCGGGGTCAGAGCCTATGCCTTTCACATCGGGAATAACTTCTATTTCGAAGGGCAGATAGTGACGCAAGCGTTTTGCGTATTCCTCTGTCAAGTCGCTGAGCCGCTTGTCGTTGGTCTTGCCCACGACCATCAGTATGGCTTTCATCGTAGAGCGGTTCGTTTATTCTTCACCCATAAAGAGGGGATCCCATGCTGGAAGGACAGTGGGCTGTTGGTTAAGCAGTTGGAGTGTTGCTGCTGGCACAAATCTGCGTTCCACTACGAGGCGGAACATGTATTCGTCAAACCATTTGTCGGTCATGATGAGATGGCCTGCCTTGCCGCTTGTAGCTCCCCAGCTATTTTCTACTTTCCATTTCAGTGGCTTGCCTTGGGTATCAAGGTCAACGGCCATGAGGGTCATGGCGTGCGAGGAAGCAGAAGCGAAGGTGCGGATACGGTCGGCTTTGTTCATAGGGAAATCCGTGCCGAGCAATGAAGCGTAGTCGAAGTTGTCAAGACTGAGAACGCCCGTTTCGCTGTCGTATTGTTTGCCCACGTCGCAAGAGAAATACATCATCGTAGAGTCCTTGATACTGGCAATGGCCATTTGCTTGATTTCGTCCATGGGTAGGTTGATGTAGGTCCAGCGATGGCCGCCGTAAACGTGCTGGTCGTACTCAATGGTATAGGTCTTGTGGTAGGGGCGCGAAGGGTCGTTCATGAGCATGACGTAGCCTTCGTTTAAGTCCTCCTTGACATAATCCTGACAGAAAGTCAGTGGTGTGTAGTGCTTAGTCTCCATGGCAGAACCATCGGCAGAGCGGCGTGTGTAGTCGAACTCTGTGGGTGGAGTGCCGAGACACAGTGTCAAGATGTGATAGACTTCAGCAAGCATCTCAATCTTGCGAGCTGAAATTTCGGCAGGCTTTTTCTTCGCAGCAGCCATGGTACGCAGTTCTAATCCCCACTGGCGCAACTTGAGTTGCAGGAGATTTGACATTCTGGAAGTGTTGTTGGCGTTGAAACGCTCGGGCATCACTTCGGCGGGTACCAAGCCATATTTGCTCACGAGGTCTTGAACGCCGCAGAAGGTTCCGCCGTCGGACAGTGGGTTTTTGAAGAGCCATTCCACCGTGCGGTCGTCCATGGGCTTACCTGCATTGTCAATCACAGCTTGGAGGAAGAGGTTTGACTTTTCTAACTGGTCGTAAAAGAACAGATAACTTTGCGAAAAGAAGAATTCTCCTAAGTTTTTATCCTTAATGGCACGCGCACGCATCACGTTTAGCCCCGTGAACAGCCAGCAGCGTCCGCTCGACTTTTGATCGCTGATGCCGCGCGAGGGTACACTGTGCGAGAAGTGCGTATCGCTACTGGCAGGGTTGGCAGCTGAGCGAGCCAGTTGGTTGATGCTGGTGCCTGCCATGGCATTGCTGATGGCGCGGTCGGCAGGAGTTGTGGAGACAGATGAGCGTATGTGTGAAAGTTCATCGGCGGTGATACCTTGTGAGAATCCGCAGTTTGAAAGCGCAAAGAGAATGCTAAAGAGGATTGTTTTTTTCATCGCGTGGAGCAAGTTTTATGTAGAGTTTGTCTAAAACATAGAAAAAGATTATCGCTGTAGCCCATCCGGCAAAGACGTCAATGAGATAGTGTGCACCGATATAGACCGTAGCCCCGCAAAGTAGAAGGTAGAGCGGAAGCATGGTGAAGAACACACCGCGTTTGAGCCGCCAAAAGAGGAACATCAGTATGGTGCTCATCCCGACGTGGCTTGAGGGAAACGCAGCTACGGGGCGTTCGCCGCCTTCTTGTGCAGCAGCGACAAGGCTTTGGAAAAAACCTTCGGTAGTGTTTCCAATGACCGCACTGTCGGGATTTTGGTTGAAGAAATCGCCTAATGCAGGGAAGGGACCGTGGGCTATTAGCGAAGGATCGATCACGGCAAAGTAGAACTGCGGCCCGGCTACCGGCAAGAAGAGATAAATAATATAATAGGCGTAGAAGCCCGCAACAACGATAAACAATGTGCGCAAGGTTTCTTCATCTCTCCAAATAAGGGGCACCAGCGCTCCTAAAGCAATCATCAAGTAGTAGGCAAAATATCCCGCATTGAAAAGCTCACTCCATACCACGCCGTCCAACCAACGGCTCATTTCGTAGGCAGGCTCGCAGCCAAAGAGTTTAAGGTCGGCTGTGGCAAAGACGTGGTCAAGATTAGGGAGGAGGCGCGCAAATTCAAACGTGTCGGGGTACCACACGCCAAGCATAGCCAGCGGGAAAGCAATGCGCAAGATGCGTGTCCACTTATTCGGCCATACCGTATATATATATATAAGGAGAAACACGACAGCTACAATTCCCAATCGGGTAAAGAGAATATCCCAAGGCGATTCGCTTTGGCACCAAAAAAATAAGAGAACCACAGCCGTAAAAGTGGAATAAACAATCGTAGCCCAATCGGCTAACCAAATGCTGTCAAAAAAGTCCGATAAGGTTGGTAAATACTTGTTCCTTGCTTTTATGTTCATAGCCATCCCTCGTTTTTATACCATGCTACAGTTTCTTTAACGCCCGCATCCAAGTCGTATCTGGGCATAAACCCTAAATCTTTCTGGGCCGCCGATGTGTCACAACGCCAATCGCGTTGAGCCAATGTGTGGTATTTATCCATGTTGAGCGTAGTGCTTTGTCCGCGACGCGCTGCCCACCAACCATTTATCAAGCACACCATGCGCAAAACCCACAGCGGAGCCGTAATGTGCCATACGTGCTTGCGGCCTATTTCCCGTTGGAGCAGGTCGCTGAAGGAACGACTTGTGTATTCCCTCCCATCTGTTAGGAAATACGAAGCACCTTTTTCGCCTTTCGTCAGAGCAATTAGCGCCGCGTTCGCAAGGTCTTTCACATAAATAAAGGTGATGACTTGAGGTTTGAAACCTACGGCGAAGTCTATACCGCTGCGAATGCTCTTAGCCATGAGGAAATAATCTTGCTCGCGCGGACCATATACACCTGTAGGACGCAACACCACGTAATTAAACCCGCTAATTTGCGCTAAAGCCCTTTCAGCCGAAAGTTTGCTTTTACCGTAGGCACTATTTGGACAGGGCTCATTCTTGCTTTCTCCCATCACACTGAGCGAACTTAGAAAAACAAATCTTCCTCGCAGCGTACCAGTCTCTACGAGTGTTTCTGCCAAAAGGCGCGTCCCCTCGCAGTTGATTTTCATGAAATCCTCATCGTGAGCCACCTTTGTAGCACCGGCACAATGAACAACACCGTCAAAGCCTCCACATGCCTTTAATGCAGATGCCAACGCTTTGCGGTCAGAAAGATTGATGGTAAAGAAATGAATACGCTCGTCAGTAAGCCATCGGCGCGATGACGTAGGGCGTACAGCCGCCCATACTTCTGCTCCTGCAGCCAAAGCCATTTCAACGACAAAACTTCCGATGAAACCACTCGCTCCAGTGACAAGAATACGCTTATCTTTAAGAATCATGGCGCAAAAGTAGCGAAAAACTGTGAGCACAGTCACAGCTCGTTCATTTTTCATGAAGATACAAACTTCCTAATACTGGAAGATAATTATTTTTGCAGACTTGTAGGCGCAAAGGAAATTGTGCGCGAGACAAATAATTCCAGACGAGTAGAACTATGCAAGTAGCAATTGTTAAATACGGTGCAGGCAACGTGTATAGTGTTGTTCATGCCTTGCGGCGCGTGGGGGTAGAACCCATACTAACCGACGACAATGAAATCATTCGTCAATCCGATAGAGTCATCTTCCCAGGTCAGGGAGAAGCGCGTACCACCATGCAAAGCGTGCGCAAGCAAGGCTTGGATAAACTCATTCCCCAACTCACACAGCCCGTGCTTGGCATCTGCATCGGCCAACAACTGATGTGTGCACGTAGCGAAGAGAGCGGCGGTACAGACTGTATCGGCATTTTCCCTGACACAGAGGTTCTTCGCTTCCAACCACGAAGCGAAAAAGACAAAATCCCACACATGGGGTGGAACACCGTGGCAAAGGTCAGCACACCCTTGTTAGGCGAAGGTGCATATTTCTACTTTGTGCATAGCTATTATGTGCCAGTTACCTCTTTTACTATCGCAACCTGTGAGTATTGTGGTGTTCCATTCAGTGCAGCCATGCGTCGAGACAACTTTTTCGCCACACAGTTCCACCCCGAAAAAAGCGGAGCAGCGGGAGAAAAGCTACTGCGCAACTTTCTTGAATTAACACTTTGAGTGGTTACGACAGAACACTTATATCTTGACGAACACCACCAAAGTTCCTTTACTTAATAGCCAAATTGTAAATACTCCAATTGTCCACTATTCTTATGCTCCCCATTCCAGCCATTGACCTCATAGACGGTAAATGCGTCCGTCTCACAAAAGGCGACTATGCCTCCAAAACAACCTATCGTGACGACCCCGTAGAAGTAGCACGCGAATTTGCCGATTTAGGATTTCCCCGCCTGCATCTTGTAGATCTTGATGGGGCGCGGGCAGGTCATGTGGTAAACCATCGTGTGCTCGAACGAATAGCTTCCGCCACAAATCTATGTATAGACTTTGGTGGCGGATTGAAAACCAACGAAGACCTGCATGCAGCCTTTGAAAGTGGAGCGCAGATGGTAACACTCGGTAGCATAGCCGTGCGCGAGCCAGAGCGCATTGTAGAGTGGGGGAGGCGTTATGGTCAGCAACAGATAATAATCGGAGCCGATGCCCTCCATGGTGCCATACGTATCAGTGGATGGGAACAAGAAAGTGGGTTAAAACTTATCGACTTCATCAAGCACTACTACGACCAAGGCTTCCGCCGTGTGCTATGCACCGACATCAGCCGCGATGGAATGCTTCAAGGACCAGCCACCACGCTCTACAAGCAACTCTTGCAACAATTTCCCGATCTCCTCCTTATAGCCAGCGGCGGCGTAAGCGGCATGCACGACTTAGAAACCCTCGCCCAAGCCGCCATTCCCGAAGCCGTCTTCGGCAAAGCCATCTACGAAGGCCGAATAGACCTCCCTTCCGTCGCGAAGCGGTTCTTGTGTTAGCTAAGAGGATTACACCTTATGGAATTAGGTAATACTAAATGAATGTATCAATAAGAAATATTATTGTAAGCATGATATGGACGAATTTAGTCTCCGAGCCTTATAAGCAATTCGTTTAGATCTATGCCTTCAATGCGTTCACTAATAGTTTCAGAATTAATGAAGTCTTTTATATTGCGAATAAATCTTTCGGTAATTTTTGAATTACTTGAGCGAAAAGTGTTATCTTTGCCATGAAGGAAGGTTTTTGTTATAGCAACCACTAAAGTAAGACTTTCTTACCTAAATGGAAACAACTTCCTTCACTTTTTTGAAAATTATTTAGGACACTATTGGTTTTATATTGAAAAAGGTTAAATCTTTCTTTTATCTCATTTTTTTTTGTAAATTTGCCATCAATAATTGAACAATTTATGGCAAATAATGAAAAAACAGGGACATTAAATCGCATTCGAGTTGTCCTTGCAGAACAAGAAAAGACCAATCGTTGGCTGGCAGAGCAGCTGGGCAAGACCGAGCATACCATTTCTCGGTGGTGTCACAACAAGTCCCAGCCGTCAGTGGCACAGTTGAATGAGATTGCTAACGTCCTGAATGTGGACGTCCGTACTTTGATGAATTCTAATTTGTAGTTAAATATGGCTATAACATATAAATTCTCAGGACATGAGTCGTTCCCTTGTAAGTCGCTTTGGCTTAAGAAGGGATATGATTTTGTGGTTGGAGGTAACGACTTCAATAGTCCTGATGCTGTAATAGCCCTTGGTGTAGGCAAAAACATGGTTGCATCAATCCGTTTTTGGCTCAGGGCTTTTGGTGTTACAGAAAACGACAAAAAAACAGAGCTTGGCAATTACCTTTTTGATGAGAACAAGGGTAAAGATAAGTATCTTGAAGATATAGCAACACTTTGGTTGCTTCATTTCAACTTGGTGTTCTCTGAGGGAGCGACGTTATATAAAATGTTCTTCTGTGGCATACAGAAAGAACGAACTAACTTTGAACGTGAGCAGGTGCTAACCTATGTAAAACTGAGGATGGTGGAAGCTGGCAAGATGACTTTATTCAATGCCAATACAGTCAAGAAAGACATTGGCGTGCTGCTTCAGAATTACTGCCTTCCTCGCAAGCCGCAATCCAATGAGGATTTCTCTTCGCTGCTGATTGACCTTGACCTGATTCGCCAAAGTTCAGAAGGGAAAGGCTACTACTTTAACGTCGATGGTAAGCGTAAGGTCACGAAAGAAATCTTCCTTTACGGTCTGTTGAAACTGAAAGCTCTGGAGGGTGATAACACAATCGCCTTCGATACTATTCAAGAAAATGTTGGGCTTGTGTTCTGTATGCAGGACTTTGAGACAATAGAGATGTTGAAGCAGTTGTCAAGAGAGTATAGCCAGTACTTCACTTATAGCGATGTTGCTGGCATCAAACAGATTCAGTTCACAAAGGATTTGGACGCATTTCAAGTATTAGACAATTATTATGGCAAAGACATTTAGTTTATCCGCAAATATAGAGAACGGCTTTGCCGAAGGAATGCAATACTTGGTAACGCCAAACGCGCAGAATGCCATTCACAACATTGTGAACGATTTCCGTTCTGGCATCCATTCTTTTACGATTATTGGCTCCTACGGAACAGGTAAGTCGAGTTTTCTTTTAGCATTAGAATCGGATTTACAGAAGACAGGCAAGCAAAAATATCTACTGGAAGCCAAAAATCTCTCGGATGCTAAGTCGTTTGAGATTATGAATATTGTCGGCGACTATGCTGAGATGTCAACCCTGCTGAGCAAAGCCCTGAATGTGGAAGGTAATACCACCAGCATCCTTGACAGCCTCAAAAACTACTATACCCAATGTCAAAAGAAAGGAAAGTTCCTGCTAATCGTGGTAGATGAGTTTGGGAAGGTTCTGGAACACGCAGCCAAGAACAATCCTGAGAAAGAACTATATTTCTTGCAGAAGTTGTCGGAATTGGTAAATGTGCCTGTTCGAAAGATGATGCTGCTGACCACACTCCATCAGAACTTTGGTGCATACGCCAAAGGTTTGACGGAAGCCCAGGCAAACGAATGGACCAAGGTGAAAGGGCGCTTCAAGGAAATCACCTTTGTGGAGCCTGTTGAGCAGTTGCTTTATTTGGCATCAGCACAATTGCGAGAGGAAAGAACAATATCTGACGCAGAGAATGCCAAGTCTCTTTTTGAACTGGCGAAAGAAACAAGATATGTATCTAAAGATTTCCCCTTGGAAACGGCAATACAGCTATATCCGTTAGACCTTTTCTCTGCTTATACCATCACTACCGCTATTCAACGATACGGTCAGAATGAGCGGTCGCTCTTTACCTTCTTGGCTGCAAATGGCACTAATTCCATCTCTGAGTTCGAGCCTACCGAGCATCAAACATACAATCTGCAAAAGGTTTACGACTACATTCTCTACAACTTCTATTCCTACCTGAAAGATGCCAATGCCGACTCCATGAGTTGGAGAACCATCCAGGTTTCTATAGAGCGCGTTGAAGGCCAAGATTGGGTTGACGAAGAGGAGATGCTGCAAGCTGTAAAACTCGTAAAAGCCATTGGACTGCTTAATCTTTTTGGAACAGCCGGCTTCAAACTGACAGAACGGAACCTTACGGACTATGCCCGTGAAGCGATGGCAATAAAAAATGCCAAAGAGATTATTCAGAAGTTGTCTGCAAAGAAAATCATCCGCTTTGCAGCCTACAAGGAGCGCTTGATGCTTTTCGAGGGAACTGACGTTGACCTGGAAGCAGAAATACGTGAGGCCGGAATGATGGTTTCACGTCCTGTCACCTTTGTTGACGAGTTGAATATGTTCTTCAATCGTAGGATTTCTCCCGTCAAAGCCCATTTCTACCAGAAAGGCACACCACGTTTCTTTGATTACATGATTCGTGAAGAACCCATCGATATTGTGCCTACTGGTGATACGGACGGCTACATCGAACTGATTTTCTCTACCCACAAGAAGGCTTTGGAGGAGATTAAGAAATTCAGTTCAGAGACAGACCACGCCCTGATATTTGCCTACTTCACCAATACGGAGGACATCATCGACCACCTCTACAACATCAAGAAGTATATGTACCTATTGGAGCGTGTGCTTGACAAGAACGACAGGGTGGCTGTGACAGAAATCCAGAAGCTGAAGGAGTATGAGGAAACTTTGCTCAACAAGGCAATCAGCGACAATCTGTTCTCCTACAAGAACAGGGTGGTCTGGGTATTTGCAGGTAAAGAGCAAAAAGTACAGTCGCATCGAGACTTCAACCAGTTGTTGTCAAAGGTATGTAACGAGGTTTACAGCAAGACACCTGTGATGAACAACGAACTCTTCAACAAGCATAAACTCAGCGGAACGATAACTGCTGCACGTAAGAGCTACCTCACCTATCTGACAGAGCACTACTCCGAAAACGGGATGGGCTTCCCAGAAGACAAGTTCCCTCCAGAGAAAACCATCTATTCCTCTCTGCTATTGAATACTGGCCTACATCAGAATGGAGATTTTAACGACAAACCTACCAACAAGGGCTTTATGCCGTTGTGGGATGCTTGTGAAGAGTTCTTGAAGAGTTCAGAAAACAAGGCAAGGAAGATTTCAGAGCTGATAAAGATACTGTCTGCACAGCCTTATAAGATAAAGCAAGGATTCCTGGAATTCTGGATTCCTACTTATCTCTTCATCAAGCGTCAGGACTTTGCACTCTATGATGCATCGAAAGGCGCATTCATGCCAAACGTGAATATGGAGTTCTTCGATTTGCTCCAGAAGCATCCTGGCGATTTCGAAATCAAGAAATTCGCTGTTGATGGCGTGAAGTTGGGTTTCTTCAACCAGTATCGGCGCTTCATCAACCTGGGCGATGAGTTCTCTATAACAAACGCCAGTTTCATCGAGACCATCAAACCCTTCTTCAGTTTCTATGTGCGACTGGACGAGTACACCAAGCACACCCGTAAGTTCAACCATGAGTCAACGATGAGATTCCGCGATGTGTTGGCAAAGGCAAAAGACCCGGAGAAAGCATTCTTCGAGGACTTACCAGAGGCTCTTGGCTTCACACAGGAGAAGTTGAAACAGGAAGAGTTTATCAACGAGTATGGAAGAATTATCCAACGAGCCATCAAGGAATTGCGCTCATGCTACACCCAGCTGATTGATCGCATTGAGGCACGTCTGGTAGAAGAGTTTGGATTACAGAGCTATGACTATTCAGAATATATCGTTGAAGTGCGCGAACGACTGGCCCATGTAAAGACCTATCTGTTGACAGACAAACAGCGTGAGTTCTATCACCATGTGATGACAGAATACGACAATCGTACTCTGTGGTACCAGTCCATCTGCTACACCATTCTTGAGCAACGACTGGATGCCTTGAGAGATGAGCAGGAAGACAAGTTGGCTGACGATCTGGTTTATCTGTTCCGTGAGTGTGAGAAGTATTCAGATATCTCGCAGAAGATAGGTGATTCAGAGAAGAATGAAGCCTACTCATTCGATATGGTAACCAACAGGGGAACAAGCGTAAGAACTCAGACATACGTTCTGCCAGAAAAGGACAAATCAAAAGCTGATGACCTGGAACAGAAAATCAACAAGCTGCTTTCTGGTGACAATAATATCGACGTTTGTGCTCTGCTTTCGATACTTAACAAGAAAATAAAATAGGAATAAATATGATTACCAATGTTTCAATTAAAAACTACAAGTCTGTAGTGGATGTAAGTTTACCACTTGGGAGATTCAATCTTCTGATAGGAGCAAATGGTTGCGGCAAGTCCAACATTCTTGAAGGCATCGCACTAGGAACTGCCGCCAGTTCTGGTAAACTGGAATTTGAATTTTTCTCCAACCGGGGAATTCGTCTAGTGGAGCCGAAACTAATGCTTCCTGCTTTTGAAGAAGTTAAGGCCAATATGATAAACATATCGTTTATAAATGAAAAGGAGGAGTCCTTTACTTTCAATATTCACTATAATAGTGATTCTAAGCCCCCAAAGTGGGAAGATGATTCTATAAGTTTTCAACAATTTCTTTCATACGTTAGAGAAGAGCTTAAAGAGGAACCACGTTTGGCAAAATTGTTGCAATTAGTTGGGAGAATGGAAAAAGATAAAGGGGCTGATACCGTCGTTAATATTAGGTTGCGCAAAAATGAAGAGGGTGGTATAACAATAATGCCACCAGACATTGAATTAAATCAATTCTTAATCTATTCTTTAGAAGAGACGAAGCTAAGAGAGCCCAACATCTCTAATAGACTTTATCCATTAGGCCGTCATGGCGAAGGTCTGTTTGCTTATTTTAAAGAATTATCACAGAAACCAGAAGGCATAGATATTTTCAATGAAATTAAGGAGAATCTGAAAGTACTTGATTGGTTTGATGACATGGAAGTTCCTTCTGGCCAGCTTTCAATGGAGTTTAACTTGAAACTCAAGGATAGCTATTTGGCTGAAACCATTAATACTTTCGACCAGCGCAGCACTAACGAGGGCTTCTTATACCTATTGTTCTATCTTACTCTGGTCATTTCAGATGAGACGCCAAAATTCTTTGCCATTGAAAATATAGACACGGCATTTAATCCTAAACTATGCCGCGAAGTCATGAAAATGCTTATAGCGTTGGCCCAAAAGCATGATAAGCAAATCATAGCGACGACACATAATCCAGCGATTCTTGACGGCCTCGACCTTAGTGATAATGAGCAAAAGTTGATGGTTGTACAGCGTTCTGTAGACGGTTATACAAAGGTGAGGACTTTGAACAATAAAGACATTGTAAAGAGTGACCTACCATTGTCGCAATTATGGCTACGTGGTTTCATTGGCGGATTACCTAACAACTTCTAAAGTTCAGTAGTATGGCATCATTTGCAATTATCTGTGAGGGAATATCCGAGAATCTTTCCTTGCATGCTATCATAGAAAAGATGTATCAAACAGATTCATACTTTGCGGACTTACAGCCCAGAACTGAGATGAGTCATGGTCACGCCGTTCAAGAAGGTTCTGGTGGTTGGACAAACGTGCTTTCTCATTGTAACACCGAAGAATTCCAAATGGCATTACAAAACAATGATTTTCTTGTTGTGCAGATAGACACCGATAAATGCGATGAAAAGCCTTTCGGAATTAAGAAAGTTGATGAGAACAACCAGTCTCGTACTTATGAAGATCTATATAACGACATCATTACACGTCTGTTACAGGATGTTGACAACGATTTCTATGAAGCAAACAAGGAACGTATCATCTTTGCCATTTGCTTTGACGAAATAGAATGTTGGTTTCTACCATTGTTCTATTCTGATAAGCGGGCTTGTGCAACCACAGGCTGCATCAATAAACTCAATATGGAACTTGGAAAAGAAAAGGGAGGCCATTATATACCAGAAGATGGAAAGAATGGTGCAAATGCAAGAAGCACTTATCAGTTTATTTTGAAGAAGATAAAGCGGAAAGACATTCCACGTATATCTCGATACAATTTTGGATTCCAGAAGTTCGTGGAACAGATGGATTCCATTAAAGAATAAATTGCAGAAATAAAATGAAGGTAAGACATATATTAGGCATATCAGGCGGTAAGGATAGCGCAGCACTCGCCATCTATCTGAAGCAAACGTACCCATCACTGAAGATAGAGTACTATAATTCAGATACAGGTTGCGAACTGGCTGAAACGGAAACGCTAATCAATCGCTTGGAAGCCTATTTAGGAAAGATAGAACGACTAAGGGCTGCTGAGGGTAGTCCTGAGCCAACACCTTTCCATCACTTCCTTAAAGCGATGGGCGGTTTCCTTCCTTCACCGCAGGCTCGCTGGTGTACCAAGAAGATGAAGCTTGACAAGTTCGAGGAATATGTAGGCGACGATTATGCTGTATCATATGTCGGCATTCGTGGCGATGAGGACAGAGACGGTTATATATCTTCGAAGCCTAATATTCAGGCCATATTCCCATTCCGCAAGAATATCTGGAGTATCGATGTAATTAACAAGTTCCTTCACAATGAGAACTTGGATCAGATTGTGGAAATCTACGAGCGGCTCTGTCCTGAAGGATTCCTTCGTGATGAGATATTAGAAACTGTAAGGAAACCCATCACCAAGCAGTTCTACTACTCGAAGAAGATGAATTCGCTACTTGACTACGATATTAAGTTGTTCAATCATGCTGTGTTCGAGTTCCTGAAAACAACGGATTATCCAGTAGGTAAACTCGATGACTTCCCACTGCTTGATAACACGGACATATTGGTGAAGGATGACATCTTCCGTCTGCTGAGAGAAAGCGGTGTTGGTGTGCCAGCCTACTACGAGGAAATTCCTTTCGAGGTGGATGGTGCAACCGGCACATATTGCCGCAGTCGTTCTGGTTGCTACTTCTGTTTCTTCCAACAGAAGATAGAATGGATTTGGCTCTATGAGCAGCATCCCGACCTCTTTAAGAAAGCGATGGAGTTTGAGAAAGACGGTTATACGTGGAATCAGAATGAGAGTCTGGCATACCTCATCAAACCAGAACGTATTCGCCAGATAAAACTCGACATCATCCGTCGTCAAAAAGAAAGTAAGGCTAACAACAAGGGGACAACCCTTGCTGAAATCCTTGGCGATGACATCATGTGTGCAAATTGTTTTATTTAAAGAATACAAAACAGATATGGCAGTATTGAATATAGAAAAGTCATTTTTGACTGAGAATAGAAGCGTACTTGATTTCCTTAACCAATCTGGGCAAGGACTTTATATCCCACTATATCAACGTGATTATAGTTGGGATAGTGATAATATTGAACAGTTACTGGAAGATTTAACACGAGGTATTCAAAGAATTGCATCGGGTGAAGTCAATGATGACAATAAGGAAATACGGTTTTTAGGTACAATCATTACCGTTGTTGAACCCAATAGGAATCATATATATCCTGTGGAGATTCAAGCAGTTCCATCAAGAATAGAAAAGCTTATAGATGGTCAACAACGAGTTTCAACAATTGCATTGATGGCTACTTTGTTAACCAAACGGCTGACAGAAATAAAAAATAAGGTTAAGTCCAACAACCCCATATATGAGCAGATAAACGAGATTTGTAATATTTGGATAGACCAGAAGCTTGCGCCAATCTTTAGCTTTGACTTGGGACGTGGTACTCCAAGACTAAAACCGAAAATCATTCGTGGGGCAAAAGACTATTGGACTAGAGCTGATAATGTAGATACTGCCTACAAGTCAGAATTATCAAATTTCCTAGGTCATTTCATTAAAGCATATTCTGATAAAACGACATTTCCATGCCTAACCAAAGACAAGTATGGGAACACACTATTATATCAAAATGGAAGAAGGATAGAATCCTGGCTTAAAAAAGTAGTTTCGACCGCACACGAAGAGCAAAATGACGATGAATTTGCTACAGCAGAGGAAATCCTCGAACATTTTTCACAAGATTTACTTTGGGAGTTCGAACGTCCTGAATTAGTGGATATTGTCAAAGATAAGGATTTCTCAGACAAGAAAACCAATTCATATATCCTGTGTGAGTTAGTTCAGACACTGTCGGTTTGTCATTATTTATTAGATCGATGCTGCTTTACAATTATCCAACCGACGGATGACGATTGGGCATTTGACATGTTCCAATCACTCAATGCTACTGGTACTCCGCTAACAGCAATAGAAACTTTTAAGCCTACTGTAGTCAACACCGTTGATGGGGAAACCAATCATCAATTCAAGGATTCAAACAGTGATAAGTCATTTAAAAAAGTTGAGGAATTTCTGTCTGACGCAACAACTGCTCAGCAAAAAAACAAACGGACAAATGACTATTTGACATCGTTCTTTGTCGCATACGATGGAAGAACTATGTCAACTCATTTCAGCTACCAACGGAAAGTATTGAATAACGTATATGAATCACTGACGACATTCGAGGATAAAGAAAATTTTGTTAAGAAGATGGGCAATTATGCCGAATTTTACCAGAAATGGATAAAATACGATGGCAAAGACAATTCGACATTTCCCAATATAGGTTCTTCCTCTGATGCAGACTTGGCATCGATGCTTATTCTGTTCCTGAAAGCCTCCAATCACAAAATGGCAATCACGGTGCTTGGAAGTATGTACGATTCTGTCATAGAACAGTCAACAGAATCTGTTGAATCTTTCATTGAAATAGTGAAAGCTGTTAGTGCGTACTATTTTTTGTGGCGTTCTGCATATTCTAATTCAGGCTTAGATTCTACATACCGAGAGTTCTTCAAGAAACACAAAGATTTTTCTGCCGAAATAGTTAAATCTCATTTGAAAGAAGTTTTGAGGAATAAAGAAATTGATACATTGGAATCTTGGAAAAGTAAGGCAAAGAACTATCTGAAATACGATTCGACAGGTAAAGACGTGATTCGCCTAGCCTTGTTAGTTGCCGCTCATGACACTATTCCAGATGAAACGAATAAAGGAGTGATTAAAGTTGGACGTGAAGGTTGTTCAAAATACATGTCTGTAGACAAATGGTTTTCTTCTGATTTGAAAACAATAGAACACATTGCGCCACAAACCAACAAAAGTGGCCTATGGGATGAATCTTTATATGATACACATATTGAACCATTCCAATCAATTGGCAATCTGACACTTCTTCCCCAAGATTTGAATTCATCGGCTGGGAATAAGGGTTGGAAAGAAAAACTCCTATATTACAAATGTGTCGCTGAAAAAGATCCAGAGAAAATAAACAAGATTCTTAACGATGCAAAAGAATTGCAGATTGTTATTAATTCTTCAACATTAGAGATGCTGAAAAATTGCGAGTATAATGCACATCTGTCTGCTATTTCATCATTGTCAGAAAATGATATATGGGATAAAAATCTTGTTGATAGACGAACTGATATAATGCTTGATATTATCTGGACTAGAATATCTAAATGGATTCTGTAATATATCATATGTATGAACTGCCGAAATAACAAAAAATATGGGCACTAAAGATTTGAAAAGAATAGCTATAGAAAGAATAAAAAAGGCTGGATATGAATATGCCAAATACAAATATGAAAATTGGATTGAAGAGTATTGTCAAAATGATGACGATGAGGAATCCTACTACAAGGACTCAATAGATTCTAATGGTCACCCGTTCGAAAACTTTTTTATTGATCAGATATCTGAAGAATCCTATCACAATTATTGTGATGGTGACAGACTATTGTGATGAGTTGGAAGATATAGTTGACAGTCCAGTTTTTGAAGATTGTAAATTAAAATTCAAGGGTGTCTGGTATTCCTATAATGGAAATTCAATCACAGATACTTCAAAGAAGGACATCGAGACGGACAATCGTGCGAAGTTGAGCCGAGAATCATCTGAGATCAAGAAAAGTCCACTATATGCCGTAAGAAGGCAAGCGGTTCTCCGTGCGATGGACTATTTCAGGGTGCCGGCCAGTATCAGAGATATAGCCAGAGCCATCAGCAGAACAGCTTGGAGGTCGGTTATCAAAGAAGATGATGTGGAAGAGATTGTCAAGACGATACCTGATATGGAATGTGTTGATGGGAAATACATTTTGCGGAAGAAATGAAAAGACTGGTAAGGCGGTTGGTAATTTGAATACCGAAGGTGGTTGGCTCTTTTTTGGAATAGCTCCAACATCGCTGAAGATTCTTGGACAGCAAGTTACGGACAACACTCAACGGGAGATTGCTCAGGCTCTGAGTTATATGGAGCCTCAGGTTGATGTGTGAGTAGAGTATGTCAATGTTCCTGATCGGCCAGACCATAAGGTGATTGCTATGCACTTTGACGGATGGGCGTGGGGAATGGTGCCTTATACTTATCATGGTTGTCCTTACTACAAGGTGGAGAGTACGACGAAGGAGATGCTGCGCGACATGTACGAAGAGCGGTTGCGAAGAAGTAAGCCCGACATGTTTGCATGGGAGCGGCAACCTTCAGATTTCAAGGATATTACATCTTTGGACGAGAAACTGATACGTGGCGTTGTGCGTCTTGGTGTTGAGAGAGGCAGATTGTCCGAACTGGCTCTTACCGAACCCATCGAAGATGTGTTGAGCAAATGGAAGTTGATCACAGGTGAAAGACCTCTGAATGCAGCCACGGCACTCTTTACGAAAGATACTGGCATGTACACGCAGTTTACTATGCGTCTGGCTCGTTTCCAAGGAACTGACAAGAATGAGTTTATCGATAACCAGCGAGTGGAAGGGAACATTTTCGTACTGCTCAACGAGTCGACTATGCCTCCAAAACAACCTATCGTGACGACCCCGTAGAAGTAGCACGCGAATTTGCCGATTTAGGATAAAAGAAACCGAGCCCATGCAGCGGTGGGCTGATGGACTCGGTTGTATAAATGAAAGAAGAGGCTTGGCGGAAGTCGTTGCGCTCAGCGACGGATTACTATTTTTCGGGTTCCTTGGATGTAGATGCCTGGGGTTGTGGGTGTGGGGATGCGGCGGCCTTGTAGGTCGTACCAAGTGCTGTTGCTGTTTGGGGCGGTGAGGTTGAGGTGGTCAAGGCCTGTGGGGTCTTCGACCTTGATGTTTACATCGCAGATGGCTCCGCCGTTGGTGAGCATGTCATTGCTTAGGACGGTTGAGCCGCCTGCGTCAATGTTGTCCCAATCTACTTTGAAACGGATGCGATAGAGACCTGGTTCCATCGTTGAGGGGATGGTAAACGATGGCATTTTCATGGTGTTGTTTTCGCTGGCGGGGATGGCTGTTCCTTCGCTGTTGTATCCGCTGCCGTCTTCGCTCTTTTCTCTGTAGAAGCTGTAGCTCATAAGTTCGCTGAGTGTGGGCTGGATGCCCATGCTTGGTTCTATGGGAGTGAATAGGCTGTCGGCATTGAGGTCGAGGTAAACATAGCCGTGCATCCAACTAGTAGAAAACTGAAAGCGTGGTTGAACTTCTTGTCCGGGCGTTACCGTCAGGGTGGGTTCGGGTATGAAATTGTAGATACAAGCGGGGTTCGGTACGTTTACCAGTTGGTCGTCTAATCCTACGGCTGTGAGGCGTCGTGTGGCGTGTTTAACGGGTTGTGCCTTGGGATAGTTGATTGGATAGTCGCGATTGTCTGTACCCGTCTTGCGTATTTGATAAACGCGCACGTAGTCAAAGAGTGTTTCGTATATGAAACTCTCATCGGGCTTGGCTGCCCACGATCCGTTACCTACACTTTGGTTGAGAATGATGTAGAATGCTTTGTCGAAAGGCCACTGTCCTTTGCTTAGGGCATCTTCGTCGCTTGCTTTCTTGGCATAGGAAAAGACTTGTTGCCCATCAACATACCAGCGCAGTTGGTTTTCGTCCCATTCAAGTGCATAGACGTGCCATGCGTCCATATCTGCCCATTCGTTGGCAGAACTTTGCGGATTGTTTTTTTTGCCGAGGTTGTATGTCCAGTTGGAGTGAACGGTGTGGTGCGCTCTGTTTTGGTTGTCAATTTGTTCCCAAATATCTATTTCGCCACAGGTGGGCCATCCGCCGGTATTGTCTTGGGGCATCATCCAGAAGGCGGGAAAGTTGCCGGTGTGGCGTGTGGTTTTGATGCGGGCTTCAACGCGTCCGTATTGAAAACTATAGAGGTTGCGGCTGGTTATGTTCCCGCTGATCATGGCTACGTTGTCGCTCTCTTTGTCGGGGTTTTTGAAGCAACGGGCGTGGTAGTATCCGTCGCGAATGAAGGAGACGCTGTCGTGGTCGGCTATGAATCGTGCCCACGTTGCTCCTGTGCGTCCGTGGTTTCCCCATTTGATTGGGTTGGGGCGGGCGTAGGCTCCTTCGGGACTGTCGAACTCATCTCCCCACACGTAGCGCCAGCGTTGCACGGCGCGGCTCTCGCCATCGGGCAGCGTGGAGAAGAAAGGCGTTACAACGACCTGTCCATTGTCGGCGAAGAACGAAGCGGGAATGTCGTAGCGGTTGATGTTGAGTTCTCCTAAAGTTACGTTGGCTTCTTGTCCGTTGCTACTGATGATGTAGAGGCTGTCAATTTGATAGCCCTGTGTGGTGAAAACGAGTATGGTTGCACTTTGGTCAGCGGGTACTTCGATGGGTGTCTCAGTGAGTTTCACTCCCAGCCAATTTTGTACCAACCCGCCTGTGACAGACGCGGCAGAGAGTGTCGGTGCTTCGGGTGTGTCAGTGCTTACTTCTTTAAGCGCATGATTACTTCCAATGCTTTCAACCGTCGGCAACATCGCTTCCTTTGTCTGTGCTTGTCCATTAAGAAAAGGAGTGGCTGCCAGAATGAGAACGAGGATGGTTGCGCAGATATTGTTCTTCATTGTTGTTGATAATAACATTCAAAATACTGCGAGGTCAGCCCCGCAGTATTTTGAGTATTGTGCGTGTTCCGTTGTTTTCTTATTTGACGAAAATCTTTTTGCCTGCTCGCAGATAGATTCCTGATGCTGATGGCTTGGCAATTCGGCGGCCTTGCAGGTCGTACCAATCGTTTGCTCTCGCGGGGTTCGTTGTTTCGATGGTGGACAGAGCGGTCGGTGAATAATCTTCGTCAACAACGAACGTGGCGAGTAGCACTACATCGCCGTCAATCATTTCGGCTGGCAGTGTGAAGGCTCCTTCGAAAAAATCGTCGGATGTATAGACTGCTTTGAGCCATTGTGGCACGCCGTGAACGTATTGCTTTGGTGCGTTGAGGTTGCCGTGTGTGACGTAGAGCGTGTCTATTTTGTATCCTTCCGTTGGCGCGGCGAAAAGGGTCAGCGGCGTGTTAAAAGGGATGGAGAGTGGAAGCGCGTCGCCTTTGCTTGTTGTGAGTGTTCCGTTGGGATGTTCGGTGAGTGTTAGTGAAACGTTTTCGCTGCTATAGACGCGCAGACGTGCATCGGCGATACCGCCTCCGTTGTGGATGATGTTGTTGTTGTCAGTGGTATTGCCGGCAGGGTCTAATTCGCTCCAGTCAATTTTGAAACGTATGGCATAGAACCCGTCTGCCAATGCGGGCATGGTGAATGCTGGTGGATTGAGCACGTTGCGGGCGGATCCTGTGAGATTTTGTCCTAAGCTGTTTTTGGTGTTGGCATGGGAATAGGTCATCAGGTCGCTGCCTTCGGCGGGTGTTCCGTCGGCATTGATGTCGTAGGAGAACTGTCCGTCTTGGTCGCGGTCGATGTAGAAGTAGCCGTTCATCCAACTGCCTGTGAAGTTGAACTGCACTTGCATGTCTTGACCTGCCTTGACAAGAAACGTCTTGGTCATATCCTCGTTGTAGAGTTTGTTGCCAGCGGGCAGTG
Source organism: uncultured Prevotellaceae bacterium (assembly GCA_900316575.1). Classification (GTDB taxonomy): domain Bacteria; phylum Bacteroidota; class Bacteroidia; order Bacteroidales; family Bacteroidaceae; genus Alloprevotella. Next base: position 142,857 of record ONDJ01000001.1, on the reverse strand, counting down.
TCCAGGTTGTTCCGGCCATCGTTACGCCGTTTAGGCGGCGGTCAGTGCGTGTGATGGTGGCTGTGGCTTTGTCGTAGTTGATGGGATAGTTGAATTCTATCTCGGTGCCTTTCTCTACGAAGAGTCCCTCGAGTAGTAGGTCGCCGTCCACCCATTCGGCTTTGATGGTGTAGCAATCGTTGGCATCAAACTGGTCGCGCCATACGTATTCGTCAACATACTGCGGTGTACCGTGGATGAGGCTGTCGCCAGTGAGCCCGTAGCCATGGCGGATGCGAATGCCGTTGTATGCGAATCCGTTTTCGGGATTGAGCTTCACGGTGAGTGCTTGGCCGAAGGGCGTTGTGCTGACGAGCGATGTGCCGTCGGCGTTGAGGATTTCGCCGTTGCGGTTGTCTTCTACTACAGAGACGTTGTCAGCATGTATGTTGAGGCGCACGTCAACAACGCCACCGCCGTCGGACTGTATGGTGGCCGATCCGCCTGGGTCAATTTCGTTCCAGTCCACTTTGAAGCGCATACGATAGAAGCCTGTGGGCGTTCCTTCGGGGATGGTGAAGTTGGGAATGTTGAGCGAATTGTTGTTGGCGAGCGTTGCACCTGCGCTGTTGCGCAATTGATAAGCGGAGTATGCCACGAGGTCGCTACCGTCAGCGGGTGTGCCGTCGGCGTTGATTGTGTAGGAGAACTTCCCGTCGCGTCCGAAGTCAACATAGGCATAGCCGCACATCCAAGTGCCTTGATAGCCGATGACGGGCTTTACGCTTTGTCCAGCTTTCACGGGCAACGTGGCATCCATGCGGTCGCGATAGAGCGGGTCGCTGGTGGAGGGCGCAGCGGTGATAGCAATGGTGTTAACGTTCTGTAGCCCAACGCTTAGTATGCCACGGTCGGTGCGTGTGGCGCGTCCGTTCTCGCGGTCGAAGTTGACGGGATATTCGTCGTAGCTCACCATTGGGGCACTGCTGTTGTTCACAACGATTTGGTCCACGTAGGCGATGAAGTCTTCTGTGCGTTTGTGCGGACTTTCGCATTCGGGCACAAGTATAAGGCTGTAGATATCCACTCCGCTCACGCCTTTGACAGCGAAGACGGCATCGCTCCACATGTCGGGGGCAACGGTGGTGCTGCTAATGGACCAAAATTGCTCTGTCTCAGCACTTTGTCCTGCCCATTCGGCTTCGCGGTGTTTGCCAAGTCCCATGAGCATCACGCGACCGCTGACGGGGCGGTGCACGAGTACGTGGATGTATTGTGTTTCTGGTTTGAGCGAGAAGGGTGTTTTGAGGTCAATGCGTGCGCCAAACTGGTTGGAGCCGTAGCGTGAGCGTTGCACGGCGAGCACTTTGGCTGTAGCGTTAGGGGCTGTGCCGAGCACTTCGCTCACTTCGGTATGCGGATTGTCAATAACGGCAACGTTGCCTTGCAGGAGGCCTTTGCGGAAGGGCGAGTTTTCCCATGCATCATAAACACCGATGCTGGCGTAGTCGTCTGTGTCGAACGTTACTTCTGCCACCTGCGCCTGGGTGCCGATGTAGCTCGTGAGGGCTATTGAAAGGGCAAATATAATCTTTTTCATCTTTGTAAAAGTCTTAGGTTGGGTGGGTTAGAATACGCTCAGAGTGTGGAGCAACGGGCAAGCGCGGCTGTCGGTGATGCGTACGCGAAGGCCGCGAACTTTGAAGCCTGCGTCGTAGCTGGCGCTGGTGTTGCCGTTGAGTGGAATGATGCGCTTGTAGCCAATGGTGGTAGTCTGAATGTTCGAGGCGCGTTGTGTCCATGTGGTGCCGTCTTCTGTGGTTTCGATGATGAAACCTTTTACGCGCTGTCCCTTGCGGATGTATTCTTGCAACATGACGTAACGCACGGTTTGTGGCTCGCTCCACGTGAGTGTGATGGCTCCTGCGGTTTGTCCGTCGTCGGTGGCCCAATATGTGTTCTTGTCGCCATCGATGAGGTTTGCGGCACTATAGGCTCCGCCGCTGCGTGTCTGCGAGGCGCGAATGTTGGCCAGCGGTGCGAGGTCAGTGCCGAAGCGTGTACGCAGTTTGTTGCCTAAGGCATAGAGTTGCACGCTGTCGGCATCGGTGAGACGACCTGCCTTGTTCGGGGGGAAATTGAGGATAAGCGTGGCGTTGCGCCCCACGGTTTCAAGATACATCTTGAACAAGGTCTCGCTGTCTTTGGTTGATTCCCCGTCGTGGTAGAACCAGCCGTCGCTTGTTGCCTTGGCATCGCTCTCGCTGGGGAACCATTGCCAGGCGTTTTCGTCGCCGCTCAGACCTGTGCCCATCGACCATGTGGTTTCGTTGGTGTAGCCACTCTCTGTGCCACACCATCGGGCTTCGCCGCCTACGCCCCAAAGGATAATGTCGGGACAAACGCGGTGTACGCTGTCGCGCAGATTGGGAATGTCGTAATAGTAGCTGGCATCAATGCTACGTGTGCCACCTGAGCCGCCGTAGTATCCTGTGCCGCCGTTGGCTCCATCAAACCACATTTCGAACTGGTCGGTGCCATATTGCGAAAGTTCGAAGCATTGACGAAGAAATACGTCGGTTACGTACTTGTCTGTGCCGTAGTAAGCACTATTGCGGTCCCAGGGTGATACGTAGAAACCATATTTCATACCCAATGCGCGTGCTGCATCGGCAAAGTCGCGGGGTATGTTGGTCTGTTTAGCATAAGCATTGCTTGAGTTCTGGCAGTGGTGGTCGGTGGTAGCAGTGGGCCACAGGCAGAAGCCGTCGTGGTGTTTCACTACGGCAATGCCGCCCTTCATACCAGCCACCTTGCAGAGACGTAGCCACTGCATGGGGTCGGGTTTGGCTGTGGGGGCGAAGCGGTTGACGTTTTCGTCGCCGTTGCCCCATTCAAGGCCTGTGTAGGTGTTCATTCCATAGTGGAAGAAAGCGTAGAATTCCGTTTCTTGCCACTTCATTTGCCGCTCGGAGGGCACGGGGAAAACCTCTCGTGGCTCGTTTTGCGGATTGGATAGTGTCTGCGGCACTATCGCAAAGTCAGTCTGCGCGCTCAGCCCCAAAGGGAGCACAAGCGAAGCCATGACTGCTCGGCGTAGAAATCTTTTCATATTTGTATAAGTTTAGTGGTTTCAAAAAATTATTTCCGCGCAAATATATTTATTCTTAGCATAACGAACAAGCCGTTTTGCGGTTTTTCTTGTTTTGTCCTATTTTAAGCGAAAATAAACGAACGAATGTGGCTTGTTTCTCTGATTTTAGGTGAAACGCTCAGAGGTGCCTCAAGCTTTCAGCAAACTTTTGCGACATGCTCCTCGCAATAAGAATAGGACGGGTACCATCAGTGTTGTTGTTTTGGTGGTTGGCAAAAGATAGGGAGGTTTCAAGGAGATCTCTCGAAAGGAACTGTGTTGATGTTTACTCAGAGGTTTTCGCCTAAAAGCACGTTACGTTTTTGCATGAAGCAGCCTATGTTTTCGCAATGCAAGGGTTGTTTGCGCGTAACCATCCACAAAGAGCCGTGGTTTCTGCGCTACTGCGTGCGGTTCATGAAGCCTTTATAAAACTTGTCGCAGGCGTGTATCTAATGACAAAAAGCCACCCCGAAACCTTTGAAAGCTCGGGGTGGTGGTTAGTGTGTAGTGAAATTTTGTTGTTGAAGGCTTGCCCTTAATTTCTTTTTTATGCTTGCTCTTTGCGTGCTTCAATCCATCGGCGTGCGTTGGCAAAGGCTTCGAGCCATGGGGTGCACTCGTCGTTGCGGCGCAGGGCGGGATAGTAGGGGCATTGCCAGGGCAGGAAGGCGCGTTCTAGGTGGGGCATCATGGCTACGTGGCGGCCATCGGCACTGCACACGGCTGCTGTGGAGTAGTCGCTGCCGTTGGGGTTGCCGGGGTAGGTGTCGTAGGCGTAGTGCATCACGATGTGGTAGAGTGTACCAGGGAGGTGGAATTTGCCTTCGCCGTGGGCTACCCAGATGCCAAGGCGCGAACCACTGAGCGAGCCGAAGAGTACGCTGTGGTTTTGGGGTATTTCTACGTTGAGGAATGCGCTTTCAAACTTGCGGCTGTCGTTGTGGCACATACTGGCTTTGTCAACGGGGCTGTAGGTTTCGGCATCGGGTGTGTTGATGCTAAGCAGGTCGAGTTCTGCCATGAGTTGGCAACCGTTGCACACGCCGAGCGAGAGGGTGTCGGGACGTGCGTAGAAACGGTCGAGTGCGGCTTTGGCTTTGGGGTTGTAGAGGAATGCTCCTGCCCAGCCTTTGGCGCTGCCAAGTACGTCGCTGTTGCTGAAGCCTCCGCAGAAGACGATGAAACTAACGTCGTCGAGTGTTTCGCGTCCGCTGATGAGGTCGGTCATGGTGACGTCTTTTACGTCGAAGCCTGCGAGATAGAGCATGTAGGCCATTTCGCGTTCGCCATTGGTTCCTTTCTCGCGTATGATGGCAGCACGTGTGCCGGTGGGCGTGCGGCGATTGGGGTCGCAGGCGAGTGCTTGGAATGTACCTTTGAAGGCACGGTTGATGTTGTAGTGTATGGGTTGGTTGCCGAGGTTTTCGGCGCGCTGGTCGGCTGTGGCGTTGTGGCTTTGCTTGCGGTCGAGTAGGTGGCTGGCTTCGTACCATCGGGCGCGGAGTGGATTGATGGGGAGGCTGCAAACGTGCGTTGTTGTTTCGGGGGCGTTTATGCTGATTTCCACGGTGCGCTTGTCGGTGGTGGTGCCGAGGGGGAAGAGGCCTTCTATGTTGCCTGCGATGTTGTAGAATGTTGGCACGTTGCTTTCTTTCACTGCTACTACCACGGCGGGTGTTTCGCTGAAAAGCATGTGCTGAAGTTCTTGTTCGTCTTTGCAGGGCAGGGTGAGCGACAGTCCGCCGTGGGTGTTGGCGAAGGTCATTTCGAGCAAGGTGGTAATCAGTCCGCCAGCCGAAACGTCGTGGCCTGCTGCGATGAGTTCTTGCGTGATGAGGCTTTGTATGGTGCTGAAGTTTTTGCGGAATGTTGGGGCATCGGCTGCGCGGGGTACGTCGTCGCCTACCATGCCATAGGTTTGTGCCAGGGCTGATCCGCCGAGGTTGAAGGTTTCTCCGAACGGTATGTAGAAAAGTTGCAGGGGGGTGTCGGTGGGGAGCGCGGGGTTTACAACGCCTTGTACGTTGTTGACGGGTGCTCCAGCACTGACGATGACAGTTCCGGGCGAGACGATACGCTCGCCGTCGGGATATTTCTGTACCATGGAGAGTGAGTCTTTGCCTGTGGGAACGTTGATGCCCAGTGCGATGCAGTATTCCGAGAGGGCTTTAACGGCATCGTAGAGGCGTGCGTCCTCACCATCTTGAGCGCGGCACGGCCACATCCAGTTGGCGGAGAGACTGACGCTGTCGAGGCCGCCGTCGATAGGTGCGAAGATGAGGTTGGTCAAGGCTTCGGCCACTGCGAGTTTGCTTCCCACGGCGGGATTGGCGAGTGCTGCCACGGGTGCGTGGCCTATGCTAGTGGCTATGCCGTGTTTGCCGCGATAGTCTAAGGCGGCTACTCCGACATCGGCTAGCGGCAGTTGCAGTTCGCCTACGCATTGTTGCTGGGCTATCTTGCCTGTCACGCTGCGGTCCACTTTGTTGGTGAGCCAGTCTTTACAGGCTACGCTTTCAAGGCGTAGGACGCGGTGGAGGAGTGCTTCTATAGTGGTGTTTTCAGGGATGGCCACGGGCTGGTAGTGGCGCGGCTTATGGCTGTCGCGCATGATGGTCTTGGGCGAGTGGCCAAACATTTGTGCTACGTCGAGGTCGAAGGGGCGTGTGCCGTCGGGTTGTTCAAATGAGAAGTGGGCGTCGCCTGTGGTTTCGCCTACTACATAGAGCGGGGCGCGCTCGCGTTCGGCGATTTGGCGCACACGACTGATGTGGTGTTCGTCGATGAGGATGCCCATGCGCTCTTGGCTTTCGTTGGCTATGATTTCTTTGGCCGAGAGGGTGGGGTCGCCTATGGGGAGTTTGTCGGTTTCAATCTTTCCGCCACATTCTTCTACTAATTCTGAAAGACAGTTGACGTGGCCTGCCGATCCGTGGTCGTGGATGGAGACGATGGGGTTTTCGTCTTCTTCGCAGAGGGCGCGTACCAGGTTGTAGGCGCGTTTTTGCATTTCGGGATTTGCGCGCTGAATGGCGTTGAGCTCTATGCCAGTGGCGTAGCGTCCCGTCTCGACGGATGAAACACTGCCGCCGCCCAGTCCTATGCGGTAGTTGTCGCCTCCTACAACGACGACTTTGTTGCCTTTGCGCGGCTGTTTCTTGAGTGCATCGCGGCGGGTGCCATAGCCTATGCCGCCTGCGAGCATGATGACTTTGTCGTAGCCGTATTTTTCGCTGTTCTCTTCGTGTTCGAAGGTGAGCACGCTGCCACAGATGAGTGGTTGGCCGAATTTGTTGCCGAAGTCGCTGGCACCGTTGCTGGCTTTAATGAGTATTTCGGCGGGTGTTTGGTAGAGCCATTTGCGCACGTTCATGAGGTTTTCCCAAGGTTGCGGCTGATTGCTGAGGCGGGGGTAGCTGGTCATGTACACGGCTGTTCCTGCAATGGGCCATGAGCCTACGCCTCCGCCCATGCGGTCGCGGATTTCGCCGCCGGTGCCTGTGCTCGCGCCGTTGAAGGGTTCGACGGTGGTTGGGAAATTGTGGGTTTCGGCTTTGAGCGAGATGACGCTTTCTATGTCTTTGATGACGAAGTAGTCGCTGGTGTGGTGGGCTTGCGGGGCGAATTGCTCCACGGTGGGGCCTGCGGCAAAAGCTACGTTGTCTTTGTAGGCTGAGATGATACGCCCTGGGTGTTCTTGCGTGGTGCGTTTGATCATGGCAAAGAGCGAGGAAGGCATGGGCTTTCCGTCGATGATAAATTCGCCGCCGAAGATTTTGTGGCGACAATGCTCGGAGTTGATTTGCGCAAAGCCAAACACTTCGCTATCGGTGAGCGAGCGTCCTAATTGTTGCTCTACGGTGTGAAGATAATCGATTTCTTCAGCCGATAGTGCCAATCCCTCTGCTTCGTTGTAGGCTTCAAGGTCGCTGATGAACTGAATGGGCGCGGGCTTGATGTCAACGTCGAAGAGTTGTTGGTTCAGGCCTTTGTAGCGTCGTTGGAGCATGGTGTCGATTTCTGCCTTGGCGCCGCTAATGGGGAAGTATTCTTCAATGCGGCTGATGCCTTTGAGGTTCATGTTTTGGGTGATTTCAACGGCGTTGGTGCTCCAAGGCGTTATCATTTCGCGGCGCGGCCCTGCGTACCATCCTTTGACTTGGTCTTCACTGATGGCAGTGGCTTCGCCAAAGAGCCAACAAAGGGCTTGCAATTCTTCGCTGGTGAACACGTGGTCGGCTTCAACGGCTATCACTGTGCCGCTCTGGGGAACGCTGAAAAAACGTATCATAACAAAAGAGGGGTTATTTTGTTGCTATTACGCCGCGAAGATAGACATTATTGTTTTTTGAACAAGGCTTTTGCGCTACTTTTGTTATTTAATTTGTATCAAGACCAGCGGCTGTGGATGTGTTTGGTGGCTTTTTTGTGGTAGGAGGAGGTTTTGTAAGCGAGAATGTTGTATTTTCGCGCCGCATTATGAGTATAGACACAAACACACAAAGCCCTTTTTCGCTGATTGCCGACTTTGAGGGCGACGTAAATCAACTGTTCCGGCCAAAGATTGGCCCCACTCTCCCAATTCTGCCTGTACGCGGGCTTGTGCTTTATCCCAGCGTGTTGGCACCTATCAACGTGACGCGCGAAAGTTCGCTGAAATTGCTCGAACAAGCGCGTGCCACTGAGGGTTATTTCGGCGTGGTGGCTCAGCTGGACAACGAAAAAGATGCGCTTGCCGAAAACAACCTTCACAACGTGGGTGTGGTGGCAAAAGTGATGCGCACCTTTGAAATGGGACCCTTGGGCAGTGCTACGATATTGCAAGGCCTTAGGCGTTTTGAGTTGGGTGCGTTCACGAAGCGCAATCCTTTCTTGCGTGCCAAGGTGAAACTCCTTGAAGAAATTGTTCCCGACGCTACCGACAAAGAATGGCAGGCGTTGGTGGATGCTTGTCGCGACAATACGGCCAAACTCATTGAGGCCAGCGAGATGATACCCAGCGGGGCTGCCTATGCCTTGCGGGGCATTAGCAATCCTGTGGCGCTGATAAACTTTATCTGCACCAACCTGCCTTTCCCCATTCAGGAGAAGGTGAAGTTGCTCTCCGAGGGCAATCTGATGGCACGCGCTACGGGGCTGTTAGCCATTCTCAATCGCGAGTTGCAATATGCGCAGTTGAAGGAGCAAATCCAGAACAAGACGCGTGAGGACCTCGACAAGCAGCACAAGGAATACTTCCTGCGCCAGCAAATTCAAAACATCCAGAGCGAACTGGGCAATGAAAAGGAGGGTCACGACGCTGCCGAACTGCGCGAGAAGGCTAAGGACCTGCCGTTGCCCGAAAAGGTGCGCGAAACGTTTGATAAAGAGTTGGCGAAACTTGAGCGCATGAATGCGCAGTATCCAGATTATACCACGCAACTCACCTATCTTGAAACCATCGTGAGCCTGCCTTGGGGCAAGCATACCGAAGATACCCACGACATTTCAGCCGCTTCGAGCATTCTCGACCGCGACCACTATGGCATGGAGCGTGTGAAGGAACGTATCTTGGAGTATTTGGCAGCGTTGGCCTATAGTAAGGAGGTGAAGTCGCCCATCGTTTGTTTGGTAGGCCCGCCGGGTGTGGGCAAGACTTCGTTGGGAAAGAGCATAGCCGAGTCGTTGGGTCGCAAGTATGTGCGTGTATCCTTAGGCGGCGTTCACGATGAGGCTGAAATTCGCGGACATCGTCGCACCTACGTGGGAGCCATGCCTGGGCGCATCATTCAGAATGTGGTGAAAGCCGGTACGGAAAATCCCGTTTTTGTGCTCGACGAGATTGACAAACTCAGTCAAGGCGGCAGTTGGAACGGCGACCCTCAGGCGGCACTCCTTGAAGTGCTCGATCCAGAGCAGAACAATGCCTTCCACGACAATTTCCTCGACATTGACTACGACCTGTCAAAGGTACTTTTCATTGCTACGGCCAATACGCTGAGCACTATTCCCTCGGCGTTGCTCGACCGCATGGAGATTATCAACGTTGAGGGCTATCTCACCGAAGAGAAGTGCGAGATAGCTCGTCAGCATCTGTTGCCCAAACATTTGGCTCAGTATAAGGACGAGGTGGCTCGTCGCGTGAGCTTGCCCAAGGCTACGATAGAATATGTCGTAGAGAAATACACGCGCGAAAGTGGTGTGCGCGGTTTGGAAAAGCAGATTGAAAAAATACTGCGCAAGGCAGCCTATAGCATCGCTTCCAACGACGATAAGTTGCCTAAGCGCGGTGGCCTGCGTCCGTCGCACATCGAAAAACTCCTGGGCAAACCTCCCTACAATCGCGACAAATACCAGGGCAACGACTTCGCGGGTGTGGTTACGGGGTTGGCTTGGACCAGTGTAGGCGGTGAAATCCTCTTTATCGAAACGGGACTGACACGCAGCAAACAACCCAAACTTACCTTGACGGGCAACTTGGGCGACGTGATGAAGGAGAGTGCCGTCATAGCCCTTGAATACGTCAAGGCTCACGCTGCGTCGTTGAAGGTCAACCCTGAGGTGTTCGACAACTGGGCGGTGCACATCCATGTTCCCGAGGGAGCCACGCCCAAGGACGGCCCCTCTGCGGGCATCACCATCGCTACGAGCATAGCCAGTGCCGTGACGCAGCGCAAAGTGAAAGAACGTACAGCCATGACGGGCGAAATCACCCTGCGTGGCAAAGTGTTGCCCGTGGGCGGCATCAAAGAAAAAATCCTTGCCGCCAAGCGCGCTGGCATCGTTAACCTGGTGCTCTCGCGCGAGAACCGCAAGGATATTGAGGAAATACAGCCGCGCTATCTTGAGGGACTATCGTTCCACTTTGTAGATACGGTTGAAGAGGTGTTCCGCCTTGTGTTGCTGAAAGAGAAAGTGGCCCATCCGCTCAGTTTCGAGGTGGAAAAATCGGACAGTAACGACGAACGATAAGATATGACGCCCATGCCCTTCACTCTTCAACATACCGACCAACAAACAGCAGCGCGAGCCGGTGTGCTCCATACGGCTCATGGCGACATTGCTACGCCCATCTTTATGCCCGTAGGCACGGTGGGCAGTGTGAAAGGCGTGCATTTTCGCGAACTCCGCGACGATATTAAGGCTCAAATCATTTTGGGCAATACGTATCACCTCTATCTGCGCCCCGGAACCGACGTGTTGCGGCAGGCAGGCGGCTTGCATCGATTTATTGGCTGGGAACGCCCTATTTTGACCGACAGCGGCGGGTTTCAGGTCTTTTCACTCGCGGGGATACGCAAACTCAGCGACAAGGGCTGCGAGTTTCGGTCGCACATTGATGGCAGCAAACATTTCTTTTCGCCCGAGAGCGTCATCGACACCGAGCGTCTCATTGGGGCTGATATCATGATGGCTTTCGACGAGTGCCCGCCCGGAACCGCCGATTGGAACTATGCGCGCAAATCGCTCGACCTAACGCATCAGTGGTTGGAACGTTGCTGGAAACGTTATGAAACCTCACAGCCCCTTTATGGTTACCATCAGAGTTTATTTCCCATCGTGCAGGGTTGTGTATATCCCGATTTGCGCAGGGAGAGTGCCGAGTTTGTGAAGCAGTTTCCTGCTGATGGTTATGCCATAGGCGGGCTTGCCGTGGGCGAACCCACCGACGTGATGTACGAAATGATAGAGGAAGTGAATGGCATATTGCCCGCCGATCGCCCGCGCTACCTGATGGGCGTAGGCACACCGCTCAACCTCTTGGAAGCCATAGCGCGCGGCGTGGATATGTTCGACTGTGTGATGCCCACGCGCAACGGGCGCAATGCGATGCTCTTCACCGCCGACGGTGTGATGAACATGCGCAACGCTAAGTGGGCCACCGACTTCGCGCCGATTGACGAGGCTGGGGCCTGCTGGCTCGACCAAATAACCTCGCGCGCCTACCTCCACCATCTTTTTAAGGCGGGAGAGTTCTTGGCCATGCAGATAGCCAGCATCCACAACCTCGCGTTCTATCTGTGGCTCGTGGGCCAGGCGCGAGAGCATATCCTATCTGGCGACTTTGCCCAGTGGAAAAACGAGATGGCAGAGCGCGTCAGTCGCAGACTATAATATATATATAAGGTATAGCACACGCTTCCTAAGAAACAAACGATGAAATTCCCCCGCCAAGTGAAGGCCGCATACCGCGCAATACGCCAGCGTTTCTCAAAGTTTAGAAAACTTGAGGTAGGGGCGCTTTGGGACTTTATGGGCATTAAGCGCATTGACCGCTATATCATCGGGAAGTTTTTGGGAACGTATTTTTTTCTCTTGTTAATCATCATAGCCATCTGTGTAATCTTTGACTTCAACGAAAAGATTGACAAGATTTCGGCTTCGCACGCGCCGCTGCGGGCCATCGTCGTGGACTACTATCTGAACTTCGTGCCCTATTTCGTCAACTTGTTCAGCCCGTTGTTTGTGTTTATCGCCGTGATATTCTTTACGTCCAAACTTGCAGACGGCAGCGAGATAATAGCGATGAAGAGCACGGGCATGAGTTTTCGGCGATTGCTGCGGCCCTATATGTTTTCGGCCACGCTTATTGCCGTGATAACGCTCTTGCTGGGGCTTTATGTGATACCGAGGGGCAATGTGGCGCGCGTGGATTTTGAAAATACTTACGTGAAGAAAAAGAAAATCACCACTGCCGAGAACATACAACTCCAAGTAGAAAAGGGCGTAGTGGCCTATTTGCAGCATTTCGACAACGAAACCCGCAGTGGATATGGCTTTTCGCTCGATAAGTTCAAGGACAAGAAACTCATTTCGCACCTCACAGCCCAACAAGTGCAATACGACACACTTTCCTCCCACAAATACCACTGGACGCTGCGCAGTGTGCAAATTCGTACGTTCAACGGCATGAAAGAGAAAGTGACCTATCACGAGTCGCTCGACAGCACCATCACCATTGAGCCTGCCGACCTCATCAATACCCGCAAGCAGCAAGAGACCATGACCTCGCCCGAACTGCGCCGCTACATATCGCGACAAAAAGAGCGCGGAGTCGCTGGGCTTCAAGCCTTTGAAGTGGAATACCACAAACGCTTCGCTATGCCCTTTGCCGCATTCATATTGACGCTCATCGGCGTTTCGCTCAGCAGCGAGAAACGTAAGGGTGGGGGAATGGGTACAAGCATCGGCATAGGTCTGGCACTGAGTTTCTCGTACATACTTTTCCAAACCGTGTCAGCGTCGTTTGCGGTGAACGGCGGATGGCCGCCTATCCTTGCAGCGTGGATACCCAATATCCTCTTTGCGCTGATAGCCTTCGTCTTGTATAAACGCACGCCACAATAGAAACATTGGACAATTGGACTATTTACAATTTTACTATTCTGCGGTAGGTACGGGCGTGTAAATTGTCAAATAGTAAATTGTAAAATTGTAAATAATAAGATGTTATTCGAAGACCTCCCACTTTCCGAAGACATACTCGATGCGCTCTACGACATGCACTTCGAAACGTGCACGCCCATTCAGGAGCAATGCATTCCCCCACTCCTTCAAGGGCGCGACGTGATAGGCATAGCCCAAACAGGCACAGGCAAAACCGCCGCCTATCTCCTGCCGCTACTCACACGCTTGCAGCGCGAAGAGCATCCTGTCGACGCAGTAAACATACTCGTGATGGCACCCACCCGCGAACTGGCTCGCCAAATCGACCAAGCACTCGAGGGCTTTGGCTACTACATGCAGCCACGTGGTGTGGCCATCTATGGCGGAAACGACGGCATACGCTATGAAACAGAGCGCAAAGCCCTCTCTCAGGGAGCCGACATCGTCATAGCCACACCTGGTCGCCTGCTCACCCATATCGACCTCGGAACGCTCGACCTCTCGCGCACCACCCATCTTGTTCTCGACGAAGCCGACCGTATGCTCGACATGGGCTTCAGCGACGATATCCTGCGCATCGTCAGCCAAATGCCCAAGCAAGGGCGGCAAACCGTGCTCTTTTCGGCCACCATGCCCGAGAAAATACGCCAACTTGCTCGCACCATTATGAACAATCCCGTAGAGGTGCGCATTGCTGTGAGCAAACCCGCCGAAGGCATCGAACAGCGCGTTTATATCTGCCGCGAACGAGATAAGGACTACATTCTGCGCCGCATCTTCGAAGACCAGCGTCCTGAGCGCGTCATCCTTTTTGCCTCAAAGAAAACCAAGGTCAAGGAACTCCACATTCTGCTCAAACGTGCAGGTTTCAACATCGAAGCCATGCACAGCGACCTCGACCAACACGAGCGCGACCAAGTGATGCTACGCTTCAAGGCCGGACAAATCGATATCCTCGCAGCCACCGACATCGTTTCGCGCGGCATTGACATCGACGACGTAACGATGGTTATTAACTACGATTGTCCGCGTGAGGCTGAAGACTATGTCCACCGCATTGGCCGCACCGCCCGCGCCGGACGCAGGGGGCAGGCTCTTACACTCGTTGGCGAAAGCGATATGCCCGCGCTCCATAAGATTGAAAAACTGCTCGAGAAGCAAGTGCCACGTGCCCCGCTGCCCGATGGATTGCAGCCTCCTACGGCGGATGAGATAAAAAAACAGCAGGCTTACGGTCGTACCCGTGGACGAAAGCGGGCAGGTTTTCAAGGTCGTCGGAAAAAACGCGGCAATGACGCGCAAAAAAGAAATAAAAAAGAGCCTCGAAAATAAACAACGAAGCCCCGATTGTAGTATTCTGTACGCACACAAAATTTGCCAATTTGACAATTTACAATTAGACTATTTAAGCGGCAGTTACGGGCGTGCAAATTGTCAAATTGTAAATAGTCAAATAGTCCAATGTGTTCACGTGCGTTGCCAAGGCTGGGAACATCATCGAAGCAAGGGGCTGGCGCATGTCTTCGGATGCGTTCTGCAGAATGAAGTTGATAACCTCAGTGCCCTCGCCGGTGGCTGGCATCGCGGGGATGCTCTTGGAAAAAATATCGAATTTCATCATAGTAGTATGGCTTTGGAGAAAAAAAATAGTTTCTGTTCGTACTATCACTATCAGACTAGTATGTACCTCCCATAACTTAGGTTACTTTATATATATATTATTATATATTAATTAGTTATATAGTATATAGTATAAGAATTAGAGAGGTAGGTACACCTTTGTTTTTAACTGAAAGACTGATAGTTTGATAGTGAATATTTGTTAATTCGCTTCATTTCGCTGGTTTACTGCCTTGGATTTGTTTTTTTGTCCAAAGCAATTATGGCTTTCTGCCTTGCAACTTGGCGCAGGCGGGGTGTTTCGCGGCGCAGGCGCTTTATTTTTCAAGAAAAACTCCTATAGCCTCAATACCTGCGAGGGAGGTGGAGTGCATTTGGTGGCGTATGTTGATGGTCAGGCAGGTGGTGTCGGCAAGATGGAGCGTATCGGCAGTGTGCCATGTGTCGCGCAGGGCGAGGCCTTTGCCGAGGAGTTCTCTGCTGCCCACGGCTAAGGGGAGGGTTACGGTCTTGGTGCGTAGGGGGCGTAGGGCGGTGTGAGGAGCGGTGGCTGTGGGATGTTTGGGTGTGAGGGCTGAAATGGTATCCGCGTTGCAAGTGTCGGCTATGTATTGGAGTAGGAGGGCAAGTTTTTTGTAAGGATAACTTTGAGCCACTCGGCAACGCACGGATAGGTTTACGATGTAGGTGCCTGGAGCAAGCGTGTCGCTCTGGAAATGGAGGGCAGTGGTGTCGGCCCAACCATCGGACGAGAGCACGCAGAACTCGCTAAATGCTGGCTCCCGCCCGCAGGCTGAAAGTAGCAGGGCGATGATGCATATTACTGCGCTGTGAAAGACTCGACACATGAGCAACCCTTTTATTTGACAATTTACAATTTACCGCAGCGCTTCAAATCGTCCGCTAAATTGTCCAATAGTGTCAGATACAATTAGTTTCTGCGGCGGTTTTGGCGGTTTTTGCGTCCTCGGTTTTGTTTCTTGGAGGAGGCGGCTTTTTGGTCAAAGCGTGTGAGGCTTTGTTCGTCGAGCAGGTCGTTGCTGGCTTTGGGTTTGAAATCGGCCTCGCGCTCTATGTGTTCGGGTTGCAGGCCTTCGCGGTTCATGCGAATGATTTCAAAGGCGCGCTCGCAGGGAATGGTGCAAAGGTTGGTGGCAAGGCGGCGATCGGTGCTGTAGGACACCATGCCCGAAAGGATGTCGGCCTTGAAGAAATAGTAGGTGGCATCTTTTGTTTCGAGTTCTATCTCGCGACTGGGCAGTTTGCGTGCGGCTTCGATGTATTGGTCCACTTCGTAGTTGAGGCAGCACTTGAGTTTGGCGCATTGTCCGGCGAGTTTCTGCGGGTTGGGGGCTATGTCTTGAAAGCGTGCTGCGGTGGTTGATACGCTGTTGAAACGCGTTATCCACGTAGCGCAGCAAAGTTCGCGTCCGCAGGGGCCGAAGCCGCCGATGCGTCCTGCTTCCTGGCGGGCTCCTATCTGGCGCATTTCGATACGCACTCGGAAAGCATCAGCCAAGACGCGTATGAGTTGGCGAAAATCCACGCGCCCGTCGGCTATGTAGTAGAATATGGCTTTCTGCCCATCGCCTTGGTACTCTACGTCGCCAATTTTCATTTGCAAGCCCAGGTCGCGTGCCATTTCGCGAGCTTGTATCATGGTGTCTTGTTCCAAGGCTCTGGATTCGTGCCACTTGTCGATGTCCAACGAGCGTGCCTTGCGATAGATGCGCCGCAGTTCGGGCGGATTCTTGAAGCCTGCTTTTTCTATCTGTCGGCGCACCAATGAGCCAGTGAGCGACACGATGCCTATGTCGTGCCCGGGGCTGGCTTCTACGGCCACGATGTCGCCTTTGGCGAGGCTGAGGTGGTTGTCGTTGACGAAGAAGGCTTTGCGTGTGTTCTTGAATTGCACTTCTACGAGATTGCAGGCATCCAGATTGCCCGGCGTACCAGCCAGATAGTCGTAGGCATTGAGTTGTTTGTTGCTTGAAGATACCGATGCGGCACAAAGGCCTGCGTGGTTATCTCCTGAGATATATGGACAATTGTCGGTGTGCATATAGATAGTTTTGCGTTTATAGTTTAGCGTTTATAGTTTAAAGTTTGCGGCGGTTTTCGGATATTCAGAGTTCTCGGAGTATTCAGAGCATTCCCAGCGTTCTCAACCTTTAACCTATCACTTATGGACCAGGACGATGCATTGCAGTGCGAGGTCGAAAAACACCATCTTGGCGTTGCCGTTTCCACGGATGTCGCGCATGGCGGCATCTATTTCGGAGGCAAATCCCTCAACGTTGCGTTCGTTGACGTAGGGCGAAAAGCGGCTGAGAAATTCGTTTTCTTCGCGATTGGTATAGTTCAGCGCACTGATGGACAGGTTGTGGATGAAACTCTCGCGCACCAAGTGGTGCATGTATTGCAGAAAGCGCCGTTGCTTCTCGCGTCCCCACTCGGCAATGGTGTCGGCCCAGGTTTGCAGTTCGCGCACCTTGCGGGCAAAACCTGAGCGCATCAGGAGTTTGAACATGTCGAGAAACAAGACTTCTTCGCCGCTGGTAGTTACTTGCTCGAGAGCCTTTGTGAAACTCCCGTCGCTGCTGCGGGCTACGGCGGTGGCATCGGCGCTTGAAAGGCCGTAGCGCAGTGTGAGTGCTTCGCTGATTTGACTTTCTGAGAGGGGTTTGCACGTCAGTCGTACCAATCGCGACAAGATGGTTTCAAGCAACAATTCGGGATGGTCGCTCACCAGCAGGAAAGCGGTGCCTGGCGTGGGTTCTTCGAGTATCTTGAGGAGTTTGTTGGCCGTTTGTGGCATCATTTGCTCGGGGTGCCAAAGGATAACGACGCGATAACCTCCTTGATTGGAGGAGAGGCTCAGTTTGCGCAGGATTTGGTCGCTCTCGGCCACGTAGATGTGTGGTTGTTGGGTGGTTACGCCGAGTGTGGCATACCAGTCTTTCGTGTCAAAATAGGGCGTTTCTAAGAGTAGTTGCTTCCACTCGCTGAGGTGGTTGTCGCTCACTTTTTTCGACTCCTTGACGGGGAAGACAAAGTGGAGGTCGGGGTGCTCTAATTTTTGCGTCATCTTGCATCCGCGACAATGTCCGCAAGCCTCGCCCCCCACGGGTTCTTGACACAGTAGCGCTGTGGCATAGGCCAACGCCAAGGGCAGCTTGCCGCATCCGGCAGGCCCGCTGATGAGCTGGGCATGGGGAATACGCCGTGTGCTGAGTTGCGTGAGCATTTGGGCTTTTATGTCGTCTTGTCCGATAACGTCGCTGAAGAGCATGGGCTTTGGTGGATTAAAAGTTGTGTCGGTTAGAAAATCGCTCGAGCTATTTCGCGAATGCTTTCGGCTGCTCCCATGGAATAGAAGTGCAGACCCGAAACGTTGCCCTTGCTTAAGAGTTCGCGCGCTTGGTATATGCCCCATTCTATGCCCAATGAGCGTGCATCGTCGTCGGTCTTGCACTTGGCAGCCTCGCTGACAAGCGCTTCGGGAAGCGAGCAGTGGAACGTTTTGGGGATGGTGGTGAGTTGAGAAATCTTGGTGAAAGGTTTTAAGCCTGGAATGATGGGAACATTGATGCCCGCAGCTTGGGCTCGTTGCGTAAAGTTGAAGTAAGCCTCGTTGTCGTAGAAGAGTTGCGTCACGCCATACTTCGCGCCGAGTTCCACTTTCTGTTTGAAATAAGCGAGGTCTGTTTCCCTATTGGGTGCTTCCTCGTGTTTCTCAGGATAGCAGGCCACGCCAAAAGTGAAAGGCACGGCCAAGGGCTCGCGCTCGCTGCCGTCGATAAATCGCCCGGCGTTGAAATCGTTGATTTGAGCAATGAGGTCGGTGGCGTGTAGGTTGCTGTCGGCAGGTTGGTCGGGCTTAGTCAGATGAGGCACACGAGCCTTGTCGCCGCGCAGGGCAAGCACGTGCGTCATGCCCAGAAACTGGAGGTCGAGTAGCACGTATTCCGTTTCTTCGCGCGTAAAGCCCTGACAAAGAATGTGGGGCACCACCTGGATGCCGTATTCATATTGCAGAGCCGCTGCCACTGCCACTGTGCCAGGCCGCCTTCGCAACACCGTGCGCCGCATCAACCCACCTGGCAACTCCGTATATTTATATTCGGAACTGTGCGTCGTGATGTTGATGTAGGAAGGATTAAATTCGCGGAGCATTTCTACCACCGAGCGCAAACGGTCGAGCCCCGCGCCCTTGAGCGGCGGAAGTATCTCAAACGAAAACGAAGGTCTCTTAACACCTATCTGTGACATCTCTTAGAAAACTATCGCCATGAAAATCTGCGCAAAAGTAAAGAAAACTATTCGGTTTCGCTCACAAAGCGAAGCGTTTTGTTTATACTTAGCGGTCGTTTTTGCTCACTTTCGTGGGAAAGCGGCTAACCATGCCATGGCTGAAAAGTAAGAAAAAGCGCGTTTTGTTTGCTAAAGCTTTCGTGTTGATATATCTTCGCACCCGAAAGTAAAAACAAACACAATTATCTAAAATCCTTTTTTTCAGATTTAACGATGAAAGCATTCGTTTTCCCCGGTCAGGGAGCGCAGTTTGTAGGAATGGGGCGCGACCTGTACGAGAAGCACCCATTAGCAAAAGCATATTTCGACAAAGCCGATGAAATCCTCGGTTTCTCCATCACACAGACCATGTTTGAAGGCACGGACGAAGCCTTGAAGCAAACCCGCGTGACGCAGCCCGCCGTGTTCCTCCACAGCGTGATTACAGCCCTGAGCCTTGGCGACGCCTTTCAGCCCGACATGGTGGCAGGCCATTCCTTGGGCGAATTTTCGGCCCTCGTGGCAGCCGGTGCGTTGAGTTTCGAAGAAGGCCTCACACTCGTGAGTCGTCGCGCCGAAGCCATGCAGAAAGCCTGCGAAGCCGCCCCAGGAACAATGGCAGCAATCATAGCCTTAGCCGACGACACCGTCAAGCAAGTTTGCAGCGAAGTGAGCAAAGACCACGGTGTATGCGTTCCCGCCAATTTTAACTGCCCAGGACAGATTGTTATCAGCGGCGAAGTAGCCGCCGTTGAAGCCGCTTGCGAGAAACTCAAAGAAGCAGGAGCCAAGCGCGCCCTGATGCTCAGCGTAGGCGGAGCGTTCCACTCCCCACTGATGGAGCCCGCCAAGGTGGAACTCGAGGCCGCTATCAACGCCGCCACGTTCTCCACACCACGCTGTCCCGTTTATCAGAACGTCAGCGGCCAGGCAACCACCGATACAGCCATTATCAAGGAAAACATCGCCCGCCAACTCACCGCCCCCGTCCTGTGGACCACCGAGGTGCAAAACATGATAGCCGCCGGAGCAAAGACCTTCGTAGAATGTGGCCCCGGAAAAGTGTTGCAAGGCCTCATAGCCAAAATCGGCAAAGGCGCAGACGTTTCCGTTTGTAGCGCAGCGGAAGCATTATAAGACTCCCCTAAAACAAAGAGACACAAAGCGAAATTCATAGGCTGATAGGACTATGACACTTTGTGTCTCTTTGTTTCTTTAGTGGAGGAGCCGAAAGCACGCGCTCTTTATATAATATATATTGTATAACGACCTCTTTTGCTACAAATCATTCAGTGAAACCCATTATCTACCAAGTACTGCCCCGCCTTTTCGGCAATCGAGAGAAAGGCAAAAACATCCTAAACGGCACGCTCCAACAAAACGGCAGCGGCAAACTCTCGGCTTTTACGCTCCCTTTCCTTCGTCGTCTTCGCAACGATGGCTATACCCACATTTGGTACACAGGCCTCTTGCGCCACGCCACTCAGACCGACTATTCATCTATAGGCATCCCTCGTAGCCATCCCGCTGTCGTCAAAGGAAAAGCCGGCTCGCCCTATGCCATTGCCGACTACTACGACATAGACCCCGACCTCTCAGACTGTCCCGAACAGAGACAAGAGGAATTCGACAAATTGGTTGCTCGCACCCACAAGGTCGGACTCAAGTTCATCATGGACTTCGTGCCCAACCACGTAGCACGGCAGTATCACAGCATAGCCGCCCCCAAAGGCATAGTAGGGCTCGGCAGTGGCGACAATACAGCGCAAGCCTTTTCGCCGCAAAACAATTTCTACTACATCCCCGACCAATGTTTCCACACCGATGGCTTCGCCCCAGGGAGCGACTATCAAGAACAACCCGCCCGCGTCACAGGCAACGACTGTTTCCACGCCTTCCCCTCTGCCAACGACTGGTACGAAACCATCAAGCTCAACTACGGCGTAGATTACCTCAGCGGCAGACGCACCTATTTTCAGCCCCTTCCCTCAACGTGGCTCAAAATGACCGAAATCCTTCTGCATTGGGCCTCCCGCGGCGTAGATGCTTTTCGCTGCGACATGGCCGAGATGGTGCCTGTAGCCTTTTGGCAATACGCCATTGCCGAAGTCAAAAAGCAGTATCCCCAAGTGCAGTTCATTGCCGAAGTTTATAATCCCGAACGTTATCGCGACTATATCCACCAAGGCGGCTTCGACTACCTCTACGACAAAGTAGGTCTCTACGACACCCTCCGTGCCATCGTGCAAGGCACAAAATGGGCTGCCGATATCACCCCATGTTGGCAAGCCTCTAGCGACATAGCCGACCACATGCTCCATTTCCTCGAAAACCACGACGAACAGCGCATCGCCTCTGACTTCTTCGCTGGCAACGCCCAGGCAGGCGTTCCCGCCTTTTTCGTAGCCGCATTGATGAACAAAGCCGCCGTGATGCTCTACAGCGGGCAGGAAGTGGGCGAGCCAGGCATGGAAGCCGAAGGATTTAGCGGGCTTGACGGGCGCACCACCATCTTCGATTATTGGCGCGTGAATAAAATCTGCAGACGCTCGCGCGGTCTAACCTCTTTGAGTAAGGAAGAACGCAGTCTCTATGAACAATATGCTACTATTACGCGCCTTTGCAGCGAAAGCGAAATCGTCCGTGAAGGCACCTTCTTCGACCTGATGTATGCCAACTTCGACCATCCCGAGACCTTCAACGCCTCCCGTCACTACGCTTTCCTGCGTTCATTGCCAGGCAAAGGCGTGATGCTCTGTGTTGCCAATTTCAGTAGTGAGCCGCATGAGGTGGAAGTGCGTATCCCAGCCCATGCTTTCGACTTTGCGCAATTGCAAACCGGCACGTGCCAAGCACAAAATCCAATTTCGGACGAGACGCAAAGTCTCACGCTCATCCCCGATGGCTTTGTTTCCATCAATGTGCCAGCTTACGGAGGCAGCATTTTGCTTCTACCAACATCGAAAAACAGTTGAAAACATACCCTCTCAGGTTCCTTTTTAGAAGAAAAATGCACTTTGCGCCGTTTTTTTTGTAAAAAAAGTACTGAATGTTTTGCAAAACGTTATATTTGCAGCGGAAATTTTTGGCGCGATTGTTACAACGGCACCAACAAAGCCCCTAACATCAGTCAAGAAAAACAGAACTTCCATCAGAGAAAACACATTTACAATTCACATTATTAACCAAACCTTTCATCACAATGAGAAAGTTTACTTCTTTGTTCGCACTCTTGCTTTGCTTTGTGGCAAGCATTAGTGTTCAGGCTCAAGAAGACTACTCGAACAAGGTGATCGACGTCATTGGCGACCCCATTGTTTCGGTAGACGAAATTGACCCGAATGCATTCTATCTCATCACGAGTGTAGGCCGTCACAACACCGACGGACAATATCTCTATGAGACAGAAAGCAAAGACCTCCTCTTTGAGGCAGTGGCCGAAGGACACAGTTCCAACGCTGCTTTCCAATTTGAGTTGGTTGACGAGACCCACGTGCGCATCAAGACCATTACGGGAAACTACTTCCCCCAGCGCACAGGTAGTGGTACGTTCAAATCAAGCGCATTTGAGCCCGCATCGTTCCTCATCGAGCCTATCGAGGGTAGTGATGGCGAGTTCACGCTCCAGTTCACAAACACCAGCAGCTTGTATCTGGATGCCAACGCTCCTAACATCTCTGCTTGGGGTACAAAGAGCTCTGCAGGTGGCAACGGTGCTTTCCGCTTCGTTTACATTGAACTCGGCGACCCAACAGCCGAAATGTTGCTCGACGAAGTGCTTATGAACATCCAGTTCGACGAGACACTCTATCCCCGCGACGTTCCTGGCGGTTATCCTGGTACTTTGATTGACGCTTGCAGCGAAGCCTACGAGAATGCTTGCATGGTGCAAGACGACTACGGCGCATACACTGAAGAAGAAATCGTCGCTGCTGCCAATGCACTCAAGAATGCCTATGAAGCACTGCTTGCTGGCCAAATCAAAGTTGAATTTAGCGCTGGTAACTACTACTTGGTAAGTGCACGTATCGGTACTTCCAACAACATGCTCGACAGCTACGAAGACCTCAGCGCAGTTGATGCCGCTTACAGCAATGGCACCAAAGCCGTTTGGGAAGAAAACTTCGATGCTACACTCATGGGCGAGGATGCCAATCCCGCTTACATCTGGAAGATTGAAGCAGCTGGCACTACCGAAGGTGGCGAGAATCTCTACACCATCAAGAACCTCGCTTTCGACCAGTATCTTGCCAACCAGACATCCGCTTCCACCGCTTACGGCTTCACCGCCAATACTTCTGACGCTGCTAAGTTCACCGTAGGTACGAGCGCCGCTGTTGCAGGTTTCGTTTATTTCAGCAACTCAGCTGTTACCACAGCCAACAACTCCCTCCACGCTGCCACTTCAGGCAAGGCCATCGTAAACTGGACCGCCGCTGCTGGTGCCAGTGCTTGGTACGTAGTTCCTGTTGACGACGAGACCGTCGCTTTGATGGACGATAAGATTGCCGACATGCGCGCTGAAGCTGCTCAGAAGGCACTCAACGACACGCTGCAGAAGTACTATGCTAACGCTGTCGCAGCTCGCGAAGCCGGTCGTACGTTCACCTTCGACGGCACCAACGATGGTAAGTTCCCTGTTGGCGAAGGTCTGTTGCTCGACGAGAGTCAGGTTTGGGTTTATCCCGCTGACCCCGATGAAAACCATACCGCAGGTCTGTTTGATGGCGAATTCAGTGGTACCACAACCTTCCTCCACACCAGCTGGCACGCATCAGTACAAGGCACAGAGCCCCACTACATCCAGATGGACCTCGGCGAGGAAGTAACCACCCTCGTGCTGAAGTATGCCG
The DNA here is from genome assembly GCA_900316575.1 of uncultured Prevotellaceae bacterium. Lineage (GTDB taxonomy): Bacteria > Bacteroidota > Bacteroidia > Bacteroidales > Bacteroidaceae > Alloprevotella. Next base: position 119,610 of record ONDJ01000001.1, on the reverse strand, counting down.
TTCGTAGCGATGCAGGTACGCCCGACGTTCCTTACACCGTAACCCTCTATGGTACAAACGATGCTTCTCTGCTCTCTTCCGACACCGACACTATTCCCAGCAGCGAATGGGAAAACCTCGGCGACTACACGCTCAACTGGCAGCACCCACTGCTCGACGCTGATGGCAATGCTGTAAGCGTAGCAATGCGTGGTAACATGCGCTCACTCATTTCCGATGCTGAAGGCGCAGGTATCACTTCCTTTGAACTCCCCAAAGGCTATCAGTATGTACGTATGGCTGTGAACACCAACATTCAGCACGCTAGCACTAGTAATTTGCGTTCCAATGGCGACGGATTTGACTACTGGTGTATCTCCGAACTCCGTGCTTACAGCGCAGAGTACGATCCCGACTGCGTATATGCCCACATGGACGAAGCTGCAATCAATGCACTCGAAAGTAGCCTTGCAGCAGCTAAGACCGAGCTTGCTAACGAACTCGCTACTCAGCGTACAATCGACGCCCTGAAAGCCGCTTACGAAGCCTTCATGGCTGTATTCCCCGACAAGAACAAGCTTCAGGCCGCTATCAACGAGGCTAAGAGCTGGACAACTTATGCCGTTGAAGGCGTTGACGTAGGTAACTACATTCCTGGTTCCGTTAGCACATTCAACGCTACCATCAGCGATGCTCAGGCTGCTGCCGACGGTGTCCTCACTTACGCAACTTACAACACCGCTATGAGCAACCTCACCGCTGCTACTTCAGCATTTGCTGCCAACCTCATCCTGCCCGAAACGGGTTACTACAACATCCAGAGCCTCACTAAGGGTGCCGCTAAGGATGCTTACCTCGTGGCTCGCAACAGCAGCACAGGTTCGAAGTCTGCAACTAGCGGTCTCGGTTGGGGCTATGCAGGCGCAAATACAAGCGACTACGTGAACACCTTGTGGTACGTTCAGAAACTTGAAAATGGTAAGTTCACCTTCAAGAACGTTGCTACTGGCTACTACATGCAGAACAGCCAAACAGCACTCAGCGGTCCTATTGCTCAGGGCGCAGAACCCGCTGAAATCGGCCTCCGCGCTGCACGCGACACCGCAGGTATCGGTCTCAACTTCATCATCAGCGACGAACTTGGTTACTATGGTAACGCACAGCCCGGTGGTAGTGTATTCGTAGTTTGGAATTCTGCTAATGGTAACGACAACAGTGCGTTCACCTTCATGCCTGCTTACTACGAAGGCACCATGACCATCCAGCTCAACAAGCCTGTCAGCGTTCACACACTTCCTTACGAAGTAATGGGCGTTCAGAAAGCTTATCAAGTAGCTGGTATCACCGACGACGGTACTGCCGTTGCTCTTCAGCCAATTACTGAAAACATTCCCGCAGGTACTCCGTTCGTTATCGTAGCTGATACTTCAGTGGTTAAGACCGTTCAGGCCTTCCTCGTAGCTAACGATGCCGAAAGCATCGCCTATGCGCGTGAAGCTCTCACCGTAAACGGCCTTGCTGGTACGCTCGAGCCCGACACCATTGACGAGACTTGTCTCGTGATGAACAATCTGTGCACAGAGCTCACCTACGCTGGTAGCCCTGCTTACCAAGCTATTGCTCCTAACAGCGGTTACTTCGTATGGGCAACGCTCCAAGAGATGCCCGCCGTTCCAGCAACTGACGTGATGCTCGCATTGAGCGAAGCTATGCAGACTGGTATCGAAACTATCCTTGCTGAGCCCGTAGCTCCTGCACGCCAGGGTGTCTTCACGCTCCAAGGACAGAAGGTAGCCAACACGCGCAACCTGCCCGCAGGCGTTTACATCGTCAACGGTCGCAAGGTACTTGTGAAGTAAATTTCGCTTCGCTGACTACAGCGAACAGCTAATTCCTATCGGGAGGAAAGCCATTCAGGGTTTTCCTCCCGATTTTCTATTGTTAGTGCTATTGCCCGTCGCTCCGCTTTTCGTACTTTTGCAGCATGGAAACACTCATGACTAACAATCCCGCTTGGCTAGAACGCCTCATCGAAATGGGCATTGCTGCCGGTAAAAACATCCTGGTAGCCGCGCTGATATTCATTGTAGGCCGCTACTTGGTGAAACTGCTCAACATGCTCTTTGCCCGCATGATGATGCGCACTAAGGTTGATGCCGAGGTACAAACCTTCCTGCACTCGTTGGTAAACATCCTGCTCACCGTGTTGCTCGTCATCACCGTGATTGGGGCTCTCGGAATCGAAACAACCTCCTTTGCCGCCCTTCTCGCATCGGCAGGCGTAGCAGTGGGCATGGCACTGAGCGGACAGTTGCAAAACTTCGCGGGCGGCATTATTATCCTCTTGATGAAGCCTTATCGAGTGGGCGATATGGTTGAAGTTCAAGGCACCATCGGCACAGTGCGTGAAATACAAATCTTCCACAGTATACTTGTCGCGCCCGACAATCGCGTGGTTTATATTCCCAATGCTACGATGAGCACTAGCGTCATCGTAAACCGCACCCGCCAACAGACCCGCCGTCTTGATTGGACCATCGGAGTGAGTTACGGAGAAGATATTGAAAAGGTTAGAACCACCGTGCTTTCTCTCCTTTCCCAAGTGCCTCAAGTACTCAACGACCCTGCTCCCGAAGTGTTTGTTGATGAAATGGCCGAAAGCAGCGTAAACATCCTCATTCGCGCCTGGGCAAAAACTGAAGACTATTGGACGGTGAACTATGCCGTTAACCGACTTATCTACGACGAGTTCAACAAAGCTGGCATAGAGTTCCCCTTCCCACAAACCACCGTCCACATGGCTAAGGATTAAGGCGAAAGCTTCCCACGTCATGAATCAATCCGACGAAAATAATTGAACAAGCATTACGTTTGGGGGGTGCGCGGGCAATGCGTCCACCCCTCCATACGTATTCCAAAAATTAGTTTAACCAGGGTCAACCTATAGTGTGAATAAGGCCAAGAGTAGTAAACCTAAATCGTGAAACTACATAACGCTCACAGCACACTGCTGATGTCCTTCTTTTTTCATCCCTTGAAAATCGATCGTCTGTGCTTGACGTTCAGTTTCCTGTGCTTGAAAATCAATTTTCAGCCTATGGTGCAGGAGCTGACAAAACACTCGAGGCTTTTTCCTACCTATATTCTTTGTAGGGATAATGATGTAAACAAAACGAAGTCCGATCTGCTGCGGAGCAAATCGGACTTCGTTGGTTTTATGTTGGCTACGTGGTAGCCCTATGGTGCGTTTACTGCACTTCGATATGGCGCTTGAGCTGAGCTTTTTCGGCTGGTTGCAGTTTTGGCAGGGTGATGGTGAGTACACCGTCGCTCACGCGGGCTGCAATCTGTTCCTTCTCAATGTCATCGGGTAGGAGCAAGGTTTGTTGGAACTTGGTGTAGGAGAACTCGCGGCGCAGGTAGCGTGGCTTTTCTTGCTCTTCCTTCTTTTCTTCTTGCTTTTCGAGTTGGATAACGAGGTTTCCGTCTTCATCGAGGTGGATGTGGAAATCGTCCTTGTTCATTCCTGGTGCAGCTACTTCCACGCGATATTCCTTGTCGGCCTCTATCACGTTAATAGCAGGTGCAGTGGTGGTGTTGCGACGTGGCATTGCGGTGTCAAAAAAGTCGTCGAAAATGCTGGGGATCCAGCTTGTCGGGTAGTTTTTGCGAATAGTAGTCATAATTGTGTTTGTTTTTTAAGGTGTAACATTCGTTTTTGTTTTCCTCTGTTAGCTTACTGCTTTTAGCGGTGTGCCTTCGGGAGGTTTTCACCCTTTTATTTCGCAAACGGTGTGCCAAGTGTTTTGAGGTGGTTGTTGGCTGACTTTTTGACAGAAAAGCCGCCCGCTATGCGACAAATTGGCAGGCGGGCGGCTTTTTTTGTTCGTAAGTTTGGCATTATATGCGCTCGATGAATATAGCTGGCGTGTAGTGTATTCCGTTTTCGGTGGCAGATAGGTTGATGTTGGCTACGATGCTCTCTTGCAAGTTTTCTTGTTCCTTGATGGCGGTTAGGGCAGGTATGCGGAGTGGTTTTTCGAAACGCCGAAACTTACATTCAATGGCAAATTTGCGCAGTGAGCCATCAAAGATAAAGTCCACTTCTGTACCGTTCGTTGTGCGATAGAAATAAATGCTGTCGGCTGCTTGGCGTTTGCGCCATAGTTTTAGCATCGTTGACTTGTTGATGCGTAATAGTAGGATATTTTTCCAATCGCGGTAAAATTTCCTATGAAATTTCGTCGGAGTTGGAAAAATATCCTACTATATTTTGTTCTTGCAGGAGCTTAGAGCAGTTCGGGCAGGGTGAAGAGTCGGTTGCTGTTGCTGCCTTTGATAAGGATGAGGTAGCCGCTTGGTTGGGTTTCTTCTATGGCTTTGCGCACGGCATTGACATCGGCGAAATAGCGAAACGTGGGGGGAGTGCTGATGGTCTGCGCGGCTTCTTTGAACGCATCGCCTACAAGCCAAGCTGATTCGAGGTTCATCGTGTTGAGCTGTTGGAGCACATCTTGGTGTGCTTGCTGTGTGGCTGTGCCTAATTCGCCCATCATGCCGAGGATGACGCATTTGTGGGCGTGCTTGATGGTGGCAAAGTTTTTCAAGGCGGCTGCCATGCTGGTGGGGTTAGCATTGTAGGCGTCAACGATGAGGTCGTTGTTGGGCGTGTGGCGCAGTTCGCTGCGGCTGTTGGTGGGTTTGTAGGCCGAGAGTGCTGCTTCTATGTCGGCTTCGTTCACGCCGTAGTGCACTCCTACGGCAATTGCAGCCAATGCGTTCGGTGCATTGTAGGCACCAATGAGTTGCATCGGTGTGTCGTGCCATGCACCTTCGCCCATGCGCCAATGCAACCGCAGGAAGGTTTCTCCACTGACGGCCTCGCCTTGTACCATCGCACCGCTTTCGGGCGAGCCATAGGTGTGGCAGGGCAGGCCGGCGGAGCGTTCTTTCAGAATTTCGTTGTCGGCATGGAGGAATATGCTTCCGCCTGTTTTGCGCAATTGGTTGTAGAGTTCGCACTTGGTGTTGACCACTCCTTCAAACGAACCGAAGCCTTCCAGATGGGCCATGCCTACGTTGGTAATAAGTCCTGCATCGGGCTGAACGATGGCGGCCAGGTCGCGTATTTCTCCAGGGTGGTTGGCTCCCGTCTCCACTACGGCTATTTGGTGTTCCTTGGTGAGGCGAAGCAATGTGCGGGGAACGCCGATGTGGTTGTTGAGGTTACCTTGGGTATAGAGCACGTTGTATTTTCGGGAAAGCACAGCGGCGCAAAGTTCTTTGGTTGTGGTTTTACCATTCGTGCCCGTGATTTCTATGACTGGCAGCCCTAATTGGCGGCGGTGGTGAGCAGCAAGTGTTTGCATGGCTTCCAAGACATCGGGCACGAGCACCATGCGACTATCCTTTTGGGCCACTTCAGCATCGTCAACCACGGCAGCGGCGCAGCCTTTTTCTAAGGCATCGGCAGCAAATTTGTTGCCGTCAAAGTTTTCTCCGCGTAGGGCAAAGAATAGTGCCCCTGGGGTAATTGCGCGGGTGTCGGTTGTCACCTCGGGGTGCGACAGGTATATGGCGTAGAGGCTTTGGAGTAGGTTGTTGTCCATAGTAATGATTTGATTTTGCGTATGCAAAAGTAGCCAAAAAGGGCTTAACGTGTGCTATTTTCGCGAGTAAGTATTACTTTTGTGGGCAAATTCTTTCGTTCACAATGCAGACAGGCAATTCCCTTTCACTCAACATTCGCGGTTCTTTGCTTTCGTTGGCCTCGCCCCAAGTGATGGGCATACTCAATGCTACGCCCGATAGCTTTTATGCTGCGAGTCGTAAGCAGACCGAGCACGAAATCATAGAGCGCGTCTGCCAAATTCGCGATGAAGGAGCGTCTATTATAGACGTTGGTGCCTATAGCACACGCCCTGGGGCTGACGATGTTTCCAGCGAAGAGGAACTGAGACGACTTAGCGGGACACTCCAAATCGTGCGGCGCGAATGGCCCGAAGCCATTGTGAGTGTAGATACGTTTCGGGCTGATGTGGCGCGGGCTTGCGTGGAGGAATATGGTGCCGATATAGTCAATGATATTGGCGGTGGGCTTTTCGATGATAAGATGTTTGCCACCATTGCTGCCTTGCGTGTGCCTTACGTCTTAATGCACATTGCCGGTACGCCGCAAACGATGCACCAACCGCCCGCTTACACCGATTGTGCTACAGAAGTGTTTCGCGCGTTGGCTGAGCGATTGGCGCAGTTGCAAGCCATGGGCGTGGCCGACGTGATACTCGACCCAGGCTTTGGTTTTAGTAAAACCGTGGACGACAACTATCGCCTCTTTGCCTGCCTGGGCGAGTTTCGGCGATTGGAACAGCCGTTGCTGGTAGGCGTTTCGCGTAAGTCAATGATATGGAAACCACTCTGCATAACGCCCAATGAGGCACTCAACGGAACGACCGTATTACACGCTCTGGCGTTGCAGGCTGGCGCAAACATCCTGCGCGTTCACGATGTGAAAGAAGCCGTGCAAGCCGTCAAACTATATGAAAAAGTAAAAACAAAAATCTAAATCCACATTCCATCACCTGCGATATGCTCTCCTTTGGTTTCAAAGACGCGCTCGATATATTGGCCGTCGGCTTTCTGCTCTTTTATCTTTACCGCCTGATGCGTTCCACGCGTGCGGCAGGTGTGTTCAGCGGCATCATGATTTTCATGTTTGTTTGGATTATTGTGTCGCGCGTTTTGGGTATGCGCTTATTGGGCGGCATTATGGACCAGCTGGTGAACATCGGTGTCATTGCTTTGGTGGTGTTGTTCCAAGAAGAGATACGCCACTTTTTCAGTAACATCGGCACGAAGCGAGGCTTCAATTGGTTCTTGACACTCTTTCGCGACCGCGACGACCAAGAACAGCGCAATGATGACATCATGCCCTTAGTGCTTGCATGTACTTCAATGTCAAAACAAAAGGTAGGGGCCCTTATCGTTATTGAGCGCAGTGTGGGTTTGAAAGAAGAAGCCCAAACTGGTGAAGTCATCGACGCAGCGATTAGTAGCCGCCTGCTTGAAAATATTTTTTTCAAGAATAGTCCGCTTCACGACGGTGCGCTTATCGTCAGCCACCACCGCTTGTGGGCGGCGGGATGTATTCTTCCCGTGAGCCACGACCCCAATCTGCCTAAGAACTTCGGTCTGCGCCATCGCAGCGGTGTGGGCATTACCGAAAAGAGCGATGCGCTGGCCATCATCGTCAGTGAAGAGACGGGCGGTATCAGCGTGGCCGAGGCCGGACACCTCACACGCGCCGTCACTCCCGACCAACTTGAGAGTCTCCTGATCGAGAAATGGGCTTGAGCCTCTTTGTGTGAGGCAATTTCTCAGCGGGATATATCAATAAGCGGAGCGCAATCTTGTCAATTATAAGATTGCGCTCCGCTATCATGTGTTCTAAGCAACGCTTAAGAGTTAATGCTGATGAGGAATTCTGTGTTGTCCTTTGTGCCTCGCATGTGTTCGAAAAGGAAGTTGATTGCTTCCTGTGGGTTCATGTTGCCCAAATAGTTTCTGAGGAAATTCATGCGGTCTATCACCTCTTGGGTTTGCAGCAAGTCCTCACGGCGTGTGCTGCTGGCAACGAGGTTGATGGCAGGATAGATGCGCTTGTTGGCAAGTGCGCGGTCGAGTTGCAGTTCCATGTTGCCCGTACCCTTGAACTCTTCAAAAATTACTTCGTCCATCTTTGAGCCAGTGTCTATCAAGGCCGTGGCTATGATGGTGAGCGAACCGCCGCCTTCAATGTTGCGCGCGGCACCGAAGAAGCGTTTAGGCTTTTGCAGCGCATTGCTGTCCACACCACCGCTGAGCACCTTGCCACTACCAGGAGCAACCGTATTGTAGGCGCGAGCCAAGCGCGTGATGCTGTCGAGGAAAATCACAACGTCGTGACCACATTCCACCATGCGTTTCGCCTTTTCCAAAACCAATCCGGCTATTTTCACATGGTGGGCGGCTGGCTCGTCGAACGTGCTGGCAATAACTTCGGCATTCACGGTGCGAGCCATGTCGGTTACTTCTTCAGGACGCTCGTCAATGAGTAGCATCATGATGTAGGCATCAGGATGGTTTTTCGCAATGGCGTTGGCAATGTCTTTCATCAAAAGCGTCTTACCTGTCTTGGGCTGTGCCACGATGAGCGCACGTTGTCCCTTGCCGATAGGAGCAAAGAGGTCAACGATGCGTCGCGAGAGACTATCGCTTGGACTGCTGCAAAGTGTGAATTTCTTATCGGGGAAGAGTGGCGTGAGATGCTCAAAGGCTATGCGGTCGCGTATCTTTGAAGGCTCAAGCCCATTGATGGTGTTGATGCTTTGAAGCGTAAAGTGGCGTTCGCTTTCGCGCGGAATACGAGCCTGGCAGTCAATGATGTCGCCGGTCTTCAAACCATACGTGCGTATCTGAGCGGGTGCTACAAAAATGTCGTCGGGCGACGTGAGGTAATTATAGTCTGAAGAACGCAAGAAACCGCTTCCGTCGGGCAAGATTTCCAGCACACCGCCCGCCTTCAGTGTGATGGATTGCTGTTGACGCGGGGTCTGTGCGTTGCGCAAAGGTGAAGTTGTCGGGGGAATAGGGAATGTCGAAGCTTCTGTCTTCCCTGCAGCACCTTCTTTGTTGAGTTCTTGAACCGTAGGATCGTCTTTGAAACGGCGAAAGCGTGAGGGCTCGGGCTGATTATAAAATACACCGCTTCCATGGATGGTTGGCACATCGCGGATGATAATCATGTCGCGTGAATTGAGCTTTGCCAACAATGCTTTGTTGTTCGCACTCTCGGTGGATGGGCTGGCTTCCTTTTGGCTTTCAGGCGTGTTGGCTGCTACAGGTTCAAGAGGTGTGTCGGGCTGCTCCTTTGCGGCGAGTTCATCTTTGGCCGCTGCGATGGATTCTTCCACAGGCTGTGCTACGGGTATGGGCTCTTCTGACGGTTTTTCGGAAGTGCTTTCCTCTGTTTCGAACAACGAGGGTTGTTCGGTGACTTTGTCCTTTAACTCATCCTTTGAAGGAAGTTTCAAAGGCTCTGTGAGTGCTTGTTCGGCAGCAAATCGTGCGGCTTCGAGTGCTCTACGTTCCAATTCTAACTTCGATGGGCGCCCGCGCTTTCGCTTTGTGGGAACCAGTGCAGCGGCTTCTTTCGAAGCTTCTTCGAACTTGCCGTCCTGAGTGGCTGTGAAAAGGCGGTCGGGAGCGGGTTTGGCAATTCGGGCACGCTTAGGCTTAGGAACAGATTTTTCCTGCGCGACCTGCGTAGCTTGATGGTCCAAGATGGCGTAGATAAGGGTTTGTTTGTCAGCAGCAGGGCCAGCTTTGATTTCAAGTCCCGCTGCGATGGGAAGCAACTCTTCGAGCGTCTTGCTCTCGAGAGTTTCTTTGGTTAAGATTTCCATTCAGAAAAATGTAAGGAATAAAAAAGTCTTGCTGGGAACATTCACGTTTTAACGCAGCGCACCAATAAGCAAATGCATTGAGGCACGATTGGTGTGTTCAAGTAGAACGTGAAAAATTCTTGTCAAGGGAAAACATTTGCAGGGCTTTCTAAGCAAGAAAAACATCGCCCTTCAACCAAATGCGCTGCAAAAATAGGGTAAAATCTCAAACGACCAAGTGAAAAATAATGAAAAAAGGACTATAAGGCTTTGCTGATGTCGCTTTTTCAATAGAAAGAGCCCCTTTTTATTGCTCACTCATTCGTTGTAATGGGGCGTGCGTTGTGGTAAGAAACTACGCGCTCTGCTTCCGCCTTCGTGCCAATTCTGCCGCTAAGTCAGTTGCAAGAAACGAGGATGCTTCAGCGACGTGGGGGCAAAAAACTTTTACTTTGTTTTTGTGTTGCAAACGTAGAGCATTATCTTTGCGCGCAATTATACAAAGCGGCCTTATATATAATATATTGTATAAGGCACAACAGACAACAAAACACCATGGCAAAGAAATTCACAGAGCGCAGTGGGCTTAATCTCTTTAAAGTGAACGAAGAGGTGTTGGCCGATTGGGATGCGCAAGACTTGTTTCATAAATCAATGAGCGAACGCGAGGGCTGTCCGTCCTACGTGTTTTATGAAGGGCCGCCATCGGCCAACGGACATCCTGGTATCCACCACGTGATGGCACGCACCATCAAGGACGTCTTCTGCCGCTATAAAACGATGAAAGGCTTCCAGGTGAAGCGCAAAGCGGGTTGGGACACACACGGACTGCCCGTGGAACTTGGCGTGGAAAAAGAGCTGGGTATTACTAAGGAGGACATCGGTCGTACCATCAGCATCGAAGATTACAACAAGGCTTGCCGCACCAATGTGATGAAGTTCACCGAAGAGTGGACCGACCTAAGCCATTTGATGGGCTATTGGGTGGATATGGAGCATCCCTATATCACGTATGACAATGCTTACATTGAGACGCTGTGGTGGTTGTTGCGTCAGCTCTATGAGAAGGGGCTGCTCTATAAAGGCTATACCATTCAGCCCTATAGTCCAGCAGCAGGCACGGGTCTGTCTTCGCACGAACTGAATTTGCCGGGCTGTTATCGTGAGGTGAAAGACACTACCGTCACGGCACAGTTTCGCATCCTGAACCCACTGCCCGCTATGCAAGGGTGGGGCGAGGCCGCTTTCTTGGCTTGGACCACAACGCCTTGGACCTTACCTTCAAACTGCGCGCTCTGCGTTGGTCCGAAGATAAAGTACGTTTGCGTACGCACCTACAATCCTTATACAGGCGAACCCGTCAGTGCTGTGATGGCTGAAGCTCGCGTAGCTGCCTATCTCAATCCAGAGGGAGCAAACAAGCCTTTGGACAGTTACGAGAAAGGCGACAAAGTCATTCCCTATGAAATTGTTGCTTCGTGGACGGGCGAGGAACTTCTCGGCCTAAACTACGAGCAGTTGATGCCCTGGGTCAATCCTGGCGAAGGCGCGTTTCGCGTAATTCCTGGCGACTATGTAACGACCGAAGACGGTACGGGCATCGTGCACATCGCTGGAACCTTTGGTGCCGACGATATGCAGGTGTCGCGACAGAACAACGTACCCGCTATGCTCCTTGTCAATAAGCAAGGCAAGCAAGTGCCGATGGTTGACCCTCAAGGTCGTTTCTATCGCATTGAAGACTTGGACGAAGCGTTCGTCAGCGAGCGTGTCAATGTGGAACGCTATCGTGAGTTTGCTGGACGCTTTGTGAAGAATGCATACGACCCCGCTTTGACCGATAAAGACGAAACACTCGACGTCAGTCTTTGTATGGACATGAAAGCACGCGGTCAGGCTTTCCGCATAGAGAAGCACGTGCACAGCTATCCTCATTGCTGGCGCACGGACAAGCCTGTACTCTACTATCCGCTCGATTCGTGGTTTATTCGCTCCACAGCAGCCAAGCAGCGGATGCAAGAACTCAACAAAACTATCCTTTGGAAGCCCGAAAGCACGGGCACAGGACGTTTTGGCAAGTGGCTTGAAAACCTTAACGACTGGAACCTAAGTCGTTCGCGCTTCTGGGGAACGCCGTTACCCATCTGGCGCAGTGAGAGCGGAGAAGAGAAGTGCATCGGCTCCATCGAAGAGCTCTACAACGAAATTGAAAAAGCCGTAGCCGCTGGTGTGATGGAAAGCAATCCTTTGAAGGATGCTGGCTTCAAGCCAGGCGACTATGCAGCCGACAACTATAAGAAGATAGACTTGCACCGTCCCTATGTTGACCGTATTGTTCTGGTCAGCAGCAAGGGCGAGCCTATGAAACGCGAGGCTGACCTCATTGACGTTTGGTTCGACAGCGGTTCGATGCCCTACGCGCAGATACACTATCCATTCGAGAACAAAGAACTACTCGATTCACGCACCGTTTATCCCGCCGACTTCATAGCCGAGGGTGTTGACCAAACTCGCGGCTGGTTCTTTACGCTCCATGCCATTGCCACAATGGTGTTTGACAGCGTAGCTTTCAAAGCTGTTATCAGCAACGGCCTTGTGCTCGACAAGAAAGGCGAAAAGATGTCTAAGCACTTAGGTAACACGGTTGACCCCTTTGCAGCCATTCGCAAACACGGTACCGACCCCTTGCGTTGGTACATGATTACGAACTCTTCTCCGTGGGACAACCTCAAGTTTGACGAAGCTGGTGTGGAAGAAATAGCGCGCAGTTTCTTTGGTAAACTGTTTCAGACGTATTCTTTCCTCACGATGTATGCCAACGTAGATGGTTTTGACAACAGCCAGCCGCAAGTGCCCCACGGCGAGCGCGCCGAGATTGACCGTTGGATACTTTCAGAGCTCAACACACTCGTCAAGGACGTTACAGCCGCTTACGACGACTATGAGCCTACACGCGCTGGACGTATGATTTCTTCGTTTGTGGTTGAAAACCTCAGCAACTGGTTTGTACGCCTCAGTCGCAAACGCTACTGGGCAGGCGAGATGAGCCAAGATAAACTCTCGGCTTATCAGACGCTCTACACCTGTTTGCTCACCGTGTCGAAACTGATGGCTCCCATCGCACCTTTCTTTGCTGACCGCCTTTATAAAGACCTCACCGAGGGAACCGTGGATGGCGGCTGCGAGAGCGTTCACCTCGACCGCTTCCCCGAAGCCGACGAAGCACTTATCGACAAAGAACTAGAACGTCGTATGCAACTTGCACAGCGCATCACGTCAATGGTGCTCGCCTTGCGCAAGAAAGAACGCGTCATTGTGCGTCAGCCCTTGCGCCGCATTGCCATCCCCGCTAACGATGAAGCCCTCAAAGCTGATATTGCAGCCGTGCGCCAACTCATCTTGGACGAAGTGAACGTCAAAGAATTGGAGTTTGTAGAGACAGGCTTGCTTCAGAAGAGTGTGAAGTGCAACTTCCGCGTGATGGGCAAGAAGTTTGGCAAACTAATGAAAGCCGTGGCAACTGTCGTAGGCGCGTTAAGCCAAGACGATATTGCCCGTTTGGAAACAGAAGGAAAGATTTCCTTGCAAGCCGATGGGCAGGACATTGTAGTAGAACGCGATGACGTTGACATTATCTCGCAGGACATTCCTGGTTGGTCTGTGGAGCACGATGGCGCGTTGACCGTAGCACTCGACTTGACGCTCACCGACGAGCTTCGTCGCGAGGGTTTGGCACGCGAAGTCGTTAAGCGCATTCAGGCCTATCGCAAAGAGAGCGGTTTTGACATTACCGACCGCATCAGCATTCTTTTTGAAGACAATGCCATGCTTCGCGCCGCTGTTGAAGCCCACCATGACTATATCGCCTCGCAAGTATTGGCCGAAGAGATTACTTTCGGCACACCTCAAGAGGCCGTTACCTTTGAGTTCGAAGACTTCAAGGCAGGAGCAGACGTGAAGAAAGTCTGACTGCCGTCAAGCGTACGTTCAAACAATTCTCAATATAAAAACAAACAACACTAACCTTCATTCAACTGTTTTACCGTTATGGCAGAAAAAACTCGTTATAGCGACGAAGAGTTGCAGGAATTTAAAGAGCTGATTATGCAGAAGCTCGAGTTGGCCCGCGCTGACTACAATCAAATTATGGACACGCTCACGGGCCGCAACACCAACGACGTTAGCGACACGTCTCCCACCTACAAGGCTTTGGAAGAAGGCTCGCTCACACAGTCCAAAGAAGAACTTACCAATATGGCAGCCCGTCAGCAAAAGTTTATTCAAGGGCTGCAAGCTGCGTTGGTTCGTATAGAGAACAAAACCTACGGCGTTTGTCGCGTCACTGGAAAACTCATTCCCAAAGAGCGTCTTCGCGCTGTGCCTCATGCTACGCTGAGCATTGAAGCCAAGCAAATGCGCGACCACAAACGTTGAACCATTCATTGCCAAGCAATAACCATACTGTGATTTATGGTTGTTGCTTGGTTTTCTTTTTGTCAAAACTTTTTCCGTGCGCAAACGCTCCATCATTGCTTTGGCGGTTATTCTGTCCGTCATCCTGATAGACCAAGCCGTGAAAGTGGCTGTGAAAACCACCATGCCGCTCCACGAGCACATCGCCGTGACGTCTTGGTTTCAAATCTTTTTTACCGAAAACGAGGGCATGGCTTTTGGCATGGACTTCGTGGGAACCATGGTGCTCACGCTATTTCGCGTCGTGGCCATAGGTTTTTTTATTTACTACCTCATGCGGCTCATTAAGCGCAAGGCTTCCTTGGCGGTTATCGTCTGTCTGTCTTTGGTGATAGCTGGAGCTGCGGGCAACGTGATAGACAACTGCTTCTATGGCCTAATCTTCAGTGAGAGCCCCGAAGCCTACCTCTTTCAAGGGCCAGCCTCGCTTGTACCCATTGGGCAAGGATATGGAGAGTTTCTCTCGGGGCGCGTGGTGGATATGTTCTATTTTCCCTTGTGGCGTTGGCCCGAAGGGATGCCCCTCGTAGGTGGTCAGGTGTTCTTCAATGCCGTCTTCAACGTGGCTGATGCTGCGATCAGTTGCGGTGCTGTGGCATTGCTGGTGCTCTATTACATTCACGCTTACCGCGAGAGTAAGCAAGCGAAAGATACTTCCGCGTCCGAAGAAACACAAGAAGCATAGGCTATGCGCATCTATTCTTTCCTCTCTGTTCATAACGTTTTGGCTTCTCTGCAATGTTTGTGGAAGCAAGCAGGACAAGGTCTTGTTCTGATGCTGGGCTTGTTCATAGCAGCTTCGTGTAGCAGCCGGCCAGATGGCGTGATGCGGGCAGGAAAGATGGAGGATGTGCTCTATGATTACCACTTGGCACGAGCCATTGCGCAGAGCGAAGGCAAGCCCGAGGCCGAGCGCGACCGCCGCTATGAGGAAGCCGTCTTTGCTAAGTACGGCATCACGGCTGAAGAGTTTTATGCTTCAGTGCGTTATTACGAAGCCCATCCCAAAGAGTTGGCTAAGATTTATGCCAACCTCAACGAACGTTTTGGTGGCACGGCAGCCACTCCCGCTCAACAAACCGCCAACGCGCCCGACGCGCGCCAGGGTTCCGATATTTGGCCAGCTTCGCGCTTCTTTGTGCATTCATCGCGCGAAGTCAATCGCTACGATTTCGACTTTGCTGCACCACAAGACTTCAACAAGGGCGACCGCCTTGAGTGGACATTCGACCTTCAGTGGATTTATCCCGAAGGACGCAAGAACGGCAATGCCTTGTTGGTGCTACATTTTGAGAACGATAGCACAGCAACGTTCTCTCAACCGCTCTATGGCACGGGCCGACAAACGCTCATCGCTCCCATTGGTGCGGTGAAACCGCAGCGCATCAGTGGGTTCATCTATCAAGATTGCGCTTGGAACACAAAAGCCTGTTTGCTTGTAGTTTCAAACGTTGCGATGAAGCATATTCGCAAATCTTCTTCACAGCCAGCGGGCTTTGATGCTTCACAGCCCGACAGCCAAGCTGTTGCCCCGCGTCGCAATCTCAAGCTCGATACTACAGAGTCAGCCATCGACACGATGCCTATCCGTGTTCCCGACCAAGGGCCACGCCTTTCGCGCCAAGAAGGCGAGCGGCGAATACTCGATAGTATCCGCCGCCACGAACGAGGCCGTCAGCCTATGTTCAAATAATATTTATAGAACACTTATAGGTCAGAGTTCTTCGTAGCGTGGCACGTCGGGCAGGAAACGATAGGTACCTGCCGCTTGGTCTATGTGGCAAACGATGGTTTGCCGTCCGTTTGATACGAAGAGATAATCCGTGCGTAGCACACTGTTGTAGGAACTGATTTGTGTGAATACAGCCTGTGTGATAGGAACGTCGGGTGCTTTGTATTCCATCACCACGCGGGGCGTTCCTCCCTCTTTATTATATAATATGGTGTCGCAGCGGCGCACAGCGTTTCCCACACGAATACTTACCTCGTTGCCCATCAGCGCAGCGGGATAGCCTCGGTACAGCGTGAGGAAGTACACAAAATGTTGTCGCACCCATTCCTCGGGCGTGAGTGCCACGTAGCGTCTTCGCAACGTGCACCACACTTCTTTTCTTCCTTCGTTCTCGCGGATGCGAAGTGGGGCAGGGGGGAGGTTGAGCGTTGGGAGCATCTTCTCAGAATTTTGTTTGCAAAGATAGGCCTTTCGCCTCATATTTGTGGCACGAATCGCAAAAATCCAAACGAGCCACAAGGCGCATTGCCATTTCTTTGTACTTTTGCCACCGACATAAGCCCGTGCAGCGGCGCGGGCGAAGATTATTAACTTAGCGTTTGCTGTTTATTCGGAGCTACTCTAGAACCTCAGAAATTCATGAAAGCTCAAACTTTGAATAGGCCTGATGAACGTCTGCGCGAAGAGTGGACGCGGCTTATCCGTTTGAGCAGGCTATTCTGAGGGCCTTAGAGTGCGGATTTATCGTCCGCGCTTTTCTTATGCCCTTAAGTTGCCTGCATCCGAAACCAAGTTGCGCTCCAAACGCATTAAAAATGTCTAAAACAAGTGTAGGTGCTCAAACAACATTTATTGAGCTCCAACAAGAACGTTCACAGGTCATCAATTCCTTGCGATTTCCTATGGCTTTAGGCGTAGTGTTTTTTCACGCAGGTTTACTTTCTGAAGAAGTAAAGGTAAAAGTAGATGAAGGCATCTGGTGGATGCTTCGAACCTATGATGATGGGATAAACGTGCTTTTTTCAGTTGCAGTGCCTTTGTTCTTTATGATTAGTAGCTATCTCTTTTTTAGAAGCTTTCGAGAACATTGGTCATGGGACTCCTATAAAGAAAAGCTCCATCGCAGGGTATATACATTGCTAATACCTTACATTATTTGGAATGTGATTGGAGCAATAGACTGGGCACAAAACGAATATAGGCTTGGACATTCACTAAATGATTATTTTAGTGGTTATACAATTTGGGGATTCTTGAAACACTTTTGGCAAAGTGGTGTGCATTGTGATGAGCAAATGAATATCTTAGGAATGCAGTTTATGTTAGATTATCCTGCAGATGCGCCGTTATGGTTTGTACGTGATTTAATGGTCATGATAGTCTTGGCGCCTTTATTCTATTTTGTGATAAAAAAGATCGGACTTTGGTTGCCCTTGTTGCTTTTCCCGCTCTTTATACTGGATATAAGATTGAATATACAAGGCTTTTCAACCGTGGCATTCTTTTTTTATAGCATAGGGGCTTGGGCATCCTTGAAAAACATAGACTTTACAAATCTAAGCGTTAAAAGCTTAAAATACTTTGTCCCTCTCGCCGCTTTATTCTTTATTATAGTTGTTTACGCAAAGGCTTTCAATTTTCAAACAGAAGATATTTGGAAAAATATCTTTATAATAGCAGGATGTGTAGCATTTATAGGAGTATTTACATTATTGCAGCGTGCAGGAAGAGTAAAGTTCATGATATGGCTTTCATCGGCATCTTTCTTTATTTTTGCTGCTCACGCCTTTGGTTACCTTGGAGCACTTCAATGGAGTCGCAAATTACTAATTCTTTTCTTTGGAATTCCTACTTCTGAATTCACGGCAATAATTATGTGCTTTGCTAATCCAATAATAGCAACAGCATTGTGCGTTATCTGTTATAAGCTATTAGCACACTACCTTCCTCGCTTCACAGCTATAATTTGTGGAGGAAGAGTATAAGTGCATCTTAATACAGCAAGAGCATAAAAGGTTTTACAGCCAAAGCTTCATTGCAGGCGAGGATGCCTGCGCTCCCAAGGAGGGGGCTGCGCCTTTATTGATGGGACTTTCCTACAGCTTTTGTCCGATGTTTTCTATTTTTCATGGCCATGAAAAGTTCAGTTCATGGCCATGAAAAGTTCAGTTCATGGCCATGAAAAGTCTGAAAGGTTGGTTTGGCGAACTTACGAAATGCGATATTGTGATGCACTCTCGGGTATATTCGTAGCCTGGAAGTGCCTTGTTTATATACACAGAATGAATAAAGAAAATTTGAAGTTTGGTAATGAAAGGAGTCTTCCGTTGTGTTATGCATGCAAAATGGAATGAAACTTTGTGCTTATGGTTGGTTGCGTTGCAAAATGTTCTGATTATGAAAGAAAAACATGCCTTTTGTCGCTCGTTAAGGCTTTTTGCTTTACATTTGCAGGCGTTTCTGAGACAGGGCATTTTGTCCTTGTTCTTTCGTTTATTGCAGTTTATTTAATTTATATACAGACTTCCTAATTATGCCAAGCGTAAAATTCTATCGCGAGGAGCACCAAGTGCCTCTCGAAATGCACAAAGTGCGTGTTGTTCAGAAGTTAAACCTTATTCCCGTTGAGGAGCGTCTGCGTGCCATTCAGCAGGCGGGTAACAATACGTTCCTGTTGCAGAACCGCGACATCTACATGGATATGATTACCGACTCGGGCGTGAACGCTATGAGCGACCTTCAAAATGCCGCCATGCAGATAGCCGACGACAGCTATGCCGGTTCGGAAACGTGGAACCGTGCCAAGGCCGCCATCAAGACCGTGTTTGGCGTGGACAATGTTTTGCCCGCTCACCAGGGACGTGCCGCTGAAAATATTTTGGCTGAGACGTTCGTGAAGCCTGGCAAGGTGGCGCTGATGAACTTCCACTTCACCACGACGAAGGCTCATATCACACGCCTCGGCGGTGAGGTCATTGAGCTCATCGACAAGAAAGGTCTCATCCCCCAGAGCGACGACCCCTTCAAGGGCGACTTTGACCTCGATGCCCTGCGTGCTTCGATAGAAGAGCATGGTGCTGAAAACGTGGCTTTCGTGCGTGTAGAAGCAGGTACGAACCTTATCGGCGGTCAGCCCGTGAGCCTCGAAAATATGTTGGCAGTGACCGACATTTGTCATCAGACGGGCGTAGTGAGCGTGTTGGACGCATCGCTCTTGCAGGACAACGTTTACTTCATGAAGAAGCGCGAGCCCCGCTGCAACTACATGGAAGTGAAAGACATTTACCATCTCTTGGCCTCACGCTTTGATATTATCTACTTCTCGGCGCGCAAGCTGGGTTTCTCACGCGGTGGTTTCATCCTTTCAACGGATGCTAAGTGGACGCAAATGATGATGGAGTACGTGCCATTGTTTGAAGGCTTCCTCACCTACGGTGGTATGGAAGTGCGCAGCATTGAAGCCGCAGCTCAGGGCTTGCTTGAGAGCCTTGATATGGAATACATCAGCCAGGGTCCAGAGTTTATTGAGTATCTTGTGAAGGAGCTCGACGACTATGGCGTGCCTGTTATCAAGCCCGCTGGCGGACTGGGTGCCCACCTGAACTGCTCGGAGATCGTTCCCAATATTCCTCACAACCAATATCCCGCTGCCGCTGTGGGAGCTGCGCTCTACATTGCCGGCGGTATTCGCGGTATGGAGCGTGGCACGGTGAGCGAACAGCGTGAGCCCGATGGCACAGAGCGTTATGCCGAGCTGGAGTTGCAGCGATTGGCTATGCCCCGTCGCGTGTTTACCCTCTCGCAGGTGAAATACTGCGCCGACCGTGTGAAGTGGATGTACGACAATCGTAGCATCATCGGCGGATTGAAGTGGACCGAGGAGCCCAAGGTGCTTCGTTTCTTCTTCGGACGCATGAAGGAGATAGGCCACTGGCAGGAAGAACTTGTCAATAAGTTCCGCGAAGACTTTGGCGATAGTCTCTAAATCATAAAATCAAACGCGCAGGACGACAAACCTGCGCGTTTGTCTTTTCTTTTTGCAACCGAAGCGCAAAAATGTACGCTTGAAGTTGCCCCCCTTGCCACTAAGCAGTATTTTTGCACACGAAACGTTTTTTTTTCTTTCTTCTTCAATTCTCTCCATGAACAATCCCGTACGACTGATGAACCTCGCCGCCGACAATATCCGCGTGTTGGCAGCCACGATGGTAGAAAAGGCCAAGAGCGGACACCCTGGCGGCGCAATGGGCGGAGCCGACTATTGCAACGCGCTCTATGCCGAGCAAATCGTTTACGACCCCGACGACCAAGAATGGATGTGCCGCGACCGCTTCTATCTCGACCCCGGACACATGTCGCCCATGCTCTACAGCGTGTTGGCCCTCAGCGGCTTTTTCACCGTGGACGACCTCAAAGCCTTCCGCCAGTGGGGCAGTGCTACACCCGGTCACCCCGAGCGCAACTTGCAGCGCGGCATCGAAAACACCAGCGGCCCCTTGGGACAAGGACATACCTATGCCGTGGGTGCAGCTATTGCAGCCAAGATGCTCTATGCGCGCACAGGCAATCCAGGATTTGAGAAAGAAAAGATTTATGCCTATATCAGCGACGGCGGTGTACAAGAAGAAGTGTCGCAGGGCGCGGGTAGGCTGGCAGGTCACCTTGGGCTGAACAACCTCATCATGTTCTTCGATGCCAACGATGTGCAGCTTTCCACCATGACCGCCGAGGTAATCAGCGAAGATACCGCTCAGAAATATCGCGCGTGGAACTGGAACGTCATAGAGATTGACGGCAACGACATCACTCAAATACGCTCCGCCTTGGCACAAGCTCAAACTGAAGAAGACCGCCCCACGCTCATCATAGGCCACACCGTGATGGGCAAGGGGGCACGTCGCGCAGATGGCACAAGTTATGAGCACGACCCAGGCACGCACGGCTGTCCGCTTGGTGGCGATGCCTATATAAATACGGTGCGCAACCTCGGCGGCGACCCCGAAGATGGGTTTGCCATTCGCGAAGAAGTGCAAGACATCTACGAAGCTCGGCGCGAAGAGCTACGTACCATCGTGGCCGAGCGTCGCGCAGAGGAACAAGCCTGGGCCGAGGCCAATCCCGAAAAGGCGCAAGAGCTTGACGACTGGTTTGCAGGCCGACTGCCCGAGCTTCCTTGGGACGAAGTGGAGCAGAAACCCAATCAAAGTACACGTCAAGGCTCGAAAGTATGCTTGCAAATGCTCTCGAAATACATGAAGAACATGCTCGTGTCGTCAGCCGACCTTTGCAACAGCGACAAGACCGATGGCTTCCTTGCTCATAGCAGCGTGATCACACGCGACGACTTCAGCGGCGGTTTCCTGCAAGCCGGCGTGAGCGAATTGACCATGGCCTGCGTATGCCTTGGAGCCATGCTTCACGGCGGAATTGTAGCCGCCTGTGGCACGTTCTTCGTATTTAGCGACTACATGAAACCCGCTATTCGTATGGCAGCATTGATGGAAGTGCCCATCAAGTTCGTATGGAGCCACGACGCCTTCCGTGTGGGCGAAGACGGACCTACCCACGAACCCGTAGAGCAAGAGGCACAAATCCGCCTGATGGAAAAGCTCAAGAACCACAGCGGGCGCGACAGCGTGCGCGTATTCCGCCCTTGCGACGTACATGCCACGACACAATGCTGGAAGCAAGCCATAGAGAACCAAGACACGCCCACTGCGCTCATCTTCAGTCGTCAGAACATCGACGACCTGCCCCATGGCACCGACTATAGCGGAGTGTCAAAAGGAGCTTACGCCGTTATTCCCGAAGACAATCCCGATGTGGTGCTCGTAGGGAGCGGCTCGGAAATCAGCACACTTGCTGCCGCAGGCGAATTGCTTAAGCAAGACGGCATACGCTATCGCGTGGTAAGTTGTCCGAGCGAGGGACTCTTCCGTCGGCAAAGCAAAGAATATCAAGAACAGCTCATTCCTCACGACGTGAAGACCTTTGGCCTGACTAGCGGATTGCCCGTAAATCTGGAAGGACTGGTGGGAAGCAATGGAAAAGTCTTTGGCTTGGAAAGTTTTGGATTTAGCGCCCCCTACAAAGTGCTTGACGAGAAACTCGGTTTCACCGCCGAAAACATTTATCACGAAATCAAAGCCTATCTCAATGACTGAAAACAAAGAGCGCATAGGTCTGGCCAGCGACCACGCCGGCTTTGCGATGAAAGAATACGTGAAGCATCTTCTTGAAACACGCGGATACGATGTCCTTGACTTCGGCACGCACAGCGAAGCGAGTTGCGACTATCCCGACTTTGCCCATGCGCTGGCCGAGGCTATTGAGAGCGGACAAGTAGGGCGAGGCATTGGTGTATGCGGAAGTGGCGAAGGCATGGCTATGACGCTCAACAAGCACCAAGCAGTGCGCGCAGCCCTCGTGTGGCAACCCGAGATAGCCCACATGACACGCCTGCACAATGATGCCAACGTGCTCGTGCTCCCAGGTCGCTATATGGACGAAGCCACCGCCGAAGCCTGCCTTGACCAGTTTCTTAGCACAGCCTTCGAAGGCGGCAGGCACATTCGCCGAATAGAAAAGATGACTGTAAACCCCAAGTCCTAATGGCCGATTTGGGTTTAAAAGGTAATATTAAACAGCAAAAAACACATCACGCGGTGGTCATAACTACATATATAGCTTTACTACAATGTATATATAGCGATGAAAAAGGAAACATACAATAAAGCAAATTAAGTTGATTTGCTCAGCAATTCAACTTAATTTGCTTTTCTCAACGTTGTGTTCTGAACGATTATTTCAGTCCGTCTATCTTGAAACTGTCGCCATCGTCAATGATGAGAACCTTGTGTGAGCCATTCACACCCATATCAACGAATGAATATTGATACCATCCTTCGCCCATGGGTTTCACTTCTGTGATGTTGTGAGCATTGGTTGGTCCGTCTTGTGCACCGCTTCTGAAGTCCCAAGTGGCAAGCCCGCCGTCATCATAGTCGTAGTCTCGCTGGAGTTTGCTTATAACCTTCTGTGTGCAGTGGGCTTTTAGCCACTGATAGTTTTCAAACTTGCGTGAGTTATACATATCGGTAAGAAAGTCTGCCACTTTCTTGTCGCGTGCTATACTGTCTGCCTCTGCCTTTGCTTTTGCTTCGGCAGCAGCCTTCTCTTCCGCCTGTTTGATACTGTCGGCAACGCGTATGCTGTCTTGACGTGCCTTTTCAGCGAGCTCTGCTTTGCTTGGTCCGCAACTGAATGTGAGTGGCAATGCAACTATTGCTGCTGCAAAAATGATAAGTTTCTTCATACTGTTTTGTTATATTTAAGTTAGTTGATTGGTTTTACTTCTTGTTATGAAGATATTATTCGTGCTCTTTTCCTGTAGTGTTAAAGTCGTGGGTAAAAGAAAAAAGCTTTTTCACAATTATTGAAAGTTTTGTAGTTTAGTATTTCATTGTTTTGCTTTAACCCAAATCGGTCATTAGGATTTCTCGGTTTAAATGTTTGAAGTCGGTGCAAAGATAGTCAAAATTACATATAAGACAAGCTTAATAGTTAAAGATACCAACATGAAGCCACTGCGTAGTGAGTTTCTTTCGGAGTGAAAAATCGTTATACGCCAAACAGTCTTTTTCCTTTCTTGCCATCATAAAACGCGAAAAACAGCGGCAAACTTCAGAAAAGAAGCGCAAAACAATGATTTTCCTCAAAATAAATGTCGGAAATATCGGAAAATCATTACTTTTGCAGCCGCTGAACAAGCAAGGAGCGCCTTTCTTTTACGAAAGAGCTCTCCAAAACGAATAGACTTATACATTTATTAAAATAAAAAAGAAATGACTAAGGCAGACATTGTAAACCAGATCAATCGCAATACTGGCATTGACAAAGTGACTGTATCAGCGTGTGTAGAAGCTTTTATTGATGCTGTGAGCAATTCGCTCGTAGAAAAGGAGCCCGTATATCTTCGTGGTTTTGGAAGCTTCATTCTCAAGACACGTAAGCAGAAGCTGGGGCGCAACATCACGAAGAATACCTCTATCGTTATTCCAGAGCACCAGATTGCAGCCTTCAAGCCCAGCAAGAAATTGGCAGTGCGCTTGAATTAATCTGATTGAAACGACGTTTGATTTTTTATCGTATTAAAAACTAATAATCACCACAACTATGCCAAACGGAAAGAAAAAGAAAAGGCACAAGATGGCCACTCACAAGCGCAAAAAAAGACTGCGCAAGAACAGGCACAAGAGCAAGTAAAAACGTGCTTTCATGGCCTACGAGAAAAATTTAAAAGTAAAAGGCCACAAGTGGGACTTTTACTTTTAATTTTTCGTAAAGAACACAAACACACTTCATTACTACCATTCAGAAACATGACCAGCGAACTTATTGTTGACGTAAGTGCTACGCAGATGTCAATAGCCCTTCTTGAAGATAAGCGGCTTGCCGAGTATCAGCAGGAAGGGCGCGCCGAGCATTTCTCGGTGGGCAACATCTATCTAGCACGAGTCAAGAAAATTATGACTGGGCTCAACGCATGTTTCGTGAATGTCGGGTACGAACGCGATGCTTTCCTGCACTATTTAGACCTCGGAGAGCATTTTTATTCGTACCAAAAACTTCTTGAACAAACAGGTCGCGGCAAGTCGCCGAAGCTCTCGCGCATACCGCCGCAGCCCGACCTCGACAAAGAAGGCAGCATACAGAACGCAGTGCGCGTGGGGCAAGACGTGCTCGTGCAAATCGTCAAAGAGCCTATCTCAACCAAGGGACCGCGCCTCACTTGTGAACTCTCTTTTGCAGGGCGTTACCTCGTAATGATGCCTTTCAGCAACAAAATCAATGTTTCGACCAAGATTAAGAAGCGCGGCGAGCGTGCTCGGCTCAAACAACTCATTCAGAGCCTGAAACCCGAAGGGGTAGGGGTCATCGTTCGCACAGTGGCTGAAGGGCAAGGCGCTTCTGAACTTGATGCCGAACTACGTGAACTCTATCAGCGTTGGCAGAAAGCCGTAGACCGATTGACACAGTCGCCCGAGCGTCCGAAGCTCATCTATGAAGAAACAACACGTGCAGTAGCCCTCTTGCGCGACCTTTTCAACCCCTCGTTCTCAAGCATCTACATCAACGACGAAGCTATCTACCGAGAGATACGCGACTATGTGGCAGTAATTTCACCCGAGAGCACAGAGATTGTCAAACATTATAAAGGCAGCGTGCCTATCTTTGACAACTTCAATGTGACGCGACAAATCAAATCGGCTTTTGGGCGAAACGTAACTTACAAGCACGGAGCATATCTCGTCATAGAACACACCGAGGCGATGCACGTCATCGATGTCAACAGCGGCAATCGCAACATGGGCGAAACCGATGGCGGACAAGAAGCCAATGCGTTGGAAGTAAACCTAGGAGCAGCCGACGAAATAGCTCATCAGCTGCGTCTGCGCGACATGGGCGGCATTATCATCGTAGATTTCATCGATATGACAGAGCCCGAGCATCGTCAGATGCTCTACGAGCGCATGTCGCAAAATATGCAAAACGACCGCGCACGTCACAACATCCTGCCGCTCTCAAAATTTGGATTGATGCAAATCACGCGGCAGCGTGTGCGTCCACCGCAAGAAGTCAGCGTTGAAGAGCAGTGTCCCACCTGTCAGGGCACAGGAAAAATCAAGTCAAGCCTTCTTTTCACCGATGTGCTTGAAGAAAAAATCAGCGTGCTTACTCGTAAGCACGGTATCAAGAAGTTCCGACTACACGTTCATCCGTTTGTAGCCGCTTATGTGAACCAGGGTTTTATTAGCCTTGCTCATAAATGGCGCGCCCGCTATGGATGGGGATGGAAAATCATGCCCAACCAAAGCCTTTCCTACCTTGAGTATCGTTTCTACGACGAAGATGGTCAGGAGATATTCATGCACGACGAGCGTGAGATGCAGTAAATAGCAGTCACTCCAACTGCTGAGACATTTGCTCATTAGCTCGTCTAACCTAAGAAACAACGAGAAGCCTGTGCAACCTCTTTGCTGCGCAGGCTTCTTTTCTTGACTTCGGCTTAAAGCGGAAACTATATAAGGAAGTCGAGTTCTTCGGGCAAAATGTCTATGTCAAGTTGACTAACGTGGCCGTGTACAATCTTTCCGTCAAGACTGATTGTAGCTTTGCCTGTATCGGTGAAAGCAATGTGTCGTGTGCGCCACACTTTGACGCTTTCGTGAGTAAGAAACCGATTGGTAAAAAGCAACCAAAGCCCATTGAAGAGACTGAGCAGTTGCGGATGACTAACGGCTGTGACGTCAAGCGCGCCATTGTAGGGCACAGCACTCGGCGTTTGTCCGTAGCCAGTTGCCGACCCGATGCAAACGGTCATCTCGTCGTGGCTGATGTTTTCGCTGTTGACGCTGAACGACATGTGGTAGCGCATCCGCTTAAACAGTAGTGCTAAGGCTGAGGCGATATAGGCGGGCGTGGTCATACCGAAGAAGGTACGTGTCTTCTTGCGCAGTTGGATGAGTGTGGCAGCAAGTCCCACGTTGGCACAATTAAGGAAGTAGCGTGTTTCTTCACCCGCTTCAGTGGTGATCCGAGCACGCCCTACATCAACTCGGCGCCGCTGGTGGAGTATCAATTTTCGGATGGCTTCGCGGTAGCGGCCCTCTTCAAAGCCCCAATAGCGAGCAAAGTCATTGCCGTATCCATTGGGAATAATGCCCAGGAGCGGACGCTTAATTCTGGCCCTATCAGGCGCGTTTTCGCTTGTGCCACTCACACTGAGAATGCCGTTGAGGGCTTCGTTGAGAGCAGAGTCTCCACCCACTACGACGATTGTGGTATAGCCCGCTTTGGTCATCATGGCTGCGAGACGCTCCACTGCACCACGGCTGTCGCTCACAGCGTGGTCAAAGGCAATGCCTTCATTGCGCAGCGTGCGAAGAATTCTCTTCCATCGGCAAGCCGCGCGTCGCGAAGCAGTCTTTGGGCAATAGATAACGCCCCATTTGTTTTGCATAGTCAGGGTAGAATGATTATAGAAGTGGGGAGGGGACTTGTATGGTGTGGGTGGCGTTTATCAAGATGGTGTCACTTATCGTCGTAGTGTCCGTATGTGGTGAGTATCTCTACGTGTACCTCGGTCTCAAAAATGCGATAAACGAGGCGGTGCTTTTGTGTGATACACCGTGACCAACGGTCAACTGGAGCACCACGCAATGGTTCGGGGTGTCCGCTGCCTGTGCGCGGGTGGAGGGCTATTTCGTTGAGCAGTCGAACGGCTTTCTTGAAACTTGAAGGTTCTGAACGTTTAAGCTTAGCAAGGCCTTTTTCAGCTTCAGGAGTATAGGTAATTCTGTACATGATTGCCATTAGATTGCTTCAAGCCAAGCATTCATCTCGTCAAGATTAGTAAACGTTATCCCCTTTCCCTCGGCCAACTCCTGTTCTGCCTTTTCGATGTTGGCAAAGAATTCTTCGCGTGTAAGCAGGGTCGAGTCTTCTTTCTTGGCAGCCAGACGCTTGAGATACTTAACGGCTTTGGCCATGAGCCCTTCGTCTTCAGCAATCACACCGAGTGAACGAAAGAGTTCAGCATTCATTTGTAGTGCAGTCATAGTCTTGCGAATAATTGATTTATGGGGCAAAAATACGCTGTTTTGTACGACCATAGATGTTTTGTGGCTCTTTTTTTACAAAAGAAACCCGCCCGAAGTCCTAATGATGCAACAGCACCAATACTTGTTCCGTTTGTTCTTTGGGTGCGAGTGTGCCGTCAATCCAATGAATGTTGACACCGCGCCGTTCCATACCACGGAAATACGTCATCTGTCGTTTGGCAAACTGATGAATGGCTATTTCCAAGCGATTGAGCATTTCGTTGTAAGTAGTGTGTCCGCAAACGTGTTCGGTTACAAACTTGTATTCCAAACCATAATATGTAAGTTGTTCTTCGGTGAGACCGCTTTGTAACAAGGCTTGTATCTCTTCAATCAAGCCTTCTCTGAGGCGCGCATCCAATCGTTTTGAGATGCGCTCACGGCGTATTTCGCGCGGAACGTCTATACCTACGACGATGTTAGGAATTACAGGAAATGGCCGGTCGGGTAGGGGATGGCGCGCGTTGTAATCAGCAATCTCTATGGCACGGATGGCACGTGCGGGAAGGTCAACGTCTGTGGTGTTGTGAAGTGTTTTGTAAGAAGCAAGAATTTCAGTAAGTTCTTCTAAGCTCTTTCCTATGAGTTTTTGGCGAAGTTCAGGATTTTGCGGCACCGGTGAGAGGCGATAGGCGCGAACAACGCTCTCAATATACAATCCGCTACCGCCGCAAAGGATAGGTTGGCGTTGTCGGGAAGTAATGTCTTCGTAAACCCGTAGGAAATCGTGCTGAAACTCAAAAACAGTATAGTGGTAGCCCGCAGGATGAATGTCTATGAGATGATAGGGAACCGCCGATGCTCCCGTTCCATAGTCGGCTAAGTCTTTCCCTGTTCCGATATCCATACCGCGATATACCTGCCGACTATCGCCGCTGATGATTTCACCGTCAACAGCACGTGCCACATCGCACGCTAACCGTGTCTTTCCGCAAGCAGTTGGGCCAAGAATGGTAAGGAGCATAGACATGCTACTGTCAGTTTATAAACCTTTTTTTTCCAATTCTACAGCCATTTCCTCTTGCAGCGCATGAGCAGCGGCAGCAGCGGCTTCGGCAAAGCACGGCGTGTTGTCGGCATAGATAATTCCGCGCGAAGAATTAACCAAAAGTCCGCAATCATCCGTCATACCATACTGGCAAACTTCTTGTAGCGAGCCACCCTGTGCACCAACGCCAGGAACAAGCAGAAAGTGATAAGGAACCAAGCGGCGCACGTCAGCAAACTTCGCGCCCTGTGTAGCACCTACTACGTACATCATCTGCGAAGCGTCGGCCCATGATTGAGAGGTTTTGAGCACACGTTCAAAGAGCTTCATGCCATCCGTACCCTCTGTAAGCTGGAAGTCGGCAGAGCCCTTATTACTTGTTAGTGCAAGAAGCACAACCCACTTCCCCTCGTAGCCTAAGAAAGGTTCTACGCTGTCGCAGCCCATATAGGGAGCAATCGTGAGTGCATCAACGTCAAGGTCTTCAAAGAAAGCTCGGGCATACATTGCACTGGTGTTGCCGATGTCACCACGTTTGGCATCGGCAATGATGAAGTGGCTTGGATAATGTTGGCGAATGTAGCGCACAGTATCCTCAAAAGCTTGCCAACCCTTTACGCCGTAGGTTTCATAAAATGCTAAGTTGGGTTTGTAGGCCACACAATAGGGAGCAGTAGCATCAATGATAGCACGGTTGAAAGTGAAGATAGGGCTTTCCTCATTCAAGAGGTGGGCAGGCACTTTGCGCAGGTCGGTGTCAAGACCAACGCAGAGGAAACTACGTTGCCTCCGAATGAAAGAAACGAGTTGTTGGTAGTTCATAAAGCGTTGCAGATTTGTTGGTTATATGCCGCAAAAGTACGATAAAAACAAACATTTCAAGACGTTTCCATGTTTCTATTCGTCTGTAAGGCCGTTTTATGAACTAATTCGCCTTTTTGATGAAAACTATTTGATATAGAGTTTTTGCTTGTAAGTCTGTTTTTAGAGCGTTATTATCTTTTCAAAGCATAAATTATGAATTTCTTGATTCCATTTTTTTCTGTCAAATGTAGGCCGCTTTAGTTCTGTTGTTGGTTCTATGCTATTTATGATGATATTTACTAAATCTTCCAGTTCCTGCTTTGAGACAGCTTCTGAAACTTCTGCCATCCAAAGAATGAGCTCGCCGCAAACGATACTTTTAGGAAAACATTTCTTTAAATCGCGACTGTTGCAATATGACATTAAATGCCAATACTGAGAAGGTTTGTTTTCTTGATAACGAACCTTTAAACCTTCAGATTTGGCACGATCTATATATCCGCCACTTTTTTGTTGATAACCAGCTTTTACTAACTTTTCTGTTAGTGGACAAAGCGTATGCTCTTTCCCTTCAAACAATTCTTTGATTCTTCCAATAGTCATGTTGGTCTTGTTTAGATATTTATTGAGTGCAAAGTTAGAGCATTAAAAGCATAATACTATATAAAAGAACCACAAATAAAAGGCGTTTTATAGACGTTCTTATGGTTTTTAGTTACTTTTGCTTCGAAAAATAGAAAGAATCTACTTCCGTCGCCGATGATAGAACGCCACTTTTTGCTTGACGAGGCTGATCCTATGCTCTTTTATGGGGTGGGCAATGCCAACTTGCGTATGCTTCGTTCGCTGCAACCCAAAGTGAGGCTTGTGGCTCGTGGCGATGTCATCAAGGTCTTGGGTGATGAAACTGATGTTGCTCAGTTTGAAACGCTTTTTGAACGGCTCAAGGCGCATTGCATTCGTTATAATTCTTTAAGTGAGGAAGATATCCTTGCTACCGTGCGTGGCTTGCAGCCTCGCGAGGAGAATAGAACCGCCATTGTTTATAGCACCAGTGGTAAGCCTATCGCTCCTAAAACCTCTGGTCAGCAACGTATCGTTGAGGCTTTCGAGGGCCACGACCTCGTTTTTGCTATAGGTCCTGCAGGTACGGGCAAAACGTATGTTGCCATAGCCTTAGCGGTGCGTGCGCTGAAGCAAAAGGAGGTAAAGCGTATTATCTTAAGCCGCCCTGCTGTGGAAGCAGGGGAGAAGTTAGGCTTTTTGCCTGGCGACATGAAGGACAAGGTTGACCCTTATTTACAACCACTCTATGATGCTTTGGGCGAAATGTTGCCCATGGCCAAACTCCAAGACTACATAGAAACGGGTGTCATTCAGATAGCACCGCTTGCTTTTATGCGAGGTCGCACGTTGAATGATGCAGTGGTGATACTCGACGAGGCGCAGAATACCACGCGGGCTCAGTTGCGTATGTTTCTCACCCGCCTCGGGCATGGTACGAAGATGATTGTCACGGGCGATGTGACGCAGATAGATCTTCCCGCTGTGCAGCGCAGTGGTTTGGTTGACGCTCGGAGTGTGTTGGCGGGTATTGATGAAATCGCTTTTATTGACTTAGATCGTAGCGACATTGTGCGCCATCGCTTGGTTACACGCATTGTCAATGCCTACGAAGCTGCTAACGTGGCTCAGCAACATGAAACAAACAAAAAACCATACAACGATGAAAGCCTTAACTCAAACTAACTTATTGCTTCCTGGACAGACTGCCGTTTACCACGGTAAAGTTCGCGACGTTTATTCCATTGGCGAGGACACGCTCGTGATGGTCGCAACCGACCGTATCAGTGCCTTTGACGTGGTGTTGCCCGAGGGTATTCCCTGCAAGGGTCAGGTGCTCAATCAGATTGCAGCCCGCTTCCTTGATGCTACTGCCGACATTTGCCCCAATTGGAAGCGTGCCGTTCCCGATCCCATGGTGACTGCTGGTGTGCGCTGCGAGGGTTTTCCCGTTGAGATGATTGTACGCGGTTATCTTTGTGGTAGTGCATGGCGGGCATACAAGGCAGGCGAACGCGAACTTTGTGGTGTTCAGCTGCCCGATGGGATGCACGAAAACGAGCGCTTCCCTCAGCCCATCGTAACGCCTACAACGAAAGCCGAACTTGGCTTGCACGATGAGAATATCTCAAAAGAAGAAATCCTGCGCCAAGGCTTGGCCACCCCTGAAGAATATGCCACGATGGAAGACTATGCGCTCAAACTCTTTGCACGCGGCACCGAGATAGCCGCTCAGCGTGGTTTGATACTGGTTGACACCAAGTACGAGTTTGGCAAGCTCTCTGACGGAACAGTATGCTTGATGGACGAAATCCACACGCCCGACAGCAGTCGCTATTTCTACCTTGATGGTTACCAAGAGCGTTTTGAGGCGGGCGAACCTCAGCGTCAGCTCTCTAAGGAGTTTGTTCGCGAGTGGCTGATGAGCGAAGGCTTCTCCGGTCAGGCTGGTCAGCAAGTTCCCGAAATGACAACTGAAGTCGTGGCGGGCATCACGGCGCGCTACGTTGAACTTTACGAACAACTCACCGGCGAAACCTTTGTTCCAGCAACCGACATAAACGAACAGCGCATCGATGCCAGCATTCGCCAGTGGCTCGCTTCGCGCTAAGAATTAGTAACCTTCAATTAAGTATGGCTACTCCCCGTAACACTCTTTTTGCTCAAGCCAATTCCTTTGCCATGCTCCACGGACTGTATTTCGGTCTTGTGGGTGTGTTCAGCGTAGCCTTGATGCGCCTATCGTTCAGCTATGAATGGACGGGTATGTTGGCCTATTTGGTTGTGCTCGCTTCGCCCATCGTTGCCATAAGGCTTACGCGTCGTTTTCGCGACGAAGTGATGGTGCCCGAACTTGGTTTCAGCTTTGCCCGCGCATATATTCATGCATTGTTGATGGGCTTTTATGCAGGCATAATCGTAGCAGTGGCGGTCGCTGTTTATATGACGTGGTTCGACCATGGTAGCACCTTTGATGCCTACGAAGCTTTGCTCACTCGTCCCGATGTCGTAGCCCAGATGAAAGCCAGCGGCATGGACAAGCAGTTTGAATTGGCATCGGGTGGCAAAACGATGGTACAAATCGTCGGCGAGCTTCGCGAGGTGCCGCCAGCCAACTATGCAGCGTCGCTCATTTATATGAACCTCTTCGCTGCACCAGTGCTCTCGCTCGTCGTTGCAGCCTTCTGCCGCAAGTCTCCACAGCGGCCTTGCTAATTTTCTTTATCTCCACAAATAGTCTATACCATATTATATATATTGTAAGCATGGAAAACAGTCTTGATATCTCCGTTGTCGTTCCTCTCTACAACGAAGCCGAAAGTTTGCCTGAGCTTCACGCGTGGATTGAGCGTGTGATGCACGCAAACGGTTTTACGTATGAAATTCTTTTTGTCAACGATGGCAGCACCGACACTTCGTGGCAGGTCATCGAAGACCTCTCCAAGGAAGACACCAACGTGCATGGCATCAAGTTCCGCCGCAACTATGGCAAGTCGCCCGCGCTCTATTGCGGTTTCAAAGCCGCAAAGGGCAATGTGGTCATCACCATGGATGCCGACTTGCAGGATAGTCCTGATGAAATCCCCGAGCTCTATCGCATGATCACTGAGGAGGGCTACGACCTCGTGAGCGGCTACAAACAGAAACGCTACGACCCGCTTTCAAAAACCCTGCCCACCAAGCTCTTCAACGCAACAGCCCGCAAAGTCAGCGGTATTCACAATCTGCACGACTTCAACTGCGGACTCAAGGCCTACCGCCAGGACGTGGTGAAAAACATTGAAGTTTTTGGCGAGATGCACCGCTTCATCCCCTATATGGCCAAAAACGCGGGCTTCGACAAGATCGGAGAAAAGGTCGTTCACCATCAAGCCCGCAAGTATGGCAAGACCAAGTTTGGCCTCAATCGTTTTGTCAACGGCTACCTCGACTTGCTCACCCTTTGGTTCCTCGGCACGTTTGGCAAGAAACCCATGCACGTGTTTGGCTTCTTGGGCAGCCTGATGTTCCTGATAGGTTTCATAGCCGTTTTGGTTGTGGGCGGAGTGAAACTTGTTCACCTCTGGAGCGGAACGCCTGCGCCCCTTGTAACCAATTCGCCCTATTTTTATATCTCGCTGACCATGATGCTGCTGGGCACACAGCTCTTCCTCGCTGGATTTATCGGAGAACTGATCAGTCGCAACGCTGATACGCGCAATGAATATCAGATTGAAAAGACGATTTAAGCGCCTCGCGCCCTTGTTTCTGCTCTGCCTTTCCCTGCTTTTCATGGGCAGATGTTCGGAGATTGACTGCCCACTGAGCAACGTGGTGGCGGTGCAATATGGACTCTACTACGACGACGAAACTCCCGTAACGCTCCAAGACACACTCATCGTCACAGCCATTGGCACCGACAGCATTCTCCTCAACAAGGGACAAGGCATTTCCTCCTTCCTCCTCCCTGTGCACTACACAGCCGAAAGGGACAGCTTCATTCTGCGCTTTTCCGACACCGAGGGCGACGAAATGTTCGACACGCTTTGTGTGAGCCACACCAACGAAGCCCACTTTGAGTCGATGGACTGTCCGCTTTGTTATTTCCACACCATTACCGAAGTCACCTCCACTACGCACGCCTTGGAGCGTGTAGAGCTTGTTTATCCGCAAGTCAACTATGAAACGCAGGAGAATATCCGTATTTATTTGCGCAGCTTTATTGAGTAGCCTCTCACTGCACGCCCTGCCGACGGGCGAGCCAGTCGTTCCGCCCGATACCGCTCGGGGTAGGAATGTCGTGGGCAGACTAATCAGCCGGTTGACACCCGTCGATGAACCCTTTTTTGGTGGCGTTGCCGTGGGCGTTGATGTCCTTGGCAGCGGGTTGGCAGCCTTTTCCACGTATGGCGAATACGGAGTGATGGCGCGTCTTTGTCTGAAGCAAAAGTTCTTTCCCATCATTGAAGTGGGCTTAGGCTCCTGCGACCGCACCGACGATGCCACCGACATCCACCTCAAAGTCTCTGCGCCCTATTTCCGCCTCGGCTGCGACTACAATTTCCTGAAAAACGTCAAGAGCCGCAACCGCATCTTCGGCGGATTGCGTCTGGCATACACTTCGTTTTCTTACGACATCAGTTCCTCCTCCCTGACCGACCCCGTGTGGCACGACCCCGTGCCGTTCCACTACACCGATGTAAAGAGCAATATGTTTTGGGGAGAGCTGGTCTTTGGCATAGAAACCAAAATATGGCGCAACTTCCGCCTCGGTTGGACCGCTCGCTACAAACATCGCTTCCATCAGAAAGTGAGCTCTCCTGGACAGGCTTGGTATGTGCCAGGCTTTGGCAAGAACGACACCAGCACCTTTGGCGGAACATTTAACCTCGTCTTTGAACTATGAGCACTCCAAATCCGCAATCCTCAAGGCTCAGACAAATCCTTGCCGCAAGCTTTCTCCTTTTTCTGATAGTAGGCACCGTGTGGATCGTGCGTCGTCATGCAGGGCAAGCGTGGCAAACCAACGAAGGCCCCGTGTTTGGCACGTTTTTTCACATCCAATACCAGTGCGACGAAGACTTGCAGCCCCTTATCCAAGCGGAGCTCATTCGCTTAGACAGCACACTTTCGCTCTTCAACAACCAAAGCCTCCTTTCTCGACTCAATAGGGGCGAAACACAGCAGACCGACACCCTCTTTCGCAGCGTCTTCGCCATAGCTCGCACGGTGAGCCAAGCCACAGGCGGGGCTTTCGACATCACCGTTGCCCCGTTGGTAAAGGCTTGGGGCTTTGGACCCGATGGCACACCGCAAGCCCCCAGTGTCCAAACGCTCGACAGCCTGCGCCAAGTTGTCGGCTTCAGCAAATTGCGACTCCAAGGAGAGCAACTCTTAAAGTCCGACCCACGGGTGCAAATCGACCTCGGAGCCATCGCCAAAGGTTTTGCCGTGGATAGAATTGCCGCTGTGCTGCGGGCTCACGGTGTAGAAAACTTTATGGTAGAGATAGGCGGCGAGATTGTAGCTCAGGGAACGAATCCCGAAGGCAGACCATGGACTGTGGGCATTGTGAAACCCACCACCGAAGACGCTACCGCAGGCCTCGTGCAACAAGTACTTTCGCTCGGAACAGGAGCCATGGCCACAAGCGGCAACTACCTCAACTTCCACAAACAAGGCCGTAAGCGCATAGGCCATACCATTGACCCGCGCACCGGTCAGCCCGTGCAGCGCAACATCCTTTCCGCAACCGTCCTTGCCCCCAATTGTGCCACAGCCGATGCCTTTGCCACAGCCTTCATGGTGCTCGGCCTCGACAGTGCACGCAAGGTTGTGGAGAGCCATAAGGAGCTTGAAGCTTATCTTATCTACGAAGATGCCAAGGGACAGCATCGCGTGTGGCAATCGCCCGCCGTTGCTGCCATGCATCAATAAAAACCTTTAGCTTTTCTTTCGTACACAAAAACACA
The DNA here is from genome assembly GCA_900316575.1 of uncultured Prevotellaceae bacterium. GTDB lineage: Bacteria > Bacteroidota > Bacteroidia > Bacteroidales > Bacteroidaceae > Alloprevotella. The sequence goes on along the minus strand of ONDJ01000001.1, from coordinate 84,034 downwards.
TAAAACACCATGAAAACCATCCTTGAACGCTTCCTTGCCTACACGCAGTTCGACACCCAGTCTGCCGAAGACGCAGGCAAAACACCCAGCACCGACAAGCAACTCATCTTTGCACGTTTTCTGGCCGATGAGCTTCGCGAAGAAGGGCTCGAAGACGTAGAACTCGACGACGAAGGCTACATCTATGCCACCCTTCCCGCCAACGGTAAACCCGAAGCTCCCGTCATAGGCTTCATATCCCACTACGACACTAGCCCCGATTGCTCAGGAGCTAACATCAAGCCGCGCATCGTCGAGAACTACGATGGCACCGACATCGTGCTCGATGCCCAGGCTGGTATTGTTACCGACGTAGCCACCTTCCCAGAGCTCAAGCGTCACATCGGCGAAGACCTCGTTGTCACCGACGGCCATACCCTGCTCGGAGCCGACGACAAAGCCGGCATTGCCGAAATCGTGCAAGCCATGGTCTATCTCCAGCAACATCCCGAAATCAAGCACGGAAAAATACGCATAGCCTTCAACCCCGACGAAGAAATAGGTCTCGGAGCCCACAAGTTCAACGTTGAGAAATTTGGCTGCGAGTGGGGCTACACCATGGACGGCGGCGAGGTGGGCGAACTCGAATACGAATGTTTCAACGCCGCAGCCGCCAAGTTTACCATCACAGGTGTGAGCGTTCACACAGGCTATGCCAAGGGAAAGATGATAAACGCTGGGCGTATAGCCGCCGAACTCGTTAGCCGCATTCCCACGACCGACCTGCCCGAAACCACCGAAGGCTACGAAGGCTTCTACCACCTGCTTTCCATCGAGGGCAGTTGCGAACAAGCCACCCTCTCCTTCATCATTCGCGACCACGATGCCCGCAAATTCCACGAGCGCAAGCGTTTCATGGAGCAATTAGCCGAAGAACTCAATGCCCAATACGGCGAAGACGTTGTGCGTCTGGAACTGCGCGACCAGTATCGCAACATGCGCGAAATGGTAGAACCCGTACCTCACGTCATCGACATGGCCATCAAAGCCATGGAGAAAGCCGGCGTTTCACCGCGCGTTCAAGCCATACGCGGCGGCACCGACGGCGCTCAGCTTTCCTTCCGTGGGCTTCCCTGTCCCAATATCTTTGCCGGCGGACTCAACTTCCACGGGCCTCACGAATTCCTACCCGTTCCCTCCTTAGAAAAAGCCATGAACGTCGTGGTAAACCTCTGCGAACTCGCCGGTCGCTTCAACGACTGATAGCCCCGTTTGCAATGCGCGGGGAGCGTCTTGCGCAAATAACTCCCGCAATCAACAGTTTACGATATGGCAAAGCCCCGACTTTTTCAAGCCGGGGCTTTGTGATAAAGAGAGGAACAATACATTCAATAGGTATGACTTACCACATCGGCGTATGCCCGTCACAATCTTAATCATGCCATCCTGCTTTTTGGCAATGACTTGTTTCAAGTATCTGTCTCTCTTTATGATCATGGTACGTACTTTTTTTGTTACAATGTCACACTTTTCGTCAGAATAGCGTCAAAAAAACATTTCTTCCCCTCCAACCAATCACCGCCGCATCATAAACACAAAAACACACAATTTCGTACCTAAAACCCACCATTTCGTACTGAAAGTGACGCGCTTTGCAGGCTTTTTGTGCGAAAACACTTATTTTTGCGCAACAGAGAAAGTAAAACAATAGATTTTAGCTTTTATGCCCAAAATCAACCCAACAAACATGCTCCCCGCCGGCACCTTGCTCGAAGGACGTTATCGCATCGAACGCTATCTCTCGAGCGGCGGCTGTGGCAACACCTATCTGGCCAAAGACACCAAGTTCTCGGGAAAGAAAGGCCGCGTGGTGGTCAAAGAGTTTTTCCTCAACGGCATCACCCATCGCGACCAACACACCTCGCGCGTCATCGTCAGCAATCAAGACAACGCTGCCCTCTTCGAAAAACTGCGCCGAAAGTTTCGCGACGAAGCCGACCGCATCAACGAGCTCAAACATCCCAACATCGTTCGCGTGAGCGACGTGTTCGATGCCAACCATACGAGCTACTACGTGATGGACTTCATCTCGGGCGGTTCGCTCAACGAGCGTGCCGGTCAGCTCACCGAGCAGCAGGCCGTGAAATACGTCCGCCAAGTGCTCCAAGCCCTCGACGTGGTGCACGAGGAAGGGCTCTACCACCTCGACCTCAAGCCCGCCAACGTGATGCTCGACAAGTACGACAACGCCATACTCATCGACTTTGGCGCTAGCAAAATGATAGGCGGACCCGATGGCAACACCCTCAGCAGCACCATCCTCTATACCAAAGGCTATGCCCCCGCCGAGCAGATGTATCGCGACTTGGAGCTCATCGGCCCATGGACCGACCTCTACGCCGTGGGAGCCACGCTCTACAACCTCCTCACTGGCAAAGAACCCCCTTCGCCCAGTGTGTTGGGAATGAAGAAAGAAAGTGCATTCGTCGGCTTAGACGAGGCTGATCCTAGTGTGCGTGCCTTTGTGTTCCACTGTATGCAGAGCGACATATCCAAACGGCCGCACAGCGTGCCAGAGGCACTCTACGAACTCAACCATACCAACCCCTCCGATCGCTGCCTTGCGCCCGAAGTCATAGAAATCAACCCCGACGCAGTCTCCGCGCCCGCTACGCCTCCAACCCCCAGCAACGAGCCCGTGCCCCAACCGCTCTTCTCCCTCGACGAGAATAAAGACGACTCTGTGCCACTCGTTCCAGGCGAGCCCATTGATCCCGCCGAAGAGCCCGAGGAAGCAAAGTCGATCGTTATTCCCGAGGAAGCAAAGTCAATCGTTGTGGCACCCACCGCACCAACGCCTCGGCAGCCCAAACCGCAGCAACCTGCTCCCAAGCCCGAAGACGCGCCCGATAGTGACGCCAGCCATGGCGGAACTTTTGATCCCTCGGAAAACTCGGATTACTCCGATAACTCCGATTACTACAGCGACTCCGAAATCGTCACCAACCCCAATGAGCGGCCAAAGCCCGCGCCCCAGCCCGCAACGCCGATCGCCCCGCAAGAGAAACGAAAGTCAAGCCGCATGCTGCTCCTTTCCGTGCTCGCAGGCATGGTGCTCGTTATAGGCGGTGTCCTCGCCTTCCGCAGCTGCGGCAATGAAGCTGCACCTGCCTATTCCTTAGACGAAGCCGCCGACAGTACTACGCTTGACAGCACCGCAGTGGAGCCCGCCGACACCCTCGCCAACGAAACGCCCGTCACCCCAGCTCCTTCAGCCGCTCCCGAACCCCTTGGTGCAGCGCCTTCCAATTCAGGCCGACAAACCACGACCGCGCCCGCCGCTTCGTCAAACCGTTCCCAGTCCACGCGCCAAAACACCGCAGGAACCTCGAGTTCTTCACGCTCGCAGGCAAGTAGCGCAAATAACGGCAACGCTTATACAAGTTCAAGCAACACTTCCTCTGCTTCCCATTCAACAGCGAGACCACAAAGCAATACTTCTAATGCTTCAACTTCCTCGGGTCGTAATTCTTCGCGCCAAACGCTTGACTTCCGAAGCAGTGGAGCCTCCTCGACCTCTTCGCAGGGCAATGCTTCTTCATCCTCGGGAAGTAGCAATTCTAATCGACGCACGATGGACTTCCGATAATTCTCCTTTTTTGAAATAAAATATTCTTATCTTAAAATGAAAAGACACGTATATCTTTTATTACCAGCCTCGTTGCTGATAGTAGCCTTGACTTCGCTGCATTCGTTTCGCCCTTGGGGAAGTTCGCTGACTACAGAGGTGAATGAATTGAAGCGTCAGCACGCCGCATTGGACTTCAGTCGTATGGCAGGCATTCCCGACCTTGTGCTCGAGCCAGTTGATGGCGGTACGTTTACGATGGGTGCCACGAGTGAGCAGCAAAATCCCGACAGCGACGAACGTCCCACGCACCGCGTGACGCTTGGCGACTACTACATTGGGCGCTTTGAAGTGACGCAAGCCTTGTGGCAACATGTAATGGGCGAAAATCCGAGTAAAAACAAGAGCAACAGCCGCAATCCCGTGGAACAAGTTTCGTGGGACGACTGCCAACGCTTTATTTCGCGACTCAATCAGATGACTGGTCAGCGTTTTCGTCTGCCTACTGAGGCTGAGTGGGAATATGCTGCACGTGGTGGGAATAAGAGCCGTGGCTATCAATACAGCGGTTCGAACAACATCGGGGACGTAGCATGGTATGATGGTAATAGTGGCAATCAGACTCACGTTGTCGGGACGAAGCAGGCTAACGAACTTGGCCTTTACGACATGAGTGGCAACGTTTGGGAATGGTGTCAAGATTGGTATGGCTCTTACTCTTCTAATGCGCAGACGAATCCGCAGGGTCCTACTTCGGGCTCGTACCGCGTCGATCGTGGCGGCGGCGGGTGGAGCGATGCCAGGAGCTGCCGCGTCGCGTATCGCTACTGGAACTCGCCCGGCACCCGCTACGGCAGCCTTGGCTTCCGCTTGGCGCTGTAGTTCCGCCTAGTTTTGCGAGTTATTCCCTCTCTCTAAAAAGTCTTCAAAGAAAAAACATAATTCGTGAGCGCGCTGAGGCGCGCCACGTCTTTTAGAAATAATGGTGTAGCCATAGAAAAACATCATACTTTCCCCGCTAAGCGGCGGTAGCCGCAGCGGGAAAGAAAGATGTTTTTCGAAAAAAATAAATAATAGAAAGAGACATGCTACAAATGAAGTTTATCACCGTGCCGCTCATCGCGACTACCTCGATCCCGACTGCAGGATCAACTTCATCGGGCTGCGCCTAGTCCTTGCTCCATAGTTTAAGGTTTCTCCCTATAGTTTTATAGTAAAGGAGAAAAGAAAAGAGAAAGAGGAAAAAAGAAAAAAAGAAAGCGTGTTTACTATAGCCGTTCGTGTGGGCTTTGGGCGTTGTGCCTGCCCCGGAGGGCGGCACACGCCAAAGCCACACGAACGACGCGCAATACAAAATATAATATACAATAAAGCAAAATAGTGTATGAAACGTCAACACATTCTTCTTATTACATCTCCAAGTTTATTGATAAGCTTGCTGTTATTTCTTTCCTTGGCTCGCCCACAGCGTCAGTTTCAAAACATGGAGCGTCTTGAAGTTCATGTCACAAATCGTCTCATCTATCCGTTGATTCCTGTTGAGGGTGGCACGTTCATGATGGGAGCCACAAGTGAACAAGGCAGTGAAGCTGATAGTGACGAAAAGCCTGCGCACCGAGTTTCCGTTGGTAATTTTTTTATCGGTGAAACAGAAGTTACCCAAGGCTTATGGTATGACGTGATGGGTACAAATCCTTCCGACTTTCAAGGTAGTAACTCTGCCTTTAGTAGCCGCTGGCGCGAACTTCCCGTAGAGAATGTTTCGTGGGATGATTGCCAAGAATTTATCAATCGTTTAAACAATCGCCGTAATGAAATGGACCTTGGTGATTATCCTCATTGGAAGTTTCGTCTGCCCACCGAGGCCGAGTGGGAATACGCGGCTCGCGGCGGTAGTAAAAGCCGAGGGTATAAGTACAGCGGTTCGAACAATATTAATGATGTGGCATGGTATGATGGCAACAGCAATATGAGTCAAGGGGGAACGCAAACACATCCCGTTGGTACGAAGCAGGCTAACGAACTTGGCATTTACGACATGAGTGGCAATGTTTATGAATGGTGCCAAGATTGGTATAGTTCTTCTTACTATGGTAATAGCCCTAATTCCAATCCGTGCAACACGCAGTCAGCCTCCTACCGCGTGCTTCGTGGTGGTAGCTGGTTCAATTACGCGCAGAACTGCCGTGTCGCTTTTCGCTACGACGGCTTTCCCGACTTCAGGTACTTCAACTACGGGCTGCGCCTAGTGCTTGCTCCATAGTTTAAGGTTTCTCTCTATAGTTTTATAGTAAAGGAGAAAAGAAAAGAGAAAGAGGAAAAAAAGAAAAAAGAACGTGTGTTTATCGTAGCCGTTCGTGTGGGCTGCGGCGTGGTGCCTGCCCCGGAGGGCGGCACACGCCAAAGCCACACAAACGGCGCGCAATACAAAATTTTTGATCCTAGTCCGCAGTGCCCTAAGAACGCGCCACGACCCATATCCCATGAGGCGTGCGTGTTACTCCCAACCCTCGTCGTCGTTGTTCTCCATATAGCGGCTCATGCCGTTGTCGTCCAAGTCGTCTTCTGAAGGCGGGTCCCAGCCGCGCATGTTGTCGTCATCGTCTTCGCGGCTGTTATCTTCATAGTTATAGGAAGACGACGAGCGCGACGAAGAAGCAGACTGTTGCGGAGTGGTGGCGGCAGGCGGCGGTGTCACGACACTGTCGCGGGGCGGGATATAGGGACTGTCCAGTGAGTCAACTGACATAGATGATTCGTATTGCTCTATATCAAAAAAATCGGCGGGTTGAGGCTCTTTGTTGCCGCAAGACAACAAGAAAATTGCAGATAGAGCCATGGCGGTCAGTGTATTCTTAGATAAAATCATGGCATTAGCGTTTGGTTGTTGTGTGGCAAAGGTAGGTAGAAAACGGGAAAACAATGCTTTAATCCAAAGTCTAATGGCCGATAGGGGTTTAAGGCAAAGAAACTTTGTGTACCTTTGCGTGCGCAAGTGAGGTGTGTCATAGCATTTCTTGCCTACACGCTTCCACGAATGATACACTATGTCAATAGGGCTCACGCCTAATTCCTAATCCTCTGTAAAATGCCTCCAGCCTCTTCTTCCCGCAAGTCTGCAGCTTCAGCCGGTGTCACACCCGAAAGTATCCTGGCCGATGTGCAGCGCGGCGACATCAAACCCGTCTATCTCCTGATGGGCGCAGAAAACTTCTACCTCGACCGCTTGGAAAGCCAACTCATAGATGCGCTCGTGCCTGAAGGTATGCGCGACTGGGCAATGATCACGCTCTTCGGAGCTGAAACAGATGTGGAAACGGTGGTGACCACTGCGCGTGCTTTCCCAATGGGAGGTGACAGAATGGTGGTGGTGCTCAAGGAGGCGCAAAACTTGGAAGACTTTGCTCGCTTAGAAACCTATCTCAAGCAGCCACAACCGACCACCGTGCTCATCATCACCTATCGCGGTGGGACTGTGGACAAGCGCTGGAAAGCCTATACGCTTATAAAAAAAATAGGCGTCGTTTACGAAACGCCACGCATCTACGAAAACAAGCTCCCCACCTTTGTTGCAAACTTTTGCACCGAGAAGGGACTGAAAATTTCGCGCGAGGCGGCAGCACTCATGGCAGAACACATCGGGGCAGACCTCTCGCGCATCGCTACCGAAATCGAGAAACTTGCCGTAGCATTACCTGAGGGGCAAACAACCATCGGTATAGACCTCGTGGCAGAGCATATAGGCATCTCCAAGAGTTTTAATGTTTTTGAGCTCACGGACGCGCTGGGCGAAAAGAACGTGAAGAAAGCGTTTCAGATAGCCAAGTATTTTGACAATAATCCGAAGGCAAACCCCATACAGCGCACGTTGCCCGTGCTGTTTCGTTACTTCTCAAATCTCTTCTTGGCGAAGTATGCGCCCGACCAAACTCCGCGCACCTTAGCAAACTATTTGGGCATGTCGGAATGGCAAGCAGATAGGACCATCGTGCCTGCACTTCGCAACTATACTGCGAAAAAACTCATGCAAATCATCACTGCCATTCGTCGCACAGACGCACGCTCTAAAGGTATCGACAATCCCGTTACGCCCGACGGCGAACTCCTCCGCGAACTTCTTTTCTATATCTTGCACTGATCGAGTAGGGGTGGGGCAGCAAATAGAAACGTAATAACACTTCACATACCAACTTCCCTTGCGTTCATATAGATATAACACAAGGGAAGTTTTTATCTGTCGAAGATGTCTTAGCCCAATCTTAATAACGCGCTCCCAACTGATGCAGCGGGAGCGCGGATGCTGACCAGAAAATGTAAATTCTTCCTTAGGGTAGGGCGAAAGACCCTTCCCGCAAGGCCTATATAGGGTAGTGAAAGCTGGTTTTGGGGGCTCAAAAGCCCATTTCCCTATTTTTTAGCGCCAAAATCCGATACACGATTTTTGGGGTTCTACAGCCTATAAATCAGAAGCTTTCGCCAAAATAAACGCCGCGAGATTTCATTCTTTTTGTTCCTCTAAGGATTGACCCGAAAGCATTTCAAAGACGTAAAGTTTGAGGCTCTTTAGCTTCAAACTTTACAAAAGAAAACGCGCTTTGCTGCTAAATTTAGTTTTGTTTTGTAGTGTAAAGCATACAGAGAGCTTGGAAATTAACAAAACAAGAGTAAATTTACAAATGTTTTCGTGGTGGTTGCTTTGGTGCTTTGATGTTGTTGAAAAATGCTTATTTGTACATGCTGTTGCCTTATAAATCAATGCGATTTGCCTGTTTATTAAATTGGAAAGGCTTGGTTATTTGGCTGGTGTGGCAAAAGTGCTGAAAACATGGGCTTTTCTCTGTGTAAGTACAGATATAAGTAAATTAAAATCAATAGTTAAGTAGAGTATGTTCAAGTAGATAAGCTGCGTGTTCTTTGCTATTTGGAACTATGTCTGTAAATTCTTGTTTTTGTTTGTAAATTCACAAAAGAAAAATTGTTGCCGCTGCTTGTTGTTTAGAGTTGTAAAAGTTTTAATTTGTTATTTTTTTCTTGGTGTGTTCAGATTTCCTACTTATTTTTGCCACGCTTAACGCAATGCGGCTGTAAGCGCGAATGTTTTCGGAGGTTATATTATTCACTTGAAGGATGCAAGACACCAAGGATAGGATTAGGCAAGTCATGGAATGGACCAATATGTCTCAGCAAGAGTTTGCGGAGAAGCTCCAAGTTTCTCCAGCGTCGCTGAGTAGTGTTTTTTCCGGACGCACCCGCCCTACCAGTTTATATATCTCTGCCATCCATCGTGAGTTTCCTCAGATCAGTGTAAACTGGTTGATGTTTGGTGAGGGGCAGATGCTTTTGCCTACGACGGACTACACAGCTCTTGCTACAGATTTGTTTAGTCAGTCCACGCAGCAAGTCGCAAGCGAAACGCTCAGCAAGTCGCCTCAAGTTGACTCCCCGTCGTCGTCAAATGGAAGTGCGAATAACGTATCAGCCGACCAGCTCTTAGACTTAGCGACGCCCAATCCTTCAAATCGCCATCGCCGTTCGCGTTATGCTGATCGTGCGCAGCAGCCGGCTGAGCCTTCAGTGTCTGAAAAAAGCCCCTTGGAGGCGTTGCGCGAAATGACCAATAGTTTTGACAAACAAGAGCGGAGCATTACGGAGATTCGTGTGTTCTATGACAACGGGACGTACGAGTCTTTTTTCCCTTCGCCGAGCAGTTAATTCCAATTTGTTCCCAGCGAATTCTATTTTGAATGAAATGTGAAGGCGCGGGGAAAGGTTTTCAGACAATTTTTTTCCTTTTTCTTAATTCCTTTTTTGTTGTCCGCAGCGGAGCTTTTTCTCCGCCGCGGATTTTTTGTGATGTGTTTGCGAAACTCCTTAGGAGATCTCTCGATGTCTGCGTGTCGCATGCGAACGGGAAGCGTGGTTCATGAGACACGCTTGATGTTCGCCTGAGGCGCCGCTTGTGGTTACTATCCGTCACGCTTTCATTGGTGTTGGTGTGCAGTCAACGTTTGTGGTGTTGTGTGCTATACTGAAAAACGCTCTGTGCTATCTTGAAAAAAGCTCTGCGCTCTTGCAAACGTTAAAAAAACACTTCAGTTTACTAACAAAACTAAAAAAAACGCGCCAAAAAGTGACTTGGCACTGTAAACCTTCTTAAACCTTTTGGTTTTTTACATATCTTTGCAGTAGAAACGCATACCAAAGACGGGCGTTTGCGCATTTAGAATTTATTGTAAAAACAGTTCTTGTCGCTGAAAGCTTCTCTGAGAGAGGTTTTGCAGGCAGGGCATAAAAGATTTTAAAAAATCATGATGAAGAAGTTTTTTACCTACGGATTGGCATGGCTCATGGCTACTGGAATGAGCTACGCGCAGGACGATGATGTTTACTTCGTTCCTTCCCAATCGCAACGCACACAGCAGGGCTCCGCTCGCCAGCAGTATCAGAGCGATTACGATTACATAGACGCTGATGAAGCTTGGGGCAGTTACGACGCTTGGGCTGACGGTCGCTTGGGCGGTATTGATGTCGATGCTTACAACCGCCGTGCGCAGGTGTTGCCCGACAGTGTAGTGCTCGACAGCCTTTCTTATCTTTATGGCTACGAGGACGGGCAGGAGGATTGCAGCTACACTTCGCGCATTGTGCGCTTCCACTCGCCGCGTCTGGGCATTTATGTAGCCAGTCCTTATTACTATGATTATCTCTACGACCCTTGGTTTGACTATGTGTACGACCCTTGGTACGATGGCTGGTATGGCGGTTGGTATCGTCCGTATGGCTGGCGCTATAGCTGGTATGGCGGCTGGGGTTGGCGTCCCTGGGGTTGGCGTCCCTGGGCTTGGCACACGGGTTGGTACGGTGGCTGGTATGGCTATCGTGGCTACTATGGTGGCTACTATGGTTGGGGCCATCATCCCCATGGCAACTGGCACGCTTATAACGGACGTGGTGCCAGTGGGCGCGGTGGCAATCGTGGTCTTTGGGCTGGTGGCGGTCGCGGCGGACGCGGCACGGCTACCGGTCGCGGTTCGCGCAGTTTCGACAGTCGCAGCCGAGGTTTTGGCGGTGGCCGTAGCAGTTATGGCAACGGCGGTGGCGGCGGTGTTGTGGCCGGCAACGGCGGCACTCATGGAACTGAGACGCAGGGCGTTCGCGGCACAACGGGTCGCAATGGCTCAAATCGTGGCACGGGTGTTACGAGCAGCGGACGTGCTTCGGGCCGTAGTTATGGAAACGCGGGCAGTACCAACAGTAGCTCACGCTCTTATAACTCTGGCAGCACGGGCACCACGCAACGTTCCTATCGCTCGGGCAACACGGGTTCTACCTCTCGCCAGCAGACGCAATCTTCAAGTTCTGGCCGCAGTTCGAGCCGTTCCTACAACAGTGGTAGCAGCAGTTCCAGCAGTCGCAGCTATTCGCCCTCACGTTCGTCCTCGTCTTCATCGCGTGGCAGCTTCAGCAGTGGTGGTGGTCGCAGCTATGGCGGTGGTGGCGGCTTCAGTGGCGGCGGTCGCTCAGGTGGCGGCGGCGGACGTGGTGGTCGCAGATAAGCGGCACGCCTACTGCCTATAAACAATTTAGAAACATTGTGAGTAAACATTTCACATTCAAAATCCGACATACGTTATAAACATATATCCGATGAAAACCAGAATTATTTCCTCAGCCTTATTCTTCGCTTTGGCCTTTGCGCCCGCTCTGGCGCAGGACATCTATAAGGTGCAAGCCCTCACTGACCAAGACCTCAATGGTACCGCCCGCTTTGTGGGCATGGGTGGTGCGATGAATGCGCTCGGTGCCGACCTGAGCACCATGGGTACTAACCCTGCCGCCATTGGCTTGTATCGTCGCAACGACTTTGCCCTTACGGGTAGTTTTACCTCTCAGCCCAATGGCGAAAGCTTCGTAGATATCGACAAGAGCCGCGCTTCGTTCGACCAGGCTGGCCTTGTGCTCAAGACCAACCTCGGCGGCAACAGTCTCAAGTTTATCAACTTTGGTTTCAACTATCAGAAGCGTCGCAACTTCAAGCAATTCATTGGTGTTGACGGACTGACGGGCGGTCTCTCGCAGACGCAAACCATGGCCGACTTGGCTTACTTCCGTGGTGCTGACCTTGCCACGGATCAAGGCTACAACAGCGTGCCGCTCTTTACGGGTGTGGGCTATGATGCCGGTGCTATTGAGGCCGTGCGCGATCAGGATGGCAAAGTCACCGACTACTCACCGCTCAATGCCGACAGTTATACGTTCAAGCGTGCACAGTGGGGCGGTATCTCACAGTTCGACTTCAGCCTTGCTATGAATTTCGACGACCAGATTTATGCCGGTGTGTCGTTTGGGCTCTACGACCTCAATTTTCACAGTGCGGTTGACTACTTTGAGTTTCAGAGTGGTTACCCCGACGGTTATCTGTTCCAGAACGAAGAGAAACTCACTGGTAGCGGTTTCGACGTGAAGGCAGGTGTTATACTTCGCCCCATCGCTGAGAGCCCCTTCCGCATTGGTTTGGCTGTTCACACGCCCACTTGGTACAACCTCACTTACGAGTCGTTCAACTTCGTGAGCGTGCCCGAATACAATGGCGGTCAAGTCACCTTCAACGAAGCGCAGGACGGCATTCAGCCCTACGACTACAAGGTGCGCACGCCGTGGAAGTTCTCTCTCGCAGCCGCAACGACCATTGCCAACCGCGTGGCTATCGACGTTGAATACGAATACAGCGACTTGAGCACAGCCAGTGTTTCTTATCCCGACTACGACGACTGGTATTCCTATGGGAATGGCAATCGCGACTATTCGCTCAAAGACGAGATGAAGGAATGTCTGAAAGGTCAGAGCACTGTTCGCGTGGGTGCTGAAGCCAACATCCTACCAGGTTTCTTCCTGCGTGCTGGTTACAACTTCGTCAGTGCTCCCATGAAGGACGATGCTTTCCTCAACCTCTTGGTTGACGGGCAGTCCTCGAACTATGCCAGCGGCACAGACTTCGTCAACCTTGGCGAAATCAACCGCTTCACGGTGGGTCTCGGCTATCGCCACAAGAATTTCTATGCCGACTTTGCTTATCAATACCAAGCACAGACTGGCACCGTCTATGCCTTCCGCGTTTACGACGAAGCCCACGGCGCACAGCTTGCAGGCAAGGATTTCGACCTCAATCGCAACAACTTTATGCTCACCTTGGGCTTTAAGTTCTAAGGAGCAACGCCTGCTTTTCCCTTAGGGAAATAAAAAGAATGAAGTCCGTTCTACATCTTCGTAGAGCGGACTTCATTGGTTTTATCCTACCGCCGCAAAGATTGGGAGCGCGGGCGTCCCCGCCCGCGCTCCCAATCTTTGGCGGCAGTGGATTGACCTAATTTGCAGAATACTTACGCGGCAGGCGCAGCAGAATGGCAATCAGTGTTACCAGGGCGGTGAGCATGGGATAGTAGAGCGCGGGAATGATTTCCATGGGGCTCACAGCGGCGAGGCCGGCAGCCATGAGCAGTTGTGCTCCATAGGGCAGCAATCCCTGTACGGCGCACGAGAAGGTGTCGAGGATGCTGGCACTTTTGCGTTTGTCCACACCATAGCGTTCGGCAATGTCGTAACTGATGCGTCCCACGGAGAGGATAGCCACGGTGTTGTTGGCGGTGCAGAGGTTGGTGAAACTCACGAGTGCGGCAATCGTCAGTTCGGCTCCTCGTGTGGTGCGCACGCGGCGTGTCAGTCGGTGGATGAGATACGTGATGCCCCCGCCTCGGCGTATGATTTCGAGCAGTCCGCCTGCCAGCATTGAGATAATGATGAGTTCGCCCATGGCTGTGATGCCGTCTGTGGCAGCGCTCATCCAGCCCGCGCCGCTGAACGCGCCCGTAAAGAGTCCGGCTATGCCTGTAACCACGTTGGCGATGAGCAACACGCCCAGTACATTCATACCACTCATAGCCAGCACCACTACCAGCACGTAGGGCAGCACTTTGAGCCATTCGTTGAGCGTGATGTCGGTGGCCGCAACAGCGTAGGTGTGTCCTTGGCCTACGAAGAGGTAGATGGCCAGGGTGAACAGTGCTGCAGGAAGCACGATGCGCACATTGGCGCGAAACTTGTCGCTCAATAGGCAGCCTTGTGTGCGTGTTGCCACGATAGTAGTGTCGCTGATGAAACTCAGGTTGTCGCCAAAGAACGCACCGCCCACTGCTGCCGCCGTTAGTGTGGCAACGCCGATGCCGCTGGGTTCGGCCAATCCTGCCACGACGGGCACGATGGCAACGATGGTACCCACGCTTGTCCCGATGCTGAACGAAACGAGGCAGGCTGCGATGAATACGCCCGCCAGGAGCATCGACGGCGGCAAGGCAGCCAGTGTCATGCTGACTGCGGCATCAACGGCTCCCATGGCTTTGGCTGTAGCGGCAAAAGCGCCTGCAAGGATAAATATCCAGAGCATCATCAACATTTCGGGCGCGCCTGCGCCTTTGGCAAAGCAGTTTAGGCGAATTTCTAACGGCAATCCGCGCAGTATCAGCAGGGAGTAGCAGGCTGTGAGCACAAAGACGATCAGAACTGGGGCTTGCGACACGCCGCCGCAGAGCAATCCTAAACCTACGAAGAGGGCAGCCATTACGGCCAAAGGGCTCAAAGCCAGTAGTCCGTGCCGGCGTGGTTTGCGATGGAGTGGGGTGTAGAGAGGTGATGCTGACATGTGTTGGAGCGAGTCTTTGGAGATAAACAATCAAGAAAAGGAGAAAACCCCTTTCAGCCCAAAAGAGCCTTATGTGCTGCAAAAATACGCAAAAACAGAGGCTTTCTCTTTGTACTTTCATCGTTTTTACTTTACTTTGCTTCGCAATCATTTTGATAATCATGGAAAAACTCGCATTTCATATTCCCTACGTGCGTCTTGACGATGCCGAACTGAGCGAAGCCGACCGCCAGTTAGTTGAAGCGGCCAAGCAAGCCACCGAAACCAGTTACGCTCCCTATTCCCAATTTCGTGTAGGAGCAGCTGTGTTGCTCGACAATGGCGTGGTGGTCAGTGGTAGCAATCAGGAGAACGCCGCTACGCCCAATGGCATTTGTGCAGAGCGTTGTGCCATTTTTCATGCCAATGCCACTTGGCCCAAAGTAGCGGTTCAAGCCATTGCCATAGCAGCGCGCGACACATCGGGTGCGTTTACCGAGCGTCCCATTTCGCCCTGCGGCATGTGTCGTCAGGTCTTGGCCGAGACCGAACATCGTTATGGCAAGTCGCTGCGTGTGTTGCTCTATGGCACAGCAGGCACCTACTTGATTGAAGGTGTGAGCGGTTTGTTGCCATTCGCTTTCGACGAGAGTTTTTTATAGTTTAATTTCCCCTCGAAGATGAAAAAGTTTAGCCCTCTGGCAACAGCAGTGTTGTGTTGCCTCTTGTTGTTTCTGCCCCTGAGCGTCATGGCTCAGAGCGTTTATATTCAGCACACCGTAGAGTCGCAGGAGACCATTTATGGCATAGCCCGCCGTTTTGACGTGAAGATTGACGACCTCTTGGCTGCCAATCCAGGGCTCACTCCAGGAAATCTCCGCCGTGGTCAGGTTATCAACATTCCCTCTACCCGCGAGGCAGCCACATCTGTGCAGCCAGCTGCGCCCGTTATAGCCGCTGGTACGCATATCGTTGCGGCGGGCGAGACCATTTGGGGCATAGCCCATCGCTATGGCATTTCGGTCGAGGCACTGCGCGCCGCCAATCCGCCCATGTCAGCACCCGACTATGTGTTGCCCATCGGGGCAACGCTGGTTATACCGGCTGGCGGTCAGCCCGCCACGCAGCCCGCGTGGAATATGGGTGTGCGTGTGGCAGTGGTGTTGCCGCTCAAAGCCAACCGTCCCGAGGTGGAACGCTGCGTGGAGTTCTACAATGGTTTGCTCCTCGCAGCCGACGAACTCAAGCGGCAGGGACGCTCCGTATATATATATGTGTGCGAGGAGTACCCCAACGACCCAACGCTCACCGACCTTCTTGCCAAACTGCGAAGCAATCAGTTTGACATCATTTATGGGCCGCTCTATCCCGCCCACTTCCCCATCCTGGCCGACTATGCACGGCGCAACGGTGTGCGGCTTGTGGTGCCTTTTAGCAGCAAAGTGGCGGAAGTGGAGCAGAATCCCGCCGTCTATGTGGTCAATACGCCCGAGGCCTATCGCAACCGTGCCGCCGCCGAGGTCATCGCGCGGCAGTTTGGCACGACCCACCTGGTGGTGCTTCAGACCACCTCGGCCAACGAGGCCGCTTTTGTGCAGACACTCAAGGCCAAGGCCGCCGCGCAGGGTGCTACGTTTACCACCTTGCCCACAGCATTCACCGATGCCCAGTTGCTCAACGTGTTCAGTCGTCACGACCGTGTGCTCTTTGTGCCCGATGGCAGCGACGAAGCAGCCTATCGCGCCGTCATCAAACGCCTCGACCGCCTGCGTGCCGACATGCCGCTACTAAGCACCAGCCTCTTGGCGTATCCCGATTGGCAAAAGTATCAAGACGAAGACCGCATGACGTGGTACGCCTGCGACACATACCTCTTCTGCCCCGCCTTTTATAACCCCTATGACGATCAGGTAAAAGTCTTTGTGCGCAAATATCGCGACCGCTACCACACCGACCTCCTCGCGTTCTATCCCCGCTACGGTACATTGGGCTACGACGTTGGTTTGCAGACCATGAGCGGTTTCCTCACCCATGGCTCGCAGTACCACGGGCAAGAGGCGCGCGACATTGCGGGCGTGCAGTCCCACTTGCGTTTTGAAAGAACCCATCCAACAGGTGGATATGTCAATACCAACATCTGGCTGATGCACTTCAAGAAAGCCCGTGCCATCGACTTGATCGGCGTGCGCTGAAAACATGCCTACTACCAACTACCTCCTTGTGCCAAGCGTCAGTAGCGAACGACGTTTATACGTCCCGATCGGTTTCATGGACAGCGAAGCCATTGCGTCAAACCTTGTATTTATCATCCCCAACGCCACGCTTGCTCACTTTGCTGTATTGACCAGCAGTGTGCACATGGCATGGTTGCGCGCCGTATGCGGTAGGCTTGAGATGCGCTATCGCTACTCCAAAGACGTGGTTTATAACAACTTCCCTTGGCCGCAAGCGTTGGGAGCGCAGGCGTCCTCGCCTGCAACAATAACGCTCCTCACCCAAACAGCACAAGCCATCCTTGATGCCCGCGCCGAGTATCCCGACAGCACACTCGCCGACCTCTACGATGACCTCACCATGCCCCCAGCACTGCGCCGAGCACACCAAGCCAACGACCGCACCGTGCTCGCGCTTTATGGACTAAGTGAAAACGCCACCGAGGAGCAAATCGTCAGCGAACTCTTCCGATGCTACGAAATGCTCACCCGAGCATGAGCGTGCATACAATATATATAGAAATAAAGATGAGTGTAGAAAATTTGCTCGCGGCACTGTCGCTTTGCGCGGCCCTCGCTTCTTGCAACGGCGGGAAGACCGTTGCTGCGGCTGACGCTATGCCGTCTGCACCAGACTATGGCGATACCACGATGTGGTACATTGCACAACACGACGCCACGGGGCAGCATGCAGACATCTTCTATGTTTGCTCTACGGAGACTGCCAGCCACGTTGACACCGCGACCGGCGACACCATCCACTTTGCAGACATGAGCCGCGAGGACGACCGCAAGGCGCTCTACGGCGAAATGCTGGGTGTGGACACCTTGCTTGCGGGCGCGTGTCGTTTCGTTGCGCCTTATTATCGCCAAGCCACAATAGATGGTTTGCTTGCCGATACCAGCAAATTTGAGAAACGTTTGCACGTGGCAGCCGAGGATGTGGAACAATCGTTTCGTTACTACCTTGAGCACATGAACCAAGGCCGTCCCTTCGTGTTGATGGGTTATTCGCAGGGCGGGGGCATCGTGGTGGAACTCCTGAAACGCTTGTCGGCAGAAGTGGCTGACCGCATGGTGGCGGCTTACGTCATAGGCTACAAAGTGACCGGTGCCGACCTTGCTTGTCCCTACATTAAGCCTGCAACACGTGCTGACGACACGGGAGTGACCATCTGCTACAACAGCGTGGCAATGCCCGATGCCGCCATCCCCATTTTGAGCGGTGGGACAGCCGTTGGTATCAATCCCGTGAACTGGCGGACAGATGCTATGCCTGCCGTACTGTTTGACACATTGACCGCAACGCTCGACACCATGACGCACCTCGTGCGGGTCAGTGGCTTTCGCGACCAGTATAACGTAGTTCCCTACGTGGGCAAAGCGGGAAACTATCACACATTAGAAATACCTCTCTATGCCGCTTCGCTGCGCGCAAACATAGCCGAACGCGTAAAGGCATGGTGGCAAGTACATTCCGAAAAAATCCGATGAAAAATCTTTGCGACTTTATTGCCCGCTGGATGGGCGCGATCGTTCTATTGACTGCCCTTTTGTCGTTGGCGTTTCCAGGCGTGTTGGGCGGGGTAGATATGTGGGTGGTTAGTCCGTTGCTGGGGCTGATCATGTTTGGTATGGGATTGACGCTGAAGCCGTCAGATTTTCGTGTGCTATTGAGCCATCCCAAGCACGTGTTTATAGGCACGTTGCTGCAATTTATCGTGATGCCGCTGTTGGCTTGGTTGCTTACAAAGGTGTTTGCCCTGCCCGAGGACTTGGCTTTAGGCGTTATCTTGGTAGGTTGCTGCCCAGGCGGCACTGCCTCGAATGTTATTACCTATTTAGCTAAGGGAGACCTTGCGTTGAGTGTTGGTATCACGGCTACAAGCACATTGCTTGCGCCGTTGGTAACACCCGCATTGGTGTGGCTCATGGCAGGAACGTTTGTGAACGTGGACACGATGGGCATGTTGCTTTCTATCGTTTATGTAGTAATTCTGCCCATATTGGCAGGCTTCTTGGTTCAGCACTTTTTTCCTCAGTTTACGAAAGAGGCTGCAACGTATTTGCCAGCCTTTTCTTCGTTGGTGATTGCGGGGGTGGTGGCACTCATCGTGTCGCACACCGCAGACAAACTACTTACGTGCGGTGTCTTGGTGGTGACGTGCGTGATGCTCCACAATGTGATGGGCTTTGTTGTAGGCTATGGGGCAGGGCTTTTGCTGCATTTGGAAAGTAAGCAGCGTGTGGCGGTGAGCATCGAAGTCGGTATGCAAAATAGCGGTCTTGCTTCAACGCTGGCTGTGACACATTTTGCAGCCTACCCAATGGCAGCCATTCCAGGTGCCGTCTTCAGTGTGTGGCACAACATAGGTGGAGCCATTGCAGCCCGTGTGTTTGCAAGTCGTTTGTCAGACAAAGAGCAACCTGAAGCGTAAGTGTGCGAAAAAAGGGGCGTTCCGCTTATGCACTTAGGGGCGTTCTATGTTTTTCTTACTATCTTTGCCGCCAAGATTATGCAAAGGATATTATTGTTTTTATGCTCTTGCGCCCTGCAGTGCTTCACTTGTATGGCTTTAGCACAAGTAGGGGAGCCTCGCAGCGACTTGGCTATAGGCGGTAGCGGCGGTGTGGCGCTCAATCGCATTGATTTCGACCCGAGTATCAAGCAAACGTTGCACACCGCGCCGACATTCGGTGTGACGCTGCGTTATGCGTGTGAGAAGTATTTCAGTACCTACTGTGCTTTGCAAGCCGAGGTTAATTTCACACGATTGGGCTGGACGGAAGAGATACAGAGCAGTGCGGGTGTGCCCCTTCCCGACACGTATAGTCGTGATTTGGACTACATACAAGTGCCGCTGTTGGCTCGATTAGGGTGGGGCAGGGAGCGCCGAGGTGTGATGTTCTACATTGTGGCAGGTCCGCAGATCGGTTTTTGCATCGGCGACCATGCGCGCCAAAGTAGCACTTGGACCCTCAATGGCGAAGGCATTCCCGACCGACCTAACAGCCTTGTGGCGCAATACTCAATGGACATAGAAAAGAAATTTGACTACGGCATTGCGGGTGGTCTTGGATTGGAATGGAACACCAGCATAGGGCACTTCATGCTTGAAGGACGCTACTACTTTGGGCTTGCCGACATTTACGGCAATGCCAAGAAAGACGTTTTCGGACGCTCTGCCCACGGCACAATCTTTGCCAAACTTACGTATTTGACGGATATTCTAAAGTAGAACTTACTACAACAAAGGCGCACCATAGTGGAGCGCCTTTGTTGTAGATTTTACTAAAACGGTGGGTAGAATGTGGGTTTACCGATGTTGCGCAAACATGTAGTCGGCAATGTACTGAATGTTGTTTTGAAGGAACTTGTGGCCATGCTCTTGGCCTTTGGTTTAAGGGGTGTTCTATAAATTAGGCTTGAATGATTTTTGAGCTATCATGATGCAAATTTTGAATTAAGTTCGCAGCCGCGTAGCGGGCTACGTGGCAAGAAGTTAGTTTGGGAAGATGCTCATGAGAGCTTAAAAGCATCAAGTATAATCAAAGAACGATTTTCCTAATTTATAGAACACCCCTTATGATAGTTTGAGTGAACGCACGAGTTCTTCGTCGGCAGGTAGCCAGTTTAAGGTATCTAACTCCTCCCGTTGCAACCAGCGCGCAGAGAGGTGTTCTTTTAGTACGAATTGTTTGCTTTTGAATCGGCACCAGTAGCAGTGCATCGTCAAATGAAATTTGGGGTAGTCGTATTCAACGGTTTGTATCAATCGGTCAACAAAGATGCGGCCTTCAAGTTCCTCCCAAATCTCGCGGCGGAGCGCATCTTGGGGTGTTTCATGGGGCTCAATCTTTCCGCCAGGAAATTCCCAGTAGTCTTTCCACTCGCCTGTGGCGCGTTGGGTGGCAAGAATAAGTCCTGCATCGTTGTGTATGACGGCAGCAACGACAGCGATATGTTTCATAGTTCTTGGAGGCCTAAGGACTTGAGGTAATTGTATGTGTAGTCGTAGAACTCGGGCAAGCGCGTGGGGTCTTGCGGGAAGCCTTCGGGTGTGGTGCGATGATTGCCAAAGGGCACGCAGATGACAATGCCTTGGCGTGCACGGGTGAGCAATACGCGGTAGGCATTGAGCATGTATTTCTGAGTTTCAGTGTTGCGCTCAGGGTTCCATTTGTTTTTGCCATTAAACTTGTAGAACCCCCACTGTCTGTTTTCATAGCGCATATCAGCGTCCCACAACACACAAGCGTAGTCAAGCTCCAGCCCTTGTACCTGAATTTCAGTAGCAGCGTCTTCAAGGTAGTTTGAAGAGCGAATATCTGTTTTGTCTTCTAGAAACCAATGCACTGCATTTTCGTCGCCTTGGCCGAGAATGTGTACCGCTAAGGGTTTGAATCGAGCGGCTACTTTTGTCACGAGAACTCCAGTTTGCTCCGTTCCGCGCGCTTTTTTCCTGAGCCATGCACGCGCTTTGCGCATGTCGCGGGTGAGCATGATGGGATATCCTTTGTCTTCGACCTCCTTATAGAGCGACGGAGCGTGGGGCGCAAAAGAAAGGAGGGCATGGATGAATGCCGACAAATTCTCGGCTCGGAAGGAGCGCATACTTACGGCCAAATGGAGTTGTTCAGCAAAATGAACCTTGTTGTTGTGCTGAAGCATCTCGCTGACTCGTCCCTCAGCGTATTCGGGTTCAATCAACTTGTCGGAAATATACACGTCCCAGTGGCGAAACTTGTTGTTTAGCGCATTGATCCACTCGGTGATACCCGCTTCGCCCGTATTGATCTCTTGTCCGCCGCCTACCAAGCAGATGATGACCGCCCAGTCCTCGCGTTGGTCGAGCGACCAAATCAGGAACTCGGCCTCTGACATGGGGAAGTTGGGCACTTTCAGCTTGTTGCCATAAGTGCCGCCGCGCTTGAGGTAGTCAGCAATGCGCTTATGTGTCCAACTGCGCTGTGCTTCATCAAAGATTGCTACATGCTCCACCTCGCCATAACCCGTGGCTTCAAGTTTTACGGCTTTTACGGGGTCGATTTCAACAACGCCATTCTCAACGGGATTTTTGATTTTGGCAAGCATGTTGTCGCGATAGCGGTGGATGATCTGAATAAACTCGCGCACTTCTCGGCGCGCGTCTGAAAGATTCTTGCGTTCGCCTCTTAGTGAACATTTTTGATAATTATCTCTTGCTAAAGCCTCGGTCAATACAGCCACCAAAGGTCCATTGCCAGAGAGATATACTGCGCCGTTTTCTTTGTCGAGCTCTCCTTCTTTATAGGTTTGCTTGATAGCAACGTCGAGCCCTACTAACGTTTTGCCAGCCCCGGGCACACCTGTAACGAAACAAATGCTCTTGCGGCCTTGGTCCTTGGTTCGTTGTATGGTTTGAAGAAGAAAATGGATTGTTTTGTCGGTCGAAGCCTTGTCAGCCTCATGGCGGGTGATATCTTCAACGGAGTGGTTCTCGTAGAGCGTTCGAGCGGCTTCAACAATGGTCGGCGTAGGGGCGTAGGGGCTAATGAGCCAGTTGTCAAGCGTGTCCGCTCCCTCGTGATTGCCGCGATGGGTAATGACACGCGAAATGAGCCCTTGCAGATGTTCTTCGCCCGAAATCATCGGGTTGTAAATCATGTCGTCGTAAACCGACGGCTGGAAATCTGAAGTAGCCGACTCGAGCTTAGTGGGAATCAGAATAGGAACAATATGCCTATTGTGACTGTAAAGGTGGAAGTTCTTTAAGTCGAGCGCGTAGTCCATGACTTGCTCAACGTCGGTTTGCAGGGCTTCTTTCTTACCAACCTTAAACTCTAAACAGAAAATAATGCCGCGCAAAAGTAAGACCACGTCAATGCGCTTGCCCAATCGCGGTATGTCGTATTCAAAGATAATTTGCGCTTCTTCATCGGTCCAAGGCAAGAGGACTTGTTGGAGCAATTGGATTTCGCCAAGCCAAGCATCGTCGGTTGTTGTAAGTGTTTCGCCGTGGTAGTTACGATGAAGCGTTCCTAAGATCGCTAAAGGAGCTTCGCTACAGAAAGTTTTGAACGAGGCGGCATATAGACATCGGTTTGTCATCTTCTTTTCTACGTGTCAGATCGCGTTGTCGGCCTAATGACGGATCTTTATTTTTTTTGTTTTGTGCCGCAAATTTAGTAAAACTTGTCTGAAAACCAAGTAGCTTGCACTACTTTGCTTATACAATGGCATTGCTAAGGGCTGAGGCGAAGTGGGCTGCGGCTCGGCAAAGAAAATGAACAAGTTCCTTTTCTTTGCGCTCGCCTTGCACTACTTTTGCACGTGATTTGTAAACGCTAAGGATTTCTTATGCTTTTTATTCCTGCGAACCTTATTGCTGCAGACGACATTGAGGCTTTTATGCCTCAAGGCGGCCAGGTGGCAGAGTATGCGCGTGGTCGTTGGCGCGATGTGCCCGGGCTGAAGGTTTTGCTGCTCAACTTGATGCCTGAGAAGCAAGTGACGGAGCGCGACATGGTAAGGATGTTTCGCAACGTAGGAACTGACGTGGTGCTTGTTCCCCTCAAAATCAGCGGTCAGACCTACAAGAATACACCAATGGCGCACATGGATGCGTTTTATACCGACTTCGAGCAAGTGGAAGGAGATGTGTGGGATGGCCTTATCGTTACAGGTGCTCCTGTGGAACACTTGCCTTTTGAGCAAGTGCGTTATTGGAAGGAACTCTGTCACATCATGGACTGGGCAGAAAGCAACGTGGCTGCTACGCTATATATCTGCTGGGCAGCACAGGCGGCACTATATTATAAATACGGTATAGAAAAGCATACGTTGGACGCTAAGAAGTTTGGCGTTTATTCTTATTCGGCAGATCATGCACACCCTTTATTGCATGGGTACGCCCAGACTTTGCGAATGCCTACAAGCCGCCATACAGAAGTTCGCGCGGAGGATATAAAATCGTCGAATTGTCTTCAGGTCATCAGCGAAAGTACGGAGGCAGGCATAGGCATCGTGGCCGAAAGGGTGGGGCGGGCTACTTATGTCACGGGGCATTTGGAGTATGCCAAGGAGCGTCTTGGTTTTGAATATCATCGCGATGTAGAGAAAGGGAAACCGATTGCGCCTCCTGTGGGCTATTATGCAAGTACAAGCGATGAAGAAGTGGACTTTTCTTGGGAAGAGGATGCTTTGCGCTTTTATAAGAATTGGATAAACAATGTGATAAAACCCACTAATATGGATTGTGAAAAAACAAACCAACAGTTTGAAGCCGCGATGGAAAGTTGTCGCGATATATTCGTAAAGAAACTACACGACTATGGAGCCGCATGGCGCATTATGCGACCAGAGAGTGTGACCGATCAGATTTATATTAAAGCCAACCGTGTGCGGGGCGTTCAAGTGAAAGGACACGCAGAGGTGGACGAAGACATTGCGGGCGATTTCCAAGCTATCGTCAACTACAGCATTGTAGGGCTTATTCAGTTGGAACTTGGCTACGGCGAAGAAAGCGACGTGACCAAAGACGAGGCAGTAGCACTTTACGACAAATATGCTGTTGAGGCCTTGGCTTTGATGAAACGCAAGAACCATGATTACGACGAGGCATGGCGAGCCATGCGCATTTCATCCTACACAGATTTAATATTGATGAAGGTGTTTCGCACCAAGCAGATAGAAGACCTTAAAGGCCAAACTCTCGTCTCCGAAGGAATTGGGGCAAACTATATGGATATGCTCAACTACAGCGTCTTCGCACTGATAAAATTAGACGAACAAGGATGAAAGCCCGATTGGTTGCAATCGTTGTAAATAGTTGTCGCGTTTTGGTAGGCGCGGTGTACGTGTACAGCGGGTTGAGCAAAGTATTCGACCCTGCAGGCATGGAGCACAAGCTGATGGCCTATCTCAGGCAGTGGGACATCCTCACGTGGACAGACGGAACGGCGTGGCTCACGGCTATGGTGGTAGCATTGGCTACGATAGAGTTTATGCTGGGTATCTGGCTGTTGATAGGAATCCGCCGCAAGTTTACTACCAAGGCAGTCACGATGCTGACACTCCTCTTTACGCTCCTTACAATATATATATATATAAAGGAACCAGTGCCCGACTGTGGATGCTTTGGCGATGCCGTGAAATTAACGCATGGTGAGACGCTCATGAAAAACATCGTGCTGCTCACACTTTGTTTACCATTGTGCTTCTTCCCACTTAAGATTGCTAAGCTTATTCGTCAGCGCAGTGGATGGCTTCCTTCACTATACGCCGTAGCGTTTGTCATTGCTTGCGGGGTGTATAGCAGTAGCAAGGTGCCGCTCGTAGATTTCACCAGTTATGTTCCAGGCTACAGCTTCAATGCAGCCATGGAAGGAAAGTTTGGTGAAAAAGGAGTGACCGACGCTTTCAACTTTGCAGTGCTCGACACGGCAGGAAACGACATTACGGCGGAGGTGTTGCTTGATACGGGCTATACACTACTCGCGATAGCACCTCGTTTGGAGTTTGCAGAACATGGCGTTAGCGACCAGTTTGAAGCATGGTACGAACGTAGTAAAAGCGAACCCCTTCGCTTCTATTTCCTCACTTCATCTGGCGACTCTTTGCGCGAGGCGTGGCGTGACGCGACAGGGGCAGACTATCCGATGTACCATACCGATGAAGGAGTGCTCGAAGCTGCAGCAAAGTCTTCGCCTGGTATGCTGTTGCTCTATGGCGACACAATCGTAGGAAAATGGGGTAAGCACAATCTGCCCGCAGTTCAAGACGAACAGAATGAACCTGTTGCGATGCAAAACTTGCGGCAAAAACCACAAAATCAGATTGAAAAACAAGTGAAAATAGGCTTGTGGCTCTTTGTTCCACTATTTTTCCTTATTTTTGCCGATGGTTTAGTAGCTGGCACGGTCAAATTGCGCCGTAGAAGTCTAAAGCAATTGGCGCGTACCCGTGTTCATTCTAAAGACTAACAACTTATAACACTAATAAACAATTATGAGAAAGAAAATTGTTGCCGGTAACTGGAAAATGAACAAGAATCTCCAGGAAGGCATCGCTTTGGCCAAAGAACTCAATGAGAAACTCAGTGCAGATAAACCCGCTTGCGACGTGGTGATTTGTACTCCCTACATCCACCTCGCTTCTGTAGCAGGTTTGATAGACAAGAATATCATTGGCCTTGGTGCAGAGAATTGTGCAGATAAGGAAAAGGGTGCCTATACGGGAGAAGTTTCTGCCGAAATGGTAAAGAGCACAGGCGCCGACTATGTTATTCTCGGTCACAGCGAACGCCGCGCCTATTATGGCGAAACAGCTGAAATCCTCAAAGAGAAAGTTAACCTCGCTTTGGCTAACGGCCTCAAAGTGATCTTCTGCATCGGCGAAGTGCTTGAAGAGCGCGAGGCTGGCAAGCAGAATGAAGTGGTAAAAGCCCAGATAGAGGGTTCACTCTTTGAGCTTACCGCCGAGCAATATGCTAACATTATCCTTGCTTACGAACCCGTTTGGGCAATAGGTACAGGCAAGACAGCAACAGCTGAGCAAGCAGAAGAGATGCACGCCTTTATTCGTGGTGTCATTGCTGAAAAGTTTGGTGCTCAAGTAGCCGAAGATACAACCATCCTCTATGGTGGTAGTTGCAAGCCCAGCAATGCTAAAGAGCTCTTTGCTAAAACCGATGTTGATGGCGGCCTTATTGGTGGCGCAGCCTTGAAAGCTGATGATTTCAAGGGAATCATTGACGCCTGGAAATAGTCTATAACAATTATGTGGAAGAGGAGCTATACATGCTTCTTTTCCACATTCCTTTTTTATAAAGCACGTATTTTAGGAGATTTTTGAGTGTCGTGTGACAACGCTTTCCCTTTCTTTCTTATTTTGATTTATGCGCTATTTCACCCTTTTGTTTCTCACGCTTTGTTCCTTGAGCGTCTTTGCTCAAAACAAAACAGACGAACAGCCCGTCACTACACCTGGTAAAGTTACCGTGGAGACCGATGGCGGAACGCCACAGCCTGAAAGCACGACTCCTGCACAAGTTCGTCCAGAGGGAAGAGCCACTACAGAGGCCAGTTCCACAGAGCCAGCAGCAACATCAACCAATCCTGAAACTTCAAAAGTAGAGGAACAGCAAGAAGAAGCAGCACCAGCAGCCCCAAGGGTAAGGCGTGTTTATAAAAAAGATACTACACGTCGCGTGGTTCTTCGGCGTCGAGTGCGTACCAGTACTGGGCAAGTAGCTGCCAGAGAACAGCGTGAAGGCTATCGCATACAAATCTTCACAGGTGGAAATTCCCGTCAAGATCGTCAGCGTGCAGAATGGCTTGGTGAAAGAGTGCATCAGTATTTTCCCGAATTGTCGGCATATAGCCATTTTGTTTGTCCGCGATGGACTTGTCGCGTGGGCGATTTTGAAACACCCGAACAAGCCAGTCGCTTTGTTTCGCTTATATTGCGTTCCAAAATTTCTGTCGAAGCACGTGTCGTGAAGTGCATGGTGTGGCTACCTAAGAAGTAAGCCAATTAAGAATGGAAAACACACTAGAACAAATCAAAAGCGGTGTCTATAGCACATTGCAACTCATAGGCGAAGACCCCGAGCGCGAGGGCTTGCTCAAAACACCAGAGCGAGTCGCTAAAGCATTGTTAGACCTTACGCGTGGTTATAACGAAGACGCTTCGGCTGTTCTCAATTCCGCCCGCTTTAAGGAAGATTACAATCAGATGGTCATCGTAAAAGATATTCCCTTTTACAGCCTTTGCGAGCATCATATTCTTCCTTTCTATGGCAAAGCACATGTAGCCTATATCCCCAACGGATATATCACAGGCTTGTCAAAGGTGGCCAGAGTCGTTGACATCTTTTCCCATCGTTTGCAAGTGCAAGAACGCATGACAACGCAAATAAAGGAATGTATCAATAAAGCCCTTCAGCCTTTGGGCGTTATGGTCGTCCTTGAGGCCAAGCACATGTGTATGCAGATGCGCGGCGTGGCAAAAAGTGATTGCATCACCACAACCAGTGACTTTTGCGGAGCCTTTAACCAAGCTAAGACGCGCGAGGAATTCTTGAGTCTCATTCGTCACAATACTAATTAAAACAAAAGTCTTTTCTTGGTACAATAAAGAAAAAACTTCAGCGTTTAATATAAAGAACAACAGTTGCGGCAATAGCTCAGTCGGTAGAGCATCAGCTTCCCAAGCTGAGGGTCGCGGGTTCGAACCCCGTTTGCCGCTCAAGATTGATTTTCAAAGGTTTAATATAGCAGAAAGTTCAATAAAAAGAGAGCGCAAATCCGTGCTCTCTTTTGTCGTAAATGTGCCAACACGCGATAACCCATGCCCAAAATGTCACAAAACTATGTGGGCTATTCCATTAGTCTCTTATTCTCATAGTGTTTTGTAGTAATGTTTGATAAGCTAACACCCCGCCAAGTACAAACTCGGCGGGGTGTTGATTTGTGTCGTAAATATCGCAACTTAGATAAGAGCTATTGAAGCGAATGAGGAAGTTCAGTTGTTTTCGTAATAATCTATACAATCTTCTTTAGCACTTGAAAGCACGCGCAGGCAGCGGTCTATGGTCTTACAGAAGTCTGTTGGGTCGTAAGCGAATAACTCTATGGTGAATGTCACCGAGTTTTCAAAAACAGAGGCTTTTACACACTTTTTGCCTTTGTTGATTTGGTTGGCTGCTTCGAGCACGGCGCGGTGGTTCTTGCCTTGGATGTTCCAACCTGGAGCGTGGAACTCTACGTAAACAGAATTGTTGTCGCCATCGTCAAGACTGATCCAATAGATTTCGCCTTGATACTTGAAGCAAAGGTCGTCGTCTTCATCAACATAAGCGTTGTAGCCTTCGTTGTTGAGGAAGTTCTTTACGCGATTTTGGAAGCGACGTGCATCGCTACTCATTTGAGCACTGGCTGGAAGCACTGTTACTAAGCAGAACAATGCAAGCAGCATCATTTGAATTTTCTTCATAGGGATTAAATGTTTTATAAAGTGGTTAAAAAGAAAATATATCTAAAATCATTGGCCTTTATTGTTGTTTGTGGGGCAAAGGTAATCAATTTCCCCAAGAAAAGTACACGAGGGGCTTAATTTTTGATAAAAATCTGTTAATCGTTTGCCCACCTTGTTAAAATTCATTTCCTTTGCCCTGAAATCAAAACCAAATCTGATCACATGGACGAAAAGACACTCCTTCCTGTAGAGGAACAAAACGAGACAGTTTCTGCAGCAGAAACATCCGAAACGAAATCTCAAACCCAAGTAGAACCCGTTGCAGAAGCTGCAACGACTTCTGCCGATGCAGCAGAGGAGGCACCTAAAGTTGCTGAAAAGTCCGTAGAAGTCATCGAAGAGCCTGAAGTAAATTCAGATGATGAGCCCGCGAAATCTGAAGTTTCTCCTATGGAAGCTGAAAATGCTCCCACGGAAACTGCAACTATCCCTGAAGTTACAGTATCAGAGCCGTCTGAAGGCAACGACGCAGGAGCTGAAGAAACTTCAATTCCTCAACCTGCAACCAAAGCCGAGGTAATAGCTCGCTTGCAGGAAATAGCAGCCAATGAAGAGCAAGTAGAGCGTGCTACGCTTGATGCACTTAAACAAACGTTCTATCGCTTGCACAATGCTGAGGCTACGGCAGCTCGCGAGGCTTTTATCGCGAAAGGTGGAAATCCCGATGAGTTTGTGCCCGAACCTGATGCTGACGAAGATGCCTTCAAAGAGGCTCTTAATCAAGTTCGCGAGCAGCGCGCCAAGGAAGCCGAGAAGCAACAGGGTGAATTGCAAAGCCACTTGGAGGAGAAGGAGCGTATCATAGCCCGAATTAAGGAAATGAATGTCAGTGCCGATGTGGCTGACAAATCCTATAAAGAGTTCAAAGAACTTCAAGCGCGCTGGAAAGAGATTGGTGATGTACCCGCAGAGCGTCAGGCCGATGTCTGGAAAGCTTACCAACAGCAAGTTGAAACGTTCTATGACCTCCTGCGGCTGAACTATGAGTTCCGCAATTACGATTTCAAGAAAAACCTTGAAATCAAAACTGCGCTCTGTGAAGCCGCAGAGCGTTTGGCTGAGGTCGAAGACCCTGTTTCGGCTTTCCACTCTTTGCAGCAACTGCATCGTCAGTATCGCGAGGCAGGGCCAGTCGCTAAAGAACTTCGCGAAGAAGTCTGGACGCGTTTCAAGGCAGCAAGTACAGTTGTCAACAAACGTCATCAAGCTCATTTTGAACAACTCAAGGCCCAAGAAGAAGAGAACTTAGCCAAGAAAACCGCATTATGCGAGCAGGTAGAAGCTATTGATGTCACTTCATTAAAGTCAGCAGCCGCATGGGACAAGGCTACAAAGCAAGTCACAGAACTGCAAGCCCAGTGGAAAACCATCGGCTTCACGCCTCGTAAAGTCAATGCAAAGATTTTTGAACGTTTCCGTGCCGCCTGCGACGTTTTCTTCAAAGCCAAAAGCGATTTCTTCAAGACTCAGCGCGCAGAATGGGCTGAGAACTTGGCTAAGAAAAATGCCATTTGTGAAGAAGCCGAAGCGCTTCAAGATAGTACCGATTGGGGCAAGACGACAAACAAGCTCATTGAGTTGCAGCGTCAGTGGAAGGAGATTGGCCCAGTAGCTCGTCGTGTGAGCGACCAGATTTGGAAACGTTTCAACGGAGCCTGCAACGCATTCTTTGAAAAGAAGAATGAGGCCACGGGTAGCCAGCGCAAGGAAGAGCAAGAAAACCTTGAAAAGAAGAACGACATTATTACCCAGCTTGAAAACCTCTTGGCCGAAGGAGCAGACAACGCACGCGAGAAAGTGCAAGAGCTTATGGCCGAGTGGAATGCAACGGGCCATGTGCCATTCCGAAAGAAGGAAGCTATTTACAAACGCTATCATGACGCTATTGATCGCCTGCGCACCGAATTTCATATCAGTGCAGGGCGTCGCAGCGTTGATAACTTCCGCTCGCGCATAGCCGAAAAAGTCGGAACACCCTTGGAGCGCGAACTTGCTCGTCTAAAACAGCAACTTGAAACCAAGCGCGATGAAATCAAAAACTATGAGACCAACTTGAGCTTCTTCACTTCAAAGAGCAAGAGCGGAAACGCCTTGGTCGATGGATTGCAGAAGAACATAGAGCGACTCAAGTCAGACCTCGTCGTTGTAGAAGAAAAGATTAAGGCTGTGAAGGAACAAATCCTTAATGGCAACAAGCCTGTTGAGTCAACAGAAGTTGCCGCAGAGGAAACACCTGAAGAAGTTCCCACATCAGAGGTGACTACAGCCCCTGTCGCAGAACCCGAAGTGGAAGCTTCCGAGCCTGAAGCTGAAGTTCCTGAAAAAGCTTCCGAGCCTGAAGCTCCCAAAGATGTGGAACAATAAACACGTTGGTCAATAACAGTTGTATTTAACCTAATTAGTGTGCTCTACTTTCTCAGTATGAGCACACTAATTATAAATATAACCCAAAAAAAGAAACAGAAAATGAGAAAGACACTTGTTCGATTTTGGATGCTTGCCACGGTGATGGCACTAAGCTTAGCATCGTGTACGTCGGACGAAGACGACAGTTCTGTCGTACCGGCTGACGAGGTGGAGGTGCAACTGCAAAGCATGACCCTACGCGAGAAGGTGGGGCAGCTGTTCTATGTACGCCCTGAGTGTCTTGACACTACCATCCACTTCAATCAGCCCAGCAGCATTGACGGCAGTACAGACGACATCAAGGCCATCAAGTTGCAGGCCGTCAACCCCACCATGCTCGGCGTGAACGAGAAATACCCCGTGGGCGGTGTCATCCTTTATGCCCACAACATCGAGGACGAGGCGCAACTCACGGCTTTCGTCTCTCAGATACGCGCTTTGAACGGCTCGCCGTTGCTCTGCATTGATGAGGAGGGTGGCCGTGTGGCCCGCATTGCCAACAACGAAAACTTCGCAGTGGAGAAGTTTGAGTCGATGGGTGCCATTGGTGCCACGGGCGACCCACAGAATGCCTACTACTGCGCCAACACCATTGGCACCTATCTGCGCCGCTATGGCTTCGACATCGACTTTGCCCCCGTGGCAGATGTGAACACCAATCCCGAGAACATCGTCATCGGCGCCCGTGCCTTCAGCGACGATCCCGAAGTTGCCGCCCCGATGGTCGTGAACTATCTGCAGGGGCTGAAGGATGCTGGTGTGACGGGCTGTATCAAGCACTTTCCTGGCCACGGCGACACCAAGGCCGACACACACTTTGGCTATGCACAGAGCTTGAAGACATGGGACGAGATGCTGAATTGCGAAATGATTACATTCAAGGCTGGCATTCAGTGGGGCACACAGTTGATTATGACGGCCCATATTGCCACACCCAACGTGACAGGCTCCGAGATCCCCGCCACCATGTCATCCCTCATCCTACAGGACAAACTGCGCGGCGAACTGGGCTATCAGAACATCATCATCACCGACGCGATGGAGATGGGAGCAATTACCAAACAATACGCCAATGCCGAGGCTGCTGTAGGCACCCTGCTGGCAGGTGCCGACATCGTGCTTGGCCCGCAAAACTTTGTTGAGGCTTTCGATGCCGTCGTCAAGGCCGTGGAGGATGGTAGGCTCTCCGAGGAGCGTATCAACCAAAGCGTGCGCCGCGTCTTGAGAATGAAAAAACAAATAAGGAATAACAGATGAGTCAGAAGAAACTATGGGTGAAGGTGCCCGCCCTAATATGTTGCCTCTTTGTTTGGACATCCTGTTCCAACGATGACTATGAGGCAATTTCGAAGCCTCCCTATGAAACGGAGTTCAGCGCACTACTGAAAACACTGGACTGGGGCACAGACACCTGCTTCGTTTATGGTCATAAGACCCCCGATGTGGATGCTGTCACCTCAGCTTTGTCGTATGCCAAGCTGATGCAGCTGATGGGCTACAACTGCAAGGCAAAGGTGTCGAGCGCGATGAATCGCGAGACAGCCTATATCGCCCGCGTGTTTGGCTTCGCCCTGCCCGAACTGAAGTCGAGTGTGGTGCCGCAAACACGGCTCATCTTGACCGACCACTCCGACTATGCTCAGTGTGTGGATGGTGCCCGCGAGGCTGTTATCCTGCAGAAGATAGACCATCATGTGGAGGGCGACATAGCCGACAGCGGCATTCCTTTCGTGCGCCGCGAGATGATAGGATCCACCAACACCATCATCTTTGAGATGTATAAGGAACAGGGCATCGCCATTGACGACGAGACCGCTCGCATCATGCTGGCAGGCATCATCAGCGACACGCGCAACCTGTCGAAAACCACCACACAGGGTATCGACACCATGGCGTTACAGGCTCTGACCGCACAGTTGGCTATCAGCCCCGACTCCGTGGTTCGTTTGAACCGTGGCATGGAGGATGCCGCCACCGATTATACTGGCATGACCGATGCCGAGATTTTCCTCTCCGACTACAAGGATTACGAGTTCAGCGGACTTCCTCTCGGCTTTGGCAGTCTTGTATGCAAGCAGAGCCAGATGGAAGCCTTCATCGATCGCATGCTGGCAGTCATGCCCGAAGTGATGCAGCAGAAAGGCAGGCAGATGATTGTTGCCAAGATTGACAACATGGTGGAGAATACGGGCGACGACCGCATGGCCCGCCCTTATGTGGAGAACGGCACCTATTTCATTTATTATGGTGAAGGCACTAAGCAGTTGGCTGAGGCTATCTTCGGACCATCATTGCGTGAGGGTGTTTGCTATACAACCGAGAATCTCTCACGCAAGCAGATTGTACCGCGTATAGCTGAAGAAATAACGACAAATTAAAATGTAAATGTATAAAACCTTTTATTTTATGAAAAAGTTCCTTATTCTAATTAGCTTTTCCCTTCTTGCTGTGCCAACAGTCTATGGCCAACAAACTGATGGAAAATGGACGCTCAACACACGTGCTTATTCCACAAACTATTTCACCAGTGCTATCTACAACGCCGCTCAAGGATTAGTAAAGCA
The DNA here is from genome assembly GCA_900316575.1 of uncultured Prevotellaceae bacterium. Lineage (GTDB taxonomy): Bacteria > Bacteroidota > Bacteroidia > Bacteroidales > Bacteroidaceae > Alloprevotella. Next base: position 50,550 of record ONDJ01000001.1, on the reverse strand, counting down.
CTTTGCTTTCAAGGGTCACACGCAAGACTCGCTTTGGGCTGAACGTATCATTCCAAATGCAGAACTTGTTTTTCCTATTGGAATGGGCAAGCGCGGCTTCAAACATAGCGGGCAAGATATTTATGGCCCGTATCATTATGCTTTTGGCAATCCTTTTAAGCATATAGGTGACTACGCTATCGGTATAGATGCTTCCTATAAGCCAGGCACGCTTGGGGTATATGCCGGTGCATACTACAAGAGTCAGGAGATAGTTTTTAAGGAAAACAAGGACAACCTGCGTGGTTTTTATTTCCAGCCCCGTTTTGGTTTGATAGCAGGTGTTGAAAATGCGTTCCTTGAAGCAGGTGTGTTCTATGATGCTGTTGTTGGTTGTGGTGGTTCAGTAGCCGATACGAATAAAGACCGCCTAAAGAGTGGTTGGGGACTTGACTTCAGCTTGGGATATGCTAACGCTCGCAAGACCAATCGCACTTCTCTTACTTTCTCCATGCCGCTCCACAATTTCGTAAATCCAGGTTATGCTGGTCAAGGTGGTATGAAGCGCAAAGTTGGATACCTGATGATTACACACCGTATCTGTTTATAATTCGATATCTCTTCCATATTCATTAAACCCAAATCGGTCATTAGATATTTTAGTTTTCGTGGTAGCCTTTGTAAGTGTATGTAAATAAGCAATTAGACATTAGCTTTTTCTAATGACCACCGTTAGAAAATTCGACTTGCAAACATTTTACTATCAATTGTTATGAGCTCCACCACGCATTTTAGGGGTCTAATGACCGATTTGGGTTTACAGTGATGATTAGCTGTGTGGGCCATTGGGGTGACGCAAGCATTTTTTGTGTATGTTTGTGGCATGTTTGAAGCGTGTAACACTTTGTTTGGGGCTTTCAAACACTTTGTTTGCACGCTTTAAATTCAAACCTCTAATGACCGATTTGAGTTAAAAAAAGGATGTGCTCTCTCTCATGTGTAGCACATCCTCTTTTTTTACGTAGTGAAGCCCAGGATCCTACTGCGCTAAAGCCATTTCTATTTGATTTTTTGCTTCGTCGTTACCAGGATAGCCCATTTCACTCTGCCAGAGCACTTTTCCCTCTTTGCTGAGGAGGATATAATGGGGAATTCCAGTTACGTTGAATTGGTTGAGCAGGCCTTTGTATTGTGCATCGGTGAGATAGAAGTGGTCGCCTTCAATAGTCTTATACATGGTGTCGAAGTCTTCGCGGGGCGAAGTTTCGCCAGTGATGTAAACAAACTTGCAGCCTTTGGCAGCGAGTTCGGGTTTGATTTGGTCAACCAACTTCATGGCTTGACGACAAGGCGGGCACCATGTGGCCCAGAGGTCAATAAATGTGACGCTACCTTTATATTGAGCGGCTATGGTGCTGAATACTTGGTCAGGAGCGACGGAGGAAGCAATTTGCTTAAGAATAGGGGTGCCTTCAGCCTCTGCTTCTTGTTGCTGCGATACAGGGACATCGGTTGGAGCTTGTCTTTCAGTTGTTCTGGAACAGCCTGCGCTCAACGAAAGCGTCATAACAGCCAGCGATAGGAATAGTTTTTTCATAAGAGATGTTTGTTTTGGTTTTATGTATGTTAGCCTTTTGATGATTATGGGCGGCTTTCGTTTAATGTAGTAGTGTGTTTTTAGGATTTGCCCACAGCAAAGAGGTGCTGTTCTGTAAGTTTACGAAACTCATCGGCTTCGTCGCGAAGGAAGCTGACCACTACGGGTTGAACGAAAATAGCCTTTCGTACCTCGGTCGTTAGGCTTGAACTGTGCGAAACAAGGCGGGTGGCATCTTTTTCAGTAGTGATGATGGCATCGTGACCACCCAGAGACGCATTGATTCTTTTAATATCTTCGGGGCCAAAAGGATGGTGGTCGGAAAAGCGCAGAGACGTGACCTCGCCATAGCTTTTAAGGTGCTCTATGAGCGTTTCGGGATTTGAAATTCCCGTAACGGCAAGTATTTTCTTACCCGTGAAGGGGCGGTCTTCGCCAAAAAGGGGATAGGGCTCGCTATATTCCTGCGTGGTGAAAAAAAGGTGTTGCGAAGCAAGTGGATTAACACGCTTGGTTAGTAGCGTGAAGTCAATAGGCTTAAGGTCAGCCGGACACTTCGTGATGATGATAAAGTCGGCTCTTCGCTTTCCGCTCTTTGATTCGCGTAGGTGGCCTTCGGGAACAACGTGGTCTTCACTGAACAAACGCCGATAGTCCGTCAGCAGGATATTCAAGTCGGGCTTTACGTAGCGGTGTTGGTAGGCATCGTCAAGTACTATTGCTGCTACTTTTTCAGCATTTAGTATTTTCTCAATACCTTCACAGCGGTTTTCGTCAACAGCGACGATGGCTTGGCTGTATTTACGTTTGATCTGACAAGGTTCGTCACCACATTCATCTACAGTGCTTGTGGGATGTACCCATCTGAAGCCTTTGGTGTCGCGCCCGTATCCACGACTGAGTATAGCAACGTTGCCACGGCTCTTGAGTAGATTGTATAGATATTCGGTGTGCGGAGTCTTTCCGGTTCCTCCAACGGCTAGGTTGCCAATAGTCACCACGGGTACGTTAAATCTACGTTCGCGCATCAAGCCTACGTCGAATAGCCAGTTACGAACGCTCATCACTGCACTATATATCCACGAAAAAGGTCGGAAGAGTATGGAAATGCCTGCCATGTTCCTTTGCTGCTACTATTATATATATTGTATGGGGAAGTTGGTGCTTGCTATTTCAAATTGGGCTCAAAGGGTATTCGAGCCTGCAACTTGTCGCGTCCTTGAATACTATAGGCAAAGCGCAACGGGCGGTAGTATTCGCCTAGCTGAGCTCGCAAATGGTTCTCAATATATCTGTCTTTTGTTGTATTGATGAATTGGTCCATCCATGAAGCTTGGGCAGGATAGTCCACTGTGACTACGTCAGACAGCTTGGCCCGTCGTTTAGCTTCAGCAACAGCGTCTTCGAGCGTTCCCATCTTGTCAACCAGTCCAATCTTTAAAGCTTGGTTTCCTGTCCAAACACGTCCCTGAGCAATGCTATCAACCATGGCTGTAGGTTTTTTGCGTCCATTTGCTACTCGGCTGAGGAATAAGGCATATCCACGTTCCACATAAGCCTGCATGGCTCCGCTCTCAGCCTCGTTGAAGCCGCGACTTAGACTACCGAAATCGCCTGCTTCGTTAGTTTTCACGACGTCAAAGTGCAAGCCAAGCTTTTCTGTCAGTAGGCCACTAACGTCAGGCACCAATCCAAAGATGCCAATGCTACCCGTAAGTGTGGTAGGCTCTGCTACAATGTAGTCAGCTCCGCAGGCGAGGTAATATCCACCACTTGCTGCCAACCCACCCATAGATACCACGACAGGCTTCTTTTCTTTGAGTTTTTGCACTGCTCGCCACATTTGTTCGCTCGCATACGCACTTCCGCCAGGTGAGTTTATGCGAAGAACCACAGCCTTCACGTTGTCGTTTTGAGCTAAGTCGTCAAGATCCTTGATAACGTTCTTGCCTACAATCTCAGATACAGCATTAAAAGTGCCCGAAGTGCTCATATCTACAATTTCGCCTTCACAATAATATACCGCGATATGGTCGTCGGCTGCTTTCAGGAGTTCTGCTTCTTTGTTGACCAAATCAGCAGGTGTGGCAACGCGAACTTTCTCTTGCCCTGTGAGCTTGCGCAAGGTGGCTCTTACTTCGTCGATGTAGGCAAGGCGGTCGATCAGTTTGTTCTTAACCAATTCTTTCGGATCAGACAAGAACACATAGCTGTCGGCCAGTTCATTAATGCGAGCAGCCGTAAGCTTTCGCTTCTGCGCTAAGTCGTTGACTATGTTTTGCCAGATGTCTGTGCAGAACGAGGTCACTTGTTCTCGGTTAGCCTCGCTCATTTCTGTAGCAATGTAAGGTTCAACGGCACTCTTGTAAGTGCCTACGCGAAACACTTGCATCTTCACGCCGATCTTGTCTAACAGGTCTTTGTAGAACATCGGTTGCGAGGAAACACCATGCAAGTCAACCATTCCCACAGGGTTGAGCAACACACTGTCGGCAGCTGTCGCAATGTAGTAGGCCAGCTGGGTATATTGTTCGCCATAAGCAATGACAAATTTTCTACTCTTCTTGAAATTTGTCAAGGCTCGGCGTAGCTCTTGAGCAGTAGCATAGTCTGTTTCAAGAGCTCCGCCTTCTATGTATATACCATCTATGCGTTCGTTCTTTTCAGCTTCCTTGATGGCTTTGACGAGGTCGGAAAGTCCTTGCTGTTGCAACTCGTCGTTTCCAAGAATTTCTGCAAAAGGATTTTCTACGGCGCGTTCGGCAATGATTCCGTCCAATGAAATTTTTAGTACAGAGTGTTTCTGCACCGTTCCACTTGATGTAGAAGTCGAAGCAACGATAGCAATTAGGAAGAAGAAGAGAACGAGGGTGAAAAGCCCCGTGAGCATAATGCCCACGATAGTGGCCAAGACGTATTTGAAAAACTCTTTCATTGTTTTTGTTTTAAGTTTAAGGGTTATAAATCTGTGTCAAGTTCTACGGGGCAGTGGTCAGAACCAAAAATCTCGGAATGTATCACAGCGTCTTTCAGTTGAGGCACGATCCGATTGCTGCAAAGAAAGTAGTCAATGCGCCAACCAGCATTCTTTTCTCGAGCACGAAAACGATACGACCACCACGAATATGCACCTTCAAGCTCGGGATAAAAATGGCGGAAGGTGTCTGTGAAGCCATTGGTAAGTAGTTGAGTAAACTTCTCACGCTCTTCGTCGGTAAATCCCGCATTGCGACGATTTGTTTTGGGGTTTTTGAGGTCGATTTCTTGGTGAGCAACGTTCAAATCGCCGCAAATGATAACAGGCTTTTTCTCGTCAAGAGATTTGATGTACTTCAAAAAGGCATCTTCCCACTGCATACGATAATCTAAGCGGCGCAACCCGTCTTGAGCGTTGGGCGTATAGACCGTAATGAGATAGAACTTTTCGAATTCCAATGTTATGACGCGGCCTTCCGTGTCGTGTTCAGCTTGGCCAAGTCCGTAACTAACGGATAGCGGCGCAATGCGCGAAAATATTCCCGTGCCGCTGTAGCCTTTTTTCTCGGCATAATTCCAAAAAGATTGGTAGCCTTCAAAAGAAATATCAAGTTGACCGGCTTGCATTTTGGTCTCTTGTATGCAGAATATGTCGGCATCAAGGCTTTGAAAAGCCTTCTTAAAACCTTTACCCACGCAAGCTCTTAGTCCGTTTACGTTCCAAGAAATAAACTTCATAAAAAAAAGAAAAACGCAATCTGTTGTTGATGGTTGCTACGTGAACGTATGTAATCGCTCTTTTCAAGGCAAAATTAAGCAACTTTGTCCATTCGCGTAGTCCTATATGCAGAAAATGTAATACTTTTGCTACGATTTTCTCCAACTCTTAGACCGCATATGCGAAAACTCGGCCTTTTTCTTCTGCTATTTGTTTTTAGCCTTACGATTTTTGCCCAAGGAAACGTTTCCTTCAACGAAACACGTGTGGATTGTGGAGTTGTGAAATGGAAGCAACCCGTAACGGCTACTTTTGTACTGACCAATACGAGTTCACGCCAACTATCTATTTCACAAGTTCGCCCCGATTGTTCGTGTACAGCCGTTTCGTGGACACGTACTCCTATAGCTCCAGGAGCGCACGCCCAGATACAAGTGACTTACGATGCCGAGCTCTTGGGCTCGTTCGAAAAACAAGTGGCCGTTTTCACCTCCCTTTCTCAAAAACCTACCTATGCCACCATGCGCGGCAGGGTTGTTATGCAGCCCGAAGTCGTAACAGCGACCCAAAATGCTCAGCCTATTCACGATGCCGAAGACTTTTCTTATACAATTGGCGACATACACTTGAGCGACGACAATGTTATTTTTGACGATGTGCAGCGAGGAGATAGCCCCACGGTGACCATTCGCCTGCTTAACACAAGCGACAAACCTTATGCGCCTCAGGTAATGCATCTTCCCTCATGGCTGTCGGCGACAGCTGAGCCTGCGATTATACATTCTGGCCACACGGGAAACATCGTCTTTCGGTTGCATTCTTCTCAAATTTCCGACTATGGGCTTACGCAGCGTAGCATCTATTTGTCGCGTTTCCCGGGCGATGTCGTTGGGCATGACAACGAGCTTGAAGTTTCAGCCACCATCTTGCCACAACTTTCAAGAAACTTGTCGGGCCCCGTTCCTGTAGTTGCTGTAGATACGTTGGCCAAGTTAGGACGTTTCAACGGGAAAGAACAAATCAAAACTACACTTGTGCTACGCAATGTTGGGCATGCTCCTCTTGTGATAGGAAAGCTTCAAGTTTACAATCCTGGCATTCTTGTTAGCCTTTCAACCACGCGTATCAAGCCAGGTTCTAAAGCGAAACTCGTTATTACTGCCTCGCCTGCGATTTTTGACCACCATGGCCGTCACCGCATCTTGCTCATCACCAACGACCCAAATCATCCCAAGGTGCTTATTGATGTAGAGGCCGAAAAATAGTTTCATAGGAGATAGGCTTTCACAATCATGCAACAGATTAACGACTTCTTTACGCTAATCAACGGCTATCTTTGGGGATGGCCTATGATAGTCTTGTTGCTTGGAACGCATCTATTCCTTTCGGTTCGCCTTCGTTTTCCGCAGCGCAAGATTTTGAAAGCCATTCGCCTTTCGGTGTCAAAAGATAAAGATTCTACGGGCGATGTGAGCCAGTTTGGTGCTCTCGCAACAGCATTGGCAGCAACCATAGGAACTGGAAATATCGTTGGAGTAGCACTTGCCGTAACTACTGGTGGGCCAGGTGCTGTTTTTTGGTGTTGGATTTGTGGCTTTTTCGGGATGGCCACAAAGTATAGCGAAGCTTTGCTTGCCGTTAAATATCGAGTAAAGGACACTGAAGGCAGAATGCTTGGTGGGCCAATGTATGCTTTGGAGCGGGGCTTGCACCAAAAGTGGCTTGCTGTTTTGTTTGCCATTTTCACTGCTTTAGCCGCCTTTGGGATAGGTTGCACCGTTCAGGCCAATGCCATTAGCACCATTTCGTTTGAAACCTATGGCATCACCCATTGGATGACAGGTCTTTTTATCACCATTCTTGCCGCAGCTGTGTTGTTGGGCGGGGTGAAGCGAATTGCTTCAGTCTGTGGAAAATTGGTTCCGTTCATGGCAGCTTTTTATGTGATAGGTTGCGTAGTTCTTTTATATATGAACAGAGCATATTTGGGACAGGCCGTGTCGCTGATTGTCACTTCGGCTTTTACCCCTACAGCTGCAGGCGGTGGTTTTATTGGAGCAACGGTGATGATGGCAGCTCGTTATGGTATTGCTCGTGGGCTTTTTTCAAATGAGAGCGGCATGGGAAGTGCTCCGATTATCGCTGCGGCTGCACGCACAAAGAACCCCGTGCGTCAGGCATTGGTTTCAAGCACGGGCACCTTTTGGGACACGGTCGTTATCTGCGCACTCACGGGCATTGTCCTGGTGAGTTCTATTTTGGCTTACCCCGATGTCTCTACCGCTGATGGCGCAGCGCTAACTAAAGCGGCGTTTTCAAAGTTACCTTTGGGCCCTCATGTACTTAACTTGGCTATTCTTACTTTCGCACTGAGCACCATTTTGGGCTGGAGCTATTACGGCGAGCGGGCAATGGAGTATTTGGCAGGCATACGTGCTGCTAACTATTATCGATATGTTTATGTTCTGGCAGTCTTTTTGGGAAGCATAGTAAGCCTTGATATCATCTGGAATGTTGCTGACAGCCTCAATGCGTTGATGGCAATACCAAATCTGATATCGCTTTTGCTACTAAGCGGTGTGATAGCACGCGAAACCCGAAAATACTTGTGGGAAAATCGTCTTGACGAAGCAGGCGATTAAACTACTTATCCATTAGTCGTTGACTGATAACTATTTTATTCAGATGTTTATACTCACGTTCTTACGCTCTTTAGGTCGCTATCTTCAGTTGATGGGACGCACCTTTTCCCGTCCTGAGCGATGGAGAATGTATTTTCGTTCTTACGTTCGGGAAATGGCGCAATTGGGAGTTGATTCAATAGGCATTGTGCTACTGATCTCTTTCTTTATAGGTGCCGTAATCTGTATCCAAATAAAACTCAATATTCAGAGTGATTGGATGCCGCTGTGGGTGTCGGGCTATGTGACGCGCGAAATCATGCTGTTGGAGTTTAGTAGTTCCATTATGTGCTTGATACTTGCTGGAAAAGTGGGCTCTAACATTGCTTCAGAGTTAGGCACGATGCGCACCAGCCAGCAAATCGACGCCTTAGAAATTATGGGTGTGAACTCTGCATCGTATCTTATCCTGCCTAAGATTGCAGGATTAGTGACAATGATACCAATCTTAGTCGTATTCAGCACCGTAAGTGGCTTTGTTGGTGCTTACGCCACTGCCTACGTCGCTCATATCATTACACCCAACGACCTCACGGCTGGCCTTCAGCACGATTTCTCGCAGTGGTTCTTTTGGATGGGGGTCATTAAGAGCCTATTCTTTGCCTTTATCATTAGTTCTGTGTCGGCATTTTTTGGCTACACGGTTGAAGGCGGAAGTGTAGAAGTAGGCAAGGCCTCAACCAATGCTGTTGTGAGTAGCTCTATGCTCATACTTTTTTCTGACCTTTTTCTCACACAGTTGCTTTCATGATACAGCTTCATCATCTTTCAAAATCGTTTGAAGACAAATCTGTGTTGAAAGACATAGAGAGCCAGTTCGACGGCGGTAAATGTAATCTCATCATCGGGCGCAGCGGTTCGGGAAAAACTGTGCTGATGAAATGCATCGTGGGATTGTTCACGCCTACGAGTGGTAAAGTCCTATACGACGGACGCGACTTTCATGGTCTATCAAAGCGCGAACGCACACTCTTAAGGCGCGAAATGGGTATGATCTTCCAGAGTGCAGCACTTTTTGACTCGCTCAGTGTCATTGAAAACGTCATGTTTCCATTGGACATGTTTTCTACCAAGTCGTATAAAGAGCGCCGCCGGCGTGCCAAGTATTGCTTAGATCGTGTCGGTCTGCTTGATGCACTCAATAAAAATCCTGGTGAAATCAGCGGGGGTATGCAGAAACGTGTAGCCATTGCTCGCGCCATTGCTTTGGAGCCCAAATACCTTTTTTGCGATGAGCCTAATAGCGGACTCGATCCCAAGACCTCGTTAGTCATTGACGAGCTGATTTATAGCATCACCCAGGAGACGGGCACTACCACCATTATGAACACCCACGACATGAATTCCGTCTTGGGCATAGGCGACCATATCCTCTACCTCCATGAAGGTGAGAAAGAGTGGGAGGGTAACAAGGATGAAGTATTGACAAGCGACAACGAACGACTTTCCGACTTTATTTTTGCTTCAGACTTCCTCAAGAAAGTGAAAGCCGCTGGTGCTTCTTCCAAGTAGCGACACTTAGTTTCGTTGATATTTATCTTTGCTTGGGCTAAAAGCTGTGCCGTTTTGTCATCACAGCTCACAATCCACGCAGGCCCGCTCAGCTATCGCAGGTTTTAGACGAGCGGCAACATTGACGTGTTCTGGATGAATGGCATAGGAGCGAACATCTTCCATGTTGTCAAGCCAAGCATTGAGGCAGATGTGCCATTGTTCGTCGGGATTGATGTTGAGCCCAACATGGATTTTCCGAAGAAAAGGAATAACGGCAAGCAACCCCTCAATATCGCGTTTGAAGGTTACAGCGGCTTGCAAGCGCTCAGCCTCGTTGAGTTCTGGCCGTAGGCGGAATAGTACAGTGTGTGAAATCATAGATCCTCTTAAATATATTTATCGTGTGGAGTAACTTAGTCTCCAAAGCTACCCCGCCTGCAAAGATAGCACCTTCTTGTAAAAGAGGCAACAATGTTAGACTGCGGTTCGGCAATGTAAGCTTCTTTTGTAAAAAATCGCACTTCGCACGGCTATAGGGCAGGCGAGACGCCTGCGTTCCCAGCATTTTGCTTCGCGAAGATAGGCTGCGGCTCGGCAAAGAAAGGAAAAAATTGTTGTTTTTTCTTTTTACTACTCTCGCCTTGCACTATCTTTGCACCGGAAAAATGTTTGTGCAATGTCTGTTAGCAAAACACGTCGCCACCTTGTGGACGTGGCGCGCGACCTCTTCGCTCGGAAGGGCCTTGAATCCACGACAATGAATGACATCGCTGCTGCTGCCAATCGTGGCAGGCGTACCGTTTACACCTATTTTCGTAGCAAAGAGGAGCTTTATACCGCTGTGGTTGAAACAGAGCTCGATCGGCTTTCCGAGAAGCTTGACGAGGTGGCGGCAATGGATATTTCGCCAGAGCACAAACTCTTTATGTTGGCTTACACGCACTTAAACAGTACGAAAGAGACCGTAGGGCGTAACGGCTCGTTGCGTGCAGAATTTTTCAGAAACATTTGGACAGTGGAAACCGTTCGCCGTGCATTTGATCGCGAAGAGCGGCATACGCTTCGTCGCATCATACAGGAAGGTGTAGATGCGGGTAAGTTCCACGTTGACAGCGTGGTGCTCATGGCTGATATTTTCCACTTTGCGCTAAAAGGGCTTGAAGTGCCTTATATCTACGACCGCCTTGGTATCGGTGTGAGCGAGGAAGCTGCCAAACCCCTTGTGATGCGTCTGATCTGCAGGGTAATGGGCATGGTGGAGCCCGATTTGACCAGTGAACTTAGATATCTACAAATCAGAAATAAATAGAAATGGGACTTTTAGAAGGTAAAACCGCGCTCATTACGGGCGCAGCCAGGGGTATTGGCAAGGCCATAGCCCTGAAGTTTGCGGCAGAAGGTGCCGACATCGCTTTCACAGATCTTGTTATCGATGAAAACGGAAAGCAAACCGAAGCTGAAATTGCCGCCCTCGGCGTGAAGTGCATCGGTTATGCCAGCAATGCTGCCGACTTCGCACAGACCGAGGAAGTGGTAGGAAAAGTAAAAGAAGAGTTCGGCAAGATTGATATCCTCGTCAACAATGCGGGCATTACCAAGGACGGCTTGATGATGCGCATGAGCGAGGCGCAGTGGGATGCTGTGATTGCCGTGAACCTCAAGTCGGCTTTCAACTTCATTCATGCTGTAACGCCCATCATGATGCGCCAGCGCAGTGGCAATATCATCAATATGGCCAGTGTGGTAGGCGTGCATGGCAACGCAGGTCAGGCCAACTATGCTGCTTCAAAAGCAGGACTTATCGCTCTGGCTAAGAGTATTGCTCAGGAGCTTGGTAGCCGTGGTATACGCGCCAATGCCATAGCGCCCGGATTTATTGAAACTGCTATGACTGCCGCTTTGCCTGAAGAAGTGCGTAAGGACTGGATACAAAAAATTCCTTTGCGCCGAGGTGGACAGACCGAGGACATTGCAAACGTTGCCACATTCCTTGCTTCAGACCTCAGCTCATACGTCAGTGGACAAGTCATACAAGTTGACGGAGGTATGAATATGTAGTTTTTCTGTAGGTGCTGACACTAAGCGAGTGCCTATTTATCATTCTTTACAGGACGGCCAATTTCTGGTCGTCCTTTTTTTTCGTATTTCTGTGTGCCCCCTCTCGTGTCAAGCTTTGGTCTTACAGATTACTTAGTTGGACATAAGAGTAACAAACTACAACCTTTTCTACTTTTCACGCGCATGAACTAAACTTTTCATGGCCGTGAAAAGTTTAGTTCATGGCCATGAAAAACAATCAACGTGTGGACAATGAATGCCTAACAGTGTAGTTTCAAATACACAAGGTGTTTTCAAATCCACAAAGAGGGTTTTTCAAAGAAACGCTTTGGTATCTTTGAAGCATAAGAAACTCTGCCAGTTTTTTGCGTGCGTGTGCTTATGGCTGCATGTGGCAAGAGATGGTTGGGGAAAAGGTTACAGAAGTTGCTCAATCGCTTGTGCTACTTCTTCGATGCTCAGTCCGCTATCGTCGGTCTCAAGGCGGAGCTTGTCTGGGCGAAAGAGCTTCAGCGTCTGCGCATTGGCCTTGGGGCCAAAAAGGAGTTGGATGCCAGCGGCTGTGAGTTGGGAGGCTAAATCTGGTTTGCCGCGAAATCCATGGACAAACCAGGGAGCGTCTGCGTCAGTAGCGAACTTCTTGCGCCAAAAGAGAAGGCGATCAAAGGCGCGTACACAGTGGATGATGAGGGGCTTGTGGAGTTTGCTGGCCAATTGGATATGGGCTGCAAAGAGTTTGTCTTGTTGCAAGAAATTTCCGCGTTGGCGATCAAGGCCTGTTTCTCCGATGGCTACTACTTGCGGGTGGTTTGCTAATGTCTGTACACCTTGCCAAAGCTGAAGCAATGACGCACTTTGGTTGATGCATAGCTCATCGGTCCACCACGGATGCACACCTACGCTATAGAGCACGTCTTTTTGAGGAGTAAAAGTCTTGGGATTTTCCACAACGTTGCGTGGCAGACAGACAATGGCACGGCCTGTAGGTGCGTTGGGGTTGTGGGTGTGGTGATCTAAAAGGTTCATCTCGCGTAGAAAGGCATAGGGAGTAAAAAAGGAAGCTTGTGCCTTTCATGCTTATGGCACGGGGTCGTATCCGCTTCCTCCCCATGGGTGGCAGCGCAAGATGCGTCGTATGGCAAGCCACGTGCCTCGCAGCGGTCCGTGTTTTTGCAGGGCTTCAAGGGCATATTGCGAGCAGGTGGGGGTGAAGCGGCAGGCTGGTGGCGTGTAGGGCGAGATGTATCGACGATAGAACTTGATGGGCGCCGTGAGTATAGCTATGAAGAATGAGCGGAGTGGGTTTGTCATCAGTCAGCGGTTTTCAGCCAATTGCTTGTTGACCTTTTGTATCAGTGAGAGAACGGCTTTTTCCACTTTCGGGTATGGCAATGTGACAGGAGCCACCCACAACAGGGCAAAGTGGAGCGTCGTTTGAGGTGGGAGGGCAAGCCTCTGCTGATTGAGGCGAAAGGCTTCGCGCATGAGGCGTTTAGCACGATTGCGATCTACGGCATGGCGAAGTTTTCGTTTAGGAGCGACAAACATCACACGATAGGGGAGTGTGGATGTATCATTGTGTCGGAGCCTCCATACACCCCTTAGCGGAAAGGAAACAGAGGCATGGCTGTCGCTTTTGAAAAGTTCGTCAATATGGCGTTGCAAACAGATGTGCCGCGCTTTGCGAAGTGTGAAGCGAGGTTTGTTCATTTCTTATTGCGGCGGCTCAATGCATTTCGGTCGTGGCGTACGGCGTTCCATTCATGGAAAAGGATGCCAGGGGTGGAGCGTACAATCCAGAAGATGCGTGGAAGCTGTTTCTTGGGGTCTTGCCACAGGCGGAAGAGCCATTCCAAGTGGTTGCGAAGCATCCACGACGGGGCTCGCTTTTCTTTGATGCCAGCATGGAATTTGAAGGCCGCGCCTACTGCGATTTGAACTCCTTGGCGCAGGTGGGGCTGCAGGTAGTTCATGAAGATTTCTTGCTTTGGAGCTCCGAGCGAAATGAAGATGATGTCGGGCTTGTATCCATTGAGTTTTTCTCCAATGCTTTCATAGTCGAAGTCGGCCACATGGCAGAAGGGCAGTTCCATAAAAAGCATATCTGCCACTTCGGGGTTCATCGTTGCTAAGCGTGGTTTTAGTGCCTCAAGAATTTCACGGTTTCCACCAATGAATGCCATGCGATATCGCCTACTCTCAACAATGAGCTTGGTCAATTCGGTGCCGCTGAGTTGGGGGCGTTGTTTCTTGTAAATCCACTTGATATAGAGCGGTACGTAACTGCTGTCGCAGACACAAAACATGGAATCCTGCACAACGCGGCGGTAGGCAGCACTGCGATGCACCGTGTTGAGTATCACTCCGTCGGTTACGCAAATATAGCCTGGGCATTGGCTCTTAAGTTGGTCGTCAATGCGTTGGAACACAGCGTCGTAATCAAATTTGTAGTTAATGCCAAAATAGTTTTCCACGATTGTGTGCTGTTTGGGTGGGTTTATAAGGCTGTTTCAGATAGTGCGTTGTAGGAAAGATGTCGCTACGATCTCGAAGAGGAAAGAATGGTGTTCATAGCCGTTGTTGAAAGTGGTGCTATTTCAGTCGGTTGACAAGAAACGTTGAGGCTGGAAGTCCTTGGGCATTGTGTAGGTCGGCCTCTGTGTATGGCTGCCAAGCGTAGCGCACAGCACAGGGTACTTTCACGCGGTTGCTCTTGAGTACTATACGTCCATCGCCTATACGGATTTCTGCTTCGTAGAACAATCCGTCAGCTCCAGCTATTTCGAAGCCTCGGGTGCAGGCGAGCCCATCGTCGTTGCGGAAAGTTAGCTCTACGCTGCTTCCTACACGTTTGGCGTTGGCAAGAACTGGGCCTTCGCTGACAATTTTGTGTTTGTATGTGTGATGAAGTGCTTGTAGGGCCAAGCGTTGACCAATGGGTCGCTTCATGCGAGGGTGGACATCGTTGGGGTCGCCGAGGTCGCTGCTGACGGCCATCCACGTGTTGCGCGATGTGAGGGCTATGCGACGTTGTGAGTCGCGGAACGTGGGCCAGTCGGGACGGTTTATGCTTGAGAGCTGCACAAAGTAGAAGGGCAGGTCGCGCTGTCCGAAATACTTGCGCCAGCTACGCTGCAAGAGCCCGAAGAGCATGGCATGAAGTTCGGGCTTGTCGGCATTGCTCTCGCCTTGATACCAAGCCACGCCGCGAATGGTGTATTGCTCTAAAGGCAAAATGCCTGCTTCAAACATATAGCAAGGCTCATAGGGATGTCGCTGCAGGGGATTGGTGGCTTGCTTGTTGTTGAGGCGTGCTCGGCCACGTGCCCAGGCTTGGGTGTGGTCGTTGTCGAGCCAATTATAGAGTATCTGTGGATATTCGTATTCAATGGTGGTGCGGTCTATCCAAGCCTCGGTCGTCGTCCCGCCTACGGCATTGCAAATTATCCCGACGTGAACGCCCAGACTGTCTGCCAAAATGCGCCCCATGTGATAGGCTATGGCTGAGAATTGGGAAACGCTCTGCGCGGTGCAAGTTTGCCATGGGCCATAGTGCAGGTGTTTCAAGCGGTTGTTGGCTTTGAGCACACTGTCGGGCCACTCAATGGCATCGGTGCGAGCACGAGCTGGCATGTTGAAGAGGTGGAGTAGGGGATGATTGGCGGCATCGGCAAGGTCTTCCTGCGCTGTGGCTGACTGCCCTACCTTGAACTCCATGTTGCTCTGGCCCGAACAGAGCCACACCTCGCCTATATAGACATCGTTGAATTCATAACTGCGACTCTGTGCGCGGAACGAAAGCGTATAAGGGCCGCCAGCTTTTTGTTTCGGGAAACGTACGCTCCACTGGCCGTCCGTGCCAGCCACGGTTTTTTGTTTCTTACCATTGAGCATCACCGTGACGCGCTCGCCTGCATTGGCTGTGCCATGAAGCATAATAGGTTCATCGCGTTGCAATACCATTCCGTCGCCATAAAGAACAGGAAGTGTCAAACCGCCATAGTCGCCCGTGATTGCGCTATAAACTGTTTGAGCAAGCACCATTGCTCCGTCGGCATCGGGATGGAGTGCGTCGGGAAACATTTCGGGATGCTTGTGCAGGGGCGTGTAGAGATCTATGAGGTCAACACCATCAGTGGTTTCTGCAATCTGGCGAATTACTCTTTGCATTTGTCCGTGCCAGTCGCGCGTTCCACTTTGAAAGCGTGAGTGACTGTGGAAAATGGGTGTCATCAGGCAAATCCATACCCGTGCTTTGGGATTTACGCTCCGCAGCGTGTCGATCAGTTGTCGATAATCGGGGATAAACTCTTCGCGATGAAGCGGCCAGTTGCGAGGGTCGGTATCGTTGAGCCCAAGGTGAATGATGACAAGGTCGCCCTTGAAATCAAGTGCTTGTTGAAACTCTGGTGTCTTGACGTATGGCCTATGTCCGTTGCTGAGCAGTGTGCTACCGCTGTGGCCAAAATTGCGCACCTCGTAGCGGTCGCCCAACATCTCTTGCAGACGCGCAGGATAGCACTCGGTTTCGCGATTAGGGAGGCGCATACCATAAGTGACACTGTTGCCAACGCACGAGACACGAATCTTATCTTGTGCCACAGTGGGCAACAAGCTAATAAGGAAAAGAAGAATGAGTGAAAGACGCATCATAGTTAGATTTGAGTTTGTTGTTAAGTCTTTGTGGGCAAATGTTTCCACATTCGATATGCAAAAAAGGCAATATGAAAAAGCCCGAAGACGACTGCAATATAAAGCATCGTCTTGTCAGCCTCCCAGCCAACGGTTTGCTGATGCCAGAACCCCGTCATCACACAAAGTGCGCTGGTGAATATGCCTATGATATATAGCGTAGTGGCTCCTTTACGGTTTTGCGCTTGTTCAAGATGACTGTGGCGTAAGCCATAGAGACTGTAAATGTCAAGGCCAATGACCATCCACAGCACAAGTCTAATCCAAGTGTCGGCAGGAAGAAAAATCATCAGCGTGACGCAAGTTATGATTCCAGCCACAGGTATCCAAGGCACCAGCGGGGTGCGAAAGGCACGAGGCGCATCGGGCATTGTTTTGCGCACGATGAGAACGCCGGCGCACACCAGCGTGAAGGCCAAAAGCGTACCGATACTGGTCATTTCGCCCGCTATGCGAGCGGGAACAAACATGGCCAGCACAGCAATGGCAACCATAAATATCAAGTTGTTGTGGGCAGGTGTGCGAAAGCGGGGATGAATTTTGCTGAACACAGGGGGCAAAAGTCCATCGCGGCTCATGGTCATGAAGATGCGGCTTTGGGCCAGCAGTTGTACAATCATGACCGAGCAGTATCCTATCAGAATAGCCAGCATAACACCCTTGTTCAACCAAGGGTAGGCCGGCTCAATCACGCCAGCGGCATTGGCAGGTCCCATCTTGGCAATGGCTACGGCTACAGGTGCTATGCCATCTTGACCCGCAAAGTCGCGATAATTGGCAACACCTGTCATCACGTGACCAAACAATATATATAATATGGTACACACAAGCAGGGATACAAGAATGCCAATAGGCATGTCGCGGCGGGGATTTTTGGCTTCTTGAGCGGCTGTGCTCACAGCATCAAAGCCCAGAAAAGCAAAGAAAAGCACTGCGGCTCCACGGAATATGCCCGACCAACCAAATTCGCCTAGTGTCCCCGTGTTTGACGGTACGTATGGCACATAGTTCTCAGTGCGAATATAGAAAAAGCCCAAGACAATGAAGGTTAGAATGACCGCAAGCTTAAGGAAAACAATGATGTTGTTGAATATGCTGCTTTCGCGCGTACCGCGAATGAGCAAAAGACTAAGCAGAACCACAATGCAGGCTGCCGGCAGGTTCATAATGCCGCCGTCCCAGGGGCAAGCCGTTAGTTCTGGCGGTAGGTGTATGCCGATGGTGGAAAGAAAGTTAGTGAAATACTGGCTCCATGAAATGCTCACCATTGTGCAAGCTACGGTGTATTCCAAAACTAAGTCCCAACCAATAATCCAGGCCATCAGCTCGCCCATCGTAGCATAAGAATACGTATAGCTGCTGCCCGAAACGGGGATCATGCTCGCAAACTCAGCGTAGCACAAACCTGCAAAGGCACAACCCAAAGCTGCAATGGCAAAAGATATGGTGACGGCAGGCCCCGTGTATTCAGCGGCAACTATGCCCGTAACTGAAAACAATCCCGCACCAACGATCACACCTATCCCTAATGCAATAAGGCCTAAAGGACCAAGCACACGCTTGAGCGTACCTTGACCCTCAACCGCTGCCTCGCGGCGAAGCATCTCAATAGGCTTGCGAATGAAAATAGACATAGTAGGTTACAACCAAAACAAGGACTTCCCTGCAAAGGTAGGGCGAAAGGCCATAATAACAAAACTTTAATTGTGGAAAAAGAACAAATACAACAATTTTGTAAAAATATGTTTTCACTATTAGTGTTAATCGCTTACTTTTGCAGCGTGGGATATTGGGTTGGCGCGTGTCGTTCTCAACGTTCTTTTTACCAAAATCTCGCGTTGTTTAATGAGGAAACAAATCTTTTTATCAATCCAAAACCTATAGTTAATTTTATATTCATGAAAAAGAGACTACTCTTTGCGCTCCTATTTGGAGCAGCAATGTCTGCAACAGCGCAAGACATCGTGGTTGTTGACGGAGTGCCTGTGGATCAAAGCCGTATGCCTGGCTGGACACCGCGTGGCACACCCGATTACAGCCTAATGACTCCTTGGGGAAATGGTATGCTCAAGGACGATGTCGCATTGCCTGACCATTGGAACAATGTTCAGACAAAGTATTTCCCACCGCGATTTAATCAGGCCGGTGGCTCTTGCGGTCCATCAAGCCGCATTGGTTATATGCTTACGCATGAACTGAATGCTTATCGTGGCACAGACGCATCGCTCGACGAAAACCGCCTGCCGCCAAACTTTGTTTATCCTTTCTCCTACGACGGTTCGTCTAAAGACGTGATGGCTATTAACAACGGCGTACCCAATATGGTGGTGTACGGCGGCTTTCCGTATAGCTCTATCTACGGCTTTGCCGAATCAGATTCCCACGAGGCTGGATGGATGACGGGCTACGACAAGTGGTATCACGCCATGTTCAACCGCTTGGCCTCAACCAGTAACTTCCCCACCAGCACGGCAACGCCCGACGGCGCATTGGCTGTGAAGCGTTGGCTTTACAACCACAATGGCGACGAAACTTTCATGACTGGCGGTGTTCTTGGACTTGGCTGTGCTGCAGCCGCAATGGGTACGAAGCCCATAGCAAGTACAGATGCTAACCGTGCAGCTGGCGTTGTTGGCAAGGCCTACATCGATCACTTCGGAACGTCTGTTGACCATGCTATTACGCTTGTAGGTTGGGACGACCGTGTGGAGTTTGACCTTGACTTGAACGGTGTTTATGGTGAAGAGAGCAATGAACTCGGTCAAAACGAGGTCGGTGCTTGGATCATCGTAAACTCTTGGGGTGCAGGCTGGGGTACTGACGGACAAGCCTATGTGCCTTATGCCATTCATGGTGCTACAACCCAGCCGCAAACACTCAATGGCAACACTGTCTATACTGGCGGTGAAGGCTGGTGGCCCGAGATTTACCGTATCCGCAAGGACTATGTGCCTCAGCGTACGGTGAAGGCTAAAGTGAGCTACACACAACGTTCTTGTATCAGTATTGGTGCTGGTGTTAGTGCCGACCTCAGTGCTACAAAGCCCGATCGCACCATAGCTTTCCACCACTTCAATTTCCAGGGAGATGCCGACAAGAATGGCACAGCCGAAATGGTGCCTATGCTTGGTAAGTGGGGTGATGGTCAATACCACTATGAACCCATTGAGTTTGGTTACGACTTGACCGACCTGAGCAAGGGCTACGATTTGGGACAGCCGCTTAAGTATTTCTTCATTATCACATCCAATAGCACAGCCAAAGGCAAAGGTGGTATCCACGAAGTGAGTATTATGGACTATACGTTCAGCGAGGAAGGCGTGGAAATACCCTTTACGATTGAAGGCGACAGTGTTGCTATCGTCAATGGAGGCAAGCAAACGATCCTCTCTGTCGTAGTCAATGGTGCAGGAACGGCTGCTCCCGTCAACGTACAGTTTGACGGTTCTACTTTGAAATGGGAATTGCCTGCCAATGCAAGTTTGAAGCCTAAGGCTTATAAAGTTTATGCCAACGACGAAGAAGTGGCTGAGGTCACAGAAACACAATATACATTTGAGCCCTCTGCTGGCGTTCGCTATACGGTGCGTGCCGTCTTTGAAATCAATGGCAACGAGACACTTTCGTCGGCAAGCCCCAATGTTATCGTTCCAGTAGCCAGCGACAGCGAAGTGGATAGTTATGTTGGCGAGTTTGAGAACGGTGGCTTCAGTATTCCCGAAGTCTTTGAGAGTGGATTGTCGCAGGTTACGATAGAATACCGCATCAAGCCTTCTTCGCTAGTCAACTGGAACCAACAGATTGGTCCCAACTGGGGCTCATTCTTGATGCACACAACCAGTGCCGGTGAATTAGTCGTAGGCTGGAATACAACCGACCGCGCCAATTACTCAGGCGTTTATAGCAATAATTACTGGAAGCATGTGGCAATCGTTATTGACGGTTCTACCCTAACGACTTTTGTCAATGGTACGAAGAAGGGTTCCTTCACTTCAGCCAATTATAGCGGTATGCCTTCGATGGGCACGTTCGTATTCGGTTCGCATACAAATAGCTATAGTGCGCTATATGGTCAAGTCGATGAAGTTCGTGTGTGGAAAGGTGCTCGCACCACGGGACAAGTGCGTGCTTCGTACCAATATCCGTTGCTTAACCCGTCACAATACAGCGACTTGTTGGCATATTACAAGATGGACACCATTGAGGAAAACGGCGAAACCAAACTTCGCGACTGTGTTGGCGGACATCACGCTTCGTTCGTTAAGAGTAGCGACGGCACAGCGCGCAGTGTATCTGCCGCAGCTACTGGTTTCTCAACAAACATGACGCTTAAAGCTCAAATTGTTCGTCCGTCGGCTACTACGGTTGGAACAGCCGTTACTTTCGTAGATTATAGTTCGCCCAACACCGTCAAGCGCGAATGGGTAATTGATGGTCAGACTTACACCGTTACATCGCCAACTGTGGTCTTCAATACCGCTGGCACGAAGAACGTTTCGCTCACTGTTAGCGATGCAGATGGAAACACCAGCACCGCCGAGGCGACCATCAATGTAGAAGCAGGAGGCACCCCAACGGCAGCGTTCCGTCTCAGCAGTGAAAGTGTCACTGGCGGTGATGTCGTAAGCTTCATTAGTGAGAATGTTGTTCCTGGCTGTACCTATAAATGGGAAATGCCTGGTGCAAAAGTTGAAACGGCAGTCACGGCGAATGCTTCCGCACAATACGAAGCACTCGGCACTTATACCGTGAAACTCACCGTTACAGCTCCCGACGGTACACAATATACCGAGCAAAAGCAAGTCAGTGTAACGCCCAGTGCACCCGTTGCTCGCTATGCGTTGAGCGAAAATGTGATTATCAAGGGACAAGAGGTGAAGCTCTCCGATAAGAGTCTTTACAATCCAAGCAGTGCTACGTGGACCTTCAGCAGCGACCAACTTGTTTTCAGTGCTTTAGGTTTGGAGGCTTATGCTACTCCCGCACAAGCAGGTGTATATAACCTTACGTACAAAGTGGCTAACGATTACGGCACAGACGAAACAACACAAAATCGTGCGCTTGTGGTATGCAATGCCGACAGCAAGCAAGGCCTCCACTTTGGTGGTAGTAGTCAGCAATTGCAAGCTGCAGCACCTTCAGACATGACAACCGCTTTCACTATCGGCTTCTGGTACAACGCAGCAGCCTCTGGTGAGAAAGCACTCAATATCTCAACGGGCGAAGGCGGACTTACACTGAAGAGTAACAGCGAAGGTGGCCTTACGCTCACCGCAGGTTCTGTTTCAGTTAGCTCTAATGCCAATATCCTTGAACAAGGCGCATGGCATCACTATTGTGTGACCGCAACTCGTGCCACCATCCGTTTCTACAAGGACGGAACGCTTTGCGGTAATGGAACGCTCACTGGTGTGACGGACTATAGCAGTTATTGGAACGGCGTAGTTATCGGCGGTACTGCAGGAGAAACCACTGGTACGATGGACGAATTCTGGGTGTTCAACAAGCTTTTGGCACAGAATCGCATTCGCCAGTACATCGTTTCGCCGCTGACCGACGTGCTTGTTTCAGCCGATGAAGCTGCGTTGAAGATATATTATGACTTTAACCACTCTACAGGCAATGCAGAGGACAAGAGTGGAGTAGGGAATACAGGTGTACGCACAGGCTTCGGTCCTGATGGTGACGCATGGGTTGACAGCAAGGGTGTCTTTGCAATCAACTTCAGCACCATGCAGACGGTTGAGCCTTTGGGCACATTGATCAACACCGGCAGCAAGTATAGCGTAGTTGCTTGGAGTGACCAGGAAACTTCGAGAGAGTCTGCTCCTGCCACCAAAGCACTTGATGGTGTCGCTTCCACTTTCTGGCACTCCAGCTATGGTAGTGGCAATGTAGGTTATCCTCACAGCATCACCATTAAGCGTACTGACCTTACCGACGTTGAAACACTGAAGTTTACCTACACACGCGCTTCTCAATATCGCGCCTCTGAAGCAATGGTAGAAGTGAGCGAAGATGGCGAAAATTGGATAACGATTGATTCAGGTTCCTCACTCTCTG
Source organism: uncultured Prevotellaceae bacterium (assembly GCA_900316575.1). Lineage (GTDB taxonomy): Bacteria > Bacteroidota > Bacteroidia > Bacteroidales > Bacteroidaceae > Alloprevotella. Next base: position 28,292 of record ONDJ01000001.1, on the reverse strand, counting down.
ATGCAACCGAACAATATCTCTTCCTTGCACGCCCCATCGTTGAACCCTACATTCGCATAACCTTCACGAAGGGCTTTGGCGGTACATTCCTCGCCTTGAACGAAATCAACTTCTACGGCGGATTGATCGCTACTGGCATTAGTGAAATTGAGGCACGTCAAGATGCAGTGGAAAACGAATGGTACGATCTGCAAGGTCGTCGCGTCTTCCGTCCAGGCCAAGGCATCTACATCCGTGGCGGACAGAAAGTTTACGTCAAGTAAACGCATCAAGCTCGGCTTCACTTAGCCGACCGCTATAAATCCATCGGCCTCCCGATAGTCGCTTGCCGACATCGGGAGGCCGATTTCCTTTGCAGCTTATCTCTGCGCAATAGTATATAAGGATAGCTCGTTTCTTATAGGCTCTTAGAATCTGAAAAACTGTTATGCTGCGGGCAATTGTAGATTTCAATAGGAGATGATGAAAGCTTAGTCTCTATTGTGGCACAAAGAAAGTATATGGTGCTTTATGGCATCTGATAATAGGGGAAAGCCCCATAACCAAAATCGCTGCGGCCTCTAACAGTAGAGACCGCAGCGGGTTAACGTTTTGAATGTATGCTTTAGGCTTGGCTTACATCATACCACCCATGCCTGGGGCACCGCCCATAGGCATTTCGGGCTTTTCTTCTTTCTTGTCGCAGATGACACATTCAGTGGTGAGGAACATGCCAGCAACGCTTGCAGCATTTTCAAGAGCAACGCGAGTTACTTTAGCAGGATCTACGATACCAGCAGCGCGCAAATCTTCGTAAACGTCGGTCTTGGCGTTGTAGCCAAAGTTGCCTTCGCCTTCGCGTACCTTGTTCACTACTACAGCACCTTCCAATCCGGCATTGGTGCAAATCTGACGAAGCGGCTCTTCGATGGCACGGCGAATGATTTGAATACCAGTGTTCTCATCGGCATTGTCGCCCGTAAGACCTTCCAAAGCTTGCTGAGCGCGAATGTAAGCTACGCCACCGCCAGTTACGATACCTTCTTCGATAGCTGCGCGTGTGGCACAGAGTGCATCGTCGCAACGGTCCTTTTTCTCTTTTTGCTCGGTTTCGCTGGCAGCACCAACTTCGAGTACACAAACACCACCACTGAGTTTTGCCAAACGCTCTTGGAGCTTTTCTTTGTCGTAGCTACTGGTGGTATTGGCTATTTCGTTCTTGATTTGCTGGATGCGCTCTTCGATGAGTTGCTTTTCGCCTACGCCGTCAACGATAGTGGTGTTTTCTTTGGTGATAGTAACTTTTTCGGCGCTACCGAGCATTTCAAGTGTAGCTTGATCGAGCTTCAGACCTTTGTCTTCACTGATGACTACACCACCTGTGAGCACAGCAATGTCTTCGAGCATAGCTTTGCGGCGGTCGCCGAAGCCTGGTGCTTTCACTGCGCAAATCTTCAGCTGGCCTTGCAAGCGGTTTACAACGAGTGTGGTGAGGGCTTCGCTGTCAACGTCTTCAGCAATGACGAGCAATGGGCGACCTGTCTGAACGGCGGGTTGCAGAATGGGGAGGAAGTCCTTGAGGTTGCTGATCTTCTTGTCGTAAATAAGGATGTTGGGCTTCTCCATCACGCACTGCATCTTCTCAGTGTCGGTAACGAAATAGGGGCTCAAATAACCACGGTCGAACTGCATACCTTCAACAGTCTTCAGGGCAGTGTCGCGTCCTTTGGCATCTTCAATAGTGATGACACCGTTTACGCTCACGGCACGCATACCATCGGCAATGAGCTTGCCGATTTCTTCGTCGTTGTTGGCAGAAATGGTGGCTACTTGTTCAATCTTGTCATAGCTTTCGCCTACTTGTTCGGCCTGTGAAGCGATGTGTTCTACCACTTTGCTAACAGCCTTGTCTATGCCGCGCTTTACGTCGAGCGGATTGGCACCAGCAGCTACGTTCTTCATACCTTCGGCGAGGATGGCTTGAGCCAATACGGTGGCAGTCGTTGTGCCATCACCAGCATCGTCGCCCGTTTTGCTGGCAACACTCTTCACGAGCTGTGCACCAGCGTTCTCAAATGTACCATCGAGCTCAATCTCTTTGGCTACACTTACGCCGTCTTTGGTGATGCGGGGCGCACCAAATTTTTTGTCGATAACTACGTTGCGACCTTTCGGGCCGAGTGTTACCTTCACAGCGTTGGCCAATTGGTCTGCGCCTTCGCGAAGCAGGTTGCGTGCTTCTACGTTGTATTTGATTTCTTTTGCCATTGTCTTATTCTTAATTATTTAGTTGTTCTTGACTTTTGAGTGTTTTTTTTATTTGATGACTGCAAGTACATCGCTCTGGCGCATAATGAGATATTTCTCGCCTTCGAGCTCCACCTCTGTGCCGCTGTATTTGCCATAGAGTACGAGGTCGTTCTCTTTCAGCACCATTTCCTCGTCTTTAGTGCCTTTTCCTACGGCTAGAACGGTTCCTTGCAGAGGCTTTTCTTTTGCGGTGTCGGGGATGATGATGCCGCCGACGGTTTTTTCTTCAGCAGGTGCAGGCTTAATGAGCACGCGGTCTGCTAATGGTTGAATGTTCATGATGTTTTGTTTTTATAAGTTTGTTAATAATTTAATTGCTGCCCCTTTGTTTAGCGAAAAGTGTGCCAAAAGAGTTTCTCTGTGCCAAAAACTTTTGTTGTTTGCCTTTCGGCTTGCGAAGAGATGGGCGCTTTTTTGCTTTTCATGGGCATGAAACTTTGAAAACTTCGCGAGAAAAGAAGTAGCAGGTGCTTTGTCGTTCTTTTTTTCTGACAGTATATATAGAAGCAACGTCCCCCACCTCTATTAGCGGAAGCGGGGAACGTTTTTGGCTTGTTGTCCAAGATGTTTTGTGACACGGTTCTATTGTGCGTCGTATTCAAAGTGTTGATAGTCTTTCACGCTTTTCCAGTCGCCGCCCCAGATGAAGCCTTCGGCTTTGAAGAGCTGGAAGGCGAGGTCGTTGTGGTCAATTTTGTAAGGAATGTTGCTCCTTTGGTTGCGATTGAAAGCGTAGGCGGCTCCTTCTATGGGCTGAACCTGCTGACGACCTTGTCGGGTGAATACATAGGGGTTGTAGAGGGTGTTGATATCTACGGCGAGGCCTAGGCTATGCTTAGACAGCTTGGTGGTGCCTGCCACTTCGCGATAGCAGAAGCATGAAGAGTTGTTGTCGGCCATGGAGCGAAGGTCGTCGGCATCGTATTCATCAATGAGGCGTATGCGCTCTATTCTGTAGCCGGCTTCATAAAGTTTACGGAAGATGCGAAGCAGTTTTGGGGCAATGAGCTTGTTGCATACCATTTCTCCTAATTGTGTCTGGCCCTGTGCGTTGCAGTGAACGATACGCAGTATGCGCAATTCGCTCAACGGCACTCGGCAGTCTTGGCGATAGGATTTTCCCATCATGCGGGCCTTGGTTGCATCGTCAATGAGGCTTGATGTGAAGAGGCGCTCCAATCCGCATTGCTTCACTTGGGCTTCGGTGATGATGGTGGTGGATTTCCATGCTTTTAGGAAACTTGTGTCGGCGGGCGTAAGCGGTGTTGTTTTGATGCTTCGGGATGTCAGCTCGTTGTGCGGCTTTTGTGCGACTTGCTCGCTACTACATTGTGTGAGTGCAGTGGTTAGGGTGAGAAAGGCGATGGCTGTTAGCGTGAGTAGTTTTTTCATTGCGAAGTTGTTTGTTGGATGATGGATATTGATTATTGGTAATCAGCTGGAGAAATGGTGAGTGTGTAAAGCTTCTGTCCGTTGCTTGCAGAGTGATAAACGTATTGAAATGTGCATTTGTTGGCTACGAGTTCTTTTATTTCGGTATTGAGGCGCAGCTGTTTTGCAATTTCTGCTCTGTGCAATGCTTGCTCATGGTCGTACTGTGTCCAATAGAGGGGCGAGTCGGCTATGTCGCTGACAGCATAGTGGTAGCGCACGGTATGTGAAGGGATGTCGTAGGTCATGCTGTCGAGCCGTGTGAGGGCATCAATCGTTCGCGGACAATTGGCCTCAGTCCATTTTTGTACATCGCTTGCAATGCGTTCTTCTATGGGCTTTTGGCAGGCTACGAAAGCTATACTAAAGAGAATCGCGCTCCATAGCTTTATGGCTGATGTGAAATGTTGCATGGTCTTTGATGGATGTATGGACAAAGTAAAACGGGATTAGCTGTTGCTAACCCCGCTATTGTTGTACACCGTCAGGGGCTCGAACCCTGGACCCACTGATTAAGAGTCAGTTGCTCTACCAACTGAGCTAACGGTGCTCCGTGGCATTATTTTCAAATGCGGTGCAAAAGTAGTCTAATTGCGATTTACTTGCAAGTGTTTCAGGCTTTTTTTTCTTTTGATTGGCAAAAAACGGTGGCTTCGCTGTGTTTTGTAATAGCTATTGCGCAATCTATTCAAACAAAAACCGCTGGCATTATGTACCAGCGGGTTTTGTGGATGAGTAGTTGGAAGCCGTTTTAATAGATGCCTTGTGCCATCATAGCTTTTGCTACTTTGAGGAAACCTGCAATGTTGGCTCCTTTGACGTAGTTGATATATCCGTCTGCCTCGGTGCCGTGATTAACACAATTTTCGTGGATGTTGTTCATGATGCCGTGCAAACGTGCGTCAACCTCTTCGCGTGTCCACGAGAGACGCTCGCTGTTTTGCGACATTTCAAGTCCGCTCACTGCCACACCACCCGCGTTGGCTGCTTTACCTGGGCTGTAGAGGAGTTTTGCTGCCTGGAACACCTTGATAGCTTCGGGTGTAGAGGGCATGTTAGCACCTTCGCTCACGGCAATCACACCATTCTTGACGAGAGCTTTTGCGGCTTCTTCGTTGATTTCGTTTTGTGTGGCACTGGGCAGGGCTATGTCGGCTTTTTCAAACCAAGGCTTGGCCCCTCCGCCTACATATTTCACACCATATTCTTCGGCATATTCGCTGATGCGTCCACGTTCTTCATTCTTTAAGCGCATGATGAAGTTGAGTTTTTCGCGGTCTATGCCGTCGGGGTCGTAGATGTAGCCATCGCTGTCGCTGCAGGTTACGACTTTAGCACCGAGTTCTATGCACTTCTCAATTGTATATTGTGCTACGTTGCCAGCACCGCTTACGAGCACAGTTTTTCCTGCGAGGTCTTCGCCGCGTGTGGCAAGCATGTTTTGAAGGAAATATACGTTGCCGTAGCCTGTTGCCTCGGGGCGGATCAGCGAGCCGCCAAACTCTAAGCCTTTTCCAGTGAGTACACCGCCCCATTGGTGGGTGAGGCGTTTGTACCAACCGAACATGTAGGCTACTTCGCGTCCGCCTACACCGATATCGCCAGCAGGAACGTCTTCGTCGGGACCGATGTGGCGATAGAGTTCGCTCATAAAGGCTTGGCAGAAACGCATCACTTCAGCACTGCTTTTTCCACGGGGTGAAAAGTCGCTTCCGCCTTTTGCACCACCCATAGGCAGCGTGGTGAGTGAATTTTTGAACGTTTGTTCGAATGCCAAGAACTTGAGAATACCGAGGTTTACGCTTTCGTGGAAACGAATGCCGCCTTTGTAGGGGCCGAGCACGTTGTTGTGTTGCACACGATAGCCAAAATTGGTGCGCACGCGTCCAGCATCATCGGTCCACGTGACACGGAAGGAGATGACGCGGTCGGGGATGCAAAGTCGTTCCACAAGATTAGTGGCCTCAAATGCGGGATATTCGTTGTAAGTCTCTTCAATGCTGCCAAGCACTTGGCTCACGGCTTGGATGTAGGCGGGTTCGCCTGGAAACCTCCTGTTGAGGTCTTCTACGACTTGCTTTGCGTTCATGGACGTGTGTTGTTTTTAATTATGAGTATGGAAGTATAGCGTTTATTGTTTAATGTTTAAAGATACGGCGTTTACTTTAAGCGATGAACTTTAAGCTTTAACCTTTTACCTTTTTGTTTTTTTTACTTTCAGTCGCAAAGTTCGTGATAAACATAGCAAAATGCAATCTTCGGTGCACGCTGTGCTTGCTTTTTGTGCAAAAAAAGCCGCTTGTGTTCCCTTTTTGAAAACTCGGAATGGCGAATGCTGTTGTGTAGTGTCAGAAACAAAGTGTTGGGCTTTGCTTCTCGCGGCGGATGTATTACTTTTGCAGAGCGAATTAAAGGGGTGCCCCACCGTTTCGGGCTGAGATCATACCCTTCGCAGCTGATCGGGACAATTCCCGCGTAGTGATTAATTCAAACAAATTTCTTATGAAAAAAACGTTATTGGCGGCCTTATTCACGTGTGCCGCTACGGCAGTGGCTCAGCAAGCCACTGACTCGCTCAGCGCCGTAACACTCGGCGAAGCACAAGTGATTTCAACCCGCGCACAGTCCACAACCCCCATTGCTTTCAGCACGATTGGAAAAGCTGAATTGAAACGACAGAATTACGGGCAGGACATCCCGTTTCTCTTGTCGCGCACGCCAGGCGTAGTTGCTACGAGTGATGCTGGCAATGGCATAGGCTATACCTCCATTCGTGTGCGCGGCACTGATCCCTCGCGCATCAATGTCACGAACAATGGCATACCGCTCAACGACGCTGAGAGCCATACGCTCTACTGGGTTGACTTGCCCGACTTTGCCAGTTCGATAGAAGACATCCAGGTGCAACGCGGTGTTGGCACAAGCACCAACGGGGCTGCGGCTTTCGGAGCAAGCATCAATATGCGCACTGAAAACTTCTCGCGCACGCCCTATATAGAACTGAGTACCGCTTACGGGTCCTTTCATTCTAATAAAGAAACCTTAAAATTCGGCTCAGGTCTCCTCTGGGGGCATTGGACACTCGAGGGGCGCCTATCGCATATCGGCAGCGATGGGTATCGCGACCGCGCTAACACTGACATGGGCAGCTACTACGCTCAGATAGGCTACGTCGGTCCACGCACCTTGTTGCGCTTCGTCACGTTTGGAGGCAAAGAAACCACCTATCACGCTTGGGATGGTATCAGCCGTGAGGAGCTCAAGTCGCGCCGCCGCTATAATCCCAACGGCGAGATACAAGACGCAGACGGAAATGTAGTGGGGTTCTATGACAATCAAGAGGACGTTTTTATCCAAGACCACTACCAGTTGTTGCTCTCACAAGAACTTAGCAGTTCTTTGATGCTCAATGCCGCCTTGCACTACACTTATGGCAAAGGGTGGTATGAAGAGTACAAGAACTGGCGCACGCTAACGGATTATGGCTTGCAGCCTTATGAGCTCAATGGAGCGTTGGTGAAGAAAAGCAACTTGGTGAGGCGTAAGTATAATCGAGGAGACTTTGGTGGAGCAACCTTTTCGTTGAACTATCGCAAGCCTCGCTTGTCGGCCAGTTTGGGGGGCGCATTCAACTATTTTGACAACGATCACTACGGCGAAGTACGCTGGGTGAAGAACTATATAGGCGAACTGCTTCCTAACCAGCGATACTACGACAATCGTGGTCGCAAGAACGATGCCAACATTTATGCGCGTGCCGACTGGCGCGTTGTGTCCACGTTGAGCCTTTATGCCGACCTGCAGTATCGTCACATTCACTATGCCATTACGGGAACGAACGACGATGCTTGGAATGTGATGGACATCCACGAAACGTTTGATTTCTTCAATCCCAAGTTTGGTGCTACTTGGGACGTACACCGTGGCGGGCAATTATATGCTTCGCTATCTGTGGCTCACAAAGAACCCTCGCGCAACAACTACACCGACGGTTTTCTTCCAGGCATGATGTTGCCTAAGAAAGAGCGGCTCTTTGACTACGAATTAGGTTACCGCTATCGCACGTCTCGTTTCAGCGCGGGTGCTAATATATATTATATGGTATATCGCGATCAGCTGGTGCTCACAGGTCGTGTCAACGAAATTGGCGAACCCGTGGTGGAGAATGTTCCCGACAGCTACCGCTTTGGTCTTGAGCTTGAGGCTGCGTGGCAAATCTGCGACTTGTTGCGCTGGGATGCCAACTTGAGCCTTTCGCGCAATCGTATCAATGATTATACCGCTTATCTCTACGATGCCAATGGAAATTGGGACGTGACAGAGCCCGTACACATCGGCAACACACCTATTTCGTTCAGCCCCAACGTGGTGTTCAACAATATCTTTACGCTCACGTGGCGAGGTCTGACAGCGTCACTTCATTCGCAATACGTCAGCCGGCAGTATCTTGACAACCTTGGCATGCGCGAGAGTTCGCTTCAGGCCTATTTCCTCACGCATCTCAACCTGAACTACACCATTCCACTGCGCATGGCCAAAGAGCTCGTAGTAGGAGCAACGATTTATAACCTCTTTGACAACAAGTACGAAACCAACGGCTATGCCCAGACCACGTTCACGCGTGGACAATACGGCGAAATCTCCTTTCAGCACGACCCGCGCTATTATCCCATGGCGGGCATCAACTTTATGCTCAATGCAACTATTCGTTTCTAAAAACTATAGCAAACTATGCAAACCATACAGCAATTCCTTATTGACAACAACCTGAGCCTACTCGATTTGGGCGGTACGTTTGTGGGCTTGTTCTACATCTACTATCAGTTTCGCGTGAGCTGGAAGCTCTGGGTAGCTTCGTTTGTGATGTCGCTGTTCTACATAGCGCTCAACGTGCAAGGTGGGCTTTATGCCTTGACGGGTATCTATGTTTATTATTGCTGCGCTGCGGTTTATGGCCTTTGGCAGTGGAGAACGAAGCAATCCTCCGCAGCGTCCGAACGCCCCATAACCCATATCCCCGCAAAGCTCTATCCGCGGTTGCTGCTCGTTATTGCAGTGCTTACGCTCATGTTGTCGTTTCTGACGAACTTGCTTCACGAAGCCGACAGCGTCCCTCTGAAGCATTGGGGCGATGCCTTTACTTCAGCTGTCAGCATCGTCTCAATGTGGCTGTTGGCCAAGAAGTATTGCGAACAGTGGTTGTTTTGGTTTGTTGTGGACGCGGTGAACTGTGCGCTTTATGCTTATCTTGGCTCGCAATATATCTTCTCGACCTGCTTGTTCGCCTTCTACGCCGTGACTTGCTTCTTCGGTTATCCCTATTGGTTGAAACAGATGAAGCGGCATGAAAGTTGATTTTGTTCCTCCCGTCGTTATTCTTGCTGCAGGCGATTATCCCATGCACAGCGAACCTCGGCGTTTGCTTGAAGAGGCAGCTACCGTGGTGTGCTTAGACAGCGCGGCAGATGCTTATAGCAACACGTCGGGGCGCCTACCAGAATTGGTTGTAGGCGATGGCGATAGTATCTCTCCTACATTGCGCCATCGACTTGCCGAACGCTTTGTCAGCATATGCGAGCAGGACACCAACGACCTTTGCAAGGCCGTACGCTATCTTCACGAGCAAGGGGTAGGAGAGGCCATAATCCTCGGCGCAACGGGCAAGCGCGAAGACCATACTATAGGCAATATATTTCACCTCGCCGACCTTTCGAAACTGATGAAAATCAGTATGGTCACCGATTACGGAGTGTTTCTTCCATGTCATGGCAAGCGTATCTTATCCGTTCGTGTGGGAACACAGATATCGGTGTTCAACGTTGGAGCACATAGTTTCCATGCCGAAGGGCTACGTTGGCCGCTCTACGATTTCAAGTTTTTGTGGGAAGGCACGCTCAATGAAGTTGTTGCTCCGACTGTGGAGATTGAGGCCCAAGGAGACTATATCGTCTATATAGCACACGAAGCTTGATTTTTTGTGTGGAGCACAGCATGCACAAATCTTTTTTTACGTACTTTCGCGGCGAATATCCTTAAATATAACTCCTAATACGATGAAAAAAACGCTTCTCTTTTTATTGCTTTTACTTCCTCTTGTGGCTGTAGCCCAAAATAGTGACCAGGCCAAGTATCTCAAGGGAGCTGTTCCCGTAGAGAATGGCTTCGTCGTTTTTCGTCAGCACTATGACTGTACAGGAAAATCTCAAGAGCAACTTCGTCAGGCTTTGCTGAAATATGTAGATGAGCAGATCGTGCATGGCGCAAACGCATTGCCTCAGGCACGTCTGACAGATATAGGCGACACAACAGGCTACATTGCAGCAAGCATTGAGGAAACACTCTATTTCCGCCGCAGTGCATGGGTGACCCACAGCACTCGATTCTACTATCAGCTTGTGCTCTCACCGCGCGATGGTGGGTTCGACATAGAGATGCGCCGGTTGCATTATCTCTACGAAGAGGCTGCAAATGCGGGTGCGCATGTTTCGGACTTACCAGCCGAAGAATGGATCACCGACGAAGAGGCACTGAACCGCCATGGTCAGCTTACACGTTTGGCAGGTAAGAAATTCCGTCGCTTCACCATTGACCGCAAGGACGAAATCTTCTATGGTGCCGCCCAAGCCGCTGGTGCAGATCGCCGCGCGCGTGTAGTAGAGGAGTATTGATACAAGAGAGGCACGGGCTTTTCTTCCCGTGTAATGAACAAAAGATGCGCATCTGGCAATTAGTCAGGTGCGCATTTTTCATATTTTAAGCCCATTGTGCTCTGAGTTCAACGGGATTAAAACCCAAATCGGTCATTAGACATTTTAGTTTACTCGCTTCAACCCAAATCGCTCATTAGACCTCTAAAATGTGTGGTCAGGCTCATAACTAATTGATAGTAATATGTTTGTAAGTTGAACTTTCTAATGGCGGTCATTAGAAAAAGCTAATGTCTAATTGTTTATTTACGTACTTTTACAAATGCGATCAAAAAATAAATACTCTAATGACCGATTTGGGTTAAACTCACGGTCTAATCCCATGCACCACCCGCTCAGCTCTGAAAAAGCTACCACAGAGGCGCATTGTAGTGGGCAGACAATCAGTAGGCAGGGGAATTATCGTGGCTAAGGCGCATCAGACCCGTTGCCATGCGGCGCAGGCCCTCAAGCAGTCGAGAACGCTGTGTGGCGAGATTGATGCGCAAGAAACCTTCTTGACCATAGAGTGTACCACTATTCACCCAAACATGTTCCGTCTCTTTGAGCGAAGCTTCTATTTTTGTTGTGGGTATGTCCAATCTGCTCACATCAAGCCAAGCAAGATAAGTTCCTTCAAGCGGTGTGAGTGGGCAGAAGGGGAGTTCCTTCGTCACAAACTCTTGTAGCGCCAAGAAGTTCTGCCACAGATATTGATTTAACTCGTCGAGCCAATCGCCGTTTTCGTTATAAGCTGCAATGAGTGCGTCAATGCCAAAGGGATTGAGGTCGCACGTTTCGTGGAGATTGATTGCACGGTCAATATGACGGCGCAAAGTGTCGTTGGGCACAATGAGATTGGCTACTTGCAGACCGGCTATGTTGAAGTTCTTGCTCGGAGAGTTCATCACTACTGCATCTTTCACCCAAGGTTCTTGGAGCGTTGCAAACGGTGTAAACTTAAATCCAGGCATGATCAGTTCGCAATGGATTTCATCGCAGAGCACGCGAACACCATGCTTATGGCATATTTCTCCGATGCGTTGCAGTTCTTCAGGTGTCCACACACGTCCTGCGGGGTTGTGTGGATTGCAAAGTAGCATGGCAGTGCAACGTGGATCAGAGGCTTTGGCCTCAAGATCTGCAAAGTTGATGGTGTAGCGGTGGTCATCGCCGAGCACGAGAGGACTGTCCAAGGCTTCGCAGCCAGCATTGCGTATGCTGTAGTAGAAGCAGTTATATACCGGCGACTGTATGAGCACTTTTTCGCCGGGTAGCGTCACGGCTCGCAAAGCTGCAGCAATAGCGGGAATTACTCCCGTGGTATAGAGTATGTGCTCGGGATTGATGGTCCATCCGTGGCGCGACTGAAACCAACGAACGATGGCTTCGTAATAAGCTGGCGGCACTTGGGCATAGCCGAAGATACCATGATTGGCGCGAGTTTGTATAGCACGCTGAATGGCAGGTGCCACAGTGAAGTCCATGTCGGCAACCCACAAAGGGATTACTTCTTCGGGCGTGGCATCCCACTTCACACTTCCGCTACCACGGCGTATGGTGATTTCATCAAAGTTGTATGGCATAGCTTTCTTAAGGTTTGAGGGGTGTCAAATCGTCAAAACTTTTATTCATTGTCGTAGGGCAAACGCTCAATGGCGCAATCGGCGGGTGCCTTGATGTTGTTGTCGAGGATGATTTCTCCATAACTGAAGGCACGGATAGCACCATGGCGTGGGTTTTTCACGCTGTGGACGTGGCTGCGTATTGTGGCTTGAACATCGCTGTACTCAAAGGCGAGGTCGGCCTCGGGGTCGAAGGTGCAGTCTTCAAGCACCAATCCATCACAATAGCACAGAGGCTGTGAGCCACGAATGTGGCAGCGCACCAAACGCAGGTTGCGACTGTTCCACGCTAAAAACTCGCCATCGATCAGAGAGTCGTAAACCGTGCAGTTGTCGGTTTCCCAGAAAGCATCTTTTGTGTGGAGCACCGAGTTGCGAATGGTGATGTTCTTGCTGTACTGAAATCCGTAATTACCTTTCAGGCGCAAGTTGTCAACCTCTATGCCGTCGCAAAACATCATGATGTAATCAGCATTCTCGGCTATCACATCTTTTATCTTAATGTTGTTGCAGTGCCATAGCGTCTCCTGAGCAAGGGGGAGCTGTACGCGTTCAAGGGATACGCCCGAACAGTCGCGGAACATCTTCGGTGCTTTCACCAAAGTATCTTCCATGCGCAGGTTGCGCGAATACCACAGTGCTGCGCGCGCCGTTTCTTCAAAGGTGCAGTTTCGTACAGTGAATGGTTCTGAATTCCATAAAGGGTACTTGCCTTCAAAGGTGCAGTCCTCACAGAGAATGTTCTTACATTCTTTCAAACCGCTTTCACCAATGTGGATGGTGACACCTTTGAGATGTAAATCTTGTTCGCAGTAGAGCGGACGCTCACCGCCGAACTCTTTGTTTTCAATCAGTTTCATGATGTCTATAGATACAATGTTTATATATACTTGCTTTGGGATAGTGTATGCTCAAACTTTTATAGCCGCCCAACCACGTTTTTTGTGGTACATCTTGTAGCACAACCTGATCAGGAAGATAATGCCACGGAAGCACAGCTCCACACACATGGCGATCCAAACACCTGCCAACCCGTACGTTGGAGCAAGAAGAGCTGCCAACGTGAGGCGCACGCCCCACATGGAGAGCAAGTTCATCAGCGAGGGTTTGAACGTGTCGCCCGTTCCTACAAAAACGCCATAGCTCACAATCGCTGCGGCAAACATAGGTTCAGCCCACGCTTCAATACGCAGACACTCTATGCCCAAAGCTTGAATTTCAGCAACGGGCGAAAGGAGCGACATCATCAGGGGCGCACAGATGTACATCACGATGCCCATAAACGTCATTACGGCCATACCTAATCCTACGGTCACAACAGCAAAGCGGCGCATCAGCTCGGGTCTGCCAGCTCCTAAGCTTTGGCCTACAAGCGTCGTGGCAGCTTCGCTCACACCATAGCCAGGCATGTAACAGAGGCTCTCGGCAGTAATGGCAAAAGAGTTTGCAGCAATGGCAAAAACACCAAGTGGAGCAACAATAATCGTGGTGAGTATCTGCGCAAGGCACATCACGGTGTGCTGCAACATCATCGGAACTCCAATCTTTGCTGCGCGTAGGAGTGTCTTTTTCTGAGGGATAAAAGAGCCGCGCTCGTGAGTGAGTCGAAGTTCTTTTGAACGTAACACGAGGAAGCCTGTCATCACAGCAGCACTGATGGTGAAAGCCAACACACTGCCCAATGCTGCACCACGCACCCCAAGCCCTAAGCCAGGCATCATAAACGAGGCACCCAACAGATGGAAAGGACGAGTGGGATAGATGAAAAAGAAATTTGTTACAACGTCAAGCGCACAAGCACCAACGCCTAATACAGCAGGAACAATCATGTTGCCACTGCAGCGTAACATTCCCGCTGATAGGTAAAAGAAGTCAACAAAAGGAATGCTCACGGCAAAGATGAAGAAATAAGCAGTCGCATCGGCTTGTATGCTGGCGTCGCCGCCAAGCCATCCAGGAAGAAAAGGCGCAATGCTCCCACCAATAACTGCAAGCAATAGCCCAAAAAGAAATGCAGAGGTCATGCCTTGGCGCAAAACGCTACGAGCTCCTTTATTGTCGCGAGCTCCAACGCGATGAGCCACTTGAACACTAAACCCGCTTGCTACACCGCTACACAGTCCGCCAAAGAGCCAAGTCGTCGTAGCCACCAAACCAATGCTCGCGCTGGCTTCTGCTCCAAGACTACCCACCATGGCTGCATCGATATATTCCATGACAATCGTGGAAAGTTGAGCCAGAATAGCAGGTACTGATAAGGCTGCTGCCAACCGAATTTGTTGTCCGCCAGTCATGGGCTGACCAGTACGCACAAGGTCGAGTAGAGAGTCCTTCTTCATCTCAAAACGCTAAAAGCGGCTGCGAAGATACACAAAAATGCACACCGCGCATCAGGCTTTCCTCTTTTTGAGCCTAACCACACTATTTTCTTCTTCATCTTTACGACCTAAAAGCCTACTATCCTTTGCTTTTTCAAACGTTATGGCCCAGTTTGTAGGCCTCTCGCCTCATTTTGGTGAGTTTAGCACTCTTTCGCATAAATATTTTTTTGATGGATAGGTTCTCACAAACTTTTATAAATATCTTTGCCCAGTCGTTGAAGATTTTAGCCTTTGTCTTGAAAAGCGGCACTTCGGACGGCTGAAAATCTGATGGGAATAAATACTTAACAATAGCGTATTGCTAAGATTAAAAGTAAACTCAAATACAAGTGCTGCAGGTTTAATGAAATACTTAACACCATGAAAAAAAGTCTTTTTTTGCTAACGATTGCCATCATGGCAATAACGGGATTTACAGTATCGAGTTGCGCTGATGCAGATGAAGGAGAGTCGCAGAGCGAGTGGGAACTGCGCAACACGATTAATGGTCCCGAAAAGCGTATCTATACGATTAAAGATGCAAATGGTAATTGGACTGACGTTTATGAAGCGAAGATTATCTATTTCTCTGTGAAGTTCAGCGCGAGCAATCATAATTTTACTTCTAAAAAAGCGGTCTTCAAAGCCGATGGCAACTTAGACGAAACGACTCAGGAGGTTTACACGCCTTCTGACAATACGGCTTACACAATCAAAGACAACGTCATATAATGTACTGTTGATGGAAAACCATATTTCCGAATGACGGTTAAAGACGTGACAAGCTTCATTGAGTGTGAACTGTATTTCTACGATGATGGCAAAACCTATGAAGTAAGGCTGGGCTGAGCAGTCTGTGGCGGCTGTCCTTAAAGAACAGAACTGCCCCTAAAATTAAAAATGCTGCAACTCGTGAAGAGTTGCAGCATTTTTAATTTTAGTTTGTTGGGGTACCCGGATTCGAACCAGGAAAGGCAGGACCAGAATCTGCAGTGTTACCATTACACCATACCCCAATCGTTATGTCTCAAAAGCAAGGCGCAATAGCTTGTTTGCTTTTGCGTGTGCAAAAATAGGCCGTTCGCCTTGAAAAGCCAAATTTTTGAACAAGTTTTTTGGCTCTTGCTACTTTTTCCTTTGTTATAAAAGCGAGAATGTTGCTTCTTGTTGGCTATTCAAGTTCTCTCAACCCACTGACGGCTGATAGCTTTTGTCGAATGCTACAAGCTGGGCAGTCGTTGCTGCTGATGCCGGCACGAGTGGTAGTCGCAAAACGTTGTTGATAACTCCTCGTGAAGCCAAGAGGGCTTTAACGCCAGCGGGATTGCCGTCAGCAAATAGCGGAGAATATACGGCCTTTATAGCATTGTCAATCTGTGTTGCCGCTTCGACATTTCCTGATAACGCTGCTTGGCTTAAAGCTGCAAAAGACTTTGGGTAAGCATTTCCTACAACGCTTATCACGCCTTTAGCGCCTGCGAGAATTGCTTCTTTGGTTAAGGCATCGTCGCCGCAAAGCACGCTGAAGCCGCTTGGTGCTTGCTCAATGATGGTTTTTATTTGATTGATATTGCCACTCGCTTCTTTTACGGCAATTACGTTTTCAAAGTCTTCGGCTATTTGCAGGCATGTTTCCGCTGTTAGGTTTACGCCAGTCCTGCCTGGCACATTGTAGAGCACAATGGGTAAAGGCGAGGCTTCGCTGACGGCTTGATAGTGAGCATAGAGCCCTCGCTGCGTGGGCTTGTTGTAATAGGGCGTAACAATGAGCACTCCGTCTATTCCAGTGAAATCATTTTTTTGGAGATAGTTGCATACGCTTGCTGTGTTGTTCCCTCCTGCACCAAGCAACAAAGGTATGCGACCAGCAGTTTCTCTACGTACGATATCAATGATAAGGCGTTTTTCCTTTTCTGTCAAACAGGGCGTCTCGGCTGTTGTGCCAAGCACGCAGAAGAAATCTACACCTTCCTCCATTTGCCACTGAACTAATTTGCTAAGTGCTGCTTCGTCAACCTTTCCTTTTGAAGTGAAAGGGGTTATAAGAGCAACGCCTAAGCCGTGAAAGAGAGGGGACTTGTTCATATTGATTTGCTTTGAGGATGTTGAAAACGAGGTTGTCGTGAATAGGGTTTGAATACAGAGCTGAGGTGACGAAGATTTCTATTCGTCTAATAATTTAAGGAAATCTTCTTCGCTCATAAGGGGAATGTTCAAGGATGACGCTTTTTGAAGTTTGGTGGGCCCCATGTTTTCTCCAGCAAGAATAAATGAGGTTTTGCTGGATATGCTACTGGTGTTTTTCCCGCCGTGTTTTGTGATGATTTCTTTGTATTCTTCGCGAGAATGTTGTGTAAAGGTGCCGCTGATGACAATGACTTTTCCTTTGAGCTGTTCTCCCTGCAATTGTATTTCGGGCATGGAGGTCTGAACGCCGGCTTTAATCAGGCGGTTAACGAGATCGGTGGCATGTTTGTCGGCAAAGAAATCTACAATGCTTTGAGCTATTTTTGTGCCGATGCCATCTATCGCTTGCAATTCTTCGAGCGATGCGTTTCGGATATGGTCAAGGTCCCTGAGAGCTGTGGCTATTTGTTGAGCTGATACACGTCCGACGAAGCGAATTCCGAGGGCATATAGTACACGGTCGAACGGCATCTTTTTGCTCGCTTCAATGCTCTCAACGATTTTTTTAGCCGATTTCATGCGTGTGCCGTCTTCGCCACATATATCCTCAACCTTGATGTTGTATAGGTCTGCGGCATCTTTAATGAGACCGCGCGTGAAGTATTCGTCAATGGTTTCGGGGCCAAGACTGTCAATATTCATTGCGTCTCGACTTATGAAATGTTCTACGCGACCTTTCAGTTGAGGTGGGCAGACCGTGGAGTTAGGACAATAGTGTGCCGCTTCGCCTTCATAACGAACCAGGGGGGTGCCACACTCTGGGCAGGTCTTGATGAAATCTATCTTTTTGCCTGTTAGCAGTGGGCGAGAGTCGTAATCTACGCCTACGATTTGCGGTATGATTTCTCCTGCTTTCTCTACATAAACATAGTCGCCTTCATAAAGGTCCAGCATATTAATGATGTCGGCATTGTGGAGCGAAGCACGGCGCACTGTAGTGCCAGCCAGTAATACGGGTTCCATATTGGCTACGGGCGTTACAGCTCCTGTGCGTCCCACTTGGAAGGTTACGTTGTTAAGGCGTGTGCGTGCACGTTCGGCTTGGAATTTATAGGCGATGGCCCAACGTGGACTTTTGGCTGTCATGCCTAATTCTTCTTGCTGTCGTAGGGAGTCAATTTTGAGCACTACGCCATCTGTTGCAACAGGAAGGTCTTTGCGAGCGGTGTCCCAATAGTCAATGAAATCAAAGATTTCGTCTAAACTATGCGTCAAGCGGGTGGCATCGCTAACTTGAAAACCCCACATTCGTGCAGCGAGCAGGTTGGCATAATGGCTGTCGGATGGAGTTTTGTCGGCCAAGACATAATAAAGATAGGCATCCAATCCTCGTTGAGCCACCACGCGAGCGTCTTTGCTTTTGAGCGTTCCCGACGCTGCATTTCTCGGATTGGCAAACAAGGCTTCACCTCTTGCTTCACGTTCTTCGTTGAGTGCTTCAAAGCGTGACCATGGCAGCAACACTTCGCCTCGGATTTCAAATCGTTCGGGAGCGGCTACACCTTTTGGTAAGACAAGTGGTAGTGTGCGTATCGTTCTGACATTAGCCGTCACGTCATCGCCGCGCACACCGTCGCCTCGCGTCAGGGCGCGAACCAAGTTGCGGTTTTCATAGATGAGTGAAATGCTGAGCCCATCAAATTTCAGTTCGCAGCAGATGTCAAACGGCTGTCCGTTGAGCCCATCCTTAACACGGTCATAGAAAGCGCGCACTTCTTCGCGGTTGTACGTGTTTCCCAATGATAGCATAGGCCGCTCATGCGCATAGCTATTAAAGTTGCCGCTGCCAAGGTCACTACCTACGCGTTGGGTAGGGGAATTAGGATCGGAAAATTCGGGATGAGCCGCTTCGAGTTCCTGCAACTCCTTCATCATCTTGTCAAACTCCTGGTCGGAGATTACAGGCGCGTTGAGCACATAATAATTATAGTTGTGCTGATGTAGCTCGGAGCGGAGTTGTTCAATGCGTTCGGCTACCGACTTTTCATTGGAACTTTTTGCTGTGTTGTCCGTAGCTTCTATGCCAGCTTCTTGTTTGTCAGAAACTGTATTGGGAGCAGGCGGCGGATTGAAGAGGTCGTATTCCATGCGGAGAACCGTGTTTGGTGAGAAAAACCTTTCTTTTATCGCGCAAAAATAATACTTTTGCACGAAATAGTATGAAATCTTCTGAAATATGCGAATAGACATCATAACCGTTTTGCCCGAGATGTTAGAAGGCTTTGTGGGCACTTCTATTTTGGCCAGGGCACAGCGCAAAGGATTGGCTGAAATCCACCTTCACAATCTGCGCGACTATACCACCGACCGCCATCGCCGTGTTGATGACTATCCCTTTGGCGGCTTTGCTGGGATGGTGATGCAGTGTCAGCCTATTGATGCCTGCATTTCTGCTTTGAAGGCGGAGCGTCAATACGACGAGGTCATATATACATCCCCCGATGGCGAACCTTTTACTCAGGGAGTTGCCAACGAATTGTCGCTTTCCCAAAACCTTATCATCCTTTGCGGACACTATAAAGGCATTGACCATCGCATTCGTGAGCATCTCATCACACGCGAGCTAAGTTTGGGCGATTTTGTGCTAACCGGTGGAGAATTGGCCGCTGCGGCTTTTGCCGATGCCATTGTTCGGGTCATTCCAGGAGTTATCGGCGATGAACAGAGTGCCTTGTCTGATAGCTTTCAAGACGGATTGCTCGCCGCTCCTGTTTATACACGTCCTGCCGAATACAAAGGATGGCGTGTACCCGAAGTGCTCTTGTCCGGTCACGAAGCACGCATTAAGGAATGGGAACTGGCGCAGTCCTTGGAGCGAACGCGAAAGTTGCGTCCCGATCTACTGAAGAAATAATCTCAAATCCTATAGGCCATTAGCAATTATCCAAAGTCTTTGAGAGCCTGTTTGTGAGGGAAGAATGAGCCAAGCTCTTTACCATAAGGTCTAAAAAAGAGAGTCCGCGAACCTCGTTTTTGAAGTTCGCGGACTTTTTATGTTGCAACTGCAGTGTTCAGGTCTTATTTAGGCTGAACCGTGCGTGCTTGGATACGTACCAAGCGGTTTCTGTCGTTTTCAGAGTAAGGCTGTTCGGTGTCGCCCTTGGCATAGACGGTAATCTTGTCGCGCGGGAAACCATATTCTGATACCAAGCGATCAACAACAGTGTTTGCACGTTTTTGTGAAAGCATCATGTTGCGCGTAGCGTTACCCGTACCTTTGTCGGCATAACCCGTTACGACAACTACAGCGTTTTCACGTGCTGAAAGCCACTGTCCCATAGAGCGCAGACGGGCCGCGTCGGCTTCTGTGATTTCAGTCTTGTTGAGCTGGAAGAAGAGGTCCACGACATTTTCTTCGGGCACAAATACAGGCTCTGGAACTACTACTGGTTCAGGTTTCGGTTGAGGTACAACCACGGGTTCGGGCTCAGGTTCGGGAATTACAACGGGTTTGGGTTCTGGCTCAGGTACCACAACGGGTTCGGGCTCTGGCTCTGGCACAACGACGGGTGCAGGAGCGGGGCGTTTCTTAAATCCAAACTTGTAGCGCACGCCGAGCATAGCCGTTAGTTGCCAATCATGACTGTCGCCACGCTTTGCGTTGAAGCGGTCGTTGAGGTTGTTCATGTCCACCTCAAGGTTCACGCCCCAATGCTTGGCTACGTTGGCTTCAAGCATCAAGCCCAGGCGGAAGTTATGGCTGAAGCGGTCGTCCGTCCATTCAAAGGCGCGTGAGGGATGTTTGGTCACGTTGTTGGCATCTAAATAGTCGGCTGGCAGTGGGTCCATGTCCCAAGCATAGTTGAGACCAGCTCCTGCTACGAGGTATAAGTCGAGCAAGCGGGGGCAGCACGCTTTCTTGCGGAAGATGTTGGTGACGTTCACCAAGAGGTCTATGTTGCCCGTGAAGTATTTGAAGTCGATCTCTCCAGCTGGCTTAAACGACTTACCAGCTGCGGTGCGGTTGTTTATGCCCTGCGCACTAATGCGTGCACCAATAATGGGCGAGAACTGGCCGCCGAATTGTACACCGCCAATAGGGGTGATAAGCTTTCCTAAGTTGTAATTGGTGAAGGTGATTTGTCCGCCTCCTTGTAGTCCTACAAAGCCGTAAGGATACGCTTTATAGTCCATTCGGCACTGTGCGCTAGCTGCTACACTGATAAAAAAAGCAACTAAGACAAGTGCAAGCGTTTTGTTTTTCATGACGTTATTTGATAATGGTTTTATAATCTGTGGGCAAAAGTACGTATTTTAAGTTTAATTAGCAAAATGCCGTTCGCTTTTTTTGTTTTTTGTGTGTTTGGGGCTATCTGTGCCTGCGCTCTGTGCGCAACCATTGTAGGAGGTCTTTGGGAAAGTTTGTTTCTATGATAGTAAACCTTTCGTCAACGAGCCAGCCCCAACCTTCTGACGGACGGCTGAAGATCGACGTGTTGTCGTCGTGACCAGCCGTATGCAGGGGCCACGTCGCGGCTACGAAGGCGCGACTTCCCGCTTGTAGCACGTGTGGCAATAGATGGTAGGTCTCTGTTTCGGTCGATGCCATGCGAAATTGGAACGCTACGGGGTGCAGCTCTTGTATATATTCGTCAACATGGGCGGCGACGAACACGTTTTCATTCTCCTTGCTTCTCAGTAACTCTGTAGGTGTTGGACATTGTGCCCATGTGCTAATGGCTAAGGCCAATGCCGCTATGGTATGGCTAATGCGGTGCCACGTGTTGCTGGGTTGAATCTTCTGTTTCATGTTTGTGGGCGTGTTGTTTTAAGTTTTCTTATTCGTTGAGGTTAACGATGTCCCAGAACCGCTCGAAGAAGGTCTTTATCTTTTCTAATACCATTTCGCGTTTCTTCAATCTCTCGCCGTTAGGTGTGAAGCGCGACATCGGGGGCAAGATACCAGCCAGTGCCGTGCCGCTTTCTTGTATGTAACCGTTGCGGAAGGAGTCGGCGATGAATGTGTGTGTCTCTTCAGCTTTCAGTTTTTCTTCGTCAATGATCTCGTTGAGTTGCTCCTCCATCTTGCGGCGCACGTAGGTGTTCCAGTCATCGTCCACATGGCTCTGTGGCGTTAGGTTTTGGATGAAGTCTTCTATGAGCTCGCGTTTGCCGCGTAGGTCGGGACTGGCGTTTACCGCTTTTTGTATCTTCACCACGATTTCCTTGTCCTCGAGGTGGCTCTCGTGGTATTTCTTGACGAGTTCCAGGATGTAGTCAATGCTGATTTCCACTTGCTTCACCAGCTCCATCTCAAACACGATGTCGTCGTTCACGTTCTCACGCTCGCCCTTTTCGCGCTGCCGATATTCGCGATAGAGGTCTATATAGACGGAGCGATAGTCCTGGTTCTCCATCTCGCTCAGCATTTCCTTGCCCGCAAACTGGTCGAAGCAAGTCAAGACGTTCTCTAATTTCAGTATCGCACCAAACAAGCGGATAAACCGCTTTTGCGCTTCTTCGCCCACGATGGGCTCGCCCAAGGGGAATTGCTCCACGAGATGGTCCACCAGCTCCCAATAGCCTTTCACCTGCTTGCCGCTCTCGTCGGTGTAGCCTTCATAGTAGTCGTCAAACGATTTCAGCAACACCAGCCCGCCTGCCTCTTTGTCGCCGAAAAGGGCTATGCTGTCGTTGGTGGCCTTTTCCAAGTTACGGAAACACACGATGTTGCCAAACGTTTTGATGCTGTTAAGAATGCGCTTCGTGCGCGAGAAGGCTTGTAGCAGTCCGTGCATCCTCAGATTCTTGTCCACCCACAGCGTGTTGAGCGTTGTGGCGTCAAAGCCTGTCAAGAACATGTTCACCACGATGAGCAGGTCCAGCTCGCGGTTCTTCATGCGGAGCGACACGTCTTTGTAGTAGTTCTGAAACTTCTCGGCGCTCGTGTCGTAGCTGGTTTTGAACAGGGCGTTGTAGTCTTCGATGGCGCGGTCGAGAAAGTCGCGGCTGCTGGCATCGAGGCCTTCGGTGCTCTCGCTGTTCTCTTCTTCGTCTTCGTTCACGCCGAAACTGAAAATCGTGGCTACGCGCAGACGTTGCGCTGCAGGTCTCTCTGCCATTAGCTGTTGGAAGGCATCGTAGTATGCGCGGGCGGCTGTGATGCTCTGCACGCACAGTATGCTGTTGAAGCCCGTCAGCCGCACCTTCTCTTTTTGCTCTTCCACACTACCGCGCTCGCGTGCCGAGGCCACTTCGCCGATGTTTCTCAGGGCTGCGAAGTTGTAGCTGCGATCATTGCGCTTGGTCTTGCGGTTGAAGTTGTCGAGGATGTAGCTTACAATATTAAATATACGCGCGCGCGAAAGGAGAGCCTGTTCGCGGTTGATGTCCCAAACCTGTTCGTCCTTGATGTTCTCTTCTTCGCGCATCGTGCTGACGTAATCTACTTTGAAGGGTAGCACGTTCTTGTCGCGAATGGCATCCACGATGGTGTACGAGTGCAGCTGCGTGCCAAAGGCTTGTGCCGTCGTTTTGAGGTCGGGCCTGCCGCTGCTGTTGGCGTTGAGACTGAAGATGGGTGTTCCCGTGAAGCCAAAGATGTAGTAGCGTTTGAAGTGTTTTGTGATGGCGGAGTGCATTTCGACAAACTGCGAGCGGTGGCACTCGTCAAAGATAAACACCGTCTCCTCATCGAAGGCGGCAAAGTGTTCGTGGCTTCGCCGCAGTTTGCCGATGAGGGTGGAGAGCTTCTGTATGGTCGTAATGATAATGCGTGCATCGGGGTCCTGGAGTTGTTTCTTCAGAATGGCGGTGCGCGTGTTGCTGTTGGCAGCTCCTGGTTCAAACTTGTCGTACTCCTTCATGGTCTGGTAGTCCAAGTCTTTGCGATCCACCACGAAGAGCACTTTCTTTATGTAGGGTAGGGCAGCGGCGATGCGTGCTGTCTTAAACGAGGTCAGCGTCTTGCCGCTACCCGTTGTGTGCCAGATGTAGCCGCCAGCGTCGCGCGTGCCATATAGCTTGTAGTTGTGCGCCACGTTGATTATCTAAGATGTCGGCAATGCGACGCTGCTCGGAGAGGGGAGGGAAACCAAAAGAAAACTTAAGCATGTTTTCTCCTGAAACTCTGATAACCTTTGTTCCTGTGGCATATTTCTTTTTATAGTTAAGAAATTGTTGTGTTTGGAAGAGGTAAGCAATGTATCTTGGGTCTTGGTTGTGTTTAAAAACATAAGCATCTCCACTTATTGCGATTTCTTCTTTTCCTATCCAACCTACAGCTTTGCAAACATCTTCAACGTTTTCGCTTGTTGTTGCTATTATTAAATCTCCATAACTTGCTTTCTTGCATCTTTCTGCTTGCTCCTCTGAAATGAAAGAAATGGTTTTGTCTGCAAATGTTCCATAGCGGGTGTAGATTTGTCCATAATGGATGCAACCTATGCCCGTTTCTGTAAAGTCTTTCTTTTGTATGCCGTTACCTCTTATCATTTTGCCTATCTCTCCCAGCGTGTACCACTTTACGTTTTCATCATCTTTGGAGAAGGTTAAAAGTTTCTCTCGATAGTACTCATATTGTTTGCGTCTAGCTTCCAGCTCCGCTTCCAGCTCCGCGAACTTGTCGAGGATTTCTGCTATCTTTTGCTGGATGGGGAGTGGGGGGAGTGCAATATTTACTGTAGCCATAACATTACTCATCAATTTCGGATTTCCCATTCCTTTATATACATATGTTTTTGCAACAAGTGTTAGCCAATGTAGTAAATATCTTTTATCAACGTTTTGGTCTTTAATATCTATAAGTCCGCAAACGTTTGTTATGACAACAGCGTGTCTTGGGGCAGCGTATATGCCCGTTACACCCTCCCCGTTGAGGACGTGGTGGCAGGCGGAAAGGGACTGAACATCGCCCGCAGGCTCGAAGTGCGCCGCGAAGGCAAGTGGGAAGCCTTGGAAGGAAACACCGCCCCGCTCACCGTAGGCGACCGCATCCGTGTGGTATTCACGCTCACCGCCGACCGCGACTACGACTACGTCTCCCTGCGCACAGGCCGTCCCGCCTGCACCGAACCCACAGACAAACTCAGCGGCTACCGCTGGACGGAGGCCGGAGGCTGCTACCGTGTGGTGCGCGATACCGACCTGCAGTACTTCTTTGAAAAGATGTCCAAGGGAACGCGCACTTTCACCAACGAACTGATCATCGACCGCGCAGGCACTTACACTTTCGCACCTTCGCGCATCCAGTGCCTCTACTCCCCCGAGTTCCAAGACATAAGCACGGCGGGCACGCTGCTTGTGTCCGAGTGATGTTCCAGCCTTCTGCAAGCCCCGGCGGGGCGGCACATGTTTCATCCGACGCTGTCGTAAATGTACTGTGTGCCGCGCCGCCGGGCTTTTTTCGCGGACGCTTGCGCAGCCCGGCCAAGCCCAAGCCGGTTTTCCTGCCCGATAATCCGTCGTACCGACCGGAAAAGAGGCAACGCGGGAAAGGAAAAGCGCGTTTCCGAAGGAATAATGGCGGTTTCTCTTGTTTTCTGCGGCGGCAAGGCGTATCTTTGCAGGCGTAAATACGGATAGAAATGAGCCGCAAGACGTTTTCCGCAGCCGCCACGACCGCGCCAAAGGCCTTGAGACCCCAAGCAATGCGCGCCGCGCACGTGTTCCAGCACGTAGCGCGACGCGTGTTTTTCTGCGGTTCCCGGCCTGCGCACGGCGCGTGGCGCAGGGGCTTTGGAAACGGGCTTCGGCGCAGGCGGCTTTCCATTCCTGAATCAATCAAAGAATAAATCGTTATGAACAGAATCTTTACCCTTTTGCTCGCGCTCTTCGCGATAGCGACGGCGGCGCAGGCGCAGTTCGGAGGCGGAGACGGGTCCGTTATGAATCCCTACCTTATCTCCACGACCGACCACCTTGACCAGTTGGCCGCCAACGTGAATGCGGGAAACAGTTATCAAGGTGAATATTTCCTCCTCGAGGCCGACCTCGACTACGCGGGCAAGACCTATACGCCCATCGGTAGCCTGGAGTGTTCGTTTGCCGGCACGTTCGACGGCTGGGGACACAGCATCAACAACGTTACCCTCATAGTCGACGGATTTAACGTTGGGCTTTTCGGATCTTTGAACGTCGCTGCGATGGTGCATAGGCTTAAACTGGGCGGCAATTCCCGCATAGAGGGTCACGCCTTGGTCGGAGGAATCGCCGGCTACATGCAGTACTCAAGCACGATTGCCAACTGCGAGGTCGGCGCGGATGTGGTCGTGGCGGCGCGCTCTGGGTCGGCCGACATCGGCACCATCGGCGGCATCGTGGGCGGCGTAAGGGACGACGTCATCCTCAGGACGTGTGTGTCGCGGGCTACGGTCACCGACAACAATGTGCCGGGCTGCTCCGGCATCGGCGGCATCGTAGGCGAAGTGGCGTACGACGTGAAGATTGAAGACTGCGTAAGTTTTTCCACCATCGTAGGCACCAATGATGTGGGCGGTATTGTAGGAAGTGTATCTGCCGGCACGCCGACTGTCACGAACTGCCAGTACACCAACTTTTCCGGCGGAGGCATCCAGGGCGCGGACAGCGAAGGCGCCGCCCACATGGGACGCATCAGCTTCGGCGACGGATTTACCAGCGCGGTCCCCCTGTCGTACATCGTTTACAACGACGGCGGCACATATTACTGCAAGGACGGCGCGAACCTGCAATTGTATCTGACGGCCGATATGCCGGGATGGACGTGCGCTTTTTTCGGAAACGGCGCGCCGCTCTCTCCCGACGGAAACAACCGTTATTCCGTCACGATGCCCACAGGCTCCGACCTGCTCGTCACGGTAGCCAAGGACAAGCGGCTTATCTCCTATGAGCCGTGGGTGAGCGTCAGCATCCCGCCGCAGGAATACACGGGCAGCCCGCTCACGCCCGCCGTCACCGTCACCGACAGCATGGGCGCCACGCCCGTTACGCTCACCGAGGGCGTGCACTACACCGTATCCCTGCCCGCCAGTCTCACGGCCTACGGCTATTACGACATCACAATTACCGGCATAGGTGCGTTCACGGGCCAGACTACGGCAAGGTTCACCATCACGCCGCCCCTGGGAACGGAGGAAAACCCCATCATCATCCGCACCACTGACGAGATGGACGTGCTGGCGGCGGGAGTAAACGGCGGCGTGATGCCGGGCGGACAGTACATCGTCCTCGACGCCGACCTTGACTACACGGGCAAAACCTACACGCCCGTGGGCACAGAAGCCAACCCCTTCCAAGGAAACTTCAACGCCAACGGACACAGCATCAGCAACGTCGTAATAGATACAAACGCGAACTCCATAGGCTTGTTCGGCGTTATAGACGCAGGCGCCACCGTTACGGACCTTTGCTTAGGCGAGGGAAGCTCCATCGCAGGAAATAACGACGTAGGCGGCATTGCCGGAAAGAACTTCGGCACCATCATAGCATGTTACGTCCGCGAGAACGTAGCCGTCTCAGGCAACTACAGTGTGGGCGGAATTGTCGGTTCTAACAGCGGAGGCACGGTCACGGCATGTCTCGTCAGCAAGAACGTGACCGTTTCGGCCTCTTCACAAGAAGCGGGCGGCATTGTCGGGAGTGATGCAACAGGTACGATTGCCTACTGCGTGAACAACTCCCGCGTAAGCGCAGCGCAGAACTTGACCGGCGGCATCGTCGGAAAATGTACGAACTCCTCGCTCAGCGACAACCTGAACCTCGGTGCCGTGATTGTAAACGGCAACTTTAAGAAGAATACGGGGGGCATAACCGCTATGCGAACAGGAGGAACTTTCGTTAACAACCTCTGGGCCGGCAATTGCGAGGTGGAAGGTGTGGGAAACCGGGACGTGGACGGAGCCAGGAAAGGCACGGTGGTCACGGTGAACCGCATGCTGGAATGCCACTTAGTGCCCAGTCCCGACGGCGACCTGCAGGGCATCGTTCACGACGGCATCACGTATGTCAACATGCGTGGCATATCCTATTTTGTCATCAACGGAATTCCGGGCGTCACGGGCGTAAACATAATCTCCACCCACGGCGCGCTTATCCCGCTAAGTAGCGACTATTACAGATTGACTCTTATGGCGGCGCTTGATGTACCATCCTCCGTGAAGTTTGACATTTCCGGCATCCCCACCGTGGAATTGCTTGACGACGACCACGCTGCGTGGCCGGACAACGTGACATTAATGGAGAGGTGCGCTGGCACCATTTGCAACGTCGTCCTTAAAGGCCGCACGTTTTACAAAGACGGCGAGTGGAACACGCTCTGCCTGCCGTTCGATTTTAAGCAAGATGGGTTCGCAAACGAATTCTTCGCGAGAGCGACAATCATGATTCTTGACCCGAAAGGCAAAAACGGCTTCGACCCCGCGACGGGCACGCTCCACCTTACGTTCCAAAGCACCAAGTCGTACGGCACTCCAGGCAGTCTCGCCCTCGTCAAATGGGACAGCGGCGAAGACATAATCGACCCGACTTTCATGAATAAAATAATCTCAACTTCCTCCGCAAAAAATCAGCGCGTGAAAAGCGACGGGCTGGAACCCGTTGAGTTCCGCGGCCTGTTTACCTCGAAGTACCTCACCGGCGGCGACCGCTCCACGCTCTTCCTCGCGCCGGGAAACCAGCTGATGTACGCAGAGGAGGCGCGCTACCTCCTGCCTTTCCGCGGCTACTTCCATGTGGACGAAAGCACGGCGCAGCATATCCGCAGTTACTCCCTTGACTTCGGCGACGGACCCGTGACC
>ONDJ01000023.1 GCA_900316575.1 uncultured Prevotellaceae bacterium | reverse complement strand
ACTTCCCAGCACGTAGCCCGCTACGCGGCTGCGAACTTAATTCAAAATCTGCATCATGATAGCTCAAAAATCATTCAAGCCTAATTTATAGAACACCCCTTAATGCAAAGTAGGAAACTGGTGCAGTAAAGCTTTCTTGCTACAATGAGTCGTTAGCACACGAAAGCAAAAAACAATTATAATATGGAAACCGCATTACTACCGAAACCAATGCTTTTACTTTGTGCATGTGCAGCATTGGAAGCACGTGGCGACTTGCAGAACCTTTCTTCTGCCGTTCATGAAGCACTTGACGCTGGTGTTAGTATAAACCAAATGAAGGATGCCTTTGCACAACTCTATGCTTACACGGGTTTTCCTCGCTCGTTGAATGCCCTGAATACTTTAGAGCGCGTGCTTTCTGAGCGTAAAGCCAAGGGTGTTGAGGATAACGAAGGAAAACCGTTCCAACGACCTGCCGTTTGGGATGATGCTGCTATGGCTTTGCAGAAGGGTACAGAAATGCAAACACGTGACGAAGGTGGCACACCATGGAACTATACCTTTTGTCCGCAGGATGACTATTACATGAAGTCACACCTTTTTGGGGATATTTACGCTTGCGACCAGTTTACTCCTGCCGAGCGTGAACTCCTAACGGTTTCAGCTCTCAGTGCAATGGAAGGCGTAAAACCACAGTTCGAGGGGCACAAGGAGTGTGCCGTTTTTATGGGAAATACAAAAAAACAAGTAGATTATCTCTGTCGTTGGTTAGAAGAAAAGATACAATCGTTACCAACAAAATAATCGCCGATAAGTCTGTTTGGTTCCTGACATTCTTAAGGAGTATTCTATTAATATAGGGGTGTGTCATAATAGTCACATTCCTGTTTTTATGCATGGCAAACATGTGAGTAGTGCCGTGCTATGTAACGATTTTATGATTTGCAACTTGTTTGGACACTTAAGGCACCTCATAAGCGTGTATGTTCCCTCAAGAGGTGCAGATAGTCTTCCATTTCTGAGTATATTGCCTTGTCCTAATAAAGCGAGCAGGGTCTTTTTTGCCAAGTTTCTGTTATTCCTTTGCCGAAAAAGTAACGATGGCAAACGAGAACGATAGCCGTGTTTTTGCATATCTTTGATTTGAGAAGGCTTATTATTTGATTGTAAAGCAAATATGTACGAGGTGGCAAGTGTTTGAAGCGTGTAAACACTTTGTTTGAATGGAGTAAACACTTTGTTTGTTCAGAATACACAACCGTTAAGTAGCAACTAGAACTTGTCAAGAGTGCTGTTTTTGATAAGTAGAGTTTTGCAAAATGGGGGGTAAACGTTCGATTGTGTTTATTGGCAAAAAGTCTTTAACAGATGTCCGAAAGTTAATAGATTTGCACGTGTATATCTCTCTATTTATAGGTGTCGATAAGAAACACTTGTGGAGACCCTATGAAAGTTTATTAGTATTACTCTAATTCAGCATTTATATATGAACTTGATTAGAGCCGTAAAAGTCTATTTCCTTCAGAGCAGCGACTTTCCCGCTCAATCAAAGAACTCTATAAAACTCCACGCCCTGTTTTTGCTAGTCCTCATACAAAAACAGGGCGTGGAGTTTGTCACAATCCCAAACTCATCGTTAACTGTAAGCAAGCCAAGAAAAGCTTAAAACAAACTCAAAATGAAAATCCAAAACACAAAAAAACAATAGTTTACTTGCGCCGCTTCTTGCGTTTAGGAACAAGCCATCCAAGTCGCTTTACCAATCGATAGCCTGTCAAAGCACCGTCAGCAATAGCAATGGCGCGGCTGAAGGTGGTGGCAAATTGTTCTGCACGTGTTGTTGCCGGATCGGGTGTGATAAGCTCATCTACCATACGCGAAATCTCATCACGCTTAGCCGAAATTTGCTCACGAAGTTGCGCTTTTTGCACAGCCAAAGCCTCTGGCGTATAATCTTGCTGTATCATAGCTCTTCCGTTTTTGAAGTTTCTTTATCGCTTGAAAGCAACAGACGTCCTAACATGCGCGAAACCGGGTCGATTATCCACTGTTTGCGGCGCATATATACAAGAATTGCGACTACGAGATACATAGCCGAAATAATTGCAAAGGAGACGGCAGAATTGTGCGTCACGTATTGATTGAGCAAAAAAGCCGCTGTGCAGGAAAGGAGTACAACGAATATAGCTCCGATGACAAACAAAACGACAAAAAGAATGGTGGCCGAAAGCGCTGCGGCAATCTTTCCCGTTGCATCCAACTTGGCATACTCTAACTGCAATTCAGCATATTGCTTACTCTCTTGCAATATATGCACAATGCGCTCAATGTTTTTCTCACTTGATAGCATTTGTAAAAACGTTTTTCACTCGCAAAAGTAGTCAATCCCTATGAAAAGCCAAATAGAAAGCGAGAATTTGTAACTCATTGCGCCAGGAAAGTCTTACAGCTTTTACAACAATCATTATATAAAAGATTAACCATACTAAATTTGTACGAGAGAGATTTGGTTGCCAAGAGTTTCTTGTTACCTTTGCCTTTGGTTTGAAGAAACACACATTAATTAGTTTTCTCATGAAGCACGAAATTATTATAGCCGGTTTTGGCGGACAAGGTGTCCTTTCAATGGGCAAGATTTTAGCGTATGCAGGACTGATGGAAGGAAAAGAAGTTTCCTGGATGCCCGCCTATGGTCCTGAACAACGAGGAGGAACGGCTAATGTTACAGTAATTCTGAGCGATGATCCCATCTCTTCACCTGTTCTCAGTAAATACGATACAGCAATCTGCTTGAACCAACCTTCATTAGACAAATTCCAGCCTCGCGTCAAGGCAGGAGGAGATCTAATTTACGATAGTTTTGGTATTCAAGACAAACCAACAAGAAACGATATCCATTCCTTTCACATTCCAGCGATGGAGACAGCCGCTGAGCTACAAATGATGAAATGTTTCAATATGTTCGTCCTTGGAGGTTTGTTGAAACTTCATCCTATTGTTAAGGTGGAAACCGTTATTAAAGCACTCAAGAAAACCCTGCCTGAGCGCCACTGGCATTTACTTCCCACTAATGAACAGGCAGTCCTAAAAGGAATGGAAATTATTGCGGCAGAATAAAGTTCTCTTGGTAACCCTAAGCATCAAGATACGCCTATATTAAAAGAATTCCTTTCCATTACTTAAAAAAGAAGAACAAAACTTTGGCGCGTTCAAACTTTTATATACTTTTGCATCGTCAATGAAAAAGCATTGACAATCATTTATAATAAAACCAAAACGGCCAATCATTTATAATAAAACCAAAACGGCGCTTTCGTCTAGCGGCTAGGACACATGCCTCTCACGCATGGAACACGGGTTCGATTCCCGTAGGCGCTACAAAAAGGACAATTAGACGGAATTTCAACGTTCCGTTTTTTTGTACCTCAAAGTGAGCAACATACGGCAATAAATCAGGGTCAGCGGCTAAAGTCGGTTGGTAAGGCGCACCCTATCAGGAATAAAGAGTGGCTAATCTAAACATAAAGAATTTTATATCTCCGACGCCTCTGAACTGACTTCTGAGTGCTTTGATTTTGGCGTTGAACGATTCTGCTGATGCGTTTGTGAGTCTGTCCTCAAAGTAGTTGATTATGGTTTCGTTGTGGTTCTCGAAGGTTTCTGTTACTTTACTGAAGCCTTCATCGTTGAACAGCTCAACTTTGTTGTACCATCTTGCCAAGTTCAACCTTGCTGCGGATGGTATGGACTTTTTGTTAAAAATATCAATGAGTTCAAGGTAGATGTTATAGGCTTGTTCTAAGCAAGGAAACATACGAAACAGGATTTTAGCCCTTGCCCGCTGCTGCTCATTCCATTTCGTCTTGCGGGCGCAGTACATAAAGGCATAGAAGATAGTATTGTCCATCGCTATGCCATTGCCGAGGAGTTGGTAGATATAGGCAAGTTGCGCAGGGGTGAGTTCCTGCCAACTCGTGGGCACGTTTATAGATAAAGAAAATGCTTCCATACTGCGAAAGTACGGAAGCATTGATGGGTATAAAAAGACACGTGCAGGACGATGTGCTAAAAATTGGAATTTACTTTTCATTAAATCTCCTTCTTTTTTGCAATATATTCCCATGTTACACAATGCAGTGCACCGCCTTCTTTTATCAAAGGTTTTGCATAAATGGGGATAATCTTCAAATCTGGGAAAAGTTTTTTAAAAAAATTCAAAGCTGCAATATCGCTCTCGCTATCTTTATTTTCAGAAAGACATGGAAGTAATATACCATTGCTCACTCTTAAAAAATTCAGATAGCACCATGAATCCTTATCTTCTTTACAGTCTAAATCGAGTTGAACAACATCGAATTTAGCTTCAAGGATTTTTAAGAGTCTGTTATGAAATTTTTTGGCTTTGTTTTTCCAACATCCATTCAAAAGTATTCGATTATCATCCAGAGGTGCAACCATTCCATCTGAGTGTCCGCAGAAGTCTTTCATGTCCCAGGGTAAAAGTATTATTTCTTCAGCACACAAGGAATCTTTTAGATGCTGCAAAAGTTCAAGAGCCGACCATTGGGGATTTTCGCTGAAAATCTTATCCGTCATAATAACCTTATTGCCACATCTCACATAGTTTCCTCCATCAAATATGATATTCATATTAGTTGGAGTAAATAGATGCAGACCCTTACAAACTTCATCCTGATTGACTATAGTCTTATGGTACGTCTTGCATTCAACTAAATAATCTGGATTATATCTGAATTTAGAGTAAGTGCCATCACTGAAAATCATTACAGGCATATAATCCCGACACCAATAATTTTGATTATTAGATAACTCTCGGTGTTCTACGTTCAACTTGGATAGAGCGGCAGAAATAGATTCTGCTACACTTGCTGTTTTTGGTGATATACGTAGCCGTTCTGAGGTATAAATGATAATATCTTTCATAAATATAAATGTTTGCCAAATTCCGATTTAACGAATAGGATTTCGCCTGCAAATTTACAAACTATCCAAAGAAATAGCAGCTGTCGTCGCGTTTATTTTCATAGGCTTTAAACTGGTCGGCTTCGTATTTAGACGAAGATTTATACGTGGGCAAGTTGTCGATGAAGTCCATCGTCTGTGCAGCAAGGAGTAGGTCGTTACGCTTCACGGGATATGCTTTGCGCCAGTGGCTGACAATGACCACTTCTTCGTCTTGCGCCTTAATGATATGCAGACGGGCGCAGTACATAAAGGCATAGAAGATAGTATTGTCCATCGCTATGCCATTGCCGAGGAGTTGGTAGATATAGGCAAGTTGCGCAGGGGTGAGTTCCGGGTCAGCGGCTAAAGTCGGTTGGTAAGGCGCACCTTACCAACCGACTTTAGCCGCTGACCCCCAATTTTCAAGAAGTTGCAGTGTATGTCCTTGATTTATAAAGGAAAAGCAAAACAAGATAGTGCTTTGTTCTTGTTTTGCTTTGAAGTGTTTTCGTGATTCCGTTGGCATCACTTTGTGATCCGCTTGGGGCTCGAACCCAAGACCCCAACATTAAAAGTGTTGTGCTCTACCAACTGAGCTAGCGGATCTCTGTATGTTGTTTGAAAAAGCTTTTGTATTGCTTTTTGCGGGTGCAAAGTTAGACTAAAATTGCTTACGTGCAAATAAAAAGAGTTTTTTTTCTGCTTAAAAATTTGTTTGGATGGATTTCTTGACATACTTTTGCATCGTCAAAACGACAAAACGGGTAAGTGCTGCACGGCCAGCTCCCTTCAAATCCTCCAGGGCTTGACCGCAGCAAAGGTAGTTGGTTGTAGCGGCGCGATGCAGAGAGCTTACCCACCCGCCTCTTTAGCTCAGTTGGCCAGAGCACGTGATTTGTAATCTCGGGGTCGTTGGTTCGAATCCGACAAGAGGCTCTCAAGAAATGTTGACACGGGTAGCGTTTTACTATCCGTGTTTTTTTGTTTACAAAGATTGAAGGCTATGGAAAAAGTTGTAGATATCAACAAGGAGCGCCGCGTAGCGTGGGAGTTTGTGGAATATACGGGTATTAGTGTTTTTCTAACAGGCAAGGCGGGTACGGGTAAAACTACATTTTTGCACGACTTGGTGGCGAGGACTCGGAAACGTGTAGTTGTTGTTGCGCCGACGGGCGTTGCTGCGATAAATGCTGGGGGTGTGACGATACATTCTTTTTTTCAACTTTCGCTTTCGCCGTTTGTTCCTGGGGCTGAATTGAAGAGTAAATATGACTTTGGTAGGGATAAACGCAAGATTATTGCTTCGCTTGATTTGCTGATTATTGATGAGATTTCGATGGTGCGCTGTGATTTGCTTGATGCGATTGACTATGTGTTGCGTCGTTATCGCGACCATCATAGGCCTTTTGGCGGTGTGCAGTTGCTGATGATAGGTGACTTAGCTCAGCTTACGCCTGTTGTTACTCCTGAAGAGGAGGGGCTTATCAAGTGTTATTACGAAACGCCATACTTTTTTAGTTCGAATGCTTTGCGGCAGATTCAATATGTGACGGTAGAGCTTTCGCATGTTTATCGTCAACAAGAGTTGCAGTTTGTAGAATTGCTAAATCATGTTCGCACGGGACATCTTTCGGAATCTGATTTATCTCTGTTAAATTCGCGGTATAAGCCAGGTTTTATCCCTAAGCCTGGAGAAGGCTATATTCGTTTGACTACGCACAATCATATGGCTTCTCGCTTCAATGAACAGGAGTTGATGCGTCTTCCGTCGCGTATGGTTGAGTTTAAGGCGAAAGTGGAGGGCACTTTTCCTGAAACTTCTTTTCCTACAGAAGCGACGCTTTGTTTGAAGGAGGGTGCGCAGGTGATGTTTATCAAGAACGATACGAATAATGGTGCGTACTATAATGGTTTGATTGGGTGTGTAACAGAGCTTTCTGAAGATCGTATTGTGGTGACTCCTCAAGGAAGTGACTCGTTGATTGAGGTAGATGTTGTGCAATGGGAGAATACGCGCTATGCTTTGAATGAGAAGACGCGTGAGATTGAGTCGGAGGTGCTAGGTACGTTCAGCCAATATCCGTTGCGCTTGGCGTGGTCTGTTACTATTCACAAGAGTCAGGGACTTACATTTGACCGTGCTATTGTTGACGCTGGCCATTCATTTGCTCCTGGGCAGGCCTATGTGGCTTTGAGCCGTTTGCGTTCGCTCGATGGATTGGTGCTTTCAGAGCCGATACCTCTGAGCGCTATCATTAACGACGGGCGTGTGGATCGTTATATGCTTGGGCAGCAAGATCCGTCGGCAGCAATGATGACACAGCTTCCTATCTTGAAACAGGAATACGAGCGTCATTTGCTCACAGAACTTTTTGATATGCAGCCGATATGGCAAGCAGAGGAGGGTGTGGTGCGTGTGTTTTCTGAATACCTCTCTCGCAAATTTGCACCGTTGTACCAGCGACACCTGCAGGCGACGGAGCGGCTTCGCTTGGAAGTGGTGGAAGTGGCTCGTAAATGGGAGAAAAAAATTGCAGAGTTGGCCATATCAATGATTCAGCAGGAGGATTTTCGAAAGCGTGTGGTGGCTGCTGCTGATTATTTTAAGAATAAATTAGAAGAAATTCTCTCAGATCCAATACGCTTGACCAAGGATGTAAAAAGCGAAAACAAACAGGCTATGAAACTTCTGCAAAGTCGTTTGCCAGATTTGCGTCAACAATGGCTGGCGCGTCTCTATTTGCTCAACACTATTGCTGAAAAAGGTTTTGACCCCACGACATTCCTCAAGGCAAAACAGACGGCTATGCTCGATGCTTTAGATGAAGGACGCCTTAGCCGAAAGCGTGCTAAAAAGGCAACAAAGGCAAAGGAACCAAAGCCCAAGACGTGGGATATTTCCTATGATTTGTTTGTAAATGGACTTTCAATAGGCGAGATCGCTAAGAGTCGTGGTTTTACGGTTGGCACGATTTGTAATCACTTGCAGCGGTTTGTGGCTTCTGGCGATATCAAGATCAAAGAAATTCTTCCGCCTCAACTGCTACAAATCATAAATGCCGCTTTTGATCTTTTGGGCGATGACGCTCCGCTTGCCGATGTGAAGGCTCGAATACCTGGCGATTTAGATTGGGGTTACTTGCGTCTGGTTCTCGAAAGTCGGAAAACTTAGGGAGTAATATGTGGAGTATTTTGGCTTAAAGGGTTGTGAATTGCTTACAAATTAGTATCTTTGACCCTTAGAAACAGCGGAGTCTATAAACACACGCCTGAAAATGCAAGTTGTGAATTGCTTACAAATTAGTATCTTTGACCCTTAGAAACAGCGAATAGTTGTTTGATCATAACCATTCTTTGGTTGTGAATTGCTTACAAATTAGTATCTTTGACCCTTAGAAACAGCTCATTGGTTGACGGCATTAGCGGCCAATAGGTTGTGAATTGCTTACAAATTAGTATCTTTGACCCTTAGAAACAGCTAACCTTGAAAAGTGACAAAATTTAATGTAGTTGTGAATTGCTTACAAATTAGTATCTTTGACCCTTAGAAACAGCCGCGTCATGCCTATAATAGACGTGGCAAAGGTTGTGAATTGCTTACAAATTAGTATCTTTGACCCTTAGAAACAGCTTGCCGCGTTGAGCTTCGCTTGCTTCAAGAGTTGTGAATTGCTTACAAATTAGTATCTTTGACCCTTAGAAACAGCCGAATACCCTAATTCCTATACTACTAAAGAGTTGTGAATTGCTTACAAATTAGTATCTTTGACCCTTAGAAACAGCAACTGCGTCTTCATGGCTTCGCGTTGATTGTTGTGAATTGCTTACAAATTAGTATCTTTGACCCTTAGAAACAGCATTTCGCGCTCTCGTTGTATTTCAAGCAATGTTGTGAATTGCTTACAAATTAGTATCTTTGACCCTTAGAAACAGCATACCGAGTACGGTGACGAGCATGGGTCTGTTGTGAATTGCTTACAAATTAGTATCTTTGACCCTTAGAAACAGCCTATTGCCGCGAAATTAGGCATAAGCCGTGGTTGTGAATTGCTTACAAATTAGTATCTTTGACCCTTAGAAACAGCCTTTGAGCGTTGGGCAAAAACAAAGACTTAGTTGTGAATTGCTTACAAATTAGTATCTTTGACCCTTAGAAACAGCATGCTTGAGCCTTTGCGAGTGCTGCTTGCGTTGTGAATTGCTTACAAATTAGTATCTTTGACCCTTAGAAACAGCACTTAACGGCGGCGAATGCAAAGAGCCGTCGTTGTGAATTGCTTACAAATTAGTATCTTTGACCCTTAGAAACAGCGAATTTAGCCAATTATTTTCCATGTTTGTGTTGTGAATTGCTTACAAATTAGTATCTTTGACCCTTAGAAACAGCTCCCTATCATCATTCTGATTTACATAGTTAGTTGTGAATTGCTTACAAATTAGTATCTTTGACCCTTAGAAACAGCCGCCTTTGAAGCTGAACTTCGCAGTGAAGGTTGTGAATTGCTTACAAATTAGTATCTTTGACCCTTAGAAACAGCTCTTCGCATTACTGTAGATCTGCCCTCTGGTTGTGAATTGCTTACAAATTAGTATCTTTGACCCTTAGAAACAGCAACCTCATGAATATAGTGAAGAACAATTTTGTTGTGAATTGCTTACAAATTAGTATCTTTGACCCTTAGAAACAGCTTTTACAAACGCTGTTAGCACGTCTGTGATGTTGTGAATTGCTTACAAATTAGTATCTTTGACCCTTAGAAACAGCGGTCACGAACGAGTAATACGTAGGAAGATAGTTGTGAATTGCTTACAAATTAGTATCTTTGACCCTTAGAAACAGCCCCGCTGTTAAACGCATATCCTGCGCATATGTTGTGAATTGCTTACAAATTAGTATCTTTGACCCTTAGAAACAGCGAGAATTTCACGCGCTTGTTTCTTTTCGTAGTTGTGAATTGCTTACAAATTAGTATCTTTGACCCTTAGAAACAGCCAAGCTATTTATTGAATATAATGGCAAAAGTTGTGAATTGCTTACAAATTAGTATCTTTGACCCTTAGAAACAGCCGAAACGAAAGAGCATCTGCAAGGGTGTAGTTGTGAATTGCTTACAAATTAGTATCTTTGACCCTTAGAAACAGCGGTTTGGCGTTTCGGGCGCGCGTGGTGGTAGTTGTGAATTGCTTACAAATTAGTATCTTTGACCCTTAGAAACAGCAAATGAACCTAAATCAAGGTTCATTTAATAGTTGTGAATTGCTTACAAATTAGTATCTTTGACCCTTAGAAACAGCTGCAGAGGGCGTAATTGGCGAAGTCGTTGTGTTGTGAATTGCTTACAAATTAGTATCTTTGACCCTTAGAAACAGCTAAATGGAATCCATTTAATTTTCTTTAATAGTTGTGAATTGCTTAATAGTTGTGAATTGCTTACAAATTAGTATCTTTGACCCTTAGAAACAGCTCATTATTTACAAAGATTTGTTAATCAATGAGTAAAGAGGCTACTTAGAAAAGAAAAATCAAGGTTGTTTCTAACCAAGACAGACGGATTGAACTCAGTTTCAGTCCGTCTGTCTTAGTCAAATTTGACTTATAGTGGTTACTCTTTGCGGACGAGGACGCCCGCGCTCCCAATTGATGCGTTATGGGATGCGGGGCTCTCTCTGGACAATGCGGAAAGGGGCGTACCTCAGAATAGTTCTAACTGTTGGCCGGCGGCTTTTGGGGCTACAGATTTTTGGCCATAGAAGAGTTGGATGCTGGCGAATTGTTTGTCGGTAATGGTTAGAATACCTATTTTACCATATTCGGGCATAAAGGCTTTGACACGGCGTACGTGGACGGCTGCGTTTTCGCTGCTGGCACAGTGGCGCACGTAGATGGAGAACTGGAACATTGTGAAACCATCGCCCATGATGTTTTTGCGAAAGCGAGCGGCTGCTTTACGCTCCTTTTTGGTCGTGGTAGGCAAATCAAAGAATATAAGTACCCACATAATTCTATATTCGCTAAAACGTTCCATAAAAAAGCCTGCCTATTGTATTTCGGGATAAGTGATTTTGCGCATTTCGCCAGCAAAGCATTTAGCGAGTGAGGCTGTCGTAGTTGTGGCTGCCACCATGAGCGGACTTCGCTGTCCGCCAATGACGACATCGATCACTGGAATTTGGAGCAAACGTGCTTTCAGTTCGCGCGTGAGTTCTTCACATGGTTCGGTGCATAGAAGCTTGAGTACAAGTTCATCAACGTATGGCCGATAAGGTTCCATGATGTCGTCGGCCAGGCAGTAGGCGTTGTAGCGATTATGGTGGTGAATGCCCAGTGTTGGCAACAAACCGCTTGAAACCAAAGCTCGAGCCACAACGGCGCGAAGTATGGCATAGCCGTAGTTGAGCAGATTGTTTGGTGGGGCTTCTTCGCGTCCTCGAACGAAACTGTCGATTTGGGGGAAAAACAAGTTCTTCCAGTAGTAGGCTGCCGCGCGTGCTTCTACGTTGTCGGGATCGCCGCTTCGCACATCTTCTGCCCAACGTCGCATACAGCGTGTTTCAACCGAGGTGTTTTTTCGCAGTATGGCCTCTTGGTTTAAGATTTTTTGGCGCACGGTTTGTTGCCAAAGTTGTTTGCGAAGGGGTAGGGATGCTTCAATTTGGTGGGTGAAGCGTTCGCGCTGTGTGTAGTTGCCGTCAAGGGGAAGCAAGAGTCCTACGGGCATACATCGGGAGTTGCACGTAACGACTGCGCAGTTGTTTTCAACGAGTGCTTCAAGTAGTCCTTGCGTAATGGTGAGTTGCTTGTTGTCTAATACCACTACGCCGATATCTTCAATCGGAACTGTTCGGACTGAATCAGCTTTTTCTCCCTCGGAAAAGTTTTTTTCTCCTTTGGTCTCGGGTTTTTGCCAAACGAGCTGATTGTTGCGCAGAGAGAGATAGGCAGGTGTACCAAAATAGAGAGTGCGTTTTATCATGGTAGTAAAAGGCTATAAAAAAGCGCAGAAAAGCACGTAGCTCTCTGCGCAGTGGAACATTTGGTTTATTTCAGCCGGTATCGGCCAAGACGGTCAACCTCAAGGGGAAGGCAGTATTGCTTGATAGAAATGCCTTCATCAGAGATTTCGATTTTGTTAGCAGCTG
The DNA here is from genome assembly GCA_900316575.1 of uncultured Prevotellaceae bacterium. Taxonomy (GTDB): domain Bacteria; phylum Bacteroidota; class Bacteroidia; order Bacteroidales; family Bacteroidaceae; genus Alloprevotella. The sequence goes on along the minus strand of ONDJ01000023.1, from coordinate 22,835 downwards.
TGTATTCTTTCTTATCTACAATAGCAGTTGCGATGTTATGCTGTATGAACGAAGCTCTATTATTTGAACACGACACCATCTTATATATGCGTGTCTTATCAATGGCTTGAACGTCTATTCTGCTATTGCGCTCTTCTTTGGTTGGCAAATAAACCAAATCGCCTGGTGATAGGACAAAGAGCAATGCATTTCCATTCTCGTCGTGTTCGGGCGCTGAGGAAAGTCCTTGCTTTTGGCGCTCAATGACTTCGTTGAGCGGCACGGAACGGTAGAGGCGTCTGCCATCTTCTTGCTGGTAGATAGCAAAGAAAAGGTTCGTTCCTTTAGCTGCTTCAACAAATTTCTTACTTCGATTGCCACGCATTCCAACGGAAAACTTGTTTCCCAAAGGCTCTGAAATGCGAACAGCAAAGATAGGCAGATGGGGTTTACCGCCGTTTAGCTCAAGCATGCTTTCATTGAGGCGCACAATGCCTTCGGGCGAGAAAGCTTCTTTGGGATTGTTGCCGTTTTGCTCCAAATGGCGCAAGAGGATGCGCTGAATGCCTGTGTCGGTGATGGTCAGAATTTTCTTTTTGTCAAAGCTGTCGTCAAGGCGTTTGCGAATGGCGCTTGTTTGTGTCTTTACATCGTCGTTCGAGAACACATAGATCTGCACTTTCTTGAAGTCAAAGTCTTTCCACTGGGGCATTCCTTGCATATACTTCAGAACTTGCTTGTCGGTGCATTTTCCGCCGTAGCGTTTTATGGCAGCGAGCACGGCATGTTTGAAGCGCTTATCAACGATGCGCTCAATGTTGGCATAAGCTGTTTTGAAGTTAACGGCTTTCTGGGTGCGCAGATTGACGCGGCCAAAGACGCTCTCTTTGTGGAGTGGTTTGCGAATGGCCCAGCTGTCGCCCTTTTGTTGCACGAAGATTACTTTCTTTCTGGTCTGAGGGTTGTAGCGTACGTAGCGATTGCTGGTCTTATTGATGACGCGGAGGTTTTGTTTGAAGCTGACAACGATTTGTTGAAGCTGCTTTCGTGCCTCTTGTGTGAAGGTGTTCCACGGTTTGTTAACAAGCCACTGCCCACTGCGTTTACTGCTTACGGCGCGTTTGATGTCTTCGCGTCCTGCTCCTTCGTGGGAATGGTCGTTGTTGAGATAGTTCACGACGGTGCGTGTGGCACAGGCTATGGCTATGGCATCCATGGCATGGTGGCGATGGTCAATGCGCTTGCGCTGGAATCCGCGTTGGAGTTCAAGCGGCATTTCTATTTGGAAGTATCGCTTGCCATCTTTCATGGCTTCGTGGCCAAAACGCTGACTGCCTTCCATCGCATTGAGCCGCCGGAAACGTGGAGCAATGATGCCGTTCCAAACATCTACAAGTCCCCAGTCTTTCTTTAGTTTGTCGGTCACTGCGCCATTGAGTATGAGGATATTTTTTGACACTGCCTCTTGTTCCAGGGTTCCATCGGGGTTATGCTCGCGTACCAGTTTGGAGAGTTCGCCGATGATGAAGCGCGAAATGTAGCGTGTGTCGTTCATCTGCCTTGCTGTGAAGTTTGTAGGGATTTCTTCACTGAGCAATATCTTTTGCTTCTTTCCTTTATAGTGTTCTTCTACAAAGGCGCGATAGGCTTCGGGCGTAGAGATTGTGACAATGTTGCCCACGGAGCATTGCACCTTTTCGCCTGCATGTTGCATAATGAAGGGCATTCCGAGCATATTGCCCTTGAGGAGGTTTACTTCGGCTTCGCAAATGACTTTGTTGCTATACGAATTGTCGTAATAGACTGACTGTGGAATGACGTGTTCTATCTGATAGGCTGAGGTGAAGAGTTTGCTGAGAGAGATTGGTTCGCCAGTGTAGGGAGAGCGATATTTCTGCTCAAGCCAAAGTTTGTAGCGAAGCACCTCGGCTGTGGTGGGTCGCTTAGCGGCATCGGTCTGTGAGAATTTTCGTATGATTTCGCGGATGGGCTCGTCTATGCGACCTGCTTCTTGCGACAAGACAGTGTCTTCGTATATGCGCAAGAGCTCTTGCTGATTGGGCGAGTAGGGGCGTACGTCCTCTATGCCGAACTCAGGATTCATAAACTCTTGCAGGAGGGCTTTGATGCGTAGGTTGGTCTGTTCGTTTTCCAACTGTCGGTTGTGGCGCGACTCGCGCTCCTTGGCAGTGGCACGCATTTCGCGTCCCAACTCTACGTGGATTTCGTCGATGCTTCCGATTTCTTTCCAAATGTCGCGAACGGTGCGCAGGGCTTCAAGGCAAACTTGCTCCACAATAGGGTTGCGCAAGGAGTGCTGGCGGAAACAGCGAATGTCTCGGTCCATTTCTTCAGGCGAAGCCCACTTTTTAATCTCTGAGGCTTCGCTATGGCGACCATAAACTACGTAGCTTGCCAGCCAAATTGGCAATCCTTGGTAGTCGGTTTCGGTTCGCAATGTTTCGGCTTTTTCGCGGACGCGGTTGCTGATGGTAGTGTCCTCTTCACCGTTGATAAGTCTCTCTATGCGTTGTTGCGTCTGCGGGTCTATAGCATTGTAGTTCCAATAATGACCTCGTCGCATGAGGGGAAGTAAACGACGCAGGGCTTTTGTGGAGAAAGCACAATAGTCGGCAGAGTAGGGTTTGATGGTTCGAAAACACTGATAGAAGGTCTCTTGGTCAAGGTTGTTTTTCTCGGCAAATTTCCGCAAGGCTTTTTCTAATTCGCTTTGCCCACTTACGCTATAGAGTATTTCCCAAAGTGCCATTTCGAGCTCGTGGGTGAGGAATTCGGTTGGCACACCTGCTTTTTTCAATCGTTTGAGCATTTCGGCGCGCGTCTCTGAAGTGGGATACTTGCGTTCTTCAACGTAGTTCCACCGATAGTCTTCTTCCTTCAGCTTAAAGAACTTGAGCAATGTCTTTTGGTCTATCTCTGCACGAGAGCGAAGATAGTCGAACAAGCTGGTGTAGCTTTCGTTTGTGCGTAAAAACAGCGTTGTTACGTCAACATCTGTGCGGTAGTGGTTGCCGTCGAGTGTCTTGCGTTTGAGTATGCGCAGGTTTTCAAGGAATTGCCAGAGCCGATATTCTTGGAACAAGGGATTGGAACGTGAAGCGCATTTCAAGCCTATGGGCTCGCGTTTGCCTTCCTTATTTATATAGGTATGTGTTTCATACTTACATTCGCCGATAAGCGACTTCTTGCTCTTCAGCGGACGCTGGTAGAGAATGACATCGTCCATGAGCAATGCCTTGAAGTCGCGTCCCTGCATGGAATTTCGATGGGCCTCGTTGCTTGGATAAAGAGCAAGTAGGCATTCTTCAAGTTTTTCTCTATCTTGCAAAGCTGGATGTAGTGGTATCTGCACTTCGAGGATACGACGTAGCTCATCGCGATAGAAACGTCTATCAACCGTGCGTACCAACTCGCCGCGTATCTTCTGCTGAGGGTTGCGCAGGATGGCGTTGAAAATATATTGACCAACGGTAGAATGGCTTTGGTCGATGGTAAATTCAGCTCGCAGTTTGTTGAGCGTCCAAGCGTCATCGGCATTTGGTATTCTATAGGAAATATCAGGTTTTCCTTGTTTGTTCAACTTTGGCTGTCCGTCTTCGTCAAGCTTTGTGGTAACGATGTATTCAATTTCTTCGCCGATTGAGATAGTAAGACGACGCAAAGGTACTTCAAACACTGTACCTCCTTCAAAGGTAAGTTTGTAGTTGGTGTTCCCGCGTAGTTTTTCGCCTGTGTCTTCGATATTGATGAGCCGTGAACAATGATATTCTTGTAATTTGTCGGGGTTGCTTGTTTCGTCATCGTCCTTGCCGCGCACTGCATTGTAACCACGCTTCTGGTTGAAGCTGTGGAGCACCCAGGATAATTCTTCGGGCTGAAGTTTCTTGCTAAGTGCTTTGGTGCGTAGATAATAGAGTGTCCAGTCGTAGGGAATACGTTTTAAATCGGGATGCACTTTCCGAAGCTCCGCCACCATCTCAAGGAAAGCCTCTCGGAAGATAAATTCGCTCTTTCCATCTGTTGTTTGTCGCCAAGCCAATTTAGGTTCGCCGTCTTTGGGAAGTTTGCCATAACGGTCGAGTTGCTCAGCATAGTGCTCGGGGAGGTAATCCAACGTGAGCAAAACGCGGTTGAGCCGTTCGCGACGTTGATGGAAGCGGTCGTACTGGCGGCGCACTTGGCGATATCCAGTACGCTTATCTGTTTGCGAAGTTGAAGCACCCTTTTCGTAGTTGTTCAAGGTATCTTGTGACATCGGAATGATGCGACTACCTGCCATCAGTATTTTGCCGTTAGCAAAAAGCGTTTCTTCGGTACTTTCTTTCTCTACTTGTACAACAGCCCAGCCAATGCTGTTGGGCCCGAGATCAAGTCCTAAAATATTCTTCATGGTATTCGTTTTGTTTGTTTTTTTGCGCACAAATGTAAAGATTTTCTGTAAAAGAATTGCTGCAGTCAAAATGTTTTGCCACTTTTGCAGTGCTAATTTTGTAGCAATTCACAATAAGGATTATTCCGTTGTGAAAACATTTAGGTAGCCCTCGACCTTCTTCGGGGGCATTTTCTTTTCTTTTATATTGCTCCAAAAGCTTTGTTACATGTGCTTCAATAAGATACAAAAGCACTGAAGAATTAAGGTCCTCAGTGCTTTTGTAAATGTATGGGGTAGTGTGTTATCTCACGATGTACTTCCTACCGTTTTGGATGTAGATTCCTGGACGGAGTTTTGTGCCTGGTGCGACAAGGCGGCCTTGGAGTGTGTAGATGGGAGCAGAGCTTTGCAAGAGGCTTGAGGCGGTGTTTACCATGGGCGATGAGATGCCGGTTGATGTGCTTACTTCGCGATAGAGCTGTACGGGGCGCTGGCTGCTGCTACTTTTGTAAGCGGCGAAGCGTGGGGATGAGCTGTTGTAATAGATGGAGCGTTCATCGTACTGCCTATTGGTAATGGTGGCATTATTGCTCGTGAAGCTAATGGTCCATTGTGCGCCAGTTGTTAATGTTGCTTCGGTTCCAAGATTGTTGGCGTCGGATGAAAGTGCGAGATAAGCAGTTTCGGCGGGGATGTAGAAGGTGTAGTACCCGTCGGTCTGTCCTAAACGTAGGATTGTTGGCTGCTTGTCTGCTTTGCTGAGGTCGAAGGTGTGGTCTGTAAGCACGATGTCAACGTATGAGCGCACTTTTCCGTTTGCCTCTGCCATAGCGCGTGGACCACTTTCCCAAACGATTAAGTAATTATCGCCTACTTGTAGTTCGCTTGCTGAGGTGATGAGTTTGAAGATGCCTTCGGTGGGTGTAGGTTCAGGCTCTTGTGCTTCGGTGACGGTGTAGTGGGCTGTGGCTGTAGGGCTGTCGCCATATTCGTTGGAGCAGAAAGCGGTGATGCTGGTTTCTTCGGTGATGGTGATGCTGACGGGAGATGCTCCGCTTTGCAGTTCGCCGCCCGTGATGCGATAGTAGATGGTGCATCCTTCTGCTGCGGTGATGGTAACTGTGGTGTTTTGTGAAAGCTCTCCACTCTCTGGCGAGAATGTGGGTGCTGCGGGTTTGCTTCCTGTACTACTGCCATGGCCACTTCCTTCGTAGTCGTTGATGTCTAATGCTACGTTTTTCTTACTGCCCCAAACGTATTGTTCCAATCCAGGGAAATCTACGTAGGGGTTACGGTTTTTCTGGAGTGTGAAGATGGCGTTGTTGCGATCAATTTCTTTTTGACTGACGGGGTCTTCGGCTGCCCAACGTAGGAGCATGGTGATGGCCCAGTTGGTATAGCCTGGATACTTGTTACCGGCAAGCATGGGACTATTCCATGTGGCAAAACTTTCTTCGTAACGTGTGCACATATAGAAATAGATGCGGGCGAAGTCGCCTTTGTACTCGTCGTTGGGCTCAAAAACTGTGCCGCTATAGCCTATTGAGGCATCGCAGGGGCCACGTTTGCTAAAGCCGCCGTGTGAACTGAAGTTGGGATTGCTTGTTTCGCCGAAGGGCAGATTGCCACGGATGTTGTTGATATAACCGTCGGCGGGCACGACATGGAAGATGTCGCAGTAGGCTATGTTCTTGTTGCCTCCCCACCAACTCTTTGGAAACGAATGCTCTCTATTGGGCACGTCGCCTTCTTGATGGTAGCTACCACTGGGTTTGTTGGGGTCGTAGTTGGTCATGTCGCTATACATGTCCCAAAGCTTTCCATCGGGGCGTACGTCAGTGGTTTTGTATGCGTTCCAGAGGTTGTCATACCCCAGTTCGACGTGTCCGCTGGTGATGATAGCACAGAGTGCTGTTTTCAGTGCGCTGCCCGATTTGCCGTTGGCGCGGGTGTAATAGCCCGCTGGTGCTTGTGCAAGGAGTAAGAACGGTAAGAGGAACAGTGCAATGGGGAGTGAGAGTCGTTTCATAAAAATGTTGTTATAAGACTATATGTGTAAAAGTTTTGAAAGGGGACGACACTGCCTTGTTTGACGGTGCCGCCCCTTCCTCTTCCATGAATATTAGATTAGGTTGTTAATGGTGTTATTTCTTTTTTGATGTGGCTTTCTTAGCCGCTGTCTTTTTTGCTGCGGGTTTCTTGGCGGGTTCGGCTTTTGCCTTGGGTTCTGCCTTTGCCTTTGGCGCGGCTTTCTTTGCTGCTGGTTTCTTGGCGGGTTCGGCTTTTGCCTTGGGTTCTGCCTTTGCCTTTGGCGCGGCTTTTTTTGCTGCAGGCTTTGGTGCTGCGGGTGTTTCGGCTTTTGCAAATCCGCCTTCCATCTCTTCGAGTTGACCGAGCAGGTGTTGGAGTTTTTCTATTTCCTTATCCTTGCGTTCGAGCTCTTCGTCTTGGTTCTTGATGGTGGTGAGTAGGGAGTTGAGCTCTTCGTTGTCGAACTCGGGATAGAGGTTGTTGATACGGCTGTTGAAGTCGCCGAGAATGTTCATGAAGTTGGTGAAGGCATCGTAGGGCGAGTCGTAGATGCCGCGATAACCGCCATAGCTATTGGCCTTGGTGCTCATGAAGCGGAAGTTGTTGGAGGCCTGGAGGTAGTCGTAGTCTTGTTTGAGTCGCTTGTCGTTGCAGATGCGCACACGATCGGCTACGCTATAGAGCTTTTCTAAAGCTTCGCGTTGCATGTCGTTGCCAAGCCATGGCGAGAGGTCGCGCTCTTCGTCCACCCATGACGTGGGGTAGGGCACGTTGAGTTCGCCGGTGCTCTTCATCTTGGAGCAAATTTCGCTGGGTGTGCTGAAGACTACGCCGCGTTCTTTGAGCTGTTCGGGCAGTGACTTCATGAATTCGAGGATGTTGCTTGAAAGGGGTTGGAATATGCCTAAGGCGCAAAGCTCCATGAAGATGTTTACAACTTGGTCCTCTTCGGGCAGGTCGGCTATCCACTTGGCATAGGTATCGGCGAAGAGGGGGTATTCGCTCCACGAACTGTCGTTGAAGCGGAAACTGATGTCTTCACTGAGGCTGTGGTCGCGCAGGAGTAGCTTGAGTTTGGGGTTGCGTGCGCAGTGGTAAACGAAGTGGGGTGATTTCCAGCCCAATACGTGTTTTGCTCCTTCTGCCAACATGCCTTTGAAGCCCATGTCGGCTACCTCGGCACCGATTTCGTCGCTGTAGATTAGGCAGCTGTTGCGGAAGATTTTGGGCTCTTTGCCGAAGAGGGTTTTGATTTTTTTGCAGAGGCGCTTTACTTCTTCGCGGAAAGTTTCGCGGTTGGTCATTGACGAGAAACCGTGGCTGTAGGGTTCGGCGAGAAATTCTACACAACCTGTTTCGTTGAGTTGGGTGAGTAGGTCAAGCACTTGGGGCGCATAGCGTTCGAGGAGCTCAATGGCACTTCCGCTGAGACTGATGGCGCACTTGAAATAGCTGCCATAGCGTTCCGACATTTCGAGCAGGGCTTGCAGTGCGGGGACATAGCTACGCTCGGCTGTTTCCTGAATGCTTCGCTCGTTTTCGTAGTCGTCGTAGTAGTAGTGGTCGGTGCCGATGTCGAAGAAGCGATAGCGTTTCAGATGGATATTCTGATGGATTTCAAAGTATAAGCAAACGGTTTTCATGGTTCTTGTCGTTGTCTTATGTGTGAGTTTTTGTGTATTCTTTAATTGGTATCTATAAATGAGGTGTGGGTTTATTGCCAGCCGAGTGCACGCTTATAGGCTTCGTAGATGCGCTCGCCTACTTTTTCCCAGGTGATTTGATCTACTTCTTTGCGACCTTCTTCTTTGAGATAGTGGTGGTAGCTGTGATAAGTGCAAAGGGCATAGATGGCATCCGCCATGGCGTCAATGTCCCAATAGTCGGTCTTGACGCAATTGGTGAGGATTTCGGCGCATCCGCTTTGTTTGCTGATGATGCTGGGTACGCCGCATTGCATGGCTTCGAGCGGACTGATACCAAATGGTTCGCTCACGCTGGGCATGACGTACACATAGCTTTCGCGGAAAGCTTCGAAGACTTGATGGCCTTTCATGAAGCCTGGGAAGTGGAACTTGTCGGCAATGCCTTTCTTGGCAACTAGGTCAATCATCTCGTTCATCTTGTCGCCGCTGCCTGCCATGCAGAAACGGATGCCTTTGGTGCGATTGAGAACTTTGGCTGCTGCTTCAACGAAGTACTCTGGTCCTTTCTGCATGGTGATGCGTCCGAGGAAGGTTACTACTTTGTCGCGCTCGGCTTCGTTTTCGATGGGGATGTCAACGAATTCTTTGATTTCGGGGTCGAGCGGATAGACGGCGTTGTGCATGGCGATGCACTTGGCGGGGTCTTGGTGGTAGTGGTTGATGACTGTTTGGCGTGTGAGTTCGCTGACGCACATGATACAGTCGGCGTGGTCCATGCCGTCTTTTTCGATGCCATAGACGGTGGGATTTACTTTGCCTCGTGAACGGTCGAAGTCGGTGGCATGGACGTGGATGACGAGTGGTTTGCCACTGACTTGCTTGGCATGGATACCTGCGGGATAGGTGAGCCAGTCGTGGGCGTGGATGATGTCGTATTCTTGTTGACGAGCTATGACACCTGCTACGATGGAATAGTTGTTGATTTCGTCTTGGAGGTTGTCGGGATATTTGCCCGAGAACTGTATGCAGCCGAGGTCATCGGTCTGCCGATAGTTAAAGTCGGCGTAGATGTGGTCGCGCAGTGCAAAGTATTGCTCTGGTGTCATTTTGTCGCCGATGCGTTCTTGCACGTATTGGTAGTCTACGTCTTTCCATACGATGGGCACTTGGCTCATCCCGATGATGTTCATGAAGCTTTTGTCTTCGTCTCCCCATGGCGCGGGGATGCAGAATGTGATGTCCATGTCGGGAATGGCTGCAAGGCCTTTTGTGATGCCGTAGCTGGCTGTGCCCAGACCGCCGAGGATATGAGGTGGAAACTCCCACCCGAACATTAAAACTTTCATAAGTAGGGTCTATGTGTGTCTCTTTGGTTGCTTGATTGGCCTGTGCGCCTATTGCTATTCTTTTTTAGTAAAGGGCGCTGGTGGCTGTTTATTCTTCGCGTTGGTATTTTTCCAACATTCGTATAGCTCGCAATATGCCGCTTACGTTCATGGCCAATGAAACTGCGCCTCGGCCATGGAATGGCGGGTTGCCGTCGAAGAGTTCGGGTATGGTGCCCAAGCTGTGGTAGAAGAGTTCTTCTTCAAATCCGATGAGCTGGCGCTCAATGTAGTTCACTCCGCTCATTTTATATACGCGCAGATAGGCTTCAAGGTAAAAACCTGTGAGCCACGGCCAGGCTGTGCCTTGGTGGTAGGCTTGGTCGCGCTGTGGTTGTGAGCCTGTGTAGAGTGGGTTGTAGCCCCCGCTCTTGGGCGAGAGGCTGCGTATGCCCTTGGGGGTGACGAGTTCTTTGGTGCAAATGTCGAGTACACTTTTGCGTTGACGGAGGTCTAAGGGGCAGAAGTCAAGTGCTATGCCCAGGAGTTGGTTGGGGCGTACGCTCCAATCGGCAAGTTGACCATCAACGTAGTCGAAGAGGTAGCCGTGTTCGTTAAGGAAGGTTTCGCGGAAGGATTGACCTACTTTTTCAGCATCTTTTCCAGCTTGGCGGGCCTTTATCTTTTCGTCTTCTGTGCCAAACTCGGTGAGGATTTGTTCGTAGAATTTGAGGGCGTTGTACCATAGGGCGTTGAATTCTACGATATAGCCGCTACGTGGCACGATAGGCCTGCCGCCTGCTGTGCTGTTCATCCATGTGATGGGCTTTTCGCGACCGCCACTGGCATAGAGTAGGCCGTTGTCGTGTACGAAGAGACTTTCGTGGCGGCCTTCCCAAATGTAGTCCACCATGGCTGTGAGCAACTTGCCGTAACGCTCGTAGCATTCTTTGCGACTGATGTATTTCCCGTATTGTTGTAGGCACCACACTGCCCATAGCAATACATCGGGCTGTTCCATTTCTGCGATGTCAACACTGATGGGACGGCCTACGATATAGTCACGCAGGGCTTTTTCGGCTGTTGCCATGTATTGTTCGAAGCGTTCTTTTTCGCCGATGGCCAGTGTGAGTCCTGGCAATGCTGCAAAGGTGTCGCGTGCGCGTGCTTTGAACCAGTGGAAGCCGGCTAACATGTATAGGTCGTTGTCTTTTTCTACGCGGAATTGGTGGGCAGCGTTGACGAGGCAGTGGAAGAAACTATCGCGGCTGTCGCGGCCTACTTTTTCGGCTTCCATGCTCATTTCGAGCTTGGCTGCTTTGGCTTCTTGAGTGCCGGCACTAAATACGATGCTTTCGCCTTTTTTGAGTTCTACTTCAAAATAACCTGGTACGAAGGCGTCTTCTACGTCGAAGTAGCCGCGCTCGGCTTCTTTGGGATATTCCAACCCACGATACCAGTCGCCTTCATAAACGAAGCGGGCGGGTTGGTTTGTTTGCATGTAGAGGTTGGGGTAGCCTGCATACATCTTCATGCGTATGCCTTGGTCAACGGATTCGTAGCCGGTGTTGGCTACGTTGTTTTGGTGTGTCCAATGGCGCACGCTGCGGAAGGAGAGCATGGGGCGGAGGCGTAGTGTGGTTAATGAATGGGCATCTATAACGGTGTAGCGCACGAGTAGTTGGAAGCCTCCTTTGCGGCGAAATACGATTTCTTTTTGCAGGGTTACACCGCCTATGCGATAGGTCCAAGTGGGTACTTTGTCCCAGGTGAATGCTGTGATGTACTTGTGGCCCTTTGGGCTGTAGTGGCCGCCTTGGTAGCGATGAAGCCCAAGGTTGAACTCTGCGCCGTGTTGTATTACTGTTTCGTCGAGCGAGGAGAGCAATACGTGGCGCTCGTCGTCAATCTCAGGTGCCGGCACGACAAGTAGGCCGTGGTACTTGCGGATGTTGCATCCTACAAGTGTCGTTGAGCAGTATGCGCCTTGCCTGTTGGTGATGAGCAGCTCTTTGAAGAGGCTGTCTTGCAGGTTGGTCATCTGCATCTTGTCAAAATGTAAGTAGGGCATAGCCTGTATTGATGTTGTTTGTGTTAATAGATATTTATTGTTTGTGTGTTATCTTGTTTGCAGGTTGCAGCAATGTTGTCAGCGAATGGTTCTTAATGTCGCTGACTATCTTTGCTTTAAGTTTTTTTTCTTCTTCGACAGCTTCGTGAAGTTTAGGCTACGGTGTTTGCCAACTCCACTTTTCAAAACTCAAAAGTAGAGTGTTTTGTTAATACAAGCAAATTTTCTGTATTTTTTTTTCGTTTTTGTTGTTTTTTTTGCGTTGTGTGGATTTTTGGTGGTTTGAAACGCGTATTTTTGCCTTGTATTTTTGTTTTTAAAGTTTTATAGGTAATTATTTTTTACGATGAAAGTTCTTCTTGTCAATGGTAGTCCGCGCAAGGCGGGCAACACGTTTGTGGCTCTGAAGGAGGTGGCTAAGGTGCTTGAAGCTGCTGAAATTGAAACGGAATTGGTTCAGATAGGTGCTAAGCCTGTTCGTGGTTGCATTGCTTGTGTTCAATGCATGACGAAAGGGCAATGTGTGTTTAATGACGATATTTGCAATGAGACCGTGGAGTTGATGCGTCAATGCGATGGTTTGATAGTGGGCACGCCAGTGTATTATGGTCAACCGAATGGTACGGTGCTTTCGCTCTTGCAGCGTATGTTTTTTAGCGGTGGAAGTGCTTTTGCTGGCAAGCCTGCGGCTGGTGTGGCGGTTTGTCGTCGTGGGGGTGCTACGGCTGCGTTGCAATCGCTGCTAATGCCTTTTCAGATGATGAATATGCCTGTGCTGACGTCGCAATATTGGAACATTGTGTATGGGCGTGAACCTGGTCAGGCTGCGCTGGACACTGAGGGTATGCAAACGATGCGCACACTGGGTCTGAACATGGCTTACTTGTTGAAGCAATTGCGTACGGGAACTGCTCAAGAACCTTCGTATGAGCCTTGGCAGCCGATGCATTTTATTCGTTGAGGACTTGTTTATAGGGACTGACCTATGTTGGTGTGATATGGTTTGTTGGATGCAACGAGAGGTTATGTCCGACGAATTTCTTGACTTGGGCGATTTAGCATGATCAATCTCCTGAAATTCCGATAAGCAGTGTTTTTTTATACTTATACTTTAGCCTCTAAATCAGCACTATGATTTGGGGGTATTTTTTTAACTCCATCGCCGCCAAAGTTGGGAGAGCGGGCGTCTTCTCCCGCATTAGTCGCATCTGTGGTATTCTTGCAGGCGAGGATGCCTGCGCTCCCAGTTTTGGCAATAAGCAGAGCGAGACTTAGGTTTTCAGCAAACTTTTGCGACATGTTCCTACGCAAGAAGAATATAGGGACGGATATCGTCAGTGTTGTGAAGGCCTAGACAAGAGCCAGGGAGGTTTCAAAGAGATTTTGAGATGCTGTGTTGGGCAGACCGAGAAGGAAACTGACCGACTCTGTATATCAAGGCTACTGTGTGTGAGCAGGTATAGCGCATAGCATAAGGGGCGTACGATGATTCCCCTTCATAGTCAACTTCATCCTATCCCAAAAGCGTAACCTTTCCGAAAGGAGCTGCATTATTGTTCAGTAAGAGGCTTTCGCTTGAAAAACGTTACCTCTTTGCTTGAAGTTGCCTATGTTTTCGCTGCGCACCGTACGGTGTTCACGTAATTTTCGTACGGTGTTCACGCGAAAGAAGCCTATCGTGTTTCCGCAACGATAGGATTGTTTGATTGCAACCATCCACAAAGAGGCGTGCTTTTTGTGCTAGTGCGTGCGATTTAAAACCTTTATAAAATGCTTGTAGCAGACGGGATGCCTGCGCTCTTAAGGCACTGCGACAGGAACCTTTACGTGTGGGGTGCGAACATCCCACCTGCAATAGTCGCATCGGTGGTGTTCTTGCGGGCGAGGACGCCCGCACTTCCAACTTGTGCAATTTGCAGAGCGTGTATTTATGGAGCACCTCTTTATTTGAAGGTGTGCCAAAGGGGGAGGGTAGGATAGGGTGCTGTGAGGCTGATGGGTTGTTGGGTAACGGGATGGGTGAAGGAGATGGTGCGTGCATGTAGGCAGATGCTTCCGTCGGGATTGGAGCGTGGTGCGCCGTATTTGAGGTCGCCGCGTATGGTGAGGCCAATGGCTGCGAGTTGGCTGCGTATTTGGTGGTGGCGTCCTGTGAGTAGTTGGATTTCAAGTAGGGTGTAGCGGTCGTTGTGGCTGATGATGTGATACTTGAGTTGGGCTTGTTTGCTACCCTGGCGTTGAGTGGGATAGGCGTAGCTTTTGTTTTGTTTTTCGTTGCGGATGAGATAGTGGGTTAGTTGGTGCCACTGGTTGTCGGTGGTGTGTATTCGAGGTACAATGGCGTGATAGGTTTTGCTGACTTTTCCTTCGCGAAAGAGGGCACTCATACGCGTGAGTGCTTTGCTGGTGCGACAGAGTACGACGATGCCGCTTGTGGGGCGGTCGAGTCGATGGGGCAGTCCGAGGAATACTTCGCCTGGCTTGTGGTATTTTTCTTTGATGTAGGCTTTGGCGGTGTCGAGCAGGGTGGTGTCGCCTGTTTTGTCGCCTTGAGTGATTTCGCCTGGCTGTTTGCTGACGATGAGCAGGTGGTTGTCTTCGAAGAGGATGGTCATTTTCTATTCTTGGGGAAACTGTGCGGCTGTTGGTAGTGGGCATACAATTAACGCAAAGGTGTGCTCGTCGTTTTTGCGTTGTGCCGGTGGGAAACGATGCTCGCCTTTGCGTTTGTGTCGTGTGTGGGGAGTATGATGTGTGTGATTTGTTTTCTTAGGGTGTAGGTTTGGGAGAAAGGTTTGTGTGTACTACATGCCGAGTTCGCGCAGTGAGAAGTCGCCGATGATGCGGCTTCGGTCAACGTTGGTGCTGATGCCTGATACACGTCCGCGCTCGGAGTATTGCCACATGATGTAGTCTTTGCCGTCGGAGAGTAGTGGGCGATCGGCATTGTAGCGTGCTATCATGAATTGGTGTTGTGGGAAGTGGCCTGCAAGGTGCTTATTGTAGAAGTGCTGGCCTGAATAGATGAGTGGGCGTTTGCCGTAGTGGCTTTCTACGGCTTGAATGAAGAGTTTGAGATCGGCGATGAATTTGCTTTCGCTGACGTTGCCTCTTACTTCTACGTCAATGAGTGGGACGAGGTCTTGCTCTTCAACTTTGACGATGTTGGTCATATTGGCAAATTGTTCTTGCCAAGGGGTGTTAGGCCGGTAGAAATGGTAGCTGCCTACGCTGAGGCCTACGCGTCGTGCTTCGCTGATGTTGCGTGCGTAGCGGTCGTCAACGAAAGTGCGTCCTTCTGTAGCTTTGATATATACGTAGGAAATGGGCTCTGTGGCTACTTGGTCCCAGTCGATGTGGTGCTGGTGGTGTGAGATGTCAATGCCCTCAGCATAGAGGTTGTTGATGTTGCCACGTGTGTGTTGGTTGGTGGGGGCTTGATCGTTGATGGTGATGAGCCTGCTGTCGGTTGTTGGGTGGTCGGTAGGTGCTTGGCGGGCAGGTGTGTCGGGGGTGGAGTTGACCACGGGTGTGGGTAGTCCGTTTTGGCTGGCTTTCGTACGTCGTTGTGCGCTTGCTTGTGATGGCATTAGGAGAAATGCTGCGGCAAGTGTGCAGAGCAGTGTGGTTCGTAGTTGGAAAGTCATAGGCTTGGGTTTGAGTGGGTAGCTGGGAGAAAGTTGCTGGTTGCCCACATGTTTGCGTGGCAAAGGTATGCTTTTATTTTTTATTATGGTCTTTTTCTTTGGAAAATGTGTGTTTTCTTGGATTGGTAGGTGGTTTGTTTTTATTTTTGCGGCTGTGTTTATATGTTTTTATTTGTTGTTTATTTGCTATGAATAAGAAGTTTTATGTTACTCCTCGGTTGTGTTATCTGCGTTGGTGTCAGGGTCTTTGCTGACGGGTAGCAATGAGGTTTCGGGCGTTGGCGGCAATAGTGGTATAGGCTATGGCGGCGCTAGCAGCGGTGGTGCTCGCACGCGTGGCCGTTCGTGGGCTGAGGAGAATTAGTGTTTATGCGCTTTGTACATATGCAAGTTGAAAAAACACCCTCGCGAGGCTTGGTCTTGCGAGGGTTGTTTTTGGAGTTGAGCGTTTTTGAGGGTTAAAGTTTGCGGCGGTTTTGGATTTTCCGAAGATTCCGGCTTTTTCTTATTGCGAGTGAGAGACCTGCGCTCCCGTGTCTCTAAACATTAAGCCCTAAACTCTAACTTATTGTCTCAGAGCTTCACGCTGAGATCGATTCCGAAGTGGCGTGGCAGCCCGCTTTGTGATAGTTTGCGTCCCATGTTGGTGAACTGGAAAATGCGTGTGTCGCTGTCGGTGAGGTTTTTGCCCCAGAGGGTGAGACTGATGCCTGCTTCTGTTTCGATGCTGATGCGAGCACCTGTTTGGAGGTTGAAGGGCTCGTGCATGGTGTTGGCTTCATCCCAGTAGATGCGTCCTGTGGCTTGTAGGTTTGCTGCGAGGGTGATGGCTGTGATGAAGCTTTGGATGGGTTGTCGATAGGCTACGGTGGCTGCGAGAGTGTGTTCGGGCATGAAGGGTACGCGGTTGTCGGTGTAGTCTATGGTTTGTCCGTTGGACTGTCCGAGGTCGTAACGTGTGAACTTTGCGTGGGTGTAGCCGTAGGCTGCTGTGATGCTGAGTCGGTCTTTGAGTAGGCTTGCTCGGGCTTCGATTTCTCCTCCTATATTTTGGCTACGACCAGCGTTGACGAGGATGCGTCCGAATCCGCTTTCGGTGAAGCGTGAGAGCTGTAAGTTGTGTGTTTGTATGAGGTAGATGGAGGCATCAATTTGTAATTTGTTTTGGAGGAAGTTGAGGTGTGTGCCGAGTTCGTAGCTCCAAGAGGTTTCGGGTTTGTAGTAGAGTGCACTGGGTTGTGGTTGGGCGGGTATTTGGGGTTCAATGAGTGAGTTTATCATTTGGGTGTGTTGCTCCTTCATGGCTTCGGGTATAGGCAAGCGTTGGAAGAGTTGAGCGATGTAGTCTTGTACGCCGAGCATCATGTTGCGACGGAGTTGTTGTTGTGCGAGGTCGGAATAGTTTTGGATGTTGTATCCGCCGCTGCGATAGCCTTTTGCTGCGCTGATGTAGATGTTGCCTTGGTTCTCTGGGAGGTTGTATTGCAAGGCTGCCTTGGGGAGGAGTTGCCAGGTGTCTTCGGCTACGGTTCCACTGACTTGTGGCGTTGCTTGTAGGTTTGCGACTACGCGATATTGGGGCATGGTGTAGGTGTAGTTGACGGGCTGCGAGGTGGTGCTGTTGAGGTTGAGTTTTTGTCGGTCGTAGTCAAGGCGTAGCCCGAGTGTGAGTGAGAGACCTTGTATGAGGAGGTCTTTCAGGGTGCTTTGGTGGTAGAGGGCTACGTTCCACGATGGTGTTCGGAAGTTGGCGTTGAAGGGCAATGTGGCATCGTCGAATGTGAGGCTCATAGAGTGAGGCACGTTTTGGAAGATGCTTTGCATTTGGTCGTTAAGAAAGCTGATGCCGTCTTGATTGAATAAGACGGGGCATGTGGTGCGGCTGTCTTGGTATGCTGCGAAGAGGCCTGTGGTGTGTTGCCACTTGCGATGGGATTTACTTTTGAGGATGATTTCTTCGGTGAGGGTGTTGGTGCTTTGGTGTTGATGGAGCGTGAAGAGATCTTGCTGGATGAAGTCGTTGTCGAGTTGTAGGTTGTCGTCGAGGTATTGGTGTGATGTGATGCTTGTGAGGTCGAGGTACTTGCCTGTGTGGGCTATGGTGAGACCTGTGGTGAGGAGGTTTCGGCGGTAGTTGCTTTGGTAGTTTTGTGTGATTTGTCCTTGGGGTAGGTTTGTGATGGGGTCTTGGTCTATTTGGTAGGGGTTGCAGTTCTCGTCGGTGTATTGGTAGTTGATGTCGAGACCTAAGCGCCAGGCTTGTGTGGGTTTATAAGCAATCTGGGCTTGGAGTCCCGTGTTGGCTCCTCGATCGGCTTTGTGTTGGAGTGTGGTGTTCTGGAAGAAACCACGTTGACTTTCGTGGAATGCGCCGAGAGAGATGGCAAAGTTTTTTGCTGGGTGTAGGTAGGTTTGTGCTGCGAGGCGATAGCCAGCTGTGCGTGATATGCCATGAAGTGATAGTTCGGTACCGTGTGTGGTGAGTGGGTCGGCTTTGTGGATGTGGATGAGACCTCCCATTGCTCCTCGTCCGTAGAGTGTGGCTTGTGGTCCGCGCAGGATGTCGATGCTTTGTATGCCCAGGAAGCCGAAGTCGTAGGCTGTTTTGTCAAGATAGGGTATGCCATCTACGTAGAGGCCTACTGCTGGTGAGCCGCTGCGTGAGCCCACGCCACGTATGTAAGTGGCAGCTGTGAGATGGGAACCGTAGGCTGGCATGTAGAGGCTAGGGACGAGTGTGGCTGCGCTTTTGATGTTGTGTAAGCTTTGCTCGCTAAGTGTTTGGGCACTGATGGTGGTGGCACTGATGGGTGCTGAGCGCAGGGGAGTGTGTTCTTTTTGGGACACGGTAATGAGGGCTGGGGAGAGTTGTGTGGTGCGTGTGGTGTCGGGGGGCACTGTAGTGTTGTCTTGAGGGAGTATGTCCGCGCAGATGGGCGTTGCTATGAGGAGACTTAGCAGGGAGGTGAGTAGTAGGTTTTTCATTTGTTTTGGCTCTTTTTATTTTTGGGTGCAAAGGTAGGGTGGATGTGTGGTTTGGGCAATCCTTATTTTTTAGGAAATAAAGCAGGTGGCGGTGTGTGTGGCTGGGCCGCTTCTTTGATGCTTTTTGTATTATGTGCGGTGAATGGCGAATGTTATGTAGGCCTTGTGTCTTACTTACAGCTTTTACACGTACTGAAAGAATACGGCTGTAAATTTGTTTCCTCTCACACCACCCATAGTTGAGACTCACGAAACAATGACACAAGCAGCGAAAAAACAAATTATGGGCCTGAGCCTTTGGTATGCAGAAAAAGAATAGTACTTTTGTGATTTCTTGACAAAACTGCGTAAGGCTGCCTTTGCACATCGCGAAAGAGCCAGCGAACAAAATCATTTGTCAAATACAAAGTTTACAATATTAATAATAGGCAATTATGTTAGTACCCCGCAAGCACCTCCTCACCTTCTGCCTCATCACAACACTCTTCGCCCTCTGGGGCTTTGCCAACGACATCACCAACCCCATGGTAGCAGCCTTCCAAACACTCATGGAAATAACCGCTGCCAAAGCCTCGCTCATACAATTCGCCTTCTATGGCGGATATGCCACCATGGCCATACCAGCAGCGCTCTTTATACGCCGCTATAGCTACAAAAGTAGTATCCTCCTTGGACTCGGCCTTTATGCCATAGGAGCTTTCCTCTTTATACCCGCAGCCCATATGCAGAGTTTCACTTTCTTCTGCCTCTCCCTCTACATACTCACCTTCGGCCTCGCCTTCCTCGAAACAACAGCCAATCCCTTCATTCTCTCACTCGGCAACCGAGAAAACGCCACTCGACGCCTCAACCTCGCACAAGCATTCAACCCTTTGGGCTCACTCCTGGGCATGGCAGTAGCCTCGCAAATCGTACTTCCACAGCTTCTCTCAGACCGACGCGACGACGCAGGGCAAATCATCTTCCATACACTCACAGAAGCAGAAAAACAAAGCATTCGACTACACGACCTCGCTATCATACGCGACCCCTACGTAGTCCTGGGCATCGTTGTCCTCATCATGCTCGTCATTATAGCCCTCAAACCCATGCCCAAAACATCCTTTGCCACCAACCAAGCACCACCCCTGCGACAAACCCTCCAACGACTCCTCCACAACCCCATCTACCGCGAAGGCGTCATCGCACAAGTCTTCTACGTAGCAGCACAAATCATGACTTGGACTTTTATTATACAATATGCCGACAATCTCGGCATCGAGAAAGCCACCGCCCAGCGCTATAACATCCTCGCTATGGCACTCTTCCTTACAAGTCGCTTCCTCAGTACACTTTTTATGCGCTACACAAGTCCACAACACATGCTCGCCCTTTTTGGTACAGGAGCCATCCTCGCTACACTCGGTACTATTCTCATCCAAGGAACCATAGGACTCTACTGCCTCGTAGCTATCAGCGCCTTCATGTCACTCATGTTCCCCACCATCTACGGCATAGCACTCGAAAACGTACAACCCGCCGACACCACACTTGGAGCAGCTTTCCTCGTCATGGCTATCGTTGGTGGAGCACTCATGCCACCACTCCAAGGGCACATCATCGACTATGGTACCATTCTTGGCCAACCAGCCGTCAATATCTCCTATACACTCCCACTACTAAGCTTCATTGTCATCACTATCTACGCCCTGAGAACACAAAAACAAAAATCAAAAACAACAAAAACAACCCCCAATCAACCTCAAGAATAATAAAAAAACCACAAAGTCTTTGCCAAACAAAAAACATTCCCCACTTTTGCACCCGCTTTCAGCACAACCACTGGCAGATGCGCCCGCGAAAAGCCGCTAAAACGCATTTACACATCGTTTAGCCAAGCATAGATACAAATCAATCGTAGGGAGACGCTTGAGGCAAAGCACACCTCCCGCAAGGAGCGCAAAAGAGAGACAACTGCGAACGTTGTGTACCACAAAGCAAAACAAAACCAAACAAAACACAATTCCAACAACACAATGGAAGACCTATTGAAAGCAGCCCAGGAAGCCTTCGCTACCACCAATCGCGAAATTGACTTCCGCGCCGGAGACACCGTAACAGTAGCCTACAAAATCATCGAAGGTAACAAAGAACGCGTACAGCTCTACCGCGGCGTAGTCATCAAAATTGTAGGCCATGGTAATCAAAAACGCTTTACCGTGCGCAAAATGTCTGGCACCGTAGGTGTAGAACGTATCTTCCCACTGAACAGCCCAGCCATCGAAAGTATTGAAGTCAACAAACGAGGCAAAGTACGTCGCGCCAAGCTCTACTACCTACGAGCACTCACTGGCAAAAAAGCACGTATCAAAGAACGCCGCGTTCAAACAAAGAAAGAAGACTAAATACACCTATAGTCAATCTCTACAAACAAAACGAGAGAGGCGCCCCCTGGCAATACCAGGAAAGTCGCCCCTCTTTTTTTATACCACAAAAACCAACAAGCACACAAAAAATACCTACCTTTGCACCTCGCAAACAACACTAACACCCAATACAATACAACATGGCCCACCAACCACTCCTCGATGTTGAGCAAATCCTACGCGACAAAGCAGGTCGCAAAGCAAACTACGTACCCCGCTTCATCATCAACTACCTGCGCCGCATAGCCCACCAAGACGAACTCAACCTATTTTTCCAAACTATCGGCGATATACAAGGAGTACCCTGGCTCGATGCAGCCGTCAATTACGTAGGCGTCAATATCCAAACCAAAGGACAAGAAAACCTTCCCAGTCCCACCGACGGAAAACACTACACCTTCGTCTCCAACCACCCACTCGGAGGTATCGATGGCATCAGCATCGGTAAAATTCTCGGACACACCTATAACGGACAAATACGCTACCTCGTCAACGACCTACTCATGAACCTCAAAGGATTAGCACCTCTCTGTGTAGGCGTCAACAAATTCGGGAGCCAAGGACACGACTTCGCACATAAAGTCAACGAAGCCTTCCAATCACAAAACCATATCATCATGTTTCCAGCCGACCTCTGCTCACGCAAACAAAACGGCATCATACGAGACATACCCTGGAAAAAAACCTTCATTCAAAAAAGCATACAAACACAGCGCGACATCGTACCCATACACTTCCAAGGACAAAACTCAAACTTCTTCTACCGTCTCGCAAACATCTCAAAAGCACTCCACATAAAATTCAATATCGCCATGCTCTACCTTGCAGACGAAACCTTCAAAAATCGCGGAAAAACATTTACCATCACTTTCGGCAAGCCCATACCATACCAAACCTTCAACAAAACACGCACACCACAACAGTGGGCGCAATACGTTTACGACCAAGTCTATGCCCTTCCACAACAATATAAATAACACCACCCACCACACAGTATTATATATAGAAATCACCCACAGAAATGCAAAATATCATACCCCCCGTCTCACGCCAAGCCCTCCAACAAGAACTTACACCCGCACGCAAACTACGCTCCACCAACAAATCCAATAACGAAATCTACATCGTCACCAACGACAATGCCCCCAACGTACTACGCGAAATTGGTCGCCTGCGCGAAATAGCCTTTCGCACTGCAGGAGGAGGAACAGGAGAGCCACTCGATCTCGACCAATTCGACCTCGGTCCCAATCCCTACTACCAACTCATCGTGTGGTGCCCCGAAAGTCAAGAAATCCTCGGCGGATACCGCTTTCTGCCTGGACGACAATGTGCCTTCACCCCAGACGGGCAGCCACATCTCGCCACGAGCCACATGTTCCACTTCTCACAAGAATTCATACGCGATTACCTCAGCACAACCGTCGAACTCGGACGCTCGTTCGTCACACTCGAATACCAAAGTACCCGAAAATCCTATAAAAGCCTCTTCGCACTAGACAACCTTTGGGACGGACTTGGAGCACTCACCGTCATCATGCCGTCCATCAAATACTTCTTCGGCAAAATGACCATGTATCCAAGCTTCAACCGACGCTCAAGAGACATGATACTCCACTTCCTCAACAAACACTTCGGCGACAAACAACAACTTGTCACACCCATTCATCCTGCACCCATCGACACACCACGATGCCAACTTGAAGAACTATTTGACAAACCAACCTTCAAAGAAGATTACCACACACTCAACACCCAAGTACGCAAACTCGGATACAACATTCCGCCACTCATCAACGCCTATATGGGTCTCAGTCCCACCATGCGCGTCTTTGGAACAGCCGTTAATCATCAATTTGGAAATGTCGAAGAAACAGGTATTCTCATCGCTTTCGATGAGATACTCGAACAAAAACGAATGCGACATATCGACACCTTCGTACAACAGAATCCCGAGTCCATCAACATTCTGCGCGATGTATTCCTTTCAGGCAAGCAAAATCCCTCCACACAACCCCAATAAGCCTGCCGATAATTTGGCCCCCAAACCCAAAACCAAACTTACATTTCTTTCTATAAAAATAACCCCCAAAGCCATCCCATACACAACAAATGGCTCCAAAATCCAACGCTAAAATCAAAAAAAACGCAAAAAAAGCGCGAAAAAATTTGGAAGATAAAAATCCCGCTGTATTTTTGCATTCGCTTTCGCGCTAAAAATAAGACGCAAAGCAACAAACGTTCTTAGAAAAAATTTCATACCAACAGTTAGAGTAGTACAAGAAACGTTACTTCTCCTTAGAGCAAGTTCTTTTTTAATATTCTTATGAGTGTTGATAGAAGAGCGTGTTCA